>CAWDKB010000008.1:0-298247 GCA_963802865.1 uncultured Gaiellaceae bacterium
ACTTCGCGGTCTCAGTGGGTCGAGGTGCCCTTCGGGTCCCCACCTGAAGGAGGCCGACCTGACCCAGGTCGACGTCGGCGAACGCGTGACTCACGAACGGATACGAACCAACGTCGTCGATCTTCATGTCGAACACGCCGCCGCCGCCTGCGGGCACTATTACGGTCTGGACCCCGAGCTGTGGCGGGCTCGTGAGGTCGGAGTTCACCCACGCGCGGTCGAAGATGGTGCCGACCACGTGGAAGTTGACGTTGTTGGTCGGCCCCGCCGCGACGACCCAGAACCGCGTCGTCTCGCCCGGATTCGCCTTGAGCGGATGCGTGACGTACTGGTTTGCGTAGCCGTTGAACGTGACCCAGTCGGCGAGCCGCGCGCGGGCCTTCGACATGTCGAGCGACGCCGGCTCCTGGACGCCGTCGTTGTTCAGGTACCACTCGCTGCCGACGAGGACATACTCGTTATCCACGGGCGGCAGGCCTTCCCTCGGCTCCACGACGATCGCGCCGTACATGCCGTTGGCGATGTGCGCCAGTACGGGCTTCGTGCCGCAGTGGTACATGAAGACGCCCGGGTCGTCCGCCGTGAAGCGAAAGGTGAACGACTCGCCCGGAGCGGCGTCACGGAACGCGACGTCGGGTGCGATCCGGGCGGCGTGAAAGTCGATCGAGTGCGGGATCGCGCCGCCGTTCGTCAACGTCATCTCGACGGTCTGGCCCTCGCGGATGTGAATCACGGGGCCAGGCGCGCCGTGGCCGTCGAAGGCCCACGTGTTGTACCGGACACCCGGAGCGATCTCGACGACCATGTCCTTCAGCGTCATGTCGACCTTCACCAGGTCGCCGGCCGGGATCGGCGGCAGCGTCGCGTCGTAGGGCTGATGCGCCTCGGCGAGGTCCGGCGCGTTCTCCGGAACCTCGCCGGCGAAGCTGCTCAAAGGAAGCGCCACATTGTGGTCGCCGTGCTCCGTAGCGGGAGCCGCGGCATCGTCTCGCGATTCGCGCGCGTCCATCCACATCATCAGCACGAAGAAGCCGAGGATCGCGACCATGAGGCCGAGGAACAGCGCCACGACCTTCGCCATGACGCTGCTCTCGGGCGCCGGTTGCCGTTTTGGGTAGGTGCTGCGGGCTGCCATCGGGCTACCTCCCTTCGTTCGTATGTTTCGAGAACGATGGTAGGACGCCGGCGAGCGCGCACCATCCGAAAGCTGTCGACTGCGTCAGGCTGAGGTCGTCGCGCTCGCTGCTTCCCGGCGCTTGCGCCAGTAGCGCTCGATGCCGCGGAAGTGGTGCCAGTACGGCCCGGCGCGCTCGTACTCGTCGACGAGGTCGGGATCGGTCTGCTCGACGTCGAAGCGCGCGGCTGCGATGAACGTGTCCTCGTCCATCCCGTGCTCGATGCGCTCGCTCCACCGCCCGAGAGTCGCGCGCAGCGAGACGAGGTGCTCCTGCACGTCGCCGACAACTCCGTAGTGGATGAGCGCTAGGCGGGAGGGGACGCGGCGCTCGATCTCCGCGATCGAGCTCTCCCACGCCTCGAGGTCGAACTCGGGTGGCGGGCACGGGGGCATGACGAAGCTCGCGCCCTCGAGACGCACTCCGGCGGCGTCGCCCGCGTAGAGCGTGCCGTCCGAGTCGAGGTACGACACGTGGTGCCAGGCGTGGCCAGGCGTCGGGAAGCAGTCGAGGTCGAGCACGCGGTCGCCGACGACGTGGACGTTCTCCTGCGGAATCGGCGCGAGCTCGCCCCAGAGCTCGTCGAAGGCGCGGCCGTACAGACGGCGCGCGCTGGCATCCAGCCGCGAAGGATCGACGAGGTGCGGCGCGCCGACCTCCGAGACGTGCACCTGGAGCCACGGGTTCTGGCGGACGAGCACGCCGGCCGCTCCCGCGTGGTCGAGGTGGATGTGCGAGAGGAGCAGATGGCGCACGTCCGTGAGATCGAGCCCGCGGTCCGCGAGCCCGGCCTTCAGGTGCGGGATCGTCGACGTCGGGCCGCAGTCGAAGAGCGCCGGCCCGTCCTCCGTCTCGAGGAGGTAGCTGCCGACGATCCCCGGCGCCTGGTGATGGAGGTCGATCGGCTCGAGCATCAGCCGGCGAGCGCCGACTCGAGGTCCTCGACGAGGTCCTCGGCCGACTCGATGCCGACGGAGAGCCGGATCAACGTCGGCGGCACGGCGAACGGCGCGTCCGCGGTCGAGGCGTGCGTCATCCGCGCGGGGTGCTCGATGAGGCTCTCGACGCCGCCGAGGCTCTCGGCGAGCTTCCAGATGCGGGTGCGGGCGACGAGCTCGACCGCCTCGGCCTCGTCCTCGAGCAGGAACGACACCATCCCGCCGAAGTCGCGCATCTGCTTCGCGGCGACGTCGTGACCCGGATGCGCGGGGAGGCCCGGGTACAGGACCTTCTCGACCCGCGCGTGACCCTCGAGGAATTCGGCGACCGCGCGCGCGTTCGCGCAGTGGCGATCCATGCGCACGGCGAGCGTCTTCACGCCGCGGAGCACGAGCCACGCGTCGAACGGGCCCGGAACCGCGCCGAGCGACTTCTGCAGGAACGCGAGCCGCTCTCCGATCGCGTCGTCGTTCGTCGCCACGAAGCCGCCGACGACGTCGGAGTGGCCGCCGAGGTACTTCGTCGTCGAGTGCAGGACGACGTCCGCGCCGAGCGCGAGCGGCTGCTGGAGATAGGGCGTCGCGAAGGTGTTGTCGACGACGACGAGCGCGCCTGCCTCGTGGGCGGCTGCGGCAGCGGCCGCGATGTCGATGACGTTCAGTGCCGGGTTGGTCGGCGTCTCCAGCCAGACGAGCTTCGTCTGCTCGTCGAGGTGATCCGCGAGCCCGGCCGAGATCTCGTCCGGCGAGAGGAAGGTGAAGCGGTAGCCCTTCGGCTCGTAGACCTGGGTGAACATGCGGTAGATGCCGCCGTACACGTCGTTCACCGCGACGACGTGGTCTCCCGGAGAGAGGAGGTGCATGAGGGTCGTGGCGCCGCCGAGCCCCGACGAGAACGCGCGGCCGTGCGCGGCGCCTTCGAGCGACGCGATGCACTCCTGGAGCGCGGTGCGCGTGGGGTTGCCGACGCGCGCGTAGTCGTAGCCCTTGTGCACGCCGACGGCCTCTTGCACGTAGGTCGAGGTCTGGTAGATCGGCGTCGTGATCGCGCCGGTCGCGGAGTCGGGCTCCTGGCCCTCGTGGATGGCCCGCGTCTCGAACTCCATCGCGGTGATCCTAGTTACGGGGTCGCGATTCGCTCGGCGCCGAGGAAGGTCGCCAGGCTCGAGAGCGCCTCGTCCACGCGAGACGTGTCGCCCCAGGCGCCGAGCACCTCGAGCGTGCGCGTCTTCCGGTCGAACCGCGGCTCGATGCGGCCGACGAGGCGGTCGCCGACGAGGATCGGCAGGACGTAGTAGCCGTACTCGCGTTTCGCCTTCGGCACGTACATCTCGAGGCGATACCGGAAGTCGAAGAGCGCCTCCGCGCGATCGCGATCGTGAATGAGGCGGTCGAACGGGGAGAGGAACGTGACGCGCTCGGGGACAGGGCCGTCCGTCGCGTCCGGGTGCGCCTCCCACCCCTTCGCAGTGAGCCGGACGCCGAGGGCGCGGAAGCGCTTCTCGGCGAGCGCGCGTTCGGCGTCCTTCAAAGAGATCTTCTCGGTCTCCGGGTACCAGCGCTCCGCAAGATCCCACACGCGCTGGCCGTTCCGGCGTCCCACGATCGCCACCGTCCCGCGCCCGTGGAGGAGGTCCAGCATGACCGCCGTGTTGCGCGTGCCGTACCAGCCGTGCGACTCCCAGGTCCTGATCGAGTCGTCATCGAGCTCGCGGGACAGGAGCGGCCCGCGACGCTCGAGCTCGCGGAGGACGTAGCGCTTGTAGCGCGCGTTCTCGCGCAGGAACTCGGCTCCGCGTCGCTCCCACGCGTAGTTTCCTCGCCTGCGCCGCATCCGTGCCTGGATGAGCGGCAGATCCTCGATCGGCCGGATGAACGCGTTCCATTCGAAGAGCTTCTTCTCCTCCCAGAGGAGCCGGTCGAGCTCGGCGAGGTCGTACGGGCCGAGGCGGCTCCACAGCACGAGCTGCTGCGGCGGGGCGACGGTCGAGATCGGGTCCATCTGCAGGAAGCCGAGCCGCCGTACGGTGTCGAGGATCGTCGTCGCCGAGCCGTCGAGCAGCTGAGCGCGGACGGCGATCCGGCGCGCCTCCTCGACCGAGACGGTCGTCATCGCACGACGCGCTCCAGGCCGATCGTGCGCCTGAGCCGGTCGAGCGCGCGCTCGAACGCGTCGTCCAGTGCGGCGGAGCGTCGAACACCGGGCTCGACGTGGAACGACTTCACCACGAGTGCGCCTTCCTTGCGCTCGGTCTTGAGGTCGGCCCGCCCGACGATGCGGTCGCGCCAGAGCAGCGGGAGCACGTAGTACCCGAATGCCCGCTCGTGGGCGCGCTTGTAGACCTCGATCACGTGGTCGAAGCCCAGCACCCGGCGCGCGAACGTCCGGTCCCAGAGCAGGTTGTCGAACGGGGACAGGAGCGCGCTCGCGCTCGGGCGGGGAGGGTCGAGATCCGCGCCGGCCGGCACGAGCACGTCGGCTCCGTCGTCCTCGACGCGACACCCGCTCGAGCGATCCGTCGCCGACGAGCCCGTCGACCGTCGGCCGGATGCGAGCGGCACCGCCTCGCAGCCGCCAGTGCTCGGCAACGCCCGACTCGGTCAGGACGCCTCGCGCGCGCACCGCCCGCAGGGTGAGCTCGCGGAGACGGGTGGCATCGTCCGGAACCGGCGCCTCCAGAACGTCCCGCGGGATGACGCGCTCGGCGAGGTCGTACAGCCGCTGGAACCCGCTGACTCGCCCGGCGATCACGATCTCGCCGTTGTTCCAGAGCGCCTCGAGCATGACCTTGGCCGGCTTCCAGTTCCACATCCCGCCGCCGCCCTTGCCGTCGAAGTCGCGCGACGCGATCGGGCCGCGCTCCCGAACCGCTGCACGCACCTCCTCGGCGAGCTCGGGGTGCTGTCCGATGACGTCGCCCCGCCAGGGATGAGCCTGGCGCATCACCGGCCGGAAGAGCGGCCACTCCTCGACCGGGATGAGGCACGCCTCGTGCGCCCAGTACTCGAAGATCCTGCCCTCGCCGAGCAGGCGGGACACGGTCTCGCGCGGGTACGCGCCCACTCTCGACCCGAGGACGATTCGGTGGCTTCGCTCGACTGCGGTGATCGAGTCGAGCTGCACGCACGACAGGCCGCGAATCGCGTCTTCGACCTCGCGCGCCGTTCCGTTTCGCCCGCGCGACGCGTAGCCCTGGGCGGCGATCGCGAGTCGCCGGACTGCCGTGACCGAGATCGTGCGCACGCCGAATTACTACCGACAGCGCACCGTCTAGGGTCGCCGCGTGCCCGAGTGGGAAGCGGAGATCGCGATCGACGAGGGGCTGGTGCGCGCGCTTCTCTCAGACCAGTTTCCCGAGCTCGACGCTGCCTCGGCGCGGCCGCTCGCTGAGGGCTGGGACAACTCGGTCTGGGTCGTCGAGGACGAGTGGGCATTCCGCTTCCCGCGCCGGGAGATCGCGATCCCGGGCGTCGAGCGCGAGCTCGAGGTGCTCCCGCGAATCGCAGCACTGCTCGCGGTCCCGGTCCCGGTCCCGACGTCTTCGTCGGCCACCGAAGCGAGCTGTTCCCTTGGCCGTTCTTCGGCTGCCGGCTGCTTCCAGGGGATGAGCCGGCAGCCGTCGTCATCCGGGAAGAAGCCCGAGCACGGCTCGGCGGCGAGCTCGGGAGGTTCCTGCGCAGGCTTCATGCGCCGGAGACGGATGCCGCCATCGACCCAGAGCGGACGTTGCCCGTCGACCCGAACCGACGGGCGGACATGACTGCACGCGTTCCGATCGCCCGACGGTGGCTCTCGGAGCTCGAGAGCCTCGGATCATGGCGAGCTCCGGACAGTGTCGAGCGGCTGCTCGAGAGTGCCTGGGAATTGCCGCCTCCCGCGGCCGAGGCGGTCGTGCACGGCGACCTCCACCTGCGGCACGTCCTACTCGATCGACGCGGCTCGCTCTCGGGCGTGATCGATTGGGGAGACGTCTGCCGAGCCGATCCGGCGGTCGACCTCTCGCTCGTGTGGAGCTTGCTCACTCCTGCGGGGCGCGAGGCGTTCGCCCACGAGTACGGGCCGATCGGCGATGACGGACGCCTTCGGGCGCGCGTTCTCGCGCTCGCGCTCTGCGCTGCGCTTGCCGCCTACGGGCGTCATGAGGGCGTAGCGAGCGTCGAGCGAGAAGCGTTGGCCGGCCTCGAGCGCACGCTCGTCGAATGAGCCGCTGGCGCGAGGCGCGTGCGGTCGTGCTCCTGCCGTGCACGGTGACGATCGTCGTTCCCGCACTGATCCTCTGGTGGACGGAGGATGCGAACGGCTGGGGGCTCGAAGGTGCTTTCGCCGCGCTTCCGGTGCTGCTCGGAATCGCCCTGCTCGCTGTCGGCCTGGTACTCGTCGTCTGGACGATCCGGCTCTTCTCCCAGGTCGGCGAGGGAACGCTGGCACCGTGGGATCCCACCGCGAAGCTCGTCGTCCGCGGCCCCTATCGCCACGTCCGCAACCCGATGATCAGCGGCGTCGCGTTCGTTCTCGCCGGCGAAGCGGTCGTGCTCGGCTCGAAGTCGCTCGCGCTGTGGTTCGCAGCGGTCGCCGCCGTCAATGCGGTCTACATCCCGCTCGTGGAGGAGCCCGGTCTGCACCGCCGGTTCGGCGCGGGCGTACGACGAGTACCGCGCGAACGTCCCGCGCTGGCTTCCGCGCCTCCGGCCCTGGAGCTCCTAGTCGGGGACGCGGCCGGCGAGGATCGCCGCGAGCCGCGTCGCGTCGATGTTCCCGCCGGAGACGATGCACACGATGCGGCCTTCGCCTGCGCGACCCGACGTCGCCGCGGCGACCGCGAGTCCTGCGGCGCCCTCTCCGACCACGCGCGCGCGCTCGAGCAAGAGGCGAACGCCCGCTGCCGCGTCCTCGAGCGAGATCGGGAACGCGTCGGTGACGAGCGGCTCGGCATGGTCCCACATCGCGGGCAGCAGGCCGCCCGCGCCGGCACCGTCGATGAACGAGGGCGTGAAGTCGACCGGCACGGCCACGCGTCCGTTCGCGATGGCCGCGCTCACGGGGGCCCCGGACTCGGGCTCGCAGACGTAGACCTTCGTGCTGGGCGAGAGCGCATGCAGGGCGCTCGCGATCCCGGTCGTCAGGCCGCCGCCTCCCCACGGGATGCACACGGCGTCGATCCCGTCGAGATCCTCGACCAGCTCGAGCCCGATCGTCCCGTTGCCCGCGATCACCGGGTCGTCGCGTACCGGGTGCACGAAGTAGCCGTCGACGCCCTCGGCTCGACCCGCCTCCATTGCCGCCCACCACGCGTCCCAGGTGATGCGCACGATCCGGCCGCCGAGCCGCTCGACGGCGGCGAGCTTCGACGACGACGCGTTGTCGGGAGCCACGATCGTGGCCGGAATGCCGAGCTCCCGCGCCATCCACGCGACGCCCTGCGCCATGTTCCCGGTGCTCGTGGTGACGACGCCCTCCTCAAGCGCGTCGCTTGGCGCGCTCAGGATCGCGTTCGACGCGCCGCGCAGCTTGAAGGAGCCGATCGGCTGCAGGTTCTCGAGCTTGAGCCAGATCTCGGCAGGAGCGTCCTCGATGTAGAGGCGGACGAGCGGCGTTCGAACGACGGTTCCTGCGATGCGCTCGCGTGCGGCCTCGATCTCGGCGAGCGGGATCAGAACGGGACCTCGACGCCCAGGCCGCGCTCGCGCGCGCGGCGCACGACGAGCTCGGCGGACGCGAGGTCCTCGACCGCGATCCCCAGCGACTCGAACACGGTGAGCTCGTCCTCGTGCTCGCGTCCGGGGTGCATCCCTGCGAGCACCTCGCCGAGCTCTGCCGCGATGTGGTCGGGGCCGACCGCGCCTTCCGCTGCCGCGAGGATGAAGTCGCCGGCCTCGTTCAGGCACGACTCGCGCCGATCGGTGAAGAAGGTCGACGTCGGCGACCGTCTCCGTGTCGAGCTCCCGCGTCGTCGGGAAGCAGGAGCCGACGGCGTTCACGTGCGCGCCGCGGGCGAGCCAGCGCTTCTCGACGATCGGCTCCCGCGCGGCGGTCGTGGTGCAGACGACCTCGGCTCCGAAGAGCGCTGCGTCGACGGAGGGCGCACACCGTCGCGCCGACCTCGCCGGCGAGCTCCTCGGCAGCGTCCGGGTTGCGCGCCCAGATGCGGATCTCCGGGTCGTCGAGCACCGCCCGCATGGCGTGCACGTGCCCGCGGGCCTGCGCGCCCGCCCCGAGGACCGCGACCCGCTGGGCGTCCGCGCGGGCGAGGGCGCGCGTCGCGACCGCGGAGACCGCCGCGGTTCGTATCTCCGTGATCGGGGAGGCGTTCATGATCGCGAGCAGCTCGCCCGTGTCTCCGTCGTGCAACAGGACGCCGCCCATGTGGGTGTCGAGACCTCGCGCCGGGTTCGTCGGCACGACGACGATCTCCTTGAGCGCGTACGCGGGCGTGGCGCCGCCCTCGATGGGCGGGCATGAGCCCGAGCAGAGTGTCCGCACCGTCCGGCCGGGCGATCGAGCGGAGCGGGTTGTAGAGCTCGCCGCGCGCGAGCGACGCGAGCACCTCGGTCATCGCCTCGATGCACGACTCCATGTCGAGCAGCTCGCGGACGTCGTGCTCGGAGAGGACGATCATCTGAACAAGCCTTCCAGATGTGCGTGCTCGTCCGGCGCCAGCTCGAGCGAGAGCGCCTCGCGAACGGGGTCGAGATGCTCCGCGCACGTCGGCCCGACGACGACCGCGGTCAGGTCGTCGACTCCGAGGAGCCACGCGATCGCGAGTCCCGCCATGGACACGCCGCGCTCCCGCGCCTCCAGCTCGAACGCCTCGAGCCCGTCGAAGACCTCGTCGCGCTCGTAACGGCGGTACGAGTCCGGCCGCTGGGTCATACGCGACCCCTCCGGGTAGGTCTCGCCGCGGCGGTACTTGCCGGCGAGCCAGCCTCCTGCGAGCGGCCCGTACGCCTCGTAGCCGAGCCCGTGCTCCCGACACACGGAGAAGACCGCCTCGGCGTCTGCCCGATCCAGCAGCGAGAACGAGTCCTGGACGAACTCGAAGCGGGGGAGCCCTTCGCGGTTCGCGATCGCGAGCGCCTCGGCGAGCTGCTCGGACGTGAAGTTCGACGCGCCGATCGCACCGACCTTGCCGGCTTGCACGAGCTCCGCGAACCCGGCCAGCGTCTCCTCGAGCGGCGTGTCGGGGTCGAAGGCGTGAGCCAGGTAGAGCGGGACGCGCTCGACGCCGAGCCGCTCGAGGCTGGTGTCGAGCTGCCTGAGCACCCGTGCGCGGGCGAGGCCGCGGTCGTGGCCCGTGTCCATGGGGTTGAACGTCTTCGTCTCGATGGTGATCGCGTCCCGTACCGCGGAGCCCTTCGCGGCGAGCCACTCCCCGATCCACGTCTCGCTGCGCCCCCCGCCGTAGGCGTCGGCGGTGTCGAAGGTCGTGATTCCGAGCTCCCACGCCTCGTCCATGATCCGCCGCGCCTCGTCCTTCGGGATTCCCTGGCCGAAGAACGCGGGCGAGGAGCCGACACCGCCGAAGTTCCCGCAGCCGAGGACGATCCGCGTGACCGCGATGCCGCTGCGCCCGAGCTCGCGCTGCTCCATCTACGCGGGCTCGACCGCAGGCAGGCGGGTCGGCGCTGCGATGCGCGTGAGGAGCAGCACACCGAGCAGCGGCCCGGCCGCGCAGACGACGAACACGCCGTCGTAGCCGACCGTCGAGGCGATCGCTCCGAGGCTCAGTGATCCGACGAGGAAGCCGAGCTCGGTGAAGGCCGTGAACGTCCCGACGACGGCGCTGCGTTCGCCGGACGGGGCCGCGTTCACCGCGAGGGTCATCAGCGACGGGAACGCAAGTGCGTGGCCCAACGCGAGCACGATCGTGCCGGCGAAGAGGCCGGCAGGCACGTTCCAGAGCCCGATCGTCAGGAGCCCGGCCGAGAGCAGGAGAAGCGCGACGCGAGAGGTTCGCTTCGGGCCGAGGCGGTCCGGGACCTGCCGGGCGACGACACGTGTCATGACGATGACGGCCGAGAAGACGAGGAACACGGTGCCGGCGCCGTCGAGGCCGAGCTCGCGCGCGTACAGGGCGCCGAAGGTCCCGAGGCCGGCGAAGCCGAGCACGGTCATGGTGAGGACGAGGCCGGGCCCGATCGCCGCGGGGTGGACGAGCCTCGCTGTCGTCGCGGGCGCCGCGAGCCCGCGCGCGGGAGCCGTCTCCGGCAGCGAGATCCCGATGAGCGCGGCGACGAAGCAGAAGGCGGCAGCGAGCAGCCACACGGCGTCGAAGCGACCGTCACCGAGCAGGAGCTCCCCGAGCAACGGGCCGAGCGCGAGACCAGCCCAGAGGCCGAGGCTGTACAGGCTGAGCGCCTCTCCGCGTCGCGTCGCCGGCGCGAGGTCGGTGGCCATCGTCGCCGCGCCTACGAGGACGAGTCCCTCCCCGACTCCGGTCACCAGGCGGAGCGCGACGAGGAGCTCGAGCGAGTCCACGAGCGTGTACGCCGCGATGCTGACGGCCGCGAGCAGCGCTCCGGAGACGATCAGGAGGCGGCGCCCCCGGCGGTCGCCGATGCGTCCCGCGAACGGCTGACACACGAGCAGCATCGGGCTCACCGCAGCCACCGCGAGCGCCACACCGAAGCTGCCTGCGCCGAGCTCGTCGTTCGCGTACACGGGCAGGATCGCGAGCAGCATCCCGATCGACAGGCACACGCTGAACTCCGCGAGCACGGCGAGCAGGAACGGTCGAGTGAGGACGCGGTCGGGCGGGCTCATCGCTCGAGTCAATCATCTAGGCTCGACCGCATGTCCGAGGGCATCAGCCTCGAGGAGCTCCAGCTCGCCGCGCGGAACCACGGGATGCCGCTCGAGGCGCTGCGCTGGGACGTCACGCCCATCGGTCTGCACTACCTGCTGACGCACTACGACATCCCGGACGTCGACGCCGGAACGTGGCGGCTCGAGGTCGACGGCCTGGTCGAGCGTGAGCTGTCGCTTTCGCTCGACGACATCCGCTCGCGCCCTGCGGTCGAGGCGGTCGTCACGATGGAGTGCGCGGGCAACGGCCGCGCCAGGGTCGAGCCGCACGTCGTCAGCCAGCCCTGGCTCCTGGAGGCGGTCGGCACTGCGCGCTGGCGGGGCGTCTCGGTGGCCGGCCTGCTCGAGGACGTCGGCGTGCAGGACGGCGCGGCGCACGCGCTCTTCGTGGGGCTCGATCGCGGAGTCGAGGGCGGCGAGGAGCAGGAATACTCGCGCAGCGTCCCGCTCGAGGAGCTCGCAGCCGCCGATGCGCTGCTCGCGTACGAGGTGAACGGCGTGCCGCTGCCGCCGCAGCACGGCTTCCCGCTGCGCCTCGTCGTTCCAGGGTGGTACGGGATGACGAGCGTCAAGTGGATCGGGCGCATCACGCTCATCGCCGAGCCGCATGCCGGGTACCAGATGCACCACTCCTACCGGCTGCGCCAGGACGAGGACGAGGAGGGCGTCCCGATCATGCGGATGGCCCCGCGCTCGCTGATGGTTCCGCCCGGGCTCGCGGAGTTCCTCACGCGCGGTCGCGTCGTCGAGGCGGGCGCCTGCGAGCTGACCGGCCGGGCGTGGTCGGGCGAGTCCGAGATCGTCTCGGTCGAGGTGTCGGCCGACGGCGGCCAGACGTGGGCGGCTGCCGAGCTCGGTGACCGGGCGCTCGGGCGCTGGGCGTGGCGCTCGTGGCGGTTCACGTGGGATGCCGAGCCGGGCGAGCACGAGCTCTGCTGCCGTGCCCGCGACGCCGCCGGGAACGAGCAGCCGCTCGACCCGCCCTGGAACGTCGGCGGCTACATGAACAACGCGGTTCAGCGCGTGCCGTCGAGCGTTACCGATCACGGCTGAGACGACGAAGCCCGCCGTGCGGCGGAGTTGGCACGAACTCAGCACACATTCGTTGCCTATCGTTGTTGCGTGATCGCGATTCGACTCTCGGCGCTTTGCGCCGTGCTCGTCGTCGCGGCGACCGCCGGTGCGAGCGGAGCGACCTCGGCGACCACGGCCACCGCCAAGCTCACGCTCGACGGGGTCCCGTTCGAGCCCGAGCTCGCGCTCACGTCCGGGCAGCGAGCGCTCGGTCTCATGCACCGCCGCAAGGCGCCGGCCGACGGGATGCTCTTCGTCTTTCCCGACGTCACGTCCGGCGGCTTCTGGATGAAGAACACGCTCGTCCCGCTCACGATCGCGTTCTACGACGCCAGGGGGAACCGTGTCCGCAAGCTCTCGATGAAGCCGTGCCGGAGAGATCCGTGCCCGATCTACGACCCCGGCCGGCGGTACCGCTTCGCCCTCGAGTTGCGTGCGTCGGACCAACGCCGGGCGGCGACGCTGGGCCCCACCGCCCAGCTTGCGCGCCTGTCGCGTCGTGCGAGCTGACCTGGCGGCGCGGGAGTCCGCGCGACTAGATCAGGTCGAGCGACACGGCGATACCGACCGCCTGCGCCGTCGTGTTCGCACCGAGCTTCGAGCGGGTGATCGTCAACTGCTTCTTGACCGTTTCGCTCGAGATTCCCAGCTCCTCGGCGGCTTCGGGCCCGGTCCGGCCGTACGCGATCTTCCGCAGGATCCGGTACTGCCCCGGCGTGAGCGGCTGGCCTTCGTAACGGATGTCGCGCAGCTCACGCGGCAGCGAAGACACCACGACTCCGGTCGAAGAACAGCAGGAACACGTGATCGCACCACTCCTCGCTCTTGCGATGACGTAGCGCGTAGCCGCGGAGGCGCCGGTGTGCGGTCGCGAGAGCCTTGACGCGCGGCACCGGGCTTCGTGGATTTGTCAGCCGAGCCAGTGTCGACATGAGGCTGACGAGTTCTTGATCGGGCACGATTACCCCCTCAGGTTCGTGAGCCAATCCCGTCGAAGCGGGCGAGAATACAGCCCATTGCAGACGTGCGTCTCGTAACGATTGCGACAATTTCGACAATTTCGCTCGTCGCCGTCCTCGCGGCGCGGGTCTTCGCGGCACCCCCTCCCGTCGTTGTCGTCGACCCCGGTCACGACCTGCGCGCGAACTCGAGCACGGAGCCGATCGGCCCCGGCTCCTCCACCCGGAAGATCAAGGACGGCGGTGGCACGAGCGGCGTCGCCTCGGGTTTGCGCGAGGCCGACCTCAACCTCCGCGTGGCCCTGCTACTCCGACCGCTGCTCCAACGCGCGGGCATTAGAACGGTCATAACCCGAACGCAGACGGCTCAAACCAGCATGGGCAACATCGCCCGCGCTCGGATCGCGAACCGCGTGGACGCAAGACTCTTCCTGCGGATCCATGCCGACGGCTCGTCCGATCCGGGCGCCCGCGGGACGCACACGCTCTACCCGGCGCTACGGACAGGGTGGACCGACGACATCTACCTCCCGAGCAAGCGCGCCGCACGTGTGGTACAGGACGAGCTTCGGCGCGCACTCGGCTTCCCGGACCGTGGCCTGCAGGAGCGCTCCGACTTCACCGGGTTCAACTGGGCCGACGTACCGGTGATCCTCGTCGAGATGGGGTTCATGACGAACCCGACGGAGGATCGACTCCTTGCGACGGCCGCCTATCAGCGTCGAGCCGCGATCGGGCTCTGCCGCGGGACGCTCCGGTTCCTGGGTCGGTCGCCGCGGTCGTGCGGGTAATCCGAGCGACGGCGCGCGGGTAGCGTGGATGCATGGGTGAGCGCGTCCTCACGCTGCGCGAGCTGAACCGCGCAACGCTAGCCCGCCAGCTCCTGCTCGAGCGCAAGCGGTTCTCGCCGACGGCGGTGATCGAGCGCGTCGTGGGCATGCAGGCGCAATGGCCATCGGCACCGTACGTCGGTATCTGGACGCGCACGACGAGCTTCCGTCGCGAGGCGCTCGAGCGTCTTCTGGTCAGCGCCGCCGTCCTGAAGGCGACGGTGATGCGAGGGACGCTGCACCTCGTCACGCGGCGCGACTACGCGCTCCTGCGGGCGGCGCTGAGCGAGACGAACTTTCCGTGGGAGTCGGCTCTTGCGAAGCGTTACGAGTCCTCGGCTCGAGCTGTCGCTGCGAATGGTCCCGTGACGGCAGCGGAAGCGTTCGCCCATCTCGAGCGCGAATACGGGCTCACGGGGCTGGAGGGGCGCCGCGCCTGGCACGCGGCACGCGTCCGCGCGCACGTCCTGCACCACCATGAGACGGCGCTCTGGCGCGCGCGGCCCGAGGGCCGATTCGTTGCGGTCGAAGAACCAGAGGCGCACGTCCCGGTCGAGGCGCGCGCGGCGATCTTCCGTCGCTACCTCGCGGCGTTCGGGCCGGCTTCGCGTCGCGACATCAGCGCCTGGAGCATGATGCACATGCCCGAGATCGACTCAGCGCTGGCGCTTCTCGAGCCGTTGCGGCGCTACCGCGACGAGCACGGCCGCGAGCTCCTCGACATCCCTCGAGCGCCACTGCCGGATCCCGCGACGCCGGCGCCCGTTCGTTTCCTGCCGAAGTGGGACAACGTGCTGCTCGGCTTCACCGATCGCACGCGCGTGCTCCCCGAGCCGCATCGGAAGACGGTCATCCGCATGAACGGCGACGTCGCGCAGACGTTCCTCGTCGACGGCTTCGTCGCAGGCATGTGGCGCGTCGAGAACGACCGTGTCGTGACCGAGCCGTTCGAGCCGCTGTCACGCTCGGCGCGACTCGAGGTCGAGAGCGAGGCCGCTCGCCTGGAGGCGTTCCTCGCCGACTGACGAGAATCCGCGCGTGCAGAGCTTTCTCGAGACCGAGCGCCTGGTGTTGCGGCGGTTCACCGAGGACGACGTCGACCACCTCGTCGAGCTCGACGGCGATCCCGCCGTGATGCACTTCATCACCGGCGGTCGGCCGACCCCTCGCCGCGAGATCGAGACCGACGTCCTGCCGGCCTTCCTCGGCTACTACGAGCGCTTCGCCGGCTACGGCTTCTGGGCTGCGATCGAGAAGTCGACCGGCCGCTTCATCGGGTGGTTCCACTTCCGGCCCGCGAAGGACTCTCCACCGGACGAGGTCGAGCTCGGCTACCGACTGCGCCGGGCGGCCTGGGGCAAGGGGTATGCGACCGAAGGGTCCCGGGCTCTGATCGACAAGGGCTTCGCCGAGCTCGGCGTGCAGCGCGTCGTCGCGTTCACGATGGTCGTCAACGCGCCGTCTCGGCGCGTGCTGGAGAAAGCGGGCATGCGGCTCGTGCGGACGTTCCACCAGCCCTGGCCCGACCGCATCGAGGGCGAGGAGGAGGGCGACGTCGAGTACGCGGTGCTCAGATCGGAGTGGGAGGAGGCTCGCACACGATCCGCCCGAGAGGCGGGCTAGCGTTCGGGCATGCCCGGGTCGGACGACCCGGGTCGTCCCGCCCGCTTCGGCTGGCGGAGCTCCTCGCCTCGGTGTCGCTCGCGACGGACCTCGGGACGGGTCAGCCTCTCGGCCACGCTCTCCGCACCTGCACCATCGCGGTCGCGCTGGCGGAGGCGCTGGGCTGCTCTCCGGAGGAGGTCCGGACGGTGCACCAGTTCACGCTGCTCCGGTTCCTCGGCTGCACGTCCGATGCCGCCGAGGCGGCCGCCCTGGTCGGGGGCGACGACCTGGCGCTCAACGCCGCGATGGGACCGGTGCTCATGGGCTCGACCAGGGAGGTGCTGGGGACGTTCGTGCGCAGCGTCGCGCCCGGCCAACCCCGCAGGCGGCGCCTCGGGCTCGTTGCCCGCGGGCTCGCAGACGCGAAGGGCACGGAGCGCTCGCTGTCGACCCATTGCGAGGTCGGCGTCATGCTGGCTCGCCGCATCGGCCTGCCGCAGGCCGTCCTCGAGGCGCTCGCCCACGCGTACGAGCGCTGGGACGGGAAGGGGTTCCCGGCCGGGCTCGCGGGTGAGGCCGTCCCACTGGCGGTACGCATCGCGGTGGTCGCGCGAGACGCGGACCTCGCGACCGCGCAGGGCGAGGACGCCCGCACCTGGACGAGGGAGCGAAGCGGCCGGGCGTACGATCCTTCGGTCGTCGAGGCGTTCGAGCGCGCCGGACCGGACGTCCTCGCGGCGCTCGCCGGCAGCGACGAGTGGGAGACTGCTCTCGCCGGAGAGCCCGGGCGCGCGGCGACCGTCGAGCCGGACCGGCTCGACGACGTTCTCACCGCGTTCGCGGACTTCGCCGACCTCAAGTCGCCATGGATCCGCGGCCATTCCCGCAGGGTTGCCTCGCTCGCCGAGGACGCGGGCCGCCACGCCGGGCTCGACGACGCCACGCTGCGGTGTTCTGCGGCGGGCGGGTCTGGTGCACGACCTCGGCCGGGTCGCGGTCGAGAACGGGATCTGGGACAAGCCGGGCGCGCTGACGAGGGCGGAGTGGGAACGGGTGCGACTCCACCCGTATTTCACGGAGCGCATCCTTGCCCGCTGCGGCTCACTCGCCTCGCTCGTCCAGCCGGCCTGCTCGCACCACGAGCGGCTCGACGGCAGCGGCTACCACCGCTCGCTTCCTGCCGAGGCGCTCTCGCGAGCGGATCGGATCCTCGCCGCGGCGGACGTCTTCGCCGCCCTCACGGCCGACCGGCCGCACCGTCCCGCGCTCGCGGACGACGCTGCGGCTCGCACGCTCGAGGCCGAGGGGCAGCGCGGGCTCGACGGCGAGGCGGTGGCCTGCGTGCTCGCGGCCGCCGGACAACGGGAGGCACCGTCGCCGCGCGGGTGGCCCGCCGACCTCACCGACCGGGAGGTCGAAGTGCTGCGCCTGATCGCGCGTGGGCAGTCGAACCGCGAAGTGGCCGAGAGACTTTCATCTCGCCGAAGACCGTCGGACGTCACGTCGAGAACGTCTACGCGAAGATCGGCGTCTCTTCACGAGCTGCCGCCGCGGTCTTCGCGATGCAGGAGCACTTGCTCGACTGAGGCGCACGAAGATGGGGCGTTCGCCCGATGCGGGCTCGCGCCGTCCCGTCGCAAACTCGTCCCATGGCGATACGACGAAAGGAGACGTGATGGCCACGGTCGAGCCACGAACCGACGGCAGCAGGGCTCTCGTCAACGGCGTGTCGCTCTACTACGAGGAGCACGGCGCCGGAGCAGCCGATCCTGTGCATCCACGGAACCGGCAGCTCCTCCGTCCTCTGGCGCGACGCCGCGACGAGGCTCGCGGAGCACGGACGCACGGTTGTCTACGACCGTCGCGGGTTCGGGCGCAGCGAGCGTCCTGACCCGTTCGTCACCGACGTGCACCAACACGCCGACGACGCCGCCGCGTTGCTCGATGCACTGGATGCGTCACCGGCGATCGTGATCGGCCGCAGTCAGGGCGGCGAGGTCGCGGTCGACCTCACCCTGCGCTACCCCGATCGCGTCCGTGCGCTGGCGTTGCTCGAAGGGGGAGGAATGTCACTGAGCCCGGAGTTTGCGCAGTGGCTGGCAGGCTTCCAGGACAAGGTGTTCGCGGCCGCCGAGGCCGGCATCGACACGGTCGGCGAAGCGCTCTTGCGAGGCGTTCTGGGCGATGCCGCCTGGGAGGGGGTGCCTGACCCCGTCAAGCAGGTCTTTACGGCTAACGGTCCTGCGATCCTCGCGGAGGAGCGCGGCGGCCAGCTCGGTGTCAGTGCGTCCGAGCTCGGCAGCATCTCCCAGCCGACCTTGATCGTGGGCGCGAAGGACTCGCTACCCGCGTTCGCCGAGGTGACACGCCTCACGGCCGAGGCGATGCCTGCGGCCCGGGTCGAGTGGGTCGAAGGCAGCCATCTCATCGATCCTGCTCACCCCGCGGTGCTCGCCTTCGTCGACGAGGTCCTCGCCGGGTCGTAGCGTCAGCGCCAGTCGACGGACACGAGCTCGATCGGCTGCCCGATCCCCTTCAAGGTCTCCGTTCGCGGTGCGGACAGCCGATAGGCGCCGCCGACGCCGTCGAGTGTCTCTCCGCTGACGAGGATCTCGCCCGCGGCCGCCGCCCCACCCACGCGCGAGGCAACGTGCACGTCCTGCCCGCCGTAATCGCTCGAGTCCGCCCCCGTGCGGAACGCACCGCCCGAGTGCACGCCGATGCGGACGTCGGGCGCGACGATCTCCTCCGCGAGCGCCCGTTGGATGGCGACGGCCGAGTCGATCGCGGCCCTCGTGTTCTCGAACGACGCGAAGAACCCGTCGCCCGTCTGCTTGACGACCTCGCCGCCGCTCTCGGCGATGCTCTCCCGCACGAGCTCGTTGTGGCGTGCGAGCAATCGCTTCCACTTGTCGTCGCCGAGCGTCTCGAGCAGCCTCGTCGAGTCGACGATGTCCGTGAACAGGAACGTCCGCCGAGCCTCGACCTTGCCGAGAAGCTCCTTGGCCCGTGCCTCGTCAGGCCCTGCACCGAGTCGCTCGAACGTCGCGAGTGCCCCCTCCAGCTCGACCTCGCCGCCGTGCTCGTCCCCGCTGCGGGCGTACGCGGTGCCGAGCAGCATGCGTGCGCGCGCGGTCTCGTACGGCGCGCCGACCGCCTGCCACTCGTCGCGCGCATGCTGGAGCGCTGCGGCCGCGCCGTCCCAGTCCCGCTCCGCGAGCTGGATCTGGCCCCGTGCGAACGCGACGGTGGCGTCGAACGCTCTGGCTCGGCGGTTCGCGATCTTGTACGAGTCCACGACCAGCTCGATCTCGTCGGCGGCCTGGCGAGCCGTCTTGAGATCGCCCGCCGCGATGGCGATCTCTACCTGAGCGGGAAGCCGGCGCAGGCGGTGGAGCGGCTCGGTGCGGTCCTGCAGCGTCCGGGTGATGCCCGCGACGGCGGCGCCGACCTTCCCCTCGGCGAGGCGCAGGAGGGAGAGCCCGGGTTGCGGGTCACGCCCCATCTCGTTCGACGTGCGGTACGACTCCTCGGCCCCCGCGAAGTCGCCTCGCCGACGGCGAATCTCAGCGACCTCGTAGTGGCCGCTCGCGGTGATGTTGCGGTCGAAGTCCTGGAGCTCCTCGCACGCCTCCAACGCCTGCGCCTCGGCCGCCGGCCAGTCACCGCGCAGTCGAAGCGCCTCGGCGCGGTGGATGCGGCACGCTCCTGGGAAGCCCGATACGTCGAGCGTGTCGCACCAACGGTTCGCGGCGTCCGTCCACTCGGCGGCGCGCCTGTAGTCGCCGAGGTCCTGGCAGGCGCTGATCGTGAGGCAGTACACGAGGCCGGCCGAGTGGGCTCGGAGGTCGCCGCACATCGCGGACGCCGTCGCCTCGTCGAGGAGCGCGAGCCCCTTGTCGATCTCTCCGGCCTTGATGAAGGCGCGCCCTTTCCCCGACAGCGCGAGCATCTGCAGGTCGCGATCGCCGACGCGCGTCGCCAGCTCGTACGTCTCGTCGAAGAGCCTTTGGGCTGTCTCGAACTCGCCCTGCGCGAACATCGCCGTGATCGCATGGGTCAGCAGCAGCCGGGCGTGCTCAGGTGCCTCCGATTGTCCCTCGAGCAACCGCTCGGCGTTCGCGAGCCAGCCGCCGGCGACGGCGAACGAGCCGCGACCCTCGTAGTCCCAGCTGAGGGTGAGCGCCATGCGCGCAGCGGCGAGGCTCTCAGCGGCCGCGACGTACCCGGAGTAAGCGCGCTCGCGGAGAGCTATGGCCTCCTCGAGCTTGCCGCTCCACCACGCCGCCTCGCCGAAGCTCTCCAGATCCGCGGCGGTCAGCTCCTGGCGATCGACCTCGGAGTACGCAGCGTAGGCCGCGCGCCACGCCTGGCGTCCCGCTGCTGCGCGCGCCTCGTCCAGCGAGTCGATTACCTGGGACATCTGCACATTCTGGCCACGCGCGACCGGCGTGGGCAAACCGTCACTCTTCGATCCGGAGATCGAAGCCCGCAGGTGCGTGCACGTTCAGGAACTTCGCGGGCGCATCGGTGCGGTTCGCGAACGTGTGCGCCACGCCCGGCGGGACGAGCACGAACGTTCCCGGGCCGGCGACGATCTCCTCGCCGTCGACCGTGAACACGAGCTCTCCCTCGAGCATGTAGAACGAATCGTCCTCGTCCGTATGTGCATGCGACGGTGGCCCGCTCCGCTGCGGCGCGATCGTGATGAGCGCGAGGTTGAAGCGGCTCGTGTCCACCGACCGGGCGAGGAACTCGACGTTCCCGACATGGTGGCCGCGGCCCGCACGGACGACGACTGCGCGCTCTGCTCCCATGCACTCCTACGCTACGCCGCAGACAGCCCACGCGCGAGCGTCCACCGTGAACGGCGCCGGCGGCAGGAGCTCGCGGCAGCGCTCCCGGAGAGCGTCGCGCGCGCGGTCGTCGAGCCCGGTCGCGTAGGCACCGCCGGGGCCGACGCCGAGCAGGAACGGCTCCCACCACTCGTCGAAGCTGCCGACCTCGAACTGTGCACGATGAGTCTCCTCGCGAAGGTCCCGGAGGCCGGCGGCGCCGAACAGCTCCGCGAGGTGGCCCTCGCGCGTGCCGGGCAGTTCCGACTCGTCCACGACGTGGGGATCGAGCTCGCCCGCCGCCTGCCAGAACGGGCCGAGCGGACCGTGCCCACCGCCGAAGTCCCAGACGCACGCGGCGACGACACCACCTCGCTTCGTGACTCGAGCCATCTCGCGCAGGCCTGTGACCGGTTCGGACATGAAGTGCACGACGAGCGCGGCGAGCGCCCTGTCGAACGTCGCGTCTGCGAAGGGGAGCTGCTCGGCCGAGCCCTGCCGGACGTCGACACCGGGGTGACGCTCTCTCGCTGCCGCGACGAAAGACTCCGACGGATCGACCGCGGCGACCGCGTCCGGGCCGAGAAGCGCGACGAGCTCGCCCGTGAGCGCGCCGGGGCCGCAGCCGACGTCCAGAGCGTTCTGGCCCGGGGCGACTCCGGCGAGCTCGATCAGCTGGGGTGCGAGCTGGGCCGAGTAGCGGCCCATGTACCGGTCGTAGGCGTCGGCTGCGACGGCGAACGTCACCTCCGGACTCTACGACCTCCCTCCGGTAGCGTCCCGGCCCATGACCGACGAGACGAAGAACGACGAGAAGAAGGACGCCAAGCCCGACCACGAGCCCCCCGCCGGCGCCGAGACCACGGCCACCTGGGGGCGCGGCAGGAAGGCGATCGACTACACGGCCACCGCGAAGTGGCTCGTGTTGCGCAAGAAGGAGAAGCCTGCGGCCGAGATCTTCTCCGTCTCCTACGTAGCCCACGAGAGCGCGAAGGATCGTCCCGTCACCTTCATCTTCAACGGCGGGCCCGGGGCGTCGTCGGCGTACCTCCACATGGGCGCCGTCGGGCCGCAGCGGGTCGATTTCCCCGCCGACGGCACGCTCCCCGAGATGCCTCCGCGGCTCGTCCCGAACGAGGCGTCCTGGCTCGCGTTCAGCGATCTCGTCTTCGTCGACCCCGTCGGAACCGGCTTCAGCCGTGTCATCGAGCCCGAGAAGAAGGACGACGGCAAGGAGCAGCAGAAGAAGGACGAGGCCGCCGATCCGAAGGAGTACTTCGGCTACAAGCGGGACCTGGAGTCGCTCTGCGAGTTCATGGGCCGCTGGCTCTCCGACCACGGGCGCTGGGGCTCTCCCGTCTTCATCGCGGGGGAGAGCTACGGGGGCTATCGCGTCGGCCGCCTCGCGCGCGTGCTCCAGGAGAGCGCCGGGATCGGCCTGAACGGCGCGATCCTCATCTCGCCTGCACTCGAGATCACCGGGCTCAATCCCACGGACTACGACGTCCTCGGCTGGGTCGACCGCATCCCGACGATGGCGGCCGCGGCAGCGCATCACGGGCGCTCGCGAGCGTTCACGAAGCGGGCGGGTCTCGAGAAGGTGCTGCGCGACGCCGAGGAGTTCGCGACCGGCGACTACGCGACGTTCCTCACGCGCGGCGCGTCCATGCCCGAGAAGGAACGCAAGCGCATCCTCGCCCGGCTGGCCGATCTCATCGGGCTCCCGCAGGACATCGTGTCGCGCGCGGAGGGACGCGTCTCGATCCTGACGTTCGTCCGCGAGCTCCTGCGCCACGAGCGCAAGGTGCTCGGCCTCTACGACACGACGATCACGGCGACCGATCCCTTCCCCGACCGGGACGAGTTCGCGTGGCCCGACCCGACGCTCTCGGGGATCAGCCCCGCCTACACGATGGCCGTCAACCGCATGCTGCGCTCGGAGATCGGAGTCGAGACCGATCGCGAGTACACGCTGCTCTCGTACGAGGTCAACAACGCCTGGAAGCACGACTCGGAGCACCATGCATTCGAGGCTCCACCGGGCGCGACCGACGACTTCCGCTACGGGATGGCGCTCAACCCGCACATGAAGGCGTACATCACGCACGGGCAGTACGACCTCGTCACGCCGTACTACGCCAGCGATCGGCTTCGGAATCTCATGCGCCTCGACCCGCAGATGGCCGGCCGCCTGACCGTCAACCACTACGGCGGCGGGCACATGTTCTACGCGTGGGAGACCAGCCGGCGCGCGTTCACGGACTCGATCGCAGCCTTCGTCGCCGACGCGACGAACTAGACCGCTGAGGCGGTGGTCACGTCGCTCCGGTCGAGGAAGTCGAGGATCCGTGGCAGCACGATCTCGGGGTGCTCGGCGTGGACGCCGTGGCCCGCGTGGTTGACGATCAGCCACTCGGCTCGGGGCATCTCGCGTCTCATCGTGACCATCTGATCGAGGGTCGCGAACGGGTCGTCCTCGCCTGCGATGAGCAGCGCCGGGCATGCGATCCGGCGGAGGTCGGCCTCGGTCCAGGTCGGATTCGACGTGTTGTTCGCGACGATCTGTCGCATGAGCTCCTTCCAAGAACCGGGCTCCTTGCCCTGGTCGTGTCGGCGGGCGAACTCTGCCGCGGCCTCGGGCGCGGCTTGCTCCAACGCGTCGGGGTCGAGGGACGCGCCGTACGCTCGAATTCCTTCGTGTGTCGAGTAGTTGCTGCCGACGACGACGATGCTTCGGGTCGACTCCGGCCGGCGGAGGGCGCAGTCGAGCGCGACGACTCCGCCGTCGCTGATTCCCGCAATGTGCGCTGAGTCCAGCCCCAGCTGCGCGAGCAAGGCCGCGACGTCGTCGCCGATCTGCTCGAACGTCATCGCGTCGGCCGGGTTGTTCGTCCGACCGTGCCCCCGATGCTCGACGAGAACGACCCGATAGCGCTCTGCGAGCGACGCCGCGAAGCCTGACCAACCGCCGATGGGATCGTCGATCGTGCCTCCCGCCCCGTGGAGGAGGACCAGGGGCGAGGCGTCGTCGGGCCCGAGCTCCTCGTAGTACATGGCCAGCTCGTCGATCTGCGCGTATGGCATCGCGCACGATCCTACGGAGGCCCGGTTGCCGTCGTCACCTCCTCGGTCGGTGCGGCCCCTGTGGAGCGATCGGCGCGCACTCTTGACGATTCAGGGTCAGACACCGAATCGTCACAAGACAGCGAAATCGAGGTCGCGCGGAGGGTGGCGCCGCGCCCTCAGTCCTGGTCGGCCACGTACGCGGCCGCGAGCCGCTTCGGCGCCTGGATGAGCCAGGCGTCCTCGAGCCGCTCACGGAGCTCCTTCCGGCCGATGCGCGCGAGCCGGATCTGGACTCCGGGATAGCCCTCGTAGTGCGGGCTCGTGAAGTACACGTCGGGGTTCGACTCGAGGATCAGCTGCTTCTCGTCGCGGTCGACGCGGATCGCGAGCCCGCCCCCGTCGCGGTCTCGCGCCTGCCAGGCGAAGAGCTTGCCGCGCACGCGAAACGTCGTGCGGCCCTCGGTGGACTCCTCGACCTCCGGGAAGCCGAGGGCGATCTCGCGGACGACCGACCAGCTCGCCATTGCGCTACTCCCGCTCCGCCGTGTAGGCGTCGACGAGTCGCTTCGGTGCACGCAGGAGCCACGAGTCCTCGATCCGGTCGCGCAGCTCCTTCAGCTCGATTCGATCGAGGTGGACGAGCAGGATCGGATGCCCCTCGTAGTGCGGCGTGGAGAAGTAGCGGTCGGGAAACGTCTCCAGCAGCGCCGGCTTCTCGTCGGGATCCACACGCACCGCGAGCGCTCCCTCCGCTGCTCGATCCGGGCTCATCCAGACGAAGAGCTTGCCGCCCACCTTGAACGCAGGCTTCCCGTAGGTCGTCGACTCGTCGGCGCCGGGGAAAGACGCTGCAAGCTCGCGGACGATCTCCCAGTCGGCCACGTCCCCGAGGCTAACGATCTATCCGCCCCTCCCCCTAGATTGCCCTGCGATGGAACCCGCCGGAACCCGGCGCGTCGAGCTCGTGCTCCCGATGCGGACGGTGCTGCTCGTCGCTGCGGCGCTGCTGGTCATGGCCGCGCTCGTGACGATCGGCGACACGTTCCTGATCGTGTTCATCGGGATCTTCCTCGCATTCGTCTTCGAGTATCCGATTCGCTTCGTGATGGAGAAAACGGGGTTGTCGCGCGGTCTCGCCGCGACGATCACGGTGCTGGGAACGGCGCTCGCGGTTCTCGCGCTCCTACTGCTGCTGCTCGTGCCCCTGGTCGGGAGTGCGCGCGACTTCCTCCAGGACCTCCCGACGATCGTCGAGGACCTGCGGGAGTCGGACGAGCTCTCGTGGCTCGGCGACTCGGGCGCGGCGGGCAACGTGCAGGAGGGTGCCGAGTCGGTCTCCGTCTCCGTCCCGGACGCGATCTCCGCCGTCCTCGGGATCGCGGGCTCGTTCTTCGGCGTCTTCCTCGCCAGCTTCACGATCATCTTCGTCTGCCTGTTCCTGCTCACGGACGTCGCGAACCTCAAGCGAGCGCTCGCGAGCATGCTGTTGCCTGGCGACGACGACCGCTGGCTCCGTGTGTGGGAGCGCGTCACCGAGACGGTGTCGCGCTGGGCAATCGGCGTCGTCGTCATCGCCACGATCGCAGGGACGATCCAGGGCACGACGGCCTGGCTGCTCGGGTCGAGCTACGCGATCGCACTCGGCGTGATCGCGGGCCTGTTCGACATGATCCCGAACATCGGCGCGACGATCGCCGGCTTCATCCTCGTCCCGACGCTGTGGGCCGAGGAGGGGCTCACCGCGGCGCTGATCATGCTCGTCGTCATCCTCGCCTACCAGCAGCTCGAGAACAACATCCTCACCCCGAAGATCCAGGGCAAGGCCGTCCAGCTTTCCGCGTTCTTCATCATCGTCAGCGTCACCCTCTTCGGGGCGCTGCTCGGCGTTCTCGGCGCGCTGACGGCGGTGCCTCTCGCCGCGACGATCCAGATCTTCGTCCAGGAGCTGACGAAGGCGAGACGCGAGCGGGTGACCGAAGCGAGGGTCGCGGCGGAGCAGACCTAGCCCGTCTACCGACAGGCACCATGCGGGCGTGGCCGAGTCGGTCTGGGACTATCCCCGCCCACCACGCGTCGAGCCGAGCGAGCGCCGGGTGCGCGTCGTTCTCGGCGGCGAGACGATCGTGGACACGACGGAGGCCGTGCGCGTGCTGGAGACGAGCCACCCGCCCGTCTTCTACGTGCCTCCGCAGGACGTCGCCGAGGGCGTGCTCGTGCCCTCGTCGGCATCCGAGACCTTCTGCGAGTGGAAGGGAACTGCCTCGTATCTCGACGCGGTTGTCGGCGGGAGGCGCGTCGAGCGGGCGGCGTGGACCTACCGCGATCCCGTTCCGGGCTACGAGGCGATCAGCGACGCAATCGCGTTCTACCCCGCGAAGGTGGACGCCTGCTTCGTGGACGAGGAGCGTGTGGAGGCGCAGCCGGGCGACTTCTACGGAGGCTGGATCACGTCCGACGTCGTCGGCCCGTTCAAGGGCGCCGACGGCACGTCTCGCTGATAGCCGAGACGGGATCTAGGAGGCAGCGCCGAGGGCGGGCTCGCCCTCGCCGACCGCGACGACGTCCTTCGGGCTGAGCAGGAAGAACATCAGCACGGCCGCGACCGCGATCATGATTGCGCTTCCCGCGTACGCCACGTGGAACCCGTCGACGAGCGCCTGCGCCTCGTCTGCCGGCCGAGGCTGCCGACCCAGACCGACGAGCGTCTCTTCCGTTGCCTCGACCGCGAGCGTCGCGAGGATCGCGAGGCCGAGCGCGCCTCCGATCTGCTGCGAGGTGTTGTAGAGCCCCGACGCGAGCCCTGCGTCGGCGTGCGGGATGCCGCTCGTGGCGATCAGCGTGATCGGCACGAACGTCAGGCCCATGCCGACGGACGCGAGCAGGATGCCGGGCAGGAGGTCCGTGACATACGAGCTGTCGGGCTGGAGGCGCATGAACAGGAGCATTCCCGCGATCGCCATTGGCATCCCGATCAGTGGCACCTCGCGGGCACCGAGTTTCGGCACGAGGCTCTGCGACAAACCGGCCCCGACGATTACCCCGGCGGTGAACGGGAGGAACGCGAGACCCGCCTCGAGCGCGGAGTAGCCGAGAACGCGCTGCAGGTAGAGCGTGTTGAAGTAGAACATCGCGAAGAGTCCGGCCGCGACGAGGAGCATGACGACGTTCGCGGCGCGCACCGTCCGCACGCGGAAGATGCCGAGCCGGACAAGTGGCTCGACCGACCGCCGCTCGATGACGACGAAGGCGGCGAGCAGGACGAAGGCGAGCACGAAGAAGCCGCCCGTGTGGAGGGAGGTCCAACCCTTCTCCTGGGCCTTGACGATCCCGTAGACGAGCGTGAGCAGGCCGGCAGTGACCGTTACCGCGCCGGCGAGGTCGAAGCTCTTGTGCGCGTGCTCGTCCTTGGACTCCGGGACATAGCGGAGCGATGCCAGCAACACCACGACGCCGACCGGGATGTTCACGTAGAAGATCCACGGCCACGACAGTGCCGTCGTGAGGACGCCGCCCATGACCAGCCCGACGGCAGCTCCGCCGACCGCGATCGCCGCCCACACGCCCATCGCCTTCGTGCGCTCGGCGCCCTCCGCGAAGGTCGTCGTGATGATCGACAGCGCGGCGGGCGCGATCAGCGCCGCTCCGAGCCCTTGCAGGCCGCGGAAGAGGATGAGCAGCTCGGACGTCGGAGCGAGCCCGTTCAGGAGCGAGGCCACGGTGAAGATCACGACGCCGACGAGGAAGACCTTCTTGCGGCCGACGAGATCGCCCGCGCGTCCGCCGAGCAGCAGGAAGCCGCCGAAGATCAATGTGTACGAGTTGACGATCCACTGCAGGTCCGCGTCCGACATCTCGAGGTCTTCCTGGATCGACGGCAGCGCCACGTTCACGATGGTCGCGTCGAGAATGACCATGAATTGCGCCATGCAGACGAGCACCAGGACGAGCCACGGGTTGACGTGGTGCTCGTGCGCACGGGGCCTGCGGGACGGCGTGCTCGCTCACGAAAGCGCACCCTAGCGAGCGGCGCTACGGTGCCCGACGATGACCGAGATGCGGCTCTACGACCTGCGCGTGACGGTCGATCGGATCGAGGGCCGCTCCGTCTGCGGGCTCGAGGTCGGCGACTACTTCGAGGTCACGGAGTCGAGCCGGGTACGAGTTCCGGAGGGCAAGCACTTCTGCCTCTTCGCGATGCAGGCCGTGCTGCCCCTGCTCCCCGCGAAGATGCGCCGCCTGCCCGACGAGGACTGGCTCGAGCAGGACGCATTCGTCGCCTGCCCCGATCCTGACGAGCGGCTCGTAATGCGCATCGAGCGGATCGGCGAGCGGACGCTCGTGACCGAGGAGCTGACGTAGCGCGCGAGCTCGGGATCGGGCTCCGGACGGACCTGGAACCCGACGCGTACGAGGCCGTCGCGCGGCGCGCGGAGGACGCGGGCGTCGACGTCCTCTCCGTCTTCCACGACCTCCTCTACCAGCCCGCGATCGGGCCGCTCCTGCTCATGGCCCGCGTCACCGAGCGCATCCGGCTGGGGCCGGCCGCGCTCAACCCGTTCACGCTGCACCCGTACGAGATCGCGGGCCAGATCGCGATGCTCGACTCGGTCTCGGGCGGCCGCGCCTACCTCGGTCTGGCGAAGGGTGCCTGGCTCGGCCAGCTCGGGATCGAGGAGAAGAGACCGCTCGCCGCGCTCCGCGAGGCGGTTGCGGTCATCCGCGCCCTGCTCGCGGGAGACGACACGGGGTTCGCCGGCGAGCGCTTCGTGCTGGCTCCGGGCACCACGCTGGCGTATCCCCGCTTCCGCCCGTCCGTGCCCTTGCTGATCGGGACCTGGGGTCGCGACACCGTACGCTGGGCGGGTACCGAGGCCGACGAGGTCAAGATCGGTGGCAGCGCCAATCCCGACCTGCTGCCGGTCGTACGTGAGTGGCTCGACAACCCCGACGTGAAGCTCGTCGTGGGCTGTGTCACCGTCGTCGACGAGGACGGCGACTGGGCGCGCGAGCGGGCGCGCTCCGCGGTCGAGCCGTACCTCGAGGTTGTCGCAGGGCGCGATCCGACACTCGAGCTCCCGCCCGGAGACGAGGCGCCCCTCGACCGCTTCTGCATCGCCGGCACTCCGGAGGAGGTGGCCGCGAGGGTCGTCGAGCTCTGGAATGCCGGCGCCGACCGGGTCGAGCTGGGAACCCCGCAGGGACGCACGCCGCCGCTCGGGGTCGACCTCATCTGCGAGCGAGTCCTGCCCCTCCTCCGTCGCTGACCCACGAGGGTTCGCCTAGCATGGCGGCGTGGCCGGGACGACGACCATGGCCGTCGACACGCAGCTCGAGCAGTATCGCGTCGAGCTGACGGCGTACTGCTATCGCATGCTCGGCTCTCTGGACGCCGAGGACGCCGTCCAGGAGACGTTCATCCGCGCGTGGCGCGGTTTCGACCGCTTCGAGGGGCGCTCTGCGCTGCGCTCGTGGCTGTACCGGATCGCGACGAACGTCTGCTTCGACATGCTCGAGGGACGCAAGCGTCGAGCCCGGCCGATGGATCTCGGGCCGGCCGGCGAGCCGGTCATCGAGAACCTGCGGACGCCCGAGGTCCCGTGGCTCGAGCCCATGCCCGACGAGCAGATCGTGCCCGAGGGCGACCCCGCGACGGTCGTCGAGGCCCGCGAGACCGTCAAGCTCGCCTTCGTCGCCGCCCTGCAGCGCCTCCCGGCCAAGCAGCGCGCCGTGCTCATCCTGTGCGAGGTTCTGCGCTGGAAGGCGGCCGAGGTCGCCGAGCTCCTCGACACGAGCGTCGCCTCGGTCAACAGCGCGCTGCAGCGGGCACGCGCGACGCTCGAGGCGAGCAAGGTGAGCGAGGCGACGACCTCACCGTCGGTCGACGAGGAGAACGAGGAGCTCCTCGCGCGCTACGTGGACGCGTTCCAGCGCTACGACATGGACGCGCTGACCGATCTCATCCACGAGGACGCGACGCAGTCGATGCCGCCGTACGACCTCTGGCTCTCGGGCCGCGACGACATCTTCACCTGGTGGTTCGGGCCCGGGAACGGTTGTCGCGGGTCACGGGTGATTCCGACCGTCGCGGCGAACGGCTCTCCCGCTTTCGGCCAGTACAAGCCCACTGACTCC
Organism: uncultured Gaiellaceae bacterium; assembly: GCA_963802865.1. GTDB lineage: Bacteria > Actinomycetota > Thermoleophilia > Gaiellales > Gaiellaceae > GMQP-bins7. The sequence continues at coordinate 29,418 of CAWDKB010000008.1, forward strand.
GGGGACGGGTACGAGCCGTGGGCGCTGCAGGTGGTCGAGATCGAGAACGGGAGGATCGTGGAGCTGACGTTCTTCCTCGACACCGAGACGCTCTTCCCGCGCTTCGGCCTGCCGCTCGAGTACGAGCAGCGATAGCGGTCGGTTCGCCTGAGGCGCCTGGACGAGCCGGCGGCCTCGTCAGCTCGCGGTCTGCTCGAACGCCGACTCGTCCATCCAGACGACCTCCCACATGTGACCGTCGGGGTCCTGGAAGCTCCGCGAGTACATGAAGTCCATCTCGATCGGCTCGTTCGCCTCCGAGCCGCCTGCACCGAGCGCGGTGTCGGCGAACGTGTCGACGTCCTCGCGACTCGACGCCGAGAGAGCCATGATCGCCTCGGTCGCCTTCGCGGACTGGACGACCTCCTTCTTCGTGAAGTCCTGGAAGCGGTCCCGGATCAGGAGCATCACGAGCGCCTGGTCGTTGACGACCATCGCGGTGGCGGTCTCATCGGTCATGCGCTCGTCGAACGTGAACCCGAGCCGCTTGAAGAAGCTGACCGAGCGGTCGAGATCCTCGACGGCGAGGTTCAGGTACATCGTGCGGGAGTTGCCATTGGTGCCCATCGTTACCTCCTTCGTCGATCGTGGTCTTGCCGCTGACGACCGCCGCGAAACCCGAAACTCATCGCCTGCTTCGGCGATGACGTCCGTGAGGCCCATGAACGCGACAAGCGTGCGGAGGTCGTCGGATGCGTTCTGCAGGCAGACCCGGCACCCCTGACGGTTGGCCGCGAGTTGCAGACGCGCGAGCGCGTCGACGGTGACGGCGTCCGGCTCGACCCCGCTGACGTCGCAGAGCGCGACGTCGGCCGGGCTCGAGGCGAGCAGGCTGCAGACGCGAGTGCAGAGCCCCGGTAGGTCGTCACGGGCGATCGGACCGGTGATCGCGAACGCGAGCGCAGAGGACCCTGGGGGCATCGCGGATAAGACCCGCTGGAGCGGGCGAAACTCAGCGGTGGTGCACGGTCACTCCGCCTGCGAGCGGGCGACGAGGCCGTCGAGCAGGACGTCGAGCCCGAACTCGAACCGCTCGTCGGGGCCGCCGGAGGTGAGCTCGCCGGCAAGCTCGGACAGGTTCGGAAATCGATCTGCCGGGAGAGAGGCGAAGTACTCGCGCAGCTGCCGTATGAAGTCGCGCGGGGAGGCGTCCTCGGGATTGGGAACGGCGAGGCCGAGGCACTCCTCGAAGCTGAACGCACCGATGTAGAGGTAGAGCATGTCGCCGGCCAGCGCCGCGACGCGGTCCGACAGCCCGCCCGTGCGAAGGAGTGACAGGTGCCACTCCATGTACCGCACCGCGTTCGGGCCGACCGGGATCCGTCCGAACGAGAGCTGGGCAATGCCCGGATGGCGGGTCATCATGTCCCGCTCGTCGCGCGCGCCCTGCTTGACCTGCTCCCGCCACCGCGAGGGATCCGGCTCGGGCATCGGCAGCTCGCCCATGACGCGGTCGAACACGAGCTGGAGGAGCTGCTCCTTGTTCGCGACGTGCCAGTACACGGCGCCCGCACCGACGCCGAGCTCGTCGGCCAGGCGTCGCATGCTGAAGCCCGCACCGTCCCGGTCGAGGAGGCGAAGCGCGGCGTCGACGATCATCTCCCGGCTCAGTTGCACTCGCGTGCGGGGTGCGCGCGCCGGCTTCAGCCACGGAGCCTGCGGGACCTCGAGCGGGTCGCCGTCATCAAGTGTGTCGGTCTGGTGTTCGGCCTCGGATGCCACTTGACCTGAACATCATACAGCTGCTAGAACGGTGTTCAAGCGATTGGCCGACAGATGACTTTCCAAGCGCAGGCGGGTCTTACCCGCAGCGATCAGAGGGGGTAGGACCGATGGTGGAACAGCAGGAACGACGACTGGCGCACGAGCGCCTCTCTACTGGAGCCCTGGCGAGCTGGATGCGGGCGTGCGCGTCGCACCCGTGGCGGGTCATGCTCGCGTGGCTCGGCATCATCGCCGGGCTCATCCTCCTCGTCGCCACCGTCGGCGGCAGCTTGAAGGACGAGTTCTCGATTCCCGGCTCCGACACGCAGCGGGCGACCGACCTCATCGAGGCGGAGTTCGTCGAGGAACAGGGCGGTGTCCTGAACCTCGTCTTCGCGGCGCCTCCGGGCGAGCGCCTCGACACTCCCGAGCGCCGCGCAGCGATCGAGGAGGCGATCGCGGAACTCCAGACCGACGAGTTCGCCCCAACCGGCGAGGCGCCGGACGGGGACGCCGGCATCACCAGCGTCGGCGATCCCTTCGACGAGAACACGTTCTCCGACGACGGCAGGATCGCGTACGCGGAGGCGCAGTTCGACCGCGTGATCTATACGGAGGATCGCCCGCGGGTCGAGGCCGTGCAGGAGACCGTTCGCGAGACGGTCGAGTCCGCAGGGATCACCGTCGAGTACAACGGCGACGCCGAGTTCCCGCCGATCGAGCAGGGAATCCAGGAGATTCTGGGCCTGCTCGCCGCGCTGATCGTGCTCCTGATCGTGTTCCGCACCCTCGTCGCGGGAATGGTGCCCATCGCGCTCGCACTCGTCGCCTTGATGACGGCATTCCTGCTCCTCTTCATCCTCGCGGGCTTCACCGACATCAACACGATTACGCCGCTGCTCGTCTCGATGATCGGGCTCGGCGTCGGCATCGACTACTCGCTCCTGATAGTCACGCGCTTTCGGCAACTCCTCCACGAAGGGCTGTCGCCGCGCGACGCCGCGGCGGAGGCCGGTGCGTCCGCTGGCCGAGCCACGATCTTCGCGGGCCTGACGGTCGCGATCTCCGTCTCCGGCCTGGCCTTCTTCGGCCTCGACTTCGTTACAAAGCTCGGCGTCGGCTCGGCGCTCGGTGTACTGACGACTGTCCTCCTGGCGAACTCGTTCCTCATCGCCCTGCTCGCCAAGCTCGGGCACAAGGTCGATCGGCTGAAAGTCCCTCTCCTCCCTCCGATCGACGACTCCGAGAGCGCGAGGGAGCGGACGCTCATCGCACGCTGGGGACGGTTCGTGACGCGTCACCACAAGCCGGTCTTCGTCGTCCTCCTGCTCGCCGGGCTCGTGCTCGCAGCGAGCTCGGCGCTCGTTCGCCTGGGCGCCTCGGATCAGGGGACGCAGCCGACCGAGCAGACCGCGCGGCGCGCGTACGACTTGCTCGCCGAGGGGTTCGGCCCGGGGTTCAACGGGCCGATCCCGATCGTCGTCGACACGAACGGAGATCAGCAGGCACCGCAGCGCGTCTACGAAGGCGTGCGCAACCTCGACGGCGTGGCGTCGGCCGGCGAGCCGCAGTTCAACGACGAGGAGACGGTCGCCATCGTCTTCGTGACACCCGACTCGGCGCCCCAGGACAAGGAGACGGAGGACCTCGTCGACCTGCTTCGCGGCGAGGTCGTGCCCGCCGCGACCGAGGGGAGCGAGGCGGCCGTGTACGTCTCCGGCCTGAACGCGGCGTTCATCGACATCGGCGACCGGATCATGGAGCGGCTGCCGCTGTTCCTGCTCTACATCATCGGCGTCACGTTCCTCGTGCTCGCGATGGCGTTCAGGTCGATCGTGGTCTCGCTGACCGCCGCGGTGACCACGATCCTGTCGGCGTTCGTCGGGTTCGGGGTACTCACCCTCGTCTTCCAGGAGGGGTACCTGCTCGACGTCATGGGCCTCGACCGGACCGGCCCGATCGAGACGTTCGTGCCGCCGATCGCGTTCGCGATCCTGTTCGGCCTCTTCATGGACTACATGGTCTTCCTGATGAGCCGGATCCGGGAGGAGCACGTGCACGGCCTGGAAACCCGTGAGGCAATCGAGCACGGCATCGCTGCCATCGGCCGTGTGATCGTCGCTGCGGCGCTCATCATGGGCACCGTCTTCGCGGCGTTCATCCTCACGTCCGACCGCATCTCCAAGGAGTTCGGCCTCGTGCTCGCGGTCGCGATCCTCACCGATGCGCTCGTCGTGAAGATGACGCTCATTCCGGCGTTCTTCACCTGGCTCGGCGAGAAGACCTGGTACATCCCGCGCTGGCTCGATCGGCTGCTGCCGAACATCACCATCGAGCCGCCGCACGACGGCGAAGTGCCGGTCGCGCCGGCGCCCGAGCCGCCCCGGCGACCCGAGCCGAGCGAGGCCTGACGAGGCCGATGACTTCCCTGCCTGTCGGCGGTCTTATGCCCGTTGACCGCTGACAGGCAGGAAGGAGCTTCCCGATGACCATGGACAACCGCTCCCGCTGGCTCGCACTTCTCATCGTGTGCCTCGGAGACCTGATGATCGTGCTCGACGTCACCATCGTGGGCGTCGCGCTCCCGTCCATCCGCGAGGACCTCGGGTTCTCGGAGACGTCGCTCGCATGGGTGGTGAACGCCTATCTGCTCACGTTCGGCGGCTTTCTCCTCCTGGGAGGCAGGTTCGGCGACCTGTTCGGGCATCGGCGGCTGTTCGTCGCGGGCATCGCACTCTTCACGCTCGCATCTCTCGCATGCGGCCTCGCGAGCTCGCAGGCCATGCTCATCGGGGCGCGCGCCGTGCAGGGGCTCGGTGGCGCGGTCGTGTCCGCGGTCGCGCTGTCGCTGATCGTCACGCTCTTCACCGAGCCGGGCGAGCGGGCGAAGGCGATGGGCGTCTTCGGCTTCGTCGCGTCGGCCGGCGGATCGATCGGCGTGCTCCTCGGCGGCGTCATCACCGACGTGCTCGACTGGCACTGGATCTTCCTCGTCAACGTCCCCATCGGGATCGCGGTCATCGCGCTCTCGTTCGTCGTGCTTCCGGGGACACGCGGGCAGCTGGTCGCCGGCCGCCTCGACGTCGCAGGCGCCGTGACCGTCACCGCCTCGCTGATGATCGCGGTCTACGCGATCGTCAACGGGAACGAGGAGGGGTGGACCTCGGCGCAGACGCTCGGCCTGCTGGCCGTGGCCGGGGTGCTGCTGGGGCTCTTCGTCTTCATCGAGTCGCGCGTTCGCTCGCCGCTCGTGCCGCTCGCGCTCTTCAAGCTGCGGAACGTGGCGGTCTCGAACGTGGTCGGCATCCTCTGGGCGGCCGCGATGTTCGCGTGGTTCTTCCTGAGCGCGCTCTATCTCCAGCTCGTCCTCGGTTACAGCCCCTTGCAGGTCGGGCTCGCATTCCTGCCCGGGAACCTGATCATGGGCATCTTCTCGGTCGGTCTCTCGGCGAAGCTCGTCATGAAGTTCGGCATCAGGGCGCCGCTCGGCGTGGGGCTCGGGCTCGCCTCGATCGGCCTCCTGCTCTTCGCGCGCGCTCCGGTGGACGGCACCTTCGTCGTGGACGTGCTTCCGTCGATGATCCTGCTCGGGCTCGGCGCCGGGATGGCGTTCAATCCCGTGCTCCTCGCTGCGATGAGCGACGTCAAGCAGGAGGAGGCCGGGCTGGCGTCCGGTGTGGTCAACACCGCGTTCATGATGGGTGGCGCGCTCGGCCTCGCGGTGCTCGCCAGCCTGGCGGCGTCGCGGACGGACACGCTCCTCGCGTCCGGGGAGGGCGAGCTCGCCGCGCTCGCGGGTGGCTACCACGTCGCCTTCCTCGTCGGCGCGATCTTCGCCGCGAGCGCGGCGGTGATCGGTGCCGCCTTGCTCCGCCCGGGTACTGCGCTGGCCGGGCACGGCGAGGGCGCCACCGACCCGGACGCCGTCCCCGAGGCCGCGTAGTTGGCGTTCGAGCGCGCCGACGCGACCGTGCGCGTCCCGGATGACCTGGTCGAGCTGCGTCAGTCGCTGGAGGGAGCGGTCATCGATCCGACGGACGCTGAGTACGACGCAGCTCGACGGTGCTTCAACGCGCTCGTCGACCGCCGCCCGGCCGTGATCGCGCGCTGCACCGGGGCGGAGGACATCGCCGTCGCGCTGGACTTCGCCCAGGCCCACGAGCTCGAGGTCGCCGTACGCGGCGGCGGCCACAACCCGGCCGGCCACTGCGTGTGCGACGACGGGCTCGTGGTCGACCTCACCGCGATGCGCGCGGTCGCCGTGGATCCGCAAACCCGCATCGCTCGCTCGCAGGGAGGCGCGACGTGGCTCGACTTCGACACCGCGACGCAGGCGCACGGCCTGGTCGCGCCCGGCGGCATCGTCGGCTCGACCGGCGTGACGGGGCTCGCACTCGGCGGTGGCATCGGCCATCTCACGGCTCAGCTCGGCCTGACCTGCGACAGCATCGTCGGCGCCGAGCTCGTGATTCCCGACGGCACGGTGGTCACCGCGCGAGCCGACGAGAATCCGGAGCTTCTGTGGGGGCTCCGCGGCGGCGGCGGCAACTTCGGCGTCGTCACGCACCTCGAGCTCCGCCTGCATCCGCTCGAGCAGGTGGTCGGCGGCCGGCTCGTCTACGGCGGCGGCCGCCTCGGCGACGCGCTTCGCTGCTTCCGAGACCTCGCGGCCGCTTCGCCTCGGGACCTCGCGCTGCAGGCGGTGCTCGGCGTGGACGAGACGTCTGCGCCGTTCCTGCTCGTCGCGCCTTCCTACACGGGCCCAGGCTCGGACCCCGACTGGCTGCGTGCGTTGCGTGCCGCGCCCGGGCCTCGTGAGCGACACGGTCGGGACGCGTCCGTATCTCCAGCAGCAGCTCGAGTTCGAGGGCTCGGCGTACGGGGAGTACCGGCACTACTGGAAGGGTCACTTCGTCCGCGAGCTCACCGACGAGCTGATCGACGAGCTGATCGCTCGCACCGGCACGTACGGCAATCCTCCGGTCGAGGTGCTGTTCGAGTCGCTGCACGGCGCGCCCAAGGACGTCGATCCGGCCTTCGGCGGCATCGGGTACCGGAATGCTGCCTTCAACGTCAGCGTCATGGGGACGTGGAGTCGACCCGGCAGACGACGAGGCGTACATCGCCTGGGTCCGCGAGACGGCGGCGGCACTCGAGCCGTGGGCGTTCGGCGGGGGCTACGCCAACTACATGCAGGCCGACGAGCCGCTCGAGCGCGTTCGCGCCGCGTTCGGCGACGACGCCTTCGAGCGCCTGCGAGGCGCTGAAGCTCGAGTACGACCCGACGAACGTGCTGCACCGAAACCAGAACATCCCGCCGGCGGACGCCGTCGTGACTTCACACACCGCCTACGACATCGGCGTCGCCGCGCACATCGGCGCCTACAGCGACGCGGTCGAGGCCGCTCCCGGCGCGCGCTGGCTCGCGCTGTCGGGAACGCCCGGGATGCGGCCGGACGGAACGATTCCCGACGGCTTCGAGGAGCAGGCGACCCAGGCCTGGCAGAACGTGTGCGACGCGCTCGCCGCGGCCGGGTTCGACGTGCACGACCTGGTCAAGATCACGCAGTACCTGACGAGCGCCGACGACATCCCGGCGCACGCCGCGATCCGCACGCGGTTCCTCGGCGCTGCCCGTCCCGCGTCGATGCTCCTCGTCGTCCCGGCACTCCCGTGGCCGCAGATGGCGATCGAGATCGAGGCCTGGGCGGCACGGGCGCCGTCCACCTGAGACCAACAGAGAGGAAGGGACACATGGACTGGAAGCTCGAGCTCGTCGCGATCCCCGTCTCCGACGTCGATCGCGCGAAGGCGTTCTACGTCGACAAGGTCGGCTTCAACGCGGACCACGACCATCTCGTCTCGGACGAGATCCGCTTCGTCCAGCTCACGCCTCCGGGCTCCGCATGCTCGATCGCGATCGGAAACGGCGTCAGCGACCAACCGCCGGGCTCGGTCCAGGGGATGCAGGTCGTCGTGTCCGACATCGAAGCCGCGCGCGCGGAGCTCGTGGAGCGCGGGGTCGAGGTCAGCGACGTCCAGGCGTTCCCGTGGGGCTCGTTCGTGTTCTTCAGCGATCCCGACGGCAACGGCTGGGCGGTGCAGCAGCTGCCGCCGCGGCCCTAGGAGCGAGGAGGCAGGCGATGGATCTGAAGCTCGAGCTCGTCTTGATCCCCGTCTCGGACGTGGATCGCGCGAAGGCCTTCTACACGGAGAAGCTCGGGTTCGCGCTCGACGTCGACACGAGCCCGTCCGAGGGGTTCCGAGTCGTGCAGCTGACCCCGCCGGGGTCGGCCTGCTCGATCACGATCGGCACCGGGCTCACCGACGCCGAGCCCGGCTCGTACCGCGGCACGCACCTCGTGGTGCACGACATCCAGGCGGCGCGCGACGAGCTCGCCTCGCGAGGAGTCGAGATCAGCGAGGTCCGTCACTTCGATCGGGAGAAAGGCGAGTGGCAGCCCGGCGCGGATCCCGAGCACGGCGACTATGCGTCGTTTGCCGACTTCGCCGATCCTGGACGGCAACACCTGGGTGCTCCAGGAGGTCCGGAAGGACAGCCCCGGCGAGCTAGCCGGCGAAGCTCCGCGCGAGCCACGGCGGTTACGATCTCCGACGGGGAACAGGTCGCGCGAGCCAGTCCCGGACGGCGCCGGAGACGGCGTCGAGGTCGGTTCTCAGGCTGTGGTCGCCGTGAACCTTCACGACCCTGCGACGCGCGGCCTCCGGTGGGATCCCGAATCGGTCTCGCTCGCCCTGGACGACGAGCACCGGAACGGCGACGCCATCGAGCTCGTCGATGCGGCTCGGCGAGACCGACCCGGAGCGACGAGGCGGAGGCTGCAACGGAAACGCGAGGCAGAGGACGCCGACCGCATCGCACGCTGGACGCCGTCCGGCAGGCGACACGCGCGCCCGCCGAGCGTCCGCCGACGACGAGAGGGAGGTCGCGCAGCGCAGCTTGTCCAAGCTCCGCGATCACCGTGACCCAGGCTGTGTCGAGCTGGTGCGCGGGAGCCGGCGATCGTCTCCCTGCGACGCGATAGGGCTGCTCCACGAGCGCGACGCTCACCCGTTCCGAGTGGGCCGCCTCGAGGGCCGCGACGAGGTCCCGCGAGCCGATCCCGCCGCCGGCGCCGTGGCCGAGGACGAGCGCGGCCCGTGGCTCGGTGACGTCGTGCAGATGCACCCGCGCGAGGCCGTGGGGCGTTCCGATGTCGAGAGCCGTCACTGTGCCGCCGCAGGGATTGTCTCGCGGCCCGGGCTCCGGATCAATCCGGAAGCACGGGCATGACGACGCCCGGGTCGCGATCGACCAGCACGCCTCGCGTCACCGCGGCCGAGCCGAAGCGGTCGCGGACCAGGTCGAGCGCGGCATCGAGCTCGTCGAGCCGCGGATCGAAGCCGAACGCGAGCTGCATGCGGTCGGCGTCCTCGAGGTTCTGCAGCGAGATCCCGATGAGCGTCAGGCCCTGCGCGCGGATGAGCGGGGTGGAGACCGCGACGAGCTCGCGCGCCGAGTCCAGTACACGCTGCGTCTGCGCGGTCGCCTGGGGCATCGTCTGCGAACGCGTCGCCCGCGAGAAGTCGCCGAAGCGGAGACGGAGGACGACCGTGCGGCACACTCGACGCCCCGTGCGGAGGCGGCGCGTGACGCGGTCGACGAGCGCGACGACGGTGGCATCGATGTCGGCCATCGATCTCGGACGGCTGCCGAGCGCGCGCTGCGAGCCGATCGAGCGGCGGCGTCGTCCGGTCTGCACGGGCCGGGGATCGCGGAGGTGCGCGAGCGCGTGCAGGTGCCGCCCCGACGCCTGCCCGAGGAGGTACACGAGCATCGCCTCGTCGAGCGCGGCGACCTGCGCGACGGTCCTGATGCCGCGGCTGTGGAGCTTCTCCGCGGTGATGCGCCCGACGCCCCACAGCCGCTCGACGGGCAGCGGGTGGAGAAACCCGAGCTCGCCGTCGGGCGGGACGACGAGGAGGCCGTTCGGCTTCGCCACCGCACTCGCGACCTTGGCGAGGAACTTCGTGCGGGCGACGCCGACGGTGATCGGGAGCCCGACGCGGTCGAGCACGCTCGCGCGGAGCCGTTCGGCGATCTCGGGAGCGCGACCGGCGAGCCGTTCGAGGCCGCGGACGTCGAGGAACGCCTCGTCGATCGAGAGCCCCTCGACGAGCGGCGTCGTGTCCTCGAAGACCTCGAACATCGCCTTGCTCGCCTCGGAGTACGCCGACATGCGGGGCGACACGACGATCGCGTTCGGGCAGAGGCGACGCGCCTGGCGGCCGCCCATCGCGGTGCGCACGCCGTACGCCTTCGCCTCGTAGCTCGCCGCGAGGACGACTCCGCCTCCGACGATGACCGGGCTGTCCGCGGAGCTTCGGGTCGTCGCGCTGCTCGACAGACGCGAAGAACGAGTCGACGTCTGCGTGGAGGATCGTCGGCTCTTGCACGAACATATGTTCGCACAGCAGCTTGCGGGCTGGTCTACACCTTCAGATCGGGAATCGTCACCGTGTCGCGCTCGTCGATCTCGCGCGTGAACCCGTGCAGGGTTCCCGACCGCGACGATGCCGCTCGGCAGATCACGCGTCACGACTGCGCCTGCCCCGACGACCGTGTCGTCGCCGATCGTGACGTCGGGGCACACGACGACGCCACCACCGAGCCAGACGTTGTCGCCGATCGTGATCGGTGCTGCCGACTCCCACCGGCGCCGTCGCGCCACGGGATCGATGGGGTGCGTCGCCGTCAGGAGCTGTACGCACGTGGCTATCTGGCAGGCGGCTCCGATGCGTATCGGCGCGACGTCGAGCATCACGCAGTCGTAGTTGACGAACGTCCCGGCTCCGATCGAGATGTGGCTCCCGTAGTCGCAGCGGAAGCTCGGCCTGATCACGACTCCGTCGCCTACCTCGCCGAGGAGCTCGCGGAGCAGGTCGTCTCGAAGCCGGCTGGTCCGTGTGACGCGTTGCGTTGTAGCGCTCGAGCAGCTCCTGCGCGCGCGCGTAGTCGGCCTCGAGCTCGCGACCTTCGAACAGATAGAGCTCGCCGCGGAGCATCCGGGCCTTCATCTCGGACATGCCGCGGACCCTAACCTCGTGCGTGCGGGAGCCGGGAACGCTTGGCCGATCGGGCCGAACCGTTGTACGCTCGAGGACGAGGTGGCCCGAGACGGTCGCAACGGAAGGCGAGCGCGCGGCGTCTTCCTCGTGGCGCTCGCCGGAGTGATGGTGGCGGTGGCATGCGGAGTCCTCGCCTCGACGAGCAGCTCTGCGACACCGAACGCACTCCAGCAGGTCTCGCCGGCGTTCCCCGGCGGGCCGTACTTCAACGTCGCCTGTGGGTTCAGCCATCGCAACAACGACGACCCCATCCTCTTCCCCGGCGATCCCGGACGCTCGCACAACCACACGTACATCGGCAACCGCGACGTGAGCGCGGCGACGACACCGGAGTCGCTGAAGGACGGTGACTCGTCGTGTGGCGAGCTCGACTCGTCGACCTACTGGGTGCCGACGCTGTTCGAGGGAACTGACCCGGTCTCGCCGCTGGGCGCAGTCGTCTACTACACGCGCCACACCTCGGGCCCCGTGACGTCCATTCCGCCCGGCCTGAAGATGGTCGCCGGAAATCAGAAGGCGAAGCGCGCGCAGCCGAAGAACGTCGTGTCCTGGAGCTGCGGGGGCGGAGCGGGGAAGCGCTTCAGCGTCGTTGTCGCGTGCGCGGAGGAGAGCGCGCTCGTCTTCAACCTCCGCTTCCCGAACTGCTGGAACGGCAAGACCCTGGACAGCGTCGATCACAAGCGCCACATGGCCTACTCCGCGGCCGGCGCGTGTCCGTCGTCACACCCCGTACGGCTGCCGACGATCGCACTCGTCCTCATCTACTCGCCGACGTCGCGGCATGCGCGACCCGCGTCGGGGAAGTTCGGCGCGCACGGCGACTTCATGAACGGCTGGGATCAGAACCTGCTCGAGCGGCTCGTCTCCGGGCTCAACTACTACTAGGCTTGGCACGCTCAGCCGTTCGCCAGGGCAGCCAGCCGTCCTCGTAGCGCGTGTGCTTGCGATGCGGGACGCGCGAGTACGCGACCTCGGCCTCGTTCGTCGCCTCCTCGACGCCGGCGTTGTGGCGGAGCGCGACCTCGTCCACGGTGTAGCCGCCCCAGTCGGGACCGGTCGAGCGATCGCGCGCGCCCACGGCGAGGATCACGCATGGCCCGTCACCGGCACCGAGGATCGTGTGCTTCGTGTCGGGTGGGCAGTGCACGAGGTCCCACTGGCGTAGCGGTCGCTCCTCGCCTTCGACGACGAGCAGGGCGTCGCCGGCGAGCACGAGGAAGTCCTCCTGATCGGCTTCCCAGTGGTACATCGACATCGGCTCGTCCGGCCCGAGCACGAAGAGGTGGATGCCGACCTGCGAGAACTCGGTGTCGCCCTCCAGATCGGTGATCGCACCCCGGCCCTCGGCCTTGCGCCAGCGCGCCTCGCGCGCGTTCAGCACGAACCAGCCGTCGCTCTTCGCGACGAGCCCGTGCTCGGTCTGCTCGAGCGGCGCCTCCGGAACCACCTCACGAAGCCTAGTCCGGCAGGGCCGTCTCGTGACGCAGTCGGGCCTGCGAGTATTGCGCCGTGGGCAAGCCAATCGTGCAGCACGACGCGAATCGCTGACCTGCGACGTGTCCGTTCTCGAATCCGAGCTCGACTCGCTCGCGAAGGAAACGGGCTTCTCGGGAGTCGTGCGGGTCGATCGCGCCGGCGAGGTCGAAGCTAGCGAAGGCCTATGGGCTCGCGCATCGCGGGTACGGGATCGCGAACACCGTCGACACGCAGTTCGCGCTGGCGAGCGGCGCGAAGAGTATTGACCGCTCTCGCGGTCGTGAGTCTCGTCGAGGACGGCGTGCTGGAACTGGCGACGACCGCGCGCTCGCTTCTCGGCGACGATCTCCCGCTCATCGGAGACGACGTCACCGTCGAGCATCTGCTCGGACACCGCTCCGGCATCGGCGACTACCTCGACGAGGAGGACAGCGACCTCGACCTGAGCGACTACGTCCTCTCCGTGCCGGCGCACGAGCTTGCGACGACGGAGGACTACCTCGCGGTTCTCGGTGGCTACCCGACGAAGTTCGCACCGGACGAGCGGTTCGCGTACTGCAACGGCGGGTACGTCGTCCTGGCGCTGATCGCCGAGCGCGCGAGCGCCGTCCCCTACCACGACCTCGTGACGGAGCGCGTTTGCAGGCCGGCGGGAATGCGCGATACCGCCTTCCTGCGCTCCGACGAGCTCGCCGGAGCGGTTGCGAGCGGCTACGTCGAGATGGATGGCGTGTGGCGTACGAACATCTTCCACCTGCCCGTGCGAGGCACGGGCGACGGCGGTGTCTACTCGACCGTCGCCGACATACGCTCGCTGTGGACCGCGTTCTTCCGAGGTGAGGTCGTATCGCCCGAGTGGGTGCGCGAGATGACGCGAAGGCGCAGCGACGCCGAGCACGGGATGGGCTACGGGCTCGGGTTCTGGCTCGACGCGTCGAGCGAGGTCGTGCAACTCGAAGGGATGGACGCGGGGGTGTCCTTCCGCGGGCCGGCGGGAATGCGCAACACCGCCTTCCTGCGTTCGGACGAGCTGTCCGGGCCGGTTGCGCTCGGCTACGTCGAGATGGGCGGCACGTGGAGGACGAACGTGTTCCACCTGCCCGTGCGCGGCACGGGCGACGGCGGTGGTCTATTCGACCGTCGCCGACATCCGCTCGCTGTGGACCGCGTTCTTCCGAGGTGAAGTCGTATCGCCCGAATGGGTGCGCGAGATGACGCGACGGCGCAGCGACGCCGAGCACGGGTTGGGCTACGGGCTCGGGTTCTGGCTCGACGCGTCGAGCGAGGTCGTGCAATTCGAAGGGATGGACGCAGGGGTGTCCTTCCGCTCGCCGCACGATCCTCGCTCGGATCTCACTCGCACGGCCATCTCGAACACCACCGAGGGAGCCTTGCCGGTGGTGCGGTTCCTGCGCGAGCGTTGGGCTTAGCTCCAGCGCGCTCGTAGGCGACCGCCTCGAATCTCCTCGACGATCGAGTTCCACGCGAACCAGGCGGTGATCGTCGCGTGCGAGTAGCTCCTGGCGACCTGACCCGGATCGCGGAGCGGCTGGCGTTCATGGCCGCGCTGGCGCTCGTCGCCGTCGTCCTTACACCGGCAAGGGCGGCGCCCGGCACGCGGGCCCAGGTCGACGAGCTGACGCTCGCTCAGCAAGTCGGCCAGCTCCTCGTTCTCAGCTTCTCGGGGACGACGGCGCCCGAGTACGTGCGCGAAGCGCTGCGGGAACGGCGCGTGGCCGGCGTGATCCTCTTCGGTGGCAACATCGTCTCGAAGGGTCAGCTCTCGGAGCTCACGCGAGCCCTCCGGGGAAGCGGGAATCGTCCGCTCGTCGCGGTCGACCAGGAAGGGGGCCCGGTTCGACGACTGCCGTGGGCACCACCCTTCGCGTCGGCGCCGGAGCAGGCAGCCGCGGGCACGGTGCGCGCGGAGGCGAGAGCGGGGGCGCGCGCCCTGCGTGCGGTCGGAGATTACGGTCAGCGCTTGCGCCGGTGGCGGACGTTCCGAGCGTTCGGGAGCGCGGCGCTCGCGGGCCGCGCGTTCTCGCGCGATCCGGCGGCTGCGAGCCGCGCGATGCGCGCCGCGGTGTCGGGCTGGCGCGCCGGCGGCGTTGCGGCGACGGCGAAGCACTTTCCCGGGCTCGGCGCCGCCGCCGCGAACACCGACCGCGCGGGCGTGACGATCGCCCGCTCGCGCGAGGAGCTCGAGGCGGTCGACCTGCCGCCGTTCTCGGCCGCAATCGACGCCGGCGTGCCGCTCGTGATGGTCGGGCACGCGCGCTATCCGGCACTCGACCGCTGCTCGCATCGCCTCGCAGTCGCAACCGATCATCGAGGGCGTGCTGCGCGACGAGCTCGGCTTCCGTGGCGTGGTCGTCACCGACTCGATGGAGGCGCGAGCGTCGCTCGCGACGGGCAGCATCACGAAGGTCTCCGAGCGGGCCGTCCGGGCCGGCGCGGACCTGCTGCTTCTCACGGGCCGCGGCTCCTATGCGCCGGTTTACCGGCACCTGCTCGCGGTCGCGCGGAGCTCGGCGACGTTCCGCGCGCGCGTCCGAGAATCGGCTGCCCGCGTGCTCGAGCTCAAGAACGCGAGCTGAGGCGAGCCGTAGCCACAGTCGTGTCGGCCCTACCGTGCGGTGCTCACGCCGAGGTCGCGCAGGAGCCCGTCTTCGAGCCCGTACACGAGGCCGTGCACCGTCAGGTCCTGGCCGCGCGCCCACGCGTCCTCGACGATCGTCGTCTGGGCGACGTTTGCGACCTGCTCGACGACGTTCAGCTCGCACAGCCGGTCGAAGCGGGTACGGCCTTGAAGCGAGGCGAGCTCGCGGTGGTGCTTCTCGGCGACGTCGACGACATGGCGGAGCCAGTTGTCGACGAGGCCGTGCCGTGCGCCCTCGAGCGCCGCCACGACCCCGCCGCAGCCGTAGTGGCCGCAGACGATCACGTGCTTCACGCCGAGGACGTCGACCGCGTACTGGAGAACGGAGAGGCAGTTGAGGTCGGTGTGCACGACGACGTTCGCGATGTTGCGGTGCACGAACACGTCGCCCGGTCGGAGCCCGACGATCTGATTCGCCGGGACTCGGCTGTCCGAACAGCCGATCCAGAGATACTCGGGGGACTGGCGCTCGGCGAGCTCGGTGAAGAAGCCGGGATCGGCCGCGGTCATTTCGGCCGCCCAGGCGCGATTGCGTTCGAAGAGCTCCGCGAGGTCGGCCACGACGGCAGACTACGAGTCGTGGCGCGGACGTCATTCCCGAACGCGCCGCTGAGGGCGCCATGACTCTCACGCAGTACTACACGGCGACCAGCCTCGACGGCTTCATCGCAGACGAGAGCCACTCGCTCGAGTGGCTGTTCGTCCGCGACCAGGACCGCGCCGGGCTTCTCAACTACAACGAGTTCATCGCCGAGGTCGGCGCGCTCGCGATGGGCTCGACGACGTACGAGTGGATCCTCGACCACGAGTTCGCCGACAAGGATCCGGCGGACTGGAAGTGGCCGTACGACATCCCGTGCTGGGTCTTCACGCATCGGGAGCTGACTGTGGTACCCGGCGCGCAGATCGAGTTCACGAGCGCAGACGTCGCCGCGGTGCATGCGGCGATGGCGAGCGCTGCCGGCGGCCGGAACGTGTGGATCGTCGGTGGGGGAGACCTGGCGGGTCAGTTCGCCGATGCGGGTCTGCTCGACGAGGTGATCGTGTACATCGCACCCGTCACGCTCGGTGGAGGAGCGCCGCTTCTGCCACGGAGGATCGAGCTGCGCCTCGAGGAGCTCGGACGCAACCGTGACTTCGCCGCCGCGAGGTACTCGGTCGTGCGCCCCGCCTGCCTGACTCGCGCTCGCTCGGCCCGCGGAGCTCATGCGTCGCGACGCCGAGATGTGGGCATGCTTGCGGTGATGACCAACGGCTTCGACGACGATCGCGACGGCCTGCTCGGGATTCCGGACGCCGTCGCGCAAGCCGGGGGACAGATCGTCGGCCAGGCGATCGACCGCGTGCTCGCCTCCGACCTGCGCGTCACGAGCGCGGCGGAGGGGAAGCGGGATGCTGGCTCGAGACGACGATACGGAGGAGATGGCTGACACGATCCAGCGGTTCGTGGGCATCGCGACGCCGGTCGTGCGGATCGCGCTGCGCGGCGCCCGGTTCACGCGCGTGCCGTGGGTTCTGGTGGCGTCGTCGACCGTGTCGCTGAGCGTGACCGTTCGGGCGGGCGTTCGTGAGCTGCAGGTGCTCGCGGCGTTCCTGACCTACCGCTTCGAGACGGAGACGGGATCGCTCCCGGACCCGGCGGTCCTGCGCAAGCTGACGCTCGAGCTCTACCTTTCCCCGCGCAAGACGCCGAACGTCTCCGATCCGGGCTACCGGTCGTACGGCTCGCGCGGCGCTGGATCGTCAGCGGCGTGCTCGGTCGGGACACGCGAGGCAAGACCGCAAAGGCGCTCGACAAGGCGGAGCGCCTCGACCTCGCGCCATACGTCACGCGGGCGGCACTCCCGTCCGGCTAGCCCCAGCGTACCGCTACTCGACCGCCATCGAGCCTCGAGCCGTTCGAGCTTTGCGATGAGGGCGCGGACCGCGTCCACTTCCTCGTCGACCCATCCTCGATCGTCGAATAGCCGTCGTTTCTCTGGTGCGTCGGACAGCTGCCAGTACTCGTGCGAGTCGAGAGCCTCGATCAGCAGGTTGATCTCGTCGGACGTCAGGTTCTCGACGGACACGCTCGTCGCCTGACGCGTCGCTCAACGTGTACTCGACGCCTTCCTCGAGATCGATGTCGATGAAGACCGAAGTGCCGGCGGGGATCGTCTGCATCGCGCCGTGGAACTGGGCGGGAGGCGGTCCCTGCTCGCCCTCCTCGAAGAAGCGATCGAGGTCCTCGATCTCCGTTCCGGGCTCCAACGCCACGAGGAAGAACTCCCGCTCGCGATCGTCGGCGTTTCGCAACTCGATCGTCTGCTCTCCGGCGGAGATCATCCGGAATGTCGTAACCAGCGTCATTCGCAACGATGACGGCGTCGGGATCGGGCAGCGTGGCACCGGAGTCACCGCTCAACTCGAAGGACTTGAGCATCCCGAGCTCCACATGGGGGACTCCCTGGGCGTGGGGATGAAGCACAGGAAGACGTAGGTGCCGGCCTCCAATTCGCGGGTGAGCCCTAGTTCCTCGCCGGGTGAGAGCAGCGGAACGCCGCCGACGTCTACGAACCAGTCGGGCGGATCCTCCTGACCCGACTCGAGAGCGGCCTTGACGTCGTCGAGTGTCTTCCCCTCGTCGAGGCGTCCGAGCGCGTACTCGTGCAGCTCCTCGCCTGTGTTCGAGACGTTGAAACGGACGACGCCGCCTTCGGCCTCGTCAGGCATGACGAAGGCGTACTCGTCGCCTTGCACGTCGACCGGCTGCGCCTCGTCATCGCCCTCACCGCCGCAGCCGGCCAGGGCAAGAGCAACCACCACTGCAGACAGTCCTGCCGCTAGACGCACGTAGATCCTCCCCGTCGGTTCCCCGTTCCTAACCGCGTCCCAGACATTACAAACATGCAGGCGAAGGCCGACGCCGCCGGCTCGAGCGACATTCCCCGACCGATTCGGCCGCGCGACCTAGCTGCAGCCGGTGTTCGTCCCGCAGTCGCGGCAGGTGTAGCAGCTGCCCGTCCGCACCATGCGGCCGCCGCACTTCGCGCACTCGACGGCGTCTTCCCACTGGTTGAAGAGCGCCGTCTGGCCCGGGGCCGGGACGCCGAGCGACTCGGCTGCTGCCGCCGCGCTCTCGCCCGCGTCCGAGTACGCCGCCGCGAGGCGCGCCTTCACCTCGGCGGTGAGGATGCCGGCCTCCTCCTGCTGGTCGGTGGAGAGGAACTTCTTCCCCATCCAGCGGAAGATGTAGTCGACGATCGACTTCGCGACCCGGATGTCCGCGTCGTTCGTCATGCCCGACGGCTCGAAGCGCATGTGGCTGAACTTCGAGACGTACACCTCGAGCGGCACGCCGTACTGGAGCCCGAGCGAGACGGAGATCATGAACGAGTTCATGAGGCCGGCGAGGGTCGTGCCCTCCTTCGCGATGTCCACGAAGATGTCGCCGGGCGTGCCGTCGTCGAAGAGGCCGACGTGGATGTAGCCCTCGTACTCGCCGACCTTGAACTTGCGGCCGACCTCGACCCGGTCGTCCGGTAGGCGGCGTCGCTGTGGCTGTGCCGTGAACGCCGAGCCGACCGGCGCGAGCGTCGTCGCGCCCGCGTCGCCCTTCTTCGAGAGCGGCTGCGCGACCTTGCAGTTGTCGCGGTAGATCGCGATCGCCTTCACGCCGAGCTGCCACGACTCGACGAAGAGCTGCGCGATCTCGTCGACGGTGGTCTCCTCCGGCAGGTTCACGGTCTTCGAGAGCGCCCCCGAGATGAACGGCTGCACCGCGCCCATCATCTTCACGTGGCCCATGTAGTGGATCGCGCGGTCGCCGACCGCGCAGTCGAAGACCGGGTAGTGCTCGGTCTTGACGTGCGGAGCGCCGACGATCGTGTTCCGCTCGTCGATGAACGCGACGATCTCCTCGACCTCGCCCGGCGCGTGGCCGAGCTTCTCGAGCGCCATCGGCACGGTCTTGTTCACGATCGTGATCTCGCCGCCACCGACGAGCTTCTTCGACTTCACGAGCGAGAAGTCGGGCTCGACCCCGGTCGTGTCGCAATCCATCATGAAGCTGATCGTCCCGGTGGGGGCGAGCACGGTCGCCTGCGAGTTCCGCCAGCCCGAGACCTCACCGAGGTCGAGAGCTTCGTCCCATGCGCGCCGCGAGGCTGCGAGCAGATCGTCCGGCACCGAGCTCGAGTGGTCGATGTTCCCGACGGCAGCGCGGTGCTTCGCGATCACCCCGGTCATCGCCGCGGCGTTCGGCTGGTAGCCCGCGAACGAGCCCATCCGCTTGGCGACCTCGGCCGACTTGCGATACGCCGCGACCGGTCATGAGCGCGGTGATCGCAGCGGCGTAGGCGCGACCTTCGTCGGAGTCGTACGGCAGCCCGCGCGCCATGAGTAGCGCGCCGAGGTTCGCGTAGCCGAGCCCGAGCTGGCGGTAGGCCTTCGCGTTGCGCTCGATCTCGGGCGTCGGGTAGGACGAGTAGCCGACGGCGATCTCCTGGGCGAGGAAGACGACGTCGACCGCGTGCTCGAACGCCTCGACGTCGAGCTCGCCGTCCTCGCGGCGGAAGCGCATGAGGTTCAGCGAGGCGAGATTGCACGCCGAGTCGTCGATCGACATGTACTCCGAGCACGGGTTGGAGGCGTTGATGCGGCTCGTGTTCGGCAGCGTGTGCCACGAGTTGATCGTCGTGTCGTACTGGACGCCGGGATCCGCGCACTCCCATGCGGCCTCGGCCATCTGCCGGAGCAGGTCGCGCGCTTCGGTCGTCTCGACGACGGAGCCGTCGGTGCGCGCCGTCAGGTTCCACTCCTTGTCCTCGACGACGGCCTCCATGAACTGATCCGTGACGCGGACCGAGTTGTTCGCGTTCTGGTACTGGATGGAGGCCCAGTCGGGCGAGTCGAGCGACATGTCGTAGCCGGCCGTCTCGAGGACGCGCGCCTTGCGCTCCTCCTTCGCCTTGCACCAGATGAACTCGTCGATGTCGGGGTGGTCGACGTCGAGAACGACCATCTTGGCCGCGCGCCGCGTCTTGCCGCCGGACTTGATCGTGCCGGCAGACGCGTCGGCGCCGCGCATGAAGGAGACCGGCCCGGAGGCGTAGCCGCCCTTCGAGAGCTGCTCCTTCGACGAGCGCAGCCTGCTCAGGTTGACGCCGGAGCCGGAGCCCCCGCGGAAGATGATTCCCTCGCGGCGGATCCAGTCGAGGATCGACTCCATCGAGTCGTCGATCGAGAGGATGAAGCAGGCGGAGCACTGCGGCTTCGCCTCGAAGCCGACGTTGAACCACACCGGGGAGTTGAAGGACGCGTACTGCTTGACGAGGATCGCCTTGAGCTCGGCCTCGAAGGTGTCCGCCTCCTCGTCGGTCGCGAAGTAGCCGCCCTCGCGGCCCCAGCCGCCGATCGTGTCGACGACGCGGCCGATCATCTGCTTCACGGAGCGCTCGCGCTCGGGAGACGCCATGCGCCCGCGGAAGTACTTCTGCGCGACGATGTTCGTTGCGGTCTGCGACCAGAACTTCGGGAACTCGACGTCCTTCTGCTCGAACGCGGGACCGTCCTTGCCGGGAATGTGAGCGTCGCGGAGCTCCCACTCGACGTCCTCGAACGGGTCGACGCCGGGAATCGTGAAGTACCGGCGCGGCGCGACCGACGCCTCCGCGTCGGCGACCGTGTTCACGACCTCGCCCTCGAGCGCCGTTCCTGTCTGCTTCGTAACCTCCGCCTGCTCCGCCGTTGCCATCGTTTCCTCCCGAGCCGAGTTCGACATCACGTCCTCCCGCTCGGGCGAGCGATGATCGACATACGAGCGGGCAGGGGATGGTAGGACTCGGGCCGGACGGTGTGCAGACGAACAAAAATCCCTGCAAATAGGCCAAAAACCATGAGGCCTACATCATACCCGTCGAGTCTCTCCTCCGGCGTAGGACGTAGCCGACGCCTCCGGCGACGAGAACGGCGAGCGACGTCACGCCGAGCGCGACGAGGGGAGCGGGCAGGTCGTTGCCCGCAGTCGCTGCGGGAACCGCGGCGCCCTCTCCTACGGCCTTGTCCCCGTCTTCTCGAGCCGCGCTCGCGAGCGCGCGTGTGATGACGACTTCGGCGTCCGAGTAGTCACGGAGGTCCGACGGCAGGTCGTCGATCGCGGCCTCGTAGCAGGTCAGGTCGTAGGTCCGGTCGACGCGACCGTCGCGCGACCAGTCACGAAGCACGAGCTCGCCGCACGGCGCCGCGACGGCCGAGCTCACGAGCGTCGCGGCACCGATGCCGACGGTGACGGCGACGAGGCACAGGATGCGAAGCACGAAGAGCCTCCCGAGGCGAGTACCTCAGAGTACCTACCCGTGTACGCAGCCCGGGAAAACGCTCGCCGCGGGCGGAAGTTGCTAGTCGAGCGGGTCGTGCGGGCCGGGGTCGTCGGCGTGCGCAGCCTGGCGACGGCGCGAGAGGTAGCCCATGCCCCCTGCCGCGAGCAGGAGGAGCGACATGCCGGCGAGGACGAGCAGCGGGATCGGAACGGACGACGGGCTCGACGTATCCACTTCCGGGCGCTGCCTGTGGATCGCCCGGATCGCCTGGATCACCCGGGTCGACGGGGCTCGCTGGATCACGCGTCTGCGACCCGTCGTCGCCCGGAGTGGGGTCGGCGCCTCCGGGGACGAGCTCGCCTCGGAGCGCGCCCTGCAGCGCCCGCGTGATGACGTCCTCGGCGTCCGCGTAGTCGCGGATGTCGTCGGGGATCGCGTCGATCGCCTCCTCGTAGCAGTTCAGCGGGTAGAGGCGGTCGATGCGGCCGTTGTCGAACCAGTCGTTGAGCACCTTCTTTCCGCACGGGGTCGCAGCGGCGGCCGGGCTCGCGGTCGACAGGGCCGCCAGCAGCGCCGTCGCGACGACGAGCGCCGCGACGAATGCGCGGAATGGGCGGACTTTGTGGACGAGACGAGTTTTCACAGGGGCAGCCGGGAGCGCGGGTTGGGTGGAGTCTCTCGGCTCGGGGTGATCCAGCCGTGAGGTCAGAGTAAACGATCTGTTAGACGGACTGGCTCGGATACCTGCCTTGTGCCTGCTTATCCCGCAGAGCGGGCATCCGCTAGCGCGGACGCCCGCTCGCGAGAGTCCCTGAAGGCGTCCGCTTCGCGGCCGCTGCGTGGTCTTCGACTCGGCCACATGCGTTCGGCGTCGATCGAGCGCCAGCGCAGGCCGTTGCTACCGTGGCCCGCCATGGACCGGGCGTCGGAGCCGTCCTTCCGGGCGCCCGGGGTCGGTGCCTTCGTCCTCGCGGCTCTCGTTGGCGCGGCGCTCCTGGGCGCGACCTTCGCAGGTGACGGATCGGACCACGACGCCGTTCTTCCGGTCGGTGGCTTCGCCGTCTGCGTGGTCGTCGCGTGCCTGGTCGCGGTCGCCCTCGGTCGACTCCCGCTCCCCCGGGTGGGCCGCTGGGGCACGCTGCTGACCGGAGCGACGGTCGGCCTCGTCCTGTGGACCGGCGCGAGCGTGGCCTGGTCGATCGTGCCCGATCGCAGCTGGGACACGTTCAACAAGTCGGTGGCCTACGCGGCGTTCCTCGCGCTCGGGCTCGCGCTGGCGACGGTCGGGCGGGAGATCGCGGCGCGACTGGCGGCATGGGTTCTCAGCGTCGTGCTCGCCGCCGTGCTCGTCTGGGCGCTGGTGGCGAAAGCGATTCCCGCGCTCGATCCCGAAGGCGATCGCGTCGCGCGGCTTCGCGAGCCCGTCGGCTACTGGAACGCCCTCGCGCTGCTCGCAGACGTGGCGATCGTGCTCGGTCTCTGGCTCGGCACCGAGCGCGGCGCACCGGCGCGGCGTGCGCATTGCCGGGGGCGTGCTCGTCTACGTCGCGACGCTCGCGCTCCTGTTGACGCTCTCGCGCGCGGGGGTCGTGATGGCGCTCGCGGGGGTCACGCTGTGGCTCGTGCTCTCCAGCGAGCGAGTCCAAGGCGGCCTCCTGCTGGTTGCGGCAGCAGGTCCCGCGGCACTCGTCGGCGCGTGGGCGTTCACGCGTCCTGCGCTGACGGAGGATGTCGCGGAGCGCGCCGACCGGGTCGCGGACGGCACCGTCTTCGGGGTGCTCGCTTGATCGGGGCTGCGCTCGTGGTCGTGCTGGTCGCGGTCGGGACCGGGCGCGAGCTCGAGGCAGGCACTCGGCGACGCGTCGGGCGGGCGCTGTTCGGTGTCGCTGCGCTCGCCGTCGTCGCGGCGATCGCCGCCCTCGCGGTCTCGACGGCGGACGCGGTCTCCTCCGGCCGCAACTGCTCCGAGGTCGTGAACGACCCGAGCCGACTCGGCTCGCTCGACCCGAACCTCCGACTGTGCTGGTGGGACGAGGCGCGAGACATCTACGTCGACAACGCGCCGCTGGGGGCCGGAGCGGGGTCGTTCGAGGTCGCCCGCAAGCGCCATCGGTTCAACGCGGGCAACGTCCTCCAGCCGCACAGCGTCCCCTTGCAACAGCTGTCCGATGGAGGGATCGGCGCACTCGTGCTGTTCGTCGCTCTCGTTCTCGGGGCTCTCGGGGTCTGCGTGTGCGCGATCCGCAGGCTCTCCGGGCCCGAGCGTGCGGCCGCCGGTCGCACTCGTCGTCGCGCCGGCCGTCTATCTCGGACATGCGCTCGTCGACTACAGCTGGGACTTCCTCGCGGTGACGGCGCCGACGATGGTTGCCCTTGGCGTGCTCGCGGCTGCGGGTCGGCCGGCGGGCGAGCCGCGCAGGCGCCTGTTTCTCGCGCTCGGGGCGATCGTGCTCGCAGCCACCGTCCTCGTCTCCTTCTCGTTTCCGAGGCTCGCCGATCGCTACGAGCGCAGCTCGACACGCGCGCTCGTCGGCGACGACTTCGAGCGCGCGCGCGACCGTGCGCTGTGGGCTCGTTTCTTCAACCCCGTGTCGGTGGATCCGATCTTCGCGCTCGCCCGCATCGCGGAGCGCCGGCGCTTCCCCGTCACCGCCGGGCGCGAGTACATCCGGGCCGTCGAGTTGCAGCCGGAGAACCCGGAGACGTGGTTCGCGCTCGGCCTCTACGAGTTCCAGGTTCGGCGGAACCTGTGTGCCGCGTATCGATTCCTGAACAACGCCTACACGCTCGACCCGGCGGGGAACCAGTGGGTCGAGGGCGGGCCCGCTCGACGTTGCTCGCGAGGCCGTGGACGCGGGCGGCTGCGCGCCCGGCTCGTAACCACTACTCCTCGCTCCACCAACCCTGCTGCATGTCCGCGTCGCCGGAGCCCGAGTTCGGCGCGCCGACGAGGATCAGCTCGGCACCCTCCGCGCCTGCCTCCAGGTTCCTGATCGTGTCCTTGGCGATCCGCACGGAGTCCCACGGCTCGAGCTCCACGACCTCGTCGTCCAGCTTGAGCCGCGCCGAGCCCTCGAGCAGGACGTAGATCTCCTCCTGGCTCTCGTGGCTGTGCCCGAAGGGCATGCGGAATCCGGGCGCGATGCGCAGGTAGCTGAGCGCGGACTTCTCGGTTTCGAGCGGCTGTGCCGCCATCCGGAACTCGAGGTTCGGAGACATGCCGAACTTCGGCGCCTGGTCCTCGACGTCGGCCTTGAGGTTGAGCTTCGTGTAGGCGGCGGCCATCGCCTGCGTCGTACCCGCGCGCCGGGCTCGGAAAACTACGGGCCGAGGATGAAGACCGCGTGCGCCCGGCCGAGCGCGCGCGGGCGCATCCCGTCGAGCGGCGTCACGAGCTTGACGCCGAGATCGCGTCCCAGCCGACGACCTTCCCCGGCGAAGCCGGGCCTGAACATCACGATGCTGCGCGGAACCTGCTGGGGCGCGTTGGTGACGGCGCCGATTCGGTAGCCGCGCGCCTGCACTCTGCTCGCGGCGGCTGCTGCTGCGCCGGTGCGACCGTTTCCGTTCAGGACGAGGACGACTGTGCGCGAGCGGGGACGCTCGCGGGCGCCGGGGCCGACCGCTGCGCGCTCGGCTTCGGGGTCGGCGTTGCAGCCGGGGCGAGCGCGCGCTGCTCGGCTGCGCCTTTCACGCTGCTCGGAGACGAACCCGACGAGCTTGCCTCCGCCGATCGTGAGCAGGAGCAGCAGCTCGACGGCGGCGATCGCCCCTGCGACGTACGCCGCCGTCCGCCATGGGCGGACGAGGCTCTCGGGAGCGACGAGCGGATGATCCACGGGCGATCGTTTCGCCCGCGCGTGCGCTACTCCTCCCGTTGCGCCTGAATCCAGTCCCAGGTCGAGCGGAGACCGTCCTCGAGCTCGACCATCGCCTGGAACCCGAGCTCGTGCGCTGCCAGCGCCGGATCGAGTGAGCTCCGCTGCAGCTCCCCGAGGCGCGCGGGGGCGTGCTCGGCCGCGATGCCGGACTCGGCGACCTTTGCGCAGAGGGCGTAGAGATCCACGACGCTCGTTTCCCGCCCGGTGCCGACGTTGTAGACGCCGCCGTCCTGCCCGAGCGCCGACGTGGTCGCGCGAGCCACGTCGCCCACGTACACGTAGTCGCGCGTCTGCAGGCCGTCCCCGAAGACGTGCGCCTGCTCGCCGCGGGCGAGGGCACCGAGGAAGATCGCGACCACGCCTGCCTCCCCGTGCGGGTCCTGGCGCGGGCCGTAGACGTTCCCGTAGCGGAGCGCGACGTGCTTCGTCCCGTACAGGCGGTTGTAGGCGGCCAGGTACTCCTCGCCCGCGAGCTTGGCCGTCCCGTACGGGGAGATCGGCTCGCGGGCCGCGGTCTCCGGGGCGGGAACGACGCACTCGCCGTAGATCGCGCCGCCGGTCGAGCTGAACACGACCTGCGCGTCGTGGCGGCGCGCATTCTCGAGGATGCGGACCGTGCCGACCACGTTTATCTCTGCGTCCTCGGCCGGCCGCTCGACGGAGACGCGAACGTCCGCCTGTGCGGCGAGGTGGAAGACGGCCTCCGGCCGAACCTCGTCGAACAGGTCGTCGAGCGGCTCGCGGATGTCGCGCACATGGAGTCCCGCTCCCGCCGAGACGTTCTCTCGCTTTCCCCTGGCGAGCGAGTCGACGACGGCGACCTCGTCGCCGCGAGCGACGAGAGCATCGACGACGTGAGAACCGATGAAGCCGGCTCCGCCGGTCACGATCGCCCGCACGGATGCATCCTACGGTCCGTGCGATCCGCGAGCAGCACGCTCGAGCTGACGACCGACGACGGAGTGCGCCTGGTGGGGACGATGACGTTCCCGAACACCGGCGACGACACGGCAGCTGCGCTCCTGCTCAACGGGTCCGGTCCGCTCGACCGAGACTCGAACATGCGCGGTCAGCGGCTCGACGTCACCTCTTCCCTCGCCGACAGCCTCGCCGCGCGAGGCGTGGCGTCGTTCAGATTCGACAAGCGAGGCGTCGGCGAGTCGGACGGCGACTACCTCACGACGAGCTTCGACCGGGAGACCGAGGACGCGGCGGCCGCGCTTCTCGTCGTTCGCGATGCGTTCGGGGTCGATCCGGCGCGAGTGAGCGTTGTCGGACACTCGGTCGGCGCGACGATCGCGATCCGGCTCGCGGCGCGGCACGAGTGGATCGCCGGTGTGGTCCTGCTGGCCGCGGCTTGCGTGTCGGGCGCCGAGGTGATGCGAATCCAGTCGGAGCGGATGGCGGACTCGCTCCGCGGGCTGCAAAGGCTCGCGGCGCGGCGCTTCCTGCGGCGGCAGGCGGAGATTCGGCGGGCGCTGCAGGCGAGCGAAGGTGACGTTCTGGACGTCGAAGGCGGACTTCCCGCTCGGTGGTTTCGCGAGTACATGGCGTACGAGCCGGCGCTCGACCTTCGTGCGATTCGCTGCCCCGTACTGGCGATCACGGGTCGCAGCGACATTCAGGTCGAGCCGGACGAAGTCGAGCGCATCGGTGATCTCGTCGCGGGGCCGTTCACCGGAAGCACACCGGATGAATTGACCCATGTCCTGCGGAAGGACTCGCGGCGGCCGAGCCTGGCGACGTATCCGTCTCAGCTTCGCCGGCCGGTCGATTCGGAGCTCCTCGAGACCGTCTCCGAGTGGGTCTCGGCGTGCTCACCCCGGCCGTAGGATGGAGCCGATGTTCGTCACGTTCGAGGGGCTCGACGGCTCTGGGAAGTCGACGCAGGCGGAGCTCTTGCGAGCGCGTCTCGAGGCCGACGGGGTCGATGTCGTGTCCACGCGAGAGCCGGGCGGCACCGAGCTCGGTGAAGGGCTTCGCGATCTCGTTCTGCACGGAGGCCACGTCGGTCCGTGGGCCGAGGCGCTCATCTACGTTGCGGCGCGGGCGCAGCTCGTCGACGACGTAATCCGTCCCGCGCTCGAGCGTGGAGCTTCCGTGATTTGTGATCGCTATCTGGACTCGTCGGTTGCTTATCAGGGAGTCGCGCGCGGGCTCGGGCTCGAGCGGATGCTCGAACTGAACCTCGCCGCCATCGGGCAGGTGGTTCCCGACCGCACGTTCCTGCTCGAGCTCGAACCGAGCGCGGTCGCGTCTCGGATCCAGCGGCACCACGACCGACTCGAACGCGAGGGAGACGACTTCCGCGAGCGCGCCGCCGCCGGTTACCGCGAGCTCGCAGAGCGCTTCCCGGAGCGGATCGTCGTGCTCGACGCGACCCTGCCGCCCGACGTGCTCGCGGAGGAGGTGTATGGAGCCCTTCGCATCCGTGCCTGAGCAGCACGAGGCGAAGCGCCTGCTCACCGCGGCGCTCGCCGACGGCGGCGCACATGCCTACGTCCTGCACGGGCCCCCGGGCGTGGGGAAGCAGAGCGCGGCTCTCGCGTTCGCCGGCGCGCTGCTCGGCGACGAGCGACGCGCGGCCGAGCGGACGCATCCGGACCTGTACGTGCTGGAGCCGCTCGGCGAGATGATCCGGATCGACGACGTTCGCGCGCTCCGCCGCGACCTGCACATGCGGCCGTTCGAGGCGGATCGCCGCGTGTATCTGATCCTCGATGCGGATCGCATGAACGAGGACGCCGCCGACGCGCTGCTCAAGGATCTCGAGGAGCCACCGCCGTACGCGACGATCGTGCTCGTCGCGAGCGAGCTGGGCCCGCTTCCGGAGACAATCCTCTCGCGTTGTCAGCTGGTGCCGTTCCGACGGCTCTCGGAGCAGGCCGTGCGCGCGTGGATCGTCGAGCAGGCGCCCGATCGGGACGCGGCCGAGGTGCGCGCGCTTGCTCGCGCTTCGGCGGGACGGCTCGACCGCGCGCGGCGACTTCTCGACCCTGCCGCGTCCGCGCGACGCGAGAGCCTGATCGCAGCCGCACGATCCGCCTATCTCGATTCCGACTTCGATCCGACCGAAGCCGCGTCGGCCGTGCTCGCCGCCGCAGACGCCCTGGGCGAGGAGGCGAAGACTCGCGAGCAGGAGCTCGTCGACGGCCTCGACCTTCCCCCGCGCGACGCCGAGCAGCGCGTGCGCCGTGCGCAACGAGGAGCGGAGCGGGACGAGCTGCTCGCCGGGCTCGAGAGCCTGGAAGCGTGGTATCGGGACCTCGTTGTCGTCTCGGTCGGCGCGCAGGCTGCCGTCGTGCACGCGGATCGTCTCGACGAGCTCGAAGAGGACGCGAGCGCTGGCGGCCGGCGGAAACGCAGCCGAAGCGGCCGAGGCCGTGCGCGGGACGTGGCGCGCGCTCGAGGAGTTCAACCTCAACCCGTCGCTCGCGCTCGAGGCGCTGTTCGTTCGGGTTCACCGTGCACTCGAGCAGGGTAGGTCCCGCGTTGTCGTAGGCCTGTCGGCCGCGGTTCTAGCCAGTCGTGATACGCACCCGGTAGGAGCCGACGGCGCGCTTCGCACGAGCTCGATGCGGAGGCAGGACAGCCGGAGCGCTCCTGCGCTCGCGCCTGGACCGCGTTCGCCGTCGGAGCCGGGTGGGCACCAGCGGCCCCGAAGGCGAACGCGAGCACGATCGCGACGAAGAGGAAGCGCGCGATAGCGTCTCAGACGGCCATGTGCCGCCCGCGGTTAGGTTCGGCGAGCGACGGGATGACTCCTCGGACGCGGGCTACACTCACTCCGCCTCGCCGACGTAGCTCAGCTGGTAGAGCACTTCACTCGTAATGAAGGGGTCCCCGGTTCGAGTCCGGGCGTCGGCTTCAGTGATAGAGCCGAATCCGGGCGCGCGTCGAGGCGCTCGGGAGGCGCGATGAAGTCCGATGCCGCGGTAGCGGCGGCTTCGCGGATTCAACTCGCCGCGCGCCGGAGGTGTGGGCCGTCACGTCGCGCGTGAGCATTCAGAGGCCGAACGTAGGCCGGTTTCGTCGCGGCCGAAGCTGGTCGAGCTACGTCTCGCCGGGCGCGCTGCGGCGGCCTCGGGGTGTTCGGGGGATAGCCGTAGACGGAGATAGCTCGGATGACATTCCCGACACTGGCGCAGCCGACGGCCCAACGCGCCCGATCAGTTGCCCACGGCCGAGTCAGGCCTGAACTCGCGGACTTCTTGGGCACAGCGGCAGGCGGCTGCGATCTTCGCGGCCCACTCCAAGGCTGCCTCCCGAGAGGTCACTTCGAGGACCGTGAACCCGCCGTTGAACTCCTTGGTCTGCGGGTATGTGCCAGCGGTGGTCGTACCGTCACCGGCCACCATGACGGGATCGACGTTCTCGGCCAACCCGCCGCCGAACACCAACACGCCTGCGTCGATGGCCTCCTGGACTACCGCATGAGCAGCCTCTCCGACGGCGGGGAACTCCTCAGCGGGGATGTGGTCCATCGCGCCGCTGGGGAACGAAATCAGGTAGCGCGTCATCTCATGACTCCTTGCTCGGCGGCCTGCTCCGGCCGCATCTCAGCCTCGCCCTCGCCTGCTCACCGAGCACGCCCCGATGATGGCCTGAAAGGGAAACCCCCGCATCGGGCACAGTCAGGGTATGGACGCGTTCGTCGGATGCGGACTGCCTGGCACGCTCGCTGAGTGAGCCGACAGCGTTCGCGCTGATCTTCGATCGCCACTTCGGTGCCGTCCACAGGTACTTGCATCGACGAGCTGGTCGTGATCTCGCCGACGAGCTGGCGGCAGAGACGTTCGCGCTCGCCTTCGAGCGGCGAGCGAGCTGTCGCGCAAGCGAGAGCGTCCTGCCATGGCTGTACGGGATCGCAACGAACTTGCTCCATCGCCACCGGCGGGTCGAGCGCCGTCAACTGGACGCCTACGCTCGTAGCGGAGTCGACCGACTGGGTCGCCTATGAGGACGAGGCGGCGGCACGAGTCGGCGACTCGTCGCACGGCGCTCAGCTGGCCGGAGCACTCGCGGCCATGCGCGCCGCGGGAGCGGGACGCGCTGCTCCTCTACGCGCTGGCCGACCTCAGCTACGAGGAGATCGCCTGTGCACTCGACGTCCCGGTCGGGACGGTGGGCACGTGGCTTCACCGGGCGCGTGCTGACCGCACAACACGAACTCGCGGCGGAGACGAGACGCTCTCCCTCTCGCGACGACAGGAGCTGATCGGAATGAATGAACTGGATCTCTTTCGCAGACTTCCGTCGCGGAGTCGCGGCTCCGAGCGCAGAGGCGCAGCGACGAGCTTCCGCCCGGCTGGCGAGTGCGCTCGACGAAGTAGTCGGTCGAGAGAAAGCAGCTCGCTTGCACCAGGGCCGTCGTCGCTGGCCCCTCGTCGCTCTCGCTGCAGTGATCCTGGTGGGCGGGCTTCTCGTCACGCCAGCGTTCGGTATCGGTGATCGCCTCCTGAGCCTGATCCAGGGCAAGCCGCAGCCCACTCGACGTGCAGGCTCCTGCCTGGTCGCGCGATGGACGGACGATCGTGTTCGTGAGCTGGCGCGACGGCAACGGCGAGGTCTACGCCATGGACGCCGACGGCAGCGGGCCTCGGAACCTCACGCAGAACCCGGCGAAGGATGTCCGCCCTGCCTGGTCGCCCGACGGGCGGAGGATCGCCTTCGTGAGCCGGCGCGACGGCAACTCCGAGATCTACGTCATGAACGCCGACGGGAGCGGGAAGCGGAACCTCACGCGGGATCGGGCGAACGACGACTATCCAACCTGGTCACCCGACGGGCGGAGGATCGCGTTCTTGCGCGGCCCACCACAGGCGGCCTCGCGTGACCGTTACGGCTACCACCTCTATGTCGTGAACGCCGACGGCAGCGGGCTGCGCAGGCTGACGCGTATCAGAGACTCACGGCGGATTCGTCAGTCAGCTGGTCTGGTCACCGGACGGGCGGACGATCTACTTCGGGCGCTACCTCGTCAGGACCGACGGGAGCGGAGCGCGGAGGCTCCCGTACATCCCGTTGACCGCCGTCTGGTCGCCCGACGGGCGGCGGATCGCCTTCGCGGCGCAAGGGCGACTGGTGCGGCGGCCTGGTCCGTGCTGCAATCCGTCGACTCGGATATCTACGTCATGAACGCCGACGGGAGCGGAAAGCGCAGGCTGACGCACAACGCAGCGCTATGACGGCGAACCGGCCTGGTCTCCGGACGGGCGAAAGATCGCTTTCCGGAGCACACGAAACGGCAACAGGGAGATCTACGTCATGAACGCCGATGGAAGCGGAAAGCGGAACCTCACGCGGAACCCGGCGCAGGACGGCAGTCCCTCCTGGTCGCCGGACGGGCGGAGGATCGCCTTTGTCAGCGACCGCGACGGGCGTCTCGAAGCTCACGTCATGAACGCCGACGGGAGCGGTCAGCGGAGTCTGACGCCCAGGACAGCTGAGTACCTCGCGCCAGCGACCGCTCCTCGACCGCAGGGAGCTTCGCGCTAGGGGAGGTCGTCGCCGGTCGTGTGGACGCGGTATCGCACGGGCCCTGAGTACATCGTCGCCGCGAGCGAAGAGGCCGGTACTTCCGGACGGGCCAGACCACCACGGCACTCCGAGCAGAGTCTGAAGCTAGAGACGCGACGAGCGCGGCGCGATCCCGCCGTGCGAAGTACGCGCGAAGTAGAGGCGGCGGCGGGTGGTGACTGAGCGACTCGCCCTGACGCGTCGACCGTCTAGCTGAGCCGAATCGGTCACACGCGGCGACACTGGCGACCGGGCACTCGTAATGAAGGGGTCCGCGGTTCGAGTCCGCGCGTCGGCTTCGGTCCTCTTGACTCGTTCAGCATGCTCGCGGGACGGCGAGACGCGCACCGTACTCGTCGTGACCGACTAGCTTCCGTTCGCCGGCAGGTCCTAGGCGGCTCTCAGCCGCTCCTTACGTTCGTCAGCTATACGAGAAGGGCGAATGAGGCTGCTCCGACGCACTGCCCGCAGGCTCGCCGTCGCGGCGGCGATCGCGACGAGCGTCGCCGGGGTGGTAGGCGTCCCGTTCGCCGGTGCAGCCCCCGCGTCGCTGACCACGGGCGTCGTCGAGGTCCAGACACGCCTCGGCCTCTCGAACGGCACGGCGGCGGCGACCGGGCTGGTCGTCACCGCCTCGGGCACGGTGCTGACGAACAACCACGTCATCCGCGGCGCGACCCAGGTCCGCGTTCGCGTCCCCGGGACGGGGCGTTCGTATTCGGCCCGCGTGCTGGGGTACAGCATCTCGTCCGACGTCGCGCTGCTGAAGCTCCGCGGTGCGTCGGGGCTCGACACCGTGTCGGTCGGCAACTCCTCCACGCTCGAGATCGGCGACCGGGTGACCTCCGTCGGCAACGCCGGCGGAACGGGCGTGCTGACAGAGAAGGAGGGCGCGATCACGGGTCTCCGGCGGACGATCACCGTGGACGACGGGCGTGGCGGCTCGGCTCGACTGACGCGTCTCATCGAGACGAGCGCGGACCTCCGGCAGGGCGACTCGGGCGGCGCGCTCCTCGACAGCGCGGGACGCGTGATCGGCATGAACGCGGCCGCATCGGCCGACGCTCGATTCCGGTCGGCCGACAGCGACGGCTACGCGATCCCGATCAATCGAGCGACCTCGATCGCGAGGCAGATCGAGCTCGGCGAGTCCTCCGCCTCGGTCCACATCGGCGCCACGCCCTTTCTCGGCGTCTGGGTCGACGCGGGCGAGCCTGTTGCCAGGGGCGTTCTGGTGGCAGGCGTCCGGGCAGGATCCCCGGCGGCGCGTGCCGGACTCGGAGCGGGCGACGTCATCGTCTCCCTGAACGGGAACGCCGTTCGCTCCTACTCGCAGCTCAGCACTCTCCTGCTCCGCTGGCAGCCGGGAGACAAGGTGCGTGTCGCATGGGTCGACGAGGTCGTGGGCCGGCAGGCGGCGACGGTGACGCTCGCGAGCGGTCCGCCGCAGTAGAGCTCGGCCCAGCGCACCTGTCCGAGTACGTGAATGCGGCGTCAGCGTTCGGCGGGACCCGCGGCCGAGAGGAGGATCGTGTTGCCGTCGGGGTCGTCGACCATCGCGAAGCGAAGGCTCGGTGTGACGTCGTACGGGCGCGCAGTGGCTCGCGTAGCCGAAGCCGGTGAGCTCCTCGTACTTGGCGTCGAGCGCCGCGCGGGTCTCGAGGTAGAACTCGAGCACGATCCGGTAGCCGCCGGTGCCGTCGGCTCTCGCCGGGTCCCACCTCGTGTTCGCCTCCTTCGTGCTGAGGAAGAACGTCAGCCCGCTCATCGTGATCTCGACGTGGTCGTGGTCATCCGCGTCGTCGGGAACGTCCAGGCCGAGCCGGCGGTAGAACTCCGCCGCTCGGTGCATGTCCTCGACGATCACGCCGACCATGTAGAGCTCGAGTCCCAAGTCTCAGACTGAGACGAACGCCGCGCCAAGCGTGTTGGCAAGTGTGCGGTGGGCGGCGCTCGTCCCGACGAGGAACGAGCGCGCCGGATCGACCCCGTGGGCACGCGAGAACGCGAGCGGGAGACCAGGGAGCGGCGGGCGGCACCAGCAGATCGGCGGGCCGCCCGGGTGGGCGCAGATCGCCGCCTCGACCGGGCCGGAGACGGTGGCCGCGAGCAGCGCGACGACCTCGGCCAGGTCGTGCTCGGAGCCGCCGGGCCTCCAGTCGAA
Source organism: uncultured Gaiellaceae bacterium (assembly GCA_963802865.1). Lineage (GTDB taxonomy): Bacteria > Actinomycetota > Thermoleophilia > Gaiellales > Gaiellaceae > GMQP-bins7. The sequence continues at coordinate 63,288 of CAWDKB010000008.1, forward strand.
GAGGAGGTGCGGAGCCGACGGATCGGCCTTCTCGAGCGCCTGGCTCCAGTCCGGCTCGCCCGGGGCGGCCGCTGCGACGAAGACGGCCGAGCCGCCATCCGGCGGCTGGGTGCGAGCGAACGGCACATGTTCCACCGACGCGAAGCCTTCGTCCACCGAGGGTGGCTCGAGCTCGCGCAGCGCGCGCATCTGCGAGGTCGGCGCGAGAAGCCATGGCTCCTTGCGCGACGCCTCCTTCACCTGATCCGGAGTCGGCAGCGAGTCGAAGCGGTCGAGCAGGCGCTCGACGAGGTTGACCTGTGCCTGCGCGAGCGGGGTCTCGATCCACACGCAGCGAACCGGCACGCCGTGGCGCGACGCGCTGTCGACGACGTAGCTCCGCGCTGCGCGAGTCAGGTACGTGTTGTCGAGGACGACGCTGCGAGCACCGTTCGACAGCGTCTCGTCGAGTGCAGCGGCCAGCTCGCGCAGCGAGCCGCCGCGCTCGTCCCGGTTGAGGCGCTCGTACCCCCGTGCGACGAAGTCCTCCGCGATCCGCGACTTTCCCGCGCCCGGGATCCCCATGACGAGGACGACGTCGCCGGCGGCACCGACACAGGCTCCGCGTGCTGTCGGACCCCACCGATCCGAGCCCGCTCGGCATCGTCGAGCTGCAGCGTCCGCCGCGCGCGCGGCCGAGCGCGCCGTCTCCGGCCGGCGGGCACCGGGAATTGCGACGAGCCCGGGCGCGAGGCCGAGCAGCCACGCGAGCGCGACCTCGGCAGCGGTAGCGCCGTGAGCGCGCGCGGCGTCCGCCAGCGCCTCGTGACGCTCGAGGCGGGCGACTCGCCGCGGTCCGCCGAGCGGGGAGTGCGCGATCACCGTCACGCCGGTCTCGGTACAGCGCTCGACGACGCCCCCGCGTAGCGCGCGGTCGTCGAACGGGCTGAGCGCGATCTCGACCGCGGTGATCGGCGCGAGCTCGAGTGCCTCGTCCAGCTGGTCGCGGGTGACGTTCGCGAGCCCAACGTGCCGCACGAGCCCGTCGTCGAGGAGTCGCGCGAGCGCTCGGACGGAGGTGCGCCAGGGCGTCCGCGGATCCGGCGCGTGGACGAGATAGAGGTCGATCGGCAGACCGTCGAGAGCGACCAGGCTCGCCTCGCAGTCGGCGCGTAACGACTTGGCGCGCCCGTCCGGGATCCACCTGCCTCCCTCGCGTGACATGCCGCCCTTGGTCACGATTCGGGCGTCCGACTCGGTGCCGGCGAGCCGCAGGCCTCGGGCGAGGAGCCGCTCGTTGTGGCCGAGGTCGGCCGGGGCAGTGCCCGTAGGAGCGCGCGGTGTCGAACACGGTCATGCCCGCCTCCGCCGCGGCGGCGATCGTCGCGAGGGCGCGCGCCTCGTCGCGATCCTCGTCAGTGGAGAGGCGCATGCAACCGAGACCGACTCGCGACTCCGCGTCCGAAATCCAGGGCATTGCAGGCATTCTGGCCTCCGCGAAGAATCAGATTTGCCCGTGCGCGTTCCGCTCGTCGCCCTCGTACTCGCCCTCGCCGGCCTGCTCGTGGTGGATCTCGAGCCTTCGGCGGCTCCGAACCGGGCGAGCGCGCCCGCGCAGACGCGGCCGAAACCGAAGCCAAAGCCCGATACCGTCGACGTGGCCTTCGTCCGCAACGGCTGGGTCGTGCGCGTCGAGCGCGTCGTTCCGAAGGGTGTCGTACCGGCGCTCCACGCGCTGCGCGAGCTCGTCCAGGGCCCGACGCGCCTCGAACGTCGGCAGGGCATCCGGACCGCGCTTCCCGACAGCGCCCGCATTCGCTCGCTTCGGGCTCGTCCCGACCTCTGGCTCGCCAGCTTCTCGCGCTCGACGCTCGGGGCCGGTTCGGCCGAGACGCGGCGCACGCGCCTCTGGCAGATCGCAGCCACGCTCGCGCCGCTCGGCCCGCAGGAGGACGCGGCCATCGCGACCGAAGGGCGCCTCGTCACCACGCTCCGGCTGGGGGTGAGGCCCGGCGAATGGCGCGCCGAGACCGGCGAGAACGACTACCGCTATGTCGTCCGAGGCCTCCAGCTGCGCCTGGCCGCGCTCGGGTACCTGGACGAGTCCGACGTCTCGGGGTCGCTCGACTACCTGACGGAGCAGGCGCTCATGGCGTTCCAGGGCTGGGAGGACCTCGACCGGACCGGGACGGTGACCGGCCAGACGCAGCTCGCGCTCTTCGACGCCACCCGCCCGAAGCCGGCGAGCGCGCCGGGAGGGTCGCCGGATCGAGATCTACCGTGATCTCGGCGTCCTGCTCATGGTCGAGGACGGCGAGGTCGTCCGCGCGGTGCACACCTCGACCGGCTCCGGCGGGATCACGCCCGTGGGCGACTTCAACGTGTACGCGAAGGTGCTCTACTCGTGGTCGGTTCCGTTCCAGGTGTGGATGCCGTACGCGGCCTACTTCCGCGGCGGGATCGCCACGCACCAGTCGTCCGACGTGCCGTCGTACAACGCATCACACGGTTGCGTCCGGCTGCCCGAGGGCGAGGCCGAGCGGGTCTACGGCTTCGTCGACGTCGGGACGCCCGTCGCCGTCCGCTAGCTCGCCGCTCGCTCCCCCGCCGAGGCCGAGGTGTGCCGAGCCGCCGTCGTCTCCACGCCCGGCGACGGAGAGGACCGTGGCAAGATCGCCTCGTGGAGACGATGCGCGCCATCCGCAAGCGTGAGTCGGGGCCGGGCCTCGTCCTCGACGAGGTGCCCGTCCCGACACCGGGCCCGGACGAGGTGCTCGTCCGCATCGAGGCTGCGAGCATCTGCGGCACGGACCTGCACATCCGGCGCTGGGACCAGTGGTCGTCCGAGCGCGTCGAGCCGCCGCTCATCCTCGGGCACGAGCTCTGCGGCACCGTGGTGGCGGTCGGGTCGAGCGTGCGCGACGTCGCGGAGGGCGACTACGTATCGGCCGAGAGCCATGTCACGTGCGGGACGTGCTTCCACTGCCGCACGGGCAAGGCCCACATGTGCGAGCGGACGCAGATTCTCGGTGTCGACCGCGACGGCGGCTTCGCCGACTACGCGGCCGTGCCCGCCTCCGTCGTCTGGCGCAACGACCGCTCGAAGCTCCCGCCCGAGATCGCGTGCCTGCAGGAGCCGTTCGGGAATGCCGTGTTCGCGACTTCCACGCAGGACCTCGCCGGTCGCGCGGTCGCCGTGCTCGGCTGCGGGCCGGTCGGCCTGTTCGCGATCGCGATCGCGAAGGCGTTCGGCGCGGGGACGCTCTTCGCGTCCGATCACGTCCCGTTCCGGTTGGAGCTCGCGCAGAAGCTGGGCGCCGAGGCCGTGGTCAACGTGGACGAGACGGATGACGTCCCCGCCTGGTTTCTCGAGCAGAACGACGAACAGGGCATGGGGGTCGTCTTCGAGATGTCGGGCGCGCTCCGGGCGATCGAGGACGCGTTCGCGATCGTGCGGCACGGAGGCAACGTCGTCCTCTTCGGCATCCCGGCCAGGCCGGCGACCATCGACATCGCCGAGTCGCTCATCTTCAAGAACCTCACCGTCACCGCCGTCAACGGGCGCGAGATCTGGGAGACGTGGTACACGACGCGCTGGCTCCTCGAGCACGGCGTCGTCGACCTCCGCCCGCTGATCACCGCCGAGCTCCCGCTCGAGCGCTTCGACGAAGCCTTCGCGCTGCTCGAGTCGGGAGATGCGTGCAAGATCGTCCTGCGACCGAACGGGGCGACGCCGTGACCGCGGGCCTCGACACCCAGCTCGGAGCCGAGCTCGACGCACTGCGCGAGGCACGCACCTACAAGGAGTTCCTCACGATCGAGTCGACGCAAGGGCCGGTCGTGCGGATGGCCGGCCGCGGCGACGTGATCGTGCTCTCCTCCAACAACTACCTCGGGCTCGCAGGGCATCCCGAGGTGGTACGCGCGGGCATCGAGGGGCTCGAGCGCTACGGCGCGGGTACGGCGTCGGTGCGCTTCATCTGCGGCACGTTCGAGCCGCACCACGAGCTCGAGCGAGCACTGGCGGAGCTCTCTGGCACCGCGGCAGCACTGAGCTACGTGTCCTGCTGGAACGCGAACGAGGCCGTCATCCCGAGCCTGACCGACGACACGACGGTGATCCTTACCGACGCGCTCAACCACGCGAGCCTCATCGACGCCATCCGCCTCTCACGGCCGGCGGGCAAGGTGATCTATCCGCACTCGGACATGGACGCGCTGCGCGAGGGCCTCGCGGCCGCCCCGCACGACGCGCGGAAGCTGATCGTCACGGACGGCGTGTTCTCGATGGAAGGCGACCTGGCGAAGCTGCCCGAGATCGTCGACCTCGCCCGCGAGTTCGACGCCGTCGTGATCGTCGACGACTCGCACGGCGTGGGCGTCCTCGGCGAGACCGGACGTGGGACGGTCGAGCACTTCGGCCTTCTCGGCGACGTGGACGTCATCACGGGGACGCTCGGCAAGGCGCTCGGAGGTGCGGCCGGCGGGTACGTCGCCGCCTCCGAGGAGGTGTGCGATGTCCTCGCGCAGCGCTCGCGGCCGCAGCTGTTCTCGAACGCGCTGCCGCCGACGGTCGCGTGCAGCGCGCGCAAGTCGATCGAGCTCATGCTCGAGCGGCCCGAGCTGCTCGCCCGCCTGCGCGAGAACACGCGCGTCTTCCGGGAGCTGCTCACGGAGGCCGGGTACGAGCCGCTCGACGGCGAGGCCGCGATCGTCCCGATCATCATCGGCGAGACGGCCGACGCGATGGCGCTCTCGGCGCGGCTGCTCGACGAGGGCGTGTTCGTGACCGGGTTCGGCTTCCCGGTCGTCCCGGAGGGGACTGCGCGGGTCCGGGTTCAGATGTCGGCCGCGCTCGAGCCCGAGCACCTCGAGCGCGCGATCGAGGCGTTCAAGCGCGTTCGCCCCGAATAGGGGAGGACAAGCGGGGCGCGCCTGCCGACGATGCGTCCATGCCAGTCAATCTCATAGGCCTCGGCCTGATCATCGCCGGAATTCTGTTCGCCTACTTCCTGAGTTTCGTCGGGATCATCATCGGACTCATCATGGTGGGCGGCGGCATCGTCGCCCTCTTCATGACGTACCGCCGCAAGAAGCAGCTCGCGACCTAAAGCCATATAGCTCGCGACGAGGAGATCGGGCACAGCGCGACGAACATTCGAGCCATGGCTCCAAACATCATCGGCCTCGGCCTCCTCGTCGCGGGTGTCATCTTCATGATCATGGGAGGTGTCGTCCTCTGGATCCTGGGCGTCATCTGCCTGATCGGTGGGGTCGGCGCGCTGTTCCTGACGTGGCAGCGCCGCAGGCGCGCCACGGCCTAGCCGCTCGCGGGCGCGCTACCGCTTCGTGAAGACGAAGTCGTTCGACCTCGCCTGCGCGTGGCAGCCCTGACACGTCTGCTGGCTCACCGCGAGTGGTGAGTACCGGGAGCCCGAGAGCTCGTACTCGACGAACCGCCAGCGGCCGTTCACCTTCCGCATGACCGCCACCTGGTGCGGCATCCCCTTCTGTCCGGCGGTTCGGATCGTCTTGACGATGACGGTCCCGTTCGGGTACTTCGACCCGACCTTCCTCTTGCTCGCGTAGACGTTCTTCACTCCGCTGTGCGCGCTCGAGAGCGGCCCCGTGCTCGTGAACGGCTTCTTGTTGATCCGCGGCCACCTCGCGTACCCGTTCGTGTAGGAGGGGAGACCCGCGGCAGTCGTCGACGCCATCGCCACGACCGCGACGGCGGTCGCGAGTGCTGCGGCCACGACCGCGACGACGATCCTCACCCGCATGGGCCGATCATGCCGGGCGCGTCACGTGCGTGGGGACCAGCGACGCTGAAGGAATCCTCAAGTGCTTGCAGGACGGCCAGCTAGGTTGGCTTCTCGATCGGGCAACATCCTTGATGGTGAGTCACGCGTGAGCACCGAGATCGCGACCCGGATCCCGAGGCGTGAAGCGCTGAGACGTGCCGCGCGCCAGTCGTGGCGCACCGTCGCCGTCCAGCTCATCGGTCCGCTCACGATCCTCGCTGGCATCGCCTGGGCGGTGGCACAGCCCTACCGCATCGTGCTCCTCGATCGCGAGGGGCAGGGACTCTACGACTACCTCTTCCAGCCGCCGCTGCTCGTCGTCTGCGTCGGTCTGGTCTACGCGGTGGTGATCGCACCGGGACTCGTCGCAGACATGGAGCAGGCCGAGCATGATCCCGAAGCCTGAGAGCGCTCACTGGCTGGCGGCCTCGGTCGCTTTGCTCATCGGCCTGCTGCTCCTGTCCGAGGTCTCGTGGGCTCGAACGTGTTCCGCCGCCGTGCGTGGCGCGCGTACCTGTTCCCGGTGGTCGTCCTCGTCGCCGGCGTCTTCCTCTGGGTGGTCACGATCTTCTCGACGTTCTCGACGATGCACCTCCTCGCGCACTCCGTGTGGGCTCAGGCCGCCATGGTCGCCGGAGCCGTGCAGGTCGCCGTCCTGCGCGGCAAGGTCTCGAGCCCGCGGTGGTCGCTCGTGCCGGCGGCCGCGCTCGCCGCCTGCGGCGCGGCGTTCCTGATCCACGAGCAGAACTCGTGGCTCTACTCCCGGTCGGCGTTCCTGCATCAGGCGATCGGATGGATGCTCGTCGCCGGAGCGCTCTTTCCTCTGGGCGCGGCGTTCCGCCCTCGCCGCGCCGTCTGGGGGACGGGCTTCGCGCTGACCTTCGTCTTGCTCGCCGTGCTGCTCTACGCCGACCGGGACTCGGCGCCGATCTTCGGTCACTTCGGCGAGATCGTCGTCCGGTGAGACGCATCGCCGCGCTGGCGGTTGCCAGTCTCGTGGCGCTCGTCGCCCCGGCCGCGGGTCATGCCCACGTCATCCTCGACCGGGCCTCGCCCGCGACGCAGTCGAGCGTCGCTCGCGCTCCGACCGAGGTCCGGCTCGAGTTCAACCAGCCGGTCTCGATCGCCGGGAACGCGGTGCAGGTGCTCGCAGCGGACGGAACCGTCGTGTCCGGAGCACCGACTACGACGGACCGCGGCAGGGTGGTGCGCGCGCCGGTCTCGGGACTACGGCGTGGGACGGCATACACGGTCCGCTGGCGCGTGATCGGCGGCGACGGCCACGCACCCGCCGGCGTCTACACGTTCGGTGTCGGCGTCCCGGCGCCGCCGCCGACCGAAGCGGTGGGCGCCGGAGGATCCACGTGGAAGGACGACGTCGCCCGCTGGGCGCTCTTCATCGCACTCGCGCTCCTCATCGGCCCGCTCGCGGTGCGCCTGTTCGTCCTGCGCGCAGACGTTCCGGCGGCGCTCGAGCAGCGGTTCCATCTCGTCGGGGTGATCGCCGCCTTCCTCGTCATCGACGCGGGGATCGCGGCGTTCGTGCTCCGGGCGTCGAATGCGCTCCAGCTCCCCGTCGCCGAGCTTCTCTACGGAGATCTCCAGCCGTTCGCCGAGAAGACCCGCTTCGGTGTCGCGTTCCTCGTGATGACGGTCGGGTTCGGCGCGGTCGGGACGCTTCTGCTGGCGGCCTGGGTGTTCGACCGCCTCGAGCTGCGCCTCCCGGCACTGAGCCTCTCGGTCGCGCTCGCCTCGGGCATCTCGCTCTCGGGACACCAGGCGACCGAGCCCAACTCGTCGCTCCTGTCCCAGCTCGCCGACTGGCTCCACCTCGTCGCCGCGTCCGTCTGGGTGGGCGGGCTCGTCGCGCTCGCGTTCTGCGTCTGGCCGGCCGCGCCTGGGCTCCGCCGGACGGCGTTCCTCGGATTCGCGAGACTGGCCGTCCTGCTCGTCGGCGTGCTCGTGCTCGCCGGCGGTTATCTCGCGATCGTCCGGCTGCCGCAGCTCTCGGATCTGTGGGAGACCGAGTACGGGCGCTTCCTGCTGCTGAAGCTCGGCGTCGTCTCGGTCGCGCTCGGCTGGGGCGCGGTGCACCACTTCTTCGTGCGGCCACGCCTCGAGTCGGGGGCCGAGCCTGCGATCAGGCCGAGCCTCGTGGGCGAGGTCGCGGTCGCCTTCGCCGTGCTGCTCGCTGCCGCGATGCTCACGAACGTGGCTCCGCCGCCGGTCGAGGACGAGCCGGTGGTCACGGCCCGCGCCGCGCGGTAGAACCTCACACGTGGCGCACGACCACGATCACGGCCGGAGCGCGAGCCGCAGGGCTCTCGCCGTCGCGCTCGGGCTCACGGCCTCGTTCACCGTCGTCGAGGTCGGCGGCGGGATTCCTCACGGGGAGCCTTGCGCTGCTCGCGGACGCCGTGCACATGCTCTCGGACAACGTGGCGCTGGCGCTCGCCCTGGTCGCGGTTTGGCTCGCGGCGAGGCCGGCGACGCCGGAGCGGACCTTCGGCTACAAGCGGGCGGAGGTGCTCGCCGCGCTGGCGAACGGCGTCACGCTCGTCGCCCTGGCGATCTGGATCTTCGTCGAGGCCGTCATGCGCCTCCGGGAACCGGGTGACGTGCTCGGCGGCTGGATGCTCGTCGTCGCCGTCCTGGGTTTGGTCGTGAACGTCGCGGCTGCGGCGGTGCTGTCGCGCACGCCACAGCGCGGTCTGAACGTGGAGGCGGCACTGCGGCACGTCTTCGCCGACATCCTCGGCTCGCTGGGGGTCGCCGTTGCGGCGCTCGTGATTCTCACCACGGGCTGGATGGAGGCGGACCCGCTCGTGAGCATCCTCATCGGCGTTCTCGTCCTCGTCAGCTCGTGGTCGGTCCTCCGTGACGCGACGTCGATCCTGCTGGAGGCGGCGCCGAAAGGCGTCGACACGCGTGCCGTCGGCGAGCGACTCGTCGGTGCACCGGGCGTCGTCGAGGTGCACGACCTCCACATCTGGACGATCACGTCCGGGTTTCCCGCCTTGTCGGCGCACGTCCTGGTTGCGCCGGGAGAGGACTGCCACGGCCGCCGCCGTGAGCTCGAGCGGCTCCTGCAGAGCGAGTTCGCGATCGAGCACACGACGCTGCAGGTCGACCACGCAGCCGACGGCGGGCTCGTCGAGATGGGTCGCTTCGGCTAGCGGTGCGGGACGTGGGCGCTGAGCGGCACATCAGGATCCTTCTGCGAACCGAGCTCGACCGTGTCGCGCAGATCGATCGAAGTGAGCGGATCTCCTCCGTGTTCGAGCAGCACGGCGACCGTCTCGTGGAATTGCGACGCTCCTCACGACTGCCCGCCGTGGAGCGACGAAGGTGACGGCGAGCACACGATCGCGTATCAACGAGCGGAGTGCGAGCGGTACGTCGATGCCGGCGGGACCGCAGTCGGAGCGTTCGACGGCGAGCGGCTCGTCGGTCTCGCGATCGTGGTTCTGCACATCCGGCCCGAGATCGCACAGCTCGCCTTCCTCTACGTGACCGACGGTTCGCGCGGGCTCGGTGTAGGCACGACGCTGACCGCCGAGCTCGAGCGCCTCGCCCGCGAGGCAGGGGACACCGCCATGGTCGTGTCGTCCGTGCCGTCCGGGAACACCGTTCGCTTCTACCTCGGTCGCGGATACGAGCTGATGGCGGCGCCGCTCCCCGAGCTTCTCGCTCGCGAGCCCGACGACGTGCACATGCGCAAGGATCTCTAGAGGACGAGTTCGGAGCGAACGGTGCCGGCTCGCTCGTGCCGTGCGACGACGCCGACCCGGTCGCCTGCCTTCGCCTCGACGACCCATTCGACGAGCGTTCGCTCGCTGGTCGAGTGATCCGTGTTCCACCAGGTGATCTGCCGCCGCTCCACTCGGCCTCCGAGCTGTCCGGCTTCCTCACGCGGCTTCCCGCTTGCGATCATCGCGCCCTCGGGCAGCTCGAGCTCGACCTCGATCGGGCGCACGGCCTTGCGCTCGAGCGCCTTCTCGGAGCCGTTGGTCGGCAGCCAGCCCGCGTTCTCGAGCACGAGCCGGAGGCGGAAAGCACTGTCCCCCACCGGTTCGGACTCGAACGAGCGGATCTCGAGACGAGGCGAGACGAGTGCGAGGAACAGCGCGAAGTCGGCGTGCCGCTCGACCTCCTGCTCGAGGCGCGACAACGGAGGGTTGAACCAGAAGCGCACGAGATCCCAGCCGCCGAGCTCGACGGAGCCGAGCTGCGGATGGTCGAACGGCGTACCAGTCGACGTACCCCTCGCCGAGCTCGTCGGCGACCTTCAGCACTGCGAGATCGTCGTCCGCCGAGTGCTCGCGGATCCAGTCGATGAAGTGGTAGTCGGCGAGGCCCGCCTCCCGCTGCGGGCTCCAGAACTCCGTCACCCACGCGTAGACCCCGAGGTGGTCGTAGAGCCAGTCGATGTCACCGCCCTTGATGACCAGCTTCGGGTGGTACTTGAAGTCGTGGAAGATCGAGATCGCGGGGTAGCCCGTCAGCCGCGTCGCCTCCTCGCCCATGAGCTTGAAGGCCCGTAGGTCGGTCACCGGGAAGTCGTCGTCGGAGCGACCCGACCAGGGGCGGAGGTGCACGCCCGAGAAGGTGTGGTAGCCGACGTACGAGGTGATGTTCTTGCGATCGACGATCGCCTGCACGAGGGTCCGCACCTCGGGCTCGGAGGTCGGGAACGGGCCGGCGCCCTGCTGCTCCGCCTCGGGCGCCCAGTCGGCGGGCCAGTTCCGGTTCAGGTCGAGCCCTTCCAGCGCAGGCGCGATGGGAATCGTGACGCCGTCCCAGTTGCGGATCGTTCCCTCGGGGAGGACGCGGTAGAAGTCGCCTTCGATGTCGTCCGGGAGTCGGGCGACGAGCAGGCGCGGGTCGTCCGGATGCGCCTTCCACGAGCCGTTCCGGTCGGGCATGCGCATGAAGAGCACGCGGCCGTCGCCGTCCACGTCCTCCCGGTGGAGACCGTCCTCGGGCTCGTCGCGGGGATACGGGCGCACGCTCGAGCGACGGAACCGCCCGTCGGCGAGGCCTGCGTCGGCGCCGTCCGGGTTCACGCGCGGGACGACGTAGAACGTGCGGGTGTCGACCGCATGGGTGACGCGCTCGTCTTCGCCGTGGCCGTGGAGCAAGCGGTCGAGGAGGTGGAGCGCCGCGGTCGTGCCCGTGAACTCCATCGCGTGGATCTGCGCGTGGACGAAGACGGCCGGCTTCTCGTCGGCCGGCCCGGTCTCCGCGTTCGTGACTGTGCAGAGCCAGATGTCGCGCCCCTCGTACGACTGACCGACGGCCTCGAAGCGGAAGAGCGAAGGGAACTCCGCCGCCCACGCCTCGAGCGTCTCCGTCAGCTCGGCGTAGCTGTAGAAGCGGTCGAAGCGGACGCGCACGAGCGCGCACGCTAGTCGATTACGCTCGGTCGATGCGCGAGCTCACGGACTACCGCGCGGAGTTCCCGATCCTCGAGCGGACGACGTACCTCGCGAGCCACACGCTCGGGCCGATGCCGCGCGGCGCGGTGGATCGGCTCGCCGAGTACACGCGGATGTGGGCCGAGCGAGGGATCCGCGCCTGGGCCGAGGGTTGGTGGGAGATGCCGATGCGCGTCGGCGACCAGATCGGGCGGATCATCGGCGCGCCGCCCGGGTCGACCGTCATGCACCAGAACGTCGCCATCGCCGAGGCCATCGCGCTCTCGTGCTTCCGCCCGGTCGATCCCGCCCGGAACCGCGTGGTGTACGAGCGCGGGAACTTTCCCTCCGTCCGCTACCTGTACCAGGCGCAGCCCGACCTCGAGGTGGTCGTCTGCGAGGACGAGGCGGAGATCGTCGAACGGATCGACGAGCGCACGCTCCTCGTCCCGATCAGCCACGTCCTGTACGCCGCAGCCGAGATCCAGGACGTCGCTCCGATCGTGCGCCGAGCACACGAGGTCGGCGCGACCGTGATCCTCGACTGCTACCAGTCGGCCGGAATCCTCCCGCTCGACGTCACCGCGCTCGAGGTCGACTTCGCTGTCGGCGGCTCGGTCAAGTGGCTGTGCGGCGGGCCAGGCAACGGCTGGCTGTACGTACGCCCCGATCTCGCGGAGCGGCTCACGCCTACCTACACGGGCTGGCAGGCGCACGCACGCCCGTTCGCGTTCGAGCCGGAGATGGAGCTCGCTGCGAGCGGCGCTGCCCGCTTCCTCACGGGGACTCCCAATCCGGCGGCCCACTATGCAGGCACCGCGGGCTACGACCTGATCGAGGAGATCGGCGTCCAGCGGATCCGCGAGAGCTCGCTCCGCCACACGGAGTTGCTGATCGGGCTCGCGGAGCTCGGCGGGCTTCGGCATCCACAGCCCGCGCGACCCGTCGCGGCGCGGTGGGGCGGTCATCGTCGACGTTCCCGAAGCTGCGGCCGTGTACGCGGAGCTCGAGGAGCGCGCGATCCTCTGCGACTCCCGCCCCGGTGCGGGAATCCGGATCGGCCCGCACTTCTTCTCGACCGACGACGAGATCCGGTTCGTGATCGAGCAGATCGTCGACATCGTCGAGACCGGTGCGTTCCGGCGGCACGCCGGCGCCGCCGCGCGGCACTAGATTTCGCGTGAGAACCGCCGTGCGCAGGTACCCAGTCGCATCCGTGCTCGTCGCGCTCGCCCTCCCCGCGATGGTCGCGAGCCCTGCGGGCACGGCCGTCACGGCGGAGATCCACGTGCCGGGCGACGTGCCGACGCTCCAGCTCGCGATCGCCCGTGCGCAGCCCGGCGACACGATCGTTCTCGCTCGAGGCACGTATCCGGGCGGGTACGTCGTGCCGCCGGAGAAGCACGACATCACGATCATGGGCGTCGACCGGAACGAGGTCGTCCTCGACGGTGGCGATGTTCGAGAGAGCGGCATCGTCGTGCACGCGGACGGCGTCTCGATCCTCAACCTCTCGGCGCACAACTTCCTCGAGAACGCTCTCTGGTGGGAGGGCGCAGACCGTTTTCGCGCCTCGTACCTGACCGTGTGGAACGTGGGGGAGTACGGGATCTATGTCGAGGACGGCGAGCAGGGGGTGATCGACCACGACTACGTCTCCGGCGCTGCGCGCGCCGCGTACTACATCGGCGAGTGCAGGCGCTGCCGCGCGACGGTCTCTCGAGTCGTCGCGACCCTGTCCGCGGTCGGGTACTCGGGCACGAACGCCAGCGGTGTCACGATCCGCGATTCGACCTGGGATCGCAACGGCGCCGGAATCGTCCCCAACACCTATGCGAACGAGGCTTTCCCGCCGCAGGCGAGGGCGACGATCGTGGGCAACACCGTCACGAGCAGCGGCCGCGCGCGCGTACCGATCCGGACTGCGCTCGCGGGCTTCGTCGGGATCGGGATCGCGGTCGCGGGCGGCAACGAGAACGTCGTCAGCCGCAACCGGGTGACGGGCAGCCAGCGCTACGGCATCGCGATCTTCCCGACCGCGCGCCGGGTCGTCTTCGACCTCGGCGTCGCCGAGCCCGGGCCCCCGTGGCGTCCGCGCGGTAACCGGGTCTCCCGGAACGTCGTCACCGGTAGCGGCCGGGCCGACCTCGGGCTCGCGAAGGGCTCGGGACGGGGCAACTGCTTCACGGCCAACGTCGCGCGGCGGACGCTGCCGCGCGGCCTCCAGACGCGCACGTGCCCGACCGTGACACGCGCGCTGACCGGGGATGCCTCGGTCGCGGCGCAGCTCACCCGGCCGGTTCGCGTGATGGTCGACGAGACACAGCGGCGCCGCCGCCCTCCGGCGTACACGACGATGCCCGCACCTCCCCCGCAACCGACCATGCCGGGCTGACGTCCAGGGTCAGACCCCGGTCAGACCCTGGACAAGACCGGGTCAGACCCCTGGACATGCCCCAGGCTGGACTCATCGGACTCCTGGCGTCATACGATCCCCGCGCGGTGTCGCTGCAAACGAGCGAGAAGTTCCTGCACGAGATCGTCTCGACGGTGTCGTCGTCGCTCGACCTCTCGGAGGTGCTGCGCGCCGTCGTCCGCCTCGTGTCGGACGCGAGTGGCGTACACGCCTGCTTCGTCTATCTCCTGGACGGCGACGGCGGTCGGCTCACGCTCCGCGCCGCGTCGCCGCCGTACGAGCGGCAGGTCGGGAAGGTGTGGCTCGATCGTGGCGAGGGGCTCGCGTGGCACGCGGCGGAGCGGCGAGAGCCGGCGTTCATCCGCGACAACGCGCTCGCCGATCCGCGCGTGAAGTACGTCCCGGAGCTCGAGGAGGAGCGCTTCCAGTCGCTGCTCGCGCTGCCGATCAGCGGTCGCACCGGTGAGGTCATCGGCGTCGTCACCGCCCATACGGAGGCGCCGCGCGAGTTCTCCGACGACGAGGTCGAGTTCCTCGTGAGCTCGGCCGCCCTCGTCGCCGGTGCGATCGAGAACGCACGGCTCTACGAGGAGACGCGGCTGCGCGTGACGGAGCTCGAGCAGCTCACCGAGCTTGCCGAGGCGATCGCGCGTGCCGACACGCTCGACGAGCTCCTGCAGACCGTCGTCGCCGATGCACGGCCACTGCTCGCGAGCCCGGGCATGCCATGCGTATCTGCTCGACTCCGCCCGCGAGGAGCTCGACCTCGAGGCGAGCGACCCCGAGCAGGGCAACGCGCGCCCGACACTCGGGCTCGCCGAGCTCGGCCCAGAGCTCGCGCGCGGCGGGCGCAGCTCGCGTCTCGCCGTCCCGCTCGTGGCCAACGGCGAGCTCGTCGGGCTGCTCGTCGCCGAGGGGAGCGCCCGCGTGGAGCTCGGCCGCGCCGTCGCCAGCCAGCTCGCCGTCGCGATCAAGAAGATCCAGGTGATCGAGCAGCTCACCGAGAAGAACCTCATCAAGGACTTCTTCGAGGAGCTTGCCGGCGGGCAGCAGCGCGGCGACCTCGAAGGGCGCGCGACGCGACTCGGTTGCAACCTCGACCACCCGCACGTCGTCCTCGTCGCCGAGCCCGCGAGCGACGCGCTCGAGCGCGCGCTGCGCGCCGCTGCGCCGGGATCGTTGTTCGACCGCCGGGAGGACTCGTTGCGCGCGCTCGTCAAGCTCGCGACGAGCTCGAACGCGGCGCTCCTCGAACGGCTGCGACGTCTGCACGGCGAGCACGATGGCCACGTGTCCATCGGCGTCTCCAGCACGTGCCAGGGCGTCGCGACGTTCGCAGCCGGCTTCGCGGAGGCGCAGCAGGCCCTGCTGGGGACGGCACTGCTCGGCGGGCAGTCCGTTCTCGCCTACGAGGACCTCGGTGCGTACAAGTACCTCCTGCGCGTCGCGGTCGACGGCGGCATCCGAGACGCGACGGTCGACGCCGTCGAGAAGCTGGCCGAGTACGACTCGCAGCGAGGGGCTCAGCTCGTCGCCACGCTCGAGGAGTTCCTGCGCCGGCACGGCTCCATCAGCGCGACCTCCGAGGCGCTGTACGTCCACCCGAACACCCTCCGTCAGCGCCTGCGGAGGATCGGCGAGCTCTCGGGTCTCGATCTCCGTCGCGACGACTGGCTCGCGATCGAGATCGCGGTCAAGATGGTGAAGCTGCAGCAGGCGCTCGGCGCGGCACCCGCGTAGACCGGCGAAACCGCACACATCGCAGCCGCGAAGGTGTGCGTCGCGCACCTTCACTCGCCGCGCGGGGGCTGGTAGGGCTATTGGCCCGACGCCCGAGGGAGGTCCCGCAGTGCCAACTGCAGACGCGATCTGGAAGGACATGCAGACCCGCGGCATCGAGTTCGTGTTCGCGCAGTTCGTGGACATGTACGCGCGGCCGAGCGCAAAGCTGGTTCCCGTCGGCTCGCGCGAGGCGTTCGACGGCCTGCTCGCGGACGGCGCGGGGTTCGCCGGCTTCGCCGCGGGAGAGATCGGGCAGGTGCCGAGCGACCCCGACATCGCGGCGATCCCGGACCTCGCGAGCTACACGCCCGTCCCCTGGCAGTCGAATCTCGCGCGCCTTGCGTGCGACGTGACGGTCGAGGGGGAGGAGTGGCCGTACTGCCCGCGCACGATCCTCCGGCGCGTGCTCGCGCAGGCGAAGGAGAAGGGGTTCGAGTTCAAGATGGGGCTCGAGCTCGAGTACTTCCTCGTCATCCAGCGCGAGGAACGGCTCGATCGCCGATCGCTGACGTCGTTCGACACGCTCGAGAAGCCCTGCTACGACATGGCCGGCCTCACCCGGCGGTACGAGTTCCTGACGACGGTCTCGCGCTACTGCAACGAGCTCGGCTGGGGCAACTACGCGAACGACCACGAGGACGCCAACGGGCAGTTCGAGCAGAACTTCACCTACGACGACGCCCTCGTGTCGTGCGACCGCGCGATCTTCTTCCGCTACATGGTTCACACGCTCGCCGAGCAGGCGGGGATGATCGCGACGTTCATGCCGAAGCCGTTCTCGCACCTGACGGGGAACGGCTGCCACTTCCACATGTCGCTCTGGGACGGCGACACGAATCTCTTCCTCGACGAGTCCGACCCGCGCGGGCTCGGCCTGTCCGAGACCGCCTACGGCTTCATCGGCGGCCTCCGCAAGCACGCGCGTGCGTACAGCGGCGTTACCGCGCCGACCGTGAACTCGTACAAGCGCCTGAAGCTCGGCACGACGGCGAGCGGGGCGACCTGGTCGCCGGTGTGGATCTCGTACGGCTACAACAACCGCACGCAGATGCTCCGCATCCCTGGCCCCGGACGCATCGAGGACCGCACGATCGACGGCTCCTGCAACCCGTACCTCGCCGCCGCTGCCGTGCTCGCCGCCGGTCTCGACGGGATCGAGTCGAAGCTCGACGCAGGCGAGCCGAACTCCGAGAACCTGTACGCGATCCCGCATCAGGAGCTCCGCGATCGCGGCCTCGAATCGCTGCCGGCCAACCTCCTCGAGGCGATCGGCGAGCTCGAGGGCGACGACGTCCTGCGCGCCGCGCTCGGACGAGGCCGTGACGAGGATTACGTCGACTACTTCGCGCGCGTCAAGCGCGACGAGTGGTTCCGCTACCACGAACAGGTGACGCCGTGGGAGATTCGCGAGTATCTGACGCGCTTCTGATCGCCGTATGGAGGAAAGCTCTATACAGCCGCGACGAAGATCGTTGGAAACAGCGGACATCCCGCAAGTCCATGTGTAGATACTGACTACATGTGCGGAATCGTCGGCCTGTTCGCGAAGTCGCCCGAGGTCGAGGAGCGCCTCGGCGTGCACCTGGCCGCGATGCTCGTCCAGATGTCGAGCCGCGGGCCGGACTCCGCGGGCGTCGCGGTGTATCGCGATCCGGTCCCGAGCGGCTCGAGCAAGCTGACGCTCCAGTCGGCGGACCCCCGGGAAGACTGGGCTGCGACAGCTGACGGCCTTCGGGCCGCATTCGGCGCGTGCGAGGAGCCGTCGGTCCGCGCGAGCCACGCGGTGTTCGTGGTCGACGCGGACGCGCCGGACGCCGAGGGCTGGGTGCGCGCGAACCGGCCCGATCTGCGCGTCATGAGCGCCGGCAGCGTCATCGAGATCTACAAGGAGACCGGGCTTCCGGACGAGTTCGCAGCCGCGTTCGCGCTCGAGGACTTCCAGGGCACGCACGCGCTCGGCCACACGCGGATGGCGACCGAGAGCCGGGTGACGACGCAGGGCTCCCACCCGTTCTCGACCGGGCTCGACCTCTGCCTCGTCCACAACGGTTCGCTCTCGAACCACAACCGGCTGCGCGAGAGCCTCCGGCGCGAGGGGATCGCGTTCGAGACGGAGAACGACACCGAGGTCGCCGCCGGCTACCTCGCCTGGCGGCTGCGCGAGGGCGCGACGCTCGAGCAGGCGCTCGAAGGCTGCCTCGACGACCTCGACGGCTTCTACACGTTCGCGGTCGGAACGGCCGACGGGTTCGCCGTGCTGCGCGACCCGATCGCGTGCAAGCCGGCCGTCCTCGCCGAGACCGACGAGTGGGTCGCGATGTCCTCCGAGTGGAGGTCGATCGCCGTGCTTCCGGGCGCAGCCGACGCGCGCGCATGGGAGCCGGAGCCCGGTGTGGTCTACGTGTGGGAGAAGGCGGCGGTCGCCTGATGGCCGTATCGGCGGTCGAGAGCACCGAGCTCGAGGTCGTCGACCTCGAGTCGACCTCCGTCCGTGAGCTGAACCAGCGCCTCCACGACGTCGCGCGCGGGGCGCCGGGCCCACGGCGCTTCCGCATCGTCAACCCGAGCGGCGCCCATGCAGTCGCGTGCGGGCTCGACGCCGAGCTCGAGGTCGAGATCGAGGGTCACGTCGGCTACTACTGCGCCGGGATGAACAAGCTCGCGACGGTGCGCGTGCGCGGGAACGCGAGCACGGGGATCGCCGAGAACCTCATGTCCGGCCAGGTCGTCGTCGACGGAAACGTCAGCCAGTCCGCCGGCGCGACGGGGCGGGGAGGCCTGCTCGTCGTCCGCGGGAACGCGTCGTCGCGGTGCGGGATCTCCATGAAGGGGATCGACATCGTCGTCCAGGGCTCCGTCGGGCACATGAGTGCCTTCATGGCGCAGACCGGCTGCCTCGTCGTCTGCGGCGACGCGGGCGAGGCGCTCGGGGACTCGATCTACGAAGCGCGCCTCTACGTGCGCGGCTCGGTTGCGAGCCTCGGCGCCGACTGCGTCGAGAAGGAGCTGCGTGACGAGCACGCCGACGAGGTGGCGAAGCTGCTCGACGCGGCCGGGATCGACGCCGATCCGCGCGACTTCCGTCGCTACGGGTCGGCGCGCCGCCTCTACAACTTCTCGATCGACAACGCGGCCGCCTACTAGTGGCGATCGACACCGAGCGCCCCTGGAACCTGCGCGAGTCGTACCTCTTCGACCGCACGGTCATCGCCGAGATCCAGCGTGCCGCCCGCGAAGGGATCTACGACATCCGCGGCTTCGGCGCCAAGCGCCGCCTCCCGCACTTCGACGACCTGCTCTTCCTCGGCGCCATCGATCTCGCGCTACCCGCTCGAGGGCTACCGCGAGCGCTGCGCGACCGATGTCGTCCTCGGCACGCGCTTCGCGAAGAAGCCGCTCGAGCTCGAGATCCCGGTGACGATCGCGGGAATGAGCTTCGGCGCGCTGTCCGCTCCCGCGAAGGAGGCACTCGGCCGCGGCGCGACCGAGGTCGGCACCTCGACGACGACCGGGGACGGCGGCATGACGAACGAGGAGCGCGAGCACTCGAAGACGCTCGTCTACCAGCTGCTCCCGTCGCGCTACGGGATGAATCCGGACGACCTCCGGCGGGCAGACGCGATCGAGGTCGTCGTCGGGCAGGGAGCGAAGCCCGGCGGAGGCGGGATGCTCCTCGGTCACAAGATCTCCGATCGCGTCGCCGAGATGCGGTCGCTCCCGAAGGGCATCGACCAACGCTCGGCCTCGCGCCATCCCGACTGGACAGGGCCCGACGACCTCGAGATCAAGATCCAGGAGCTCCGCGAGATCACGGACTGGGAGAAGCCGATCTTCGTGAAGGTCGGCGCGACCCGGACGTACTACGACGTCCAGCTCGCGGTGAAGGCCGGGGCCGACGTCATCGTCGTCGACGGGATGCAGGGAGGGACGGCCGCGACGCAGGACGTCTTCATCGAGCACGTCGGGATCCCGACGCTGCCCGGCGACGCGGATCGCGGTCGAGGCACTGCAGGAGCTCGGGCTGCACCGGCAGGTGCAGCTGATCGTCTCCGGGGGGATCCGCAGCGGAGCGGACGTCGCGAAGGCGCTCGCACTCGGCGCGGATGCGGTCTCGATCGGAACCGCGGCACTCGTCGCGATGGGGGACAACCGCCCGGAGCTCGACGCCGAGTACCGCGAGCTCGGAAGTGCAGCGGGCTTCTACGACGACTGGCAGGCGGGCCTCGATCCCGCGGGGATCTCGACGCAGGACGACGAGCTCGCGGCCCGCTTCGACCCGATCCTCGGCGGTCGCAGGATCGCGAACTACCTGCGGGTGCTCACCCTCGAGACCCAGACGCTCGCTCGCGCGTGCGGCAAGTCCCACGTCCACAACCTCGAGCCGGAAGACCTCGTCGCGCTCACGATCGAGGCAGCGGCGATGGCGAAGGTTCCCCTCGCCGGGACCGACTGGATCCCAGGCTCGAACGGATCATGATGGCGCCGCCGTGGCGGAGCCGACGAAGCGGACTGACGCTGCGCCTCGAGCGCACCCTCGGCGTGCCGCCGGAGACGGTCTTCGCCGCCTTTGTCGATCCCACCGGCCTCGCCGAGTGGTGGGGCCCCGCTGGGTTCACGGCACCGAGCGTCGAGCTCGACGTTCGACCGGGCGGGAGGTACCGCATCGCGATGCAGCCCCCCGACGCAGAGCTCTTCCACCTCGGGGGTGAGTTTCTCGAGGTCGATCGGCCCGAACGCCTCGTGTACACGTTCGAGTGGGAAGAGCCGACCCCGACGACCAGCAGACCGTGGTCACGCTCACGTTCGAGCGCGCCGGCGACGGCACCGCGTTGATCTTCGAGCAACGGCCGTTCGCGACCGAGGCCAGGCGCGAGTTGCACGAGGGTGGCTGGACGGACACCCTCGACCGGCTCGAGCACCACCTCGGCGACGAGCCTGAGGACAGAGGGGTCGTTCCGGCTCGGTCAGTCGGTCAGACCAGTCCCGCGTAGCAATCCCGAAGGTACGAGTGCTTCGCCACCTCGTCGCGCCGCGAGCAGAGGTACCGGCTCCAGGCCTGCCGCTCGTGGCAGACCGCCCCGAGCTCCCAGACGCAGAACGTCGGGCGGTGCGCGCCTCCGATGCGCCACGAGCGGAACGCCGCGTCCGCCTCGCCACCCTTCGCCCAAACCGTCTCCCAGAGCTCGTTGTCGTTCCGCCAGGTGCAGAGGATGAGGAAGTAGAAGTCCGCCCCGCAGCGGTGGAGGATCGCGAACCCGAGGTCACCCGACAGGCCGAGCGCGCCCGACCTCGACGCATCACGGAGATTGCGTCGCGCCAGCGCGCGCACCGCGATCGGGACCGGCTCGTCGGCAGGAGCGATGTCGTACCACTTCAAGACCGCTCCCTCGAGGGTGAGAATCGGCTCCGGGCTGACGACCTTGTCGACGTGGCTGTACTCGGCCGTGACTGCGCCGACCTCCTCGAGAGCGCTCACGCCGCCCGCTCCCGAGCCCGGGTGAAGTCCATGACCCAGTTCGTCTCCCAGGTCTCCCCGTCGTCGTCGGAGAAGGCCTGCTCCCAGCGCGGGGTCGGCGTCGTCACGCCCGTCCACGTAAACCGGACGAGGATCGGACGGCCCTCGAACGTGTCCTCGCCCTCGAAGATGCCCGTGTCGCCCGAGAACGCGCCGATGACCGGTGGATCGAGCAGTCCGGGACGGCGGGTGTCCGCCCAGTAGATCGACCAGAGATCGGTCTCCGGGTCGTAGAAGCGGAAGGACATGCCGATGAACCCGCCGTCGTAATCCGTCCGGAACTCGTCCTCGTTCCCGAGTCCGTCGAGCAGCGGCAGCGCGACGACGGTTGCGTCGAACTCGTCCCACTCGTCCGAGCCGACGAGCCGCTCGCGGAGCCTGCGGTTGCGCACGAGCCACGTCCCCATCCAGAAGTCGAAGTCGCGGGCACCGATTCGCGTCACTACAGCTTCCATCTGAACCTCCAGGTCGATGTGCTTCCTCCGGGACGCTAACGTGGAAATAGGGCACATCACGCCCTCTATCTGTGGTTCACTGACGCGCGTGCTCGCCCCGACCGCACGGCTTCTCGAGCTGCTGGAGCTCCTCCAGACCCAGACGCTCACCACGGGGCAGGAGATCGCCGACAAGCTCTCGATCGACCGCCGCACCGCGAGGCGCTACGTCGCCGCGTTGCAGGATCTGGGCATCCCCGTGGAGGGCCAACGGGGTGTGGGCGGCGGCTATCGGATACGGCCGGGCTACCGCCTCCCGCCGCTGATGCTGACGGACGACGAGGCCGTCGTCGTCGCGCTCGGCGTCTTCGCCGCGAGGAGGCTGGGGCTGTCGGCGTCGGACGAGTCGGTCGACGGGGCGCTGGCGAAGTTGCACCGCGTCCTTCCCGACACGCTGCGGCGTCGTGTGGAGGCGCTCGAAGCGACGCTCGACTTCACCGCCCGACCGGCTCGCGGCGTGCCCGTCGGCGGAGACCGGGTTCTGCTCCTCGCCGAGGCGATCCGGCGCCGCCGGCGGCTGCGCGCGACGTACCGAGCGTTCTCGGGCGATCGGACCCGGCGCGACCTCAGTCCGCACGGGCTCGTCGTGCACTCGGGCCGCTGGTACCTCGCGGCGCACGACCACCTGCGGAACGATCTCCGCACGTTCAGGGTCGACCGGATGCAGCGCGTGCGCGTGCTCGAGGAGCCTGCCGTCGCGCCGCCCGACTGGACTTCGATGCGGTCGCCCACGTGACCACGTCGATCGCCCGCGTCGCCTGGCCGTGGGAGGTCGAGGTGCTCCTCGAGCTCCCGGTCGACCAGGCGGCACGACGCGTTCCCGCAACGCTCGCCGAGCTCGTCGACGAGGACGGACGGACGCTGCTGCGGATGCGGGTCGGCTCACTCGACTGGATGGCGGCCGTGCTCGCGGGGCTGGGGTGCACCTTCGTCATCCACAAGCCCGAAGAGCTCCGGGCGAGCGTTCGCGACCTCGGGAACCGGCTCGCCGCATCTGCCTGAGGACTCGACGGCGCGCTGTCGTCAGGTTGCTCGAAGCGCGTAGCGATGGAACACGTGGGAGCCGTGACGGCGGAGGCTCAGGAGCCGGCCGCGCGGAGCGATCTCGACCAGATCGGCGCCCTCGACCAGGCGAAGCCGCGATCCCGCTCCCGCCTCCCCGACGAGCAGCGGTGACGACGTCAGGAAGAGCTCGTCGACGACATCCGCCTCGAGGAGGCCGCCGAAGGTGTGCGGCCCCGCCTCGCACAGGATCCGGCGATGTCCGCGCTCGAGCAGCGCCTCGACCACGAAGCGCGGGTCGATCTCCGTCTCGTCCGAGAGGCTGAGCACCCTGGCCGTCTCCGGCAGCGTGCCGTCGAGCTGCACGGCGCCGCGCGAGCTCGTCAGCACGAGCGCTCGCGACGCCAGAACGGGATGCTCGGGGTCGATCGAGCCGCTTCCCGTCAGGATCGCGATCTCCGGAGCCTCGGAGCTTCCGAGCTCGCGCCGCAGCTCGGCGTACGCGGCGGCCGCCGGCGGGTAGATCTTCTCGGGGAGCCAGGTTCCGCGGGGCGAGGCGCGGAGGACGCCCGAGCCGATGAGCACGACGTCCGCGAAGGCGCGCAGGAGCCCCATGAGGAAGCGATCCGCGTCGCTGTCGCCGGCGACGAACTCGTTCGAGGAGGGCATGGACGGAATCGCGACGACGCCGTCCAGCGTTGCGACGAAGTTCGCGTACAGACAGGGAACGTCGAATCCGAGGCCGCCGCCGTGGAGCCGCGCGAGCTCGTCGGGGAGCGCAGTCTCAGGGAGACCCTTGCTCTCGTAGAGAAGCTCGAGCGGTTCGAGTGGGGCGCGTGTCGGACATGGTCTACGTGCCCGTCCAGCCGAGCTCGCGCGAGATCGCAGCCGCTCGTTCGCGCACGAGCGGGAGTGCGGCCTTCACCGCTGCCGAGTCGAAGCGGGCGCTCGGCCCCTGGAGCGCGACGATCGCCTCGAGCTCGCCGCGGGCGGACAGGATCGGGGCGGCGATCGCGGAGAGCCCCGGCTCGCGCTCGCCGGTCGCCTGCGCGTAGCCGCGCGCTCGGACCGTCTCGATCTCGCGCGCGAGCTGCTCGCGATCCGTGATGGTTCGCGCCGTGAACGCGCGAAATGGTCCGTCGGGCAGCTCGCGGCCCGGAGAATGCCAGCATGATCTTCCCCGCCGATGTCGCATGCGCGATCGAGGGTCGCCCGAGCCGCGAGACGGGTTGGATCTGGTGGGTGCCGGGAACGAAGTCGACCGTGATCGCATCGTCGTCGCCCGAGACGGACAACGTGGCCGTCTCACCCGTGGCCTCGACCAGCGCGACCAGGTGTGGGCGCGCGACCTCGCGCACGTCGAGGCGTGCGAGGACGGCGTTTGCGAGATGCACGAGCCGAATGCCCGGCCGATACTTGCCCGATGCCTCCACGCGCTCGACGAGACCGGACGCCGCGAGCGTGCCGAGCTGGCGGGAGACCGTGCTCGGGGTCATGCCCGTTCGGCGCGCGATCTCGTTCGTGCCGAGCTCACCCGCTTCTGCAAGGGTGTCGAGCACCGTGATGGCCCGTTCGGCAGCGCCGATTCGGCGGGTGGAAGGTTGACGAGTGCGCGACATCGGTGTAGGTTCGTTGCGGATTCTGGCACAGCGTTGCTCAAGGTGCAATTCTCGCTCTGATGTCCTTCCTCCTCTCGTGCCCCTTCTGCGGCCCGCGGCCGGTCGACGAGTACGCGTACTTCGGTGAGGTGACGACGCGGCCGTCCGGGTCGCCCACGCTCGGCGAGCTCACGGACTACGTGTACTTCCGCGACAACGTCGCAGGCGTCCAGCGCGAGTGGTGGCAGCACCGCTCCGGTTGCGGCGAGTGGTTCCTCGCCGAGCGCGACACGAGGACGAACGAGGTGCTCGACGTCTCGTTGCCCGAGTCGAGGAAGCCCGCGTGAGGCTCGAGCAGCAGCGCGGAGAGCGCATCGACCGCTCGCGGCCCGTGTCTTTCACGTTCGCGGGCTGGAAGGTCACGGGCTTCGAGGGAGACACCATCGCCTCGGCCGCGTTCGCGGCCGGGAAGCGCGTCTTCTCGCGCTCGTTCAAGTACCACCGGCCGCGCGGCCTCATGTGCTGCTCGGGGCACTGCCCGAACTGCCAGATGACGGTCGACGGCGTCCCCAACGTCCGCGTCTGCACGGAGCCGATTCGCGAGGGAGCGGTGGTCGAAGGCCAGAACGTGCGCTGGGCGCTCGACTTCGACCTCATGTCGCTGACCGACAAGGTCGGCGGCCCGTTCACGCCGGTCGGCTTCTACTACCGCACGCTGATCCGGCCCCGGGCGGCGTGGCCCCTGTACGAGAAGTTCCTGCGGAACGCGGCGGGGCTGGGGAAGCTCGACCCGCACGCCGGCCACTCTCGCCGCTACGACACCGAGCACCGCAGGGCGCGCGTGCTCGTCGTCGGCGGCGGGCAGGCAGGGCGTGCAGCCGCGCTCGCCGCCGCGACGCTCGGACCGGGCGTCGTGCTCGTCGACGAGGACGCGCGTCTGGCCGAGTCTCCCGCTCGAAGGCGTCGAAGTGCTCGCTCCGGGGCGCGCGCTCGGCATCTGGGAGGGCGGGCTCGTGCCCGTCGACGCGGGCACCGTTCTGTACCGCTTTCGCGCAGAGCGGATCGTCGTCGCGACAGGTGCGACCGAACAGCCGGTCGTGTTCCCTGGAAACGATCTCGTCGGCGTGATGCTCCCGGAAGGCGTCCGCCGCCTCATCCGCGACTTCTCGATCAAGCCGGGCAAGCGCGCCGTCGTCATCGGCACCGACGACGAGAGTCTCGAGGTCGCGCAGGACCTGCGCGAGACCGGTGTGGCGGTGCCGCGCGTCCTCGACCTGCGGGAGCTGCGACCACGTGAGCTCGTCGCCGAGGGTCGCAAGGGTCGCGTGCGTCGCCTCCTCCTCGACGGCGACCCGATCGACTGCGACCTCCTCGTCGCCTCCGGCGGACGGCAGCCCGCGTACTCGCTGCTGGCGCAGGCAGGTGCTCGTGTCGAGTACGACGAGCAGCTCGGGGTCTTCGTCCCGACCGAGCTTCCGGCTGGCGTGGAGGCGGTGGGGAGCGTGACGGGCGAGGGGCTGTCCAAGGTCGCAGCCGAGCCGTCGTACGGCGGCAACGGCAAGTGCTTCGTCTGCGTGTGCGAGGACGTGACCACCAAGGACATGAAGCGCGCCATCGGTGAGGGCTTCGACTCCATCGAGCTCGCGAAGCGCTACACGACGACGACTATGGGCCCCTGCCAGGGGAAGCTCTGCCACCTCGCGAGCATCCGCATCTACGCCCAGGAGAACCGCATGTACGAGGCGTCGATCGGGACGACGACGGCGCGGCCCCCGTGGTCGCCCGTCGAGCTGGGCCTGCTCGCGGGGCGCGATCTGACTCCGATGCGGCTCTCGTCGCTGCACTGGCGGCACGAGGAAGCAGGAGCGACGATCCAGTGGGCCGGCCCCTGGAAGCGCCCGTACGCCTACGGCGACAAGCCCGAGGACGAGGTGCGCGCGGTGCACGAGTCGCTCGGCGTGATCGACGTCTCGACGCTGGGAAAACTGTTCGTCGAGGGCCCGCAGGCGGTTGAGCTGCTCGAGCGCCTGTACCCGAACCGCTTCGGCGACATGAAGTCCGGGCGGATCCGCTACGGCGTCCTCACCTCGGACGCCGGACGGATCATGGACGACGGTACGGTCGCCCGGCTCGCCGACGACCTCTTTTACGTCACGACCACCTCGACGGGCGCCGACGCCGTCACCGCGTGGTTCGAGTGGTGGAACGCCGTGTGGGGCTACGACGCCGAGATCGTCAACGTCACGGGCGCGCTCGCGGCAGTGAACCTCGCCGGTCCGCAGTCACGCGATGCACTCCAGCGCCTCACCGAGGCCGACCTCTCCGCGGAGGAGTTCAGGTACCTCGACGCCCAGGAGATCGAGGTCGCGGGCGTGCCGACGCTCGCCCTCAGGATCGGATTCGTCGGCGAGCTCGGGTACGAGCTCCACTTCCCGAGCCCCGCGGGCGAGTACCTGTGGGACAGGTTCGTCGCCGAGGGCGCGCGGCCGTTCGGGCTCGAGCCGCAGCGCGTCCTCCGCCTCGAGAAGGGGCACGTCATCGTCGGGCAGGACACCGACTCGGAGTCGAACCTCTACTCCTCGGGCATGTCCTGGCTCCCCAAGCTCGACAAGGACGACTTCGTCGGCAAGTTCGCGCTCGAGCACTTCGCGCAGCGCGACGAGAAGGAGCGGCTCGTCAGCTTCGTGATGGAGGAGAACGTCGTTCCGGCCGAAGGTGCTCAGATCGTGGTCGAGGGCCTCCCAGCGGGCCGCGTCACGAGCGCGCGGCGGAGCGAGGCTGTCGGTCAGGTCATCGGGCTCGCCTGGGTACCGGCCGAGCGGTCGGAGCCCGGGACGCGGGTCGAGATCCAGGTGGAGCGGCTGCGCCGTGGGGCGCGGATCACGCAGGGCGCCTTCTTCGATCCCGCCGGGGAGCGGATGCGCTCGTGAGCAGAACCTTCCTATCGCCGTCCCGATGCGCGCCCGAGGCGACGACGTCACCGTTGCGCCGAGCGCTCGAGGGCGCCGATCCGGACCAGGTGCGCGACCTCTCGCTCGACGGGATCGTGGAGCTTCGCGGTGATCTCGATCTCGTCTCGGTGGAGCCGGGTGACGAGCTCGTCCGTCTCTCCCCGCGCCGTGGCTTTCTCTTCACGAGCTCGGATGCCGCGGACGCCGCCGAGCGTGCGCGGGAGAACGGCGTCCTCGCGTACGACGCGACGGGCGCGCTCGCGGGCATCGCGATCGCGAGCGAGCAGGTCGTGCGGCGGTTGACGGACCTCGATCTCGACTTGATCCCCACGGCGGGACCGTTCGCGCGCGTGACCGCGATCTTCCGGCGCGGGGTCGACGGGTGGTTCCACGTGCACGTGCCGCAGGAGCTCGGCCACTACGTCGCCGAGGCCGTTCTGGACACGTCCCGGGGTCTGACCCCGGGTCAGACCCCGGGCGGAGCCGGCGCATGATCCGCGAGATCTTCTTCCCGAAGCGGATGTGGCGGCCGCGCCAGGAGCTCAAGCGCCGCTACGAGGTCGTCATCGTCGGCGGCGGCTCGCACGGGCTCGCGACGGCGTACTACCTGGCGCGCAAGCACGGCATCAAGGACGTCTGCATCCTCGAGAAGTCGTACATCGGCTCGGGCGCGTCGGGCCGGAACACGACGATCATCCGCTCGAACTACCGGACGCCCGAGGGCGCGGCGTTCTACGGGGAGAGCGTCCGTCTCTACGAGAAGCTGTCCGCGACGCTCGACTTCAACCTCATGTTCTCGCAGCACGGGCACCTGACGCTCGCGCACTCGGACCGGGCGATGATCACGATGCAGGAGCGGGCCGAGGTGAACAAGCTCCTTGGGATCAAGTCGAGCGTGATCTACCCCGACCGGATCCGGGAGCTCTGCCCCGAGCTCGACCTCACGCAGCGACCCGCCTACCCGATCGTCGGCGCGCTCTATCACCCGCCGGGCGGGATCATTCGCCACGACGCCGTCGTGTGGGGATTCGCGCGTGCGGCCGACCACCACGGCGTCGAGATCCACCAGGACACCGAAGTCACGGGCTTCGAGCGCTCGGGTGACCGCGTCACGGCGGTCGAGACCTCACGTGGGCGCGTCGAGTGCGGTCAGGTCGTCAGCGCGACTGCGGGCTGGTCGTCGCTCGTCGGCAGGCTGATCGGGCTCCGGCTGCCGATCACGACGCACATCCTCCAGGCCTTCGTGACGGAGCCTGTGAAGCCGTTCCTCGACGTCGTCCTCGTCTCGTCGCAGCTGCACGTCTACGTCTCGCAGACGGACCGCGGCGAGTTCCTGATCGGCGCCGAGATCGAGCCGTACACGACGTACTCCAGCGCGGGCACGCTCTCGTTCCTCGAGTACTCGGCCGCTCATGCCATCGAGCTTCTGCCACAGCTGGAGCGGACGAGGGTGCTGCGCACCTGGACCGGCCTCTGCGACCTGTCGCCCGACTACAGCCCGATTCTCGGCAAGACGGAGATCGACAACTTCCATGTCTCGACGGGGTGGGGGACGTACGGTTTCAAGGCTGCGCCGATCGTTGGCGTGACGCTCGCCGAGCTCGTCGCGACCGGCAAGACGCCCGATCTGATCGCGCCCTTCGCGCTCGAGCGCTTCCACACCGACACCCTCGTATCCGAGCTGGCCGCAGCCGCGGTGAGCCACTAGCCTCTGCTGCCGATGTCGACCGTGATGCCGTCCAGCCTCGAGATCGCGCAGAGCGCGACCCTGCGCCCGATCCTCGACGTGGCGGACGAGCTCGCGCTCCTGCCCGACGAGGTCGAGCCGTACGGACGCTACAAGGCGAAGGTGGATCTCTCCGTCATCGAGCGGCTCGCCGACCGCCCCGACGCCAAGCTGATCAACGTCACGGCGATCACGCCCACGCCGGCGGGAGAGGGAAAGACGACGACGTCGGTGTCGCTCACGCAGGGGCTCGGCGCGCTTGGCCGCAAGCCGGTTCTCTGCCTCCGCGAGGCGTCGCTGGGCCCGGTCTTCGGCGTGAAGGGTGGGGCGGCCGGCGGCGGCTACGCGCAGGTCGTGCCGATGGAGGACCTGAACCTGCACTTCACCGGCGACCTGCACGCGATCACCGCGGCGAACAACCTGCTCGCGGCGCTCATCGACGCGCATCTCCACCACGGCAACGCCACGGGTCTCGATCCGCTCGCGATCACCTGGCGTCGCTGCCTCGACATGAACGACCGGAATCTCCGGACCGTCATCACCGGCCTCGGCGGCCGCGCGCACGGCGCTCCCAGGGAGACCGGCTTCGACATCACAGCCGCGAGCGAGATCATGGGGCTCGTCGCCGTCGCGCGCGACCTCGCCGACCTCAGGGAGCGACTGGGCCGCATCACCGTCGGGCAGACCTACGAGGGCGAGCCCGTCACCGCCGACGACATCAAGGCGGCGGGCGCGCTCGCGGTCGTGCTCAAGGAGGCGATCAAGCCGAACCTCGTGCAGACGCTCGAGGGGCAGCCCGCGTTCGTTCACTGCGGGCCGTTCGCGAACATCGCGCACGGCAACAACTCGCTCGTCGCCGACCGTGTCGCACTCAAGCTGGGCGAGTACGTGATCACCGAGTCGGGCTTCGCCTCCGACATGGGGATGGAGAAGTTCTTCGACATCACCTGCCGCATCGGCGACATCCGCCCGAACGCCGTCGTACTCGTCGCGACGGTGCGGGCGCTCAAGCACCACGGTGGAAACCTGGACGGGGGACTCGCCGAGATCGAGGTTGGTGCGGCAAACCTCGCACGCCACATCGGCATCGTGAACGCCTACGGCC
This sequence comes from uncultured Gaiellaceae bacterium, assembly GCA_963802865.1. Lineage (GTDB taxonomy): Bacteria > Actinomycetota > Thermoleophilia > Gaiellales > Gaiellaceae > GMQP-bins7. Next base: position 93,077 of record CAWDKB010000008.1, read on the forward strand.
TGCAGGCGGTCGTCGGAGTCAACAAGTTCCCGACCGATACGCAGGAGGAGCTCGAGCTCGTGCAGCGGCTGGCCACCGAGGCCGGTGCGTACGCGTCCGAGATCAACACGGCCTTCGAGAACGGCGGCGCCGGCGCGACGGCGCTCGCCGAGGCGGTCGTCGCGGCGGCGGAGGAGCCCAACACGTTCGACTTCGCGTATCCCGCCGACGCACCGATCGAGGAGAAGATCCGCCTGATCGCCACGCGGGTCTACGGCGCCGACGGCGTGGAGCTGCTGCCGGCCGCGAAGAAGAAGGCTGCCGACTGGGCGGGCTCCGACCTCGCGCGGCTCCCGATCTGCATGGCGAAGACCCACCTCTCGCTCTCGCACGATCCCGCGCTCAGGAACGCGCCGACCGGCTTCACCGTCACCGTCCGCGACCTGCGGCCCTACACCGGCGCGGGGTGGATCGTCGCGCTCTGCGGCGACATGATGACGATGCCCGGCCTCGGGAAGGCGCCCGCGGCCTTCGCGATCGACATCGACGAGTCGGGCGAGACCGTCGGGCTGTTCTGAGCCGCTAGGCCGAAGCCGACAGTCGCTCGGACGGCCCGGAGCCGACGCCCAGAGAGCTCAAGGCGCGTGATTGCCAGTCGGGATGCTCGTCGATGCAACTCGGGCACGCGCGCGCGCTCGAGCCGTTCACGGCGGGATGCTCGACCGACGAACCGGGCGGGAGCTCGAGCCGCCCCCAGGACGCGCCCGAGATGAGCCCATCCGCCTGCTGCCTGCTGCAGATGACGCAACGAAGGTAGAGCCTCGACATCAGCGAACGATCAGGCTACCTACCCCCACGGGCCGATGAAAGGCCCGTCCAGGTCGGTCATGAGGATGATCACGACGATGACGATGCAGAGGAGCGAGAGCCCGAGCATGAACGGGGCGACCCGGCGGTCCTCCTTCTGCAGTGGCGGGAAGTCGATCTGCTTGCCGGCCATCGTTCCTCCCTCCTAGGCTCCCGCGCCCGGTCGATTGAGTGCGCCGGAGGCCTTGAGTGCCGCCTCCTGGCGTGCCAGCTTGCGGCTCTCGAGCATGACGAAGCCGACGAAGGCGATGAGCATCACGGCGACGCCGAGTGCGGTGAGGATGTAGGTGCCCGTGGAGTTTCCGGGACCCCACGTCCAGAAGCCGGCGATGTCCTCGCTCCACTCCTCGTACGGGAAGGTGTCGAACATCGCCTAGCTCCTTTCCTCGGAGCCGGTCCCGACGGGGACGGTCGGCTTGCCGTTGGTCTGCCAGTACGCGTCGAGCAGCACCGGCGCTCCGTCGACCTCGCGACCGTCGGGCTCGATGACGACCTCGGGGACGCGCTCGAACTCCGGGTAGAAGTCCTGGCCGAACTCGGCGAGGTCGAGACCCTCGAGCTCCACCTCGGCCGGGACGCGCAGCAGGTTGAAGCGCTTCAGGAGCCAGCTGACCGCGTAGCCGGGGATGAACGCGAGCGGCAGGAAGGCCATCATCCCCATGAGCTGGCCGCCCATCGACGATTCGACGTTGTTGAGGCCGGTCGGATAGCCACCCGCGAAGATGCCGACGAGGAAGACGCCGTAGAAGCCGCACACGCCGTGCACCGCGACCGCGCCGACGGCGTCGTCGATCCGGAGCTTCTTCTCGAGGAAGTTGCCGGACCACACGGCGAGCATGGCGCCCGAGATCGAGAGCAGGTAGGCGAGCGACGGGTGGTAGACGTCGGCGCCCGCGGAGACGGAGATCACTCCGGCCAGACCGCCGGACAGCGTCCAGAACGGGTCGCCCTTGCTCGCGAACCACCCGCCCGTGAACCCCCCTGCGAAGCCGACCGTGATGACGAACGCGATCGCTCCGAGGGTCGTCGGCGAGCCGTAGATGTTGAGCCAGCCGGGGAACGTCGTCGGCGTGATGAAGAGACATGCCGCGTAGAAGCCGTAGAAGCCGGTGAAGATCAGCATCAGGCCCATCAACGTGAGATGGGTGTTGTGGCCTCGGAAGCTCCGGGCCAATCCGTCCGTCGTGTACTTGCCGATGCGCGGGCCGAGGTTCAGGAGCACGCCGAGCGTGAACGCGCCGGCGACGCCGTGCACGACGAGCGATGCGATCGAGTCGTGGAAGCCGAACTGGAGCGTCAGCCAGCCGCCGGAGCTCCAGCCCCAGGCGGCGTCCATGATCCAGACGACCGAGCCGAGGATCGAGCCGAGGATGAGGAAGGCCGACAGCCGGACGCGCTCGATGAGCGCGCCGGACATGATCGAGGCGGTCGTCCACGAGAAGAGGAGGAAGGCGAGGAAGAAGACCGCGTTCAGGTGGTTCGCGAGCGTCGGGCCCATCTCGTCCGCCCACGGCGCCGTCTGCCCGCAGAAGCCCGGGAACTGCACCGGGCCCGCGTGCCCGTCCTGCGAGTCCGGACCGACGGTCGGGAAGCCGTGCTCGAAGCAGCCGTAGATGTACCACCCGACGTAGTAGAACGTCGGGGTGACGACCGCGATCGTGAGGATGTTCTTCATCGCCGTCGACATGAGGTTCTTCCGGCGCGACGCGCCGCCCTCGTAGGCCATGAAGCCCACGTGGATGAGCCACATGACGACGACCGTCCAGAAGTAGAACTGCTCGAGGAGGATGTTCGAGTTCAGCGCGAGCTTCTCGTCCACCTCTTCGGGTGTCACTTGGGCGAGCCAGGTCGGGACGAGCGACAGGATCATTCCACCACCCTCATTTCCTCAGCCGGATCCGCGGTCGACGATGCGGGGACCGTACGAACCGGACTGTCGCGTTGCCATGTCCGATCCGGCTGGCGTTCGAGCAGTGACTATGTCGGTTGCCTACACAGGCTCGAGCGCGTCTACGTCGTCCTCGTGACCTGGCCGGTCTCCGCGTTCACGAGAAAGGCCTCCACCCGCGTCGGCTGGCCATCCGCGTCGACTTCCTCCGAGAGAACGACACCCCAGTAGCCGACGGGAGGCACGCCGCGCTGGAGGAAGCGCACCTGCTGGCAGATCTCCTCCGCGCACGGCGTGAACGAGGCGTTCTCGATCGCGAGCTCGACCGCCTCGGCCTGCGAGATGTCGTCGTCGCGGCTCGCGCACGACCGCGATGCGATCAGCGCCACGAGGAGAACGAGCCCGAGAAGGAGGGCCTTGCCCCAGATGCTGTCGCGCAGGTCGCGTCGCGCCGCCGGCTCCTGCGGCGGGCGGCCGTTATCCGGTTTCGGCGTGCCAGCGCTGGTAGACACGGAACGCTCTCAGGAAGAGGTAGCCGATGAAGTTCGTCAGGAACACGAGGAAGAGCCACCAGAACCACCACAGGTAGTGCGGTCGCCACTCGAGGAGCTCGACGACCGTGAGCCACATGACGACCGCGAGGGCGAGCACGAGCAGCCACGGCACGTAGCCGAGCACGAGGAAGATGAGCACGCGGGGATCGTCTACGAGCCGTCAGGCGCGCGCAACTAGGACCACGGATATGGCGAGCTGGAGACCGGATGCAGGTCGCCGGTCGCGAAGCGCTCGAAGCGGAACGGGTACAGCAGCCGCGAGTGCTCGCCGACGAGGACGGCGGCGACCTCGCGACCGACGCCGATCATCTTGTAGCCGTGGTTCGAGTCGAGGATCGCGTACAGGTTCGGCCGGAAGTAGTCGAAGACCGGGAAGTTGTCGACCGTGAACGCGCCGACCCCGCCCGAGCGCGCGATCTTGTACAGCGGCCGGCAGCCCTCGAACCGTGACATCGAGTGCGAGAGTGCGGCGCAGAACATGTCCGGGAACGTCGGGTCGATGTCGGTCGTCTGCGGGTAGGGGTCGAGCTGGACCTCGCCGTCGACGACGAGCGGTGACGCCCCGCCCTGCACCGAGTGTCGGTCACGCTTGAAGTAGATCCCCCACAGCTCGTCGGTGACGAGGTCGCCGTCGTCCGTGTACAACGGCGCGTCCGTGTCGAGATGGATGACGGGAGGTGCGCCACCGTCGGCCGTCGCGAACAGCAGCGGGTCGACGCCGACCTCGCCCTCCTGCAGGTTCCAGTACGTCCACATCGGCTGGTCGCGAGCGACGTCGCCCGACGGCGTGTGCACGTCGATCGTGTCGGGCAGCCCGAGCATGCTCCAGAACTGCTTCGCCCACGGGCCCGGCGCGACGACGACCTGCTCTCCCACCTCGACGCGGCCGGCCGAGGTCTCGACGGCGGTGATCGAGCCGTCCGCGCCCTCGTCGAAGCCCGTGACCTCGACGCCGCCGACGACCGCAGACGCCCGCCTCGCGGCACTTCCGGTGCAGGCCCTCGACGGAGTCCATGTTGAAAGCGAAGCCGCCCTGGTGCTCGTGCAGGCACACGGTCACGCCCTGCGCGCGCCAGTCCGGGAAGAGCCCTTTCATGTGCTCGTCGACCTCGGCCTCGCCGACGATCAGCTCGGAGCGGTACCCGATCCGCTCCTGGCGCTCGAACGTGGCGGTCAGGTCCGACTCCTGCACGGACGCGCCGAGCGCGATGTAGCCCACGGGGTTGTAGGCGTACGCCTCGGGATCGGACTCCCACACCTCGACGCAGGCCTGCATCAGCTCGCTCATCGCGGGCTGGAAGTAGTTGTTCCGGACGACCCCGCATGCAATTCCGGACGCGCCTGCACCGGGGTGCGACTTGTCGAGGACGAGGACGTCCTCGCCCGAGCCGAGCCCGCGCGACGCCAGCTCCTTCGCGAGGTGATAGGCCGTCGACAGGCCGTGGATCCCGGCCCCCACGACGACGTATTGCGCCCTTCTGGGCAGATCCATGTTATTGCCTCCAGTGGAACGCTATTGCGGTGTGGTGCACACGGACTGTAGCGCCCCGGCTCAGTCGCTGGCAACCCAGACGAGGCACGGTGCGCCGTCGCGAACCCTGCGCACCGCGCGCCGGTAGCGGCGTCCGGAGATACGTGTGGGGTCGGGCCCGAGGACGAGCAGACCGGCTCCGCGCTCGCTTGCGAAGGCGAGGAGCGCCTCCACCGGACGGGTCGAGCGGAGACAGAAGCGCTCGACCTGGACGCCGAGGCTCTTGGCCAGCGCGGCCGGCGCACGCAGCGACTCCTCGACGTCGGGAGGTGCGATGTAGTCGTAGCCGAGGACCATGCTGCAGGGCGCGAGCATCGTCTCGACGGCGTTGACGACGAGCAACGGCTGGCCGGCCTCGACCGCCGAGTCGACGCCGAGCTGGGCCGCTTCCGTGACGAGCGGCGCCTCGAGCGTCGCGACGAGCACGGGTCGCGCTTCGGTTCGCGGCGCGGGCCGGGGGACCGCGACGGTCGGGTTGCGCCGGCGCAGGGTCACCATGGCGTCACTCCGGGGTCAGCTCCCAGCGCGGCGCATTGGCCACTGCCCTGCGGACTCGACGGCGCCAGTACGGCATGTACAGGAACATCCATGCGAGGGCGACGATGAGCCCGAGGAACAGGTACCTGCCGGACACGAAGAAGACGAGCGGCACGAAGACGAGGAGCAGGATCGCCGCGAACGCGAGGATCTCGAGGCGGAATCGGTTCATCTGCCTGTTCCGCCGCGCGTACTCGTCCTTCGGGATCTGGCCCGTGTCCCACGCTCGCCCGCAGCTCGGGCACGTCCAGCGCTCGCCGTACGGAACCGCCTGCTCCTCGCCGCACTCGCATCGAATCGCGATCGGAGGAGGCGAGCCGGCCACACGACGATTGTAGGTCAGCGCGTATTGCCGTGAGCGCAACGGCGCTGCCGGGCGCGGATTGTATTCGTCCTCCACCGGTGTTATAGGTTCCCCCGCGCGCGGTAGGTCGGCGTCGAGACGCTCCCAGGAGGTTCTCCGTGGCTGAAGCGGTTGTCGAGGAACGACATCTCCTCAAAACGCTCCGCTGGTATGACGGTTTCGTCATCGCTCTCGCGACGCCGGGGTTCCTGCTCGGCTCGCTCGGCTACTCGGTAGGTGACATCGGCGGCTGGGGCTCCGTGCTCCTGTGGGGAATCTCCGCCGGGCTCGCGTTCTTCATCATGACCCTCTACTCCGAGATGGCGGCCATGTTCCCGGACAAGCCGGGCGGCTTCCCGCTCTACGCGCACGAGGGCTGGCGCAAGTACTTCACGCTGGTCGGACCGATCGCGACGTTCGGCTACTGGCTCGCGTGGTCGGTCGTGCTCGCGTTCCTGGGTGTCTTCAGCGGGCAGATCATCACCGCGGCGTGGTTCCCGGACGAGCCGTTCGGGAGCGCGTTCTTCGGGAGCTCGGAGGGCGAGGGGTACTTCTCGACGGGCAACGCGGAGATCGGCCTGCCGCACCTGATCGCCATCGGGCTCATCCTCGCCGTCTGGCTCTTCAACTTCCGCGGCGTTCGGGTCGCGGTCGGGTTCGGCTACCTCGCTGGCGCGCTGCTCATGATCCCGCTCTTCGTGTTCATGATCCTCCCGTTCCTGAACGGGGACTTCGACAGCGCCAACCTCACGTGGGGAGCGCTCGACGGGACAGCCGGGGCGGGCGACGAAGCGACCTCCGTCTCGACCTGGGAGATCGTGCGACTCTCGATGGTCTGGCTGTGGATCATGGCCTGGTCCTCGTGGGGCGTGGACACGTGCGCGACGTTCGCGCCCGAGTACAAGGACACGGTCAACGACACGAAGCTGGCCCTCCGCTCGGCCTGCATGTTCACGCTCGCCGTGTACATCCTGCTTCCGCTCGGCCTGGTCGGGGGTGTCGGCGAGGAGACGGTGGCGGCGTTCGACTACGTCGGTGCGCTCGAGACGCTCACCGGCTCCACGGCGTTGACCAACTTCTTCGTGATCGTGATCGTCGCGAGCTTCGTCATCTCGATGAACACGGCGACGGCGGACGGGTCGCGCGCGCTGTACGGGATCGCGCGAGACGACATGACGATCAAGCAGCTCTACTCGCTGAACAGGTGGAACGTGCCGGGCGTGGCGATGACGCTCGACATGATCATCAACATCTGCTTCGTGCTCTTCATCGGGAACATCTTCGGGATCCTCGCTGCGAGCAACATCGGATACGTGCTCGCGCACTTCTTCGCGATCACCGGGTTCATCCTGCTCCGCAAGGATCGTCCCGACTGGCCACGGCCGATCAAGCTCTCGTCCTTCTGGGTACCCATTGCCTGGGTTCTCGCGGTCGTCACGGCCGTCCTCACGTTCTTCGGCGTGGGCTGGTTCCAGACCGCGGCAGGTGGCTACGGCGGGACGACCGAGAAGCTCATCGGCTTCGGCATCCTGGTCGTTGCGGTCCTGCTGTACCTCTTCCGCCGGATCGTCCAGGACGGCGAGCGGCCGCACTGGCGCGAGGACACTCCGGCGGTTCCGGATGCGCGGCAGGCCGCGATCCTCGAGGAAGCGGCCCGAGTGGTCGCCTGAGTCGAGCCTTGTGACGCGAAAGGGGCGGTTTCGGCCGCCCCTTTCGCGTCGTAGTCAGAATCCGGCGTGATGGAAGGCTCGAAGCCCAGGGAGTTCGAGGTCTCGATCGACACCGCGATCTCCGCGCCGGAGGCATTCGGCGCATCGTTCGACGCGGCTCCGCTCGCCGACGAGCTCGAGCTGGGAGCGGGTCTCGAGGGCGATCCCGGCGCTCGCATTCCGACGGACGCTCGGGATGTTCGCGACCGGCGTGACCGTCCTGACGACCCGCGTCGGCGAAGCCGTGCACGGGATGACGGCCAACGCGTTCATGTCGGTATCGCTGCAGGCCACCGCTCGTCCTCGTTTCCATCGACCGTCGCGCGAAGATGGGCACACACATGCACGAGGGCACGCGCTTCGGCGTCAGCGTGCTGGAGGCGAGGCAGACGGGCCTCTCCGACCGCTTCGCGGGCAGGGTTGCCGACGAGCTGCCCGACGCCGTCTTCGAGGTCGTGCACGAGACACCGCTCGTCGAGGGAGCGCTCGCCCATCTCGTCGCCCGCATCGTGCGGTCGTACTGGGGCGGCGACCACTCGCTGTTCCTCGGGCAGGTGGAGTTCGCGCGCTACGGGGAAGGTCGGCCTCTGCTCTTCCACGGCGGCCGCTACGAGCGGCTGATCGAGGATCCGCGCGTGTTCTCGCTGCTCCCGCGGGAACTGCTCGACCCGATCCTCGCGCTCGGCGAGGAGCGCACCTACGCGGACGGGGAGCCGATCATGGAGATGGGCGACCCGGGCTGCGACCTCATGCTCGTCGTCGAGGGGTCGGTGCGCGTGCAGCGGCCGGGGCTCTCCTTGACCATGGGAGCCGGCGAGCTGATCGGCGAGATCGAGGTGCTCGATCCCGGCGGCGGGCGCATCGCGGACATCCACGCCGAAGGTCCCGTCACGTGTCTTGCGATCTCGCGCGAGGCGTTGCTCGGCGCGCTCGAGGCCGACCCGAGGGCGGCCGTGGCGCTCATCGAGGTGCTCGCGAGCCGGTTCCGCGAGACGGCGTAGCTACTTGACGACTCGCGTGACCTTGCTGACTGCTCTGACGGTCCCGACCGAGTTGGACGCGATGACCTCGATCCTCAGCCTGTAACCGCGATCCCGAGGACGAACGCGATACGAGCGACCGCGCGCGACTCGCTCGCACGCCGTTCTGGCAGCGCTGCCAGAACACTTCGAACCTGAGATTGGCTCCTTGCCAACGTCCTGGCAGCGCGACCATCCGGGTGCCGACGCGCGGCCGCCCGACGATCGAGGGAAGCGTCTCGAACTGCGGCCTCGTTTCGACGGGCGAGGTCTGCGCCGAGGCGGCCGACTCGACTCCCGCCGCAGCAACCACGACGCGGAGGCGGCGTCCGCCGTCGGCTGCGGTGGCCGTGTAGCGCGACCGAGACGCATCGGGGATCGGCGTGCACACGCCGTCGAGGCAGCGCTCCCACCGGTATGCGGCTGCGAGGCCGGAGCCTGCCCAGATCCCCGCGAAGGCCTCGAGCTCGCGCCCGGCGACAGCGTCGCCGAGCACGGTCGGCTGTAGTCGCGGTTCCGGGCTGCCGAGAGAGCGGAGCGCGGCAGCGGCGTCGACAGGCCGAACTGCGTTCCCGCCACTGGGCGTGACGTGCGGGCGAGCGCGTTCTCGATGTCCCCTGCGCTCGCGAACGGAGCCTGCGCGCGCAGGAGCGCGATGACGCCGGAGACGAGCGGCGTCGAGACCGAGGTCGCACAACCGACTCCCTGTCCGCCTCCGAGCAGCGTGATCGGAGCGCACTCGGGCGCCGCGAACTTCACCCAGGCGCCGCGGCTCGAGAAGCTCGCGAGCGTCCCGGACGAGGTCGCCGAGGCCACCGAGATCGCCTCGGGAAAGGCGGCGGGATACTGCGGCGTCGCGTTCGCCTCGTTGCCGGCGGCCGCGACCACGAGTACGCCGGCCGCGCGTGCTCGGGCGACCGCTCCTCGAAGCTGCCTCGGTGAACGCTCGCCGTACAGGCTCACGTTCACCACGGCCGCGCCGTGGTCGACCGCGTAGTCGATCGCCTCGGCCGTGTTCGTGTTGAACGCGATGCCGCCCGGGCCGAGCACGCGGAGCGGCATGACCGTGCAGGAGAAGCACGCGCCGACGCCGCCGATCCCGTTGTTCGCTCGCGCGGCCGCGACGCCCGTGACTGCGGTGCCGTGTCCCGAGCCGGGCGGATCGGACGCATCCGCGTCCTCGTCCACGAAGTCGTATCCCGGCAGCACCGCGCCCGCCAGGTCGGGGTGGGAGGCGTCGATCCCGGAGTCGACGACCGCGACGACAACGTTCGGCGAGCCGGTCGTCAGCTCCCACGCTTCGGGAAGGCCGAGTGCCGCGTACGCGGGATGCGTGCCTTCGGGATCGCTGGGCGTGAACGCCCCGGCCGCGGCTGCGATCACACCGGCCGCGAGCGCGGCGGCGACGATCGCCGCGAGCCGCTTGTCGACGACGACGCATCGCCGAACGGTAGCCCGCGCCTCCTAGACTCGCGCCATGCGCGCCGCGCTGCTCGGTCTCGCTGTCGGGCTCGCGCTCGCCGACTCCTCGATCGTCACGCTCGCACTCCCCGAGATCCTCGGGCAGTTCGACGTGGCGATCACGTCGGTTGCGTGGGTGCTCACGTCGTTCAACCTCGTGCTCGCCCTCGTCGTGGTGCCCGCGGCGTACGTCGCCCGAAGGCGGCCCACGCAGTCGTTCGCGTTCGGTGTCGTGGTGTTCGCGGGCGCGTCGCTCGTGTGCGGTCTCGCGCCCTCGTTCGAGGTCCTCGTGGGCGCGCGGTGCGTTCAGGCAGTCGGGGCGGCGGTGATCGTCACCGCCGCTCTCGACCTCCTCTCGCAGGTCACGGGGAGCGCCGAGGGCGCCCTGCGGTACTGGGTCGCCGCAGGCGTGCTCGGTGCCGCGCTCGGGCCCGCTGCGGGCGGGATCCTCACGGAGCTGCTCGGCTGGGAGTCGATCTTTCTCGCGCAGGTGCCTCTCGCGCTCGTGCTGCTCCTCGTGCTTCGCGCGACGTCGGCCGAGCGCGTGGCTGCTCCGGTCGGGCGGCCGTCGTTCACCGCGAACGCCGCCTTGCTCCTCGTCGCGGGCGGGCTGGTCGCAGCGCTCTTCCTCGTCGTCCTCCTGCTCGTGGACGGCTGGGGGATGTCCCCGGCTGCGGCAGGCGTCGTCGTCACGGTCATGCCGCTGACCGCGATCGTGGTCGGTCGCAAGCGACCCCGCTCGCTCGGTGTCGTCCAGGGCGTTGCGTGCGGTGTGATCCTTCTCGCTGGCGGTCTGGCGGCGCTCGCGCTGATGCCGCGCGCGGGCTGGGCCTGGACGATCCCGCCGCAGATCCTCGTCGGCGCCGGCCTCGGTCTCACGGTCGCGGGCCTGACGGAGCTGGCGCTGCGCGGACGGGCGGAGCAGGTCGTCCATGGCGGCTGGACGATCGCCGCGCGCCACGCCGGAGTCGTCCTCGGCCTGGTCCTGCTCGCCCCCGTCCTGACGACCGCGCTCGAGGAGAACCGCGACGAGGCGATCCGTGCAGGTGCCGCCGTGGTGCTCGACAGCGAGATCCCGCCGCTCGACAAGCTCGGCGTCGCCCAGGACGTCCTCGCGGAGGTCGACCGCGCGAACGAGGTCGGCGAGCTGCCCGACGTCGAGCGTGCGTTCGAGGGACGACCGGACGACGACGAGTGGAGCACGCTCGTCTCCGGCCTGCAGGATCAGCTCGACCGGGCGGTGACGAGCGCCTTCTCCGGGCCGTTCCTGCTGGCTGCCGCGCTGACGCTGCTCGCCCTCGTTCCGGTCGCGCTGATGCGGAGGCCGGCATGAGGCGGGCGCTGCCTTTCCTCGTTGCCGTCGGCCTGGTCGCCGCGGTCGTCGTTCCGTACCTGGCGCTGGGTGGCGGCTCGTTCGAACCGACTCCGGTCGCCGATCCGTGCGACGCGCGCGACTGGCGCGATCCCGAAGGCGTGGGGGAGACGATCGAGCAGGTTGCGCTCAGGGCGGTCGACGCGGTCGCCTGCGACCTCGATGTCTCGCGTGAGGATCTCGTGCTGGCGCTTCGCAGCGAGGACGCCTTCGAGGACTTCTCGGCCGAGCAAGGGCTCGAGCGCGCGGACGTCGAGGCCGCGATCCGAGATGGACTCGTGCAGGCGGTGGAGGAGGCCGAAACGGCAGGTGCTCTCCCGGGGTTCCTTGCGCCGTTCGTGCGCCGTGCGGCGGAATCGGTCCCGCCATGGCTCGTCCTCGAGGCGCTCGAGCGCCTGGGGAGCTTCCTGCCGGGTTAGTCGAGGTCTGGAAGCTCGGAGAGCCAGGGCGTGCGATAGCCGGACTCGTCCCACACCACGGGAAAGAACGACTCGTCGAGCGAGAGGTCGCCGTGGCGCCGATAGCGCGAGTAGGTCACGTCGACGTTGGTCTCGTGAAAGCGTGCCTCGACGGGGAGGAAGTGTGAGACCAGCGCCATGCGCGCGACCGTTCCGCTGTGGTTGGGCGCCGAGCCGTGCCAGGTGAGGCCGTGGTGGAACGAGCCGCCGCCCGGCTTCACGACGACGGGGACGAGGTCGAGCTCGCCACCGTCGGGCGACGCCTCCCGCGGTCCCGCGAGCCAGTCGTCGGGCGCGTGGAACTCGGAGCGGGAGGGAGGCGACTTCGGCCACGTGTGCGAGCCGCGCACGAACTCGATCGGCCCCGCGTCGGCCTGCGTCTCGTGCAGCGATATCCAGCACGTGATCATCTCCGATGGGACGAGGTAGTCGGCGTACGACGAGTCCTGGTGGAACCCGATCGCCTTCGTCCCCGGTGGCTTCCAGAGGACGTTGTCCTGGAGGATGCGCACGCCGCGATAGCCGGCGAGCTGGGCGGCGAGGCGCCCCGTTCGCTCCGAGAGCACCTGCGCGGCGACGACCGAGTCGGACTTCCAGGCGTTGCAGAGCTGTCGCGTTCGATCCTCGGGATCGCGTCCGGCCACCCAGTTGACCTCGTCCGGCCGGATGCCGGTGTCGTACTCGCCTTCGAAGAGTCGTAGGTAGCGCTCGCGCAGCCTCTCGAGTGCGCTCTCCGAGACCAGTCCTTCTTCGACGACGAGGAAACCGTCCCGCCGGAAGGCCTCGATCTGCTCGGCGGTGAGCTCGTCGACCATCGCCGTCGTGGTCATCGCGGACACGTTACTGGCTCCTCCCACCCGGGTATCCGATGGGTGACGAACGAGTCGAAGGAGGCAACGACATGACGACCAACGCCCTGGCCGGGATCGCGGTCAAGGACCTCGCCGACGCCGTCCCCTGGTACGAGCGTCTCCTCGACCGAGCACCGGACGCGCAACCGATGCCCGAGGTCGCGGAGTGGAAGTTCGCGAACGGCGGCTGGATTCAGGTGTTCGAGGACGCGGAGCGTGCCGGACGTTCCTCTGTCACGCTCGTCGAGCGGAGCCTCGACGAACGCGTCTCCGACCTGCAGTCGAAGGCGATCGAGATCCGGAGCACGAGCGACACGGAGTCGGTGCGGACGGCGATCGTCGTCGACCTGGACGGCAATCAGCTGGTCTTCGCCCAGGCCGTGGACGGCCGCATCAAGAGCAGTTCGTCGTAACTCGCGTCAGGAGCGCGGGCGAGTCTTGTCCGGGTCGTAGAACGGGAAGCGGACGACCGTTGCCGGGATCCGCTTCTGCAGGCCGTCGAGCTTGCCCACTTCGAGTGCGGCTCCGAGATCGGCGTACTGGACTGCGACACGCGCCAGCGCGATGTTCTTCTTCAGGATCGGGCTTCTCGTCCCGCTCGTGACCACGCCGACGCGCTGCCGGCCGACGTACACCTCGTCACCGTGTCCGGCCGTCTCGTTGCCCTCCAGCTCGAGACCGACGAGCACGCGCTGCGGGTGCGCGTGCCGCTCCTCCAGCGCGGCGCGGCCGACGAAGTCGTCGTCGGTCTTCAGGTCGACGGCGAAGCCGATGCCGGCCTCGAACGGGTCGACCTGGTCGTCGAACTCGTAGCCGGCGAAGATCAGGCCCGACTCGATGCGCAGGATGTCGAGCGCCTCGAGCCCGAGTGGCGTCAGGCCGTGCTCCCCTCCCGCCGACCAGATCGCATCCCACACCGCAGGCCCGTCCGAGGGGTGGCACCAGACTTCGTAGCCGAGCTCGCCCGTGTAGCCGGTGCGCGAGACGACGATCGGGATCCCGTCGTACGTTCCGATGCGGCCGACCGTGAAGCGGAACCACTTGAGGTCCTCGAGCGACGTCTGCGTCGGCGGCGTCCAGACGATCTGCTTCAGCAGCTCGCGGCTCTCCGGGCCCTGGACGGCGACGTTGTGGAGCTCCGTCGTCGACGGCTTCACCCACACCTTCAGCTCGTCCCGGTCGGCGAGCTCCTTCAGCCAGACGCCGTCGTACTCGTCGCCGCCGACGAAGCGGAAGTTGTCCTGGCCGAGTCGGTAGACGGTGGCGTCGTCGATCATGCCGCCGGTCTCGTTGCAAACGGCGGTGTAGGTGACCTGCCCGACCGAGAGGCGCCGCGCGTCGCGCGTGACCGCGCGCTGGATCAGGGCCTCCGCATCGGGTCCCAGCACCTCCCACTTGCGCAGCGGCGAGAGGTCCATGACCGCGACCTTCTCGCGGCACGCCCAGTACTCGGCGATCGCGCCCTCGTTGTCGTAGCAGTGCGGGAGCCAGAAGCCGCGGTACTCGACGAAGCTCTTCGTGAGCTCGCTCGTGCGCGGGTGGAATGTCGTCTCGCGCGTGAGGACGGGGTCGGCGTCGGCCGTCACGCGATGTGCGATCGCGACCGAGAACGCGTTGTCGGGCGCGTACACCCGCACGTGGATCGGCGTCACTTGCCAGCCGTTCGCCGGGTCGATGTCGTCGGGGCAGGAGGAGGACGCGCAGACGAGGTCGTTCACCGCCTTCAGGAGCACGTAGTCACCCGGCCGCGACCACGGCTCGTCCATGACGAAGACGTTGTTCGCGTCGAAGCCCGTGTTGTAGAAGAAGTTGAGCGCCTCCCAGCCCATGCGCGGCGCGATCCCGAATGGGTCCACCTGCCCGTTGAAGTTCTCCGAACAGTTGACGTGACCGGGGTAGCCCCTGTCCTCGTAGTACTTGGCCGTGCAGGCCAGGCCGAAGGTGTCGTGGCGCCCGACCGTGTCCCGAACGACCTCGATCAGCGGATCCTGGTCGACGTCGTAGAACTTCCCCTGGAGCCCCGGCTGCGGATACGCCTGACCCATGAGCGACCGGGTCGTCGTCGCATCGAGCCCGCGCTCCTGTCCCGATTCGAGCTTGCGCCGGTGGAACGCGAGGAAGTCGGAGCACTGCTTGCCTTCGACGTCGATCACCTGGATGAACTCGCCGGCGCGGACCTCGTACGCGAGCGCCGTTGCCGAATCGACGCGGAAGTCGAGGCGCGGCTCGGCGAGTGGCGGCGGCAGCTCCTGCTGCTCGTACGTGCGGGGCGTGGCGCGGCGCACCTCGACGAGGAGCTCGGAGGGCGGCGGCGCGCCGTCGACGATGCGTCCCGCCGGCGCGGCGACGACCACGGTCACAGGCCGCTCCGCGCGGAACGTCTGCGTGGATCCGGCCGGCGACCACCCGTCGAAGAGCCGGATCGCGAGCGCTTCGGCGGGGTCGAGCCCACGGGAGCCGAGCTCGTGCGCGAGCAAGCTGCCGTTGCGATCGGCGAGCGCAGCCCGGATCACGGTCGCGGGCGCTTCCGCCTTCGCCTCCAGTGCGGCCGCGTCGTCCCGCCCGTCGGAGCCGAGAACGGTCACCTCCGCCGCCTGCCCGCCGTACGCGTCGACGACCGTCACGCGCTCGTCGGCACCGAGTCCGAACACGGTCGCCCCGCCCGGCCGGACGAGGTACGTCTCGACGAAGGGGTCCTCCGGGAGGAGGCCCCGGACGAGGCCCGAGGTCCCGGAAATCGTCATCTCAGGTGGCGGCCGGCGCCTTCGCCTCCATCTCGGCCGCCTCGGTCATGAGCTTCTCCGCGAGCTCGCGCTTGCCGTCGGCGTCGAGCTTCTTCACCTCGTTCTCGACCGCGCGGCGGTTGTACGACTGGTTCCAGTAGTCGAGCGCGTCGAAGCCGAGCAGCACGGCCTTGCCCACGAACTGGCGCAGCACCTCGTTCGTCGGGCCCATGACCCAGCCGGCCTTCGCGTCGCGGAGGTAGCGCTCGAGCTCCATGTCGCGCTTGTAGCCCGAGCCTCCGCAGGCGTGGAGCATCTTGTCGACGACGTGCGCCACGTTCTTCGCGGCCTCGAACTTGATCTGCCAGGCCCAGTGCAGGAAGTCCGCGCGGGCGAGCTCGCCGACCGCGAGGACCTTCGTGTTGTTCTCGGTCGCGTTGTCCATCGCCTGCGCGACGGAGAGGACGAAGAGGCGCGACGCGTTCGTGTCCATCAGCGCCTCGCCGACGTAGTCCTGGATCGTCGGGATAGTCCGCAACGCGCAGGCCCACGTCGACATGGCGCTTGCGCGTGGTGTGGCGCTTCGCGATGTCGATCGTGCCGAGCGCGATGCCGTTCCAGACGGACGACGAGCCGATGAGGAACCACGGGTCGACGGACTCGTCGTTCGAGGCTGCGCCGTCGCCGACCGGGCCGACGATCTGGTCGCCGGGGATCTCGACGTCGGGCACCTCGAGCGGCCCCGACTGGTTCCCGCGCAGCCCGAGCGCGTCCCAGAGGGCGGGCTGCGCCTCGGCCTCCTCGCCGTCGATGACGAAGACGGAGAGGTCGTCGTAGCCCGAGAAGTCCGGGCTCGTCGTCTGCACGACATAGAAGTCGGCGAATCCGGCGGACGTCGTCCACGACGCTTTCTTGCGCACCTTGAACCCGCCGTTCAGGCGCTCGGCGCCGGACGAGATCGGGTACCAGAAGTGCGAGCCCGTCTCCGGGTCGGAGTACGAGAGGGTGCCGATCTTTCCCGAGTTCAGCGGCCGGATGTAGCGGTCGATCAGCTCGGGCGTGGGGCGGAGCATGATCGCGTTCACCGCGCCGATGTGCATCACGTAACACATCGCGGTCGAGGCGCAGCCGTAGCGCGCGATCGTCTCGCACGTCATCGCGTAGGCGACGTGGTTCTCGCCGAGGCCGCCGTACTCCTCCGGCACGGTGAGGCCGAGGAAGCCGTGCTCGCCGAGTAGCTCGAGATTCCGGCGGGGGAAGAGGAGCTCGTCGTCCGAGCGCTTGGCGTTCGCCCGCATCTCCTTCTCGCACAGCTCGATCAGGAGCGCACGCAGCTCCTTCTGCCGCTCGGTCAGGACCCAGTCGGGATCCCACTCGTAGCCGAGGCCCCAGAACGGCTCGCCACCCCACATCTTCTCGGACATGCTCACCTCCGCCGGATCGGTGTTCTCCTGCGCCATCGTAGGTGGCGCCCGTCCTCCGGGGCAAGAAGGGTCGGTCGCGTCACGGCACCTGTTCCGGCGCCGCCGGAGCCGCTCGCCCGAGCAGCGGGAGCGACAGCAGGCAGGCGGCGGCGGCGAGCAGGTACGGCCACGCATCACGGGTCGCTCCGGCAAGCGCCCCTCCGGCTGCGGCTCCGACCGCGAACCCGGGTGGCCACGCTGCGCTCATGAGACCGAATCCGGCGGCCTGGTCGTACCCGCGCCGCTCGATCGTGCGCGAGACGAGCGCCATCGCGGGCGTCCAGAGCATCGCGTAGGCGGTTCCCGCCGCCACGACGATCCCGGCGTAGAGAAGCACGCGGGCATCGAGCACGAGAAGCAGCGAAGCGATGCCGGAGCAGATCAGCCCGACCGCGAGCGGAAACGCGCCGCCCCTCGTGTCCGCGAGTCTTCCGACCACCGGGTTGGCCGCGCCCTGCAGGACTCCCGCGACAGCGAACACCGCCCCGATCGCCGCAGCGCTCCAGCCGAGCTCGTCCAGCCGCAAGGGCGCGAGCACGCCGAGCACTCCGAGCAGGAGCCCAGTCAGTGCGATCAGCCAGATCCCGAGGACGACAACCCGGTCATGTGCGAGTGCGCGCAGGGGCAGACCGCGGAGCTCGTCGGCTTCGGGTTGCTCCAAGGTGGCGGCGATCGCAGCCAGCAGCAGCGCGATCACGGCGACGACGGAGAAGACGATGGCGGAGCCGACGAGCTCGGCGGCTGCGCCGATCAGCGGACCGACGAGGGCGCCAGAGAAGGCCGCAGCGAACGCGATGCCGATCGCCTCGCCGCGCCTGGCTGGCGGCACGACCGCGGCGACCCACGCCAGCGCGCCCGTGTAGGCGAACGCGCTGCCGAAGCCCTGCCCGAGTCGGGCCGTGAACACGAGCCATGCCGATTCCGGAACCGTGAACGCCACGCTCGATCCAGCGAGCAGGATCAACCCCGCGAGCACGGTCGCCTTCACGCCGAATCTTCGTCGCCGACCAGATGCTCGGGAACGCTCCCGCGAAGGCGCCGATCGCATACGCGGAGGTGAGCAGCCCGGCGCCCGCCTTGGACAGGCCGAGGTCCTCCTCGAAGCCGGGAAGCAGAGGGACGAGGACGGCGAACAGGAGCGCCTCGACGAACCCGACCGCGGAAGCCAGCACGAGGATCCGTCGCCAGCGGAGCTCCTGCAACGCTCAGGCCGTGGCCGGGAGCGCCGGCGCGGCTTCGAGGAGCCGGCGTGTGTACTCGTGCTTCGGTGCGGAGAGAACCTGCTCGAGCGGGCCCTCTTCGCAGACCGTGCCGCGGTCGAGCACGAGCACCCAGTCGGCGATGCTCGCCACGACCCCGAGGTCGTGCGAGATGAAGAGAAGCGCGAGCCCGAGCTCCTCCCGCAGCTCGGCCAGGAGCTCCAGCACCGCCGCCTGCACCGAGACGTCGAGAGCGGACGTGACCTCGTCGCACACGATCAGGTCGGGTCGCGCTGCGAGTGCACGCGCGATCGCGACGCGCTGGCGCTCGCCTCCGGACAGCTCGCCCGGGAACCTCTCGGCGATCCGCGCCGGGAGTCGCACCTTCTCGAGCAACAGCTCGACCTCGAGGCTCGCCTCGCTCCTGGAGAGCCCGCGCAGAACGATTGCGGGACGCGCGATGGCGTCGGCCACGCGATGGCGCGGGTTGAGGGACTCGTAGGGGTTCTGGAAGACGATCTGGATCCGGCGGCGCTCCTCGACCGTGCGCTTGCCCGCCCTGGTCGCCAGGGGCTTGCCGTCGAGCAGGATGCTGCCGGTCTCGGGCTCGTGCAGGCCGACGACGCAGCGCGCGATGGTCGTCTTGCCGCTGCCCGACTCGCCGACGAGCGCGACGCATGCTCCCTGCTCGACGGCGAAGCTGACCTGCGTTGCGGCGACGGTGCGCTCATGACGCGCCCGATGCTCTGCGTGGAGCGTCTCGACGCGTAGGAGTGGGGTGTCCGAGGCAGGGCGTGGAGCTTTGAAGTGCAGCGCCTCGTGCTCGAGGGGCGGCGTGGAGGGCCACTCGAAGCAGCGGACGCGAGTGCCGTGCTCGATTGGCTCGAGCGGGGGAAGCTCCGAGACACACCGCTCGACGCGCTGCGGGCAGCGTGGCGCGAACGCGCAGCCCGCGGGACGCTCCTCCACCCCGACCGCGACTCCGGGCATGCTGCGGACCCGGCGCCGGTTCACGTGGTCCGGGATGGAGGCGACGAGCCCGCGCGTGTACGGGTGTCGAGGTCGCGCGAGGACGACGTTCGTGGGCCCCTCCTCCACGATCCGCCCCGCGTACAGGACCGCGATCCAGTCCGCGACCTGCGCGACGACCGCGAGATCGTGCGAGATGTAGACCATGGCGAGCTCGCGCTCCCGGCGGAGCCGCTCGATCTCCTCCAGGACGCGCGCCTGGGTGATGACGTCGAGGCCGGTGGTCGGCTCGTCCAGCACGACGACGGGTGGCTCGCAGGCGAGCGCGAGCGCGATCGTCACCCGCTGTTGCTGTCCGCCCGAGAGTTGATGCGGGAAGCGACTACGGAACTCCGGTGACGACGGAAGATGGACGCTCTCGAGCGAGCGTTCGACGGTTGCGCCGGCGGGTCGGTGGCCGACGTGCTCGTCGAGCATGTCCTCGATCGCCGCTCGGATGCGCAGCGCAGGATTGAGCGCCTGTCCTGGATCCTGCGGGACGTACGACACGAGGCTGCCACGCAGGCGGCGCGCCGTCCGCTCGTTGCTCCCGTCCATCCGTCGGCCCGCAACGTCGACGGTTCCTCCGGCGATGCGCACGCCCGGGCGCGCGTAGCCCAGAAGGGCCAGGGCGGCGGTCGTCTTCCCGCTTCCCGACTCGCCGACGAGCCCCACGATCTGGCCGGGCGCAACCGAGAGCGTCAGCTGGTCGACGACCGGCGCGCCGGACTCGAGCTCGACCCTGAGGTCGCGGACCGAGAGAGCGGGCTCGCTCACCGTACGTCACCCACCGCGGATCGCCCGAGCGTCCTCGCCACGGCGTCGCCGACGAGATTCACCGCGATGGTGAGCAGCGCGATCAGGAGCGCGGGCGCGAGGATCACGTACGGGTTCAGGTCGAGCCCGGAGCGGTTCTCGCTGATGATCAGCGCCCAGTCGGAGGCGGGCGGCTGCAGGCCGAGCCCGAGGAAGTTGACCGAGGCCACGAGAATGATCGAGTACGTGAAGCGCAGGCCGACGTCTGCCGCGATCGGTGCGACGATGTTGGGAAGGAGCTCGCGGCGGACGATCGCGCTCGTCCGCTCTCCCCTTGCGACGGCGGCCTCGACGAAGCCGCGCACCGCCTGCTCCAACGTGGCCGTGCGCACGATGCGCGCGACGAGTGGCGCCTGGATGAGTGCGACCCCGATGACCAGGATCCAGGGGCTCGCTCCAGCTCCCGTCACGAGGACGAGCAGAAAGATGAGCGGTGGAAACGACAGCAGCACGTCGACGAACCGCATGAGCACGGAGTCCGTGAGAGCGCGGTTGTAGCCGGCGACCAGGCCGACGACTCCGCCGACGAGGTACGCGAGCAGCGTGGCCAGGCCGGCGTAGACGAGGACGGTACGTCCGCCCCAGAGGACGCGACTCAGGACATCTCGCCCCAGGAAGTCGGTGCCGAGCGGCGCGCCCTCGGCAGGCCCCGTGAGCGGGATCCCGACGGGCTCGTCCGGAGGATGCGGCGAGAAGAACGGCCCGACGAGCGCGAGGACGACCACGCCTACGAGCAGCGCGAGCCCGATCGCACCCGTGGGTGTCCGCACGAACCGGAAGCGATGGCTCACAGCGCTGTCCTCAGCTTCGGCACGAGGAGCACGACCAGCACGTCCGCGACGATGTTGATGGCGATGTAGGCGGCCGCGATCAGGATCGCGATCGACTGCACCGCGCGCACGTCCCGGATCGCGACGGTGTCGACGAGCTCCTTCCCGATCCCGGGGTACGCGAACAGGTACTCGACCACGATGATGCCGCCGACGAGGTACTGGAGGTTCTGGGCGAGCACCTGGACGCTCGGTGCGAGCGCGTTTCGCAGCGCGTAGCGCCGCACGACCGTTCGCTCGCGGTAGCCGGACAGTCGCGCCATCTGCACGTAGTCGGACGAGAGTGTCTCGATCATCCCCGCCCGCACCATGCGGATCGATGCCGCCAGCGATGCGCCGAGCAGCGTCAGCACCGGCAGTGCTAGCTGCTTGGGGTACGAAAGCGGGCTCTCGCCGGGAGGAATGAGCGAGATCGGGGAGAGCCAGCCGAGCCAGGAGAAGAACAGCAGGATCAGCAGCGAGCCGATGATGAACTCCGGCAGCGACACGATCGCCAGCGACGTGAGCGAGACGGCGTGATCGGTCGGTCGCCCCGCGCGGATCCCGGCGAGCACACCGAGCACGATCGCGAGCGGGACCATGATCAGCGCGGTGACGAGCGCGAGCACCAGCGAGTTGGCGACCTCCCCGGAGATCTCGCCCCAGATCGGGCGGGTGCTCCCTTCGGCGAATCCGGCTGCGGAGTTCCCGAGATCACCGGTGACGAGGCCGCCGAGCCAGTCGAAGTAGCGCTCGACCGCCGGGCGGTCGAGCCCCATCTGCGCGCGGAGCTCGGCGAGTTGCTCCGGCGTTGCCGTCCTGCCGAGGACGGCACTGGCTGCGTCGCCCGGCAGCACCTCGGTGCCGAGGAAGACGAGCACGGATACGGCGAGCAGCGTTGCGAGACCTGCGAGGACCCGCACGACGACGAAGCGCAGCAAGGGGTGAACGCGCGGCCGCCGGGAGCTTCCGGCGGCCGCGCTTGCGCTCGACATGTCGCTCAGGTCAGCCAGACGTCCCTGTAGTTCCAGCCACCGAGGTTGAAGAACGAGCTCGGCCGCATGCCACGAACGTTCTTGCCGACGCCGTCGACGAGGTTGATGTTCGCCCAGACGATGTAGCCGCCGTCCTGGTACTGGATCTCCTGCACCTCGCGCCATCGCTTCTTCGCCAGCGCCGCGTTCGGGGCGCCGATGGCGGACTGGATGAGCCTGTCGTACGACTTCTGCCGCCAGTGGGTCTCGTTCCAGACGGCGCTCGAGATCAGCGACTGCGGATACCACTGCCCGAGGGCGGTGACGGTCCAGAACGACTGGGCGAATGCCATCTTCGTGTACAGCAGCGACGTGTCGAAGTACGCCGTCGCCGACTCGCGCTTGACCTTGACGTCGACCCCCGCCGCCTTCGCCTGCTGGGCGAAGAGCGTCGCGGCCTCGACGAAGCCCGGGACGATATTCGACGTCTGCAGGGTGACCGTCAGGTCTTCCTGCCCCGCCTGCTTGAGCAGGAACTTCGCCCGCTCCGGGTCACGCTTGCGGACCGGTGCCGAGAGGTAGTTGGGCAAGCCGCGCCCCGGGAGGTCGTTCCCGGGTGTCGCGAACCCCGCGAGGGCGCCGTTGATCAGCGCCTGCCGGTCGGGGATCAGCCGGAACGCCTGCCGCACCCGCTTGTCCTTGAAGGGATCGAGGTCGACCGCCATCGAGAACACCTGGATCGTCGTGCTGGGAGCGTTCAGCACGCGAATCTGCCTCCCGTTCAGGTGCGCACGCGCCTGCCGCGGATCGAGCTGGCTCAACATGTCGACGTCGCCCGCGAGCAGCGCGTTCAGGCGAGCCGACGGCTCGTCGATCGAGATGTCCTCCCACTCGTCGACGTACGGCTTGCCGTTCTCCCAGTAGTCCGCGTTGCGCACGCAGAGACTCCGCTGGCCGGGCGTGAACGACCTGAACGAGAACGCGCCCGTGCCGACCGGCTTCGAGAAGTCCTTCAGGCCGACGGGGATGACGACGCTGTTCTGGACGTTGAAGTTGTCGAACAGCCGGGCGTTCGGCGACGTGAGCGGTATCCGCACCGCAAGGCGGCCGACTTTCCTCAGCCCCCCGAGCCTGATCCCGCTCACCGATGCGTGGCCCACGTGCTTGGGGTCGCCCATCGAACGCAGTGTGTAGATGACGTCGTCGGCGGTGAAGTCCTTGCCGTTGTGGAAGGTCACACCCGGACGCAGGCGGACGAGCCACTGCGTCGAGTCCTTGTTCGGGATCCACTCGAGCGCGAGGCCCGGGGCGCTCGTCAGGTCCGGGCGGACACGGACGAGCGGGTCGTACAGGTTGTAGTAGCGGGACGCGTCGATGAAGCTCGACCCGCGCCCGGGATTGAAGGACTCGCTCTTACCCGCGCCCACGTGCGCGACGCGGAGCCGGCCTCCGCGCTGCGGTCGCTGTACGAGCCCCCCGAGCGCGCGCTCGGCGAGCGTTCCTCCGGCCGCGAGCGCCGCGCCACCGACCGCGGCCGCGCGGATCAGGTCGTTGCGGGTCAGGAGCGACGACTCCTCGCCTTCCGCGGCGAGTGCGTCCTCCTGCCACTTCACGTCACTCATCGTTCCCTCCTTGTGCCTGCCGGGTCGGTTGGGGTGACACTAACCGCCGCCCGCCGCTCGGACAATCTCGGGGTCGGGCGGATACGCGAAGCAGCGCGCCGCCGCGCCGCCGTCGACGGACACGAACGCGCCCGTCACGAAGGCCGAGTCGTCCGAGAGGAGAAAGGCGATCACCGCGGCGACGTCCTCCGGCTCGCCGACCCGTCCGAGCGGGGCGAGGTCGCGCCACGACTGGATCATCGCCTCGCGATCCTCGTAGTCGTCGAGGTAGCTCTCGGCCAGCGGCGTCATGATCGCGCCCGGCTGCACGGCGTTGCAGCGGATGCCCACCGGTCCGTACTCGACCGCCACCTGGCGGGTGACGGCGTCCACTCCGCCCTTGGACGCCTCGTAGGCGAGCGCGCTCGGGAAGGCGAACGTCGACTCGACGGAGGAGATGTTGACGATCGAGCCGCCTCGCCCCGCTTCGAGCCAGGTCCTGCATGCGACGGAGCAGCCGAGCGCGGTGCCCACGAGGTTGACGCGCAGCACGCGCTCGAGCGCCTCGTCGTCGAGATCGTGCGCACGCGTGGGCGTCCAGATCCCCGCGACGTTCACCCAGCCGGTCAGCGCTCCGAGGCCGGATGCCACGCGCGCCGCCTCCTCGTGCGAGGCGCGCTCTCCGACGTCGCCCGCGACGGAGGCGAACCGCTTGCCCAGCTCGTCTGCCCTCGCCGCGAGACCGTTCTCGTCACGGTCGAGACCTACGACCGTGAAGCCGTCCCGCACCAGTCGCGTCGCCGTCGCGCGTCCGATACCCGACGCGGCTCCGGTGACGACGACGACATCGGGCATCCCACGGTTGTATCGCACCTGGCCAGTCGAGGCGTCAAGATCGCCCCGTGGCGATCGAGACGACCGCAGCCGTGCTGCACGCCTTCGGCGAGCCGCAGCGCATCGAGTCGGTCGAGCTTCGCGACCCCGGTCCGGGCGAGGTGCTCGTTCGTGTGGTGGCGGCGGGTGTCTGCCACTCGGATGTGGGGCAGGCCGACGGCGAATGGGGTTTTCCGCTCCCGGCGGTGCTGGGCCACGAGGGTGCTGGCGTCGTCGAGGCCGCCGGCGCGAACGTCACGAGCGTGTCGGTCGGGGACTCGGTCGTCCTCAGCTCCGCACCGGGCTGCGGCCGCTGCTCGCACTGCCTGGGCGGGCGGCCGATTCTCTGTCAGGACTCGCTGGACGCGATGAGCGAGGGTCGTCTCACAACGGGCGTATCGCCGATACGAGGCACGTCCGGATCTGTCTCCACGTACTCGCTCCTCGGATGCTTCGCCGGCCGCGTGGTTGTCGCGGAGAGGAGCGCGATACGGCTGCTCGAGGGTGTGCCCGCTCCCGTGGCAGCGCTGATCGGATGCGCGGTCATCACCGGCGTCGGCGTCGCGATCGAGACCCTGCGCATCCCGGCCGGCAGCCGCGGAGCCGTGATCGGCGCCGGCGGCGTGGGCGTGAATGCGATCCAGGGTGCGCGCCTGTGCGGTGCGGCGGAGATCGTCGCGTTCGACGTCTCGGCCGGGCGTCTCGAGGACGCGCAGCGGCTTGGCGCCACTGCGACCGTCGACGTGGACGATGCAGAGGTTGTGGACCGCCTCCGCAAGGACGCGCGGCGCGACGGCTACGACTGGACCATCGTGACCGTGGGTCTTGCAGATGCCGTGCAGCTCGGGGTGGAGTTGACCCGGCCCGGCGGCACGACCGCCGTGGTGGGGCTGCTGCCCGAGGATGCGCCCGTGCCGATCGACATGCTCGACCTCGTGACCTTCGAGAAGCGCATCGTGGGCTCGGCGTACGGATCGATCTCACCGCAGCTCCTGATTCCGCGCATCGTCCGCCTCTACCTCGACGGCAGGTTGGAGCTCGACGGTCTCGCCGCCGAGCCGCTGCCTCTCGAAGAGATCAACGAGGCGTTCGAGCGCTCGCGGCAGGCGGACGGGCGGCGACCGGTGCTCGCGATCTCGGACGGAGGGTCGTTCGCGTGAGCACCGCCTGCCCGATCGCCACGGTCGAGGCGATCGTCCTGCGCGCGCCGTCCTCGGACGTGGGCGACCTCGACTCCTCGAGCGAGACGGTCGTCGTCCGGCTCACCGACGAGGAGGGGCGGCAGGGCATCGGCGAAGCCGATGCGGCCGCGACCGTCGTCCGCGAGCTGGTCCTGATGGACGACGTTCACGCTTGGAGTCGCGGTCTCGCGGCGGTGCTCACCGGACGCGATCCCTTCCCGATCCGAGCGCTGCATGCCGAGCTGTACGCGTCCACGATCTGGCACGGCCGGCGCGGCCTCGGCATCCATGCGCTCTCCGCGGTCGACATCGCGCTTCACGATCTCGTCGGGAAGCAGCTCGTGCGCCCCGTGGTCGATCTCCTCGGTGGAGCGGTGCGCGAGCAGGCGCTCCCGTACGCGACGATCTACCAGGGCGCGCCCGGCGACCGAACCCTGACCCAGATGATGGACGTCACGGCCGAGCTCTTCGAGCGGGCGCGCGGGCTCGGCCTGCGCGCGGTGAAGATGGAGGTGATCTGGGGCGACCTCGTCACCGATCGGCAGCTCGTCGAATGCATCCGCGAGGGGAGGAAGCTCCTCGGAGACGAGATCGCGCTCCTGATCGACTTCGGCTACCGCTGGAGCGACTGGCGCGATGCGCTGTGGGTGCTCTCCCGGCTCGAGGACGCCGACCTCTACCTTGCCGAGGCAGCCCTGCAGCACGACGATCTCGCCGGGCACAGGAAGCTCGCCGGGCGCGTGGAGACGCGGATCGGCGGCGCGGAGATGGCCGCGACCGTGCACGAGTGCCGCGAGTGGATTCGGGAGGGCGGGGTGGACGTGCTCCAGCCCGACGTCGGTCGCTGCGGTGGGCTCACCGACCTGCGCCGGATCGCTGACGCGGCAGAGCTCGAAGGGGTGCTCGTGATCCCGCACGGCTGGAAGACGGGAATCACGGCCGCCGCGGCGTGCCACTTCCAGGCCGCGACGGCGAACGCCCCATACTTCGAGCTCCTCCACCCGCAGCTGTTCGACTCACCGCTGCGGCGAGACGTGGCCGGGCCGGAACTCGCGATCCGGGACGGTGGTGTCACGATCCCCGACGCCCCGGGGCTCGGCGTCGAGCTCTCCGACGACGCCGTCGCGCGCTATCGCGTGGGCGCATGAGCAACGCGACGCCTCTTGCGGGCGAGGTTGCGCTCGTGACCGGCGCGAGCCGTGGGATCGGTCGGGCGATCGCACTCGAGCTCGCCCGGCTCGGTGCCGACCTGGGGCTCGTGCAGCGCGGGGATGCCGCCGACGTCGTGTCGGAGATCGTGGCGCTCGGCCGGCGGGCCGTGGTCGTGCAGGCGGATCTGCGCGATGCCGAGGCCGGGGAGTCCGCCGTCGAGACGGTTGCCGGCGCGCTCGGGCGCCTCGACATCGCCGTCTGCAACGCGGGCACGGTGCACCGCGAGCCCGCCCTCGACGTCTCGCTCGAGGACTGGAAGCGAGTCGTCGACGTCAACCTCGTCTCGTCGTTCGCCGTCGCGCGCGCCGCGGCGAGAGCGTTTGTCGCCCAAGGAAACGGCGGGCGGATCGTCTTCACCGCTTCAGTGCTCTCGTTCCAGGGCGGCTGGACCGTCTCGAGCTATGCCGCGAGCAAGGCCGGTGTCGCGAACCTGGCCAGCGCGCTCGCCAACGAGTGGGCGCCGCTCGGGATCCGTGTCAACGCCGTTGCTCCCGGGTACGTCGCGAACGAGCAGACGCAGCCGTTGCGGGCGGACCCGGAGCGGAACGCCGCGATCAGCTCGCGCATCCCGGTGGGGCGCTGGGCGACGAACGAGGACATCGCCGCCGCGGTTGCGTTTCTCGTATCGCCCGGCGCGGCGTACGTCCACGGCACGGTGCTGGCCGTGGACGGCGGCTGGCTCGGCCGCTGACGTCGGAGAACCTCTGCTTACACTCGGCCAGGTGACGGACGAGCGGCAACTGCGCAAGACGGTGACCGCGCTCTTCTCGGACGTCGTCGGATCGACCAGCCTCGGCGAGTCGCACGATCCCGAGACGTACCGGCGCGTGCTGGGCCGGTACTTCGAGGAGGCCCGGGTCATCGTCGAGCGGCACGGCGGGTCGGTCGAGAAGTTCATCGGCGACGCCGTCGTCGCGCTCTTCGGCGTGCCGACGGCCCGCGAGGACGACGCGCTGCGTGCGCTGCGTGCGGCGGACGAGCTGCGGACGCGGCTCGACTCGCTCAACGACGCACTGGAACATGCGCATGGCGTTCGCCTCGCTGTGCGGACGGGAGTGAACACCGGCGAGGTCATCGTCGCCGAGACGAACATCGACGGGTTCAGGGCCTCGGGCGACACGATGAACGTCGCCGCGCGGCTCGAGCAGAGCGCGGGCGCCGGCGAGATCCTCATCGGCTCGCTCACGCGCGAGCTCGGTGGGCAGGCGATCGAGGTCCAGGCCGTCGAGCCGCTCGAGCTCAGGGGCAAGGCGGATCCCGTTACGGCGTTCCGGCTCGTCCGGGTTCTGCCCGACACCGAGGCGTACGAGCGCTCGGGCGACGCGCCGCTCGTGGGCCGGACGCACGAGCTCGAGCTGCTCCGCGACGCGCTACGCCGCGCCCGCGACGAGAGCCGGTGTGTGACCTGCACGGTCGTCGGTCAGGCGGGCGTCGGCAAGTCCCGACTCGTGCGCGAGTTCCTTGCAGGGATCGACGACGAGGTGCGGGTCCTGGTCGGCCGCTGCCGCGCGTACGGCGAGGGGGTGACGTTCCTCCCGCTCGCGGAGGCGCTCGAACCGGTGCTCGGTGACGACCCGCGAGCCGCCGTGCTGGCGCTCCTCGGGGACGAGGAGCGTGCCGAGTCGATCGCAAGCGACGTCCACTCCCTGGTACGGGCAGGCGATGCCGACGCCGGTGACTCGACGGACGACGCGTCCTGGGCGATACGGCGGTTGCTCGAGGCGCTCGCGCGTGAACGGCCGCTCGTGCTGCTCGTCGACGACATCCACTGGGCCGAGCCCAGCCTCCTCGATCTCGTCGAGTACGTGTCGAGCTTCTCCACAGGCGCGCCGCTGTTGCTGCTTGCGAACGCGCGGCCGGACCTCCTCGAGGAGCATCCGACCTGGGCGACTCCGCGGGAGAACGCGACGGTGATCGTCCTCCAACCGCTGAGCGACGGCGAGTCCGCGGAGCTCGCTGCCCATCTGGCGACAACGCAGCTCGACGCCGGCCAGATCGGAAAGTTGGTGGACGCGGCGGACGGAAACCCGCTCTTCCTCGAGCAGCTCGTCGCGCTGAACGCCGACTCCTCGGGTGACCTGATCGTCCCACCGACGATCCAGGCGCTCCTCGCGGCGCGGATCGACCGGCTCGAGCTTCCCGAGCGTCAGGTGCTCGAGTGCGCGTCCGTCGAGGGGCGTGAGTTTCGTCGCCAGTCGCTCGTCGAGCTGCTCCCCGAGAGCGATCGCGACGCGATCGACACCCACCTGCTCGCGCTCGCGCGGCGCCAGTACATCCGCGCGGCCCGGCGCTCAGGGTCCGACGACGCGTTCGTGTTCGTGCACGCGTTGATGCGCGATGCCGCCTACCAGTCGATCTCGAAGGAACGCCGGGCCGACCTGCACCTCCGGCTGGCCGATCATCTCGAGACCCAGAAGCGAGCTGCCGGCGAGATCGTGGGGCATCACCTCGCGGAGGCGTACCGGTTCAGGCGCGAGCTGGAAGGCGAGGACGACTCGACGCGCGCGCTGGCTCTGCGAGCCGCCGAGCTTCTCGCGGGCGGGGGCGAGCGTGCACTCGCCCGGGGCGACGATCGAGCTGCGGCGAGGTTGCTCGAGCAAGCGTGCGACCTCGTCCCGATCGACGTTCCCCTCGGGCGCCAGGTTCGCATCGAGCTGGGGCGAGCGCTCGCCGGCGCGGGAGCGCTCGAGCGATCCGAGCAGGTGTTCCAGGCGCTGCGCGGTGCCGCCCGCGAGGCAGGCGATCTCGGGCTCGAGCGTCGTGCCGAGCTCGGGCTCCTGAGCCTTCGCGCTCAGACCGATGCGCATCTGCCGATGTCGGAGCTGCTCTCGGCTTCCGAGGCTGCCCTGCCGGTCTTCGAGGTGCACGGCGACGAGCGAGGCCTCGCGCGAGCGTGGTTCCTCATCCACTGGGCGAAGTTCCGGCTTGGTCGCTGCGAGGAGTCGATCCAGGCAGCCGAGCGCGTCATCGAGCACTCGGCGCGGGCCGCCGACACGCGGGAGCAGCTGCGCGCGCTCGGGGCGATCGCGATGGCGACGTTCTTCGGCGCGACCCCTGTCCCCGAGGGGCTCCGTCGCGCTGACGAGCTCCTCGAGCGCGCCGGCGGAGCGCGCCTCGTCGAGGCGTTCGTGTTGCGCAATCGGGCTTCGTTGCTTGCGATGACCGGGGAGTTCGACGAGGCGCGTGAGCTGTGCCGACGGGCAGTCGAGATCTACGAGGAGCTCGGCCATCCCATCTCGGCGATCGGGGTCGTCATGGAGGTTCAGCGCATCGAGGTCCACGCCGGCCGGCTCGACGTGGCGGAGCGCGAGCTACGCATGGCGCACGAGAAACTTCGGGACCTGACCGACGTCGGGTACCTGTCCTGGGTGGTCGCCGCGCTCGCACGCGTCCTCGCACTTCGGGGCGAGTACGACGAAGCCGTGGAGCTCGCGCGGGTTGCGCGCGAGGAGCTCCAGCGCGACCTTGCGTACGGCCAGATCACCGCTCGCCTGGCCGAGGCCCACGTGCTCACCGCGCGGGCGCGGTTGCCGGAGGCCGAAGAGCGCGCCCGCGAGGCGCTCGAGCGCGCGGAGCAGACCGACCTGATCTGGCTTCGTGCCGACACGCTCGTTGCGCTGGGCGAGATCGATCGTGCGGCAGGTCGCGATGCCCTCGCCGATGAGCACATCGCGAAGGCTCTCGAGCTCTACGAACGAAAGGGCGATGTCGTGTCAGCTGCGCGCGTGAAGGCGCAAGCCTAGAATCGTCCGATGCCGGCCGTCGTCGACCTCATGACGCGCAGCCTCCTGACGGTCTCGGCGGAGGCGACGCTGCACGACGCCGCGCAGGCGATGGCCGACCGAGGCGTCGGCGCGGTCGTCGTGCTCGAGGGCGAGTCGATCGCCGCGATCCTCACCGAGCGCGACGTGATGAAGGCGGTTGCGGCGGGTCGGGATGGCAGCGCTTCCGTCACCGACTGGATGACGCGGCATCCCGAGACGATCGAGCCCACCGACACGACCGATCACGCGGCGTCGCTGATGATTCACGGCGGCTTTCGCCACCTTCCCGTCGTCGAGGAAGGCCGTGTCGTGGGGATCGTCTCGATTCGCGACCTGATGAAGGTCGCCCTCGACGATCGCTCGCCGCGCGGCGTCTAGACGGGCTGGACCACGCGGTCGAGCCAGCGCTCGAACAGCGCTCGCCCCGTCACCCGCATGTCCTTGGCGTTCGCCTCGATCGCTGCGAGGAAGTCAGGAGCGCCCTCGGCGCCGAGCGTGCGCTCGAGCGACGTGACGTACTCGGGCACCTCGGCCCACTCTCGCGCCATCTCTGCCGAGACCTCGAGGTGGAACTGCACGCCGTACGCGCGCTCGACACGGAATGCCTGGTTCGCGTAGGCAGGCGAGCTCGCGAGTCGAACCGCGCCGTCCGGGAGGTCAAAGGTGTCGCCGTGCCACTGCAGCGTGACCAGGTCGCCGTCGACCCCGGCGAAGACCGGATCGGCGCGGCCGTCGTCCGTCAGCTCGACGGGCAGCAGGCCGACCTCCGGCGCCGGCCCGGGGTACACGCGCGCGCCGAGCGACGCCGCGAGGAGCTGGACGCCGAGGCAGACGCCCCAGAACGGGACTCCGGCCCGGACGGCGTCGCCGATGAGGCGCTTCTCGGCGGCGAGCCACGGCAGCTCGGCGTCGTCGTTCGCCGACATCGGCCCGCCCATCGCGACGATCGCGGCGAAGTCCTGCCAGTCCGGGAGCGGCTCGCCCTCGTCGAGCTCGACGCGATGGAGCTCCGCGCCTCGCTCGTGGAGCACGTCCTCGAAGACACCAGGTGGCTCGCACGCAATGTGCTGGAGGACGAGCGTTCGCACGCCGGGAACCTACTCGTCGAGCGTGAGGACGACATTCCCGGTCTTCTGGAGGGTGTCCACGTACCGGTGCGCCTCGACAACCTTTTCGAGGGGCTGCGTGCGGTCGATGACCGGGCGGTACTTCCCAGCCTCGAAGAGCTCCTTGAGGAGGAGCGCGTCCTGCTTCGTCGGCCGCGCGATCGCGAATGTCACCGTCCTGTCGCCGATTCGAGACGTGACGAGCGCCAGCGGAAAGTTGTGAAGCCCGTCCGTCGCGAGGAAGAGGCCGCCCGGCACTAGCGATCGTCGGGAGCGGAAGAACGAGTGCTTGCCGACGGCGTCGAGTATGACGTCGTAGGTCTCGCCGTTCCTGGTGAAGTCCTCGTGCAGGTAGTCGATGACCTCGTCTGCTCCGAGCGAGCGGACGAGCTCGACGTTCTTCGTGTTGCAGACGGCGGTGACGTGGGCGCGGAGGAAGTGTCTTGCGAGTTGAACTGCCGCGGTGCCGCACGATCCCGAGGCCCCGTAGACGAGGAGCCGCGTGCCCTCGCCGACGCCGGCCCGCGTCAGCGGGGCCAGGGCCTGCGTCGCACCGTCGCACAACGCGGCTGCTTCCTCATAGGTCATGCCCGCGGGCATGTGCGCCAGCACGCCAGCCTCCCGGACGCAGATGTAGTCCGCGTATGCGCCGGAGCGAAGGCCGAAGACGCGGTCGCCGACCTCGAACTCGGTGACATTCGCGCCCACGCTGGCCACGTCGCCGGCGAACTCCAGGCCGAGGATCCTTCGCTTCGGCCGGCGGAGGCCGAGCATGAAGCGCCAGATGAACGGTTTGGCCGCGCGCATGTGGGTATCCGTCCGGTTGACCGTGGTCGCGTGGACCCTGACGAGCACCTCGTCGTCCTTGGGCTCAGGCTGCTCGACGTCCTCGAGTCGCAGCACCTCCGGAGGGCCGTACCTGTCGTGGACGACCGCCCTCATGCGCTTGCGCGCGCGGTCTCGGACACGGTGAGGACGACGTTGCCCGTCTTCTGGCCGGTCTCGACGTACCTGGTGGCCTCGACGACGTCATCCAGCTCGTACGTGCGGTCGATGACCGCCCGGTACCTCCCCGCCTCGACGAGCTCCTCGAGCAGGAGGACGTCGTCCTTGGAGTACTTCGTGACTCCGAGCCGTACCTTCTTGCTCCCGATCCACCGGGTCAGCAAAGCGAGCACGGGGACGTGCCACATGAATCCGAGGTCGGTCTCGAGGAACGTCCCGCCCGGCTTCAGCGCGCGCCGTGACCGCCTGAACGAGTGCTTGCCGACCGCGTCGAAGATCACGTCGTACGTCTCGCCGTTCCTCGTGAAGTCCTCCCGCAGATAGTCGACGACCCGGTCCGCGCCGAGCGAGCGCACGAGCTCGACGTTCTTCGTGTTGCACACCGCCGTGACGTTGGCGCCGAGGTTCTTCGCTAGCTGCACGGCTGCGGTTCCGACCGACCCCGAGGCGCCGTAGACGACGATGCTCCGTCCTTCGACGCCGCCGGCCTTCCGGAGGCATGCCAGCGCGAGCGCCGCTCCGTCGCATATGGCTGCGGCCTCCTCGAAGGTCATGCGTGCGCGGCTTGTGCGCGAGCGCGCCCTTCTCCCGGACGCAGACGTACTCGGCGTGCGCGCCCGTGCGGACGCCGAAAACCTCGTCGCCGACCTCGAACTCGGTCACGGCCGCTCCGACCTCCTCGATCACCCCGGCGAGCTCGAGCCCGAGGATCGTCTGCTTCGGTCGTCGGAGACCGGTGACGAAGCGGCTGATGGGCACCTCGGCGCTGCGGAGTCCCGTGTCGGTCCTGGTGACCGTCGTGGCCATGACCCTGACGAGGACCTCGTCTTCCTTCGGGATCGGCCGCGCGACGTCCTCGAGTCGCAGCACCTCCGGCGGTCCGTACCTGTCGTGGACGACCGCCCTCATGCGCTCGCTCACGCCGTCTCGGCCACGGTCAGGACGACGGTGCCCGTCTTCTGCCCGGTCTCGACGTACCGCGTCGCCTCGACCACGTCCTCGAGCGGGTACGTGCGGTCGATCACCGCCCGGTACTCGCCCGCCTCGACGAGCTCCTTCACGAAGACGACGTTCTCCTGCGAGTACGAGGGAAGCGGGAGCGTCACGCGCTTGTCGCCGAACCAGCGGCTGAGAAGCGCCAGCGGTGGCACGTGCCACATGAACCCGAGATCGGTCTCGATGAAGATCCCGCCCGGTCTCAGGGAATGCCTGCTCCGTCTGAACGAGTGCTTGCCGACGGCGTCGAAGACGACGTCGTACACCTCGCCGTTCTGGGTGAAGTCCTCCTGTGAGTAGTCGATGACCTCGTCGGCACCGAGCGACTTCACGAGCTCGAGATTCTTGGTGTTGCAGACCGCCGTTACGTGGGCACCGGAGTGCCTCGCCAGCTGCACTGCCGCGGTTCCGATCGCTCCGGACGCGCCGTAGATCAGGATACGAAGCCCTTCTCTCAGGTCCGCCTTGTTCAGGCACGACCGCGCGATGATTGCCCCGTCGCTGACGGCGGCCGCCTCCTCGAAGCTCATTCCGGCCGGCTTGTGCGCAAGGGCTCCCTTCTCTCTGACGCAGACGTACTCCGCGTTCGCGCCCGAGCGGGCGCCGAAGACCTCGTCTCCGACCGCGAACCGGGTCACGGCTCCGCCGACGCCCTCGACCACCCCGGCAAGCTCGGTGCCGGCGATCCTCGTCTTCGGTCGCCGCAGGCCGTAGAACACCCGCGAGAAGAACGGGCTCGCGCCTCGCTGCCCGCAGTCGGATCGCGTGACCGACGAGGCGTGGACCCGCACGAGCACCTCGCCCTCCGCGGGTACGGGACGCGCGACCTCCTCGACCCGCAGGATCTCTGGAGGCCCGTACCGGTCCTGGACGACCGCCCTCATCGGTTTAGGCCCTGCCCCTCAGCGGGCGACGCACGCGGCTGCTCGTCGTACGACCGCGAGTCCGGCGGACACGGTCGTGGCGGTCGAGGTGCCGCAGATAGTCGAATGGGATGGAACCGGGAAGCATGATCGTCTCCTCTCAGCCCTGAGCGGCGCACTCGGCGCGCTCTCTGCTGCTCATGGTTTTGGTCTTCACGACTCTTACTCTAGCACCAGGTTATAGTCGTGTCAACCAAAACTTGGATCGGATCATCTAACGGTGGATCGGCCCGCCGTGTTTCCATGCCTGCCCGGCCCGATAGAGCTCCGCGGGCCGGCCGCCACCCGAGCCCGAGCGAGCTCTGCGTCCGGTCGGGATCACCCAGCCCTCCTCGGCGACGACGCTTCGCCGGAAGTTCGCGGCGTCGAGCTGGACGCCCCACACGGCCTCGTACACGGCCCGCAGCTCGGCGAGGGTGAACGTCGGCCCGACGAACGCCGTCGCGATGCCCGTGAGCTCGAGGTCGACGCGGACGCGCTCGACGGAGTCGCGCACGATCCGTGCGTGATCGAAGGCCAGGTCGACCTTCCCGCGCAGCACGTCGTCCACGGGAACGAGGGCCGCTGCGGCGGCGTCCGTGCCGCCCGCGACTCCGTCCACCTCGCGCAGGACGGAGAAGTAGGCGACCGTCACGACGTTCATACGCGGGTCGCGTCCGGGATCGCCGTAAGCACCGAACTGCCGCATCGTCGCTCCGTCGACGCCCGTCTCCTCGCCGAGCTCGCGGGCCGCCGCCTCGTCGAGCGTCTCCTCGGGACGCTTGAAGCCGCCCGGAATCGCCCACATGCCCTCGAACGGCGGCACGCCTCGACGGACGAGCAGCACCTGCAGCTCGGACTCCGCGACGGTGAGGACCACGACGTCGACGGTCACCGCGAACGCGGGAAACTGCGAGGGGTCGTA
Source organism: uncultured Gaiellaceae bacterium (assembly GCA_963802865.1). Lineage (GTDB taxonomy): Bacteria > Actinomycetota > Thermoleophilia > Gaiellales > Gaiellaceae > GMQP-bins7. The sequence goes on from CAWDKB010000008.1 coordinate 128,203, forward strand.
GTCCGGAGGCACGCTGGGCTCCGTAGTTTTGGTCGCCACGACCCTTATCTTACCAAGTTACCGTCCTGGAGACCAGAACCGCGCCGCCGGGGAAGACTCAGTGGCCGGCAGGCTTCTCCCAGCCCTCGAGGATGGGCGGGGTGTAGCTCGTGCCGACGGTCTTCGAGCCCTCGACCCAGGGGCCGAGCTCGGGCTGCGGGAACTTCGTGTGGAGCTCCTTGAGCTGGATCCCGTACGAGTTGCCGGACTGCAGGTGCTTCACGAGCACCTTGCGCGCGATCTCGTCCTCCCGGCCGACGGGGATCGGGAAGTAGATCTTCAGGAAGGCGTTCGAGTAGCGGTCGAAGACCGCCGGGGCTCCGTCCTCCTCGAGGAGCGCGATGTCCTCGAGCCAGTTGATGTCCTCACCTGGCGTGGCCGCGAGGAGATCGACGTCCTCGACGAGGGACAGGTCCTCCTGATACGGAAACCGGTGCCCTGCAAGGAACTCGGCGTCGATCGACTTGATCTTCTCGGGCTCGTTGTAGGCGAGGTCGTGCGAGCTCACGACTCCACCGAGTGCAGGTCCGTGACGTGCGCGGTCGGGTTCGCGACGAGTTCCTCCTCGGCCTTGATCGCGAGCAGGCGCTGCACCTCGGCGAGGATCTCCCGCTCGGTCTGGCCGACGGTGTAGGTGGTGCCCGCGAGTGGCACCCGCGCCATGGCGGAGGCCTCGATCGTCAGCGCGGCGAGATCCTCGGGCTCGAGTGAGTGCACGTTCGTCTTGCCGCATGCCCTCGCGAGCATCTGCAGCTCCATGGTCATCGCGGTCAGGAAGTTGTAGACGCGCTCGGAGGCCTCCTCGACGACGAGTCGCTTCCGGAGCTCCGGGTCCTGCGTCGTGATCCCGACGGGGCACCTGCCCGTGTGGCAGTGGTAGCACTGGCCCGCCGGGACTCCGACCGTCCCCTCGTAGTCCGTGACGCCCGGGATCTCCTTGTTGCAGTTGAGCGCCATGAGCGCCGAATGCCCGATCGCCACCGCCTTCGCGCCGAGCGCAAGGCACTTCGCCACGTCGGCGCCGTTCCGGATCCCGCCCGCGACGACGAGGTCGATCTCGTCCGCGAGGCCCACGTCCTCGAGCGCCCGCCGCGCCTCGGGGATCGCGGCCATGAGCGGGATGCCCGTCTCCTCGGTCGCGATGTGCGGGCCTGCGCCCGTCGAGCCTTCCGCGCCGTCGAGGTAGATGATGTCGGGGCCGCACTTGGCCGCCATGCGCACGTCGTCGTAGACGCGCGCGGCGCCGAGCTTCAGCTGGATCGGGATGCGGTAGTCGGTCGCCTCGCGGATCTCCTGCACCTTCAGCGACAGGTCGTCAGGGCCGAGCCAGTCAGGATGCCGCGCGGGGGAGCGCTGGTCGATCCCGGCCGGGAGCGAGCGCATCTCCGCGACCTGCTCGGTCACCTTCTGGCCCATCAGGTGGCCGCCGAGACCGACCTTGCAGCCCTGCCCGATGAAGAACTCGCACGCGTCGGCGAGCATCAGGTGGTGCGGGTTGAACCCGTACCGCGACTGGATGCACTGGTAGTACCACTTCGTCGAGTAGTCGCGTTCGGGCGGGATCATCCCGCCCTCGCCCGAGCAGGTCGCCGTCCCGGCCATCGACGCGCCCTTCGCGAGCGCCATCTTGGCCTCCAGGGAGAGCGCGCCGAAGGACATGCCCGTGATGTAGATCGGGATGTCGAGCTCGAGCGGGTTCTTCGCGAAGCGCGCGCCCAGCACCGTGGTCGTGTCGCACTTCTCGCGGTAGCCCTCGATGACGAAGCGCGTCAGCGTCCCGGGCAGGAACACGAGCTCGTCCCAGTGTGGGATCGGCTTGAAGATCGAGAAGCCGCGCATGCGGTAGCGGCCGAGCTCGGCCTTGACGTGGATGTCGTTGATGACCTCTGGCGTGAAGATGCGGCTGCGCCCGAGGACGTCCGTGGTTCCGGGTGCTCCGTTGTCGGTCGCCACTAGATCACCAGCTTCTTCTCGGAGGGCTCGAGCGAGTCGTAGTTGTAGAGGACCTTCCCGCACACGAACTTCTGGAACTCGGGCGGCGAGCCGAGCCCGTAGATCCGGAACTTGCGCTCGATCAGCTCGGTGTCCGCGTCCGTCCACTCGCCGGGGACGCAGTCGATGCCGAGCGACTTGACCTTGCCCGCGACGTAGATCGTCCCGTCGTACATCGAGTCGCCGAGCCCGGGGCCTGCGTCGCCGCAGATGATCTGCCGGCCACGCTGCATCATGAAGCCGGTCATCGAGCCGACGGAGCCGCCGATGATGATCGTCCCGCCCTTCTGGTCGATCCCCGTTCGGGCTCCGACGCGGCCCTTGCACGACGAGGTCGCCACCGCGCATCGCCGCGCCCGTGAGCGAGCCGCCGTTCCCGTCCACGACGACGACGCCGGACATCATGTTCTCGCAGGCCGACCAGCCGACCCGGCCCGTGATGTGGATCTCGGGGCCGTCGATCAGGCCGCACGCGAAGTAGCCGAGCGAGCCCTCGAAGCGGATCCTGCAGCGCCGCAGGATCCCGACGCCCGAGCGAGTGGCGGCCCTGCGGGTTCTGGATCACGACCTCGTCGACGCCCTCCTCGTAGAGGAGGCGGCGAAGCTCGAGGTTGATCGTCCGCGTCGTCAGGTCGCGTCGCGTCGAAGGTCGCGACGCCGTTCTCGACGACGGCCGTGCGCGGCGCCTCGGCGACGGGCTCGGCGAGCCCGCGCGCGTCGTACGAGATCTGCCGCTCGCCTACCGCTGCCAAACGAGGACCTCGCGCTCGTAGGGGTCGTACGTGTCGATCTCGTGGTCGACGAGTGGCGCGGATCGCGATCTCCTCCGAGGCGAGCGCGACGAGGTCGTCCGATTCGTAGAGGACGAGCGGCTTCGCGGCGAGCTCGTCCTTCGCCACGCCGAGCTCGTCCTTCGTGACCGCGATGTACGTGAACACGCCGTCGAGCTCGTCGAGCGACTTGTGCATCGCCTCCTCGAGCGAGGCGCCGTTCGTCATCTCCTCGCGCCAGGTAGACCGCGATGATCTCCGAGTCGCACTCGGACATGAAGCGGCGGCCCGCCCGCTCGAGGCGGCGGCGCCACATGAAGTAGTTCGTCAGCTGCCCGTTGTGGACGACGGCGACGTCGGAGTAGGGGTACGCCCAGTACGGGTGCGCGCCGGCGATGTCGACCTCCGACTCGGTCGCCATCCGTACGTGCCCGATTGCGTGCGTGCCCGTTGAACTTCGCAAGGCCGTACTGCTCGTGCACGGACTCGGCGTCGCCGAGGTCCTTCACGATCTCGAGCGAGTGCCCGAGCGAGAGCACCTCCGCCTCGGGAATGTCTTCGACGAAGTCGGCGAGGTGCTTGAGGTCGCCGTCGTACTCGAACGAGACCCTGAAGGCGTACGGCGTCTCCTCCTCGGACTCCTGGTTTCGCGCGCCGAGCGCGGAAAGCCGCGCCTCGACCTCGACGCGGTGCCGACGGAGGCGGTCCTCGAAGTCGAAGTCGCGCGGGCGTGTTCGCGTCCGCGAGCTTGTAGCGCATGACGAGCGAGCCGCTCGTGCCGTTGCCGTACAGCGCGTAGCCGGTCGAGTCGGGGCCGCGGTGCTTCATCGACTGCAGCATCAGCGTCATCTCGTCGCCGATGGCGTGCTCCGAGCCGTCGCGGTAGATGATCCCGGCGATGCCACACATGTCGTGTCGTCCTCTTCTCGCTAGGGCAGCACGTCGAGGTACTCGTCGCGGTCGAAGTCGGTGACGGTCGCGCAGTACCGCTCCCACTCGTCCCGCTTGTAGTGCATGAAGACACGGTACATCTCGCCCGGCAGCGCGCTTTGCACGACCTCGTCGGCTTCGAGCGCCTCGAGCGCCTCGCCGAGCGTCATCGGCACGCGCCGGACCTCCTTGCCGGCCTCGATCGCCTCGTAGATGTTCGCCTCCTCGGGCTCGCCGGGGTCCAGCTTCCGCTCGATCCCGTCGTCCATGACCTTGATCAACCCCGCGAGCGCGAGGTACGGGTTGACCGCGGAGTCGACCGACCGGTACTCGAAGCGGTCGGGCGAGGAGATGCGAAGCGCCGTGGTTCGGTTCTGGTAGCCCCAGTCGGCGAAGACCGGCGCCCAGAAGCCCGTGTCCCAGAACCGCCGGTACGAGTTGACGGTCGGCGCCGTGACGCAGGTGAGGCCGCGCAGGTGCTCGAGGATGCCCCCGATCGCGTTCAGGCCGATCGCGCTCGGCTTGTGCACGTCGTCCGTGTCGGGCAGGAAGGCGTTCTCGTCGTCTCGCCAGAGCGAGATGTTCGTGTGGCACCCGTTCGCGGAGACGCCCATGAACGGCTTCGGCATGAAGCACGGGAAGACGCCGAGCTCGCGACCGACCTGCTTCGCGATCTGGCGGAACGTCGAGAGGTTGTCGGCTGTCTGTTCGGCGCGATCGAAGCCGAAGTTGAGCTCGATCTGGCCGGGCGCGTCCTCGTGGTCGCCCTGGATCATGTCGAGCCCGAGCTTCTGCCCGTACTCGACCATCTTGTGGATGATCGGCTGGAGCTCCGAGAACTGGTCGATGTGGTAGCAGTAGGGCTTCGTGACGCCTTCGACGGAAGGCGCTCCGTCCGGGCCCATCTTGAGCCACATCATCTCCGGCTCCATCCCGGCCCGCAGGTGCAAGCCCGTCCGCCCCTCGAACTCCTCCTGGATGCGGCGCAGGTTCCCGCGGCAGTCGGAGGTGAGCACCTCGCCCGGCCCTTCGCGGTCCTCGCGGTTGCGGAAGCACGTGCACCAGACCCGTGCCACTCGGGAGTCCCACGGCAACACCTGGAACGTCTCCGGCTCGGGGATCCCGACGAGCTCCCACGCCTCCGGGCCGTAGCCGATGTAGTTGCCGTGCCGGTCCGTGAAGAGGTTCGCGGTGGAGCCGTAGACCAGCTGGAAGCCCTTCTCGGCGATGCTCTCCCAGTGGGGCGCGGGAACGCCCTTCCCCATGATCCGGCCGGTTACCGAGGCGAACTGGTAGTAGACGTAGGTGACGCCCTCGGCGTCGATCCGCTTCCGAACGTCCTTCACAAGCTCCGCACGCCCATCCGCCCCGACGAAGCGCTCCAGGTCCGTCGCCACCCGTTCCTCCTTTGCTCTCCCGTTCCGACTGGGTCGTGCGGGAGCGTAATGGACTAGCGCCGGCGCGATTAGGCTCTACGACATGAGCGAGCAGCTGACCGCGGCCCAGCGCGCCGAGCTCGAGGCGGAGCTCGCCGAGCTCGAGGGCCCGCGCCGCAAGGCCGCGACCGAGGCGATCAAGACCGCGCGCGAGTTCGGCGACCTCTCGGAGAACTTCGAGTACCACGCCGCGAAGAACGAGCAGGGCCTCCTGGAAGCGCGGATCCGAGCGCTACGCGATCGACTGCAGCACGCCGTCACCGTCGAGCACGAGACGGACGACCACGTCGGTGTAGGTTCGACGGTCCAGATCGAGGACGGCGACGGGGAGAAGATGGAGGTCGAGATCTCCGCGGTCGGAGGCGTGTCGCCGGACTCGCCGCTCGGATCGGCGCTGATGGGCGCCGCGGTGGGCGATGAGGTGGCGGTCGAGGCACCGAGCGGCGGCTGGAAGGCGAAGGTGCTCGCGATCCGCCGCGCGTAGATTCCTATCAGCGACGTGTGCGCTCGTACGTGACGAACGCGAACGGCGTGCCGTCCACCGAGACGAGCTGCTCCCGCGAGGTCTCTTCGAACTCGTCGCGCGGCCACGACGGGAACCACGCGTCGCCTGCGAACTCCGCGTCGATCTCCGTCAGCAGGAGCTCGTCGGCGTAGGGGAGCGCCGCGGCGTAGAGCTCGGCGCCGCCAATGACGTAGGCGACGGGTTCACCGTCGAGCAGGCGAAGCGCTTCGTCCAGCGACCCTGCACGCTCGGCACCGTCCGCGCGCCACTCCTCGTTTCGCGTGACGACCACGTTTCGCCGGCCCGGAAGCGGGCGGAAGCGCTCGGGCAGCGAGTCCCATGTTCTGCGTCCCATCACGACCGGATGGCCGAGCGTGAGCGCGCGGAAGTACGCCATGTCCTCGGGCAGATGCCAGGGGACGGCTCCGTCCCGGCCGATCACACCGCCGCGGGCGACCGCAGCGACGAGGACGACCTTCACACGGCGACCGGCGCGCGGATCGCCGGATGGTGCTGGTAGCCGACGACCTCGAAGTCCTCGAAGACGTAGTCGAAGATCGACCGGGGTCGTCGAACGAGCTCGAGCGTCGGGTACGGGTACGGCTCGCGCTCCAGTAGTGTCGCGACCTGCTCGCGGTGGTTGTCGTAGACGTGGCAGTCGCCGCCCGTCCAGACGAGGTCGCCGATCTCGAGGTCGCACTGCTGCGCCAGCATGTGCGTGAGGAGCGCGTAGCTCGCGATGTTGAAGGGGACGCCGAGGAAGACGTCGGCGCTGCGCTGGTAGATCTGGCAGCTCAAACGCTCGCCGCCCGCGACGTGGAACTGGAAGAAGGCGTGGCAGGGTGCGAGGGCCATCCTCGGGATGTCGGCGACGTTCCATGCGCTCACGACGATCCGCCGGGAGTCGGGCTCCTCGCGCAGCAGCCGCACCACCTCGGCGATCTGGTCGACGTGACCGCCGTCGGAGGTCGGCCAGCTGCGCCACTGCACGCCGTAGACGGGGCCGAGCTCACCGTCCGCGTCCGCCCACTCGTCCCAGATCGTCACGCCGTGCTCCTGCAGCCAGTGGACGTTGGAGTCGCCGCGGAGGAACCAGAGGAGCTCGTACGCGACGGCCGGAAAGTGCACCTTCTTGGTCGTCACCAGGGGGAAGCCCTCGGAGAGGTCGAAGCGCATCTGGTAGCCGAACACGCTGACCGTGCCCGTGCCGGTGCGATCGCTCTTCGGCGTGCCGGACGCGAACACGTGGCGCGCGAAGTCCTCGTACTGCGAGCGTGCGGGGCGGAGCTCCGGCATGAGCCTCGACGATAGCGCGACGCCCGGAGCTAGTAGCGGACGCCGTGCTCGACGTAGAACTTGAGCAGGGTCAGCGCCTCGCCCCACCCGGTCGAGCAGTCCGCAAAGCCCGCCCAGCCCTCGCGCGTGTCGGGGTAGCCGTGCTCGCGGAGCCTGACGACGGTGCCGTCCAGGCGCTGCTCGAAGTCCACCTCGACGGTCGTCCCGCCGAGATCCGCCTGCCACCTGAAGGCGTAGCGCTCCGGCCGCCTTGCTTCGAGGACCGGGCCTCGATCCTCGGCCGTCACGCGATCCGGGCCCCAGTCGACCCAGCGCCAGACCATCTCGCCGCCTTCCCGAGGATCGACCTCGGCTCCCGTCGTGAACCACGCGTCGAGGTGCTCGGCCTGCGTGAGCGCGTCGAAGACCTGCTCCCGGGATGCCCGTACGAAGGTCGCCATCCGAATCTCGGGCGGCGGGGTCACGTACTTAGCAGCGGTGTCCTCGAGCCTTCCTCGACGACGACCCAGCCGTCGAAGGAGTCGAACTCCCACGGTGCGTTCAGCGGCACGCTGGCGGACCCTTCGGCATCCGTGACGAAGCTTCCGCAGAGCGCGCCGAGCTCGCCCTTCCGCGTCAGCCAGAGCTCGAAGGGGCGCCCACTCGAAGCGCGCGCAAGGCCGTCGACCTTCATCTCCATCGGCCAGTTCCCGGCAGCGTCGATCTCGAACACGGTCAGCGACGCCGATGCATCGGCAGTCGTCCCAGCCCCGTTCATCTCGACGACGTAGTCGACCGTTCGGCCCGACGAGCGCTCGCCGACGAGCGCGCCGACGGCGAACACCGAGACGGCAAGCGCTGCGGCAAGCGCGAGCAAGGCCCCTCTTCGCCGATCGGGCGCTCTCGATGCCGCGGTTGTGACAGGGGCCACCAGCTCGGGCGGCGGCCCGGCCTCGACCAGCAGGTCGTGGACTCGGCGAAGCCGCGCGCGCTCGTCGGCGTCGAGAGCGACGCCCACGAGCTCGTCGAAGTCGGGCGGGCGCTCGCTCATCGGAGCTCGTCCTCGAGCGCATCCGCGAGCCGCGCGAGCGCGCTCCGGGTGCGCGTCTTCACCGTCCCGAGCGGGATTGCGAGCCGTTCTGCCACCTCGCTCTGGGACAAGCCGCCCCAGTATGCGAGCTCGATCACCGGTCGCTCGTGCTCGGGAAGCACCTCGAGTGCGCGGTGGACGCGCCACGCCGCCCACGACTGCTGCGCGCGATCGGCCGGGTCGGGATCGCCACCCGGCCCGTCCTCGAGCTCGGCGACGGGCGTCGGCGTCCGGCGGAGCCCGTCCGTGATCGCGTTGCGTGCGACCGCGTACAGCCACGGCGCGCCGTTTCCACGGCTCGGGTCGTACGTCCGCGCGGAGCGCCAGATCGCGACGAAGGCCTCCTGCGCGGCGTCCTCCGCACGACCCCGGTCGCCGAGCCGGCGCAGGGCCAGGCCGAGGACGGCTCTCGCATAACGCTTGTAGAGCTCGTCGAATGCGTCGCGATCCCCGGTAGCGACGCTCTCGATGAGGTCGCCGTCCGACGGCTCTGACGGCTCGAAGCGTTCCATGGCTGCGGGTCGCATCGGGAACGAACCTGTCCGGATCGCGAGCGACGTAGCCATGCCGGTTGCTACGCGCCTGCGATCCAGGCGGTTTGCGCGTCTCCTAGCCGACGCCCTCGAAACGCGCCGCCACCGCGTCCCAGTTCACGACGTTCCACCAGGCCTCGAGGTAGTCGGGGCGCCGGTTCTGGTAGTTGAGGTAGTAGGCGTGCTCCCACACGTCGATGCCCAGCAGCGGCGTCTTCCCCTCCATGAGAGGCGTGTCCTGGTTCGGCGTCGACATGACGGCGAGCCCGGAGCCTTCGGACACGAGCCACGTCCAGCCGGACCCGAAGCGCTTGACGCCGGCGTCGTTGACCGCGGCCTTGAGCTCGGCGACGCCGCCGAACCCCTCTCCGATCGCGTCGGCGAGCGCTCCGGTCGGGTCGCCCCCGCCGTCGGGCCCCATGATCTCCCAGAAGAACGTGTGGTTCGCATGCCCGCCGCCGTTGTTCCGGACAGCCATGCGCTTGTCCTCGGGGATCGCGTCGAGGTTCCCGAGGATGTCCTCGATCGGGCTATCGGCCCACTCGGTTCCATCGAGCGCGGCGTTCAGGTTGGTCACGTAGGCGGCGTGGTGCTTGTCGTGGTGGATCTCCATCGTCCGCGCGTCGATGTGCGGCTCGAGCGCGTCGAACGCGTATGAAAGGTCGGGCACGCTGAATGCCATTTCCTGCTCCTCTCCCTGCGGGCCGGTTTCCGGCAGAAGGATATGCTCCGCGACGTTCCCGCCCCGGCTCTGGAGGAAACCGGATGACCAACTTCGTCGAGATCAGGCCCCGTGACCTTCGGCCCGCACTCCTCGAACTGGACGGGATCTCGCGCACCACGATCGAGGCGCACTACCGCCTCTATCAGGGATATGTGGCCAAGCGCAACGAGCTTCTCGGGCGTCTGGCGACGGTCGATCTCGGAGCGGCGAATCAGGTCTACTCGGACGTGCGGGCGCTCAAGATCGACTTCACGTTCGCGATCGGCGGGATCAAGAACCACGAGCTCTACTTCGACCACCTGGGGGGCGAGGGCGGCGATCCCGACGAGGCGATCGGAGAGCTGATCGAGCGCGACTTCGGATCCGCGGACGCGTGGCGAGCGGATCTTCGCGCGACGGGGATGGCGGGACGCGGCTGGGCCTGGACGGCGTACGACTGGGACGAGCGCCGGCTCTTCAACTACATCGGCGACGCGCAGAACACGTTCCCGGTCTGGAACGCCACACCGCTCGTCGCGCTCGACGTCTACGAGCACGCGTACTTCCTCGACTACCAGACCGACCGGGCCGCCTACATCGAGGCCTTCCTGCGGAACCTCGACTGGGGCGTCGTGAACGGCTGGATCGAGTCGTACTCGATTCCGGTCGAGTAGGTCCGTGCTGGACGCGCTCGCCGTGCTTGGCGGGTACATCCTCGGCTCGCTGCCGTTCGGCTACTGGGTGCCGCTCCTCCTGCGCAAGGAGGACATCCGCACCAGGGGAAGCGGCAACGTCGGCGCGTCGAACGTCTTCCGCGTCTACGGTCGGTCGCTCGGCCTCCCTGTTGCCCTGCTCGACATCGCGAAGGGTTTCGCCGCGGCGGCCCTCGGGCTCTGGGTCGGTGGAGCGCTCGTCGGCGTCCTCGCGGCCGCTGCGGCCATGATCGGTCACGCCCGGCCGGTGTTCCTCCGGTTCGAGAAGGGCGGCAAGATGGTCGCGACCGCCGGAGGCGCGACATTGGCGCTCGCACCGCTCGTCGCTTTCTGCTGCATCGGCATATGGCTGGCTGTCTTCCTCGTGACGAGGTTCGCGTCGCTCGCGTCGGTCGTGACGGCGACAGCGCTCGCGGTCCTGGTCGTGGTGTTCGACTACCCGTGGCCGGTCGTCGCGTTCGGGATCGCCGGCGCGTGCGCCGTCATCTTCCTCCACCGCGCCAACATCCGGCGTCTCCTCGGAGGCACCGAGCACCGGTTCGAGCTGCGCCGCCCGCGCGGCGCCTAGCGCCTAGCGCGAGAGCCAGGCGTCGAGCTTCGTCTGGGTCGAGCTCGGGTCGCCGGTCGCGAGCTCGCCGCGGAGCTCGCCGACGGTGCCGAAGCGCTCGGCGACGACGTCGTGGATGTGGATCGTCTCGAAGTTGACCTGCTTCGAGAGCAGGAAGTCGTCGTCGTCCAGCGTGGGCAGCGTCTCGAGCGCGTCGCGCAGCGCGTACCGCACGGAATCCTCGACGAATCGCGGCTGCAGATGGGCGTGCTCGACGACGAACAGCTCGTCGGGACGCTTCAGGAGGTCGTAGATGGGGGCGCTCATCGAGCGTTCGGCGATCTCGACCAGGAGCTCGGCGTCGAGGTCCTGCTCGGTGCCGACGAAGAGCGTCTGGCGCCCGCGCTGGTTGTGCGTGGCGATCGGGACGAGCTCGAGGATCCTCTCGACGTCTCCCTCCTCGAATCCCGCCTCGAGGAGCCGCTCGGAAGCACGATTGCGGACGAGCCCCTGTGCGCACGGGCAGGCGTTGATGCCGGTCGCCTCGACGCCGACCGCTCGCCGGGTGCCGTTTTCCGACGCAGCCGCGATTCCGCACAGCGTCACCATCTCCTGCGTCGCCAGCTCGGTGACCGGCGTGCGGCGATGGATCGGCCACTGGGCGCGGATCCAGACCTCCGCCTTCAGCGCCCGCTGCCGCTCGACGACGCGGCTCGCGATGTGCTCGGCCAGCACTTCGACGAGCAAGGCCTCGCGCTCGACGACGAGCTCGATCGCTTCCTCGAACAGCTCCGGGAAGCGCGACATGTGGACGCCCTTCTGGTCGGCCGCGAGATCCACCGTGCAGTCGATGACGGCCGCCATGACCGTTTCGGCGTTCCCGCGGCGGATCCGAACCGCCTTCTGCACGCCGCTGACGCCGGCGCGGGAGAGCGCGAGCGAGATCTCGGGTGGCGATGCCTGGAGGTCGTCCGCGAGCTTCACGCCGTCGGCCACGCGGCCACCGTAGCAGCGTGCGAATCAGCGCAAGAGCCGGGAGAGGCGGCGGTCCTTGAGCAGCCGCCCGCCCGTCTGGCAGCTCGGGCAGTAGTAGATCGTGTGCTCCTCGAAGTCGACGCGCGCGATCGGCGTCCCGCACTGCGGGCACGGCTCGCCCAGGCGATTGTGGATGCGGTACACCGCCGCGTCGCCCTTGCCCTGCTCGCGGAGCTCGAGCGCGCGCGTCAGGTCCTCGTGCATCGCCGCCGAGAGGCGTTCGACCTCGTCCTCCGAGAGCTCCGTCGATGCCTTGAAGGGCGAGAGCCGTGCACGCAGCAGTATCTCGTTCGCATGCGCGCGGCCGATGCCGGCGAGGACTCGTTGGTCGCGCAGTAGCGGGTGGAGCTGGCGGCGCTCGCGCCCGAGCATCTCCGCGAGCGCCTCCGAGTCGACTTCGAGCGCGTCCGGCCCGAGGTGCGCGAGGTCGGCCTCGAGCTGGTCGGGCGTCACGAGCCAGACGCCCGCGCGCTTCTTCCTGCCTCCCTCGGTGAGCACGAGCTCGCCGGCATTGGCGAAGCGGAGTCGGAACATCGGCGACTTGGGCCCTTCGCCCCCGGAGAGAGGTAGCGAAGGCGCCCCGCGCTCATGAGGTGCACCCGAAGGACGAGCTCGTCGTCGTCCGTCGGGAACAGGAGGTTCTTCCCGCGCCGCCGCGAGCCTGCGAAGCGCCGCCCCTCGAGCTCCTCGAGCGGCGGGTCGATGGTCTTCAGCGTGGCGATGTGAGCCGGGCCGGCCCGCTCGACCGGCGCGGACGAGACGAGTGGGTCGAGCTCTCGCACCCACGCCTCGACCTCGGGGAGCTCGGGCATGCCCTGACCGTAGCGCCTACGCGGTCGCGGGCTCCGGCACGCCGTCGTCGATCGGCTCGGGCATCTCGCGGAGGTGGCGCTGCGGCGAGAAGACGATCCAGAGCGACGAGAGGCTCCCGCCGATCGCCGCGACCACGATTGTCTCCCGCAACCCGATCCACGTGCCGAGCGCCCCGCCGGCGAGCGTTCCCAGTGGGATCGTGCCCCAGACGATGAACCGCATCACCGAGTTCATGCGCCCCTGCAGCCTCGGCGGGCAGATCGCCTGGCGGTAGCTGACCTGGATGATGTTGTAGGCCACGCCCGAGAAGCTCAGCACGAGCATGCCGCCGACGAGAAACGGCACCGCGTCGTTCCCCACCGGGGCAAAGGCGAAGAGCAGGAGGGCCGGCCCCCAGAGAGCCGCGACCGCGATCGTGGTCGGGCCGATACCGAATCGGCCCGAGATGCGCCTCGACGTGAAGGCAGCGACGAGTGACCCAGCCGCGCCGATCGAGAGGACGAGGCCGATGAGCCCGGGGGAGAGATCGAGCTCGCGCACTGCGAAGACGAGGATGATCGCGAAGGCGACGCTCCCGAAGAGGTTCGACGTCGCCGTGCACCCTGCCTGGGCACGCAGGTTCGGATTTCCGAGGACGAAGCGCAGGCCTTCCTTGAGCTCGACCCACATGCTCGTGCGGTCAGCGTTGCTCTGCGTCGACCTCGGAGACTCCTCGCTCTTCTTGATCCCGAACAGGAAGAAGGCGGAGCCCAGGTAGCTCAGCCCGTCGACGAGAACTGCGTACGGTGCGGTGAAGATCTCGACGAGCGCGCCGCTTAGCCCCGGCCCGCTGAGCTGAGCGGCGGAGCGGCTGATCTCGAGCTTCGAGTTCCCCTCGATGATGGCGTTGCGCTCGACGAGCGAGGGGAGATACGACTGGTACGCGACGTCGAAGAACACGGTGCACGTGCCTACGAGGAATCCGACCACGAACAGCTGCGTGAGCGTGAGCGCATCGGCGATGTAGGCGGCGGGGATCGTGAGGAGCAGAACGGCGCGCCCGAGGTCGCCGGCGATGAGGATCGGGCGACGCCGGAGCCGGTCGACCCAGACGCCGGCCGGAAGCGTGAAGAGGATGAACGGCAGGAACTCGAACGTGCTGAGAGCCGCGACTTCGAAGGCGGAGGCGTCCAGGACGAGGATCGCGACGAGCGGAAGCGCGAGCTGGGACACCTGTGTCCCGAAGACGCTGATCGTCTCGGCCGACCAGAGCTTGAGGAAGTCGCCGTGGCGCCAGAGGCCGCCGGTCGGCCAGAGTCTCGGCATCGACTACGCCTCCGGGTGCGGCAGCGCCGCGGGCGCGGGGTAGAGGGCCGCGGCGAGCGCGTACGGCTCGCCCTCGGGATCGTCGATCGCGTCGAACGAGGCGAAGAGGCGGTTGAGGCGCGCTCCGAGACGCCGTGCGTCCGCCGCGCTCAGACGGCGATGCGTCAGGCCCGCGGTAACGAGCTTGTGGTCGACGTCGAGCGGCAGGAGCTCCTCGGATGCCTGCCTCAGCATCACCGAGGCGAGCGCGCCCTCGCCGACGACGCCGTCGGTGTCGTCCGTCTTGAGCACGAAGAGACGCGCGACGCGCCCGTAGTACTTCTCGGTCATCGCCCGAACCTGACGGGTCGCGACGACTCGGATGAGCCCCGCGCGCTCGAGCACCTTCACGTGGTGGCCGGCTGTTCCCTTCGGAACGCCGAGCGCCTCGGCGAGCTCCGTCGTGCTCGCTGCACGCTCACGCAGGAGGACGACGATCCGCGCCCTGAGGACGCCGGCCAGCGCCCGGATCTGGTCGGGCTCGCGAACCTCCATGATCTCGGCGGCGTCGTAGTCGATGAGTTGTGAACGGTCGATAGTTCCGAAACATACGAAAAGTTCCGACCATTCGCAAGTGAACACGCGAGGGGTCGGACCTTCCGGCCCGACCCCTCGCACTTTTCATCTGAGCTTGCGGACTAGGGTGCTTCCTCTTCGGCGAACGTGCCCTCCGGCCCGGCTGGAGGGGGCAGGTTGACCGGCGAGCCCGGGCACCCTCTGGCCCGGCACGCCGTTGACCGACTCGGTCGAGTAGGCGTACGTCATCATTGCGAACGCGATCAGGTCGCTGTTGACGTCGAGCGCGTGCAAGTTCACGTTCCCGAATGTGTCACACGCCTCGTGGTAGCACGGGTCGAACTGCGCGCCCGTGGTGCCACCCCAGATCGTCTGCTGCTCGGCGGTCTTGATCTCCTCCGCTCCCGTGAAGAGGCCGCCCGACGGAATGTCGGCCAGGATGAAGGCCTCGTAGTCGCTCCGCCCCGAGAACTCGGTGTCGTCGTAGGGCTCGTCGACCATCGTGTAGTAGGACTCGTAGAGATCCTCGATTGCGATCGAGCCCTCCGGAATGGCCACGGGCGCCTCGAAGCTCGACTCGTCCGAGTCGTAGACCATGAAGATGTAGTTCGGGGAGCCGACCATGTCGTAGTTCATGTACAGGGCGATCCGATCGCGCTCGGCCTGGCTCAGGTCGTCCACGTACGCAGTCGACCCGACGAGGCCCGCTTCCTCGCCGCCCCACCACGCCATCCGGAGCGTGTTCTCGGGCTTCAGCTTCGCGATGTTGACTGCCGTTTCGAGCAGCGCAGCGGAGCCGGAGGCGTTGTCGTTGATCCCAGGCCCAGCCTGGACGGAGTCGAGATGCGCTCCGGCCATGACGACGTTGTCGTCGTTTCGCCCCTCGAGCTCGGCGATGACGTTGGTCTGCGGGTCGTTGACGACTGAGACGGTCGCGGTCGTGCCGGGCCGGGCGAGCAACTCGCCGGCGGCAAAGCTCGTGCCCACGACGGGGACGGTGATCGTCGTGAAGGCGGAGCCTGGCGGCGGCACGGCCGTGACGTTCAGGACGCCGAACCGGTCGCCCACCCCGGGGTCGCCCTGGTTGAACAGGATGACTGCGGCGGCGCCGGCGGTCTCGGCGTTCGCGACCTTGAGCGCGAAGCTGCAGCCGCCCCGCTGGACCAGTGCGATGTTGCCCTCCGTGAAGCCGGCGAAGTCGTCGGGCCCGGCCGGATCGGCCGTCAGCGGCTGCCCGACCGCGGCCTCGGTGAACGCCCCGTTGCATCCGCTTGTGTTCGCCCGCGGAGGTACGAGGTTGATGTCGACGGGCGTAACCGCGGCAGTCACGGTGTCCAGTGCGCTGCCCGTGACGCCGCCAGACACGTGCGTGGTGGCGGGAAGCGGCGTGTGCTGCTGGATCGGCTCCGCGACCGTGAAGTCGAATTCGTGGGTCGAGACCGACCAGCCTGCGTCCTCGAGCGTCTCGATGACGTAGTCCACGCTCGCGTCGTAGCCGGGCGTCGCGGCGGCGCGCGTGCCGCCGTTCTCGGTCGCGATCGCCTGGAACGCGGCCTGGTGCGCACGGACGCCCTCGAGCGTCACGCAGTCGAGGAGTTTCGCGTATGTGTTGTTGGTGCGGTTCTGGCACCCCGGCGGTGCGGCGGCTGTGGAGGCCGGCACCAGAAGAGCCATCAGCGTCGCGGCTGCTGCCACAAGAACGGCGAGCGTCGCGGCGTGCCTCGGACTGGCCTTTCGGCTGGTCATTCGATCTCCCCTCTCGTGTTTATCTGACGGATGTCCCCCGGCTCATACCCCTCGAGGCGGTGGACGCAAACGGCGCCAGGACCCTACGGGAGGCGGCCGGCGGTCCGCAACCGCATCCGGCCCCCGATCGTTCCCTAGGCTGGACAGGTGAGACCGATCCTGGTCGAGGTCACGCGAGGCCACGCCACCGAGGCCCGCCACCGCGTCCACGCGGCTGCGGTGGCACAGGGCGCAATCGTCGAGCAGGTCGGGGATCCCGAGCTCGTGACCTACCTGCGCAGCTCGGCGAAGCCGATCCAGGCGCTGCCGATCGTCCGCTTGCGTCCCGATCTCACCGAAGCGGAGATCGCCGTCGCCTGCGCGTCGCACCTCCACCGCCCCGATCAGCTCGAGCCCGTTCGCTCGCTGCTCGCGAAGGCGTCGGCGAGCGAGGACGAGCTCGAGTGCGGCCCCGAGCCGACTCGACTCGAGCACAACTGCTCCGGGAAGCACGCCGCGATGCTCCTGCTCTGCCGCGAGCGCGGCTGGCCCACCGAGGGCTACCGCCTGGCCGGACATCCGTGCCAGGCAGCGATGCTTGCCGAGGTGTCGGCCGCGGCCGAGGTGGAGGCCACGTCGCTGCCGACCGCGATCGACGGTTGCGGGGTCGTGACGTACGCGCTGACTCTCGAGCGGATGGCGAATGCGTTCTCCCGTCTCGAGCAGCTCGACGGCGGTTCGCGTGCGGCTGCGGCGATGCGCGCTCGTCCCGAGCTCGTCCGCGGACCGGGCGAGGCGGACACGGAGCTGATGCGCCTTGGCTCCGGGTGGGTCGCGAAGGCCGGCGCCGAGGGCCTTCTCTGCGCGGTCTCGTCCGACGGCGTCGGCGTCGCGCTCAAGGTCGAGGACGGAACGAATCGGGCAATCCGGCCCGGCCTCGCCGCGTTCCTCGACAGGCTCGGAGTCGAGACGGGGGAGCTGGGGAACGTCCTCGTCACCAACTCGCGTGGCGAGACCGTCGGCGAGCTGCGCGCTCACCAGCCGGCGGCCGCACGTTAACCAAGTGGTCCTCTTCCACAATCGTCGTTTCCGGACTAGTATCCCCGCGCTTGCAGGGGGGAGCCGGGTGCGGCAGGCGGGCCGGCTCACGAAGTCCAAAGGTCAGTATCCGTTCGAGCGCGAGAGGAGAAAGCCCGGCCCATGCTGTCTGTCGATGTCGCCCTCCCAGAGGTCGAGGAGCTCCAACGCCTCGTCGAGCAAGGGCTCGAGAAGGGGTTCCTCACGTACGACGAGATCGTCACGGGGCTCGAAGAGGTCGAGCTCACGAAGGAGCAGGTCGAAGATTTCTACGCGTATCTGATCGACCACTCGATCGAGCTCGTCGAAGGCAACGAGCACAAGTCGCTTCCCTCCGCGGAGCCCCTGGCGGCCGATGAGGAGAAGATCGAGCCCAAGCTGGATCTCTCCGTCGAGCCGTCACTCGACTCCCTCCGCCTCTACCTCCGTGAGATCGGCAAGGTGCCGTTGCTGACCGCCGATCAGGAGGTCACGCTCGCGAAGAGGATCGAGCGCGGCGACATGGGCGCGAAGCAGCACATGATCGAGGCGAACCTGCGGCTCGTCGTCTCCATCGCGAAGGGCTACCTCGGGCGGGGGCTGTCGTTCCTCGACCTGATTCAGGAAGGCTCGCTCGGCCTCATTCGGGCGGTCGAGAAGTTCGACCACCGACGCGGGTTCAAGTTCTCGACCTACGCGACGTGGTGGATTCGCCAGGCGGTGACGCGCGCGATCGCGGACAAGGCGCGCACGATCCGCATCCCGGTGCACATGGTCGAGAAGCTGAACAAGGTCGTGCACATCGAGCGCCAGCTCGTCCAGCGGCTCGGGCGTGAGCCGCTTCCCGAGGAGATCGCCGAGGAGCTCGAGATCGAGACGGAGGAGGTGCGCGAGATCCTCCGCATGTCGCAGCTCCCGATCTCGCTGGAGAAGCCGATCGGCGAGGAGGAGGACTCCGCGCTCGGGGACTTCGTCCCGGACGAGCAGGCCGAGTCGCCCTTCGACACCGCGTCGGTCTCGCTTCGGCGGGAGGACGTGGAGTTCGCGCTGTCGGCGCTCCCGGACCGCGAGCGCCGGGTCATCGAGCTGCGCTACGGCCTCGACGGCACTCAGCCCTGCACGCTCGAGGAGGTCGGGCAGGAGTTCGGCGTCACGCGCGAGCGGATCCGTCAGATCGAGAACAACACGCTGAAGAAGCTCGAATCGCTCCCGGAGGCGCAAGGGCTCAAAGACTGCGTGTAACGCTTCGCGCGTGGCGCGCATCGAGTACGTGGGTCATGCGACGGTCGTCATCGACCTCGACGGCGTTCGTCTCCTGACGGACCCGCTGCTCCGTAACCGCGTCGCGCACCTCAGGCGCTCGGCTCCGGTCGCGGCACGCGCGCAGCGCGGACTCGACGCCGTGCTCATCTCGCACGCTCACTACGACCACCTCGACCTGCCGTCGCTCGAGAAGCTCGGCAAGTCGCTCCCCATGGTCGTGCCACGCGGCCTGGGCGGGTTGCTCCGCAAGCGGAAGTTCGAGAGCGTGCTCGAGATCGGCGTCGGCGAGACGCTCGCGATCGGGGCGCTCGAGATTCGCGCCGTTCCGGCCGAGCACGACCGCAGCCGCGGGCCGTTCGGGGCGACTGCGGATCCGGTCGGGTACGTCGTCTCGGGGTCGAAGTCCGTCTACTTCGCCGGTGACACCGATCTCTTCGACGGGATGCGCGAGCTCGGCCCCGTCGACGTCGGTCTGATCCCGATCTGGGGGTGGGGGCCCGGGCTGGGGAGCGGAGGACACCTCGATCCCGAGCGCGCCGCAGAGGCTGTCGCGCTCGTTCGGCCGAAGCTCGTGATCCCGATCCACTGGGGGACCTACTTCCCGATCCACCTCGGCCTGCGCGGCGCGCCCCGGTTCGTCGGGCTCCCGGCGCCCGCGTTCGTCGCCGCCATGGGCAGGACCGCGCCGGACATCGAGGTGCGCGTGCTGCAGCCGGGCGAAGGGCTGGAGCTCGACTAGAGCGGGAAGGAGGTCGGCGTCGGCGAGCGCCGACACCGCCTTCTCGCGGATCTCGCTCGCGACGTTCGACACGTCGGCACTGAACGGCGCGAAGGCGACGACCTGTAGCCAGGCCGTCTTCTCGGTGAGGGTTCCGACCTGCACGTACACGGAGAGGTTCTCGCCGTCCGGAACCTGCGAGGCGGCTTCGATCGCCACCTTCCGAGCCTGCTCGAGCGAGACGCCGAGCCGCACCGGGAGCTCCACCGTCACCAGCCGGCGCGGGTCGTCGACCGAGCGATTGACGAGCGTGGTCGACACCATCGTCGTGTTCGGGACGAACACGCGGCGTCCATCGTCGGTGGCAAGCGCCGTGTAGCTCAGCGTGATCTCGTCCACGATCCCCGTCTGCTGGTCGACGGTGATCCGGTCGCCGAGCCGGACTGGCTGCGTGAACGCGAGCAGCACTCCCGATCCGAGGTTTCCGAGCGGCGTCGTGAGTGCCAGACCCGCGATGAGGGCGAGTACGGCGCCCGACGCCAGGAACGCCCTTGCGACCTCCTGGGTCGCCGGGAAGATGGAAAGGACGTTCCAGACTCCGATCAGCACGGCCAGTGCGATAGCGACCCGCAGGAGGAAGCTGAACGTCGTGCGTCGGCTCGCCGCGACGGCCGCGTCCTTCTCCGCGAGCCCCTTCTCGTAGCGCGCGAATGCCCGGCGTAGCACCCAGCGCAGCACGAGCACGACTGCGAGCCAGACGAGCGCTGTGACGAGCGCCTGGAGCCAACGGTTGTCCACGCGTGGGAGTTCGGCGCGCGGGCCGTGGTGCCTGCCGAGGGCCTACTCGCCGGCGAGGACGCGAGCCTTGGCGGACGCGTACTCGTCGTCCGTCAGCGCGCCTGATCGATGGAGCTCGGCCAGGCTGGAGAGGCGGCTCGTCAGGTCGGTGGGCGGCGCGACGGCCGGTGTCGCGCTCGCCGCCGGAGTAGGTGCGGGCAGGTGCAGGTGCAGGTGCGGCGGATGCGCGAAGCTCCTCCCACCACTCGGACAGCCAGGCCCGCGCGTCGGAGAGGAACGTCGGGGTCTCGGCGTCGGGGAACTCGCGCATCGTCTGCCTGCGCATCAGCTCGATCCAGAGCGCGCCCAGCCCGACGAGCACCGCGATGACGAGTAGCCGCGAGAGGTCGGTCACGGGGCTCGTCCACAGGAGTACGACGGCGATGAGCGCGAGGGCCACGTACGGCCAGACGCGACCTCGCAGCCACGCCGCAAACGCCCCGCGTATCCCGGTCGCGCGCGGGCTCGGCCCCGCCAGCCAGGCCGCCACGAGGAAGACGATTCCGGTCGGGATCATCGTCCAGAAGGAGCCGCGGAGGAGCTCCGTGAGGATGTCCCAGGCATTCGCCGCCGCGGCGCGGTTCTCGGTCTCGTTCACGAGCGAGTCCACGATGTAGTTGCCCACGAGCCTGAGGGCGAGAAGCCCGACGACGCCGACGGCGAGCAGCGTCGCGCCGATCCTCCTGACGACGCGCCGGCGATCGCGGGCGAGCCAGACGACGGCCCCGAAGGCGAGGAGCGTCAGCAGGGGCAGGACCCACGCGAGCGTCTTCAGCAGCTGCGCGGCATCCTGGGCGGTGTCGAGGTCGTCGGCTTCCAGGACCTCGATGACGCCGGCGTCCTCCGGGATCCTCTGGGCGAGATCGCCGCCGATCCCGATGCGATCCGCAGTCTCGACGACGAGCTGACGAAGGTCGAGCGTGACGACGCCGCCCTCGGTCGTCACCGTGTCCGATCCGCCCTCGAGTACCGCGACGAGCGTCCTGTGCGACTCCCGCAGGGACAGGGTCCACAACCGTTGGAAGGCCGGCCGCTCGAGCGCCCGGTCGACGATCGTGTACGACGCCTGCTGCAGGCCGGCGGCGGCCGGCCCGGACAGGGCCTTGTAATCTGCGGGGAACCGCATCTCGAGCTCCGCCTGGACGTCGACTCCCTCGAAGAGCTCGTCAACCGCCTTCGTCGAGACGGCACTCCTGATCTCGTCGTCCTCGATCAGCTCGCTGCTCGTGTCGACGAACACGTCGGTGTTCAGGGCGACGCGGTTCACCCACACGGCGAACGCCGAGAGGAACAGCAGCAGCCCCGCGAGCACGAGCAGGATCCACATCGCGAGCGAGCGCCCGCGGCCCTCCCGCTCGGCCGCGGATGGGACGGGCGGCGGCGTCGGGCTCGCGGTGCTCAGTCGGCGTCGCCCAGGTTGAATGCAGCGTGCAGCGCCTGCACCGCGCGTGCGACCTCGCTTCTCGCGATCAGGCACGAGATCTTGATCGGCGACGTCGAGATCATCCTCAGGTTGATCTGCTCGTCGGCGAGCGTCCTGAACATGCGCGCGGCGACGCCTGGATGCGAGCGCATGCCCGCTCCCACGAGCGAGATCTTGCCGAGGTCGCCGATCTCCTCGAACTCGATCGGCCCGATCGACTGCTGCGCGCGCTCGAGCGCGCGGCGCGTCGCAGGCACGTCCTCGGTCGGAACGGAGAACGAGAGGGAGGCAGAGCCGTGCACGACGTTCTGAAGGATGGTGTCGACGTTCACGTGCTCCTCGCTGACGGCGTCGAAGATCGCCGCCGCGATGCCCGGCCGGTCCGGAATTCCGCGCAGATCGAACACGATCTCGTCCTCCGAGTGCGTGACGGCGGAGACGATCGGCTGCTCCATCCCCTCGACGCCCTCGATCCACGTGCCCGGCTCGTCCGAGAAGGTCGAGCGCGCATGGATGGGGACCCCCTGGCCGCGCGCGATCTCCACGGCGCGGAGCATAAGCACGCGTGCGCCAGAGGCGGCCATCTCGAGCATCTCCTCGTACGAGACACGGGCCAGCTTGCGCGCGTCGGGGACGATTCTCGGGTCGGCCGTGAAGACTCCAGTGACGTCCGAGTAGATCTCGCACGACGCGCCCAGCGCGGCTGCGAGCGCGACCGCGGTCACGTCGGTTCCGCCCCGCCCGAGCGTCGTGATGTCCATCGTGTCCCGGGAGAAGCCCTGGAATCCCGCGACGAGGACGATCCGTCCCTGGTCGAGCGCCTCGACGACGCGGACGGGCGTGATCTCGCGGATCTTGGCCTTCGTGTGGACGGGGTCGGTGATGATTCCCGCCTGCGAGCCGGTGAACGACACGGCCTCGTGACCGAGGTCGTGCACCGCCATCGCGACGAGCGCGCAGGCGATTCGCTCGCCCGTGGAGAGGAGCATGTCGAGCTCGCGGGGATGAGGGTGCGGCGAGACGTCGTGGGCGAGGGCGAGCAGCCCGTCGGTCGCGTCCCCCATGGCCGAGACGGTCGCGACGACGCGAACGTCGCGTTCGCGCGCCTCGACGAGGCGACGCGCGACCGTCCTGATCTTGTCCGGGTCGGCGACGGAGGAGCCGCCGAACTTCATGACGACCGTCTGCGCCGACCGCTCGGGAGCCGCGTGCATCGGTGGATTGTGTCTTGCCGGCGTGCGGTCAGCCGAGGTCGATCGTCATTCCCTCGCACGCGGCGAGCGGACCGGGCGTGCCGTTGCCGTTCCACAGCTCGGCCGCACGCCCGACAAGGAGGTCGACCTCGGCGTCGGAGCGGTCGGGGTCGTGGTGGAACAGCACGAGGCGGCGGGCGTTCGCCTTGCGCGCGAAGCCGACGGCGTGCGCGACGCTCGAGTGCCCCCACCCGATCCGATCCGGGTACTCGTCCTCGGTGAACTGGCTGTCGTGCAGGAGCACGTCGACGTCCTGGGCGAGCGCGTGGCCCGAAACCCAGTCCGGCTCCAGCGTCGCGAGCTCGATGCCGAGGACGGGCTCGTGGTCGGGGATGAACGCGAGCGAACGGCCCTCGTGCTCCAGCCGAAATCCCACCGTCGACCCCGGATGCGAGACCGGCAGCGCGAGGATCCGGATCCCGTCGAGCTCCCACGCCTCGTCCGGGACGTCGTGGAACACGACCGTCGCGGGTATGTCGCCGAGGTCGACGGGGAAGAGCGGCGGTGAGAACGATCTCGCGATGCGCTCCTGCAGAGAGTGGACCGGCGAGGACGGCCCCCAGATGTGCACCCTGCCGTCGTCCCGCCACAGAGGGGCGAAGAAGCGGAGCCCCTCGAGATGGTCGAGGTGCAGGTGCGTGAGCAGCACGTGGATCTCGGCACTGGGATCGAGCTCGTCACCGAGGCGCTTGATGCCCGTGCCCGCATCGAGGATCAGGGCGATGCCGCTCCCGCAGCGGATCTCGACACAGGACGTGTTGCCGCCGTACCGAACCGTCGCCTCGCCCGGAGTCGGCAGCGAGCCCCGGCAGCCCCAGACTCGCGCGATCACCTGCTACTCGCCTCCGGCCCCGTCGCCCTCCCAGAAGAAGGCGACCATGCCGACCACCTCCGTCGGGTGGGAGAACAGCGGGAGTGCGGTGATCGAGATGATGCGCCGCTGTCCGTCGAGGCCCATGATCCCGACGCGGGCGTGGGCCGGCCGCCGCTCGGCGAGCGCGATTCCGCCGGGCAGGTCCTCGAGTGCGACCGGAGCTCCGTCGAGATCCTCGACGCGGAAGAGCGACGGCCACTCCGACGCCGGCATCGCTCCCGCCTCGGCGAACGTGCGTCCGAGGATGTCCTCCGCCGCCTCGTTGTAGAAGACGAGATTCCCGTCGGCGTCGGCGATGAACGTCGCGGTCGCGAGCTGTGACGCGAGCTCTCGCGCGATGATGAGCGCGAGGTGCTTCTGCCGGCGAGTGGCCACGCCGTCCAACGTTAGACGACCACTATGGTTGCGCGCGTGCCGCGGAAGGTCATGCTCATCGGCCTCGACTGCGCCGAGCCGTCGCTCGTCCTCGAGCGCTGGCGCGACGAGCTGCCGACGATCTCGGGGCTCATGGAGCGCGGCGCGTACGGCCGCCTCACCTCGGTGATCCCTCCGATCACGGTGCCGGCGTGGTCTTGCATGATGTCCTCGAAGACGCCCGGCGACCTCGGCGTCTACGGCTTCCGGAACCGCGCGGACCACACGTACGACGGCAACTTCATCGCGATGGGCGACGCCATCCGGGAGCCGCGCCTGTGGGACTACGTCACCCGGGCGGGCGGCTCCTCGATCGTGCTCTCCGTCCCGGGCACGTTTCCGCCGCGGCCGCTGAACGGCGTCATGGTGGGCTGCTTCCTCACGCCGTCGGTCGAGAGCAAGTACACGTACCCGGCCGCGCTGAAGGACGAGATCGCCGACGTCGTCGGCGAGTACCTCTTCGACACCAAGGACTTCCGGACGGACGACAAGGAGTATCTGCTCGCGGCAGGTCTACGAGATGACCGACCGGCGCTTCCGGCTCGCGGAGCACCTGCTCGAGACGAAGCCGTGGACGCTGTTCGCGATGGTGGAGATGGGCCCCGACCGCATGCACCACGGGTTCTGGAAGTTCATGGATCCCGAGCACCGCAAGCACGAGGCGGGGAATGCGTACGAGAACGCGATCCTCGACTACCACCGTCACGTCGACGGGCTCATCGCGAAGCTGCTGGAGCACGCCGATGACGACACCGTCGTCTTCGTGCTCTCGGATCACGGCGCGAAGCGGCTCGACGGCGGCATCCGCATCAACGAGTGGCTGCGACAGGAGGGGCTGTTGGCGACGCTCGCCGAGCCGGACGGCGTGTCCTCGCTCCGCGACGTCGGCGTGGACTGGTCCCGCACCGACGGCGTGGGGGGAGGGCGGCTACTACGCGCGCGTGTTTCTCAACGTCCAGGGTCGCGAGCCCGAGGGGACGATCCCGCCCGAGCAGTACGAGGCCGTTCGCGCGGACCTCGCGCGGCGGATCGCCGCGATCCCCGACGACGCCGGGAACCCGATCCCGACCGCCGTCTACACGCCCGAGGAGCTGTACGGCGAGCCGCAGGGCGTCGCGCCCGACCTCATCGTCGTCTTCGGCGACCTCCTCTGGCGCTCGGTCGGGACGATCGGCGGGGACGAGGGCATCCAGACGCTCGAGAACGACACGGGGCCGGACGACGCGAACCACGCGCAGGACGGTCTCTACGTCGTCGCCGGGCCGGGGATCGAGGCGACAGGGCGTCACGACGCCCACCTCCTCGACATCGCGCCGACGGTGCTCGAGCTCCTCGGGATCGACGAGCCGGTCGGCCTACGGGGGCGCAGCCTGCTGCCCGCCCTCGTCTCGGGTTGAGACCGGGCGCCGGTCCATCTCACGGAACGCGGGGTTGAAGAACCCGTAGCCGACGACGAGAGCCAGGAGCACGCCCATGGCGAGGAACGTGGCGGCGACTCCCACCGCGGCGACGGCAACGCCACCGAGGAGGATGCCGAGGGGGATCGCCGCCCACGCTCCCGCCCTCACCGCGCCGAACACGCGGCCACGAAGCTCGCTCGGCACGATCTCCGTCTGGACCGTGAAGAGAAGCGGGTTGATCGGTCCCGCCGCGAAGCCCGCCACCGCGAGGGCGAGCGAGCGCGATCGGGAGCGACGGCAGCGTCGCCAGCGCCAGGTAGCCGAGCGGCACGAACGAGAAGCAGACGAGGAAGGTGCGCCGCCGAGGCAGGCGGTGGCCGATCGCGCTGTAGACCAACGCTCCGGCGAGCGCCGACCCGCCGAGAACACCGACCAGGAGGCCGAAGTCGGTAGCGCTGCCGTACTCCTCCTCGGCGAGCACCGCCAGGACCACCGCGCCCGGGGCCTCGACGAGGTTCGACAGGAGGACCATGAGCATGAGCGCCCGGACCAGCGGGCGCCTCCAGATGAACCGCAGTCCCTCGGCGAGCTCGGCGAAGAAGCGACCGGGCTCCTCGCCCTCCGCGGCGGCCTGCGGTCGCGCCACGAACACCACGATGAGGGCGGCGGAGACGAGGAAGCTGGCAGCGTCGATCCACAGCGCTCCGGTCGCGCCGAACGCGGCCACGAGGACACCGCCGAGCGGCGCTCCCGACGAGCTGGGAGCCCTGCT
Source organism: uncultured Gaiellaceae bacterium (assembly GCA_963802865.1). Classification (GTDB taxonomy): domain Bacteria; phylum Actinomycetota; class Thermoleophilia; order Gaiellales; family Gaiellaceae; genus GMQP-bins7. The sequence goes on from CAWDKB010000008.1 coordinate 154,179, forward strand.
GGATCCCGGCGCGGAACCCGGAGGCTCGCTCCATCGGCACTCCGAGCCAGCTCGACGACGTCGGGGAAGAGCGCTGCGCGCGCGGTCGCACCCGGAGCGTCGAGCAGGGCGCCCACGAAGACGAGGGCCATCAGCTGCCACAGCTCGATCCCGACGGTGGTGTGCAGAAGCGGGATCGCCGCCACCGCCGCCGAGCTCGCGAGGTCCGCCACGACGCTCGTCGTCCGAAATCCGAGCCGGTCGACCACGACGCCGCCGAAGAACGCTGCCAGGACGATCGGCACGAAGTTGAAGAACACGACGAGCGCGGTGAGGGTCGCGCTCCCCGTCTCGGTCAGCACGAACCACGGGATCGCGATCTGGGCGATTGCGTTGCCGGAGAGCGAGATCGCCTCCGCGGCGTAGAGCGCGTAGAGCGGTGCCCGCCTCATGACGGCCCCACGCTAGGCCGTCACTACAATCCGCCGCGCTGTGAACGTCATCGTCTACGTGTCCGACGCACTGCGGACGGACCATCTCGGCTGCTACGGCGCGCGGTACGTGAACACGAAGACGATCGACGAGCTCGCCGCCGGCGGCGTTCGCTTCGACCAGGCGATCAGCGCGGCGCCGTGGACGGCCCCGTCGACGACCTCGATCGTCACCGGGATGAGCGCGCACCACCACGGCTACCTGCACTGGGACGCGCCGCTCGATCCGTCGCTCGAGACGATCTTTCGCGCGTTCTCGGCCCACGGCTACGAGGTCGGCAGCTTCGTCTTCGACACGAGCTACCTGTTCAAGGACCTGCCCGAGGCGAACGTCCTCGGCACGAGCGAGTCGCTCGACGCCGCGTTCGGGTGGCTGCGGGAGAAGCGCGACCAGCCGTTTCTCCTCTACGTCCACAACTGGGCCACGCACATGCCCTACGACATCCTCCACTCGGAGCGCCAGGACTGGCTCGCCGCCAAGCAGGAGGTCATCGAGGGGATCCAGTCGGACTCGGCAGCCGCGCTGGAGGCGATGCGCGAGCGCTACCGGAAGGCGGTCGAGCGACAGTCGGAGGTGCTCGTGGCGTCGTTCCTCGAGGAGCTCGAGACGCTCGGGCTGCGCGAGAACACGGTCTTCGCGTTCCTCTCCGACCACGGCGAGTCCTGGGGCGAGCGCTTCGTCGAGAAGGAGGACGTCCAGGGCGTCTACCACATGCACGGCGCGGCGCTCTTCGACGAGATCGTCCAGGTGCCGCTGATCCTCTCGGCGCCCGGCGCGCTCGAGCCGGCCGTCGTCCCGTCCCAGGTGCGCACCATCGACCTCATGCCGACGCTGCTCGAGCTGTCCGGCCTGCCCGCACGCGAGATGGACGGTGAGTCCCTGCTTCGCGTCGACGGCGACCGACCTGCCGTCATCACGGGCACGGACATGGGAGCGCTCACGCAGCTCGCGGTCCGCGTGCCCCCGTGGAAGCTGATCCTCGACGTCGAGAGCGGGGAGGAGCAGGCATTCCACCTCGGCGTCGATCCGCGCGAGCTCGACAGCCGGCCGGGCGACGCGCCGTCCGAGCTGCGCAGCCTCGTCTTCGCCGAGCTCGAGAGCGCCGAGCGCCACGAGCTGACGGCCGAGGAAGAGGCGACCGTCGCGAAGCGGCTCTCCGACCTCGGGCTACCTCTAGTGAGCGGACTCGCCGTCTTCTACGAGCGGATGTTCTTCATCCGCCGGTTCGAGGAGACGCTCCTCGACCTCTTCTCGCTCGGCAAGCTCGTCGGGACGACGCACACGTACATCGGGCAGGAGGCGAATGCGATCGGCGTCATCGACCACCTCGAGCCCGAGCGGGACGTGATCTTCTCGAACCACCGCTGCCACGGGCACTACCTCGCGTTCACCGACGACGCGTTCGGCCTCCTCTGCGAGGTCATGGGGAAGGCACCGGGCGTCTGCGGCGGCAAGGGCGGCAGCCAGCACCTGTGCAAGGGCAACTTCTATTCGAACGGCGTCCTCGGGAGCATCGTCCCGGTCGCGACCGGGATCGCGCTCGCCGAGAAGACGAAGGGGACCGGTGCGGTGTCGACGGTCTTCCTCGGCGACGGCACGCTCGGCGAGGGCGTCGCGTACGAGTCCTTCAACATCGCCTCCCTCTGGAAGCTCCCCGTGCTCTTCGTCGTCGAGAACAACCACTACGCGCAATCGACGCCCGTGGAGCTCGAGCTCGCCGGGTCGATCGCCGCGCGCGGCGCCGCGTTCGGGGTCGAGACCGACGAGCTGGACACGACCGACGTCGAGGAGATCCACGCGGCCGCCGGGCGGGCGATCGGCCGCATCCGCGAGACCGGCGCGCCGTTCTTCCTGGTGCTCAACACCTATCGCTTCAGCCCGCACTCGAAGTCGGACGACCAGCGCGATCCGGCCGAGATCGAGGAGCGCCGCACGCGCGACCCGCTCGTCGTCACGGGTGCTCGACTCGGCGACGACGAGCGCGCCGCGATCGAGGCGCGCTGCGAGGAGCGGCTCGCGGAGACGGTCGAGGCCGCCGACGCGGCGCCCGCGGCGGCTCCCGGAGTTGCGGCGTGAGCACCAACAACCAGCCGAAGCGCTGCGTGCAGGTCCTCAACGAGACGCTGCACGCGCTCTTCGCCGCGCGCGACGACGTCTACCTCCTCGGCGAGGACGTGCTCGATCCCTACGGCGGCGCGTTCAAGGTCACGCAGGGGCTCAGCGACGCGTACCCGGATCGGGTGCTGACGACGCCCATCAGCGAGGCCTCGCTGTTCGGAGTCGCTGCGGGGATGGCGCTCCGCGGCCGGCGCCCCATCCTCGAGATCATGTTCGGAGACTTCATCGCCCTCGGCTTCGACCAGGTCGTGAACGGGATCTCGAAGTTCCGCGAGATGTACGACGACCAGGTGACGGTGCCGCTCGTCGTCCGTGCGCCGATGGGCGGTCGCCGCGGATACGGGCCGACGCACTCGCAGTCGCTCGAGAAGCTCCTGCTCGGCGTTCCCAACATCTGCGTCGTCGCGGCGAGCGAGTGCCACGACATCGGCGCGCTGCTGACCGACGCGGTCGAGGACGAGCGGCCCGTGTTCTTCGTCGAGAACAAGCTCATGTACGGGCGGCCGAACCGGCGCCCAGAGGACGGCCACATCGGCGAGCTCGCCGTTCGCGAGACCGCCGGCCCCTACCCGGCGCTGACGTTCTCGGGGACGGACTTCACCGAGGCGTCGGCCACCGTCGTGACGTACGGCGGGATGCTCCCGGTCGCGCTCGACGCGGTGACGGAGCTCATTCTCGAGCACGAGATCTTCTGCGAGGTCGTCGCGCTGTCACAGCTCGTCCCGCTCGAGCTCGACGCCGTGCTCGAGTCGGTCGCCCGGACGGGAGCGCTGGTGACCGCCGAGGAGGGGACGCTCACGGGGGGTTTCGGCGCGGAGATCGCCGCTCGCGTGCAGGAGGCCGCCTGGAGCGACCTGCGTGCGCCGATTCGCCGCGTTGCCGCGCGCGACGGGATCATCCCTCGGCACGGCCGCTCGAGGACGCGATGCTCCCGAGCGTCGACGACGTCGTCGGCGCGATCGCCGCGCTCGAGGGCGTGCGAAGCTAGCGCCCGTGCTGGAAATCGTTCTCACGCGCGAAGACGCGAACACCGAGTACGCGCTCCTCGCGGAGTGGCTCGTCGAGGACCGCGCCGAGGTCACGCAGGGGCAACCGGTCTGCGTCGTCGAGACGACGAAGGCGACCGTCGAGATCGAGTCGCCCGGCGCGGGGACGATCGTGCAGCTGTACGCGGAGGACGTGGAGGTGGAGCTCGGCAAGACGATCGCGTACGTCGCCGAGACAGCGGAGGAGCTCGCGTCGGTCGACGCGAAGGCGGAGGAGAAGCCCGCCCCGAAGCCCGCGGCGGGTGACCGCAAGGCGACGCGCAAGGCCGCGGAGCTCGCGGAGCTGCACGGCATCGATCTCTCGGCCGTCGAGAAGCGCGGCTTCATCACCGAGAAGGACGTCGAGGAGCTGATCGCCCGGCAGAAGGCGGCCGAGGCGCCTGCCGCCGGCCCTGCGCTGGCGGGCGTGTCGTCGAGCGGCGTGTCGCTGCCCGCGACCTTCGACCCCGACGGAACCGACGGAACGATCTCGTCGGAGGCTCTCGACTCGCTGCGAGCAGATCCCGATGCGTTCCGCGCTCTGGCTCCCGACGAGAAGGCCCGCGTGCTGCGTGAAGCCGGCGCAGCGATCGGTGACGGAGTCGACCTCGGAGAGGGGTCACTCGTGGTCGCGCCGCGCATCGTGATCGAGGACGGCGTCCGAATCGGGCCGCGCGCAACGATCGTGTGCGAGGAGGTCGTCGCGATCGGCGAGCTGTCGCAGTTCGGCGCGGATCTCGAGCTTCGCTGCCGGCGCGCCTTCCTCGGTGCGGGCATCTGGGCGGGGCGCTCGATCCGCTTCGGCGGGGGTGGGCACCGCGATCCGTGGGCGACGCTCGTCGTCGGCGACCTCGCGTTCGTCGGAGACGAGGCGTTCGTCAACGTCTGCCGGCCGGTCCTGATCGGCCGCGAGGTCTTCCTCACGATGCGGTCGCTGATCGTCACGCACAACATCGGCCACTCCGTGCTCGAGGGCTTCGAGAACCGCTTCGCGCCGGTCGTGCTCGAGGATCGGTCGCAGGTCGGGCTCGGTGCGGTGCTCTACGCGGGCTCGCGGATCGGGGCGGAAGCGATCGTCGCGTCGAGCTCGTACGTCGTCGGCGACATTCCCGCCGGCGCGTTCGCCATCGGCGTCCCCGCGAAGGTCACGGGAAGCTCGAGCCACAAGCTCTCCGAGCGCGCGCCGCACCGAGCTCGCCCGCAGGATGATCGACGACCTGCACGAGTTGCTCGCGCTCCGCGGGCATGCCGTCTCGGCCGTCGAGGACGACGGCGTTCGAGGTCGAGGGGACGCGCGTGCTCTTCACGCCGAGCTTTCGCGGCGGCGTCGACGGTCCCGCGGTCGTGCTCGCCCTTGCCGTCGAGGCTGATGTTCCGGACGGGCGTCGCCGTTCTCGACCTCATGGCACGGCAGCGTCCACGGGGGCGGCGGCACGGTGCTCGACTCCGTCCGCGAGTTCTGCCGCAAGCGCGGGATCCGCTTCGAGCCGGGCCCCTGGCGCTACCCGGGCGGTCTCGTCTAGGCGACTGCGGAGGCGGGCGGCACGGCGGTCGGCGGTGCGCACTGCGGCAGCGAATCGAGCAGCGCCGCGACGACTCGGGCATCGCCCTCGACCGTCGACCGCGGAGAGATCGCGGTCGACGACGAGGTGGTAGAAGCCCGGCGCGTCTCCGATCACGACGGCGTCCGGATCCTCGATGCCGTGGGGAAGCACTCCGCCGTCGACGAGGGACGCGGTCTCGTCGCCGATGCGGAACTCGACCCGTGAAGCGGGGGCGGTCGGCGGGAATGCCATCGGCAGCGCTCCGTGGAGCCATCCCGGCTCGAGATCGTCGATCGTCGGCACCGGCAGCTTGCGCGCGCCCCAGTGCGCGAGCTGGTGCATCACGGCGCGCAGGCCCAGGCCGTACTCGGTCAGCTCGTACACCGTCGCCGCTGCGGGCGGGGGCAGTCGCCGCCGCGTGATCACGCCGCCGGCCTCGAGCTGCTTGAGCCGCGCGGCCAGGATGTTCGTGCCGCAGCCGGTCAGGCGAGCGTGCAGATCCGAGTAGCGAAGCTCGCCGTCCTCCAGCAGCTCCCTGACGATGAGGAGCGACCAGCGCTCCCCGACGAGGTCGAGGGCGGTCGCGATCGGACAGTACTGGTTGTAGCTCTTCGACACGCCGAGGCTCACTATAGCCGGAGAACTTGCAAAGTGGAAGTCTTAACTTGCAAATCGCAAGCAAAGTCGTGTAGCATCCCGCGCTCACATCGAACGAGAACGTCTGGGGGTTTGCATGGTGAGCTCGGACAACAAGAAGTGGTACGCACTCGCGCTGATACTCGCGGTGCAGTTCATGACCATCCTCGACATCGCCATCGTCAACGTGGCGCTGCCGTCGATCCAGGTCGACCTCGGGTTCTCGCCGGAGAGCCTGCAGTGGGTGATCAGCGCCTACGCACTCGTCTTCGGCGGCTTCCTGCTGCTCGGCGGCCGATCGGCCGACCTGCTCGGTCGTCGGCGGATCTTCATGGTCGGCACGATCCTCTTCACGCTGGGCTCGCTGCTCTGCGGCTTCGCGTGGAGTGACGACTCGTTGATCGTGGCTCGGGCAATCCAGGGCCTCGGCGCCGCGACGATCACTCCGGCGGCACTCTCGATCCTCGTTGCCATGTTCAAGGAAGGGCGAGAGCGGAACATCGCGCTCGGAGCATGGGGCGCGGTCGGCGGAGTGGGCGCGGCAGCGGGCGTGCTGCTCGGCGGCGTCCTCACTGACCTGCTCTCGTGGGAGTGGATCTTCTTCGTGAACGTCCCGGTCGGTGTCGCGGCGCTCGTCCTGACGCCGTTCCTGCTCGCGGAGAGCCTCGACAAGCACGGCCAGGGGTTCGACATCCCGGGTGCGGTGCTCGTCACCTCCGGTCTCTCGCTGTTCGTGCTCGGCATCACGCAGGGACAGGGCTGGGGCTGGGATTCCGCGCAGACGATCGGGGTCTTCGTCGCCGCCGCCGTCCTGCTCCTCGCATTCGTGGGGTGGGAGCAGCGGGTGAAAGATCCGCTGGTCCCGTTCTCCATCTTCCGGCTGCAGACGCTGACGGCTGCGAACGTCGTCGGCTTCATCCTCGGGACGGCGCTGTTCGCGATGTTCCTGATGCTGACGCTGTACATGCAGCAGGTCCTCGACCTGTCGCCGATCGAGACCGGTCTCGGCTACCTCGCCGTGGCGGGTACGGCGATCCTCTGGGCGAACGTCGCCGCGGCGGCCGTCACCCGGGTTGGCGTCAAGCCTGCACTCGTTTTCGGGATGGCGCTCATGACCGTCGGCCTCCTCTACTTCACGCAGGTGTCCGTCGACGGGTCCTACTGGACGGATCTCTTCCCGGGCTTCCTCATCATCGGCCTCGGGATGCCGTTCGCGTACGTGGCGGTCACGATCGCCGCCGTCGCCGGAACGAAGCCGCAGGAGTACGGCCTGGCGTCTGGTCTCATCAACACGTCGCAGCAGATCGGCGGCGCGGTCGGTATCGCGATCCTCTCGACGATCGCTGTCAACACGACAAGCGACGCGGTCGCCACGGGAACGCAGGCTCCGGTCGCTTTGACCGAGGGCTTCCAGGCCGCGTTCTGGGCGGGAGCCGCGATCGCATTCGTCGGCGTGCTCGTCTCGGCGTTCCTCGTCCGTGGACGGGACCTGCAGACGCAGGACTCGCCCGGCGTCGAGCCCGCGCTCGAGCCGGCCGGCTAGAGGCCCGACTCTCCGGGAGCCCGCCACGCGGCGGGTTCCCGGAGCCCCGGATCGGGGTACAGGGTCTTCGATGCGGTTTCGCAAGGACGCCCAGCTGGACCCGTCCCAGGTAGAGGACTACCGCGGCGCCGGCCGCGGCGGAATGCCCGGAGGAATGCCGATGAAGATCGGCGGGGGCGGCGGGATCATCGGCATCGTCGTCCTGCTCGCCTTCCTCTTCCTGGGTGGAGGCGGCGGGGCCTCGGCGACCTCGGCTCGCTCTCCGGCCAGGCCGTCGGGCCGGGCGCAACGCCGTCCGGCGAGCTCGCGGCCGAGTGCCGCACCGGCGAGGACGCCAACGAGCGCGAGGACTGCCGTGTCCTCGCCAGCATCAACAGCATCCAGGCCTACTGGACGAAGGCGCTGCGCGGGATACGAGCCGACGCGCACGCGTTTCTTCGAGGGCGGGATCGACACCGGCTGCGGCCCGGCCTCCTCCGCGTCCGGGCCGTTCTACTGCCCGAACGACCGCTACGTGTACATCGACCTCGGGTTCTTCGACCAGCTCCAGTCGGAGCTCGGAGCACAAGGCGGCCCGCTCGCCGAGGCCTACATCCTCGCCCACGAGTACGGGCACCACGTCCAGAACCTCACCGGGGTGCTCCAGCGCGCAGATCGTGACACCGGGCCGCAGGGAGGCCAGGTTCGCGTCGAGCTCCAGGCCGACTGCTACGCGGGACTCTGGGTCGGGAACGCCCTCGCCACGGGCTTCATCGAGGACCTCACCCGCCAGGATGTCGCGGAGGCGCTCGACGCCGCCGCGTCCGTCGGCGACGACCGCATCCAGGAGCGGATGCAGGGCAGGGTCACTCCCGAGGGCTGGACGCACGGATCGGCCGAGCAGCGCCAGAGCTGGTTCGTGCGCGGCATCGAGGGCTCGGGCCCCCAGAGCTGCGACACCTTCAGCGGTCGCGTCTGAGTCTCGCCCGCTACTAGACTCGGCACCGACCGATCAGCGATACGACGACGGAAGGGGTGGGCACATGTCCGTTGCCAAGGTGGTCGAGATCTCGGCCAGCTCGCCGACGAGCTTCGAGGACGCAGTGAAGAACGGCATCGACAAGGCGGGAGAGTCCCTGCGCGGCATCAAGGGCGCGTGGGTCTCCGAGGAGAAGGTCGACGTCGTAGACGGGAAGATCACCGAGTTCCGCGTGACGCTGCGGATCTCGTTCGTGCTCGAGTAGGACACGCGTATGCCGGGGTCGGACCCTGAGGTCCGACCCCGGAGACGGAGGATCAGCTGATGTCGCCGCAGGACGTGTACGTCGCGAGGTCCTCGTCGGACATGTGGAGATTGATCGCGTACTCGCCGCTCGTGAGCGAGTCGAGCGAGACGTCCACCGTGCTGTCGGAGCTTCCGTCGGCGACGTTCGGCAGGCCGTAGGCGGGCTCGGCCGTGAGGTTGTCGCACGTTCCTTCGTGAATGTGCGCCGGCTGCGAATCCGAGATGGGATCGTCGACCGAGATGACGACGCGCGTCTGCTCGCCGTCCGCGGTCAGCGTGGCCGTACCCGACTGGCCCGAGCCGTCGAACTCGGCCAGCTCCACCGTCACCTCGTCGCTGCCGGCGTCCTCGTCGTCGTCGCCACCGCATCCGACCAGCGCGAGCGCCGCGAGCGCGACGGCGAGTGGTCCCACGATACGAACGAACCTGGGCATGCTCGATCTCCTTCCTTGGGTTTCGTCTGCTTCTTCGGCGCGACCGCCGAATCGGATCGTCCGGCTTGCGTTCGTGATAGTTCTCGCGCGATGCGAGCCGCGGAGACGAAGCGCCCTCGTCACGACGGTCGTCGGGAGCTACCCCCAGCCGAGCTGGCTGATCGACCGCGACCGGCTCGGGGCGCGGCTGCCTCCACGCGTTCGCGCGCGTGAGCTCTGGCGCGTGCCGGAGGCACTTCTCGAGGAGGCGCAGGACGACGCGACCCGCCTCGCGGTCTCGGACATGGAACGAGCCGGGATCGACGTCGTGACCGACGGCGAGATGCGCAGGGAGAGCTACTCCAACCGGTTCGCGACCGCGCTCGATGGCGTCGACCTCGACAACCCGGGCGTCGCGCTCGATCGAACCGGGCACGAGAACCCGGTGCCGCGTGTCGTCGGCCCGATCCGCAGGGCTCGCCCGGTGGAGGTGAAGGACGTCGAGTTCCTCCGCGCGCTGACGGACCGTCGGATCAAGATCACGGTGCCCGGCCCCTTCACGATGACGCAGCAGGCGCAGAACGACCACTACGCGGACGCGCGGAGCCTCGCGCTCGGGTACGCCGAGGCGGTCAACGAGGAGCTGCGCGACCTCAAGGCTGCGGGCGCCGACGTCGTCCAGATCGACGAGCCCTACCTGCAGGCCCGGCCCGAGCCGGCTCGCGAGTACGCGCTCGAGGCGATCGACCGCGCGCTCGACGGAATCGACGGCGAGACCGTCCTCCACACGTGCTTCGGCTACGCGCACGTCGTCCACGACCGTCCCTCGGGATACCCGTTCCTGCGCGAGCTCAACGACTGCGCGGCGACCCACCTCTCGCTCGAGGCCGCCCAGCCCGACCTCGACCCGGAGGTGCTCCGTGACCTCCCGGACAAGGTGATCGTGCTCGGAGTCCTCGATCTCGGGTCGGCCGAGGTCGAGACGCCAGACGTCGTCGCGAGCCGCATCAGGAAGGCGCTCGAGGTTCTCCCGCCCGAGCGGGTGGTCGTCGCACCCGACTGCGGGATGAAGTACCTGCCGCGTCAGCTCGCGTTTCGCAAGCTGCAGGCGATGGTCGAGGGAGCGGGCATCGTGAGACGGGAGCTCGGCCTCTGATGCAGATCGGCAAGCCCGGAACACCGGTCACGCACATCGCTCAGGCGTATCCCGATCGCGTGGACGTCCGCGGTCGCGATCTCGCAGGCGACCTGATGGGTCGGCTGAGCTTCACCGAGTTCTTCCACCTGCTTCTGACCGGCCGCGAGCCGACGGAGGATCAGCGCTACTTCCTCGACGTCCTGCTGGTGTCGATCGCCGAGCACGGGATGATGCCCACGAACGTGGCCGCGCGGATGACGCTCGCCGGCGATCCGGACTCGCTGCAGGGCGCGGTCGCAGCCGGGCTTCTCGGCGCGGGCTCGGTCGTCCTCGGCACCTCCGGCGAGTGCGCGCGGCTGCTCGAGGACGCGCAAGAGCAGGTCTTGGCCGGGGCCGACCCGCAGGCGGTCGCGCGGGAGACCGCGCGCTCGATCCGCGACTCGGGAGGAAAGGTGCCCGGGTTCGGGCACCCGGTGCACCGCCCGCTCGATCCGCGCGCCGAACGGATCCTCGAGCTCGCGGACGCCCGCGGCGTGAGCGGCGCCCACGTCCTCCTCGCCCGCGCGCTTCGAGACGGCGTCGCCGCGGCCTGGGAGAAGCCGCTCCCGATGAACGTGGCGCTGCCGATCGCGGCCGTCATGCTCGATCTCGGCTATCGAGCCTCGGTGGTCAAGGCCGTCCCCATCCTCGCGCGCACGGCCGGTCTGCTCGCGCATCTGGCCGAGGAGCAGGAGAACCCTCTCGGCTTCCTGCTCGCGGGGAAGGCGGAGGACGCGATCGAGTACGAGCCGCCGCCGACCTGATGCTCGAGCCCGAGATCGAGGCGCGCCCCTGGGACGAGCAGGTCGCGGCGGACGACGAGAGCTACCGCGAGCAGGTGTCGTACCTCCTCGAGCGTTCGACGTTCTATCGCGAGAAGCTGGCGGGTGCCGGCCTCGAGTCCGCCGGAGACGCAGGCGGTCTGGAAGACATCGCGCGGCTTCCGCTCACCGAGAAGGCCGAGCTGAAGGCGACGACGACGCCGGACAACCCGATCGGCACGCATCTCTGCGCGATGCCCGGCGAGATCGTGCGCATCTACTCGACGAGCGGCACGACGGGCACGCCGAGCTACATCCCGCTCACGGCGGGCGACCTCGACAACTGGGTGACCGGATCGGCGCGGAGCTACTCGGCCTCGGGGGTCTCCGCCGGGGAGCGGGTCGTGACGACGTACAGCGCCGGGCCGTTCGTCGCCGGAGCGGCGCTCGCTTCCTTCGACCGGCTCGGTCTCTGTCACATCCCGGTCGGGACCGGGAACACCCAGAGGCTCATGGCGGCGATCGAGCTCCTGAAGCCGAACGCCGCAGTCCTGACGCCGTCGTACGCGGCGCACCTCGTGGAGTGGGCGAGCGAGCGCGAGATCGACCTCGCCGCCTCGACTGTCGAGCGCTTGCTCGTCGCGGGTGAGCCGGGTGGGGGCGAGCCCGCCTTTCGGGCACAGCTGGAGGAAGGCTGGGGCGCGCGCGTCACCGAGGCGATGGGGATCGGCGACATCGGCATCTCGCTCTGGGGCGAGTGCGAGGAGCAGGACGGCATGCACCTCGGTGCGCGCGGCTTCGTCCATCCAGAGCTGGTCGATCCCGAGACGGGCGAGTCGCTGGAGCTGCGCGACGGCGCGGAGGGCGAGCTCGTCCTCACGCATCTCCGGCACCGCGCCGCTCCGCTCCTGCGCTTTCGGACCCGAGACCAGGTGCACGTGCGCACGTCGCCCTGCGCGTGCGGGCGCACCGGGCCGCGCGTGCGCTGCATCGGTCGCACCGACGACATGCTCATCGTGCGCGGCGTCAACGTCTTTCCCTCCGCGATCCGCGAGGTCGTCGGCGCGTTCGCGCCGTCGGTCAGCGGCCACATCCGCATCAGGCCCCAGGCGGCCGGAGTCAAGCAGGAGCCGCCGCTCCCGGTCGCGGTCGAGCTCGCCCGCGATGCCTCTCTCGATGCCGAGCTCGCGGACGCGATCCGTGAGAGACTGCGGGCCGTGCTCGTCGTCCAGACACGCGTCGAGCTGGTGCCGTGGGGGAGCCTGGCCCGAAGCGAGTACAAGTCGACTCTCGTGGAGCGCGAGCGATGAGGAAGCTCCAGACCCAGGGCGTCCACCACATCACGATCAACGGCGCGAACCGTCAGACGTCGATCGACTTCTGGGAGGGCGTGCTGGGCATGCCGTTCGTCTTCGAGCAGCCGAATCTCGACAACGCGGCCGAGAGCCATCTCTACTTCGACCCCGGCGACGGACGGCTGATCACCGTCTTCACGAGCGAGGAACGCGAGCCGCGGCCGAACCCGACGCCGAGAGAGCCGGGCTTCGTGCACCACCTGGCGTTCGCGCTCTCGCAGGCCGTCTTCCACCAGGCGGTCGAGCGCCTCGACGAGCGCGGCATCGAGCACTCGGGCGTGAAGGACAGGGGCTTCATGGACTCGATCTACTTCGACGATCCGCTCGGTCTCCTGATCGAGCTCGCGTCCTATCGCTTCGAACCGCCCGCCGGCCACACGCACACCGACGTGCTGCTCGAGGCGCACAAGCTTCGCGTCGAGCGAAGCGACGGCAACATCGACCGGGTCCACCTGGCCGATGCCATCGAGCTCCTCGTCGCGCGCTCGCAGGCGTCCCTGTCGGAGGACCGCTCGCCGAAGCAACCGTACAACTGACCACGAGGAGGAGGACATGGCCACGCACACGCTGAGCATCCTGAAGCCGAGCGTGAACAACCTGACGACGCGGATCTTCGTGCGCGCCGCAGGGCTCGACTTCGAGGAGCAGGACGTCTGGGGCAAGAAGACGACGCCGGAGTTCCTCGCGAAGGACCCCGCCGACCTGACACCGCTCCTGGAGGAGGCCGGGCTGCCGAAGGGCGCGCTCTGGGAGAGCTGCGCGATCATGCAGTACCTCTGCAACAAGCACGGCCTCGACCGCTTCTACCCGACCGATCCCGGGGAGCGCGCGATGGTCGACAGCGCGATGTTCTACTTGATCGGCACGCTCTACCCGCTCGTCGCGCGCGCCACCTACTCGAGGCTCGCCTTCGCGCAGTACCCGGGCGAGGTTGCGACCGCGGACGTCGACGACGAGCTGAAGGAGAAGGCGAGGCAGGACGCCGAGGACGCGCTTGCCGGGCCACTCGACGTGTACCGCGCGTTCTTCCTCGACGGCAGGCAGTTCATCGGCGGAGACACGCCGTCGATCGCGGACATGCGGTTCGCCGCGACGCTCGAGTTCCTGCGCGTCATCGACTACGACTTCCCGGACTGGGCCGAGGAGTACATGGCCGCGATGGAGTCGTCGCTCGGCGACGCGTACTCGGAGCCGGCCGCGGACGTGCGCGGCTACATCGACCACGTGAGGTCGCAGGCGGCCTAGCCGCGGTCGAAGGTCAGTCAGGCGCTGGCGGCGTCCAGCTGCTGGAGCAGCTTGTGCGCCGCCAGCTCGATCTCCTTGTGGCGCCACTCGGCCGCCCGGTACTGACACGCGATCAGCCCGGTTCGGTGGAGGCGCCGGAAGTCGCCGTAGACGAACGCGTAGCGCGCCTTCGTCTCGTCGGTCGCGCCTTCGGTGAGGCCGAGGTGCCACTCCGCGTACTCCTCCCAGGAGTGGGAACGGAGGAAGCGGTTCTCGTCTTCGGCCTTCGGCTGCGCGTCGCCCCAGTCGCTGTCGAGGACGTACTGACGGGTCTCGATCAGCCGTCGTGCGCGCGCCACGGCGCGCCTGTTCACCGAGTACGACGCCACGGGATGAATGTGACCCCGCGCTGGCTGCGGTCAAACCGCTCATCGCTCGGGCCGAAACGACAGCGCTTGACATATTCCGATATAGGTATATGATGCACGTCGTGGCAAGAGCAGCGACGACGGCAGATGCATTCAACGCGGTGGCGGAGCCCCGCCGGCGGCAGATCCTGAACGTGCTCGCCGGCGGCGAGCGACCCGTCAACGACCTCGTCGCGCTGCTCGGTCTGGCTCAGCCGCAGGTGTCGAAGCATCTGCGCGTGCTCCGAGAGGTCGGCGCGGTCGACGTGCGTACCGAGGGGCGCCAGCGGAAGTACCGGCTGAACGGGCACGCGCTCGAGCCCATCTACGACTGGGTGAAGGACTTCGAGCAGACGTGGTCGGAGCGGTTCGACGAGCTGGACGTCGTGTTGGAGGAACTCAAACAGAAGGAGGCAGGAGATGGCAGTGACGAGTAGCGGGACGGCGAAGGTGACCCTCCCGACCGACGAGCAGATCCTCATCACGCGGGAGTTCGACGCGCCGAAGCACCTCGTGTTCGAGGCATTCACCACGCCCGAGCTGGTCAAGCGCTGGTGGAACGCGAAGCGCGGCGAGGTCACGGTTGCCGAGATCGACCTGAGGGTCGGCGGTAAGTGGCGGTACGTGATGGTCGCCGACGGGGCCGAGGTCGGCTTCCACGGCGAGTACCGTGAGATCGTCCCGAACGAGCGGGTCGTCTCGACCGAGTTCTACGAGGGCGTGCCCGAAGGCGTGTCGGAGGACGATGCGACGACGGTGAACACCGCGACGTTCACCGAGAGCGACGGGCGCACGACGCTCACCATCCTCGTGGAGGCACCCGAGCAAGATCACCCGGGACGCGATCATCGAATCCGGGATGGAGGCCGGGATGCAGGACGCCATGGATCTCCTGGAGGAGGTCGCGGTCTCGCTCCGCTGAGCGGGCGAGCTGGCCGGGTCACCGGGACGACGCTCCCGGTGGCCCGGCTCCCGCAGGTGCAGTCAGACGTGAGCGAGGACGGCGTCGAGCGGCCGCGGGACGCGATCGAGATCGAGTGCGTCCACGAGCAGCGGCGCGTAGCGGATCTTCCGGTTCCACATGAAGCGCCAGAGCTGCTCCTCGTGAGGGAGCGCTCGCTTCGCGAGCTGCTTCTGGAAGGTTCGGAACGACGCGAGCTCGCCCTGGGCCTCGATCAGGTTCTCGACGACGTCGGCGCCGAGCGAGCGGACGAGCTCGTCCTCGAGGTCCGCCACGCACACGAAGAAGCCGAGCGCCTCCATGTCTGCTCGAGTCAGATCCCTGCCCAGGCCGGCGCGCTCCAGCGCACGCTGGAAGTGGCTCTCCTCCGCCGCGTCGCAGAGTCCCGCGAGCCGGACGTCGAGACCCGGGCGACCGAACCGTTCGAGAGCAGCTCCGATGGCCTGCGCGCCCCCGATGGAGACGACGGAGATGCCCTCGGCCTCGAGGTTTCGTCCACGGCGCCTCGCGAGTGCCTCGAGCGCGAGCCGGTCGCTGACGCCTTCGACGAGGATGACCGCCTGCGGGCGATGAGACGCCGCCTGGCTCATCCGGCCGCGACGAGGATGCGCGTTGCCACGCTCTTCCAGCTCCAGCGCTCGACCGCGGCCCGGCGCGCTGCTGCGCGGATCGCCTCTCTCTCGGACGGCCCGAGGGCGAGGATCCCGGCCAGCCGCTCGTGCAGCGCCGCCGCGTCGCCGTTCGGGAAGCGGACGAGGTCGCGCAGAGCGGGCGGGTAGTCCTCCTCCAGGCCGTCGGCGACCTCGGCGAGCCCGGAGTGGTCGGCCACGACCGGGGGGCAACCCGCTGCCGCCGACTCCGCGGCGACCATGCCGAACGCCTCGGGGAAGATCGACGGCACCGCACAGGCGTCCGCGAGCGCGAGCAGGTGCACGAGGTGGCGGTGCTCCAGCGGCCCCGTGAAGAGCACGTCGAGACCCTCCGCCTGCGCCTCGAGCTCGGCGCGGTAGTCGCCGAAGCCGACGACGACCGCGCGCGCGTCGAGCCCGCGCAGTGCGTCGAGCAGCACCTGCACGCCCTTGTTGCGGATCAGCTTTCCGAAGTACACGACGGTCGAGCGCTCGCCCGCGAGGAACGCCGCGAGCCGGTCGGCGTTGCCCTCGTCGGGGAGGCGCTCGTTCGCGTTCCCCGGATTCGGCGGATCCTGTCTCGCCTCCGCCACGAGCGACGCGAGCGCCTGCTGCGCGCGGCTGCGGCTGCCACAGCTCGACGTCGACGCCGGGAGGGATCGTATGGACGCGGTCGACGGTGCCGCAGACGTCTGCCACGACCTCGCGGACGTGCTCGGAGCCGACGACCGTTGCCGCCGCGCCTGCGAGCACCTCGCTTCCCCAGCGGGCGAGCTCGTCGTTCCCACGCATCGAGTACTCGAGCTCGGAGCCGTGCGCCTTGACGACGTAGCGCATGCCGCTGGCCGCGCCCACGGGACCGCCGAGCAGCACGTGGTTGACGAAGACGAGGTCGGCCGGGACCGTGCTCGCGCACCGAGGCTGCATTCGCCTCGACCCAGGCGTCGAGCTCGGCTCGGGTGCAGTCCTGGACGCGCTTCACCGTGTACCCCTCGTACTCGTCCACGACGAACACGGGCAGGAGGCCGTTCACGTCCGGCCGCACGGTCGTCGCGCCGCCGAGGTCGAAGCGAGCCGGATCCGGATCCTGCGAGAAGACGGTCACCTCGTGGCCCTCGCGGCTCCACTCGCGCGAGAGCTGTCGTGCGTAGATGTTCGAGCCGGTCCCCGCGAGCAGGTACCCGTGCCAGAGGTCGATCCTCATGCGTGTTCGGCGGCGCTCGCGTGACGTGCGCACGCCGCGAGCCACGACGAGCGCCAGACACCCTCCGGATCGGCGGCGATGTCTGCGATCCACTCATTCGCGGTGCGCGTCGACGGTGCTTGGCTCCGCATGGCAGCAGCTTGCTCGTCGGGCGTCAGGTTGCGCCGCATGAGCGGGAGTGCGAGCGCTGCCTCGTCACGTGTGAGGAGCACGTCGAGCGCCTCGACGCCGAGTGCACGGCGGGCGCCCTCGCCGTGCTCCGCGACCCGAACGGCTTCGCGGATCCGCTTGCCGTGACGCAGCGCGAGCACGGCGATCACCAGTCGCCGCGCAAGGTCGATCTCGTCGTCGAGCGCGCGGACGAGTGCGCCGTTCTGCTCGGCGAGCACTGCCCGGGCAGCGAGGGCTCGTGCCGCGAGACCGCTGGCGTCTCGGAGCACTCCGTCCAGAGCCTCGGTCGGGACGAGATCGCCGTGGCCGGCGGCGTCGAGGGCGTCGAGCGCGGCGAGCGCTACGGTTCGGTCGGGATCGTCGAGCGCGAGCGTGATGATCCCGACCCCGTGCTCGGTTGCGGCAGCAGCAGCGGCCCGTACGAGCGACGCGCGCCGAGGCGCGTCCTCACGAGCGAGCGCGGCACGGAGATAGGGTGTCGCACCGTCGCCGAGTCGCCGCACCGCTGCGGTCGCCCGTCCGGTGGTGCGGGCGTCTGCCACGGCCGCGATGACCCGGGTCACGACCTCCGGATCGTCTGCATCCTCGACGATGACGGCGTCGAGCGCGGCGGCTCGCACCGAGAGGTCCGTGTCGTCGAGGAGTGCGACGAGCACGCCTGGTTCGACGTCCACGAACTCGCGGCTGACCAGGGCGACGGCCACTGCTCTCCGGTCGGTGTGGTCGTCCGAGCGGGCGAGGTCGGGCACGAGCGCTGCGGCATCACGAGCCGCCCGTGCGTCGCCGCCCGCCGCGAGCTGCCCGAGCGCTCGCATGCGGACCTCCGGGTCCGGATGCTCGGCGAGCTGGCGGAGCTCTGCGTCCGACGCAGGCGAGGCGACGCCGGCGAGCAGATCCAGGCCGAGCCGCACGTCGCGGGAGTCGTCGGATCGGAGCAGCGTCCGCGCGGCGGCGATGTCGTCGCCTGCGACGTCGAATTCGCCCACGACGAGCGGGCGGCGGCGCACTTCGTCGGCGAGAGCGCGCGTGTACGACCGGTACACGCCGACCGCGATCACAGTCCAGACCGCGCCCAGCACGAGCCCGAAGACGATCACCGCGCCGACCCCGAGGTCGAAGGCCTCAAGGGCGAGGAGGAACACACCGGTCGCGCCCATCGCGACCGGGACCCCGATGCCCTCCACGACGGCCTGTACTGCCAGCCGTTCCCCGACCGGGACGACCTGGTAGGCGGCGTTGATCGACGTGCGCGTGGTGCCGTCGGTCGCCGCGATGTCGGCGATGCGCAAGAGGCCGGCCAGCGCGAACAGGGCAAACGAGGCGGTACCGGGCCCCGCGGCGACGAGGGCCATGGGAACCAGGACTCCGACGACGACGGCTGGATTCAGGACCAGGCCCAGCCGTAGACCGAAACGCCGCATCAGCGGACCGGCGAGCAGAGCCAGGAACAGGATGTCGGCGAGGTTGAGCACCGCCGTGTACGTGGACAGGAACTGCGTCAGATCCTCTCCGCTGTACCGGGCTGCAGCGCGGTCGAAGAGCAGGAAGTCGACCACCTGCGACCCCATCGCCGACAGCACCTGGTAGCCGAGCAGCAGCAGAGCCAGGCCCGACGCGAACAGCGTGCGCAGCGGCGGTCGCACCACCGCCGGCGCATCCTCGACCTGTGCGGCGCGCACTTCCGGGAACCGCCGCTCGGTCACGAGCAGGAGCCCGAGGAACGCGATCTGCGCCGCGGTCGTGCCCAGGAGCAGGTTCTCGGTCGAACCGAGCAGCGCGAGAAGTGGCACGCCGAGCAGTCCACCCACGAGGAATCCGACCGCGAACCCCGACACGACTCGTGGGAACAGGGCCTTCATCTGGCGCACGTCGAGCAGGCGCCCCGCCTGCCCGCCGACGAACACGAACCCGGTCTGGAGCGCGATCGGGAACAGGACGAGGAGTACCGCGGACACCCACACCCCGCCCGCGAGGAGAATCGCCCAGGACGCGCCGTAGAGCAGCGCGAGCGCACCGAGGGTCGCCGTCGCGATCCGCGCGAGCCGGGTCCGGCGCGCGGCTCTCGCGATGAGCGCGGAGGCCCCGCTTCCGAACACCGCGATCGCGATGTACGTCAGCGGGAGCCACTCCGAGCCGTATTCGTCGAGGAAGAGCGAGTTCGCCGGGATGATGAGGAGCGCGAGCGTCACGCCGAATGCGAATGCCTGCGCGG
Organism: uncultured Gaiellaceae bacterium; assembly: GCA_963802865.1. Taxonomy (GTDB): domain Bacteria; phylum Actinomycetota; class Thermoleophilia; order Gaiellales; family Gaiellaceae; genus GMQP-bins7. Next base: position 173,294 of record CAWDKB010000008.1, read on the forward strand.
TCAGCAGGCCCACGACGCCACGCGTGGGTGCGGAGCTCACGGCGTTCGGCCGGCCTGATCGGCGATCGCTCCCAGCCGGGTGACGAGTGCCGTGATCACACCGTGTGCGAGCTCGGGCCAGTTGGCGAGGAGGTCGTCGAGCACCGCCTTGTCGAGGCGCAGGACGAGCGTCGGCTCGAGCGCGGTCACCGACGCGGTGCGCGGTTGGGGAACGAGCGCAGCGAGCTCTCCGACCGTGGTGCCTGGTCCCAGCTCGACGAGCGTCTGACCGTCACGGTGCACGCGGACGCGACCGTGCACCACGGCATAGAGATGCGCCTCGACGGCCCCCTCCTCGATCAGCGGCTCGCCGGGTGAAGCTCGCACCTCGGTGGCGACGTCCGCGACCGCGGCGAGGACGCGGCCCGGCACGTCGGCGAAGAGGTCGACACGGTGCAGTGCGGCGACGCGCTCGACGAGACCGAGCGTGATTGGAGCCGGGTCGTTCATTGCCGTGCCAACGTAACCCAGCGGCGCCGCGTTTTCGACCCGGCCGATGCCTGCGTAGACTCGACCCGTGCACAGCTGTCAGGCCTGCGGTGTCGAGAATCCGGACAACGCGCGCTTCTGCAACGCCTGTGGCGAACCGCTCGAGGAGCAGTCCTCCGAGCGCTTTCGCAAGGTCGTCACGATTCTGTTCTCCGACGTCGTCGACTCGACGGGGCTCGGCGAGACGCTCGACCCGGAGACGCTCCATCAGGTCCTTACCGACTACGTCGAAGGCGTCAAGCCGGTCGTCGAGCGACACGGCGGCGTCCTCGCGAAGTTCATCGGCGATGCGGTCATGGCGGTGTTCGGCCTGACCGAGCTCCACGAGGACGACGCACTGCGCGCCGTCCGCGCTGCCGTCGAGATGCGAGAGACGCTGGTGCTCCTGAACGAGGACTTCGAGGAGCGATATGGCGTCGTGCTGGCGACGCGGACGGGGATCGACACCGGCACGGTGGCGGGAAAGGGCTTCGTCCCGGATCGCAACTTCGTCGCCGGAGACACGGCGAACAGCGCGGCGCGTCTACAGCAGAGCGCTGAGCCGAACGAGATCCTCCTGGCCGAGCCCACGTTCAGGCTCGTTCGCGAATCGGTCGAGGCCGAGCCCCTGGCTTCGGTGGAGCTCAAGGGGAAGCGCGAGCCGGTCGCGGTGTACAGGCTGCTCTCGATCGGGCGGCGATCGGAGCTGGCACCCCGGCTCGAGGCGCCCCTCGTCGGTCGTCAGGACGCCCTCGCTCAGCTCGAGTGGGCGCTCGAGCGCACGGTCGCGGAGCGAGGCTGCCGCCTCGTCACCGTCGTCGGCGCGCCGGGGATCGGCAAGTCGCGGCTCACGGACGAGTTCGTGACGCAGGTCGGTGACCGGGCCACGGTCCTTCGGGGTCGCTGTCTTCCCTACGGTGAGGGGATCACGTTCTGGCCGCTCGCGCAGATGGTCAAGCAGGCGGCGGGCATCGACGAGAGCGACGGGGCCGACGACGCGCTTGCGAAGCTCGCGGCGTTGCTCGAGCCCGATGAGGATGCGCGGACGATTGCGGAGACGATCGCGCGCCTGACCGGGATCGAGGAGACGCGAGGTCTCGTCGAGGAAGGCTTCTGGGCGGTGCGCCGGCTCTTCGCGAGCCTGGCAGCCGCGAAGCCGCTCGTCGTGTTGCTCGACGATGCGCACTGGGCGGAGGCGACGCTCCTCGAGCTGATCGAGAACGTGGCGCGTCACGCGGAGTCCGTTCCGATCCTGTTGCTCTGCGCCAGTCGGCCGGATCTCCTCGACCGTCGCCCGAACTGGGGCCAGAGCCCCGGCGCCGGCCCGAGCACGACGGTGATGCTCGATCCGCTGGACGATGCAGCCTGCGACCGGCTGATCGCCGAGTTGCTCGGCGAGTCCCAGAGCGACCTCGACATCCGGGATCACGTCGCGGCCAGGGCCGAAGGCAACCCGCTGTTCGTCGAGCAGATGATCTCGATGCTCATCGACGACGGGCGGCTCGAGCAGGTGGACGGACGTTGGGTGGCCGTGGGCGATCTCGAGAACGTCACCGTTCCGCCCGGAATCCATGCGTTGCTGGCGGCGCGTCTCGAGCTCCTCGGCGCCGACGAGCGCGCGGTGCTCGGCCGTGCCGCGGTGATGGGCCAGGTCTTCTACGTTGGCGCACTCGAGCAGCTGGCGACCCCCGCGCTCGAGGGCCGCATGGCCACCCTGCTGCTCGAGCTGGTGCGCAAGGAGCTCGTCCGGCCGAGCCGACCGGACTTCGTCGACGTGGAGACGTTCGAGTTTCGCCATCTCCTGATCCGCGACGCCGCGTACGACGGGCTCTCAAAGCAAGCCCGGGCGGACTTGCACGCGGGCTTCGCCGACTGGCTCGAGGGCAGGAGCGGGGATCGCCTGATCGAGACCGCGGAGATCGTCGGCTGGCACCTCGAGCAGGCGCACCGGTACCTCTCCGAGCTCGGGCCGCTCGGCGAGCACGGAAACGAGCTCGCGAGACGCGCAGCCGACCAGCTCGCGGCCGCGGGTTGGACCGCCTCTGCGCGCGGGGACGTCTACGCCGGCGTCAAGCTTCGGTCGCGGGCGCTGGTCCTGATGCAGCCGGACGACCCGCGGCGGCCGCAGCTCCTGGGTGATCTCGGCGACGCGCTGCTCTGGAGCGGGCGCTTCGACGAGGCGGATCGTGCGCTTGCCGAGGCGATCGAGCTCGCCGAGCGCGCCGGCGACGAGCGCACGCGCGTGCGCTCCAGGCTCGCGCAGCTGCGGCTTCGCTTTCAGGTCGACCCGGACGTGGACTACGCGGAGCTCGAGGCCGAAGGGCTCCGCACGGCAGCGACCTGCGCCGACAGCGGCGACGACTTCGGCGCGGCTCGTGCCTGGCGTCTTGTGAACTGGGCGCGGTACGGCCTCTGCCAGCTCGAGGGCATGCGCGAGCCGGCCCTCCGCGCGTACGAGCTCGACCGTCGCGCCAAGGACCCGCACTACCCGCAGGACGACCTGATCGGGGTCCTGGTCTCGCTCACCTACGGGCCGACGCCCGCCTCCGAGGCACTCGAGCAGGGGGCGGAGATCGTCGAGCGTGTGCGGGGCCATGGCGCCGCCGAGGCCTATGCCCTGTGCTTCCTGGGCCAGCTTCGCGGGATGCTCGGCCAGCGCGATGTCGCGCGCGACATGATCCTGAAGGGCGTCGCGGATCGGCAGGTGTTGGGCGATCTTCCGGGCGCGGCGATGAGCCGGGGGGAAGGGCTCGGCTGCTTCGTGGAGATGGTCCGCGGGGACTGGCAGACGGCAGAGCAGGAGCTGCGCCAGGCGTACGAGGAGCTCTCGTCCATGGGCGACAAGAGCTACCTCGCTCTGACCGCGGGCTGGCTTGCGCACTGCCTGTACGCACTTGGGCGCTACGACGAGGCCGACGAGTACGCGGTCGTCTCCGAGAAGAGCACCGCCAGGAGTTGGGTCGCCGCACAGGTCTCCTGGCGGGGGGCGCGAGCGCTGCTGCTCGCGCAGAAGGGCGACGCGAAGGCAGAGGCGCTCGCGAGGGAGGCGGTCGAGCTCGCGCTCCGTACCGACCGGGTCGACACGCAGACGGCGGCACTCATGGACCTGGCCGAGGTGCTACGGGTGACCGGCCGTGGGCCGGAGGCGGTCCCGGTCGTCGAGGACGCGCTCCGCCGGTACGAGCGAAAGGAAGTCCTTCCCGCGGCCGCCCGCGCTCGGGCACTCCTGGACGAGTTGGCTCCCAGCGTGGTCGAGGGAACACACGCGTAACGGTCGTCCGCCGTCAGGACCTGTAGGCGGGAGACAACCCGACCTTCGTTCGTTTCGGTTCGGCCAGCCACGCCGTAGGCTTCGTCCTGTTCGGAATGTTCGGTTAGGGGAGATGTAGTGCAGAGGTTCGTGCTTCTGGCGGCCGCAGCGATTGCGGCCGCTTTCATGTCGTTCGGCGCTCACGCAGCGGGCGCAGCGTCGAGCGTCGAGTCCGGCGTCGTCGCCTCCGTCTACGACGGCGACACCCTGACCCTGACGAATGGGCAGCGGGTCAGGCTGCTCCAGATCGACACGCCCGAGCTGGGCTCCGGCGAGTGCTATTCGCGCGCTGCGCGTACCGCGCTCCTCGGCCTCGTCCCGATCGGCAGCCGCATCACTCTCGAGGCCGACCCCCGGCTCGATCGGATCGATCGCTACGGGCGGCTCCTGCGCTACGTCCATCGCGGCTCGCTGAATGCCAACCTACAGCTCGTCAAGCGGGGCGCTGCGGCACCGTACTTCTACGGGGGCGACACGGGCAGGTACGCCGGCCGTCTGCTCTCGGAGGCGCAACGCGCGAGAGCGGCGAAGCGAGGCCTCTGGAGCGCGTGCCCACGCACTGTGCTCGACCCGTATCGGGCGATCGAGACCGGACAGAGCGGTCCTCCGGCGCTCACGCCTCCGACTGCTCCGTTGCCCCTCGTGCCGTCCGGGAACGGCTCGTGCGACCCGAACTACTCGGGCTGTGTCCCCAGGGTCGCCTACGATCTCGATTGCAAAGACATCGACGGCCCGGTCAGAGTGCAGGGAGTCGACGTCCACCGGTTCGACGGCGACGGTGACGGCTGGGGGTGCGAGTAGCGCCGCGAGCCTGCCTGGTGCATCTCGACCGATGAGTCGAGGGTGCTTGCGTCGTCCTAGTGCATGACGAAGCTGCGACCGAGGAGGATCTCATGAGAAAGATCATCGCGGGCCTGTTCATCTCGCTCGACGGTGTCGTCGAGGCGCCCGATCAGTGGCACTTCCCGTACTTCAACGACGAGATGGGTGCCGCCGTGGACGCCAGCCTCGGCAGGTCCGACACCATCCTCTTCGGGCGCAAGACCTACGACAGCTTCGCCGGAGCCTGGCCCGAGCGCGAGGCAGCCGGTGGCGAGGACGCGCACTTCGCCAAAGTGCTCGGCGACGCGCGCAAGATCGTCGCCTCGAACCAGCAGCTGGAGCTCACCTGGCGCAACTCCGAGCAGCTGCAGGGCGACCTCGTCGAGGCCGTCACCGCGCTGAAGAATGAGCCTGGAGACGGCGCCATCGGCATGAGCGGCTCGGTCTCCGTCGTCCGCCAGCTGTTGGCCGCAGGTCTGCTCGACGAGCTGCACTTGCTCGTGCACCCGATCGCCGTCCGCAAGGGCATGCGGCTGTTCGACGAGGGCGAGTCCCCGATTCCGCTCACTCTGGTCTCGTCGGAAACCTTCGAGACGGGAGTGCTGAACCTCGTCTACACCCCGGCCGAGTCGGTCGGCGACGCCGGCTACGAAGAGGCGGTAGCGCACATCCCCAAGAACGAGACGTAGGCCGGCGCCCGCGGTACCCGCGGTGCTACTCGGCTTCGGCGCCTGGAGGCGGACCGACGACCTGTAGCCCGAAGCGCCCGTAGAGCGCGCCGATCGCGCTCGGGTCCGGGGGGCCTGGCGGCATCGCCATCAGCTCGGCGAGTGCGGCGAAGAACGTCTCGAAGCCTGCTGGGGCGGGCATGCCCAGGAGTTTCACCGGTGCGGCCGTCGCATTCCAGTGGGTATGAACGACGCCCTGCGGAATGTGGACGAAGGAGCCGGCCGGAGCCTCCACCGTGCGCTCGCCCAGGCGAAAAGTGAGCGTGCCCTCGAGCACGTAGTACGACTCTGCCTCGCGCGTGTTCACGTGGAGCGGCGTCCCGCTGCTGTGGGGAGCGAGCTCCGCCTCGATCACCGCCAGCGCCCCACCGGTCTCGGCACCCGCGGCCTTGATCGTGTACGTGTCGCCGAACAGGGACGTCGTCTCACCTTCTCCTGGCAGGCGAACGGTGTCCTCCTTGATCGTCTCGGTCATGCAGCCTCCCGGCTCGTTGGGCTCGGCACTCTAGCCTCTGGTCATGACCGCAGCGCTTCGTGATCGGGCCCTCGCCATCGGCGCGGATCCGCGCGACACGGCCGACGAGCGCTTTCGCAAGCGCCTCCTCGTCGGGGTGGCGCTCCTCATCCTCCCGGTCGCCTTCGCCTGGGGCTGCATGTACTGGGCCTTCGGCGAGCGCGCGGTCGCGCTCACGCCGTGGGCCTACGTCGCCGGTTCGGTGATCAGCCTCGCAGTCTTCGCGAGAACACGCAGCTTCGCGTTCCTGCGCAGGGCGCAGTTTCTGCTGATCCTCGTCGCGCCGGCGCTGGGGACGATCATGGTCGGCGGCATCGACGAGTCGAGCTCGGTGCTCATGTGGTCTCTGCTCGCGCCGCTCGGGGCGGTCGCGTTCGGCAGGCCAAGCGCTGCCTGGCCGTGGTTCGGAGCCTTCGTCGCAACGATCCTGCTCTCGGTCGCTCTCTCCGAGGTCATTCGGCCGGACGGCGCCGATCTCCCCAACGCCTTCGTCCGCACCTTCGACGTGCTCAACATCGTTCTCGTCTCGTTCGTGGCGATGCTGTTGCTCGTCACGTTCGCGCAGGGGCGGGAGACCGCGCAGGCGCGCGTCGAGGCGCTCCTGCTCAACGTCCTTCCGGCCGAGATCGCACAGCGCCTCCAGTCGGATCCCAACTCCATCGCCGATCATTTCGACGACGCGAGCATCCTGTTCGCGGACGTCGTCGACTTCACTCCGCTCTCGAGCCGACTCGACGCGCGCGAGGTCGTCGAGCTCCTCGATCGCCTCTTCACGAGCTTCGACGAGCTCGTCGACCGCCACGAGGTCGAGAAGATCAAGACGATCGGCGACTGCTACATGGCCGCGGCGGGCGTCCCCAGGCCGCGGCCGGATCACGCGCAAGCGCTGGCGGGGCTTGCACTCGAGATGCGCGAGTGCGCGAAGGGCTGCCTTCCCGAAGGCGCCGAGCACGACCTGCGCCTGCGCATCGGCATCAGCTCGGGGCCGGTCGTGGCCGGCGTGATCGGGCGCCGCCGATTCCTCTACGACCTCTGGGGCGACACGGTGAACATGGCGAGCAGGATGGAGTCCCACGGGACGCCGGACGCCATCCAGATCACCCGCCCGACGTGGGAGCTCCTGCGTGACGACTTCGTGGCCGAGCCGTTGGGGCTCGTCGACGTGAAGGGCAAGGGCGCGGTCGAGACCTGGCGGCTCCTGGGCCCGAGTGCGGGAACTCTCCGTGGACCGCACTGACGCGGTCGTGATCGGTGCAGGAGTGGTGGGCCTCGCGGTGGCGCGCGCTCTGGCGCAGGACGGACGCGAGGTCGTGATCCTCGAGTCCGAGGACGCCATCGGGACGCATACGAGCTCGCGCAATTCGGAGGTCGTCCACGCCGGGATCTACTACCCGCACGGCTCGATCAAGGCGCGCACCTGCGTCGAGGGCCGGCAGCGCCTCTATGCGTACTGCGCCGAACGCGGAGTGCCGTACCGGCGCTGCGGCAAGTTGATCGTCGCCACCGACGTCGCGCAAGAGAGCGAGCTGGAGGGCATCCGGCGGAAAGCGCACGCCAACGGCGTCACCGATCTCGAGCGCCTGAGCGCAGCGCAAGCTCGCGAGCTGGAGCCGGAGGTGCGTTGCGTCGCGGCCCTGCACTCGCCCTCGACCGGGATCGTCGACAGCCACGCGCTGATGCTCGCCTACCTGAGCGATGCCGAACGTGCGGGTGCGATGCTCGCGTTGAAGAGCGCGCTCGCGAAGGGCGTGACGCGCACCGGCGGCATCGAGCTGCACGTCGCGGGCGCCGAAGCCGATCCTTGCGGCGCAGGTCGTGAACAGCGCAGGACTGCGTGCCCCGAGCGTCGCGCGGAGCATCGACGGCTACCCCGCCGAGCTCGCGCCGCCCGAGCTCTACGCCAAGGGCAACTACTACACGCTGGCGGGGCGTCCGCCGTTCTCGCGCCTCGTCTACCCGGTGCCTGAGCCGGGTGGCCTGGGCGTGCACGTGACGCTCGACCTCGGCGACCGCGCGCGCTTCGGCCCGGACGTGGAATGGGTGGACAGGATCGACTACACCGTGGATCCGCGGCGCGCCGAGAGCTTCTACGCAGCTATCCGACGCTACTGGCCCGGGCTGGCCGATGGCGCGCTCGAGCCCGACTACGCGGGCATCCGTCCCAAGATCTCGGGCAAGGGCGCCCCCGCGGCGGACTTCGTCGTCCAAGGCCCGCGCGTGCACGGTGTGCCGGGCCTCGTGAACCTGTTCGGCATCGAGTCGCCCGGGCTGACCGCCACGCTGCCGCTGGCCGACGCGGTGCTCGCGCTGATCGGGTGACTGCACCGCGGGTGGACCGTCATCTTGACGCTCGGCGTCGGAAGCCGCGGCCCTGGGAAGTCGTCCGCAGGCGTGGCATCGTGTCGGTGGAGAGGAGTGGCGCTGCCCATACCGGACGACATCGACGACGATGTACGAGAGCTGGTCGAGCGCGTGCGGGAGGCGACGGCGGCCCTGATGCAGGGAGACGTCCGGCGCTACCTTGCGCTCGTCAACGAAGCACCCGACTACACGCTCATGCCCCCGCACGGCGGCCCGACGAGGCGCGGCGTCGACCACACTCCCGAGACGCTCGAGGCTGCCGAGGCGTTCTTCCCCGGCGGCGGGGACGGGGACCTCGACCTCGAGCAGCTCCACGCGTCGAACGACCTGGTCGTGCTGGTGGGCGTCGAGCGGCAGCACGGCCCGATCGGAGGTCTCCCCGCGCAGGAGTGGCCGCTACGGGTGACGCTCGTATTCAGGCGCGAGCGCTCCGAGTGGCGACTGGTGCATCGACACGCCGACGCCCTCGTGCACCCGATCAGCATGGAGCATCTCTCCCGGCTCGCCCTCGGGACCGCCGAGAGCGACTAGGCGACCGCTTCGCGCGGTTGGGCGCACGCATCGATGCGTCGGCTGTGAGAGGCCCGGATTGTGCGAGACCGGGAACGTTGGAGCGTCCGCCAGCCGATTCGAGGGCGTCACTCCAGCGACGCGAGAAGCCTCGGCGCGTCAGCGGAGCTCAGCCAGGCGCTGCGCGACGGTATCGGCGTGCGGTAGACGCGCGTCCGCGCCCTCGCGCATGAGGGCAAGAACGGATTCGGCAAGGGCTGCCCGAAGCGCCCCGGGTTCGACCGCGCCGACGTGGGCGTCGTCGAATCGAGCAAGGGTGTCGGCGGAAAGGTCGTCGTGGCCGCGCGCCTGCACCGCGGGTAGTCCCTCGCGGAGGCAGGCAAGCGAGAGCGCGTGGTCGCGCACGGCGCCGACGTAATGCTCGGCCTGCCAGACACGCCCGCGCTCGATGCACGCGCGCGCGTGGAGCGCATAGATGACGCCCCACCCGAAGAGGTCCGCCGCGGGAGGTGCCTCGGGCGCTCTCGCGTCGCCCACTGTCTCACCGAACAGGAGCCGGAATCGTGGTCCGGCGGCGCGAAACTGAGCTGCCGGCGTCATCGAGAGGTCGAACTGAAGTGCGTTCGGCAGCAGGAAGACGCGGTAGATGGTGGGACCGCGTTCGACGTCGGCAAGGTGTACCGCGTCGACCTCGTCGATGAGCGTGCGCGTCCAGTCATCGAGCACATCGGCGACGGGCACTTCGTCGGCGATGCCGAAGGTGAGGTCCAGGTCGGAGAAGCGATCGCCGGCGTCCACGGCAAGCGAGCCCACGGCAGCGCCGGCAACGGTGCGCTCGTCCTCTTCCGCGAGCCGTAGCAGGCGCTCGCGGAGAGCATCCCGCTGCTCGACGGTGAACACGAGCCGCGATTCTATTTCTGCGGGCAGAGCCCACGACTCGCAGCGTCTTGCAACCGAGTGCCGAGGCTTACTCGGTGCGGCGGTTCCCATCCCGGGTCGCCAGTCGAACGGCTCGTCGACAGATGAGTTCCGTCCCCGATCGCAGTCTCAACACCGAAGGCAGATCCACAACCAGCGATCTGGAGGACCAAATGCCCAACCAGGGTGACACTGGCGTTCCCACGCTCTCCGCCAACGCGATTACGGCTCACCTCGCGGCCACCTTCGCGGACTTACCCGTCTACGTGCACACGATCGAGCACGCCGACGGCGTCGTCCTCGTCGACACCGGCATGATCGATTCGACGCCGGAGCTGGACGAGGAAGGCGCGCCGGTGCCGATGCCGGAGAACATCCCCCGAGACGTCGTGTGCGTCATCAATACCCACCTTCACTTCGACCACTGCGGCGGCAACCGCCTGTTTCCCGGTGTGCCGATCCACGTTCAGCGACTCGAGCTGCAAGGGCCTCATGACCCGCCCGAATGGGTCGACTTCCCGGGTGCGAACTACGTCGAGCACGACGGCGAGGCGGAGGTGCTCCCCGGCATCCGGCTGCTGCCGACGCCCGGCCACACAAACGGCCACCAGAGCGTCCTTGTCGACACGCCCGACGGGCTCGTCGTCATCGGCGGCGACGTCGCGTACACGTACGACGAACTCGGGAGCGGCGCGACCGAGGGACAGCGGCGCGTGCTCGCCCTAGCCGCTCCAACGTGGCTCACGCACGCGGAAGGTGGGCCGAAAGTTCCCCGCCCGAACTAGGGCGTAGAGCCGGGCACGAACTCGCGAACCTCCTGCGCACAGCGGCAGGCGACGGCGATCCTGACCGCCCACTCCAGCGCCTCCTCGCGTTTGGGGACGTCGACAACCGAGAATCCGCCGATGTACGCCTTGCTCTCAGGGTATGGGCCGTCGGTGACCGTCCCGTCGGTGGCCACCACGCTCACCTCTTCGTGGGAATGCAGCCCGCCGCCGAACACCCAAACGCCGGCGTCCTTTGCCTCTTGCACCACCGCGTGCGCTGCCTCGGCCACGTCGGGGAGATCCTCCTCGGGAAACGTCATCGCGCCGTCATCGAACGAGATCAGATACCGCGTCATCTCACGACTCCTTTCTCGGCGGCCTGCTCCGGCCGCATCTCACCCTGCTACGGACACACGCGCAATGGAGACCGACAAACCACCGAGAGCTCATCGGTCCGGCCAGATCCAGCTTCACTTCTTCGGGCGTCATGGCGGCACACTGGCGCAGGCGAGGGCCACGGCGTCGATGTCGAGCGCCTGGGTTGCGCTGCGACGGTGACGATCAAACTTCCGGACAATTCGGCTAGTCAGTCCACCAGTCGCGCTGACCATCGACGTCTTCGCGCGGAGCCTCGCCGAGGTTGGGCGCGCCGATGACGAGGATCTCGAGGCCCTCAGGCCCGGCCTCGTAGCCTCGCCACGCGCCGGGCGGGACCCGGACTGCGTCCCATTCCTTGAGCTCGACGATCTCGTCGTCGACCTTCATCCGCCCGCTCCCGCGCACGACCACGTACACCTCCTCTTGCCTCATGTGCGTGTGGCCGTACGGAAAGCGATAGCCGGGCGGGACGCGCTGGTAGCTCAGGCCGGATTTCTCGAGCCCGAGCGCCTTGGTCGCCGCACGGAACTCCAGGTCCGGCGCGCCGTCGAATCTCGAGCCGATGTCCTCCAGATCCTCCTTGATGTTCCTCAGCGTGAACGGCACGGCGTAATCCTATGGCGTCATTCCGGAACGCTGGCCCAGCACAAGAGAGGTGGCCGAAGACCACCGGCGAGTCCATCCGCACGTGAGCCGACGTCGCGCCCGCGCCCGCGTTCGGGCGTAACGCGCAGCAGACAGGAAGGGCTCATGGCCGAAGGGGTACAGCTAGCATGGTGATTCACGTAGCCTCTCTTCCCGCGTTGACCTCCTGGCCATTGCGCCGAGGGCGGCGGAAGCGAGGTGCCGATGCAGGTCACGCGCAGCTTGTCCGCGAGGATCCGGAAGTGGTTGGGGCTACTCGGCAAGAGGCCTGCCAAAGTGCCGTACGGCGCTGGCGCATGGGTCGCTGCGAGATCGCGGCCCAGGTGATCGAGAACCTTCCAAGGAACCTTTCCGTGCTCGACGACTCCGAGCTTGGCGCTGCGAGGCTCGATCGTGACGAGCGCATGTCGCTTCTCTTCCGTAGTTGGCCGTCCTTGAGCAAGATCGAGCTGCGAGAACTCCGAAGGTTGAGCGACGAGCGTCAGCGGCTTGCACGACATGTCGGCAGCCTTCGAAGCCTCCACGCGCTCCGAGCCTCGACGACGCCCGCGCCGGAGATCCCGCTTCCGGCGTGACAGCCGCGCCGTTCTTCGAAGAGCACGACGTCCAGGCAGGAGACGAGGTCAAGGATCGCCTCACGAGGGTGCAGGACCTGGATTGGCAGGGCTTCTTGTCCGCGTACTTCCCAGGGAGCGGGCGCCACGACCTTAGGGCGATAACAGCGTATGCCGCCTACAAACGTTCGCGGGTCGTCGACGAGCAGTCAGCGACCTCGAGGCTGCCCCATTGAAGGCGGATGCGCACTCGATTGAGCCTGTGGCAGTCGAGGAGTGGGAAGAGGAGGCGGGACGCCGCATAGCCGCACGCCTGGGTCGCTCGTTGGGCGCCTTCGTGAGACGCAACACAGTGCCTTCGTATCGCAGCTAGGGTGGGGTCAGCGCGTTGGGTGTCTTTGAAGTCGTCGAGGCTTCGCACGTTGCTCTTCGACTGTCCCTCCGACCTGAGCGCAGCAGGGAGTTCGTTCGGACTCTCCTGTCCCGATACGAACGAAGGAGCATCACATGCATGCAATCATCCGCCGCTACGACGGTGTGGACCAGAACCGCTCGGCCGAGTTGACCCGCAAGGTCAGCGAGACCCTCGTCCCGAAGCTCGAGAAGCTGACCGGCTTCGAGGGCTACTTCCTCGTCGACGCCGGTAACGGCGTCTTCACCTCGCTCAGTCTCTTCGAGACTCCTGAGCAGGGTATGGAGTCGACGAAGTTCGTCACAACGTGGCTCGGCGAGGAGAAGCTGGACACGATTCTCCCCAACGAGCCCAAGATCACGAGCGGCAAGATCGTCGCTCACAGCGACCGCGTTCTGGTTGCCGCGTAGCTCGACTGCACCGCATTCGACGAAAGGGCCCGGCTTGCCGGGCCCTTACTCGTTCTTGCGGCGGCGCTCCATAGCCGCAGCGTTGTCGCGCTCGGACGCGATCGCGCGGTCGAGTCTGTCCGCGCGGCGCATAGCGTCGTACACCGCGTCCCAGTGCCGCGAGACCTCTCCCAGGGCACGGGCCGTAGTAAGGGCGGCTTCCTCTAGCCGCGCGTTCACTCTCTCGACCTCGGCCACGCGCTCCTCGAGGTCGCGCCACTTCTCCGCGAGCTCGCTCAGCTCCTGAGCGACTACCTCGTAGTCGTCCACAGCGGCATGATCCCTCAGCCCGTGCGGTTCGGCAACGTCCGCGGGCGGAAGGACCCGATGACCTCACGCTTCGCTAGCTCTCGTCCTTCGTCAGATAACCAAGGCCAAGCTGGTCGGTGTATGCCTCGGGCAGGTTGAACTTCGTCGAGAACACCTGAAGCATGTCGTCGTACCAGTCTCGCCCCTTCTGGTGTTCGAGCAACTCGATGATCCAGTAGATGAAGTCGCGCCAGGTGAGGTACGGATGCGCCTCGACCATCGAGCGCGTTACGTACTGCTCTCCGCCCGCCCTGGCTGCGAGCGCGATGCAATTGTCCCGCTTGGTCTGTGGAATCTCGTAGGCCATCTGAGTCCCGTCACGTAGCTCAAGCGTGGCGTGGATCGGCTCGCCAGGCTCGTTCAGGTCCGACGTCGGAGGACCCGGCCGCTCGGCCATCTCAGCCATCAGCGGTTGATGATCCCACTGTGGTCAGCCACCCGGCAACTCTCCGAGCGACCCGGCTCGCGACTCTTGCGCCGACGCGCCTGCTATGGGAACCGCTTCGTCCCCTGCACTCTGGACTGCGTAACCCGCCACCGCCAGCACGGCCGCGAGCAGAAACAGCCACGGTGACCAGAACCGGCGCCGCTCTCTCAAGAGAGCGTAGACGCTCCGGATCACGGCAGCGATTCCAAGGCTGATGGCACCCGATACCAGGTAGACAGGGACGACATCCCAGCCCTCTCGCGCGTCGGTCGCATCGCGTGCCAGCGGAACGACGCTGAGTAACCACAATGCGATACACAAGGCAAATCCCAGGAGCCGCCCCCGATGGCGACGCCTCGTGCGATCCTCGGCGTAGGTATCGCGGTCAACGAAGGTGCTCTTCCCGGGATCGTCCATCGCCACGACTCGCGTCGGGTCTATTTGCCTGCCGGAAGAAACGAGCCCGAGCTGAGCTTCTTGGCCGCGCGCTTCTCGCTGCGGCGCTCCTTGAGCGTCTTCTGCGGCTTCTGCTTCTGCTGCTTCTTTGGCTTGTCGGAACTCTTGCTCATGGCGACCTCCGAGCCCGTCCGATCCACTCAGCACCTGCTCGAAACAACGAGAGCTGGCCCTGCAAGTCGAATCCTGTTCGCCTGGGCTCCTACGTCTCGCGCGCCATAGCGCGTTGGGAGGTTGCGGGCCTTCGGCCGGGGTTCTGGCCAGCAGGGCCAGTCCCACCAGCTTACTCCCTCGGGTGAAACAAATCCGACGTCGGGACGGCTAGCCACGCCAGCGGAGTCGCGCCACGGGATCGTCAGCAGACTCACGGCTCGTGGGATCGGCGTTCGGCCCGAGGTTGACGAGAGGTTGACGGATACCCCGTGAACGAACTCGCATCAAGTCCGTGTCTAGAGAAAAGGCCCGTATTAGCGGGCCTTTTCCTCAAGCCCTCTGACGGACTCGAACCGTCGACCCCCTCCTTACCATGGAGGTGCTCTACCGACTGAGCTAAGAGGGCGCGCTCCGGACTGTAACTCAGCCCGGCTCGATGCAGGGAGGAGGATTCGAACCTCCGAAGGCTGAGCCAGCGGGTTTACAGCCCGCCCCCTTTGGCCACTCGGGAATCCCTGCGCGGGCGGGCAATTGTAGCCTCGGCGGTCACAACCACCCTGGAGAGCGACCTGGCCGCATGACTCGGATCCCGAGATACTCAACTGCCGCCCTCTTGGCGGCCTCGCTCCTGCCTGCTGCTGCCGGCGCCCGTCCGGCGGCAAGTGGCGCACCTGAACCTCCGCTCGCCGTGATCGTCGCGGCTGGCGCCGAGGCGACGCACGCCGTGCTGGCCGACGGGACGTGGGATGTCGAGCTTCCATGGCTTCTGCCAGGGGACGCGGATCCCGCAGTCGCCCCGGACGGCCGCCGTGTCGCGTTCGTCTCGGCGCGCGACGGGAACGAGGAGATCTACGTCGCAGACACGCGTACGGGCAAGGTTCGGCGGCTCACCCACACGGCGGGTGCCGCCGATCGCGGGCCGGCGTGGTCGCCAGGGGGCCGCAGGATCGTCTGGGAGAGCGGGCAGCCGGGAGCGGCCGATCTCCACGTCATGCGGTGCCGACGGCACGCGCAAGGCGGTGCTCGTCGGAGGTCGAGGCGACGACACCGATCCGGCGTGGTCGCCCGACGGAGCTCGCATCGCGTTCTCGTCGAACCGAGGCGGGCGGCGCCAGCTCTGGGCGGTTGCCGTGACCGGAGGTGAGTCGGAACCTCTTGCGGAGGTTCCGGGTCGAGCCCGCTCCCCAGCATGGTCGCCGGGGGGACGGCGCGTCGCCTTCACGCGCGAGTCGGGCGGGGACTCGGATGTGTGGGTGCTCGAGCTCTCCGACGGAAGCACGCGGAAGCTCACCCGAGGAACCGGCCGCGACTCGCGGCCCGACTGGTCGCCGACCGGGGAGGACATCGCGTTCGCGCGCGCTGTGGCAAGAGGCTCCTCTATCTGGATCGTCGGCGCCGAAGGAGCGGCTCCCGGCACGCAGATCGAGGGGACCGAGGGCCTGACGGATCCGGACTGGGCGCGAACCCATCGCGCGCTCGTCCCACGCCCCGACGAGCTGCTCCCCGACCTCGACCAGCGGGCACCCGCGGAGATCCTGGTCGTCCAGTCGGGCCGAAGGTTCCAGGTCGGCTTTGCATCGTCCACGGAGAATCGCGGTCGCGGGCCGCTCGTGATTCAGGGCCTCCGGCGCCCCGGACAACCGATGATCGCGCACCAGGTGGTGGAGCTGCGCGGCGGTACGACTCGTGTGGTGCGCGACGTCGGTCGTCTCCACTACGAGCTCCATCGACCGCACCACCACTGGCATCTCGAGTCGTTCGTTCGCTACGAGCTGCGGCGAGCCGGCGACTTCGCCCTGCTCGTCCGCGATCGCAAGAGCGGGTTCTGCCTCATCGATCGCTGGGGGCAAGTGTCGCCACGCATCGCTGGCGCCGGCCCGCCGCGCTTCCTCGGCGATTGCGGGACGGGGCAGCCGGACGCACGACGCGTGCTCGAGGGCACGTCCGTCGGTTTCGTCGACCGCTATCCCGCGTTCTTCCACGGCCAGGAGCTCGACGTTACGGGACTCCCGGCGGGTCGCTACCTCCTCGTCCATCGCGCGAATCCGGATCGCGCCATGCGCGAGCTCAGCTACTCGAACGACGCTGCTTCGGTCCTCGTGCGGCTGACGTGGCCGAACGGGACGTCGTCGGCGCCGCGGGTCTCGATCCTGCGCCGGTGCGAGGCGAGCGAGCGCTGCCCATCGCGTTGACGGGTCGACCCTACAATCGCCTGGTGGAGCGCTTCGACGTGCTCGTGGTCGGAGCAGGGCCTGCCGGATCCGCCGCGGCGATGCACCTCGCCCGCTCGGGAACGCGCGTCCTCCTCGTCGACCGGGCAACGTTTCCTCGCGACAAGCCCTGCGGCGGCGGGCTCACGGGCCGCGCCCTGCGGCACGTCCCCTGCGACGTCGAGCCGGTCGTCGAGCACGTCGTCGACGGGCTCGTGCTGCGCACCGGCTTTCGCCATCCGCTTCGGCGTCGAAGTAGCGCTCCGCTCGTCCGGATGACCCAGCGCCGCCGACTCGACCTCCACCTCGCCGAACAGGCTGCCGCACTGGGAGCGGACTTCCGGGACGGCGTACACGTCGAGGGTCTCGTATCCGATGACGAAGGCGTCGACGCACGGATCGACGGCTCGTCCGTACGCGCCGACTACCTCGTCGGAGCCGACGGAGCGAACGGGATCGTCGCCCGCTCGGTCGGGCTCGGCCACGGGATCGTCCGCGGCGTTGCGCTCGAGGGGAACGTCGCGTGGGGGACGCTCGATCCCGATCCGTATCGAGGCACGGCGTGGGTCGAGCTCGGCGTCGTGCCCGGAGGGTACGGCTGGGTGTTTCCGAAAGGAGACCACGCCAACCTCGGCGTCGGAGGCTGGTCGACCGAAGGCCCGCGACTCCGCGCCCACCTCAACCGGCTGGCGCGTGTGCACGGCCTCGATCCGAGTTCGCTCACCGACGTTCGAGGCCATCGACTCCCGATGCGCCGACGGGGTGCGCGCGCGGCGAGCGGCCGAACGCTGCTCGTCGGCGACGCGGCGGGGCTCGTCGATCCGTTGTCGGGTGACGGCATCTACGAGGCGTTCGTCTCCGCCCGGCTCGTCGCTGAGGCGATCACCACTGATCGACCGCACACGTACGAGGACGCCCTCGCGTCGGCGCTCGATCCGCACATGGCCTCGTCCTGGAAGGCGAAGCGTGCGGCGGACCGGTATCCCCGTGCCTGCCTCTGGGCCATGCGCGCGCCGGGTGTGTTCGAGACGGTTTCGGGCCTCCTGCGTGGAGATCTTCGCCATCCGAGCCAGGCACGCCGACTCGCGCGCCCACCGTTGCGGCTGCTGGCGACGATCGCGCGCACCGCTCCTCCCGCTCCCTGAGCTCGTGAAGAGGCGCGGTCGTCCGCGCCTCTTCGTCCAGCTCGTGCCGCGCCGACTACGCGCAGTCGTCGTTGTTCTTGAAGTCGGCGCTCGACGGGCCTGGGCCGAGCACGCTCCAAGTCTTCTGGTTCACGGTGTTCGCGAGGCAGTAGGACTCCTCGCTCGCGACGCTCACCGACAGGCTCGAGTCGACGCTCGGGTCGAGTGCCATGAGCTCCGTCGTCGTCATGCCGATGTACGTGCCTCGGTCGCGGTAGAAGGCCTCGGCTGCCGGTAGCGCCTCGCGCAGATTCGCCTTCGCCGCGTTGTTCGCAGCGCGGTCGCGGAACCCGAGGTACGAGGGGACGGCGATTGCCATCAGGATTCCGACGATGATCAGCACCGAGAGGAGCTCGATCGAGGTAAAGCCGACCGCCGAGTTCCCGTCGACGCGGTTGCGAATCCGCTTGAACATGCCGCAGTCTCCTTCTGCAGTCCGCGATCGATGGGAGGCGGATGCCGACGAGACATCGGCGCCATCGCGTGGCCTGACCACCCCACAACGGGTGATTCGGGCTTCTCGTGCTGGCAGCCGCTAGCGGCCGCGGCCCGCGATCGCCGCGTCCACGACGAGCACGGTTCGTGCGCCCTCGCCGCGCCGAAGCCGGTCGAGGGCGTCGTTCACCCCTTCGAGCGGCTCGACGCTCGTGACAACTCCGGCGAGGTCGAGCTCTCCGGCGAGGGCGTGCTCCGCGAGTCCCGTGAGCTCCGCTGCTGCGTCCCCCGAGCCGTAGTACGTGCCGCGAATGGCCTTGTCGGAGAGGAACTCGATCGCCGGCAATGCGACGTCGGCGCCCTTCGGCGCGAGACCGACGACGATGGCCGTGCCCCCCGGACGCAGGCAGTCCCAGGCGAGCCGCATCGTGTCGGGGCGACCGACGACCTCGAACGCGTGGTCGACTCCTCGGCGTGCGATGCGTACGACTCGGGCGGCGGTCGTTGCCGAACCGGCTTCGACGGCGTGCGTGGCGCCGCGTGCGCGCGCGAGCTCGAGGTTCTCGGGATCCAGATCGATGGCGACGATCGGTGCCGCGCCTGCGAGACGAAGCGCCGCAACGACCTGGAGGCCGACTCCTCCGCACCCGATCACCGCCGCCGACTCCCCAGGGCGGACGCGCGCGGCATTGCGAACCGCGCCGAAGGCCGTCACGACACCGCAGCCGAGCAACGCGGCCTGCCAGAGCGGCAGCTCCTTCGGGAGCCGCACGGCTCCGGCCGCGGCGATCACGGTCAGCTCGGCGAAACAGGCCGTCATGAGGGCGTGCTGGAGCTCGGTCCCATCGGTCGTCGCGAGGCGCGACGTCCCGTCCAGCAGCTTGCCCTGGACTGCGTTGTCGCCTGCAGGGATGCACAGGTGCGGCCTTCCGGCTACGCACTCGTCGCACGCGCGACACGAAGGGACGATGCAGAAGCCGACGTGGTCACCCGGCTGGACGTGAGTGACCTCGGCCCCGACCGCCTCGACGACACCAGCTCCCTCGTGCCCGAGGACGATCGGCCAGCGGCCCTCGCCGAGCTCGCCGTCCGCGAGCCTGACGTCCGAGTGGCACACGCCCGCTGCGGCAACCCGCACGAGCACCTCTTTCTCCTTCGGGGGCGCGAGCTCGACCTCCTCGATCGTCAGCGGGCGCCGAGGCTCGTGGAGCACCGCCGCGCGAATGCGCATCAGCCGATCCGGTACTGCTCGAGCACGTCGAAGTCGGGGACGACCCCGAGGCCGGGACCGGGGGGCGGCCCGATCGTGCCGTCGCTGCCGAGGTCGAGCGTCACGGGCAGCAGCCAGTCGCGACGCTCGGCCGCCCAGGCAGGTGGGTCGAACGGTACCTCGAGGTACGGGCACGTCGAGAACGCGAGCGCGGCGTGGAGGTTCGCCAGCAGCCCGTAGCCGTTCGACCACGTGTGCGGGCTCCACCAGCGCCCGTGCTCGCGCGCGATATCGGCCATGCGCCTGGCTCCCTCGATCCCGTCGACGAGCACGACGTCCGTCTGCACGACGTCGATCCCGCCGCGCCGGACGAGTGCTCGCGCCTCTGCTGCCGAGCGCACGAACTCGCCGGCGGCGACCCGGACGTCGACCTGGCGGCGCAGCTCGGCGTACCCGTCGACGTCTTCCGTAGGGAGTGGCTCCTCCAACCAGTAAGCATCGAGCCGCTCGAGCTCCCGCGCGAAGGCGAGCGCCTTGTCGAGGTCCCAGTGCGGCGTCAGGTCGCCGGGCATGCGCCAGCCCTGGTTCGCGTCGACCATGATCTCCAGGCTGTCTCCCACGGCGTCGCGAACGGCCTCGATCACAGGGAGATCGAGACGCCAGTCCTGCGAATGGAGACGGATCTTGACGGCGCCCACGCCCGATTCGCGCAGAGCCAGGCATCGCGTCACACGCTCCTCCGCGCTGACCAGCTCGCCGCTCGACGCGTACGCGCCGATCCGATCGCGATCTCCCCCGAGCAGCTTCCACAACGGCTGCCCTGCGGCCCGCGCGACGAGATCCCACACCGCAACCTCGAGGATCCAGTTGCGACCGTGGTGCAGGTCGACGGTCCCGACGATCCCGTGAACCGTGGCCGAGTCGGCCGGGTCGACACCGACGAGCAGGCGCTCGAGGAGCTCGCGTTCGGGCAGCGCGTCCCCGCTCGCGTAGCCCTCGACGCCGTCGTCGGAGCGCACGATCGCGATCGTCGCTTCCTGGTGCGTCCGTGGCACCGGATCCCAGGCGACGCTGATGGGCGGATCGAACGGGTAGCGGTAGCGCCGCGCCTCGATCGCCGTGATGCGCACCGCTACTCGCCCGAGTAGTACGGGCTGCGCAGCGAGTCGCGGCGCTCGACGAGCGCGGCGGCCTCGCGCGGGTCTCGACCTTCCACGCAGATGCCGAGCGCCTTGCGTGTCGCCGCGCGGCTCGCCTTTCGAAGCGCGGTCTCGTCTTCGGCGGCGGGGTCGACCCAGAACGCGACGAGCACGAGCAGGTCACCGCTCGCCTCGACGAGCCCGTCGGCGACCGCGTCGAGCACACCCTGACCGATCCCGAGCTGCGCGGCGCCCCACGTGAGCGTCTGGTGCCGGTCGTCCGTGGCCGTGGCCTTGTTCATGATCAGGGTCGGCGGCCAGACGGGCTCGTACTCCGCCTGCGTCGGCCCGACGCACACGAGGACCGGCGTGTGCCCGGGCGCCGGGTGGGCGAGCATCGAGATGGCGGCGGCTGCGGTGGGGCTGCCGCGGCGCGCGAGCACGATGTTGACGTGCGATCCGTTCGGCGCCTCGCCGCTCCAGCCCTCGCCGATCCGTCCGTCGAGCTCGTCGAGGTTCATGGCCCAGTTCCTGGGTCATGAACGTGGAGGGGCTTGGGGAACCGGGAGGTTCCCCACGCTCTCCGGAAGAAGGGGGCGCGCGGGGGAAACCTGGTTTCCCCCGCGAACGCGAGCTGAAGGCGAGCGTTGTTCATATCTCGAGCACCACCCGCACCGCATCGCCGGAGTGCATGAGCTCGAACCCGCGCTCGGCTTCCTCGAGCGGCAGCCTGTGCGTGACGAGGCGATCGAGCGGAAGCCGTCCGTCGCGGTAGAGGTCGAGCGCGTGCGAGAAATCCCGCTCGGGCTTCGTCGAGCCGTAGATCGAGCCGAGCACGCGGCGCTCCATCCGCGGGATTGTCAACGCTGGGAGGGACAGCACGGCGTCGGCGCGGGGAATGCCGATCAACACCGCGGCGCCGCGGTTGCGGGTGGAGAGGAAGGCCGCCTCCATCGCCTCCGGTCGGCCGGTCGCCTCGATCGCGTAGTCCACGCCTCCGCCGGAGACCTCGCGGACAGCCTCGGCGGTCGCCTCCGCGCTTCCGCGCCACTCGACGCCGTCGGTCGCCCCGAACGAGCGCGCGACGTCGAGCTTCTGCGGGGCCGCGTCCACCGCGACGACGGGCTCGGCCCCCACCGCGACCGCGGCCATCAGCGCGGACAGGCCGACGCCGCCGCACCCGACGACGGCGACGCGGTCGCCCTCCTTTACGCCCGCCGTCCGCCACACCGCGCCGGTACCCGTTGCGACCGCGCAGCCGACGAGCGCGGCCACGTCGAAGGGCACGTCGGTTGCGATGGGGACGCACGAGCGCTCGGGAACGACGCAGGCATCAGCAAAGGTCGAGAGGAACGAGTAGTGGTAGACCGGCTCACCGTTGCGAGAGAGCCGCGGCGTCCCGTCCATCAGCCCTCCCGTCCCCATCGCCGGCCACACGGTCGAGCAGAGCTGGAAGAGGCCCCGCGCGCACTCCTCGCACGACCCGCACCAAGGCGTCCACGAAAGGGCGACGTGATCGCCGACGCTCACGCGCGTGACGCCGTCGCCGACCGCCTCGACGGTGCCTGCACCCTCGTGCCCGAGCACGGCAGGGCAGATCGTCTCCGAGGTGCCGTCGACCGCGTTGTAGTCGGAGTGACAGACGCCGCTTGCCTGCAGCCGCACCAGCACCTCCTCGGGGCCGGGCGCGGCGAGGTCGAGCTCGGAGACGGTGAGCGGTCCGCCGGTCCGCTCGAGGACGACACCGCGGATCCTCACGCCGTTGTTTTCTCCTTGCCCTGCAACTCGCGCAGCTTCTCGATCGGGATGTGACAGCGCATCAGGTGTCCGTCCTCGACCTCGACGAGCGGCGGTTCTTGCTCGACACAGATCGGGCCGAGGAAGCGCGGGCAGCGCGTGTGGAAGACGCAGCCGGAAGGCGGCGACGCCGCGCTCGGGATGTCGCCCTCGAGCCGGATCCGGTCGCGGCCGCCGCCGTCGATCGTCGGCACCGCCGAGAGGAGCGCCTCGGTGTAGGGGTGGTGCGGACCGTCGAAGACGACGTCCGCCGGCCCGAGCTCCTGCAGGCGCCCGAGGTAGAGGACGCCGATGCGGTCGGAGATGTAGCGGACGACCCCGAGGTCGTGGGAGATGAAGACGTACGCGACCTGCTTCTCGGCCTGGAGCTCGACGAGAAGGTTCAGGATCGCCGCCTGCACGGACACGTCGAGCGCCGAGGTCGGCTCGTCGCACACAACGAGGCGCGGTTCGCCGGCGAACGCGCGCGCGATCGCGACGCGCTGCTTGAGGCCGCCCGAGAGCTGGACGGGCTTCTGCGTCAGCGTCCGCTCCGTCAGACGCACGCGAGAGACGAGGTCCTGCATCCGCTCCTCGGCCGCACGGCCGGTGACGCCAGCGAGCTTGCGCAGCGAGCGCAGCAGGATGCGCCGGACCGAGTGCCGGCGGTTGAGCGCCGAGTCCGGGTTCTGGAACACGATCTGGAGTTCGCGCAGTTCCTTGCGGGTGCGCTTCTGGTACCGCTCGGGCAAGAGCGTCCCGTCGAGCTTGGCGCTCCCGACTGTCGCAGGGACGATCCCGAGCATCGTGCGGGCGAGGGTCGTCTTCCCGCTGCCGGACTCGCCGACGAGACCCAGGGTCTCCCCGGGCCAGATCGCCGCACTCACGCCCGTGAGCGCGTGCACGTCGTGGCCGTGTTGCTTGAACACCTTCGTCAGCTCGTCCAGCTCGACGAGCGGCGGCTGGGAACGGTCGACGCGCGGTAGCTCGAGGTCGGCCGCCTCCGCGCGCGGAAGCTCCCGTGCCCGGTCGTGGTACCAGCACCGGCTCTCGTGACCCGACGAGACGAAGAAGAACGGAGGCTCCTCGGCGTGGCAGCGCTCGTCGGCCAGCGCGCAGCGATCGGCGAAGACGCAGCCGGGAAGCTCAGCGCCGAGGGGCGGTAGGAAGCCGGGAATGGTGTCGAGACGGCCGTGGTCCTTGCGGACGCCTCCACGCGGGATGCAGCGCAGCAGGCCGACCGTGTACGGATGGCGCGGATCCTGGAGGACCGTCTCGACAGGGCCTTCCTCGACGAGGCGCCCGGCGTAGAGCACGCCCACCGTCGAGCACATCTTCGAGATGACGCCGAGGTTGTGGCTGATGAAGAGGACTGCGGTGTCGAGCTCGGACTGAAGCTGGCTGACGAGGTCGAGCACCTCTGCCTCGACCGTCGCGTCGAGCCCGGTGGTGGGCTCGTCGAGGATCAGCAACTCGGGGTTCTTGGCGAGCGCCATGGCGATCACGACGCGCTGCTGCATGCCTCCGGAGAGCTGGTGCGGATAGCGGGTCAGCACGCTCGACGGGTCGGCGATCTGCACGGTCACGAGCGCCTCTTTCGCCCGCTCGCGCGCCTCCTTGTCGGGAACGCCGAGCACGGTGAACGCCTCGGCGACCTGCGCTCCCACCTTCAGCGACGGATTCAGCGCCGAGCCGGGGCTCTGGTACACCATCGAGACGGTCCGCGCGTGGTAGTCCCGTAGCTGGCGCGTTCCGAGCCCGAGGACGTCGCGCCCGGCCACCGAGATCGACCCGCCGGAGACGCGCCCGTTGCGGGGGAGGTACCTGACGATCCCGAGTGCGGCCGTCGACTTCCCGCACCCCGATTCGCCGACGAGGCCGTAAGAGCGCCCGCGCTCGATCGTGAAGGTGACGCCGCGCAGGACCGTGCGGTCGACCCCGCGGACGCGATACACGAGCTCGAGATCGGAGACCTCGAGCGCGGGGGCCAAGGCATCGCCACCGCTCATCGCTCGTACACCTCGCGGATGCCGTCGCTGACGAGGTTGGCCGCTATGACGAGGCTCGCGATCGCGAGCGCAGGGAACAGCGTCATCCACCAGTACGGGTCGATCAGCGTCCAGTACTCGTTGATCTGCGCCGCCCAGTCGGGTGAGGGCGGCGAGATGCCGAACCCGATGAAGGTCAGCGAGGCGACCGCGAAGATCGCGTACCCGAGCCGCACCGTGAACTCGACGACGACGAGCGGGAAGACGTTCGGGAGGATCTCCGAGAACATGATGTAGGGCGCACGCTCACCTCGGAGCCGAGCCGCCTGGACGTAGTCGAGCTCCGTCTCGGCGAGCACGGCCGCGCGGACGGTGCGTGAGACGAGTGGGGCGAAGATCAGTCCGATCGTGAGCGTGACGACCCACGCGTCCGTGCGTCCGACCGCGGTCACGATGAGGATTGCCGTCACGATCAGAGGCAGCGCCAGGACCGCATCGACGAGGCGGCTGATGGCATCGTCCGTCATGCCGCGGAAGTAGCCGGTGACCAGGCCGACCGCCGTCCCGAGGACGGTTCCGATGAGCGTCGCCGCCGGGGCGATCACGAGGATGCTGCGGGCTCCGGCAAGGACCCGGGAAAGGATGTCCCGTCCGTTCGTATCGGTGCCGAACGGGAATCCCCACTCGGGTGGGAGGCTCGTGGGGAACTGGTTGTCGAAGATCGGGTCGTGCCGCGTCACAAGTCCTGGGAAGAGGGCGCAGAACACCCAGAAGGCGAGAACGAGGCTGCCGATGACGACCGTTGGCGAGCGGAGGAGAAGTCGGACGCGTTCGGTACGCGCGGCCCGGGTCTCGCGGAGACGCGCTGTCGTCGGTGGCCTGGGGAGGCCGACCTCGGTCACTCGGCAGCGCTCCCGAGCCGGATCCGGGGGTTGAGAGAGGCGTACAGGATGTCGGCGATCAGCGTCACCACCAGGTACACGATCCCGATGACGAGGACGCCGGCCGTCAGAAGCGGGAGGTCCTTCTGGTCGGCTGCCTCGTACACGAGCAGGCCGATCCCCTGGTAGTTGAAGAGCACCTCCACGGCGACGAGGCCGCCGACGAGGTACCCGACCTGCACGGCGACGACGGCGATCGTCGGGGGCAGTGCGTTCCGAAGCACGTGCCTGCGAACGACGACGCCCGACGGCAGGCCCTTGAGGTACGCCGTCCGCGTGTAGTCGCTGTCGAGCGCCTCGATCACCCCGGCGCGCGTGACGCGGGCGATGTACCCGAAGAGGACGAGCGTCAGGGTCAGCGCCGGCAGCAAGAGGTACTTGAGCTGCGTCAGCGCGCTGGCGCCCTCTTCCGCCTGCGCGGTCACCGGTAGCCACCCGAGCCAGATCGCGAACACGAGGATGAGGACGATCCCGGTAACGAACTCCGGCATCGCGGCCAACGAGATCCCGGTGACCGTGATCGACTTGTCGGTGAGCCTTTCGTAACGGAGGCCCGCGACCACGCCGCCGAGGATGGAGAGCGGGATGCAGATCACGAACGCGACGAGCGCGAGCTTGAACGAGTTCTCGAGCGCTGGGCCGAGCAGCTCGGTGACGGCAACCTGCTTCGTCAACGAGGTGCCGAGATCGCCCTGGAGGATTCCGCCGGCCCAGTCCAAGTATTGCGCGAAGACGGAGCGGTTCGTCCCGAGCTGCTCGTTGAGTGCGTCGACGGACTCCTGCGTCGCGAACGGCCCGAGCACCGCGCGTCCCACGTCGCCCGGGAGCACGTTCGAGATCGAGAACACGATCACGCTCAGCAGGACGAGCGTGATCAGCGCGAGTCCGAGGCGCTTGATGAGGAAACGAGTCACCGAGGCCTCGGCCGAAGGGGAGGACGGGTGGCGGCCGCGCCGCGGGCCGTCGCCCGCCCTCCATGTAGCTCGCTAGCGAAGGCCGACCTTCGCCAGCCGGACCTGCGAGATCGCCTCGGGAACGTAATTGCGCACTCTTGCCGAACTCGCGGTGACGTAGTTGTCGAAGTAGTCGATGATGACGGGAGTGTCGCGTGCGAGTATGGCGGCCATCTGCCTGACCGCACGTCGCTGTGCCGCCACCTCCGGGGCTGCGAGGTACGCCCTGGCGATCCGGTCGAACGCGGGATTCTTGTAGTGCGACGCATTCCAGTCCCCGTCGGACATGTAGCAACGTGTGATGTAGATGTTCGGCACGCCCCGCCAGCCGTACTCCGTCAGCGTGCATGGTCGGTTCAGCCACGGCGTGGTGGTGGCGTAGTCCGCGCCCGGCGGCTCCGAGTCGTAGTAGTTGGACGCGACCTCGATGCCCATCTCGATGCCCGCCTGCCGCGCGTAGACCTGGAGGGACGCAGCGTGGTCCGTGTGCTCGAGGAAGTCCCAGGTCGTGAGCGTGAACTTGAGGTCCTCGGCGTTGGCCGCCCTGAGCAGCGACCTCGCCTGGTCCAGGTTCTGCCTCCGCTGCGGGATCCCCGGGGGAGTCGAGAGGAACTTACTCCAGAACGGGTTGTCGTTCCCGAGCGTAGCGTCCCCGAGCATGATCCTCGCGATCTGCTGCGGCCGGTTGATCGCGAGCGCCATCGCCCGGCGTACCCGCGCGTCCCGAAACGCGTCGATATCGGTCCGCATACAGACCTGACGGTGCCGCGAGGCCGGCTGTGAGTAGTAGATGTACCGCCTGTTGTTCTTGAACGGCCGCGCCTCCTGCGACGACAGCTGAAACGCAAGGTCGATCTGTCCAGACCGAAGTGCGAGCACCATCGGCGCGGTGCCCTGGTAGAAGGTGATCCGCACCCCGTCGAGGGGCGGGCGGCCGCCCCAGTACCTGTCGTTGCGGACGAGCTGCGCGCTTCGCTTCTCCGGTAGCTGCCGGGCACGAGCCTAAAGGCGCCCGTCCCGATCATCCCGCTCGTGACCCACGTGTCGGGCTTCGCGACGATCGACGCCGGCTGGATGATCGCCTGATACGTCGTCTGGCTGAGCAGATACGGGAACGTGCCGAGCGCCGCCTTCAGGCGGAACACGACGGTGTACTTTCCCCGGGCGGATACGCCGCCGGCGGCGAAGTACGGCGAGAGGCCCGCGTTCGAGCCCTCGCTGACGTAGTGCTTCATGCTCGCGACGACGTCCCTCGACGTCATCTCCTGGCCGTTGTGGAACCTCACGCCCCTCCGCAGCTGGAAGGTCCAGACGGTGGCGTCCCTGTTCGGCCTCCAGCTCGTCGCGAGCGCTGGCCGGACCCTTGCCTGCGGGTCCGTGAACGTCAGGTACTCGCCGGGGATGCCGGCGAACGCGAGCGACCCGCCCTCGTTGAGCTTCCACGGCTCGAGCGAGCTGCCGGGGGCCGTAATGCCGAGCCGAAGCGTGCCGCCCGCCTGCACGGGCTCCAGCTGCGCCCCGAAGGCGACGTCGGCTTCGCCCACGTAGCGCAGGAGCGTGCCGATCGTGCCGGCACCGAGCCCGAACATGGTCGCGCGGCGCAGGAACTCCTCGCGGTCGAGGTCCCCGCCCACCAGTTCGTCGATGACGTTGTTCTCGAGCGGACCTGCTTCGTTCCGGCGATATTCGTCGATCTCTCGCCTCGTCTCACGATCCATCTCTCGGTTCTCCCTCCGGTCGTGTCGTCTCGGCGATCACGGATCGAGCCGCCGGCGGATCCACATCTGCAATGAGTAAGACGTTTATGCCACTCCTTGGTCAGCCACGTCAAGCAGCCCTTACCGTACGCCCGGTGGACGGCCAGAAGCTCGAGATCCTCTTCGTGTCAGCACCCGACGTGGATCAGCTGGGGCTTGCGGCCGAGGACGTGCTCGGGGCCGTCGAGGACGCGGTGCGTGCTCAGGGAGAGGGAGCGGTCGCCCTCGACGAGCGCGTGCAGCACGTCCCGGACCCGTCGTTCCCGGGCCACTTCAACGTGCTGCGGGCGACCGTCTGGCCGCTCGAGGCGACCGGCGTCAAGGTGGTCGGCGACTTCGTCGACAACTACACGCGCGGCCTGCCCTCTGAGCTTGCGCTGGTCACGCTGTACGACCCGCGCACCGGCGTGCCGCACGCGATCGTCGATGCGACCGAGATCACCGAGCGGAGGACCGGCGCGCTGACGGCGCTCGGGGCGCGCGAGCTCGCACGTCCCGGCTCGAAGGTTCTCGCGCACATCGGCGCGCGCGGCACCGCGTTCTCGAACGTCGAGCTCCTCGACGCGCTATTCGACTTCGACGAGATCCGGGTCACGAGTCGCCGCGCGGAGTCGCGGGAGGCCTTCGGCGCGCGGCTCGAGGCGGCGCTCGGAAAGCCGGTGCGCGTGACGGACACGATCGAGCAGGCGGTGGTCGGCGCCGACATCGTCGTCGAGGCGACCCGGCTGATCGAGCCGGAGCCGATTCTCCGGACCCGCTGGCTCGAGTCGTGCACCTTGCTCGTCCCGTACGGGACGAAGAGCGCGCTCGAGCTCGACGTGCTCGACGGGATGGACAAGGTGGTCGTGGACGACTGGGCGCAGTGCCGACGCGACGACGAGTTCGGGGCGCTGCGGCCGCACGTTCGCGCGGGGCTCCTCTCCGAGGAGTCGCTGCACGCCGAGCTCGGGGAGATCCTCGTGGGCACGAAGCCGGGGCGCGAGCGGGACGACGAGCGCATCCTGTTCTGGCACCGCGGTCTCGGGACGACCGACGTCGCGGTCGCGCACATGCTCTGGCGGCGGGCGGTCGAGCAGGGAGTCGGCACGCGAGTGCGGTACCGCTGATGCTCGAGCTCGATCGCCACGATGCGCTCGACCTGGACGCGTACCGCCGGGTGGTCTCGGACGGCGAGCCGGTCGCAGTGCCCGAGACGCTCCTCGAGCACGTCGGCCGCCAACGGGAGGCGCTGCTCCGTCACCTCGAAACCGGTGTCCCCGCCTACGGAATCACCACCGGCCTCGGCTATCTCGCGAGCGAGCCGATCGCAGCAGACGAGCAGCCCGCGCTGCAACGCTCGCTGCTGACGGCCAGGGCCTCGGGCCTCGGCCCTCCGCTCCCGCACGACGTCGTCCGCGGCGCGATGCTGCTCAGGCTCGTCGGCTTCCTGAGCGGGTTCACTGCGGCATCTCCCGCGCTGTGCCGGTTCCTCGTCGAGCGGCTGAACGAGGGCTGGAGCCCCGTCGTGCCGTCCGGGCCGTTCGGGGCGAGTGGCGAGATCTCGCCGCTCGCGCACCTCTTCCAGACGTTCATCGGGGAGGGCGTGGTCGAGATCGACGGCGAGCACGTGTCTGCCCTGGAGGCGCTCGGCCGCTCGGGGGTGCAGGCGTACGAGCCGGAGCTGGGCGAAGGCGTCGCGCTGCTGAACGGCTCGCCCTTCGCGACGGCCTGGGCCGTTCGGCTCGGCGACCTCGGCGAACGGCTGCTCGAGCAGGCGACGGTTGCGGCGGCGCTCTCGGTCGCGCTCGTCGACGCCTCGGCGCGCCCGTTCACGTCGCGCCTCGGCGTGCTCGGAGCGGGCGACGCAGAGCAGGCCGTCGGCCGTCGACTCCTCGAGCTGCTGGGCGGGGAGGCGGTCTGGGACTATCGAGCGCAGCCGCCGGTGTCGTTCCGGGTGATCCCGCAGGTGCACGGCGTCCTGCGGCAAGCGCCTCGACGACCTTCGGGCGACGAGCGAGCAGCGGCTGCGCTCGGTCACGGACAGCCCGCTCCTGCTCGACGCGCAGGGTGCAGAGCCCGAGGGCCTGTATCCGCTCGGGCGCTTCCACGGCATCGACGTGACGCTCCGGCTCGAGGCCGTGGCTCTCGCGGCCGCGCAGGTGACGAACCTCGTCGAGAAGCGGCTCCACCGCCTGCTCGATGCCCGCTTCTCGGGTCTGCCCGAGCAGCTCGCAGGCAGGCCTGGCGTCCAGGCCGGAGCGGTGACTCTGCACAAGGCCGTCGTCGGGCTCGCGGCGGAGAACCGGCTGCTCGCGGCACCTGCCTCCGTCCACACTCTCGACACGTCGACGGGACAGGAGGACGTCCAGGCGTTCACGTTCCTCGCCGCGAACCGGCTGGGCTCCATGCTCGACAACCTCGAGACGGCGCTCAGCTACGAGCTCGTCGCGCTGCGTCAGGCGGCGCACCTGCGCGGCGACGGGCTCGACTCGCCGCTGCTGGCGCACGTCGTCGCGCGCGTGGCCGAGGTCGTCGAGCCGATCGACGAGGACAGAACGCTCTCGCCCGACGTCGCGCGTGTCCGAGAACTGCTTCGCGCCGGGGAGCTCTAGTGGCCGACCGTGCCTAGACTCCGGCGATGCCCAGGCACATCGCCGGACCGACGCAGATCGAGGCCGCAGGTGACCCGCCGAAGCGGATCGAGGAGTTCTTCGGCCGGGTCAACTCGCACACCGATGCCGTGAGCATCGCCCGCATGGTTAGCCCGCCCGGCTGGGAGGAGCCCGCCCAGACGCCGGAGTTCGACGAGTACACGGTCGTGCTCCGCGGCCTGTTGCGCGTCGAGCACGACGGCGGGGTCGTGGAGGTGCGAGCGGGCGAAGCGGTCGTCACGTCGAAAGGCGAGCGGGTGCGCTACTCGACGCCCGGCGAGGGCGCCGAGTACATCGCGGTCTGCCTCCCGGCGTTCTCGCCGGACACGGTCAACCGCGACTGAGCGGGCGTTTCCGCCGCCGGATCAGACGAGCGACACGCCGCGGAGGCCGATCGCGCCGAGACCCTCCGGGACGTAGCCCTTGACGTTCGCCCGCCCCGCGGCGATCCAGTCGAAGAAGTAGGCGACGACGACCGGCGTGTCGGCGAGGAGGATCGTCTGGATCTCCTTCGCGCGTGCCCTCTGCGTCTTCAGGGAGGTCGCGCCGACGAAGGCCCTGACGGCGCTGTCGAGCCGCTTGTTCGAGTAGCGCGCGGCATTCCACTCGCCGCCGGTGGAGAAAGAGCCCGTGAGGTAGACGTTCGGGATCGGCCGGTGGCCGTAGTCGGTCAACGTCGCCTCGCGGTTGAGCCAGGGCGTCGTGGTGGCGTAGTCCCGGCCGGGCGGCGCGCCGAAGTACTCGCTTCCCGGGAGCACTCTGAGCGTCACGCGGATCCCCGCGTCGCGCGCCGAGCGGCGGATCTGCTCCGCGTAGTCCGGGATCTCGAGGTTCTGCCAGGTCGTGAGCGTGAAGGCGAGCCCCTTCCGTCCCGAGGCCTCGAGGAGAGCCTTCGCCTGCCGGATGTTGCGCACCCGCTGCTCGACGCCGCCGCTCGTCGACGGGAAGAACGGAGCGAAGGGAGAGTCGTTCCCCACGCTGCCGCGGCCGCCCGACAGCGTGGCGACGAGCTCCGGCCGGTCGAGGGTGAGCGCGAGAGCGCGACGCGTGCGTGGGTCTCGGAACTTCTCCATGTCGCCGCGCATGTGCAGCTGGCGATGGTTCGCGGTCTTGACCGCGAGGAGCTTGTACCTCGAGCTCCCGGCGAGCGGCGCCGCAGCACGCGCGGAGAGCTGCTGGACGAGGTCGACCTGTCCCGCCCGCAGGGCGACCACCTGCGGCGTCGTGCTCTCGTACATCGTCACGCGGACGGCGTCGAGCGGCGGCTCTCCGCCCCAGTACGCGTTGTTACGCACGAACGTCGCGCTGCGCCCGTCCTGGTAGCTCTGGAGTCGATAGGGGCCGGTCCCGGGCATCTTCGATGCCACCCACGTACCGACCTGGTAGTCCCTCGGGAGGATCGCGCCCCAGTACGTCGACTGCCCGACGAGGTACGGGAAGAACCCGTTGGGGGCCTCGAGCTCGAAGCGCACGGTGTGGGAGCCGACGGCTTCGACGCCCGCCGGCGTGAGGACACCCTGCAACGCCGCCTGCGCCGCGGAGTCCTTGGCTGCGAGCGTCTTCCACGTTGCGACGACGTCCTCCGCCGTCAGCTGCTGGCCGGTGTGGAACGTGACGCCCCGGCGGATCTGGAACGTCCATACGGTGGCGCCGTCGCTCGGCTTCCAGCTCGTCGCGAGCCAGGGCCTGAGCTGGCCCTGCGGGTTCGAGTACGTGAGGTACTCGCCGACGATGCTGACCAGCCCGACGCCGCCGACCGAGTCGAGCTTGCTCGGCTCGATGTGCATGCCCGGCCGGGTGATCGCGACGCGCAGCGTTCCGCCGGCCTGGAGCACGGCGGGTGCGGCGTGCGCGACCTCCGCTTCTCCCACGTAGCGGAGCAGCGCGCCGATCGTCCCGGCGCCCAGGCCGAACGCTGCAGCCCGGCGTAGGAAGGCCTGCCTGTCGAGCTCCCCGCCGACGAGCTCGTCGATCAGGGTGTTCTCGATCGGCCCGGCTTCGTCGCGGCGAAATGACTCGACCGTCCTTCTCGTCTCGCGATCCATCGCGCAGCGACAGTGCCTGCGCGTAGCACGAACGGTCAAGGAGACGAGGCCCTCCCTAACGTGATCGTCAGAATCACTCCCGTGCGAGCGTCGGCCGCGAAGTCATGAGCGCGAGCAACTCCGTGGTCGTCGTCGGCGGCGGTGTCGTCGGGCTCGCGTGTGCGTGGGAGCTGCAGCGCCAGGGCGCCGACGTCACCGTCCTCGAACGCGGGGCGCTCGGCGGCGGCGTCTCTCGCGGGAACACGGGCTGGGTCGTTCCGAGCATGACGTCACCGCTGCCGGCGCCCGGGATGGTGCGAGAGGGAGTTCGCCAGCTCGTCACCCGCGGCGGTGCCTTCGTGCTTCACCCGACGCCGGATCCGTCGTTCGTTCGTTGGCTGTGGCAGTTTCGCCGCAGCTGCTCGCCGGCACGATTCGACGCGGGCGTTCGCGCTCTCCTGGCGCTGAACGCGCGCACCCTCGACCTCTTCGACCGCTACCGGGACGAAGGCGTGCGGTTCGAGATGCACTCGACCGGGCTCGTCATCGTCGCGCGCAGCGTCGAAGGTCTCCACTACTACCGCGGTCTCTTCCGGCGCATGCGCGAGCTCGGCTACGAGGGTGGGGAGCCGGACGAGCTCGACGGCGACCAGCTCGCGGCGCTCGAGCCCGCGGTCGACCGGGGGGCTGTCGCGGCGGGCCTGCACGCGCGCGTGGACCGTTACGTCAGGCCGGAAGACCTCGTGGCCGGCCTCGCGGAGTCGCTTCGCGCTGCGGGCGCGCGAATCGTCGAGAGCTGCGGCCTCGTCGGGCTCGAGCGTCGGAACGGCGAGTGGAGGCTGACGACGACGGCCGGGGACGAGCGCGCCGACCGCGTGGTCGTCGCGGCCGGCCTCGAGACCGACCGGCTGCTTCGCGGCCTCGGCTCCAAGCTGCGCATGCGACCCGCGCGCGGCTACAGCGTCACCCTGGCGGGAACGGGCACGCCGCCGCGCCACGCGCTCTACCTCGCCGAGGCGCGCATCGGGCTCAGCCCCTACGAGCACGGCGTGCGGATCGCGGGCGTCTTCGAGCTCGGTGCCTCGAAGCCGGTGGCTCCCGCGCGCGCCGGGGAGAAGCTGATCGAGGCGACTCGACCCTACGTCGCCGGGTGGAAGCCGGACCCGGACGGCGCGCTCTCCACCTGGGCAGGGCTTCGGCCCATGACCGCCGACGGGTTGCCCGTGATCGGCGAGCTGCCGGGGAGCCCGGGGCTGTACGTCGCCGCCGGCCACGGGATGCTCGGCGTGACCCTCGCGCCGGCAACTGCGTCTGCCCTGGCACCCCTCGTCCTCCACGGACGCGCGGCGCCGGAGCTGGAGCCGTTCGCGCCCGGACGACGCATCTGAATCAGTACCGCGGGAGCGACGGCCCGCCGTAGAAGTCGTAGGCTCCGAGCCGGGAGAACCGCTCGACGCAGCGTGCGAGGGCCGTCTCGTCGAGTTCCACGCCGAGTCCTGGTCCGAACGGCACGGAAACGACCCCTCGCTCCGGCGAGAACGGGCCGCCCTGGATGACGTCGTCCGTCGTCCAGCGGAGCAGCGACTGGCTCGGCCGGTCGAGATACGGCGTCGCCGCGGCGAGGTGGAGATAGGCGGCAGTCGCGATCCCGAGGTCGCCGCTGTAGAACCAGAAGCCGATGCCGCCCTCCTCGCAGGCGGTGATGAGTCGCCGCGTGCCGGCGATCCCGCCGCACGGGCCGAGGCCGACGACGATCGTGTCGGGGACGCCGAGCTCGGCCGCACGCGCGACGTCTGGCGTGTGCGCGGAGAACGGGATCGGCGTCGACGCGCGCAGCGCTGCGAGGTCGGAGAAGGACGCGACCGGCTCCTCGACGTTCGCGATGCCGTACGGCTCGAGGGCCGCGAGCGCGCGTCGTGCCGTCTCGACGCGCCAGCCCATGTTCGCGTCCAGCCGCAGCTCCGCTGTCGGGCCGATCGCCGAGCGGATCTCGCCGACGAGCCGGACGTCCTCCTCGACCGAGCGCACCGCGACCTTCCCCTCGAACACGACCGAGCCGTGCTCGTCGGCCATGCGCGCGCAGTAGCGCGCGACGTCGGCCGGGGACTGCTCGAGACCGGCTCGATACGCGAAGTACTCGCTGAACGCGACCTCGGTTCGTGCCTGCTCGCCGAGGAGGGCGTGCAGCGGCACCTCCGCCTCGCGGGCCGCGATGTCCCAGAGCGCGATCTCGACGCCGGTGAGCGGGCGGTCGATCACGACCTTCCCGTCGTCGCGGTGCGCGGGGGTCGGACAGCGGGCCCGAGCCGAGCTCCGCGCGGAGCTCGTCCGTGTCCCTGCCCACGAGCTCCTGACCCTGCGGTCCGGCGAGGACGAGCGCGTCGTCGGGCGACGGAGACTCCCCGAGTCCCACGATGCCGTCCTCGGTGGTCACGCGCACGATCGTCCGGTGGATCCCGGCGACGATCCCGGGCGCCATCTCGTACGGGGCCTCGAGCGGGACGTTCACGGGCCAGGCCTCGACGCGTGCGATGCGGCTCACCCCGCGATCGTGTCACTATCCGCCCGTGCTCGATCGCTCCAGCCTCGACGCGCTGACGACGTCGGACCGCGACCTCTCCCCCGAGGAGTGCGCGCAGCTCGCGCGTCGGGCTGCCGACCTCGTCGACCTCGCCGCCCTCGACCGCGCGGGCACGGGCTCGTTCGAGCTCCTCTGGCGAACCGAGCACTCCGAGGCATGGCTGAACACGTGGTGGGAGTCGCGCGACACCGGGTTCCACGACCACGGGGGCTCGTGCGTCGGAGTCCACGTCCTCGAAGGCACCGCGAGGCAGGAGGCGCTCGTCGTGAACGGTCCGCGGCGAGTCCACGAGGTCGGCTCCGGCGAGTCGTTCTCGTCTCCCGTCTTCGGGATCCATCGCATGGAGCACGACCCCGGTGCGGTCACCATCCACGTCTACTCGCCGCCGCTCCGCGAGATCGGCCACTACGACGTCGTCGACGGCGAGCTCCGGCGCGAGCCCGGGCCGGCCGACGAGGTCTCGGCGCCCAGCCCCGGCCTGGCGACCGCGTCCACGCTGCCCTAGAGGCTCCGGCTAGCCGGAGGCGGCGAGCTCGTCCGCGTACGTGATCGAGATGCGCCCGAGCGCGCCGGTCACGCCCATCTCGTAGTGGCCCATCCGCCACAGGGCCGGGGAGTACGCGTGCAGCGACGTCGCGGGCGGCCCACCAGCGTGCCGAACACCGTGGATGTACGAGGAGTCGAAGTCGAACACCGATCCGGCGTCGTGCGCCCGGGTCTTCTCGCGGATCCAGCCGTCCTCGTCCCGCGCGAAGTGGTCTTCGTGGAGCGTGCCCTCCGCGACGTACACCGCTCCGGACGACTGGTCGTGGTCGTGGTAGCCGGTGTCCTGCGCGTCGAGCCAGCAGATCAGCCAGAGATCGAGGTGT
Organism: uncultured Gaiellaceae bacterium; assembly: GCA_963802865.1. GTDB lineage: Bacteria > Actinomycetota > Thermoleophilia > Gaiellales > Gaiellaceae > GMQP-bins7. The sequence goes on from CAWDKB010000008.1 coordinate 209,211, forward strand.
GGGTCTCGATAGAGCTGGACGAAGTGCCGCGTGCTCGGATCGTGACGGACGAACTCGCCCCAGAAGCGCCGCTCGTTGCCGAGATCGGTGGCGAGACGTGCGAGCGCGGGCCGGTCGAGGTCGGTGTCCTCCGGTACGCGGTCGTGCACCCAGTGCGCGAGGTCGATCACTGAAGTAGGCGCTTGGGATTCACGTCGCAAAGGGCGGTAGCCACAGCATCGCCGAAACCTCGGACGGCGTCGAGGGTCGTCTCGGGTTCGATCACGGGCGCGTCGCTGCCGAAGACGAGGCTGTCCACGCCGAACGTCGAGAGGCACAGCTCGATCGCCCGCCGGCCGTACGACGAGGTCTCGAAGAAGACGTTGCTCGTGCAGGAGCTCCCGTCCGGACGGTCCTCGCGACACGAGCCGCTCGAACTGGAAGGGGCCGCCGCCGGCCAGCATCGCGAACACGACCTTGAGCTCCGGCCAGCGGGCTCGCGCCTGTCCGCGAGCCACGAGGCGTACGCCGCTTGCATCTGCGCGGTGTAGTCGACGACCGCCGCCCACCAGTCCGGGGCTTCCGCTGGCGGGCGGGCAGCGCCCGGATGGACGAAGAGGAACGCGCCGCGGCGTCGCGAGCGCGTCGAGCCGTCGGTCGCGAGCGCGTCGAGGTCGGCGAGCTCGGGTGCGGCGACGCACGTCCCGACGAAGCCCGTCGCGCGCTCCGTCGCGCGGCAAGCGCGAGGAGCCGGCCGTTCGAGGACGCGACGAGCTCGAGGATCCCGGTCTCGTACGCGACGCGTCAGCTCGCGGGCGTCGTCCTCCGGAAGCTCGGCGTAGCCGAGTGTCGGCGCGAGGGAGATCACCGCGACATCGATCTCGTTGCGGTCGAGCAGCGCGATCCTCGCGTCGACGTCGTGGGCGCCGAGGTCGACCTCGCAAACTCGCCTTCGTCCTGCAGCTCGAGCGTCGATCCCCGGAGCCGCGGGCGGTGCGGTCCTCGCCGCGAGCACGTCGATCAGCGGCTGCGGCCAGAGATGCTGGTGGACGTCGATCGTGGGCATCGTCCCGCCCGCGCTCGCGGCTGCTACAGGTCCTTCGCGAACTCGACGTTCTCGGCCTGCAGGCTCTCGTCGCTTCCGAGGTACGCGTGCTTCGACATGTCCGGTGAGTACGCGCTCGCGGGCGGCGTTCGGCCGAGCGCCTCCGCGAGGCTGCGGAGGTGGTGAGGCCCGGCGCCGCAGCAGAGGCCGAAGTAGTCCACGCCGAGGCTCTGCGCCTCGCGCGCGAACTCCGCGATCTCGTAGCGCGTGCACACGAACGGGTCGAGAGCCGTCGGGAAGGGCATCGCCGCGCCGGCGCCGCCGTCCTCGCGCAGCGCCTGGAACGTCGGCTGGTCGTCGTGGGTTCGATAGGGCACCGGCAGTGCCGCGAGATGACCCGGTCACCGCCTCGCGAATCGGGCCCGAGGAGAGGGAGCATCGTCGCCGGCCCGCGGCAGCAGTTGAGGCCCACGACGTCCGCTCCGGCGTCCTCGAGGCGACGACACGCCTCGGCGAGCTCGAGCCCGTCCCGCGTCAACGGGGACTGGTGCACCGTGAGCGTGATCACAGCGGTGAGCCCGGCCTCCTTGATCACCTCGAGCGCGACAAGCGCCTCGCCGAGGTGAGAGAAGGTCTCGGCGATGACGAAGTCGACGTCCGCCTCCGCGGCCCAGCCGACCTGCTCCCGGAACATCTCCCGCACCGTGCTCGCGGAGCTCTCGTCCAGGTAGAGGTTCGTGTTGCAGGTGTTCCCGGCGACGAGCGCTCCGGTCTCGGCGGCAACGCCTTTCGCGATCTCCAGGGCCTGACGGTTGAGCGCCTCGAGGAGGTGCTCCTTGCCGACGATCCGCATCTTCTCGCGGTGGCCGTAGTAGGTGAACGCCTCGACGACCTCCGAGCCCGCGTGGACGAAGTCGCGGTGCAGCTGCGCGACCACGTCGGGGTGGTCCAGGACAACCTCCGGCACGAACGCGCCCGCCTGCACGTAGCCGCGCCGCTCGAGCTCGAACAGGTATCCCTCGGCGCAGATCACGGGGCCGCGGTCGAGGCGCTGGAGAAGACCGTCGGTCACGCGCGCCATCTTGTCAGAGTCGAGCGAACGAGCTCGCGGACCGGCTCGAGGTCGGAAGGCACGGTCATCCCCTCGGCGGTGAAGGGCACCCGCTCGCGCACGAGCTGGAACGCGCGCTGCGTGCCGACGCCGAGCTTTCGCGGCGCACGAAGCTCCACGGCCTGCGCTGCGACGACGAGCTCGATGGCGACGATCCGCTCCCCGAGCTCGACCATCTCGGCCAGTCTGCGCGCAGCGAGCGGCGCCATCGTCATGCGGTCCTCGATGCCTTCTGCCTGCGTCGTCGACACGAGCTCGAACGAGACGGGCTGGGCGAGCAGCCGCGCCTCCGCCGTCAGTGCCTGCCCCGCGTTCCCGAGCTCGGCGAGCCCGGCATCGTGGAGGCCCGAACGCGCGGCGAGCCCGTCCGGCAGGCCCGAGAGGGGCGCGCTCAGGAGCTTCAGCGCGCGCTCGTTGGCCGCGGTCAGCGCGGGGGCGAGTGCGATCCTCAGGAAGTCGAGCGCGGTCGCGAGCGGCGCGATCTCGAAGTTCGCCGCCGAGAAGACGCGCTGCTCAGCCGCGATCACGAGCGGGTTCGAGCTCGAGGCGTTCAGCTCCAGCTCGACCTGCCGGACCACGTACTCGAGGGCGTCACCGAGTGCTCCGAGGAGTTGAGGCAGACCGCGATACGTCAGCGGGTCCTGGAGGTTGCGGGCCGCTTCCGGCTCCCACAGCGAGCTCTCCGCCAGGTGCTCGCGCAGCGTCGAGGCCGATGCCTGGTGACCGGGATGCGGACGCGCGCGCGCCACGTGGGGGTCGAGGATGGAGAGGTTGGCGGCGAACGCTTCGAGGTCGAGCGCACCTGCGACGTGGAGGGCGTCGTGCAGCCGGCGGGCGTCAGCGACCGCGAGTGTGGCGAGCCCGGTCGAAAAGGCGTTGTGATTGACGAGCCAGACCGCCTCGCCCGCCGCGAGAGAAACCTCTCCGAAGAGGGCGTGGGCGAGGTCGGCGTTCGGGGCGAGATCGGCCTGACCCAGGGAGCCGAGCATGCGGACCGGCGGCGACTCGCCGTCGTTCAGCGCAGCGACGATGCGCTCGGCGCGCTCGGGCCGGACGCCGGTCGTCCCGGATGCGAGGCCGTTTGCTAGGCGCAGCATGGACGCACGCACCACGTCGTCGGACGCGCCTCTCCCTTGGCCGATCAGGTGGCTCGGGACGAGGCTTCGGTTGAACTCCGCCCTCTCGTCCTCGGCGACGGTGACGCGCTTCCGCGATGCGAGACCCGTCGTGACTCCGTACACGCGCGTGCCCCGTTCGACTGCCTCCTCGACGACAGCTCGCGCTTCGGCCATACGTTCGAGCGCAGCGGAGGACAGCTCCACGGGCTCGCCGTCACGAGCGATGCGTACGACGTCGTCGATCGTGAGGTCCTGCCCCGTGAGGACGACGGTCATGCCCAGACGACTCGGGCTGTCTCGGCGATCGTCTCGAGCTTGGCCTGCTGGTCCTCGAACGTGAGCGCGTTTCCCACGACTGACGTACCGAACCCGCACTGCGGCGACAGCGCGAGGCGCTCGAGCGGGCAATGGGCGGTCGCCTCCTCGATCCTCGCGGCGAGCTCCTCGACGGTTTCCTGCCGCCCACTCTTCGTCGTGACGAGCCCGAGGACGGCGACCTTGTCCTCTGGAACGGACCGAAGCGGCTCGAACGAGCCCGAGCGCGCGTCGTCGTACTCGAGCAGGAGTCGCTGCGCCTTGACCCGCGGGAACAGCTTCTCGGCGATCCAGTCGTAGCCTCCCTCGACGAGCCAGCGGCTCCCCTGGTTGCCTCGGCACAGGTGCATCGAGAACGTGATTCCCTCGTGGTTGCCGTAGACGTGGTTGTCGAGCTCGAGGCCCAGGTCGAGCCAGCTGTCGGCGGGCCAGCCGCGGCTCGCGTAGAAGTCGCGGTACCCCGGATCGAGGAGGAGGGGATAGTGCGGCGCGTCGAGCTGGATGTACGTCGCGCCCAGGCGGACGAGCTCGTCCACCTCCTCGCGCAGGATGTCGGCGACGTCGCCGAGGAACTCCTCCAGGTTCGCGTACGCGGCTCGCGAGCGCCCGGGATCCCAGAAGTTCGCGAACAGGCTCGGGCTGGGGAGCGTCACCTTGAGCACCCGGTCGGTGCGGCCGCGCGCATAGGTGAGCTCCTCGGCCGAGAGGAACCTGCGCCGACGGAGCTTCCCCTCGACGGCTAACGGCGGCCGCTCGATGCTCTTGTCCCCGACCTCGTCGCCCTGCCAGTCGCCCCAGAGGAACGCGTCGAGATCCCACTCGCCGAAGCCCTCGACCGCCTCGGTCATCTGACTCTGGAACGACAGACGCCGCATCTCGCCGTCCGTCACGACATCGAGACCTGCATCCGCCTGGAGCCGAAGAGCGTCGTCCACGGCCGCGTCCTCGACCTTCTTGAACTCGGCCGGGCCGAGCTCGCCGCGTGCCAGCTGCTCGCGCGCGGCCAGCAGTCCTGGCGGTCGGAGGAGGCTGCCAACGACGTCTGAGCGTGCATCGAGCACGCGGCGCACTCTAGTTTCGCGCTAGCCGCGGCAGTCGTCGCACGCTCCACGAAGGACGACGTCGTGGGCCGCGACGGAGTAGCCCCGGCCGACCGAGACGCGCTCGATCGCCGCCTCGAGCGCGTGATCCTCGAACGGCTCCACCTTGCCGCAGTCGTCGCAGACGAGGTGGTGGTGGTGCTCGCCTCCGGCCTCCGCGCGCTCGAACCGCGCGACGCCGTCGCCGAGGTCCACCCTTTGTGCGAGGCCGAGCTCGTCGAGCCCCTCGAGCGCGCGGTAGACGCTGGCGATCCCGATCCTGCTCCCCGCCGCGCGGACTCCGTCGTGGATCTCCTGCGCCGAGAGGCAGCAGTCCTGGTCGCCGAGGAACTCGACGACGAGCCGGCGCGCGCCACCGCTGCGACCGCTCGTCTCGCGAAGCCGCGCGAGAGCGCTCTCGCTCCATCCGGATCTCACGAAGATAATGATACCCGTTCTCAAAGACGTGCTACGTTCTGGCGATGTGGAGAGGAGCGATGGTGCTCATCGCCGCCGCTCTCGCCGGCTGCGGCAGCAGCAGCGATGGAGCCGAGCCCGCGCAGGTCGTCGCCGCGTTCTATCCACTCGCCTGGGCGGCGCAGCGCATCGCGGTGGCCGACGCGGACGTCGTGAACCTGACTCCGGCCGGTGCCGAGCCACACGACGTGGAGCTGTCACCCCGCGACGTCGACGTCCTCCGCGACGCGGAACTCGTGCTCTACGCCGGTGCCGGCTTCCAACCGGCGGTCGAGGACGCGGTGCGCGAGCGGACGGGCCCAGCGCTCGACGTCGTCGGAGCAGGCGAGGTCGATCCGCACGTCTGGCTCGACCCGGTGGCGTTCGCCGGGGTCGCAGATGAGATCGGGCGTGCGCTCGGTCGCGACGCAGCCGGCCGCGGCCTGGCCTCGGAGCTGCGAGAGCTCGATGCCGACTTTCGCCGCGGGCTCGGGTCCTGCGATCGCGACACGCTGGTCACGACTCACGCCGCCTTCGGCAGGCTCGCCTCGCGCTACGGCCTGAAGGAGCTCGCGCTCGCGGGCCGTGCGCCCGAGGCGGAGCCCGGCCCTCGCGAGCTCGAGGAACTGATCGCGTCCGTCGAGTCGTCCGGTGCGACGACCGTGTTCGCGGAACCGCTGGTCTCCGATCGGCTCGCGCAGACGGTCGCGCGCGAGGCCGGTGTCGAGGTCGCCGTCCTGGACCCGATCGAGGGCTTGAGCCAGGAGCGGCTCGACGCGGGCGAGGACTACCTCTCCGCCATGCGCTCCAACCTCGAGGCACTCCGCGAGGCGCTGGGATGTCGCTAGCGGCCGAGCTCGACGGTGTGTCGTTCGCCTACAGGCCGGGGCAACGCGTCCTCGAGGGGATCGATCTGGGCGTCGGCCAAGGAGAGTTCGTGGCCGTCGCCGGTCCGAACGGCGGGGGGAAGACGACGCTCGTCCGGATCCTCCTCGGACTCGAGCGCCCGACGGAAGGACGGGCGCTCCTCTACGGCGAGCCCGCCCATCGCTTCTCGCGCCGGCGCGTGCTCGGGTACCTCGCGCAGCGGTCGTTGCTCGGCGGAGACGCACCGGCAACCGTCCGGGAGGTCGTGTCCGCCGGACGTCTTGCGGCAGGAGGGCTCGTCGGGCCGCTCCGAAGGCGCGATCGGGCGGTGGTCGCAGAGGCGATCGAGCGCGTCGGCCTCGGCGCGAGTGCCGACGTCCCGCTGCGAACGCTGTCCGGTGGTATGCAGCAGCGCGCCTTCATCGCGAAGGCGCTCGCCGGCGAGCCCTCGCTGCTCGTGCTCGACGAGCCGACAACGGGCGTCGACGTGGAGGCGCAGGACTCGCTGGCGGCGCTGCTGGATGCACTGCACTCGGAGCTCGGCGCGACGATCGTCTACGTGTCGCACGAGTTCGGCGCCGTCGAGGGCTTCGTGCAACGCCTCGTTCTCGTCCGCCGCACGATCGTCTTCGACGGGAGGCCGCAGGACCTCCCCGGGGTCTGGCACGACCCCTCGCACGTCCATGCTCGAGAGTGAGTTCATGCGGCTCGCGCTCGGCGCGGGCGCGATCGTCGGCGTGCTCGCGCCTGCGGTCGGGTTCTTCCTCGTCCAGCGTCGACAGTCGCTGACGGGCGACGGGATCGGGCACGTCGCGTTCGCGGGCGTCGCAGCCGGCATCCTGCTCGACGTCGAGCCCGTCCTCACGGCGCTCGTCGCTGCAGTCCTCGGCGGGGTCGCGATCGAGCTTCTGCGCTCGCATGGCGGGACCGCCGGCGACCAGGCCCTCGCACTCGTCTTCTATACGGGCATCGCGCTCGGCGTCGTGCTCGTGTCGGCTGCGGGCGCGTTGAACGTCGATCTCTTCCAGTACCTGTTCGGGTCGATCCTGACCGTTACGCGCTCCGACCTCGCCCTTATCGCCGTGCTCGGTGCGGCCGGGCTCGCGCTCGTCGGCCTGCTCTATCGCCCGCTGGCCGGAATCGTGATCGACGAGGAGGGCGCGCGCGTGGCCGGCGTGCCGATCAGCGCGTTCAACATCGCGCTCGCGGCGCTCGCTGCCGTCACCGTCGCCCTCTCGATGCGGGTCGTCGGGATCCTGCTCGTCGCCGCGCTCATGGTGCTCCCCGTCAGCGCGGCCGGCCGCGTGGCGTGGAGCATGCGCTCGACACTCCTTCTGGCCATGGGGATCGGGCTCGCGTCCGCCCTGACCGGGCTCACGATCTCGTTCTACGGCGACCTGCCTCCCGGTGGGACGATCGTGCTCGTCGCGGCAGGGGCGTTCGCGGTGTGCGCGGGGGTTGCCGCGCTGCGCGGGGGCTAGGCAGCGACCAGCGAGGCGGCGCCCACGCCGGCCTCGTGACACCCGCGACAGCGGGCCTCGTACTGCTCGGCAGCCCCGACGACGACCGTCTCGCCCGAGTAGGGAGCGGGTAGCCCGTCGACCAGGCGCTGCGTCGTCGTCGCCGGCCCGCCGCAGCGATGGCAGACGGCTTGCAGCTTGTCGACGAACTCGGCATGAGACAGGAGTTCCGGCATCGGGCCGAAGGGGAGTCGCCGGAAGTCCTGGTCGAGCCCTGCGACCACCACGCGGACGCCACGCTCGGCGAGGTCGAGCGCGCAGGCGACGATCTCCGCCTCGAAGAACTGCACCTCGTCGATGCCGACGACGTCGAAGCCCGCCGCCTGCTCGACGACGTCTCGTACACAGGTCACGGGCTCGGCCTGCATGCGGGCGCCGGCATGGCTGACGATGTCGGTCGCGTCGTAGCGGTCGTCGATCCACGGCTTGAAGATGCGGACGCGCTGGCCGGCGATCTCGGCGCGACGGAGTCGGCGGATCATCTCCTCGCTCTTGCCGCTGAACATCGGCCCGCAGATCACCTCGAGCCAGCCACCCCGTTGCGGAGGGATGCGAATCACGGCGGCGATGCTAGTGAGGGGGTCGGCGGGCACGCTTGGCTGCGACCGCGGCCGCTTGCGGCCTCGCTTCAGGGTTTCGCGCGACCGGAACTCCGCGCTGGCGGATTGCGGTCTTGCGCAAAAGGAGCCTTGCTACACTCTCGCCCGCGCGGCGGCGTAGCTCAGTTGGTTAGAGCAGCGGAATCATAATCCGCGTGTCGCAGGTTCGAGTCCTGCCGCCGCTACTCGAACACCCTTTTCGTCCCACCCCGAACCGAAGAAGAGAATGGCAACCGGAGTCCGAGTCGCGATCACGCTCGCCTGCACAGACTGCAAGCGGCGCAACTACCAATCCGAGAAGTCGAAGCGGAACTCCCCGGACCGGGTCGAGTTCCGCAAGTACTGCCGCTGGTGCGCCAAGCACACCGTGCATCGGGAGACGAGGTAGATGGCGGGCGAGACGCGCAAGCAGCGCCGCGCCGCGCGCGCTGCCGCGGGCGAAAGCGCCGCCCCGACCTCGCGCCGCGGGCGCGCGGCACAGGTCAGGCCGTCCCAGCAGCCCGTCAAGCAGCAGACGGGACGCAAGACCGAGCAGCAGCGCGGGCAGTTCGTGCGCGAGTCCTACGCCGAACTGCGCAAGGTCGACTGGCCGAGCCGCCGGCAGACGTTTCAGGGCGTCGTCGTCGTGATCATCGCCTGCGTCATCGTCGGTGCGTACCTCTGGGGTCTCGACCAGGTCTTCCGTCCCTTCGTCGACCGCGTTCTCCTCTAGAGGTCGCTGATGTTCCTCTGGTACGTGATCAACACCTACTCCGGGCACGAGAACAAGGTGAAGACCAATCTCGAGCACCGCATCGTCTCGATGAACCAGCAGCCGGCCTTCCGGCGCGTCGTCGTGCCGACGGAGCAGGTGATCGAGACGAAGGACGGGCAGAAGGTGCAGACCGAGAAGCGCGTGCTTCCCGGCTACGTGCTCGTGAACATGAACATGTCGGACGAGTCGTGGACGGTCGTGAAGGGCACGCCCGGCGTGACGGGTTTCGTCGGCGCCGGGACGAAGCCCGTCCCGCTCTCGCAGCCCGAGGTCGACCGGATCCTGTACCACGGTGCGCCTGCCGGCGGCGGGCCTGCGGTGAAGTCCCAGGTCGAGTTCTCGCTCGGCGAGTCCGTGAAGGTGACGTCCGGCCCCCTATCCGACTTCGACGGGGAGATCGTCGACGTGAACGCGGACGCGCAGAAGCTGAAGGTACTCGTCGACATCTTCGAGCGGCAGGTCCCCGTCGAGCTCGGCTTCGACCAGGTGAAGAAGATCGACTGATGGCGAAGAAGGTCCTAACACTCATCAAGCTGCAGATCCCGGGCGGGCAGGCGAACCCTGCGCCGCCGGTCGGCCCTGCGCTCGGCCAGCACGGCGTCAACATCATGGAGTTCTGCAAGGCGTACAACGCCCAGACGGCGCACGAGAACGGCCGCATCATCCCGGTGGAGATCACCGTCTTCGAGGATCGCTCGTTCACGTTCATCACGAAGACGCCGCCTGCCGCGGTGCTCATCAAGGAAGCCCTCGGACTCGAGTCGGGCTCGGGCGAGCCGAACCGCGCCAAGGTCGGGCGGCTCACCGAGGCGCAGCTGCGCTCGATCGCCGAGACGAAGATGCCGGACCTCAACGCCCGTGACGTCGAGGAAGCCATGAAGGTGATCGCGGGCACCGCCCGCTCGATGGGAGTGGACACGCCATGAGCAGCCACGGCAAGCGCTATCGCACGGCATTCGAGACGATCGACCGCGAGCAGGCATACACGCCGCTCGCAGCGCTCCGGCTCATCATGGACAGCCCACCCGCCAAGTTCGACGAGACGGTCGAGGCGCACTTCCGCCTCGGCCTCAACGTCCGTCACGCCGACCAGCAGCTGCGCGGCACGATCATGCTCCCGCACGGAATCGGGAAGGACGTGCGCGTCGCGGTCTTCGCCGACGGCGAGAAGGCCCGCGAGGCGGAGAACGCAGGTGCGGACGTCGTCGGAACCGCAGATCTCGCGACCAAGATCGAGGAGGGCTTCCTCGACTTCGACGTCGCCATCGCCACACCGGACCAGATGAGCGTCGTAGGCAAGCTCGGTCGCGTCCTCGGCCCTCGTGGCCTCATGCCGAACCCGAAGACGGGCACGGTCACGATGGACATCGGGAAGGCGGTCTCGGACGCCAAGGCCGGCAAGCTCGAGTACCGCACCGATCGCGGGGGCAACGTGCACGTCCCGATCGGGAAGCGCAGCTTCGAGGAGCGTGCCCTGCTCGAGAACTACGCCGCGCTCCTCGACGAGATCGTGCGGGCGAAGCCGTCTGCTGCGAAGGGGCGCTACATCAGGCAGATCACGCTGACCACCACGATGGGTCCCGGCGTGCACGTGGACTCGACTATCACCAAGGACGTCGCGGACGAGCTGGAGGCGGCTACAGTCTCGGCCTAGCAACCCTTCGAATCCCGCCGCAGACAACCGGCAGCCCGCGATCACTCGGTCCGGGCGTAGGTCCGGTCGAGGCAGGTTCCGTCAGTGCGTTCAACGCACGATCGAACCCGCCTCGCGCGGGTTTCGTCGTTCGAGAGAGGAACATGACGTGCTGAAGACGGACAAGGAACGCATCATCGCGGAGGTCGCCGAAGAGCTTCGGTCGGCGGACACGCTCATCGTCGCGGACTATCGCGGCCTCACGAACAAGCAGCTCGAGGCGCTGCGCGACCAGCTCATCCCGCACGGCGCGCGCTTTCGCATCGTCAAGAACACGCTCACGCGGCGCGCGGCCGAGGAGGCGGGCGCCGATGCGCTCCTGGTCATGCTCGAAGGCCCGACCGCGATCGCGTTCGTCGAGGCGTCGGGCGATCCCGCCGCGGTCGCCAAGGCGCTCGCGACGACGGCGAAGGAGACGAACGTCCTGACCATGCGCGGCGGCATCCTCGAAGGGAAGGCGCTCTCGGGCGAAGAGGTCGACCGGCTCGCGACGCTGCCACCGGTCGACGTCCTGCGAGGTCAGCTCGTCGGAGCGATCGTCGCTCCGCTGACTCAGCTCCTCGCACTCGTGTCCGCGCCGCTGCGAGATCTCCACGGCCTCGTCGAGGCACGCATCAAGCAGCTCGAGGCCGAGGGCCAGGTCGTCGAGCCTGCCGCGGAAGCGGTGCCCGAGACTGCAGAACCGGCTGGTGACGAGGACGCCATGAACGCAGCTGAAGTGCCGAGCGTCGCGGCGGACGAGCGGCCTCGCTGCCGCCCCAGAAGGCGACGCAGCTCCAGAACAAACTGAGGAACAAGAGGAGGAAGACGATGGCAACTGACGTGAAGACGGTTCTCGACTCGCTCGGGAAGATGACCGTGCTCGAGCTCGTCGAGCTCAAGAACGCGATCGAGGAGGAGTGGGGCGTGACCGCCGCCGCTCCGGTCGCGGTCGCCGCGGCTCCCGCTGCCGGCGGTGACGGTGCCGTGGTAGCCGAGGAGAAGGACTCGTTCGACGTGATCCTGACGGGCGCAGGAGACAAGAAGATCCAGGTGATCAAGGTCGTCCGTGCCATCACCGGCCTTGGGCTCAAGGAGGCGAAGGATCTCGTCGACGGCGCACCCGGCCCGGTCAAGGAAGGCGCCGCGAAGGACGAGGCCGAGTCGATCAAGGCGCAGCTCGAAGAGGCCGGCGCCGGCGTCGAGCTGAAGTAGCCCGGTCGTTCGCGAGGAGGTGCGGCCCGGCACACGAGGCCGCACCACCCTCGCACTGCTTGACCCATCCGCTATCCTGTCCCGAGACGCATTCCACCCGCTCCCGAGCGGTTGCGGTGGAGTGTGCTCGTGCGCTACCCTTCGGGGTTCCGCCGAGGCTTCGTCGGTACAACCCTGCCCGTTCACCTGCACGCAGTTAAGGGAGGCTTTCGCACTTGAGCAGCGTTGCTGTCGCGCCGCGCGCGCGCAAGAACTTTTCGCGCCTGAAGCATGTCCTCGACCTCCCCGACCTCATCGATATCCAGAAGGCGTCGTTCGACTGGTTCCTGAAGGACGGCCTGCGCGAGACGATCGACGACATCTCGCCGATCGAGGACTACACGGGGACGCTTGCGGTCGAGTTCGCCGAGTACGAGTTCGGTGAGCCGCAGTTCTCGATCCAGGAGTGTCGCGAGAAGGACCTGACCTACCAGGTCCCGCTCTCGATCACGGTCCGCTTCGTCAACAAGGAGACCGGTGAGATCCGCGAGCAGCGGGTCTTCATGGGCGACTTCCCGATGATGACGCCCTGGGGCACGTTCATCATCAACGGCACCGAGCGCGTCATCGTGACGCAGCTCGTCCGCAGCCCGGGCGCCTATCTGATGGAGCCCAAGGACGCCACGAAGCAGGTCTTCATGGCGAACCTGATGCCGTCCCGCGGCTCGTGGCTGGAGGTCGAGGTCGACAAGAAGGGCCTGGTCTTCGCCCGCATCGACCGCAAGCGCAAGCTGCCGATCACGACGCTGCTGCGCGCGCTTCCCGCGGAGGACCCGTCGACCGGCTTCCAGCTGGACACGAGCTCGAACGAGAAGATCCTCGAGCTGTTCGGCGGGTCGATCTACATCGCCAACACGCTCGAGAAGGACCCGACGACGCGCGAGGAAGAGGCGCTCATCGAGGTCTTCAAGAAGCAGCGGCCGGGTGAGCCGCCCACGCTCGACAACGCTCGCAACCTTCTCCGCGCGCTCTTCTTCGATCCCAAGCGCTACGACCTGACGAAGGTCGGCCGCTACAAGCTGAACCAGCGCCTGGGGGTCCAGGTTCCCGAGGACACGCGCGTCCTCACGACCGAGGACATCCTCGCGCTCGTCAAGCGGCTGGTCGACCTTCCGACGAAGCTCGGCGTGCCCGAGGACTCCAAGGACTTCGCCGCAGAGGCCTCGCTCCTCTCACGCGATCCGGTCCGTGGCGAGCTCGACGAGTACGAGGACTTCGGCAATCGCCGTCTCCGCACAACCGGCGAGCTCATCCAGGAGGCTTTCCGCGTCGGCCTCTACCGGATGGAGCGCGTCGTGCGGGAGCGCATGACGACCGAGGACGTCGACACGATCACGCCGCAGACGATCATCAACATCCGGCCCGTCGTCGCGGCGCTGAAGGAGTTCTTCGGCTCCTCGCAGCTGTCGCAGTTCATGGATCAGACGAACACGCTCGCAGGCCTCACCCATCGACGCCGCCTGTCGGCGCTCGGTGCGGGTGGTCTGACGCGCGAGCGCGCGCCGATCGAGGTGCGCGACGTCCACCCGACGCACTACGGGCGGATGTGCCCGATCGAGACGCCGGAGGGCCCGAACATCGGCCTCATGGGCTCGCTCGCGTCGTTCGCCACCGTCTCCGAGTTCGGCTTCATCCAGACGCCGTACCGCGTCGTGAAGAGCGCGAAGGTGACGGACGAGATCATCTACCTCGACGCGGCCGAGGAGCGTCAGTTCACGATCGCCCAGGCCTCGGAGCCGGTCGACCCGAAGACGGGCAAGTTCCTCAACGAGCAGGTGCTGTGCCGCTCCCGTGAGGGCGAGGCCGTCATCGTGTCGCCGAAAGACGTGGACTACATGGACGTGTCGCCGGCCCAGATCGTGTCGGTGGCGACGGCGCTCATCCCGTTCCTCGAGCACAACGACGCGAACCGCGCGCTGATGGGCGCGAACATGCAGCGCCAGGCCGTTCCGCTCATGATCCCGCAGGCACCGCTGGTGGGCACCGGCCTCGAGTTCAGGGCGGCTGTCGACACCGGCGATGTCGTTCTGTCCAACAGCGACGGCACGGTGATCGACGTCGATGCCGAGCGCATCGTCGTCGAGGGCCGTGGCTCGCGTGACGAGTACCCGCTGACCAAGTTCATGCGGTCGAACCAGGGCACGCTCATCCATCAGAAGCCCGTCGTCACCCTCGGCGACAAGGTGAAGAAGGGCGAGGTGATCGCGGACGGCAGCTCGACCGACGGCGGTGAGCTCGCGCTCGGCGCCAACCTCCTCGTCGCGTTCATGCCGTGGGAGGGCTTCAACTTCGAGGACGCCATCGTCATCTCGGAGCGCCTCGTCAAGGACGACGTGCTGAGCTCGATTCACATCCACGAGTACGAGATCGACGCGCGCTCCACGAAGCTCGGTGACGAGGAGATCACGCGCGACATCCCGAACCGCTCGGAGGAGTCGCTCGCGAACCTCGACGAGCGCGGCGTCGTCCGTATCGGTGCCGAGGTCGGCTCCGGCGACCTCCTGGTCGGGAAGGTCACGCCGAAGGGCGAGACCGAGCTGACCGCCGAGGAGAAGCTGATCCGCGCGATCTTCAAGGAGAAGGCGCGCGAGGTCCGCGATACCTCCCTCAAGGTCCCGCACGGCGAGGGTGGCAAGGTCATCGGAGTCAAGACCTTCTCGCGCGACGGCGGCGACGATCTGCCGCCTGGCGTGAACGAGCTCGTCCGGGTCTACGTCGCCAAGAAGCGCAAGATCGCCGAAGGCGACAAGCTCGCCGGGCGCCACGGGAACAAGGGCGTCATCGCCAAGATCGTCCCCGAAGAGGACATGCCGTTCCTCGAGGACGGTCGTGCAGTCGACGTCGTCCTGAACCCGCTCGGCGTGCCGAGCCGGATGAACATCGGCCAGATCCTCGAGACGCACCTCGGCTGGGCCGCCGCGCACGGCGTGTTCGGCGAAGGCGATCCCGTCAATCTGCGCGCTCCGATCAACGCGCCCGAGCCGCGATCGGTGGCGACTCCCGTTTTCGACGGCGCGACGGAGGGCGATGTCGACGACGCGCTCGTCGACCTGGCGAAGGCCGCCAACGGCGCAGTCGGGATGGTCGTCGACGAGAAGGCCGCCCGCGGCAACCGGTGCTCGGGCAAGGTTCAGCTGTACGACGGCAAGAGCGGCGAGCCGTTCGCCCAGGAGGTCACGGTCGGCTTCATGTACATCCTGAAGCTGCTCCACCTGGTCGACGACAAGATCCACGCCCGCTCGACGGGCCCGTACTCCCTCGTCACGCAGCAGCCGCTGGGCGGAAAGGCCCAGTTCGGCGGGCAGCGCTTCGGCGAGATGGAGGTCTGGGCGCTCGAGGCGTACGGATCCGCGTACACGCTGCAGGAGATGCTCACGATCAAGTCCGACGACACGATCGGACGGGTGAAGGCATACGAGGCGATCGTCAAGGGCGAGAACATCGCCGAGCCGTCGATCCCCGAGTCGTTCAAGGTGCTGCTCAAGGAGATGCAGTCGCTGGCGCTCGACGTCCAGGTGCTCTCGGACGAGGGCCGCGAGGTCGAGGTTCGCGAGGAGGACGACGAGCTCCTGCGCGCGGCCGAGGAGCTCGGGATCGACCTGTCGCCGGGCTCGCTGCGCGCAGCTGCTCGCCAGCCGACGGCCGAGGAGGTCGAGGAGGGCGAAGAGCACGCCGACGAGGGCGGAGAGCTGGTGCTCGCCGCCGACGAAGAGCTCGGGGACGTCGAGGAGACGGCGGCGCCGGTCGAGGCGGATCTCGCCGACGTCGAAGTCGACGAGTAGTCGCTCACATCACGCACTGAAGAGACTGAAGAGAGAGAGGTTCGAGAGACTCGATGGAACACGGCAGACGCGGTCCTGACATCAACGACTTCGACTCGATCCGGATCGGCCTCGCATCGAGCAAGCAGATCCGCGACTGGTCGTCGGGTGAGGTCACGAAGCCCGAGACGATCAACTACCGCACGCTCAAGCCCGAGCGCGACGGTCTCTTCTGCGAGCGCATCTTCGGCCCGACCAAGGACTGGGAGTGCTACTGCGGCAAGTACAAGCGTGTCCGCTACAAGGGCATCATCTGCGAGCGCTGTGGCGTCGAGGTGACGCGCCAGAAGGTCAGGCGCGAGCGCATGGGCCACATCGACCTCGCCGCGCCCGTCTCGCACATCTGGTTCTTCAAGGGCGTCCCGAGCCGCATCGGGTATCTCCTCGACATCGCTCCACGCGAGCTCGAGAAGGTCCTCTACTTCGCCGCTTCGATCGTCACGCAGGTCGATCGCGAGCAGCGACAGTCCGATCTCGCGGACCTCGAAGACAAGGTCGCAGGCGAGAGCGAGCGGATCTACCTCGACCGCGACGAGGCGCTGTCGGGGCTCGACGATCGCCTCGCACGCCGGCGCGACTACTTCGCCGCAGGCAAGGAGCGCAACTTCGACGAGGACGACGACTTCTGGGGCCGCGGCCTTTCCAACTGGGCCGAGGAGGCTGCCCTGCCTCCGCTGGAGGAGATCCGGAGCTTCGGCGGTGGCGTGTTCGTCGAGCTCGCGAAGACGCTGACGAACGAGGATCCTCGCCGCGTGCGCGAGCTGGTCCGGCAGACCGCGACCCGTGACGACCGGCGCCTCGCGCCGCGCGAGGTCGAGTCGGTCGCCGCCGCCGCAGTCCAGATCGAGACTGCGCTGGAACCGCTTCGCAACGACCTGGCCAAGGCGAGCGGGTCGAAGAAGGGCGCGATCACCAAGCACCTGAAGAAGATCCAGGAGGAGCTGCTCTCGGGCGCCGAGCTGAGCGGTGACGACGCCGAGCTGACGGCCGAGGTCGAGCGAAAGAACCTCGAGCGCGCCCGCGCGGCGGGCAACGGACTGCTGGCCGACGTCCTCGCCGGGTTCGACCCAGAGCTGGACGCAGCCGCCGTACGCGAGCTTGCGTACGACCTCTGCCTGGTCGAGGGAACGCGCAAGGAAGACCTCGACGCGATCAGCCAGTGGGCTCTCAAGGTCCGGGAGATGGTCGCCGACATGGAGCTCCGGCGCGAGGACACTCGGGAGGCCGCCGTCGACGCGGTGCGCCGGCTCGAGCAGACGTGGGTGCTCTTCAAGGAGCTCGAGCCGAAGATGATCGTCGGCGACGAGCAGATCTTCCGCGAGCTGAAGGACCGCTTCGGGTCGCCGTACGGCTTCGGGATCTACTTCAAGGGCGGTATGGGCGCCGAGGCGGTGCGCGATCTCCTGCGCGATCTCGATCTCGACGAGGAGTCGTTGTCGCTGCGCGAGACGATCAAGACGTCGAAGGGCCAGAAGCAGCAGCGCGCGATCAAGCGGCTCCGCGTGGTCGAGGCGTTCATCAAGTCCGGAAACAAGCCGGACTGGATGATCCTCGAGGCAGTTCCGGTCATTCCGCCTGAGCTCCGGCCGATGGTGCAGCTCGACGGCGGACGGTTCGCGACGAGCGACCTCAACGACCTCTATCGCCGCGTCATCAACCGCAACAATCGCCTCAAGCGACTGCTCGACCTGGGTGCGCCCGAGATCATCGTCAACAACGAGAAGCGGATGCTCCAGGAGGCCGTCGACGCACTCTTCGACAACGGCCGGCGCGGCCGCGCGGTGACGGGCCCGGGGAACCGGCCCCTGAAGTCGCTCTCCGACATGCTCAAGGGCAAGCAGGGTCGCTTCCGCCAGAACCTGCTCGGGAAGCGCGTCGACTACTCGGGTCGCTCGGTGATCGTCGCCGGGCCGAACCTGAAGCTGCACCAGTGCGGCCTGCCCAAGCTGATGGCGCTCGAGCTGTTCAAGCCGTTCATCATGAGCCGGCTCGTCGAGCGCAAGGCGGTCCAGAACATCAAGGCCGCCAAGAAGATGGTCGAGTCGATGATCCCGGAGGTCTGGGATGTCCTCGAGGAGGTCATCGCCGAGCATCCCGTGCTCCTGAACCGCGCGCCGACGCTCCACCGCCTGGGTATCCAGGCGTTCGAGCCGGTGCTCGTCGAGGGCAAGGCCATCCAGGTGCACCCGCTCGTGTGTCAGGCGTTCAACGCCGACTTCGACGGCGACCAGATGGCCGTGCACCTTCCGCTCAGCGCCGAGGCGCAGGCGGAAGCTCGGGTGCTCATGCTGTCGTCCAACAACATCCTCTCGCCCGCGAGCGGCAGGCCGCTCGCGACGCCGAGCCAGGACATGGTTCTTGGCGCGTACTTCCTCACGTACTGCACGCACGATCTCGCAGCGATGAGCTCAGCGCAGGCTGCAAAGGCAGCCAAGGTGAAGGGGCTCAAGCGCTTCCGGACGGAGGAGGACGTCGAGTTCGCGCTCGAATCGGAGTCGGTCGGCTACCAGGACCCGATCGAGTACACCTGGAGCGGGGAGCGGATCGTGACGACGCCCGGGCGGGTCATCTTCAACGCCGAGGTCGAGCGTGCCCTCGACGAGGCCACGCGCGGCGACTTCGAGGACCACGCGTTCCTCAACCGGACGCTTACGAAGCGCGAGCTCGACACCTTCATCGGCGATCTCGTCGAGCACTACGGGCCGAACACGATCGCGGCCGCCCTCGACGTCATCAAGTCGGTCACGTTCCGCTTCGCGACTCGGGCCGGGATCACGATCTCGAAGAACGACATCGTCATCCCGGACGACAAGGAAGAGGTCCTCGCAGGCTACGAGGAGGAGGTCACCAAGGTCGGGCGTGAGTACGACCGTGGCCTCATGACGGAGGAGGAGCGCGACGAGAGGATCATCGCGATCTGGACTCGTGCCACGGACGACGTCGCCGATCGGATGATGAACAACCTCGAGCAGACGAACCCGATCTACATGATGGCCAACTCCGGAGCGCGCGGATCGTTCAACCAGATTCGCCAGCTCGCCGGGATGCGCGGCCTGATGGCCGATCCGAAGGGACAGATCATTCCCCGGCCGATCAAGGCGAACTTCATGGAGGGGCTCAGCGTCCTCGAGTACTTCATCTCGACGCACGGTGCCCGCAAGGGTCTCGCGGACACGGCGCTCCGAACCGCCGACTCCGGCTACCTGACGCGGCGTCTCGTCGACGTGTCGCAGGACGTCATCGTCCGCGAGGACGACTGCGGGACCGAGGACTACATCGAGGTTCCGCTCTTCCTCGACGACGCGCCGAACAAGAGCGTCGCCGGACGCGTCGCCGCACTCGACATCCGCAAGCCCCTCAAGGACGGCAAGCCCGGCAAGACGGTCATCGTCGCGAAGGGTGCCGAGATCACGCCGAGCGAGCTGCGACGGCTGGTCGACGAGCTCGCGGAGAGCGCCGAGTCCACGGTCGTTCCAGTGCGATCGGTGTTGAAGTGCCGCAGTGAGTACGGCCTGTGCCGGATGTGCTTCGGGACCTTCCTCGCGACGGGCGGGATGACCGAGATCGGCGATGCCGTCGGCATCATCGCGGCCCAGTCGATCGGCGAGCCGGGTACGCAGCTGACGATGCGCACGTTCCACACGGGCGGCGTCGCGGGCGACGACATCACGCACGGCCTTCCGCGTGTCGTCGAGATCTTCGAGGCCCGGAACCCGAAGGGCGCGGCCACGCTGGCGGAGGTCGCCGGCAAGGTCGACATCGAGGACGGCGAGCGGACGATCAAGGTCTCCGTGGCGCCGACCGAGCTCGACGCGGACGGCGAGCTGCCGAACGCGAAGGAGTACAGCTTCCCGCGCCGCACACGGCTGCTCGTGAAGAAGGGTCAGATGGTCGAGGCGGGCACTCCGCTGAACGAGGGGTCCCTGAACCCGGCCGATCTACTCCTGCTCAAGGGCGCCACCGAGATCGAGCTGTATCTCGTCGCCGAGGTGCAGAAGGTCTACAAGTCGCAGGGAGTCGAGATCCACGACAAGCACATCGAGCTCATCGTCCGCCAGATGCTGAAGAAGGTGCGGATCGAGAGCGCCGGGGATACGGCGTTGCTACCCGGACAGCTTGCGGACAAGGTCGTCCTCGAGCGGGAGAACGCTCGTGTGAAGAAGGAGAAGGGCGAGCAGGCGACCTTCGAGCCGATCATCCTCGGCATCACGAAGGCGTCGCTCGCAACCGAGTCCTTCCTCTCGGCGGCGTCGTTCCAGGAGACGACGAAGGTGCTCACCGACGCGGCGATCGAGGGCAAGGTCGATCGGCTCAACGGCCTCAAGGAGAACGTGATCATCGGCAAGCTGATCCCGGCGGCGACGGGCCTCAAGCAGTACCGCCAGATCGGCATCGAGCCGACCGAGCCGCTGCCGGTGACGTTCGCGCGCCCCGAGGCAGAGGCGGAGTTGCTCGCCGCGCTCGAGGAGATCGGCGAGGGCGAGGGATTCGACTTCGAAGCCTTCGATCGCCAACTGGGTGCAGAGCCGTCGCTCGACGCCGACGGTGACGCCGCCGGGCTCGAGCCTCCTGCCGAGGAGGAGTAACGCCACTCGAGGAGGGAGTCAGGGGCTCGATAGCCCTGGCTCCTTCCTCCCCTTTCTGCTACCCCTGATGCCCGTGTGCAGGGCTTTCATCGCGGTCGTGGCCGCAGTGGTCGCCATCCTCGCCTGGCCGTCGAGCGGCACCGCGGCGATCTCGTGTGGGCTTCCCGAGACGCAGCCGGTCTGGATCGACTTCGCCGACGGCTCCGTCACGTTCTGGCGCGAGCGCTTCGCGAAGCCGGGCGTCGTGGTGGCGACCGGCGGCACCGGTGTCGCCACGGGTGCGCGCGAGTCGGGCGCCGCGACAGTGCATTGGGACATGTACCTCCGCAAGCGCGTCGGCACCCCGTCCGAACCGGCCGACGCCGCGCTGATCGAGCGCCGGGCGGACTCGCTCTTCGACTACGCGGTGTCGGTGAGCGGGTGTCAGCAACCCCTCATCGCACTGAACGAGCTGTGGGGCGCGTCGTTGCCAACGCCGTTGACGCCGACCGCCGAGCGCTACCGCGCGAACGTCCTTCGCTTCGTGACTCGCCTCAACGAGCGTGGAGGAAGGCCTGCCCTGCTCGTATCGAGCACGCCCTTCACGGGCGGTGACGCGGCGACCTGGTGGAAGTCGGTCGCGGCGGTGTCGGATCTCGTCCTCGAGAACTACGCGAACGCGAACCTCATCTGGCGTGACGGGCCGATCAACGGCTCGCGCCGGCTGCGCGTGAGGTATCGGCAGTCGGCAGCACGCTTGCTCGCGCTCAATATCCCGCCCTCTCGCATCGGGATCATGGTCGGGTTCCAGACCGGAGCCGGCTCGGGTGGTCGCGAAGGGCTCAAGCCACGGTCGCGCTGGTTCGAGGTCGCGAAGTGGCAGGCCCTCGCGGTGCGCGAGGTCGCCCGCGAGCTCGAGCTGGCTCATCTGTGGTCGTGGGGCTGGGCCCAGCGCAACGAGCGCTCGAACGACCCGGACAAGACGTACGCGGCCTGCGTCTGGTTGTGGGCCCGCGATGCGAGTCTGTGCGACGCGCCGGCGACGCTCGGTGACGAGCTCGACGCCGACGTCAGAACGGGGCAGCTGAACCTCGCGGCCGGCACGCGCTGCGTCTACGGCAAGACGCCGCTCACGGCAGCAGGAGTGGCCGCGCTCGCGAAGGTCACGGGAGACCGTGAGCTCGCGCTCACGGCGCTCGTGGTGCGAGCGGTGGAGCGAGAACGCGGTTCCGTCTCGCCGACGGACGTTCTCGCGTTCGAGCAGCGAGTCGTCGGCGCGCGCTTCAGAGGCGACGAGGGTGCCTACCGCGCGGCGCTCGCGAGCGCGGATGCGAGCCGCGCCGTCGCCAGAGGGATACTCGGCGACGAGCTGAGGTTCGCGGAGCTGGCCGAACGGCTAACCATGTCTCGGATCACCGACGCGGACGTGAACCGCTTTCGGGCGACCTTCGCACCGGTTCTCGCGCGCGAGGTGACCGTCTCTCCTGCTCCGAGCTGGCTCCCGGAAGGCAAGGGTGTTGCGTTGGCGACGTCTGCCCCGGACACCGTCTTCCGAATCCCGACCGGACGCCCGATCTCGATCCGAACGGCGGAGGGACGGTTCACGGTCACGGCCGCCGACGACTCGACCGCGCTGGCCGCGCTGCCGCTCCAGAGCAGCCGGTCCGCGATCGCGCGCGAGCTTCGGGCAGAGCGGCGCGCAGACGCCTACGGAGCCTGGACGATCCGCATGCAGAAAGCCGCGGCGAGCAAGCTCGTCTGCGAGCGCGATCGTCTACCCGAGCTCGGCGTGGTCACGCTCTCCGCATACGCGCCGTTCCTGTCGCTGCACGAGGCACCGTGGACCGCGTGGGCGGCGACCCGAAGACAGGGCTGAGCCGGCGACCACGCGCGGCCGCGAACGCGGCCGCCTTTAGGGATTCTCGCTGCGTAGGAGATCAGCGTTTCGCGGCCGTGACGACCATGTCGCGGCCGGAGCTCTTCGCGAGGTCGAGGGCGGCATCCGCACGGACGATCAGCCCGATCGCGTCGTCGGCCGGAAGCAGCTCGGCCACGCCACCCGACACCGTGATGACGCCGACGTCCGGGATCGGTCGCTCGCGCAGCGCCGCCTGCATGCGCTCGAACAGCCGCTCGGCGTCGCGACTGTCGCCCTGCGAGACGACGACGCCGAAGCGCCCGCCTCCCACGCGACACGGAAGGTCCCTCGGTCCCGCGACGTCGTTCAGGACACCGGCGATCTTCGCGAGCACGCCGTCGGCGGCGAGCTGGCCGAGCTTCGCATTGAGCTTGGTCAGGCGGTCGACGTCGAGCATGAGCAGGCCGAGTACCTCGCGCCGTCCCCGCGCGCGGCCGATCTCGCGCTCCAGGAGAGCATGGAACGCGGGCCGGTCGTACAGCGACGTCAGCGGATCACGCTCCGGCACCGGGTCGGGCTCGCGCAGCTCGAGCGTGCGTCTCGAGTCCCGGCCGCGTGACGCTGAGCACGTCCTCGAGCGACGTGATGTCGATCTCACTGAAGCGGCGGTTCGGCGTCCGCGTGAGGACCGCCAGCATGCCCGGTTCGTTCGGCGAGTCGAGCAGCGGGACGGCGAGGCCGGAGCGGATCGGATCGCTCCGCGACGGCGAGTCGTCCCCCGCGAACGAGACCTGGATCGCCCGCGCGCCGCGATAGTCGGGGACGCCGAGGCCGCCGACCTGCGCCGCTTCCGTCTGCGAGAGACCGACGGTCGCGAGGATCGGCTCGCTCGCCGTTCCGACGACAGCGACGGCTGCGTCTGCCGAGGTCCGCTCGCGCGCGAGCTCCAGGACCCGCATGACGCTCGAATGATCGGGAATCTCGTTCTCCGGCTGGGATGCCAACGGCGCTCCGGAGATGGCCGCGAGAATCCGTGCGGGAAGCGTCTGATTGAGCGCGTCGTTCAGCGTCTGGGCGAACTCGGCGAGACGCTCGTCGTAGCGGTGCATCATCACCGTCACCACTTCCTCGTGGCGGCTGAGCATCCGCCGGAAGGCGAGCACGAAGAGGGTGAGACAGAGGAGCCCGAGCGCGAGAGCGCCCGAGTAGAGCGCGACAGTGATCTCGTCCTGTGGCACGCCGGCTAGTTCTAGCGGGGGCGTCGGTCGGCGCCCGTGCGCCGACAGGACCGGTCGCTAACGTGACCGCGACCGATGGCTGGGACGCCGGAGACGCCTGCGATTCGCGCGCTCGACCTCGAGTCGATCGTCCCAGCGGGCGTGTCGTTGTCCGACGCGGAGCCCATGCAGCGCGCAGCCGCCGGAGGTCCCCGACGGTGCTCGCGGCGTCTCGCTCTGCTCGCGGGTCTCGGGGCGATGGTGCTCGGTGGCGCCGCGGTCGTGGTCCGCGGGGCGCGATGACGACGACTCGATCGTCGCGCAGCCGACTTCGGCGCGGGCGAGTGCGCCCGACGCGAATCGATCGGGGAACGGTCCTGTTCCTCGCGAAGCCGAGCACGCAGCGGATTCCGTTCTCGGGCGCGGCGGGTCGGCTCGTGCTCGCCGTGGGCAGCGGGGGTCGCGCGGCGATCGTGGTTCGCAGCGGCTGGCGGGCTCCCGCGGGGAAGCCGTACGGCGTATGGGTCGTGCGCCGTGACGGGAGCCTCCGACGCGCTGCGGTGTTCGCCGCCGTCCGAGCGCGTCGTCCCGCTGTCGCGAGCCGCTCCCGCGGCCGGCGACGGTGTTCGTCGCGCCGCAGCGCGCGGACGGATCGCCGCCGCGGCGCGGCAACGCCTCGTCGCACGAGTCGCGTCGCTAGCCGGGCTCGGCCGTTCGGCCTTCGGTTCCGCGGGCGACGTCCGCGCGGTCCTTGCCCATCTCCTTGGCGCGGTAGAGGGCGGTGTCGGCGCGCTCGAAGATGCTCGCCGGCGTGTCTCCGTGCTGGAGCTCGGCGATCCCGCACGAGAGCTTCAGGCGCTCGTCGTCGGCCCCGAGCGCAGTACCGCGCATCGAGTTGTGCACGCGCCGGAAGAGCTGCTCGCCGTCCTCGGCGGACGACTCCGGCATGATCACCGCGAACTCGTCACCGCCGACCCGGCAGGCGACGTCGACGGAGCGAACGGCCTCACGGAGCCGGTCGGCCGCCTGGGCGAGGACGCGATCCCCGGCCAGGTGCCCGATCTGGTCGTTGATCGACTTGAAGTCGTCGAGGTCGAACACCATGAGCGTGAGCCTGCGCTGGTAGCGGTGCGCACGGGTCACCTCACGGCGAAGCGTCTCGTTGAAGAAGCGCTGGTTGAAGAGGCCGGTGAGCGCGTCCGTCTCGGCGAGCTTGCGCGCTTCGCCGTACCGCCGCGCGTTCTCGATGGAGGGAATGGCGCTCGCGGCCAGGCTCTCCACCTGCTCGATCTCCTCCGTGCTCGGCTCGTGGTCGGCGTCCCGCCAGAACAGCGAGAGCGTGCCGACGGGACGAAGCTCACGACCCATGAGCGGGACGAACGCGCCGCCTCGGATGAGGTCCGTGTCCGGGGGCTCGCGATCTCGTCCGTAGCGGTAGCTGACGGTGATCGTCCCGGGCAGCGCGCCCGAGACGCCCGAGGTCGGCGGTCGATCGGACTCCTGCGGCGTCATCCCTCTGGTGACGACTGCGGGAGCCCCGTCCTGGCGCTCGACGACCATCATCGCCGCGTCGATGCCGGGCATCTCCATGGCCGCGTCGAGCACGCGATCCATCAGCTCCTCGAGGTCGATCGAGCCTCCGAGCTCGCCGAACAGCCGGTTGCGCTTGCTCTCGCGCTCCGCGCGGTCGAGCGCCATCGACAGATCCTGCGAGAGCTCGTCCATCTTCACGCGCATCTCGCTGACCACCTTCACGAGCTCCTGGCCGTCGTCCTTCGGCGGGCGCCGACGCAGAGCCACGATGCCCACCAGCAACAGCACCGCGGCTACGACAGCCACGGCGACGATCACGACCGTCGTCACCACGCCGACAACCCACTCCTCCCGGGAATTCCACTCACCTTGTACTCACGCAAACGGGGGATGCAAGCCTCGATCGAGGTACCCCGGCGCACTGTACTCACGAAGCTGGACGCCGACCCAGTACTTTCGGCCTGACTAGGAAGCGTTGCCGGGATTCGTCATCGCGATGACGACGGTTCCCCGGCCCGCTTGCTTCGCCTGCCAGAGCGCCTGCTCCGCGCGACCGAGCGCGCTGCCCGCGTCGTCCGTCTCCGTGAGCCCCGTGATCCCCGCGGACAGAGTGATTCGCTCGACGTCCGGAGGCGGGCGCTCGTGGAGCGACGCCTGCACGGTTCCGAGCAGCGCCTCGGCATCGTCGACGGTCGCTCCGGAGAGGATCACCGCGAACTCGTCGACGCCGATACGGCGAACCGCGCCCTCCCCGAGGCTCTCGTTCAGCCGGCGCGAAAGGTCGGTGACGACGACGGCCGCTGCATCCGGTCCGTGGCGGTCGGCGACGGCCGCGAGGTCGTCGACGTCGAGCACGAGGAGTGCCAACGTCCGGTCGTGCCGGTGTGCCTCGTCGACGGAGCGTGCGAGGGCTTCGAGAACGTCCGGGCGCGGTGTGACCTCGACAGGCTCGAGCGCTTCGGCCTCGCGCAGGCGGGGCGGTTGCTGCAGCGCGACGGGCGGTGGCCGCACCTTCGAGCGCGGCGGCCGCACGAGCGTCGAGCTCCTCGATCGACTCGCTCGGCCGCCACTCGGCGATGCCGACGGCGAACGTGGGCTGCGACCGCGCCCTCGAGAGCGTGCTGGGTCCCGGCTCGGAGGCGCGACGCGAAGCGGTCGGCGCCTGCTCGCTGTGTCTCGGGAAGCAGGACCGCGAGCTGGCGCTGCGTCTCGGCGGCAGGCGACGTCGGTCGTGCGCGCCGTGCGGGCCAGCCGGTCGACGAGCACGGCGACGCCGCCGCCGTCAGAACCGGAGGTCGACGTCGTGCCGTTCCCGACGGAGAGAAGGATCAACGAGAGCGGACGGCCCGTACGGCGTGCGCGGGCGACCTCGCGAGCGAGCTCGACCTCGTAGCCGCGTCGGTTGGGGACGCCGGTCGCGGGGTCGACGAGGACACGCGACTCGACGTCGGAGAAGCGTCGAGCCTGGGCGAGCACCGGGCCGGCCTCGTCGGACAGGCTGGTCAGGGCTCGCTTGATCTCGGGCCCGAACGCATCTCGGGTGGCGGCGAACGCTGCGATCGCTCCGGTGACCGTGTCGCTCTCGACGATGGGGACCACGAGCGCGGACCTGAAGGCTCCGTCCTCGGCGTCGTCGGGTGCGTCGTAGGTCCAGTCCATCGTCGTCGCTCGAGACGGTCGCGCTCCCTGCGGTCCGAGCGTCGTCTCGAGCAGCGCGTCGTCGACCGCCGCGCCGTACGCCGAGGTCGCCGGTTGCCCGCCTGGCCCGTCGACGCGAACCACGACCGCCGCCGCTTCGGCGCGGGTCGCCGCCTCCGTGACGAGCGCGTCCACGAGCTCCCCGAAGTCGAGTGTGAGCGGGAGCGCTCGGCGGCGTTCCTCGTGAATCTCGACCGAGCGCTCGACCGCCGTCGACACGCTCCGAGAGATCGCCCCCATGTGCTCGTCGACGCGCGTGAGCAGGGCGTCCATCCGCCGGTCCGCGCGCAGGCGCAGATACCGGGACGCGATCAGCGCGATCGCGACGCCGAGAGCCGCGGCAGATACCGCGACGATCGCAGTCACCCTCTCGTCCCCAATTACTCCTCCCGGCGCACCATAAGCGGCTGGCTGCCGCTTGGCTACGGGCGCGCGAGAAGAGGCTTTGCTACCATCCTGCGGCCTGTCGGCGGGCTCCGCCTGTCTGCCGGCAAATCCTTCAGAAGTCCGACGACCACGAGTAGGAGCAGCGCGTGCCCACAGTCAACCAGCTCGTCCGGAAGGGCCGGAAGACCCCGAAGGCGAAGGCCAAGACGCCCGCCCTCCGGGGAGCGCCGCAGAAGCGCGGCGTCTGCACGCGCGTCTACACGACGACTCCGAAGAAGCCGAACTCCGCGCTGCGGAAGGTCTCGCGCGTCCGGCTCACCAACGGTGTCGAGGTCGGGGCATACATTCCGGGCGAGGGTCACAACCTCCAGGAGCACTCGGTCGTCCTCGTCCGCGGCGGCCGCGTCAGGGACCTTCCGGGCTTCCGGTACAAGGTCATCCGCGGTGGTCTCGACTCCGCGGGAGTAACCGAGCGTCGCCAGGCGCGCTCGAAGTACGGCGCGAAGAAGGCGTAACCGTGCCCCGCCGCGCAGAGATCCAGCCTCGCCAGCTCGAGCCCGACGCCGTTCACGGCTCGGTGCTCGTCACGCAGCTCGTGAACCGGCTGATGCTGAACGGCAAGAAGTCCGTCGCCGAGCGCATCGTCTACGACGCACTCGCGATCTCCTCCGAGAAGACGGGCAAGCCGCAGCTCGAGATCCTCGAGCAGGCGGTGAAGAGCGTCACGCCCGTGCTCGAGGTGCGGTCTCGCCGCGTCGGCGGCGCGAACTACCAGGTGCCTGTCGAGGTGCCCCAGCGCCGAGCGCGGACGCTCGCGCTCCGCTGGATCGTGCAGAACGCGCGCGAGCGACGCGAGAAGGGCATGCCGGCCAAGCTGTCGGGCGAGCTCGTCGACGCGCTGAACCAGCAGGGCGGCGCTTTCAAGAAGAAGGACGACATCTACCGGATGGCGCAGGCCAACAAGGCCTTCGCGCACTACCGCTGGTAGGCACGTCATGTCCGTCGTAGCCACACCGGTCGGCCTCGACCGCGTCCGGAACATCGGGATCATGGCCCACATCGACGCGGGCAAGACGACGACGACCGAGCGGATCCTCTACTACACCGGTCGCACCCACAAGATGGGCGAGGTGCACGAGGGCGCCGCGACGATGGACTGGATGGCGCAGGAGCAGGAGCGCGGCATCACCATCACGTCGGCTGCGACGACCGCGGAGTGGCGCGACCATCGGATCAACATTATCGATACGCCCGGGCACGTGGACTTTACCGTCGAGGTCGAGCGGAGCCTCCGCGTCCTCGACGGCGCGGTCGCCGTCTTCGACTCCGTCGCCGGCGTGCAGCCGCAGTCCGAGACGGTCTGGCGGCAGGCCGACCGCTACGCCGTTCCGCGCATCGCGTTCATCAACAAGATGGACCGCACCGGCGCCGACTTCGACGCCGCCGTGCAGTCGATGCGGGACCGCCTCGGCGCGACGCCCGTCCCCGTTCATCTCCCGATCGGGAGCGAGGAGCACTTCTCCGGGATCGTCGACCTCGTCGAGATGCGGGCGATCACGTACGCGAACGTCCTCGGAACCGAGTTCACGATCGAGGAGATCCCGGCTCAGCTCGTCGATGCCGCCCAGGCGGGGCACCACTCCGTGATCGACGCGATCGCCGAGTTCGACGACGAGCTCATGGAGACGTATCTCGAGGACGAGAGCGCCGTGACGCCCGAGATGATCCGGCGCGCGCTCCGTGCGGGGACGCTGTCCGGTCGCGTATAACCCCGGTGCTCGCGGGCTCCGCGTTCAAGAACAAGGGCGTGCAGGCACTCCTGGACGCGATCGTGGACTACCTGCCGAGCCCGCTCGACGTCCCGCCCGTCCAGGGCCTCGATCCCAAGAAGGACGAGGAGGCGACGCGCGCAGCCGACCCGGACGCGCCGTTCGCCGCGCTCGCCTTCAAGGTCATGAGCGATCCCTACGTGGGGCGGCTGACCTACTTCCGCGTGTACTCGGGGCAGGTCAAGGCGGGCGACCGCGTCCTCAACACGACCAACGGCAAGACCGAGCGCATCGGCCGCATCCTCCAGATGCACGCGAACCACCGCGAGGAGCGCGAGGAGATCGCCGCCGGCGAGATCGCCGCGGCCGTCGGGCTCAAGGCGACAACGACGGGAGACACGCTCGCCGTCGACTCCGCACCCATCGTCCTCGAGTCGATGTCGTTCCCGGACCCGGTCATCTCGGTGGCCATCGAGCCGAGGACGAAGGCGGACCAGGACAAGCTCGCGCAGGCACTACAGCGGCTCGCCGACGAGGACCCGACGTTCCGAGTCTCGTCCGACGAGGAGACGGGACAGACGCTCATCGCAGGGATGGGCGAGCTCCACCTCGAGATCATCGTCGACCGCCTCCTGCGCGAGTTCGGCGTCGACGGCAACGTCGGCCGGCCGCAGGTCGCCTACCGCGAGACGATCACCCAGCCCGCGGAGAAGATCCAGGGCAAGTTCGTGCGCCAGACCGGCGGGTCGGGCCAGTACGGCGACGTGATCATCCACCTCTACCCGAATCCGGGCGAAGGCTACGAGTTCGTGGACAAGATCGTGGGCGGGAAGATCCCGAAGGAGTACATCCCGGCCGTCAACCAGGGCATCGCCGAGGCGATGAGCTCGGGCGTCCTCGCCGGCTATCCGGTCGTCGACATCAAGGTCGAGCTCGTCGACGGGTCGTACCACGAGGTCGACTCGAGCGAGCGGTCCTTCAAGATCGCCGGCTCGATGGCGTTCAAGGACGGCATGAAGCGGGCGAGGCCGAGACTCCTCGAGCCGGTCATGGCCGTCGAGGTCGTGACGCCGGAGGAGTACCTCGGCGACGTCATTGGTAACCTGAACGGCCGTCGCGGCCGGGTTGCAGAGCTCGAGCCGGTCGGCGGGTCGCAGTCGATCCGCGCGAGCGTTCCGCTCGCGGAGATGTTCGGTTATGCGACCGACCTGCGCTCGATGAGCCAGGGACGCGCGACGTTCAGCATGCAGTTCGATCGGTACGAGGAAGTTCCGGCCACGATCGCGGAGTCGATCGTGGGGGGCGAGAAGACACCGTAATCATGGAAGACGAGCTCGGAGGATAGGAGCAGATGGCCAAGCAGAAGTTCGAGCGCACCAAGCCGCACGTCAACGTCGGCACGATCGGCCACATCGACCACGGCAAGACGACGCTCACAGCCGCGATCACGAAGGTTCTCGCCGAGTCCGGGACGGACACGGAGGCGACGTCCTTCGACCAGATCGACAAGGCACCGGAAGAGCGCCAGCGCGGGATCACGATCAACACGGCACACGTCGAGTACGAGACCGAGAACCGCCACTACGCGCACGTCGACTGCCCGGGTCACGCCGACTACATCAAGAACATGATCACGGGTGCCGCCCAGATGGACGGCGCCATCCTCGTCGTATCCGCGGCCGACGGCCCGATGCCGCAGACGCGCGAGCACATCCTCCTCGCCCGCCAGGTCGAGGTCCCCTCGATCGTCGTCGCGCTGAACAAGGCCGACATGGTCGACGATCCCGAGCTGCTCGAGCTCGTCGAGATGGAGGTGCGCGAGCTCCTCTCCAAGTACGAGTTCCCGGGCGACGACATCCCGGTCATCCAGGTGTCCGCGCTGAAGGCGCTCGAGGGCGACGCCGAGTGGACGCCCAAGATCCTCGAGCTCATGGCTGCGGTCGACTCGTACATTCCCGAGCCGGTCCGCGACGTCGACAAGCCGTTCCTCATGCCGATCGAGGACGTGTTCA
This sequence comes from uncultured Gaiellaceae bacterium, assembly GCA_963802865.1. Classification (GTDB taxonomy): domain Bacteria; phylum Actinomycetota; class Thermoleophilia; order Gaiellales; family Gaiellaceae; genus GMQP-bins7. Next base: position 239,840 of record CAWDKB010000008.1, read on the forward strand.
CGATCACGGGTCGCGGCACGGTCGTCACAGGGCGCATCGAGCAGGGCAAGCTCCAGGTCGGCGAGGAGATCGAGATCGTCGGCATCCACCCGGAGACCCAGAAGACCACGGTCACCGGGCTCGAGATGTTCCTGAAGACGCTCGACTACGCGCAGGCAGGCGACAACGCCGGCGCACTGCTGCGCGGGGTCAAGCGCGAGGAGGTCGAGCGCGGGCAGGTGCTCGCGAAGCCGGGCTCGATCACGCCGCACACGCACTTCAAGGCCGAGGTGTACGTCCTCTCGAAGGACGAGGGCGGGCGCCATACGCCGTTCTTCAACGGCTACCGGCCGCAGTTCTACTTCCGCACGACGGACGTCACCGGCTCGATCGCGCTGCCCGAGGGGCAGGAGATGGTCATGCCCGGCGACAACACGAACATGGAGATCAACCTCATCCAGCCGATCGCCATGGACCAGGGCCTCCGCTTCGCGATTCGCGAGGGCGGGCGCACGGTCGGGGCCGGCGTCGTCACGGAGATCATCGCGTAGGGGCGAGGCAACTCGCCCCTACTCATTCCAGACACATGGCGCAACAGAAGATCCGAATCCGACTGAAGGGCTACGACCACCAGCAGGTGGACCGCTCGGCGTCGCAGATCGTCGAGACGGCGCAGCGCACCGGGGCCACGATCACCGGCCCCGTGCCGCTGCCGACCGAGAAGAACGTCTACTGCGTGATCCGCAGCCCCTTCATCGACAAGGACTCGCGCGAGCACTTCGAGGTGCGCACGCACAAGCGCCTGATCGACATCCACAGCCCAACGCCGAAGACGGTCGACTCGCTGATGCGGCTCGACCTCCCCGCCGGCGTCGACATCGAGATCAAGCTCTAGGCGATCGGGACGATGAAGGGGATCCTCGGCAAGAAGCTCGGCATGAGCCAGGTCTTCGACCCGGACACCGGCGTGATGACGCCGGTCACCGTGATCGAAGCCGGCCCGTGCCCGGTCGTGCAGGTGAAGACGGCCGAGATCGACGGCTACGAGGCGGTGCAGCTCGCCTTCGACGCGGTGGCGGAGAAGAAGCTCTCCAAGGCCGAGGTGGGGCACTTGCAGAAGGCAGGAGTCGCGCCGCACCGGCATCTCGTCGAGCTGCGCGGCCACGTCGAGGCCGCGGTCGGCGACACGGTGACCGTCGAGTCGTTCGAGCCGGGCGACAAGATCAAGGTCTCGGGCATCTCGGTCGGCAAGGGCTTCCAGGGAACCATCAAGCGCCACGGGTTCACGCGCGGGCCCGTCTCCCACGGCTCGCACAACGTCCGCCAGCCGGGGTCGATCGGCGCGTCCGCGTATCCGTCGCGGGTGTTCAAGGGCATGAAGATGTCCGGCCGCATGGGCGGCACGCGCGTCACGCAGCCCGGCCTCGTCGTGCACGAGGTGGACGTCGAACGCAATCTGCTCCTCGTCAAGGGCTCGGTTCCGGGCCCGGCGAGTGGCATCGTCGAGATCCGGAGCGCGTGATGGCAGCTCCCAAGGCATCCGTGCTCGGCGGCTCGAAGTCGCAGGAGATCACGCTCGACGCCGACGTGTTCGCCGTCGAGGTGCATCCGCACCTCGTGCACGAGACGGTTCGCGCCGAGCTGAACGCCGCGCGCGCGGGCACCAAGGGCACCAAGAGCCGCGGCCTCGTCGCCGGCGGCCGCTCCAAGCCGTGGCGGCAGAAGGGCACGGGACGTGCTCGCGCCGGAACCACGCGGGCTCCGCATTGGACGGGAGGTGGCGTCGCCTTCGCGCCCGGGATGCGCAGCTTCGAGGTCAAGGTCAACCGCAAGGCGCGTCGCACTGCGCTGCGGGGTGTCCTCTCGCAGCACGCGACGAACGGCACGCTTGCGATCCTCGACTGCTCCGGCTTCGACGCTCCGTCCACCCGGAAAGCTGCCGAGCTGCTCGCCGGCTGGGGCGAGCGCCCGACCCTCGTCGTGGTGACGGAGGACGAAGAGCTGGTGGTCAAGTCGTTCCGCAACCTCGAGAAGGTGCTCGTGACGGTTCCGAGCGAGCTCGAGGTCGCGTCGCTCCTGTGGGCGAAGTCCGTGCTCGTGAGCGAGGCGGCGATGCCGCTCGTGCTCGGTCGCGCGGGCGCCGGAGCACCGGTGGAGGAGAGCAGCGAATGAGCCTCCATCCCAACCAGGTCCTCCTCGCACCGGTCGTGTCGGAGAAGAGCTACTCGCTCATCAACGACCGCAAGTACACGTTCAAGGTGCACGAGGACGCGCACAAGACCCAGATCCGCCAGGCCGTCGAGGAGCTCTTCGAGGTCCAGGTGCAGAGCGTCAACATCATCAAGGTGCAGTCGAAGCCCAAGCGGCGCGGCTTCACGCAGGGCCGACGGCCCGGCTGGAAGAAGGCGATCGTTCAGCTCAAGGAAGGGCACGAGATCGAGATCTTCGAGGGGGCGGCCGTCTGATGGCGCTGAAGAAGTACAAGCCGACGAGCCCCGGCCGCCGCTTCATGGCCGTCTCCGGGTTCGAGGAGGTCACGAAGTCCGAGCCCGAGAAGTCGCTGCTCGAGCCGCTCACGAAGAAGGGCGGCCGCAACAACAACGGCCGGATCACGACCCGGCACAAGGGCGGAGGGCACAAGCGGCGCTTCCGGACGATCGACTTCAAGCGCACGAAGGACGGTGTGCCGGCGAAGGTGGCCGCGATCGAGTACGACCCGAACCGGTCGGCCCGGATCGCGCTCCTGCACTACGCCGACGGTGCGAAGTCGTACATCCTCGCGCCGGCTCGTCTGCGCGTCGGGTCGGTGCTGGAGTCGGGGCCGGAGGCGGACATCAAGCCCGGTAACGCGCTCCCGCTCTCGAACATCCCGACGGGCACGCTCGTGCACGCGGTCGAGCTCAAGCCGGGCCAGGGCGCCCGCATGGCGCGCTCAGCGGGGTCGGCCATCCAGCTCGTCGCGAAGGACGGGCCCCACGCGGTCCTCAGGCTCCCGTCGGGTGAGCTGCGGCGTGTGCTGCTCACCTGCCGCGCGACCGTGGGCCAGGTCGGAAACAGCGACCACTCGAACCAGTCGAGCGGCAAGGCGGGCCGCAGTCGCTGGCTCGGCAAGCGACCGACGGTGCGCGGGTCCGCGATGAACCCGGTCGACCACCCGCACGGCGGCGGCGAGGGCAAGAGCAAGGGCGGACGGCACCCGGTCACGCCATGGGGTGTTCCCACGCTCGGCAAGCGCACGCGCCGGAAGCACAAGGAATCGGATCAGTTGATCGTCCGCGGCCGTCGCCGCGGGAAGGAGAAGAGGCGGTAGATGAGTCGTAGCTCGAAGAAGGGGCCTTTCGTCCAGGACCGGCTCTTCAGCCGGATCGAGACCATGAACGCGAGCGGTGAGAAGCGGATGATCCGCACCTGGTCGCGCTCCTCGACGATCTTCCCGGAGATGGTCGGGCATACGATCGCCGTTCACGACGGCCGCAAGCACGTGCCCGTGTTCGTGACCGAGCAGATGGTCGGCCACAAACTCGGCGAGTTCGCACCGACGCGGACGTTCCGCGGCCATGCGGGCGACCGCCAGACGCAGGTGAAGCGCGGCTGATGGCGGCGACCGACGACAGGATGACCGTGCGCGCGCAGGCCAAGTGGGTGCGCACCTCGGCGCGCAAGGCACGCCTCGTGCTCGAGCACATTCGCGGGCGCAGCGTGCCCGAGGCGAGGACGATTCTCGCCTTCACACAGCGCGCCGCCGCGACCGACATCGAGAAGGTGCTGCGTTCGGCCGTCGCCAACGCCGAGGCGAACCACGGCCTCGACGGCGACGAGCTCGTGGTCGAGGCCGCGTACGCCGACGAGGGACCGACGCTGAAGCGGTGGAAGCCTCGCGCCCGCGGACGCGTCAACCGGATTCGCAAGCGCACCTGTCACGTGACGTTGGTCCTCGCCGAGCGCCCGGAGCCGACGACCAGGAGACGACGACCCAAGCAGGAGAAGGAGGCCGTGGCGTAATGGGCCAGAAAGTGCATCCCGGCGGGTTCCGCGTCGGCGTCATCCACGACTGGAAGTCGAACTGGTGGACGGGGAAGCCCGAGTTCGCCGCCTACCTGCTCGAGGACGTCCGCATTCGCGAGCACATCCTCAAGAAGCTCTCGCACGCGGGGCTGTCGGACATCCTCATCCGCAAGGACAAGCAGCGCATCACCGTCGACATCTACACGGCGCGGCCGGGAATCGTGATCGGCAAGTCCGGCGTCGAGGTGGACGCGCTCAGGCGCGAGCTGCACGCGATCACCAAGAAGAACGTCCACATCAACATCAACGAGATCAAGCGTCCCGAGCTCGACGCGAAGCTCGTCGCGCAGTCGATCGCCGAGCAGCTCGAGAACCGGGTCAGCTTCCGGCGCGCGATGAAGCGCTCGCTCGCGTCGGCAATCCGCTCGGGCGCGCAGGGCATCAAGATCAAGGCTGCCGGCCGGCTCGGCGGCGGCGAGATGAGCCGCCGCGAGATGTACTCGGAGGGCCGCGTGCCGCTGCACACGATCCGCGCGGACATCGACTACGGGCAGGCCGAGGCGAGGACGACCTTCGGCGCCATCGGCGTCAAGGTCTGGATCAACAAGGGCGAGATCATGCCCGAGGGCTACGAGGCCCCGGGCGGTCGCGACAACAGGCTCGGCGACCAGGATCAGGCGCGCCGCCGACGCGGTGCCTCGTCGGAAGGGCTCGGTGCTTCTCGCGAGACCGGCCGCCGCGGCCAGGACCGCGAGGGTCTCGGCATCGTGTCGCGCCGGCGCAAGGGTCAGCGTCCCGGGGGAGGCCCGGGCGGCGCAGAGCGCGGACGCCGAAGGCGGCCCGAGACCGACGGAGGCGCGAGGCGCAGCCGGCTGCGAGACGACGCCGGTCGTGGAGCCGGAGGCTCAGGAGCCGGTCGCTCCCGAGGCGGCTCCCGACGCAGCTCCCGCGACGGAGACGGAGGCGGACAGCTGATGCTGATGCCGCGCAAGACGAAGTTCCGTCGGCACCATCGTGGTCGCCGGCGCGGAGCCTCGACGGGCCAGACCTCGGTCCAGTTCGGCGAGTACGGGCTGAAGGCACTCGAAGCCGGTTGGGTGACCAACCGCCAGATCGAGGCTGCCCGTATCGCGGCGACGAGGAAGATCCGCAGGAGCGGGAAGGTGTGGATCAACCTGTTCCCGGACAAGCCCGTCACGAAGAAGCCCGCCGAGACACGCATGGGCTCCGGGAAGGGCTCGCCCGAGGGCTGGGTCGCCGTCGTCAAGCCGGGCCGCGTCATGTTCGAGCTGGCCGGCGTCGACGAGCCCCTCGCCAAGGAGGCGCTCCGCCTTGCAGGCCAGAAGCTTCCCCTCAAGACCAAGTTCGTCCGCAGGGAGGCCGATCTCTTTGAGAGCTAGGGAGCTGCGAGCCCTGACCGACGACGAGCTCGGCCGCAAGATGGCCGAGACGCGCCAGGAGCTCTTCAACCTGCACTTCCAGACTGCGACGGGGGTGCTCGAGAACAGCGCGCGCTTGCGCCACGCAAAGCGCGAGATCGCCCGCATCCTGACCGTCCAGAACGAGCGTGAGCGAGGAACCGTAACGCGATGACAGACGAGACCGAGAACATGAACGAGACCGAAGAGACGCAGGCCGACGAGCCGACCACCGAGGCAGAGCCCGAGGCGACGGACGAGCCGACCGCAGAGGTCGAGGCGGAGGTCGCAGCCGAGACCGAGGTCGTCGCCGAGGACACGACCGACGTCGAGGCCGAAGCCGAGCCCGAGGCCGTCGAGGCCGAGGAGCCGGAGACCGAGCAGGTGGCAGAGGCCGACGCTGCCGCACCAGCGGAGCCCGAGACCGACGCTGCGGACGAGGACTCCGGCGCCGCCGCCGAGGAGGCGACAGCTGCCGCGCCCGCCGTCTCGATGCCGAAGCAGAAGAAGAAGCGGCTTCCCCGCTCGGAGCGTCCGCAGCGCACTCGCGTGCAGCGCGTGCCCGCGAGCGAGCGGAAGCCGATCACGCGCCTGCCGAAGCCCGAGCACGAGCGAGGGCGCCGCCAGGTACGCCAGGGCAAGGTCGTCTCCGCCGCGGCGGACAAGACGATCGTCGTCCGCGTCGACGTCGCGAAGGTGCACCCCAAGTACAAGAAGGTCATCAAGCGCTCGACGCGCTTCCACGCGCACGACGAGGACAACCAGGCGAAGCTCGGCGACGTCGTCCGGATCGTCGAGACCCGGCCGCTCTCGAAGCTGAAGCGCTGGCGGCTCGCGGAGATCGTCGAGGCCGCGAAGTGATCCAGCAGGAATCCCGTCTTCGGGTCGCGGACAACACGGGAGCGCGCGAGCTCCTGTGCATCCGCGTGCTCGGCGGCTCGCACCGGCGCTACGCGCGGGTGGGCGACGTGATCATTGCTACCGTGAAAACGGCCACGCCTCAGGGCGCGGTCAAGAAGGGCGAGGTCGTGCGGGCGGTCGTCGTGCGCACGAAGAAGCCCTACAGCCGGGACGACGGCACGCTCATCGGTTTCGACGAGAACGCCGCCGTCCTCATCGACCCGCAGTCCAACCCGCGTGGGACGCGCATCTTCGGGCCCGTCGCACGCGAGCTTCGCGAGAGGAACTTCATGAAGATCGTCAGCCTTGCTCCCGAGGTGCTCTGGAGAGATGGAAAAGATGAAAGTGAAGAAGGGCGACACGGTGCAGATGCTCACCGGCAAGGACCGCGGCAAGCGCGGCCGGGTCCTCGAGGCGCGCCCGTCCGAGCGGCGCGTGATCGTCGAGAACCTGAACGTCGCCAAGCGGCACACGAAGCCACGCCCGATCCGCGACTCCTCGCGGATGGGCGGCGCGCAGATCGTGCCCGGGGGAATTCTCGAGAAGGCGCTGGCCGTGTCGGTGTCCAACGTCATGGTCGTCTGCCCCGTCTGCGGGAACCCGACGCGTGTCGGGATCGTCGAGAAGGAAGCAAAGGGCGGCGTCGTCCGCGTTCGCGTGTGCAAGCGCGCGGGCTGCGGCGAGGAGCTCGACAAGTGACGAGCGCGCCGACACTGGAGACCTACGCGCCGCGCCTGAAGGAGCGGTACGAGCAGGAGATCCGCCCGCGGCTCAAGGACGAGCTCGGCGCCTCCACGGTCATGGACGTCCCACGCGTCACGAAGGTGACGCTGAACATGGGCGTGGGCGAGGCCAAGACCGACGCGAAGGCCCTCGACGCCGCCATCGACGAGCTCACCGTGATCGCCGGCCAGCGCGCGCAGGTGCGCCGCGCGACCAAGTCGATCGCCAGCTTCAAGCTCCGCGAGGGGATGCCCGTCGGCGCGCGCGTGACGCTCCGCGGTGCCCGCATGTACGAGTTCCTCGACCGGCTCGCCTCGATCGCGCTCCCGCGCATCCGCGACTTCCGCGGGCTCGACCCCGGCTCGTTCGACGGTCGCGGGAACTACTCGATCGGCATCCGCGAGCAGATCATCTTCCCCGAGATCGACTACGACAAGGTTCCGTCGATCCGCGGCCTCGATGTCGCGATCACAACGTCGGCGAAGTCGGACGAGCAAGGGCGTGCGCTCCTCGGCGCCCTCGGCCTCCCCTTCGCCGCCTCCAGAAGGGAACAGAGCTAGGACATGGCCAAGAAGTCTCTCGTCGTCAAGCAGAAGCGGAAGTCGAAGTACCCCGTGCGCGAGTACACGCGCTGCAACCGCTGCGGCCGGCCGCGCGCCGTGTACCGGAAGTTCGGCGTGTGCCGGATCTGCCTCCGCGAGCTGGCGCACCAGGGTGCCGTTCCCGGGATGACGAAGTCGAGCTGGTAGGAGGAACGAACGTGCTCACCGATCCCATCGCCGACATGCTGACCCGCATCCGCAACGCGAATCGCGCGTTGCACGACCGCACGTCGATGCCGACCTCCCGCATCAAGGAGGAGATCGCGCGCATCCTGAAGGACGAGGGCTACATCAAGGACTTCGAGGTCGTCGAGTCCAACGACGAGAAGGGCCAGCCGCTCCCCTACAAGTTGCTCGTGGTCGAGCTGAAGTTCGCGCGTGACCGTCGCCGCGTCATCACCGACCTGAAGCGCGTGTCGCGGCCGGGGCGCCGCGTCTACGCCAGGAAGGATCGGCTTCCGCGCGTCCTCGGAGGTCTGGGGACGGCGATCATGTCCACCTCGAGCGGTGTGATCACCAACCGCCAGGCCGCCGAGCGCGGCGTCGGCGGCGAAGTGATCGCCTTCGTCTGGTAGCGATGTCGCGAATCGGCCGCAAGCCCATCGAGCTCCCCGCCGGTGTCATGGTGGCGATCTCCCCTGGGCGCGTTCAGGTCAACGGGCCGCTGGGCGAGCTGTCCCAGAACGTCCCTGCCCGGATGCAGATCGAGAAGTCGGAGACGGAGGTCGTCGTCACGCGCCCGACCGAGCGCGGCGAGGACCGTGCGCTGCACGGCCTCACCCGGACGCTGATCGCGAACATGGTCGAAGGCGTGACCAAGGGCTTCGAGAAGCATCTCGAGATCCAGGGCGTCGGCTACCGCGCGCAGCTCAAGGGAACCGATCTCGAGCTCTCGGTCGGCTACTCGCACGCCGTGCTCGTCAAGCCGCGCCAGGGCATCACCTTCGACGTGCCCGCCCCGACCCAGATCGTGGTCAAAGGCATCGACAAGCAGATGGTCGGGCAGACGGCGGCCGAGGTGCGCAAGGTGCGACCGCCCGAGCCGTACAAGGGCAAGGGCATCCGGTACACGAACGAGCAGGTGCGCAGGAAGGTCGGGAAGCGCGCATGACCACCGCTCACCTTCGGTTCGCGGTCGCGGGGGAAACCATGTTTCCCCCGCGCATCCCCTTCTTGAGAACGTGGGGAACCTCCCGGTTCCCCACGCCCCTCCCCGCTCATCGACCGGAGGCCGGTCGATGAGCACCTTGACCAAGCGCCAGGCGCGCATCAGGCGGCATCGCCGGGTGCGCGGGAAGGTCTCGGGAACGGCCGAGCGTCCGCGCCTCGTCGTGTTCCGCTCCAATCGCGGTATCTCCGCGCAGCTCGTCGACGATCAGGCCGGTCGGACGCTGGCCGCCGCGAGCTGGAAGGGAGTCAGCGGATCGAACAAATCCGAGCAGGCGAACGCGGTCGGCAAGGCGCTCGCTGACGCCGCAAAGAGGGCCGGAATCGAGCGCTGCGTGTTCGACCGCGGCGGCTACCTGTACCACGGACGCGTGAAGGCCCTCGCCGAGGGCGCCCGCGAAGGAGGGCTTCAGTTTTGAGCAACACCGACGTCGCCGAGTCCCGCGAGCTCAAGGAGCGGGTCATCGAGATCAACCGGGTCGCGAAGGTCGTCAAGGGCGGCCGGCGTTTCTCCTTCACCGCGCTCGTCGTCATCGGCGACGAGGTGGATCGCGTCGGCCTCGGGTACGGCAAGGCACGCGAGGTGCCGCTGGCGATCTCGAAGGCCGTCGAGGACGCGCGCAAGAACCTCTTCACCGTCCCCAAGCACGGTCAGACGATCACGCACGAGATCGTCGGCAAGTTCGACGCCGCGCGCGTCGTCCTGCGCCCGGCCAGCGAGGGAACAGGTGTCATCGCGGGCGGAGGAACCCGAGCGGTGCTCGAGCTCGCGGGCATCCGCGACGTCCTTGCGAAGAGCCTCGGCACGACGACGCCGATCAACATGACACGCGCCACCGTGGACGGGCTGAAGCGGCTCGTCCGACCCGAGGACGTCGCGCAGCTCCGTGGCAAGACGATCGCCGAGGTGTTGCCCTTCCCGCGTGCGGGCGCGCGCAAGGACGCGGACGAGCAGCCTGCCGAGACCGCCGACAAGGCCGAGACGGCCGAGACCGCCGCTGACGTCGTCGAGGAGAGTACGGAGGCCGAGGTCTCCGAATGAGCGCTCTCAAGATCACCCAGGTGCGGAGCACCATCGGCCAGTCCGACCGTCACTCGGGCACGCTTCGCGCGCTCGGCCTCGGGAAGATCGGGCGCAGCGCAGAACACAAGGACTCACCTGGGCTGCAGGGCATGCTCAGACAGGTTCGGCACCTCGTCACCGTCGAGACGAAGTAGGCAGGCATGAGCGACGACTTGAACCTCTCGAACCTCTCGCCCGCGCAGCCCCGGAAGAATCGCAAGCGCGTGGGCCGGGGGCTCGGCTCCGGCAAGGGCCGCTACTCGGGCCGTGGCATCAAGGGCCAGAAGTCCCGCTCCGGGTCGCACTACATGCCCGCCGGCTTCGAGGGCGGTCAGATGCCGATCGACATGCGCATGGGCAAGCTGCGCGGCAACACGTCCGCGGACGCGATGCCGGTCGGCCCGTTCCGCACGTACAACCAGCCCGTCAACGTCCGCGACCTCGAGCAGCGCTTCGAGGCCGGCGCGGACGTGACCCTCGAGACGCTGAAGGCCTCGGGCCTCATCAGCAAGCTCTCGGTGGACGTCAAGGTCCTGGGCGACGGCGAGCTGACGAAGAAGCTCTCCGTGACCGCGCACACGTTCTCGAAGACGGCAGTCGAGAAGATCGAGGCCGCCGGCGGTTCCGTGATGCGGCTCCGCGAGCCCGTCGTGCGGAAGCGCAAGCGGCACAAGGTCTCTGCGCCGGTCGCCGACGAGCCGGAGGAGACGACGGCCGACGAGACCGCTTCCGACGAGAGCGAGGAGTCGGCTCCCGAGGAAGACGCGGCCGAGTAACCGATGTTCTCCTGGCTTACGAACGCGTGGCGCGTTCCGGAGCTCCGGCGGCGCGTGTTGTTCACCGCGATGATCCTCGCTTTCTACCGCCTGGGGTCGTGGATCCCGGCGCCCGGCGTCGACTCGCAGACGATCGAGGACTTCTTCTCCGGCCAGGGCGGCACCGTCCTCGGCCTGCTCAACCTCTTCTCGGGCGGCGCGCTGTCGCAGTTCTCGCTGTTCGCGCTCGGGATCATGCCGTACGTCACGGCGTCGATCATCGTCCAGTTGATGACCGTCGTCATTCCGCGGCTCGGCGAGCTGCAGCGCGAGGGCGAGGCCGGCTACGCGAAGATCACGCAGTACACGCGCTACCTCACCGTCGTCCTGGCCGCCGCCCAGGCGACCGGATATGCATTCCTGTTCCGCAGCCAGGGCGCGCTCGACGCGGGCTCGGGCGAGCTCGTCCTCATCGTGACGTCGCTCACTGCCGGAACCATCCTGCTCATGTGGATGGGCGAGCTGATCACGAAGCGCGGCGTCGGGAACGGCATCTCGATCCTCATCTTCGCCTCGATCCTCGTCGGTGCCCCCATCGGCATCGCCGCCTGGTGGAACGGCGGCCCGATGGAGAAGCTCTTCTTCCCGCTCATCGCCGTCGGCATCTGTGCGGCCGTCGTGTTCGTGCAGGAAGGTCAGCGCCGGATCCCGATCCAGTACGCGAAGCGGATGGTCGGTCGCAAGATGACCGCCGGCGGCTCGACGTACCTGCCGCTGCGCGTCAACATGGCGGGCGTCATTCCGATCATCTTCGCGGCCGCGATCCTCGCGTTCCCGCCGACGATGGCGCAGTACTTCCCGGCGACGAGAGACTTCGTCAACGACTACTTCCAGCCGGGCGACTGGATCTACCTCGTGATCGAAGGCTTCATGATCGTGGTCTTCACATACTTCTACACGGCGGTTCAGTTCAACCCGGTCGACCAGGCGGACAACCTCCGCCGGTACGGCGGCTACATCCCGGGAATTCGGCCAGGCCCCCCCACGGCGCAGTACCTGGATCGCGTCCTCTCACGGCTGACGTTGCCGGGAGCGCTCTTCCTCGCACTGGTGGCGGTCCTCCCGAGCCTCTTCATCGCCTACGGCGGCTTCTCGCAGGCGAGCGCCGGGGCTCTCGGCGGCACGTCCGTGCTGATCGCCGTCGGCGTGGCGCTCGACACGATGCGGCAGATGGAGTCGCAGATGATGGCGCGGTCCTACGAAGGCTTCCTCAAGTAGCGGGAAGGCGCCCGTGCGCATACTCATTCTCGGCCCGCAGGGCTCGGGCAAGGGAACCCAGGCGAAAGGGATCGCCGCCGCCCATGGCATTCCTCACGTTGCGACGGGAGACATCCTCCGCTCCGCGATGGCCGCCGGCACCGAGCTCGGTCTTCGCGTCAAGCCGATCTACGATCGGGGCGATCTCGTCCCGGACGACCTCATGGTCGGCCTCATTCGCGAGCGGCTCGCGGAGGAGGACGGCTTCGTGCTCGACGGCTTTCCCCGCACGGTCCCCCAGGCGGAGGCTCTCGACGCGATGTTCGAGGAGATCGAGAAGCCGCTGGACGCGGTGATCCTGCTCCAGGTCTCCGACGAGGTGGCCAGCTCGCGCCTGCACGCGCGCTCGGACGCGGAGCATCGCGTCGACGACTCCCCGGAGGCGATCCGCAACCGGCTTCGCCTCTACCACGAGCAGACGGAGCCGGTCGTCGAGCGCTATCGCGGGGAAGGCACGCTCGTCGCGATCGACGGAGACCGGCCGATCCCCGACGTCGCGGCCGCGATCGAGGACGCCCTCGCTCAGGTGGGGGCTCGCTCGTGATCATCCGCAAGAGCCAGCGCGAGATCGAGAAGATCGCGGCCGCGGGCGAGCTGGTCGGCGAGACCATCGGCCACGTCGGGTCGGTCCTGAAGCCGGGTGTCACCGAGGAGGTGCTCGACGCGGCGGCCGGCGCGTTCATTCGCGAGCGGAACGGGATCCCGACGTCGGAGGGCTACGGCCCGCGCGGGCGCGAGTACCCGAAGGCGATCTGCATCTCGACCAACGACGTCGTCGTCCACGGCATCCCAGGCCCGAACGAGGTGGCCGAAGGCGATCTCGTCACCATCGACGTCGGCGTGACGCTCGACGGGTACATCGCCGACAGCGCCTACACGTTCGGCGTCGGCGAGATCGAGCCCGAGTCGCAGCGGCTCCTCGACGTCGCCCAGGACGCGCTCGCGGCCGGCATCGCCGAGGCGGTCGTCGGCAATCGCGTCGGCGACATCTCCCACGCCGTGCAGACCGTCGTCGAAGCCGCCGGCTTCTCGGTCATCCGCAGCCTCGTCGGCCACGGCGTGGGGCGCTACTACCACGAGGATCCGCACATCCCGAACTTCGGCGAGCCGGGCAGGGGCCCGCGCCTGTCGGAGGGCATGACGATCGCGATCGAGCCGATGATCACGCTCGGGGACCCGGAGGTGGTGCAGATGGACGACGGATGGACGATCCGCACGGCCGACGGCTCGATGTCGGCCCACTTCGAGCACACGGTCGCGATCACCGCGGACGGGCCGCGCATCCTCACTCCGCGAGTCGGAGTGCCAGGAGGCGTCAGGGTTTAGAGCGAAGGTCTCTGCTACGATGTCCCGCCGCGGTGCGGGCCTTCGTTCGCGCCGCTCTACTCACAAGAAAACCGCCAACCGAGAGGGTTTGCTCAGCGCGCGAAGTGGCAGTCAAGGAAGAGAAGATCGAGATCGAGGGCGAGGTCGTCGAAGCGCTCCCCAGCACGATGTTCCGGGTGCAGCTCGACAACGGTCTCAGCGTCCTCGCGCGAATCTCCGGGAAGATGCGCAAGCACTACATCCGCATCCTGCCGGGGGACCGCGTCAAGGTCGAGCTCTCTCCCTACGACCTCACCCGCGGCCGCATCACCTTCCGGATGAAGTAACTGAACTCGATGAAAGTACGCCCATCCGTCAAGCCCATGTGCGAGCGCTGCCGCGTGATCAAGCGGCACGGTCGCACGATCGTCATCTGCACGAACCCCCGGCACAAGCAAAGGCAGGGCTAGCCACGTGGCACGCATCGCAGGCGTCAACCTTCCGACCCAGAAGCGGCTCGAGATCGGGCTGACGTACATCTACGGGATCGGCCAGTCGACCGCGCAGAAGATCATCCGCGACCTGGAGCTCGATCCTGATCAGAAGGTGCGCGACCTCACCGACGAGGAGGTCACGAAGCTCCGCACGCACATCGACGACCTCGAGGTCGAGGGAGACCTGCGGCGCGATCGCGGCCAGGCGATCAAGCGGCTCACCGAGATCGGCTGCTACCGCGGGATCAGGCACAGGCGCGGACTGCCGGTCAACGGTCAGCGGACGAAGACGAACGGGCGGACGCGCAAGGGGCCGAAGAAGACCGTCGGCCGCGGTAAGAAGGCCAAGTAGTCGTGGCACCTCCTCGCAGAGCCGCGGCCCGCGGCCGCACGCGCCGCCGGGTCCGGAAGAACATCGCCATCGGACAGGCGCACATCAAGACGTCGTTCAACAACACGATCGTCACGCTGACCGACGCCGAGGGCAACGTCATCGTCTGGGAGTCCGCCGGCTCCGCCGGGTTCAAGGGTTCCCGCAAGTCGACGCCGTTCGCCGCGCAGGTCACGGCGGACAACGCCGCCCGCAAGGGCATGGAGCACGGGCTGCAGAAGGTCGAGGTCTTCGTCAAGGGCCCCGGCTCCGGTCGCGAGACCGCGATTCGCTCGCTGCAGGCCGCCGGCCTCGAGATCCTCGGCGTCAAGGACGTCACGCCGCAGGCTCACAACGGCGTCCGCCAGCGCAAGCGGAGGCGCGTCTAATGGCTCGCGATCTCGGGCCCAAGTGCCGCATCTGCCGCCGCGAGGGCGTGAAGCTCTTCCTGAAGGGCGAGCGCTGCCTCACCGAGAAGTGCGCGGTCGAGCGCCGGAGCTATCCACCGGGCGAGCACGGCCGCGGGCGGATCAAGCAGAGCCAGTACCTGCTCCAGCTGCGCGAGAAGCAGAAGGCACGCCGCTACTACGGCCTCCTCGAGAAGCAGTTCCGGTCGACGTACGAGAAGGCGACGCGGGGCCTCGGAGCCCCCGGCGAGAACCTCCTGCGCATGCTCGAGACGCGCCTCGACAACATCGTCTATCGGCTCGGCTTCGCCGGCTCGCGCGCGCAGGCGCGCCAGCTCGTGCGGCACGGCCACTTCACGGTGAACGGTCGCCGCGTGAACATTCCGAGCTTCGGCGTCCGGCCGGGCGACGTCGTCGCCATGAAGCAGGGCAGCCCCGTCGAGCAACTCGTGCGCGACGCGACCGACCTCACGGCCTCCGTCGCACCGTGGCTGCAGGCCGACCACGAGGGGCTCAGCGGCACCGTCCTCAAGTGGCCCGAGCGCGAGGAGATCGACGCTCCCGTGCAGGAATCGCTCATCGTCGAGCTCTACTCGAAGTAGCAGTCGCACCACCAAGGAAAGGATCCAACTTGGCAGTTCGAACCAGCCTGATGGAGTTCCAGGTTCCGAAGATCGTCCACGAGGACGCCGACGACCACCGCGGCGTCTTCGCGATCGAGCCTCTCGACCGCGGCTTCGGCCACACGTTCGGGAACTCGCTTCGACGCGTCCTGCTCTCGTCGCTCGACGGGGCAGCCGTGACGGCGGTGAAGATCGAGGGCGTCGCCCACGAGTTCACGACGCTGCCCGGAGTCGTCGAGGACGTCACGGACCTCATCCTCAACCTCAAGAACCTGATCGTCCGCCTGCACGGCGCGTCGCCCGAGATCGAGGTCTACATCTCGAAGAAGGGCCCCGGGGTCGTGACGGCCGCGGACATCGAGGCGCCGTCGGACCTCGAGATCCTGAACCCGGACCTCGAGATCGCGCACGTCTCCGACAAGGGCAAGCTCGAGATGACGCTGACGGTCGGCCGCGGTCGCGGCTACGTCCCGGCCGAGCAGAACCGTGGCCCCGAGACGACGATCGGCGTCGTTCCGATCGACTCGATCTTCTCGCCCGTGCGCCGCGTTTCGTACGAGGTGGAGGCAGCACGCGTCGGCCAGCGGACGGACTACGACAAGCTCGTCCTCGACGTCACGACGGACGGATCCCTCGACCCCCGCGATGCGATCGGGCAGGCCGCGGAGATCCTCATCCGGCAGCTCGCCATCTTCACCGACATCGACGCGATCGAGGGCTTCGCGGAGGCGACGGCCGAGACGGCGGCCGAGGCTCCGGTCATGCACGGGATGGAGAACTTCCCCATCGAGGAGCTCGAGCTGGGCGTCCGCTCGTACAACTGTCTGAAGCGTGTGGGCATCGAGACGATCGGCGACCTCACGTCGAAGTCCGAGAACGAGCTCGTCGCGATCCCCAACTTCGGTCGCAAGTCGATCGAGGAGGTCCGCGAGGCGCTCGCGTCACACGGCCTCACGCTGAAGGGCGAGGAGCCCGCGTAGCCAGATGCGTCACCAGCGATCCGGCAAGAAGCTCGGGCGGGACTCCGCCCACCGCAAGGCGCTCTACTCGAATCTCGCAGGCGCTTTGATCGAGCACGGTCGGATCGAGACGACGGAGGCCAAGGCGAAGGCGGTCAAGCCCTTCGCCGAGAAGATGATCACCCTGGGCAAGCGCGGCGATCTCCATGCCCGCCGGCAGGCGCTCGCCGCGCTTCGCTCGAACAACGTCGTCCACCAGCTGTTCGCCGAGGTGGCTCCGCGATTCGCGGACCGGCCGGGCGGCTACACGCGGATCGTGAAGCTCGGCCCGCGCCAGGGTGACGCCGCAGAGATGGTCTACCTCGAGCTCGTCGACTTCGAGCCGACGGTCAGCCCGCTGGCCGCCGCACGCGCGCGGCAGCCACAAGAGGCTCAGCCGCAAGAAGCGGCCGCGGGCGCGTAGAGCCCGCGGCGTTTCCAGGGGTACCCTCCGGAGGTGCTCCTTCTTCTCGCAATCCTGCTCGCGGTCTTCATCCTTCCCGCGCCCTGGAACTACGTCGCCGTCATCGTCGGCGCGTGTCTCGAGGTCGCAGAGACGTACTTCTTCGTCAAGTGGTCGAAGCGTCGCAAGACGTCGGTCGGCGTGGAGACGCTCGTCGGCAGGGCGGGTGTCGCCGTCGGCGATCTCTGGCCGGTCGGCCAGGTGAAGGTCGGCGGAGAGATCTGGCAGGCGCGTTGTGAGGGAGGCTGCGACGCCGGCACCGAGGTCGTCATCCGGAGCGTCGAAGGCCTCATGCTCGAGGTGGAGCCGGCCTGAAGTGAGGCTCGCGGCTCCCGTCGCCCTTCTCGCAGCCCTGTGCCTGGGCTTCGTAGCGAGTGGAAGCGGGAGCCCGGCGCAGTGGGAGAGTCGGGCGCCGCTGCCGCTGCCGCGGACGGAGGTCGCGGCCGCGCGGGTCGGATCCGAGATCGCGGTCTTCGGGGGCTTCGAGCTCGACGGGAGTGCGTCGAATCGGGCCGACGCGTACTCGCCCGCCGGGAACTCGTGGCGCCGTCTGCCCGATCTGCCGGTGGGCGCCCATCATTCGATGGCGGTCGGCGAGGGCGGGCGGCTCTATGCGCTCGGTGGCTACGCGGGTGACGGCACCGTGCTCCGCACGTTCTTCGTCCTCGAGAACGGCAGGTGGCGTGCGCTACCGCGGCTGCCGTTCCCGCGCGCGGCAGCCGGGGCTGCGCTCGCGGGACGAAAGATCGTCGTGGCCGGTGGGATCGGCGAGGGTCGGCGGCTGGCACGAAACGCGCTCGTCTTCGATCTCCGGACGAGGCGCTGGTCGGTCGCTCCCGGGCCGACACGGCGCGAGCATCTCGGCGTGACGTCGTTCGGAGGGGTCGTCTACGCCGTCGCGGGGAGGACGGCCGGGCTCGATACGAACCTGCTCGAGTTCGAGAGCTTCCGGCCCGGCGCTCGCGCCTGGCGACGGCTCCAGCCGGTGCCCGATTCGCGTGGAGGCACCGGCGCGGCTGGGTTGTCCGGTGTCGTCGTCTCGGTGGGCGGCGAGGAGCCCGCGGGCACGATCCGCGAGGTGCTCGCCTACCGGATCCGCGACGGACGCTGGGTGAGGCTCGACGACCTGCCGACGCCGCGGCACGGAGTGGGCGTCGCCGCCCTCGGGGGCCGCGTGTACGTCATCGGAGGCGGCCCGGAGCCCGGGCTGACGGTGAGCTCTGCCAACGAGGCGCTGCTCGTGGCTCCATAGGGCTTCGTGAAGCTCAAGCTAACGCTCGAATACGACGGGACGAGGTTCAGCGGCTGGGCGCGTCAGCCCGGTCTGCGGACGGTCGAGGGTGTCCTGCGCGACGCGCTCGGCAGCGTCTTCCCGACCTGGGACGGACTCGGCGTGGCCGGGAGGACGGACAGCGGCGTGCACGCGCTCGGGCAGGTCGCGAGCCTCGACGTCGATGGTGGGCCGCCGGCCGTGCATGCGCGCGAGGCCCTGAACGCGATCCTGCCCGACGACGTCGCCGTGGTCCGCGTCGAGGAGGCGGCGGACGAGTTCCACGCGCGCTTCTCGGCGCGTGCCCGCTCCTATCGCTATCGCGTTATCGCACGGAGGACGCCTTCGGCGCTCGAGGCCAGGCGTGCTCTCTGGTGGCCGCACGCGCTCGACGTCGACGCGCTCGCGGCGGCCGCCGCCGTGTGTGTCGGCGAGCACGACTTTCGCGCGTTCACGCCGACGCAGACGGAGCACGAGGTCTTTCGGCGCAGCGTCACGGCGGCCGCCTGGGAGCGCGACGGCGAGCGTCTCGACTTCACGATCACGGCAAACAGCTTCCTGCGGCACATGGTCAGGACGCTGGTCGGGACGATGCTCGAGGCGGGAGCCGATGGACCGGGGCGGATCGCGCCTCTGCTCGGCGGCGCCGAGCGTGCCGACGCCGGCCTCACTGCGCCGCCCTGGGGTCTCTACCTGGAGCGCATCACGTACTGACTAGCATCGGGAGCATGCGCTACCGCATCGTCCTCTTCGACCTCGACGGCACGCTCATCGACTCCGGGCCGATCATCCTCGCGTCGATGCGGCACGCCGTGACGACGGTGCTCGCTCGCGAGATTCCCGACGAGGAGCTCGCCCTCACCATCGGCGGCCAGGGGATCGTCGCGCAGATGCAGGCGATCGACGCCGAGCACGCGGACGAGCTCCTGGAGGCGTACAAGGAGCACAACGACGGCCTGCACGAGACGCTCGAGGCCTTCGACGACCTGCTCGCGATGCTCCCGCGACTCAAGGCGCAGGGCCGGAAGCTCGGCATCGTGACGGCGAAGCGGCACCGCACCGTGACCCTCGCGTTGCAGCGCTTCCCGGCTCTCGACGACGACTTCGACCTCGTCGTCGCCCACGAGGACACCGAGCGGTCACAAGCCGGACGCGGATCCCGTCCTCTTCGCGGTCGAGCGCCTGGGCGGCACGCCCGAGGAGGCCGTGTACATCGGCGACTCGCCGTTCGACATCCAGGCGGCAAAGGCGGCAGGCGTGTTCTCCGTCGCGGTCGCGTGGGGCGGCATCCACCCCGACGAGAGGCTGCTCGCCGAGGAGCCTGACGCGTTCGTGCGGACGCCCGAGGAGCTCCTGGATGTCCTCTAGGACGGTCTCGCCGGCCAAGCGTGTCGCCGAGCTTCGGCGGCTCATCGAACATCACAACTATCGCTACCACGTCCTCGACGACCCGGAGATCCCGGACAGCGCGTACGACGCGCTCTTCGACGAGCTGACGGAGCTCGAGGCCGCCGATCCGGCGCTCGTCACTCCCGACTCGCCGACGCAGCGAGTCGGCGCGCCGCCGGCGGAGGGCTTTCGCAAGGTCGGGCACCTGTCGCCGATGGGTTCGCTCGAGAAGGTGACGACGCGTGAGGCACTCGAGCGGTGGGAGCAGGACATGCGCAAGCGACTCGGTGCCGACGAGGAGTTCGCGTACGTGGTCGAGCCCAAGATCGACGGCTCGGCCGTCTCGCTCGTCTACGAGCGAGGCGTCTTCGTGCGAGGCGCGACACGCGGCGACGGGTCGCGCGGCGAGGACGTTACGGTGAACCTTCGCACGATCGAGGCGATTCCGCTCCGCATGCGCGAGTCGGGCGACGGTGACGCGCCCGAGGTGCTGGAAGTTCGCGGCGAGATCTACTTCCCGCTCGACGGGCTTCGCGCGCTTCAACGAGAAGCAGCTCGAGGCGGGCAAGAAGCCCGCTCCGAATGCCCGCAACGCCGCCGCCGGGTCGCTTCGCCAGCTCAATCCCGCGATCACGGCCGAGCGGCCGCTATCGATCTTCGTGTACGGCCTGGGTGCGGCACGCCCCGCGGTCGCTACCCAGTGGGAGGCGCTTGCCTGGTTGCGGGAGCGCGGATTCCGTACGAATCCGCAAGCACAGCGGCTCGAGTCCATCGACGACGTGGCCGCAGGCGTGCGAGTCGTGGGAGGCGCGTCGCGCAGACCTCGGGTACGAGATCGACGGGATCGTGATCAAGGTCGACTCGTTCGAGCAGCAGGAGCGACTCGGCTCGCTGCACGAGCGCCCTCGGTTCGCCCGCGCCTTCAAGTGGGCGCCGACGTCCGCGGTCACGCGCCTCGTGAAGATCCACGTCCGGGTCGGTCGCACCGGTGTGCTGAACCCGCTGGCCGAGCTCGAGCCGGTGCACGTCGGCGGGGTCACGGTGTCGAGCGCGACGCTCCACAACGAGGACGACATCCGGCGCAAGGACATCCGAGTAGGCGACCTCGTGATCGTCCAGCGGGCCGGCGACGTGATCCCCCAGGTCGTCGGGCCGGCCGGCGAGCACGAGCCGAAGACGAAGCCGTGGCGGATGCCGAAGCGCTGCCCGCTCTGCGGCGCCGACGTGGTGCGACCCGAGGGCGAGGTGATGCACCGCTGCCCGAACCGCGCGTGCCCCTCCCGCGGGCTCGAGACGCTCTACCACTGGGTGAGCGCAGCTCTCGACATCGAGAACGTGGGTGGGAGCTCGATCAAGAAGCTCTGGGACGAGGGGATCGTCCGCTCGCTGCCCGATCTCTACCGGCTCACCGCGGAGCAGCTCTCTTCGCTCGACGGCTTCGCGGAGATCTCGGCCACGCGTGCGATCGAGTCCATCGAGCGCTCGAAGGAGCAGCCGTTCTCACGCGTCCTCTTCGGGCTCAACATCCCCAAGGTCGGCTGGGTGATCGCGCGGAGCCTCGCGCTGCACTTCGGCTCCGCCGAGCGCCTCGCCGAGGCGTCGCTCGAGCAGCTGGAGGAGGTCGAGGGCATCGGCCCCGAGCGCGCCGAGCTCATCGCCGAGTGGTTTGCGGATCCCGAGAACCGCGCGCTCGTGGACGAGCTGCGTGAGCTCGGTCTGCAGCTGGAGACGAGCGAGTCGGAGCGGCCGGCGGAGGGCGTGCTCACGGGCAGCCAGTACGTCATCACCGGGACGCTCGAAGGCTGGACGCGGGAGCAGGCCAAGGCCGCGCTCGAAGAGCTCGGCGCGAAGGTCGTCGAGTCGGTCTCGAAGAAGACGACCGGCGTGATCGTCGGCGAGAGCCCCGGCTCCAAGGCGCAGAAGGCCGAGAAGCTCGGCGTGCCCGTCCTCGCGGAGGCCGATCTCCGCGAGCTGCTAGCGACGCGCTAGGACTTGGACGAACCGGTCCTGCGCCGAGCGGGCGGACCAGTAGTCCACCGGTCTCCCGTTCTGGAGGATCGCGAAGACGTACCGGCGCCGGACGAACCCGGCGAGCGCGGACGCGCGCCGCGTCGTCCCCGTCTTCGCGAGCACACGCCCTCGTGTCGGTCGCGTGCCGAGCCGGTTCCGCATCGTTCCCGAGACCCCGGCGACGGCGAGGGAGGATACGAATGCGTCGCGGATGGTGCGATCGGCAGCGCCGGCGCGGAGGATTCCGACGAGAGCGGTAGCCGTGAAGCGGTCGAAGCGCGAGAGTCCCGACCCGTCCGCGATGCGTACGCCCGCCAACGAGACGCCCGCCTCGGACAGGGTCGAGCGGACGACCCGCGCTCCCGATGCCGTCGACCCGCGTGCCGCGATGGTCGCGCCGAGCTCCTTCAGCACCATCTCGGCGACGAAGTTGTCCGAGTCCGCGTTCAGGCGGCGAACGACGATCGCGAGCGGGTCCGAGAGATCGAAGACGATCGAGAGCGCGTCCGTCGGCGCACGACCCGACGTAGCACGTCCCGTGACCGCGATGCCGCGCCGTCGAAGCGCGTCGGTGAACGCGAAGGCGGCGGCCGAGGCCGAACCGTTCGCACCGACGAACTCGACGCCGGCCACGGCGAGGGCCGAGAGCGGCCGGGACTCGATTCCGAGATAGGACGGCTTCCAGCCGGGCGCGTCACGCCGCGAGTCGAAGTGCGTGTCGTCGCCGAAGACGCGGCCCGCGACACGCCGGATCCCGGTCGCGGCGAATCGGCGTGCGAGTCGGTCGAGGTCGGCGATCGTGAGCGTCGGATCGCCGAAGCCGACGAGCCCGAGGTCGCCCCTCCACACGCGGCCCGAGCGCGAGCCGACGCCAACGACCTCGGTGCGGAAGCGAAAGCGTGGGCCGAGGACGCGGAGCGCCGTGAACGAGACCGCGAGCTTCTCGGCGGACGCCGGTACGAGTCCGCGGTCAGCGTTCGACTGGAACACGACAGCCCCCGTTGAGAGGTCGACGGCGAGCGCGCCTGTGCGAGCCGCGTCGACGTTCGGTGTGGCGAGCGCGCGGCCGAGCGCCCTGTCGAGGGCCGGCGTCGCCTGTCGCGTGGGCGTCGCGTTCGGTGCGAAGACGACGGCGACGGCCACGGCAAACGTCGCCACGGAGAAACGTCTCATCGAGCAGCTTGTACCGAATGCCGCCGACGGCGGCGTGCGCCTACTGGTGGACGGTGATCGTCACCGTCCGCCGACCCCACTCCCTCGCGAGCGCCGTCGACGGGAACCAGAGGTCGATGATGCGGCCCTTGATGGCTATGCCGACGTCCGCAGCCACGCCCGGTCCGTAGCCCGGAACGTGCAGCTTCGTACCGAGCGGAATGAGGCGCGGGTCGACGGCGACGACGCCCTTTCGAACAGGGATGCCGAGGGCGGTACGCCCCGGAAGGTAGTACGCGACGGCATCGACCTTGAGCCGGTACTGGGTCGGGCCACCGGGCTCGGCAAATGCAGCTCCGCCGGTGCTACCGAGTACTCCGGAGAGGACCGCAGCGATCGCGAGCCCCCACCTGCGCTTCCCCCTCCGCACGAGGCGAGGACCCTAACATAGCCCCGGTTCGTGACGAGGTCGTGCTGCCCTCTTTGCGGAATTTTGGCTCTGTTGCAGCTTGCAGGCATCCGGACAGGCTGCTAGGGTCTCCCACTTGTGACGGGCCAGACCGCCACGGGCGAGTCTGTCTGGGATCGAATGCGAGCCACGCTCAAGGGGGGCTCGAAGACCGGACGGGCGCCGATTGTGTTTTCGATTGTGGCGGCCGCCGCATGGCTGCTGCTTGCCGCCGGCTCGGCGTCCGCGGACCCGATCGAGGACAAGCAGGCGCAGGCCCACGCGATTCTCGCCGAGGTCGAGGCGCTGAACCACGAGCTCGAGCAGACTGTCGAGGCGTACAACTACGCCACGATCCAGCTCGACGAGATCGACGACGACCTCGTCGTGAACGGGCGCCATCTCCAGGCCGCCCGCAAGAGTCTCGTCGTCTCCCAGAGGCGGATCTCTCAGCGGCTTCGCGACCTCTACGTCAACGGCGACGGGGACTCGACCCTCGAGGTCCTGCTCGGGTCGAGCAGCCTGGACGACATCATCTCTCGCCTCGACGCGATCGAGCGCGTCTCGAGCCAGGACGCGGGGATCCTGAAGTCGGTGAAGCGGTACCGCAAGGAAGTCGAGGCGAGCCGCGAGAACCTGCAGGAGGCGCGCGAAGAGCAGGCCCAGCTCGTCGCCGAGCGGGCTGCGCAGAGGCAGACGATCGAGTCGTCGATCGGCGAGCAGAACGCACTGCTTGCGTCGGTCAAGGACGAGATCGCCAGGATTCGGGCCGAGGAGCAGCGGCGCCAGGCGGCTCTCGCCGCGCAGGCGCGCGCCGCGGCGGCGGCCCAGGAGCAGGCCGCGCTCTCCGCCCAGCAGGACGTGTACGACTCCTCGTGGGAGCAGGCCGCACCCGGTTCGGACACGGCGTACGACCCGAACGTGCCGGCACCGCGCTACGGCGGGGTCGTCGGCATCGCGCTCCAGTACCTCGGCGTCCCGTACGTATGGGGTGGCTCGAGCCCCTCGACGGGGTTCGACTGCTCGGGCTTCACGAGCTACGTGTTCGCCCAGATCGGCGTGTCGCTTCCGCACCACGCGTCCTCGCAATTCAGCTACGGAACGCCCGTTTCGTACGATCAGCTCGCGGCCGGCGACCTCGTGTTCTTCAGCGGCCTCGGCCACGTCGGCATCTACATCGGTAACGACCAGTTCGTGCACGCGCCGCACACGGGCGACGTCGTGAGGATCTCGAGCCTGTCCGAGCGCGGCAGCTCGTTCTACGGCGCCCGCCGCCTCTAGGTCTCCAGAGAACTAGCCGGAGACGTCCGCGTCGTCGCGGATGTCGGCGCCCTCGTAGGGCTCCGCGTACAGCGACTCGATCTCGTCGGCGAAGTGGTCCTGCACCGCGCGCCGCCGGAGCTTCAAGGTGGGCGTGATCTCGCCCTCCTCCATCGTGAAGTCGCGCGGGAGGACCGCGAACCGCTTCACCTGCTCGAACCGTGAGCGCTCGCGATTCGCCTCGTCGACGACCTCCTGCACGAGGTCTCGGACGCGCTCGTCGCCCGAGAGCGTCGTGAGGTCGCCGTCGAGACCCTGCTCGGCTGCCCAGCGGCCGAGCTCGTCCGCGTCGAGCGTGATCAAAGCGGCCACGTAGGGGCGCTTGTCGCCGACGACGAGTGCCTGCGAGACGAGCTGCGCCGTCTTCAGGTCGTTCTCGATGTTCTGCGGTGCGACGTTCTTGCCGCCGGCAGTGACGAGGATGTCCTTCTTGCGGTCGGTGATGTGGAGGAAGCCGTCGGCGTCCAGCGAGCCGATGTCGCCCGTCTTGAGCCATCCGTCGGGGCCGAGGACGGCTGCGGTCGCCTCGGGATCCTTGAAGTAGCCCTGGAAGACGGTCTCGCTTCGCACCTCGATCTCGCCGTCGTCGGCGATCCGGACCTCGAATCCGGGCAACGGCTTCCCGACGGACCCGAACCGGTAGTCGTCGGGGCGATTGGTGCTGCAGGCGGTCGTGCATTCGGTGAGGCCGTAGCCCTCCCCGATGCGCAGGCCCACGGAGTCGAAGAACTCGATGATCTCCTTCGACAGCGGCGCACCGCCCGAGCCGGGCATGCGGAGTCGTCCGCCGAACGGTTCGCGGACCTTGCTGAAGACCAGCCGGTCGGCGATGCGATGCTTGGCGCGCAGCCCGGCCGGGACAGCCTTGCCCTCGCCCTCCAGCCGGCTGACCTCGCGGCCGAGGGGGAGCGCCCAGTCGACGAGCCGCCGCTTCGTTCCCGTCGCGGCGTCGAAGCGGGCCTGCACGACCGAGTGCACCTTCTCGTAGACGCGAGGGACGCTCGGCAGCAGCGTCGGGCGCACCTGGGGGAGCGCTTCTGCGACACGGAGCGGGTCAGGCAGGAACGCGATCGCGAAACCGACATGCGCCCCGAGCAGCAGCATCAACCGCCCGTAGTTGTGGGCGAGTGGGAGGAAGAGCAGCATGACGTCGTCCTCGCGGTAGTACGTGGTCTCCATGCGGTCGACAACGCAGGCCATCTCGAAGTAGTTCCGATTGCTCAACATGCAGCCCTTCGGAGGGCCCGTCGTTCCCGACGTGTAGATGATCGTGTACAGGTCGTCCTCGCCGATCGCGGCCGTCGCCTCGTCTAGCGCGGCAGGGTTCTGCGCCGCGTAGTCGCGGCCGTGCGCCGCCAGGCCGTCGAGGTCGTGGTAGGTGAGCACGTGCTCGAGCGCGGGAGTCTCGTCGGGCGCGGACTCGACCTTCGCCAGCTGCTCGGCGTCCTCGCAGACGATCCCGACAGCCTCGGAGTGCGCGAGGAGGTAACCCACGTCACGGGCCGAGCTCGACGCGTAGATGGGGACGCCGACCGCGCCGATCCGCGCGAGCGCGAAGTCGAGGAGCGCCCAGTCGAGGCTGTTGCGCGCGAGCAGCGCGAACGTGTCTCCCTTCCGAATGCCGCGGGCGAGCAACCCGTTGGCGTACGCGCGCACCTTCTCCTCGGCCTCGTCCCACGAGACCTCGCGCCAGCCGTCCTCGTCCTCGACGAGATACGCAGGCGTCGGGCGCGCCGCGGCAACGGAGTCGCGCCACAGCCGCGCGATCGTGCGATGTGCCCCGTGTGGCGTGGTCAGGGCGGAGGTTTCGGCGGTCTCGGTCATTCTTCTGAGCTTAGACGTCGGAAGGGGTTACGACGTACGCGCCGAATGTTGCTGGTCCCGAACCCCGACGTCGATACCCTTCTGCCCATGCGCACATCCTGGAACGGCTCACTCAGCTTCGGTCTCGTCTCGATCCCCGTCGGGCTCGCCCCGGCGACGAAGCCTGCGGCACGCCAGTCGGACGTCTCCTTCCGGCTCCTGCACCGTGAGTGCTCGACGCCCATCAAGCAGAAGCGCTGGTGCCCGACCCACGACCGCGAGGTCACGCAGGACGAGATCGTCCGCGGCTTCGAGGTGGCGAAGGGCCAGTTCGTCATCGTCGAGGACGCCGAGCTCGAGGCGATCGAGCGCGCGGACGACTCCCGCTCGATCGAGATCACGCGCTTCGTCAAGCTCGAGGACGTCGACCCGATCTTCTTCGACCGCACGTACTTCCTCGTTCCCGCATCGACCGAGGCTCAGCGCAGGCCGTACGTGCTCCTGCTCGAGGCGATGCGCCAGACGGAGAGTGCCGCGCTCGGGCGGTTCGTTCGCTCCGGTCGCGAGAGCCTCTGTCTCGTGCGCGCGAAGGAGGACGCGCTGGCACTCGAGACGCTCTACCTCGCCGAGGACGTGTACTCCCAGGCCGAGATCGCCGAGGCGGTCGGGGACGCCAAGGTGAAGAAGTCGGAGCTCGACCTCGCTCTGCAGGTGATCGCGAGCCTCGAGGGCGAGTTCGACGCGGCGGACCTCTCCTCCGAGTATCGGCGCGACCTTCGCGCCCTGCTCGAGGCGAAGGTCAGTGGCGAGGAGATCACGATGCCGGAGCCCGTCGAGGTCGCACCGGTGATCGACCTCATGGAGGCATTGAAGGCGAGCGTCGCCGCGGCGAAGAAGGACGGCGAGCCCGAGGCCAAGAAGCCGGCTCGCTCCCGCAGCAAGGCCCGCAGCAAGGCGAGCTAGCTCGGTTTTCGGTCGGCCGTCGTCAGGACTGCGACGCGGTGCCTGCCGCGACGCTCTCGTGCGACGCCTGGAACAGCGTCTTGTCGATCTTCCCTTGGTAGATCGGCACGCCCTCCTCGATGCAGATGCGGATGACCTCTTCGCGATCCATCCCCATCTCCTTGGCGAGCTCTTCGGGCGTCAGGTGGTTTGGCATCGAGGTATTCCTCCTTCGGGTGATCGACTCAACGCAACAAAAAAGCCCGTGCCGCAGGTTCGCGGGCGCCGGGCTCGGTCTTCTGTTCCGGGGCGGGAGTCAAGCGCCCCGCCTCTCGACAGCTTCCGTCATCTGCCTGAGCATACTGCGGGCCGCGGCGCCTGCGCAACGCCGATGTCGCTACGCTTTCCCGCGCTCGGGGTGTGGCGCAGCCTGGTAGCGCGCTCCGTTCGGGTCGGAGAGGCCCCCAGTTCAAATCTGGGCACCCCGATGAGCGTGGGGGAACCCGTGGTTCCCCCACGAACCTAGCCCGGAACGCCGATCTTCTCGTCGACGACGTCTGCCGCCGGCGGTTCGGCGGTCGTTTGTCCCGCGCCGGACTCACTCGCCTGGAGCTCTTGCCGCCAGGCCGCGAGGATCCCGTGCACGCTGGCGGCCCCGAGGATCGGGCCTTCGGGAACTTCGAGGTGCGCCGGGTGGAGGATGAACGGCCGCGTCTGCAGGCCACCGATGCCGCCGTGGAACGAGATCAGCTCCTCGAACGCACAGCCCTCGTCGAGATCCGGGTCGTAGAAGCTCCCGACCATGATGTCGCCGACGTGCTGGAAGCCGTCGGTGCGGAGCAGATGCTGCGGTGCGTAGGGCGAGAAGTGCGCGAGCGGGTCCTCGCCCTCGATGCGGCCCTCCGTCAGAAAGTGGATCCCATTGGCGCCGAGCGCGACCGCTCCGTGCTCGGACGAGCGGACGAGTAGCCAGCCGACGTGGCGGTGGGCGCGGAGAGCCGGCAGGAGCTCGGGGTGCCGCTCGTCGATCTCTTCCATCGTGAGCCGTCGGCGCTCCTCCATGAGGTAGATGAGGCCGAGGTTGCCGGAGCCCATCACCACGACATCGCGATCGGAGACGTCGTTCTTGGGCTTCTTCTTCTTCTCCGACGTCGTGCCCGTCGCCTCGGTGACGGCGAGGCTCACCATGGAGTGCTGCTCGTCCCCGCCCGCGATCCCTGAGACGTCGCCGCTTGCGAGCGACCGCTCGACGAGCTCGTCGAGGCCGTAGCCGTTCCGCTGCTTGAAGGTCGCACCCTGCGTCTGCCCGTGGTCGGAGAGGACCACGATCTCGTACGGCCGCGGCGCGTAGTGGCACGCGCGCTCGATGTGACCGAAGTGGTCGTCGAGCTTGCGCAGCGCCTCGAGCGTGTCGGCACGTTCGAGGCCGGAATGGTGGGCAACCTCGTCATAGCTCGAGAACGTGGCATAGACGGCAGGTCGCCCGCGCATGATGTCGGTAAGGACACCCGACACGATCAGGTCGCGCACGAAGACGCAGAGCGCCCCTCTCATGAGCGGGTAGATGCCGCCACGGTGGCCGCGCGGACGGACGTCCCGGCGGATCGCCCTCAAGGCTGCGGTCCACTCCAGGATGACCTCCCACCCGAAGAGGACGAGGGTGCGCGTCGCGTTGTCGCCGTTCGCGAAGAACGCCCGGTAGCCCGGGTTCGACCGCTTCTCGGCGTCCATCCGGCTGACGGTGAGGATCACGTCCTCGGCCTCGCCGGAGAGGAGGTTGCCACGGCTCGCGCCGCCGTTCGTGAGGAGGCCGATGCCGGTCCCGAGCCGTCGCTCGAGCTCTGCGCAATCCGGAGGCGCGGAGCACGTCATCGTCGTGGCGGTCTCCTTCTCCACCCAGCGAAAGGCGGAGATGTCCTCGTTGGATCCCAGGAGGATGCCAGCCTGGCTGGCACCCGTCTGCGAGGAGAGATCGGTCTCCCACTCGGCTAGCCGGTGCGTCTCGCGCGCCCAGCGGGCCATGTTGGGGGCATTGCCGTCGCGCATCGCGCGCTGCAGCACGGGCTTCGCCAGGCCGTCGATCTCGAGGTAGATGATCCCGGGGACGTCCGTCGAGGCGATGATGCCCTGTCGCTTCGCGATCCGCTGCGCAATGCGGATCGACCCCATGTCGTCCGAGCCGAGAAGAACCGCGAGCACGACGCTCACCGCAGCGACGATGAGCGCGGCAAGGAGAGCCCAGCCGAAGTTGTCGACACTGAACACGCCGTCGGTCACGTCCAGCTCGGCAGCGATCAGAAGGATCAGAGCGTCCGCGATCAGCACGAGCAGAAAGCCAAGGACGAGCGTGAGCGGCAAGCGCAACGCGGCGAGCACAGGCGGGATGACCGCATTCAGCGCGGCGACGATCGCCGCGACGACGAGCGCCCCCCAGAAGCTCCCGATGTCGACACCCGGGAGGAGCCACGAGGCCACCACCAGAGCGACGCCCGTGGCAAACCACGAGACGAGGAGCGGGAACAGCTTCAGGCGCGGGCGCTCGGGCCGCCAGGAGTGGCCGTACGTCTGCTCAGGGTTGCTAGGCGTCATCGTCTCTCCTCTTTCGGTCGCTGGTGAAGAAGCATCGTCGATGGTCTCATCGTCGTGGCGGCGGTGGAACAGGCGCGTCCTCCGACGTGTGAGCAAGGCTTGCGTGTCACAGGCCAGTCGACCATGCCTGACAGGAGGCCACAGTGAATCCGGAGAGCGCGATACCCCCCGAAACGCCAAACCAGACGAGACTGGAACGGCGCCTCGAGCGTGCGGTGGACCGAGCCGTCACACCGCGTGGTGCCGCCATCGTGATCGCCGTTGCGACGATCGCCATCACGTTCGTGTCCGGCCTCGTGATGACGCTCCTCGACCGTGACAACTATCCCTCGATCGGAGAAGGTCTCTGGTGGGCCGTCCAGACCACGACGACGGTCGGGTACGGGGACAACGTCCCGACGACAGCCGCGGGACGGTTCCTCGCGGCGCTCGTCATGCTCTTCGGGATCGGCTTTCTGACCGTCATCACCGCCTCCATCACGAGCACGTTCGTAGCCCGCGCACGCAGCGAGCAGCTGCGCACGGGCGGCGAGCCTGCGACGGCGCAGCAGTTCCGGGAGCTCGACGAGCGGCTCGAACGAATCGAGGCCGCCCTGACGCGCCTCCCCTAGGTCGAGCTCGGCTCTGGCGCTTCTCTCAGGACGATCCGGCGGACTACCTCGACTCCGGCGACGACGAGCGCGATCAGGAGGACTGCCGAAAGCCAGCCCCGGGCGAGCTGCGGAGCGACAAGCCCGAGTACGAGCAGGGCGCCGGCGACGATCGCATAGGTCGTCAGGCGGTTCTGCAAGATCGGCTGGGCGGCGCTGCGTGCTTGCGCGGCGCGCCGAGTCTCACCCACGAACCAGACTCCGGCGAGTGCAACGACACCGAGGATGATCCAGACCCAGGCGCGGTCGGCCAGCACCTGCGTGAGGATGCTCCAGGCGTCGTGCGCGGCCGGCTTGACCGCATCGTCGTGCACGAGCTCGTCGACCAGGTAGTTGCCGGCGAAGCGGCGTACGGCCAGCATGAGGAGCCCGACGACGAGCAGACCCAGGGCAATGGCGCGGAGCTCGAGCCTGCGACGCCCGCGCGCGAGCCAGACTGCGAGCGCCGCGACCGCGAGTGCCACGAGCCACATCCAATCGGCGACCGCACGCAGGAACTTCGTGGCCGTTTGCGCCGTCTCGAGCTGGCTCTCTTCCATGATCGTGATCCTTCCCGAGGACTCCGGGAGCCTCTCGGCGACCTTTCCGATCACCGCGACCTCGTCGCCGATCTGGATCACGAGCGGGCGGAGGTCGAGCACGACTGCGCCACCCTCGGTCTGGATGAACGTCGTGTCGTCGTCCAAGAGACGCACCAGCTGGCGCTGCGACCGTGACGTCACCTCCACCCACAACGTCTGCACACGCGGACGTTCGAGCGCGGCATCCGCAGCCCGATCGGCGCCTGAGCGCGCCAGCCCGGCCAGAACCGGAGCGAGCCCCTGCTGTGCGGGAGGCAATCGCTCCGCGATCGCCGCCTCGACGTCGACGTTCACAAACAGCGTGTCGACCGACTTTCCCGCGACCTGTGTTCGGATCTCGTCGTTCTCGATCATGTTGCGCGAGATCGTCTCGAAGCCTTCGTCGTCGAGGGCGGTGTTCTCGACGTAGAACGCCACCATTCCGACGAGCGCGAGCAGGATCGCGAGGACGGTCAGTACGCGCGCGCCGATGATGCGTAGCCGAGAGCGGCCCTGTGGGCTTCGGACTTTCCTTGGGGACAGGGGTCTCCGCGTCGCTCACGGATCGAGACTCTACTCCCGTTAGGGCCATGGCCACCGTCCGATCGTCATCGATCGGCGCCCTCAGCGGCCCGGTTATCCTCGAATCCGATGCTGAGGGCCGTCCTGTTCGACGTCGACTTCACGCTCTTTCGGCCCGGGCCGGAGCTCGGGCCCGAGGGGTATCGGAGGGTCGGCGAGCGCCACGGGCTGACACTCGACCCGGATCGGTACGCCGACGCGCGGCGTGCATCCATCGAGGCGCTGTCGGGTGAGCGCAGGCTCGTCCACGACGAGGAGGTCTGGGTCGCGTTCACCGAGACGATCATCCGCGGGATGGGGGGCGACGCGGACGGTGCGCACGCATGCGCCGTCGACATGGTCCACGAGTGGGAGCGACACGAGAACTTCTCCCTGTACGAGGACGCCCTCCCGGTTCTCGACGAGCTGCGCTCGCACGGCATCAAGATCGGGCTCATCACGAACGGCCAGCGCGACCTCGACGAGTTCGTCGTGCACCACGCGCTCGAGGTCGACGCCATGGTCGGCTCGAAGGCGCACGGGAGGATCAAGCCGCATCCGTCGATCTTCGAGGCCGCACTCTCCGACCTCGGTGTCGGGCCGGCGGAGGTCGTCATGGTCGGGGACTCCTACGAGGACGACATCGAGGGCGCGCGTGCGCTCGGCATCCGGGCGATCCTGCTCGACCGGGACGGGCTGCATCCGGAGGAAGAGGAGCGGATCGACACGTTGCTCGCGCTTCCGGCCGCGCTCGGGCTCGCGCACGCCTAGCTCGCGCGTCGGGTGAGCGGTTGCACGCGCGAGGAGCGCGGCTCTATCCTCGGTCGCGTTGACTGAACGTTCAATCGCCCTGGAGGACAAGCGCACGCTCATCCTCGACGCGGCCGTCCGCGTCTTCGCCCGGCGCGGCTACCACGGCTCGCGTGTCGGTGACATCGCCGAGGAGGCGGGTGTCGCCCACGGCCTCCTGTACCACTACTTCGCGTCCAAGGAAGCCGTCCTGCAGGCGATCTTCCGGGAGAACTGGGGGGAGCTGATCGCGCGCTTCCGCGCGGTCGAGGAGGCCGACGAGCCGGCGGACGACAAGCTCGAGGGGCTCGCCAAGATCCTGCTGCGCACGTGGCGGAACGACCCGGACCTGGTCACGGTCATGGTGCGCGAGGTCGCCCGCAGCCAGCTGCTCCAGGGTCAGGTCGAGGAGGTGGGGGAGGCGTTCACGATCTTCCAGCGGGTGATCGAGCAAGGGCAGGAGGAGGGGGTCTTTCGGGCGGACATCGACGCGCGGCTCGCGAGCTGGGTGGTCTACGGCGGGCTCGAGGAGCTGCTCACCGGCTGGGTGCTCGGTCGGCTTCCGGACCGCGAGGACGACGTCGCCGAGGCGGAGAGGACGGCGATCGAGGTCACGCTCAGCGGGCTGAGCGTCGACTGACCGGCCGACCATGGCCCCGGCTCGCGCCATCCACGCCGATCTCGTCACTCCGTTCGGCGCGTACCTCCGACTCCGTGCGGGAGCCCACGGAAGCTTCCTCCTGGAGTCGGTCGAGCGAGGGCGGCTCGGTCGCAACTCGTTCATAGGCGCGGGCTCCCGGCTCGTCGACTTCGAGGAGGCCGAGCACCTGGGTGCGCCCGTCGTCGGCTACCTCGCGTACGACCACGCCGCCGTGCTCGAGCCGACGGTCCCGCTGCCCGAGGACGGGCCGCCGTTCGCAGAGAGCCGCTTCCTGGTCGCCGAGACGCTCGTCCGCTTCGATCACGGTGCCGGCGTCGCGGAGGTCCTTGCGGGAGACCCTGCCGAGATCGGGCGGCGTCTCGAGGAACCGGTCCCGTCCGACCCGGTCGTCTCGCCCGGCGCCGAGACAGCGCCGTCGGTGCCCGTCTCTCTCCGCAGATCTCCGTCGCGCGAGCGCTACGAGGCGATGGTGGCGCGTTGCCAGGAGCACATCAGGGCCGGCGACGCGTACCAGATCGTCCCGTCGCAGCGCGCCGAGGGGACGACCTCCGCGTCGCCGCTCGCGCTCTACCGGGCGCTGCGGAGGGTCAATCCGTCGCCGTATCTCTTCCTGCTCGAGCTCGGTGACCTGGCGCTCGTCGGCTCGAGCCCCGAGCGGCTCGTCGCCTGCGAGGACGGCCGGGCGAGCGTGTGCCCCATAGCCGGCACGACGACGCCGGGTGAAGGTGACGCCGAACGGCTCCTGTCGTCCGAGAAGGACTGTGCGGAGCACGTCATGCTCGTCGATCTCGGCCGCAACGACCTCTCACGTGTCTGTCGAGCGGGAACGGTGCGCGTGACGCGCTCGTTCGAGGTCGAGCGCTTCTCGCACGTGTCGCATCTCGTCTCCGAGGTCGTGGGCGACCTGCGTCCGGGCGTGACGCCCTTCGACGTGCTGCGCGCGTGCTTCCCCGCGGGAACGGTCACCGGTGCACCGAAGGTGCGAGCCATGCAGATCATCTCCGAGCTCGAGGGCTATCGCCGGGGCCCGTACGCCGGCGCGGTCGGCTATGTGCTCCCGGACGGGACGATGGACACCTGCATCGCGCTGCGCACGATGGTGGTCGCCGGCGGCGTGGTTCGGATCCAGGCCGGAGCCGGTGTCGTGGCAGACTCGGATCCGGCGGCGGAGCATCGCGAGTGCCTCGCCAAGCTTGCCGCACTCGAAGCCGCGATCGACCTGGCGGAAGCGGAGTACACGTGAAGGTCCTCGTGCTCGACAACTACGACTCGTTCACCTGGAACCTCGTGCACCTGTTCGAGGAGCTCGGCGCGGAGGTGCTCGTCCACCGAAACGACGCGATCACCGTCGACGAGGCGGAGGAGCTCGCCCCCGATCGCCTGGTGATCTCGCCCGGGCCGGGACGGCCGGCGGACGCGGGAGTCTCCGTCGAGCTGATCCGCCGCCTCGGCCCTCGAACGCCGACACTCGGGGTCTGTCTCGGCCACCAGGCGATCGTCGAGGCGTTCGGCGGCGAGGTCGGGCAGGCGAAGGCGCTGCTGCACGGGAAGGCGAGCGTGGTCAGGCACGACGGGAAGGGCGTCTACGCAGGGCTGCCGGAGGAGCTCGAGGCGGGTCGCTACCACTCGCTCGCGGCAGTCCGGATGCCGGAGGAGCTCGTCGTCACCGCGCGCACCGAGGACGGCGAGGTCATGGGCGCGAGGCACAAGCGGCACCCGATCGAGGGCGTCCAGTTCCACCCCGAGAGCGTGCTGACACCGCACGGGCCGGAGATGGCCCGCAACTTCCTGCGCTAGTCCTCGCCCGACACCTCGCGCTTCGTCAGCGCGAGCACCTCGTGGAAGAGCTGCCGCAACCCGTCGTCGGAGAGCGGGCCGGGGTTCGCACGCGACGAGCCCGTCGAGAAGCTCACGCTCGCGGTCGGGATCGACGAAGGGGGCTCCCAGCTCCGCCTTGTGCCGCTTGAGGACTGCCACGAGCTCGAGCCGCGCGTTGACGGCGTCGAGGATCGACCGGTCGACTCCGGAGATCTCGTCGCGCAGGCGCTGGACGGTCGGGTCGGAGCCGGGATCGCTCATGTTTCCCCGTGGGCGGGATAGGAGCCGAAGACGCGAACGAGACGGGTGCGCGCGCGGAGCTCTGCGAGGGTCTCGCGAACGATCGCGTCGAGCGGGTGGCCTGCGAGCACTGCATCGAATCGGTAGCGCCATGGCGACTGCGGGATCGGCCGGGAGACGAGCTGCAGGAGATCGATCTCGTGCCTCGCGAAAGGCTCGATCGCGCGGTGGAGCGCGCCAGGCTGGTGATCGGTCACGAACGAGAAGGCGGTGCGCCAGGCCGCACCGTCCGCGTCCAGCCGCATGTAGTTCGCGACGGAGACGAAGCGCGTGTACGCCTCGGGGTGGTCGCCCACGTCGCTCAGTATCACGGTGAGCCCGTGCAGACCGGCAGCGCGCTCGCTCGCTATCGCGACCTCGGCCGGATCCCCGTGCTCGGCGACCTGAGCGGCTGCGTCGGCGGTCGTCGCAGCCGCGATCCCGGTCGCCCACGGCATGGACGCGAGCAGCTGCCGGCACTGATCGAGCGCGACCGGGTGAGAGCGGACGACCCGGATGTCCTCGAGCGGAAGCGGGGCCGGCCCGACGAGGTAGTGCCGGATCGGCAGCACGGTCTCCGCGCTGATCGCGAGCGGGGAGTCGTAGAGGAGGTCGTGCGTCTCGTTCACCGGGCCCGAGAGCGAGCTCTCGATCGGGAGGACGCCGAACAGCACCGATCCGTCGGCGGCCGCTTCGGCGACTGCCGCGAAGCTCGGGAGCGGGACGAGCTCTGCGCCGTCCGGGAACAGTCGATCACACGCCGCGGCGCTGTGGGCGCCGTCCCGGCCGGGGTACGCGACGGTGGTCGGGAACGTCACGTCGCCGAGCGTACCGCCGGATCTGCGCTCGTTCGCTGTTGTAACGTCCGCCGTTTCTGCGAGCGGGAGGACGATGTCGTGGGCGCGGTTGCGAACCCTGGCCTGGCCGAGAGCCTCGAGCGTCTCGGCACCGAGACGGCGTTCAGCGTGCTCGCCCGCGCGCGTGAGCTCGAGCGCCAGGGGCGCGAAGTCATCCATCTGGAGATCGGCGAGCCGGATTTCGACACCCCGCTCCACATCTGCCGGGCCGCCGCCGACGCGCTCGAGGCCGGCCAGACGCATTACTGCCCGTCGGCCGGAATCCCGGAGCTGCGCGCCGAAGCCGCGCGCTACCTCTCGCGCACGCGCGCAGTCGAGATCGATCCGGCGAACGTGCTCGTCGGCACCGGCGCGAAGCCGTTCCTCTTCTTCACCATCCTCGCCACCTGCAATCCCGGCGACGAGGTCGTCTACCCGGATCCCGGCTTTCCGATCTACGAGTCCGCGATCCGCTGGGCGGGCGCGACTCCGGTGCCGCTGCCGCTCCTCGAGGAGCGCGACTTCGCCTTCGACCTCGACGATCTCGGCTCGCGCCTGCGCCCGCGGACGAAGCTCGTCATTCTCAACTCGCCGCACAACCCGACGGGCGGCGCGCTCTCGCCGGAGGAGACCGCCGCGGCGGCGGCGATGCTGGCCGACAGCGGCGCCTGGGTGCTCTCGGACGAGGTCTACTCGCAGATGCTGTACGACGGCGAGTTCGCGAGCGTCGCGTCGCATCCAGGGCTGCTCGAGCGCACGATTCTCCTCGACGGGCTCTCGAAGACGTACGCGATGACGGGGTGGCGCTGCGGGTTCGCGGCGGTGCCGGAGGCGCTCGTCGATCCGCTGGTCCGCTTCTTCGTCAACTCGACGTCCTGCGTTCCTCCGTTCGTGCAGCTCGCAGGCGTGACGGCCTTGACGGGCCCGCAGGACGAGCCGCGCGCGATGGTCGAGGAGTTCCGCGCCCGGCGCGAGCTGATCGTGGACGGGTTGAACGCGCTCCCCGGCGTCTCGTGCCGCACGCCGCGCGGCGCGTTCTACGTCTTCCCGAACGTCTCCGAGGTGCCGATCGGAGCGGACGAGCTCGCCGACCGCCTGCTGCAGGAGTCGGGGATCGCGGTGCTCGCGGGGAGCGCGTTCGGTGACGTCGGCAAGGACAACCTGCGCGTCAGCTACGCGAACTCGCGCGAGAACCTCTCGCTCGCGCTCGCCCGGATGCGCGACTTCCTCGAAGCCCTGTGACGGCATCCGCACGGCCGCGGGTCCTGCTCACGCGGCGCGTGCCCGAGGTGGTGGTGGACGAGCTCGCACGACGGTTCGAGCTGGAGCTGCACGACGCCGAGACGCCGCTCCCGCGGGACGAGCTGTTCACGCGCGCGGTGGGCAAGGACGGCGTCGTCGCGATGCTGACGGACCGGATCGACGACGAGCTGCTCGAGGCGGCCGGTCCACAGCTCCGGGTCGTCGCGAACTACGCCGTCGGCTTCGACAACGTCGACGTCGAGGCGTGCACGCGGCATGGCGTCGTCGTGACGAACACCCCAGACGTCCTGACCGCTGCGACCGCCGAGCTGACGCTGGCGATCATGCTGGACGTCGTCCGCCGCATCAGCGAAGGCGATCGCGGGATCCGCGCCGGGACGACCTGGATCTGGTCGCCGACCTACATGCTCGGCGCGACTCTCGAGAATCGGCTGCTCGGAGTCGTGGGGCTCGGGAGGATCGGTCGCGAGGTCGCACGACTCGCCGAGGCCTTCGGGATGCGGGTTGCCTATACGAAGCCTTCCGGACCTGTGGAGGACGTCGACTACGAGCACACCACATTCGACGATCTCGTCGCGCGGGCCGACGTTCTCTCGCTCCACTGCCCGCTCACACCCGAGACGCGACACCTCGTCGACCGTGACGTGCTGCGCGCGATGAAGCCGACCGCTTACCTCGTGAACACGACGCGCGGGCCCGTCGTCGACGAGCTCGCGCTCGCGGAGGCGCTCGAGACGCGCGAGATCGCTGGTGCGGCGCTCGACGTGTTCGAGCGCGAGCCGCTGGTCGAGGAGCGCCTGCTCGCGTGCGAGAACGTCGTCCTCGCGCCGCATCTCGGGAGCGCAGCCCTCGAGACGCGCGAGGCGATGGGAATGCTCTGCGTGACCGGCGCGAGTGCAGTGCTGCTCGAGGATCGACTCCCCGAGAACGCCCTCAATCCGGAGGCCTGGGCCTCGTGATCGCACCCTCCGACGCGGACGAGACGAGGGCTGCGTACTTCGCGAAGACGCCGTCCGTGTAGCGCGGCGGGGGCGGGCTCCAGCCGCGCAGCCGCGCCTCCAGCTCGTCGTCCGAGAGCTCGACCCGCAGCTCGCGGCCGTCGACGTCGATGACGACGGTGTCACCTTCTCGAAGCGCCGCCAGCGGCCCTCCGCGCACGGCTTCCGGCGAGACGTGCCCGACCATGAGGCCGCGAGTCGCGCCCGAGAAGCGCCCGTCCGTGACGAGGGCGATGTGGTCGCCGAGCCCCTCTCCGACGAGCGCAGCGGTGACGTGCAGCATCTCGCGCATACCGGGGCCTCCTGCGGGACCTTCGTAGCGGATGACGACGACGTCTCCGGCCGCGAGCGTTCTCGCCTTGACTGCGGCGAAGCAATCCTCCTCCGAGTCGAAGACTCGCGCAGGGCCGCGATACAGCGAGCGCTCGTGTCCTGCGAGCTTCACGACGCAGCCTTCCGGGGCGAGATTCCCGCGGAGGATCGCGAGCCCGCCCGTCTCCTTGAGCGGCGTCTCGATGGGGACGACGACCTCCTGGCCCGGGCGCTCGACGACCGCGGCCGCGATCTCGCTCAGCGTCCGCCCGTCGACGTTCGGCGCGTCGCCGTGGACGAGCCCTGCCTTGACGAGCTCGCGTGCGACGAGTGCCACGCCGCCGGCCTTGTGGACATCCGTCGCGACGAAACGCCCGCCCGGCTTGAGGCTCGCAACGACTGGTGTGCGCGCTGCGATCCGGTCAAAGTCCTCGAGCTCGAACGGGATACCGAGCTCGCGCGCGATCGCGAGGACATGAAGCACGCCGTTCGTCGAGCCGCCGGTGGCCGCGACCGATGCGGCCGCGTTTTCCAGAGATTCGCGCGTCACGATCTGCGACGGACGAGTGTCGTTGCGAACGAGCTCCATCACGAGCCGCCCTGTCTCCTCGCCCGCTTTGTCCTTGTCGGGATGAAGTGCGGGGATGCCGTTCAGGCCCGCGGGGCTGATCCCGAGGAAGTCGAGTGCCGTCGACATGGTGTTGGCCGTGAACTGGCCGCCACAGGCGCCCGCGCCGGGACACGCGACGCTCTCGAGCTCGTGCAGCTCGGCCGCGCTCATCGTCCCGGCGGCGTGCGCTCCGATCGCCTCGTACACGTCCTGGATGGTCACGTCGCGCCCACGGAAGCGCCCGGGCGCGATCGAGCCGTTGTACAGCACGAGCCCCGGCAGATCGAGCCGGCACAGAGCCATGACTGCCGCGGGAATGGTCTTGTCGCAGCCGACGAGGCAGACGAGCCCGTCGAAGAGGTGTCCGCGCGCGACCAGCTCGATCGAGTCGGCGATGACTTCGCGCGAGACGAGCGACGCGCGCATGCCGTCCGTTCCCATCGAGACTCCATCCGAGACCGTCACGGTGTTGAACTCGAGCGGCGTGCCACCCGCGGCCCGGACGCCCGCCTTGACGCGCTGGGCGAGCGCCCGCTGGTTGAGGTTGCACGGCGTCGTCTCGATCCAGCTCGTCGCGACACCGACGAACGGCTTCGCGAGGTCGTCGTCCGTCAAACCGACTGCCTTCAGCATCGCGCGGGCGCCAGCGCGATCCGGGCCGTCGGTCAGTGCGGCGCTGCTCCGCTTCGCGGGATCCGATGGGAGTGAGTATGGGTCGGCGGTCACAGCGAGTGTGCTCCTTCCGGTGTGACGTTCAGGGTCAGGACGGAGGCCTCCGGGAAGCGACTCTCGAGCTCTTGCGCGCATGCGAGAGCCGACTCGCGACGTGCCCAGACGACGACGCTCGGGCCGGAGCCCGAGAGCGTGGCGCCGAGCGCAGTCCGCGGCAGGTCCTTCCGGATCGCCGCGAGCATCGGGGCTTCCGCGGCGCGGTATGGCTCGTGCAGTCGGTCGTCGAGCGCTTCCGTGAAGAGTTCGGACGAGCCGGACGCGAGGGCGGCGCCGAGCAAGGCGGCGCGCGTCGCGGTGAACGTCGCGTCGTCGTGGCTGACCTCGGTCGGGAGTGCGGCGCGCGCGCTCGCCGTCGACACGGTCGCGTCGGGAACGAGCACGATCGGCACGGCGGGCGCGTCGTCAGCCACGCGCGCGACCCTGCCGTTCGAGGTAAGGCAGACGCCACCGCAGAGCGCGGCGGCGAGGTTGTCCGCATGGCCTTCGAGTGCGACGCCCTCGGCCAGCAGCTCCTCCGTGCTCGCGTCGATGCCCTCCGCGGCCACGGCCGCGGCGAGACCGAGCGCGATCACCGACGCGCTGGAGCCGAGACCCCGCTCCCGGGGAATACGGTCGACGAACGAGAAGCGCTTGCCCTCGACCGAGGCGAGGCGGGCGAACGCCTGCACCCCGAGGTGGTCGCGATCCGCTTCGCCGTCGCCCTCGCTCACCTCGAGCTCGTTCCAGAGGTCGAGCGCGATCGCCGCGCAGTCGAACCCCGGCCCCACGTTTGCCGTGCTCGCGGGAGCTCTCACGCGTGCGAGCACGCTCACCGCGACGCCTCGGCGATCGCGTCCGGATCGGCTTCGACCACGATGGGCGGTGGGCTCAGGCTCGAGCCCGTCTCGGTGTCCTTGAGCCCGTGCCCCGTGACGACGCAGACGACGCGCGCACCCGGCTCGAGCTCGACGGCCGCGAGCGCGGCCAGCCCGGCGGCCGAAGCGGGCTCGCAGAGAACGCCTTCCTCGCGCGCGAGCTCGTGCCAGGCGCTCAGGATGGCGTCGTCCGTGAGGGAGACCACGGCGCCGGCGGACGCGTGCACCGCGGCCGCCGCGTGCTCGGCGTGCGCCGGGTCTGCGATGCGGATCGCGGAGGCGAGCGTGGTCGCGCGCTCGGCGGCCTCCCCGGCCACGAGCCGTGGGCGCTCCGGCCCGAGCTCGTCGAAGCCGAGGGCATAGGCGCGGAGGTTGCCTCCACCCCCGTAGGGCAGGGCGAGCACGTCCGGCGCGGTGCCGAGCTCCTCGACGATCTCGAACGCGGCCGTCTTCTGTCCCTCGAGCCGGTCCGGATTCAGCGAGTTGACGAGGACGTGAGTGCCGCGGGCGGAGAGCTCCCGCGCGGCAGAGAGCGCCTCGTCGAAGGTTCCTCGTACTTCGAGCACGCGCGCGCCGAGCGCGCGCGCCTGAGCGAGCTTGGCCGACGCGACCGCGCCCTCGGGCTGAAGCACGACGGCGGTGAGGCCAGCGCGAGCCGCGTAGGCGGCCGCCGACGCGGCGGTGTTTCCCGTCGACGCGCAGATGACCGCGCGCGCACCCGCTTCCGACGCCTTCGAGATCGCGACGGTCATCCCGCGGTCCTTGAAGCTCCCGGTCGGGTTCGATCCCTCGCACTTGAGGTACACGTCGGCGCCCAGCCGCTTCGAGATCCGCGGCGCGTTCAGGAGCGGCGTCGACCCCTCGCCGAGCGATACGACCGGTGTCGTCGCGCTCACGGGTAGCCGCTCGCGGTAGCGCTCGATCAGCGAGTGCATGCCGCTTTCTAGCGTGTCACGACCAACCGAGCTCGGTGACGCCTCGATCCGAGATCACGGGCAGGAACGTCGGCGGCGCATGCAGGTGGGACAGCTCGGCGACGTCGGCGAGCGCAGCCTCCAGCGCGCGCTGCGCGGTTTCGTGCACGACGACGTGGAGGACGGCGCCTCGCTCCGCCGGAACCTGGATGAGGCGCGCGACGGAGACGTCGTGGGCGGCGAGGCTGTGTGCGACCTCCGCCAGCACGCCGGGGCGGTCCTCGACCTCGAGATGGACGTAGAACGGCGAGCGGATCTCGCCGCGTGGGAGCAGCTCGAGCGTTCGCCAGCAGGCGTCGTTCTGGAGGAAGCCGCCGGCCGCGGTCCCGACGACGCCGACCATGTCGGCGACGACCGCGGACGCCGTCTCGATCCCGCCGGCTCCGGGGCCCTCGAGAGTGATCTCGCGGATCGCGTCTCCCTGCAGCATGACCCCGTTGAACGCGCCCTCGACCGCCGCGAGCGGGTGGTGCCGGTCGACGAACGCGGGCCGCACCCGCACGTCCAGGCGCTCGTCGACGAGAGTCGCCGCCCCGACGAGCCGCACGACCATTTCGAGCTCGCGCGCCGCCGCGGTGTGAAGCGGCGTCACGTCCTCGATGCCCTTGCAGTCGACATCCGCAAGCGTGACGCGCGAACCGAAAGCAACGGTTGCGAGGATCGCCATCTTCGCGGCTGCATCCGCGCCCGAGACGTCGTCCGTCGGATCGGCCTCCGCGAAGCCGAGCCTCTGGGCCTCGGCGAGCGCCTCGTCGAAGGTCGAACCACGCTCCATCTCGGTGAGGACGAAGTTCGTCGTCCCGTTCACGATCCCGAGCACGCGGTGCACCTTCGTCACGACGAGCGCTTCCCGGAGCACCTTGATCACGGGGATCGCCGCGCAGACGCTCGCCTCGAAGCGGAGCTGCACACCTGCTGCCGCGGCTGCCGCGAAGAGCTCGGCGCCGTGCTGCGCGACCAGCTGCTTGTTGGCGGTGACGACCGGCTTTCCCGCGGCGAGCAACTCGAGCACCAGTGTCTGTGCCGGCTCGACGCCGCCCATGACTTCCGCCACGACGTCGATCGCCGCGTCGTCGCGAATGGCCGCCGCATCGGTGGTGAGGACTCCAGGCTCGGGCGTGAACCCACGTTCGCCGTCGAGATTCCGGACGAGCGCGCGGACGACGCGGAAGCGGTGTCCCGTCGCCCGCTCGATGTCGTCGGCGTTCTCGACCAGCAATCGGTTGACGGCGGAGCCGACCGTCCCGTACCCGAGGAGGCCTACGCCGACCTCAGCGCCGGCCAGCCGGTGCCTCTGCTTCCTCACGCCGCATCAATGCTCGCAGCTTCTTGCCCACGCGCTCGATCGGCTGCTCCGCGCGTCGCCGAAGCTCCGCCAGGCGCGGCTCGCGCGTCCATCTCGGCGATCCATCTCGCGCGAACGCACGGACGGATGTCGGCCAGGATCGTCTGCATCTGCTCGCGGACGAGCTCGTCGATCACGCGCGGCCCGCGCGTGAGGTCACCGTACTCGGCCGTGTCGGAGATCGAGTGGCGCATGCCGGAGAGACCACCTTCCCAGATGAGGTCGACGATGAGCTTCAGCTCGTGGAGACACTCGTAGTACGCCACCTCGGGCTGGTACCCGGCGTCGACGAGCGTCTCGAAGCCCGCGCGGACGAGCTCGGTGACGCCGCCGCACAGCACCGCCTGCTCGCCGAAGAGGTCGGACTCGGTCTCCTCGGCGAACGTCGTCTCGATCATCCCCGCACGCGCGGCGCCGATGGCGGCCCCGTAGGCGAGCGTGAGATCGAACGCGCGGCCGCTCGCGTCGCTCTCGACAGCGACGATCGCCGGCGTTCCGAAGCCCTCCTCGAACAGGCGCCGGACGATATGGCCGGGGCCCTTCGGGGCGACCATGACG
This sequence comes from uncultured Gaiellaceae bacterium, assembly GCA_963802865.1. Lineage (GTDB taxonomy): Bacteria > Actinomycetota > Thermoleophilia > Gaiellales > Gaiellaceae > GMQP-bins7. The sequence goes on from CAWDKB010000008.1 coordinate 283,152, forward strand.
ACATCGTGGCCGCGCGGGGGACTGATCCGCCCGTAGTGGACGTTGAAGCCGTGCGCGAAGAGCAGCGCAGCTCCGGGTGCGAGGTTCGGGGCCACGTCCGCTTCGTACACCCGTGGCTGCACCTGGTCCGGGAGGAGGAAGGAGACGACCTGCGCGTCCCGCACGACCTCCGCCGGTGTGCCGATGGCGAGACCCGCCTCCTCGGCAGCTCGCCGTGACGGGCTTCCCTCCCGCAGTCCCACCTCGACCTCCACGCCGGAGTCACGGAGGTTGAGCGCGTGCGCGTGACCCTGGCTCCCGTATCCGAGCACCGCGACCTTGCCCGAGAGGAGCTCGACGTTGCCTTCGCGATGGATGACGGCCATGGGATCTCCTTGGATCGGTGTCAGGTGAGCACGTGCTGGCGTCGCCGTTGTCCTGCCGGAGCGGCGGCCCGGCTGAGTCCGATGCGTCCGGTGCGGACGAGCTCGCGGAGGCCGTGCGGGCGGACGAGCTCCTCGAACGAGTCGATCTGCTCGGGATGGCCGACGACCTCGAACACGATCGAGTCGGGCCCGAGATCGGCGACCCGCGCATCGAACGCCTGCGCGAGGGCGATGAGCTCGCTGCGTCGCTCCGGAGCGGCCTCGACCTTCACCAGCGCGAGCTCGCGCTCGACCGCCTCGCCCGGCTCGAGCTCGCTGACGCGCAGGACGTTCACGAGCTTGTGTATCTGCTTCTCGATCTGCTCGAGCGAGTGTCGCGCGCAGTCGACGCGCAGGGTGATGCACGACACGTCCGGGCGCTCCGTCGGACCGACCGCGAGGCTCTCGATGTTGAAACCGCGACGCGCGAACATGCTCGAGATGCGCGTCAGCGCACCCGGCTTGTTCTCGACCAGGACGGTCAAGAGTATGTCTCACGCGGCCGCGACCGCCTCCTCGACCTCGTCCGGGAACTCGACGAGATCGAGTGCCGCCGCGCCGGCGGGGATCATCGGGAAGCAGTGCTCGACGCGCGTCGACGCGGGCGTCGACGACGGCCGTGCGGCCGCACGTCAACGCCTGCTCGAGCACTGCCTCGATCTCTTCGGGCCGATCGACGGTGAAGCCGGCTGCGCCATAGGCCTCGGCGAGACGCGCGTAGTCCGGCACCTGGTGCGTCAAGTGAACCTGCGAGAAGCGTTCGTCGAAGAACATGTCCTGCCACTGGCGGACCATCCCGAGGTAGCCGTTGTTCACGATCACGACCACGATCGGCAGTCCTTCGAGCACGGAGGTCGCGAGCTCCTGCCCCGTCATCTGGAAGCAGCCGTCGCCGTCGACGCAGACGACGGTGGCTTCGGGGCGGGCGGCCTTGGCGCCGATCGCGGCGGGGACGCCGTAGCCCATCGTCCCGAGGCCTCCTGAGGTGATGAACGAGCGTGGCCGATCGCAGAGCAGGTACTGCATCGCCCACATCTGGTGCTGTCCGACACCGGTCGTCCAGACGACGTCTCGGTCGACGGTGAGATGCCTGGAGCGTCTCCAGCACCAGCTGGGGCTTGAGAGACGTCCTCGCTTTCGCGGTAGCGCAACGGGAACTCCTCTCGCCAGGCGGAGAGCTGGCGCAGCCACGGCTTCGGTGCGGGACACGGGGCCCACACTGCGGATTGCGCGCAGCTCCTCCGTGAGGTCGGCAAGCGCCTGCTTCAGGGGCCCGACCACAGGGAGATCCGCCTGACGGAGCTTGGAAATCTCGGCGGAGTCGACGTCGAGGTGGACGACCGTCGCTCCGGGGGCGAAGGCCGAGAGCTTGCCGGTGACGCGATCGTCGAAGCGCGCACCGACCGCGACCAGGAGGTCGCACTTGTTCATGGCCCAGTTCGACCACTTCGGTCCGTGCATCCCCGGCCAGCCGAAGTGAAGCGCGTGGGACTCGGGGAAGGCGCCCTTGCCCATGAGCGTGGTGACGACCGGGAGCTCTCCGGACTCGGCGAGCCGCGCAGCTCGTCGCACGCGTCGGCGTTGAGCGTGCCGCCGCCGACGTAGAGGACGGGCCGTTCGGCCGCGGCCAGGGCCTCCGCGGCTCGCCGGATCTGAACGGGCTGCGTAGACGTGCGGCGGGTTCCAGCCGGGAAGGTCGAGGCTCTGCGGGTAAGCGAAGTCGAGCTCCGCCTCCTGGACGTCGCGCGGGATGTCACGAGAACCGGTCCCGACCGCCCCGTCCGCGCGACGTGGAACGCGGCCTTGAGCGCGTGCGGCAGCTCCTCGACGTCCTGGACGAGCCACGAGTGCTTGACGATGGGGATGGTGATCCCGGTGATGTCGCACTCCTGGAACGCGTCCGTCCCGATCAGGTGCGATCGCACCTGCCCGGTGATGCAAACGAGCGGAGTCGAGTCCATCCATGCGTCGGCGATCGGCGTCACCAGGTTCGTCGCTCCCGGCCCCGAGGTCGCGAGAGCGACGCCGACCCGCCCGGTTGCGCGTGCGTAGCCCTCCGCCATGTGCCCGGCGCCCTGCTCGTGCCGCGCCAGCACGTGGCGGACGGTGGTGCCCCGGGCGAACGCGTCGTACGTGGGCAGGACAGCGCCGCCCGGGAGCCCGAAGACGACGTCGACGCCCTCGGCCTCGAGGGAGCGGAGGATCGCGTCGGCGCCGTTCATTCTCATGCGACGTGCTTCTCGGTAGAACTCGGCGTTCGTCAGCGAGAGCGGCAGCTCGCGCGAGCACAACGTCGCGCGAACTCGCGTGTCGTGGCGCCCAGCCCTCTCGAGAGCATGTCCGGCGTTTGCGTTCCGTTCGAGCACGCGCCGAGGACGGCCCCGGTCAGCGTCTCGGCTGCGCCGCGCTCGCCGAGCCCGTCTCCGAGCATGAGCGCAGCGGCGAGCAGCATCGACGCCGGGTTGGCGACGCCCTGCCCTGCGATGTCCTCTGCGGCGCCGTGCGTCGGCGCGAAGACGCCCGGCCCGGTGCCTGCGAGCCGACCTGATGCAGCGACCCGTGGGGAACGGCCGTGCGCGACGAACCCGACGAGCGCTTCCGCGTAGGGCGCGGGCGTGACGACCACGTCGAATCGCTCCGGCTCGAACGCGAGGCCCTGCACCGCCGACTTGACGGAGAGCTGATCCGCGTGAACGCCGTCGTGCCTCGCGGCCTCCTGCGCGAACGCGGAACGCCAGGCCGTGTCGCCGCCGACGGCCGCGACGTGCGCGCTGCTCGAGCGCGCGATCTCGAACGCGCGCGCCAGCGTCCACTGGAGCGCTTCGTCGTCGAGCGGGCTGACGAGAGTTATCGCTCCCCGTGCCGAGAAGACGACTCGATCCATGCGCGCGCGCAGGTCGAGCTCGGACTCGACTCCGTCGAGCGCGGGCTCCGACTCCGACGCGACGAGGATCGACTGCGCAGCGAGCACGACGCTCCGAGTCGCATTCGGCAGCGCGTGGCCCGACTGCGTGACCGCGGCTCCGCCGAATGCGGGGTGCGTCTCCTCGATTCGGAATCCGTGTAGCGACGAGACGTGAGCGAGCGCGCGGCTCGCCTCGGCCATGACCTCCGGGCCGATTCCGTGTCCCGCCAGGCAGGTGACCCTGTAGGTCTGCCTGCGCGTCATGTTCTGCTGCTCCTGCGGCGATGTGCCACTGTCTCGCTCCTCCTCTGCGGGGCCGCCCTCGAGGCGTACCGGTGGTGTGCTTCGGTCGACGTGTGCGCCGGTGCGGCGCGTGAAGCGAATCTCCCCTAGGAGGGGAGAATCAGGAGAAGCTCGATGCCGGCACTCGAACCGGGTACCGCCACGGCAGTGGCGTCCACGGATACGAAGGGTGTGGCTCGGTGCAGCATCGAACGTCCAGTCTGCGGCGGGCCCGGTTGTTGTCAAGACACGCGGCTCTACACTCAACAATCGATGACGCTCACCGAGCCGACCTGGACGCCGTCGTCCTGGCGGGAGCTCCCGGCCGCGCAGCAGCCGGCGTGGCCGGACGAGGCCGCGCTCGCAGCGGTGCGTGAGCGCCTTCGCGGGCTTCCTCCGCTCGTCTTTGCCGGAGAGGCGCGGGCGCTCCTCGCCGCACTCGGCGAGGTCTGCGAGGGACGCGCGTTCCTGCTCCAGGCCGGGGACTGCGTCGAGTCGTTCGACGACGTCTCGGCGCCCGCGATCCGCGAGCGGCTCAAGGTGCTGCTTGCAGATGTCGGCGGTCCTCACGTACGCGGCGACGCTGCCCGTCGTGCGGGTGGGACGGATCGCCGGGCAGTTCGCGAAGCCGCGCAGCGCTCCGACCGAGGTCGTCGACGGCGTGGAGCTACCGTCGTTTCGCGGCCACATCGTCCACTCCGACGCGCCGACGCCGGAGGCACGCGTGCCCGATCCCGAGCGGCTCGTCCAGGGCTACTACCAGGCGGCCTCGACGCTGAACCTGCTGCGCGCGTTCACGAAGGGCGGCTTCGCCGACCTGACGCACGTCCACACGTGGAACCGCGAGTTCGTCGCCAGCTCGCCGGCCGGCCAGCGCTACGAGGCGCTCGCAGGCGAGATCGAGCGCGCCCTTCGCTTCATGCAGGCGATCGGCATCGACCTCGAGACGGAGCACACCATCCACGAGGTCGACGTGTGGACGAGCCACGAGGGTCTGCTGCTCGACTACGAGGAGCCGCTCAGCCGCACGGACTCGCTGACGGGGCTTCCCTACGACTGTTCTGCGCACATGCTCTGGATCGGGGACCGCACGCGCGACCTGGACGGCGCGCACGTCGAGTTCTTCTCGGGCGTGCACAACCCCATCGGCGTGAAGCTCGGCCCGAGCGCGACGGCCGCCGATGCGGTCGCGCTTGCCGAGCGCCTCAATCCCGCGCGCGTCCCGGGCCGTCTCACGTTCGTCGCCCGGATGGGTGCGGACAACGTGCGCGAAGCGCTTCCACCGCTGATCGAGGCGGTGCGCGAGTCGGGCGTCCCCGTGGCGTGGGTCTGCGACCCGATGCACGCGAATCTCGTGCGGACGCCGTCCGGCGTGAAGACGCGCCACTTCGACTCGATCATGGCGGAGCTCGAGGGCTTCTTCGCCGCACACCGTGCCCTCGGGACCTGGCCGGGCGGGATCCACATCGAGTTCACGGGCGACGACGTGACGGAGTGTCTCGGCGGCTCCGAGGCGGTCCAGGAGGAGCAGCTCGACCACCGCTACGAGACGCTCTGCGACCCCAGGCTGAACGGGCGCCAGTCGCTCGACCTGGCGTTCCGCGTGGCCGAGCTCATGCGCTCCGCGTGAGCGCGGAGGGGCTGTGCGGCTAGCCGTCGTCGGGACCGGCCTGATCGGGGCCTCCGCGGCCCTCGCTGCCCGCCGGGCGGGCGGGTTCCACTCGATTCTCGGCTGGGACGAGGATCCCGCGACGCTCGAGCTCGCCGGCGAGCGCGGCGCGATCGAGGTCGCTCCCACCCTCGTCGGCGCACTCCACGACGCCGACGTCGCTCTCGTCGCCGTCCCGTGGCCGAGCTGCCGGCCGTCGTCCGCAGCGTCCTCGCCGCGGCACCGGCCGACTGCACGGTGACCGACGTCGGCTCGACGAAGGGGTCGCTGTGCGCGGCGGTCGGCGACGATCCGCGCTTCGTCGGCGGACATCCGATCTGCGGCGCCGAGGCGCGGGGCCCGGGTCGAGCCAGCGCCGACCTGTTCGACGGAGCGACCTGGTTCCTGACGCCGCTCACGTCGACGGAGCCGGAGCGCTACCGCGCGGCGCACGGGTTCGTCGTGGCTCTCGGCGCTCGCCCGGTGGCCATCGACCCCGAGACCCACGACCGCCTCGTGGCGGTGACGAGCCACCTGCCGCACGCCCTCGCCAACGTTCTCCTGAACCAGGCCGGCTCGGCGCGCGTGGAGGGTCACGAGCCTCTGGCCGCGGCAGGCGGGTCGCTTCGAGACATGACGCGAATCGCCGGAGCGAACCCGCGGATCTGGGTCGACATCTTCCTGGAGAACCGCGCCGAGCTCAGCGCGGCGCTCGGGGAACACCGTCGCCGCGTGGAGCAGCTGGAGTCCGCCCTCGCAGCGGGTGACGCGGGCTATCTCGCCCGCTGGATCGGCGAGGCGAGCGGGAACCGCCGCCGGATGCTCGAGACGGCGTACGAGGACGCGGGAGCGCTCCATCGTCTGCGCGTGCACGTCCCCGACCGCCCGGGCGTGCTCGCGGCGATCTTCCAGGCGCTCGGCGCCGAGCGGATCAACGTCTCGGATTTCGATCTCGAGCACCTGTCTCCCGAGCGCGGCGGGACGCTCACGATCCTGGTCACCGGCGAGGCGGATGCGTCGCTCGCGGCGAGCATCCTCGAAGAGCAGGGTTACGGCGTGGTCGTTGCGCCCGTGCTGGACGAGTGACCTCGCTGCGGCGTTAGGCTCCCCGCGTGCAGGTCTTCAACCTCAACGGGGACGAGTGGGATCGCGTCGAGGACCGGGACGGCTGGCAGAGCAAGGACGCCTGGGTCGGCGCGCACGTCGGCGCCGAGCTCATCGGCGGCAGCATGTACGAGCTCGAGCCGGGAAGTCGACTGTGGCCGTACCACACGCACCACGGAAACGAGGAGTGGATGATCGTGCTGCGCGGGCGACCGACGTTGCGCACGCTCGAGGGCGAGGAGCAGCTCAGCGAGGGAGACGTCGTCGCGTTTCGCCGCGGGAAGGACGGGGCGCACCAGGTGCGGAACGACACGGACGCGCCGCTTCGAGTGTTGATGCTGTCGACCCTGCTCGCGCCCGACATCGTGGAGTACTACGACTCCGGGAAGGTCTCGGCCGTCGATGCGAAGGGCGAGCGGTTGTTCCGTGAGTTCCGCGGGCGCGACGCCGAGTACTGGGAAGGGGAGTAGCCGGACCGGCCTAGCGGAACGCGTTCTCGCCGGTCAGCGCCTGGCCGACGACGAGCGTGTGCACCTCGTGCGTGCCCTCGTACGTGAGCACCGACTCGAGGTTGTTCACGTGCCGGATCACCGGATACTCGAGGGTGACGCCGTTCGCGCCGAGAATCGTCCGCGCGCTGCGGGCGACCTCGATCGCACCTCGCACGTTGCCCATCTTCCCGAGGCTGACCTGCTCGGGTCGCAGCGTCCCGTCGTCCTTCATCCGCCCGAGATGGAGCGCCACCAGCGTTGCACGGTTGATCTCGAGCGCCATCTCCGCGAGCTTCTGCTGCGTCAGCTGATAGCCAGCGATCGGCTTGCCGAAGACGATTCGCTCCTTCGCGTAGTCGAGCGCGCACTCGAAGCACGCGCGGGCCGCGCCGACCGAGCCGAACACGATCCCGAACCGCGCCTCGTTGAGGCACGAGAGCGGGCCGCGCAGCGTCGTGACGCCGGGAAGGACGTTCTCGTCGGGAACGCGCACGTCCTGGAGCACGAGCTCCGAGGTGACGGAGGCGCGCAGCGAAAGCTTCTTGTGGATCTCGGGAGCCGAGAAGCCGTCCATTCCCTTCTCGACGATGAACCCGCGGATCTCATCCGCGTCCGTGCGTGCCCAGACGATCGCGATGTCGGCGATCGTCCCGTTGGTGATCCACATCTTCGCCCCGTTCAGGATCCAGTCCGAGCCGTCGCGGCGTGCATGCGTGCGCATCGACGCCGGGTCCGAGCCGGCGTCCGGCTCGGTGAGCCCGAAGCAGCCGACGACTTCACCGGTGTGCATCGGCGGCAGCCAGCGCTCCTTCTGCTCCTCGGAGCCGAAGCGCCAGATCGGGAACATCGCGAGCGAGCCCTGGACCGAGATCGCGCTCCGCACGCCCGCGTCGCCCGCCTCGAGCTCCATGCAGGTGAGCCCGTACGCGACCGAGCTCGCCCCCGGCAGCCCGTAGCCCTCGAGGTGCATCCCGAGCAGGCCGAGCTTCCCGAGCTCGCCGATCAGCTCGCGCGGGAAGATTCCCTGCTCGAACCAGTCGCCCACGTCGGCGAGCACGTTCGCACGCACGAACTCGCGAACGGTGTCGCGGATGGCCTTCTCCTCGTCGTCGAGGAGGGCGTCGATCGCCAGGTAATCGAGGGGATCGAGAGCAGGCCGCTCGGTCGTCGTCGCCATCGTCACGACATCCTACGGAAGCCGAGTTCGGGCTTGACCGGCCCGCGCGGCGGTGCCTACACTCCTGCTTGACTGACTAGTCAATCGAACGAGGAGCGAGGATCATGACCCAGCTCGAGGCCGGCGTCGCCGGCGGCGTCTCGTTCGGGCTGACGCCCGAGCAGCGAGAGCTCCGCGCGCTCTCGCGCGAGTTCGCCGAGAAGGAGATCCGCCCCAAGGCGGCCGAGTACGACGAGAACGCGACCCATCCCGCCGACGTCATCGCCAAAGCGCACGAGCTCGGCTTGATGAACCTCCACGTGCCGGAGGAGCTCGGCGGGCTCGGGCTCCCGGCCTTCGACGGCATGCTCGTCGGCGAGGAGCTCAACTGGGGCTGCTCGGGCATCGGCAGCGCGATACTCGCCAACGGCCTCGGCGCCGGCCCGGTTCTCATTTCGGGCTCCGACGAGCAGAAGGCGACGTGGCTGCCGCCGCTCCTCGAGGAGCCGATCCTCTGCTCCTTCGGCCTCTCCGAGCCCGATGCGGGGTCCGACGTCGCGCGCATGAAGACGACCGCCGAGCGCCGCGGCGACGAGTACGTCCTGAACGGCTCCAAGACGTTCATCACGAACGCCGGTCAGGCGACGTGGACGGTCGTCTTCGCGAAGACCGATCCGAGCAAGGGACACCGCGGGATCAGCGCCTTCGTCGTGCCCATGGACACGGCCGGCGTCCAGATGGAGAAGCACCTCGACAAGATGGGGCAGCGCGCGACGGACACGTCCGCATTCGCGCTGACGGATGTCGTCGTTCCTGCCGCGAACCGGATCGGGGAGGAGGGTGAGGGCTTCAAGATCGCGATGAAGACCCTCGACTTCACGCGTCCGGGCACGGCAGCGGGCGCCGTCGGCGTCGCGCAGGCGGCCTACGAGTACGCCGTCGAGTACGCGAAGGAACGCGTCACCTTCGACGTGCCCATCGCGATGCATCAGGGGATCAACTTCATGATCGCGGACATGGCGACCGAGATCGAGGCGGCGCGTCTGCTCGTGTGGCAGTCGGCGTGGCTCCACGACCAGGGCGAGCGCGCGACGCTGCAGTCCTCGTTCGCGAAGCGGTTCTCCGCTGACACGGCGATGAAGGTCACGACCGACGCCGTGCAGGTCTTCGGCGGCTACGGCTACATGAAGGAGTACCCGGTCGAGAAGCTCATGCGCGACGCGAAGCTGTTCCAGATCTACGAGGGCACGTCGCAGATCCAGCGGCTCGTGATCGCGAAGGAGATCTTCCTGCCGCGCGGCGACTGACGGTTCCTAGGTCGCGAGTGCCCGCTGGAACGGCGGCAGGAAGCCGGGGCTGATCCGGACGTCGCCCATCCAGGCCGCGAGGCGCGCTGCCTCCTCGTGCACTGCGTCCTCGGCCTCCGAGCCGACGTCCTCGAGCAGGCGATAGACGACCTCGCCGTCGCGGCGCTGCGACCAGCCGCCCACGACCCGTCCGTCCCACCAGATCGTCGGACCGGCGTTGCCGTTGCGGTCGAAGAGCGTGGGGCCGTGCCCGCCCAGGTACCAGTCGCGCTCCTTCCACGCCATCGTCGTCGTGTCGAGCGTCGAGAGCAGCGCGACGCACGGCGTCGGCGGCTCGACCTCCTCGAGATCGTCGGCCAGCACGAAGCCGGTCGCGCCGTCGAGGTCGACCTCGACGGCGCCGACCTCCGCCAGCGCCACGCGGATCGGCCGCGCGCCCAGCCCGGTCCACCAGCGGAGATCGGTCTCGGTTCCCGGGCCGTTCGCGCGGAGCCAGCGGCGCACGAGCTCGGCCCGTGCGTCCTCCACCGTTGGCAGCGGCTGCTCCTCTCCCAGCCAGGCGCCGGTCGGCACCCAGCGGTGCTGTCCCGAGATCCAGGTGCCGCGTGGCCGGCCACGGAGGAGTCGCCCCTGTGCTGCGAGGAGCGGGAGGACGCGCGAGCCCACGCTCACCGGAAGCGTCCACTTGCCGGCACCCATCTCGACCTTCGTGGCGAGGAGCGGCAGGCTGCGGATGACCTCCGCCGTCGTCGCTTCGCCCGCGGCATTGACGGCTGCCAGCGCGGCCGCCTCCGCCTCGGCGAGCCAGGCGCCGGCGTCGTCGATGCCGTCGGTCGCCGCCAGCCGGGCCTCGAGTCTGGTGCGCTCACGCGCCGCGACGTCGTCGGTGCACGCGCGCTGGACGATCGGCCGCGCGTCCCGCGGGACGACGAAGAGCGTCCTGCGCATGCCGAGCATGCGCACGACGGTGCGCTCGTCGTAGAGCTCGCGCTCGATCGCAGGCGGGTCGAGGCCGTCCGAGCGCGCTCGAACCGACAGATAGACGGTCGAGGAGTCCGTCGCGTGGAGCGCGGCCAGCGCGTCGGCGACCTCCTTGACCGAGCGCGCGCGTGTGTCGGGGGCGAGCAGATGACGCCTGACGAGGCGGGCGCGGCGTTCCTCGATCCCGATCCATCGCACCTGCGTCTTCTACCAGTGGCCTCTGCATAGGATCCCGGGCGCATGGCACTGGAAATCGACCTTTCCGGACGCGTCGCGCTCGTCACCGGCGGCTCGCGTGGCCTCGGGCGCGCGGACGCTCTCACGCTCGCCCGCGCCGGCGCGGACGTCGCGATCGCCGACATCCTCGTCGAGTCCGAGCTCTCCGAGGAGACGGACAGCTGGGGCGCACTCGCCACAGCCGCACGCACGCAGGGCCTCGTTCACACCGAGGAGACGGTCGAGGAGATCCGCGGGCTCGGCCGGCGCTCGCTCGCCGTCCGCTGCGACGTCACCGACCGCGAGCAGGTGGCCGCCGCGGTCTCGCGGACGGTGGAGGAGCTCGGCTCGGTGGACATCCTCGTCAACAACGCTGGCACGCTCGACCACGCCGCTCAGTTCGCGAACCAGAGCCCGGAGCTCTGGGAGCGCGACCTCCGCGTCAACCTGACAGGCGGCTTCAACTGCGCGCAGGCCGTGTGGCCGCACATGACCGAACGCGGCTGGGGGCGGATCGTGAACATGGCGTCCGTCGCGGGCACGCTCGGAGGCTTCGGCCAGGCGAGCTACTCGACGACGAAGTCGGGAATCCTCGGGCTGACGAAGACGCTCGCGATGGAGGGCGGTCGCCACGGGATCACCTGCAACGCGATCGTCCCGGGCATCATCGGCACCGAGGCCTTCAACATGGCGAACGCCGCGATGAACGAGCGAATCGCGGCGCGGACGGTATTCAAGCGTCCCGGCGAGCCCCAGGACATCGCGAATGCGATCGCGTTCCTCTGCTCCGACCTCGCCGCGTACATCACCGGCGTCGGGCTGTACGTCTCGGGCGGGATCGAGCTCTTCGTCTTCTAGCCGTCGGGCTCCGAAACGGGGCTCGACTGCGTGGAATGGGCGCCGGTGGGGCGCGCTAGGATGCACGGTTCCGTGCACGCCGAGTCGCCGTTCTACACAACTCGCAGCCGGAAGCGACGTCGCACTCGTTCCACGACCGTGATCGTCGCTGTCGCGGCCTGCGTCCTCGCGCTGCTCGCAGTGCTGTTCGGCCTCGCCTACGCGGGCTCGAGGCAGGAACTGGCGGAGGGAACCCATGTCGCCGGAGTCGACGTCGGAGGCATGACGAAGCGGGAGGCGACGGCACTGCTAGAGGCGCGGTTCGAGCGCGTGGCGGGCAAGCCGGTCGTGTTCTTGGCGGGTGACGAGTCGTATCGGTTCGCAGCCAACCAGCTCGCCGTCCAGCCGGACTGGAGCTCCGCCATCGCCGCGGCGAGTCGGGCGAGCGACGGCTTCGGGCCGATCCGCGGGTTCCGGCGACTGCGCACGCGGGTGTTCGGGGCGGAGGTGCTGCCGCAGCTCGCGGTCTCGAACGGTGCGCTGGAGTTCGCGCTGGAGAAGATTGCAGCGGATGTCAATGCGAAGCCGGTCGACGCCGCGCTCGCACGACGCGGGCTCCGCATCCGGATGGTCGAGGAGCAAACGGGGACCCGGCTCGACCACGACAGAGCTGCCGAGACGTTGGTTCGCGCTCTCGGGAAGATCGAGCGCTCGCAGGCGGCGACGGCGCTACCCGTCCTCGTCACGGCGCCGAAGGTGACCTCGGAGATGCTCGTCCCGGCCGCCCGACGCGCGCGACGTGCGGTCTCGGCCCCGGTCGTGCTCGAGGGGACCAAGCGACGCTGGCGCCTCCCGCGCTGGCGGGTCGCGCAGCTGCTGGCACTTCCGCGTGGTGGCGCGATGCGACTCACCATCGGCGGTGCCGGCGCGGCCGCGTACTTCCGGCAGCTGTCGGATCGTGTCGGACGACCACCGACGGACGCGGACTTCGCGATCTCGGGCGGCGGCATCCAGGTCATCCCCTCGCGCGAGGGCGTCGAGGTCAACGTCCCGGCGACCGCTCGTGCGCTCCTGCGCGCCGCCTCCCGGCCGACGAATCGCGTCGCGCAGCTCTCGGTCGCGACAGCGCTCCCAGACCGCACGACGGCGGACGCGCTCGCCATGGGGATCGACACGAGGATGTCCGCGTACACGACGTCCTACTCGGGAACTTCCGATCGCATTACGAACCTCCAGCTGGGCGTGCAGGCGCTCGACGGCACGCTCGTCGCACCGGGCGGGACGTTCTCGCTGAACGAGGCGATCGGCGAGCGCACCGAGGAGCGCGGCTTCCGCCCGGCGCCCGTGATCATCGGGAACGAGTACGCGGAGGAGGTCGGCGGCGGCACGTCGCAGGTCGCGACGACCGTCTTCAACGCCGCCTGGGAGGCCGGGCTCAGGATCACGGAGCGACATCCGCACTCGCTGTACATCAGCCGGTACCAGCTCGGGCGCGACGCAACCGTCTACTGGCCGTCCCTCGATCTCAAGTTCGTGAACGACACCGACGCGTGGGTCCTCGTGAAGGGCTTCAGCGAGGGCTGGGGCATCACCGTCGCGATCTTCGGCGGCGAGGCCCGCCGGGTGGAGTCGAGTGCCGAGTCGCTCGCCATCACGGGCTCCGTTCCGCTCCGGCGGGTTGCGGATCGCACGCTCGAGCGGGGTACGAGCGTGGTCGAGGAGGAGGGTGCACCTCCGAGCAGGACGTCCGCGACGCGGGAGATCTACACAGCCGACGGCGCGCTCATCCGCTCGGAGACCTGGAACACCACCTACGAGTCGCAGGACCGAGTCGTTCGCGTCGGAACGAAGGCGCCGCCGCCCCCGAAGCCGAAGCCGACACCCGAGGCGAAGAAGCCGGCCACGCCCGGCGCGGCCGAAGTCGTGCCGCCAGAGCAGGGCGCCACGCCGCCGGCCACACAGCCCTAGCTCGGGGCCGCCGAGCCCGCGCTCGCGGGGAGGACCTCGAGTGCGAGCCCTACGGCCTCGTCCGGCGGAAGCGCGCGGCCTTCCTCGAGGAGCGGCTCGAGGCCCGGGCCGAGCCGACGCGTGAGCTCGTCCAGGGTCGGCTCCCAGTCGTCGCGCTCGATCTCCCACCGGCCCTCGCCCACGCCGTCGAAGGTCGCGTGGGCCGCGCCGAGCAGGAGCGCCGCCTCGCACTCGAAGCCGAAGGAGAGCGTGATCTGCGCCGCGTAGAGGAGTCCGATCGCCGTCGCCCACAGCCCTCCTCCCTCGGAGGCGACGCGGAGTGCGTCAACGACGGCGCTCGCCGCGCCCTCGCGATTGTCGCGCTGCAGGTCGTACGACGCGACGTGCGCGAGCGCGTACGCGTGTGCCTCTCGATCTCCTGCGCGCTCCGAGATCTCCGCGCTCTCACGTGCCGCGGCGACGGCTCCCTCGAGGTCGCCGAGTCGGCGACGCGCCTCGGCGAGCGAGCCGACGACCCGGCCGGCGACGCTCTCGTATCCCGCGTCGCGCAGAAGCTCGATCGCACGCTCGTATGAGTCGCGCGCCATCTCGAAGTTGCGACTCCCGTGGGCGGCGGCGCCCCGGAGCCAGAGCGCGCGTCCAAGTTCCTCGGGGCGTCCGTACGGCTCGAGCAGGGCGATCGCCTCGTCGAGGTCTCCATTCCTCGGCGGCTCCCACGAACTAGTCACAACTGACACACCCACCGCGAAGCGCCCCACCCCCTCGTTGAGGGAGGCGGACAGCTCGAGCAGCTCGTTCCCAAGATCCGCGGACGACGCGAACGCAAGAGCGCCGCGGAAGTTGTCACGGTCGTCCTCGCTCACCATGCGTGCGTAGGCCGACGGATCTGCCTTGCGTGCGGCGTGGGCGTCGCGAAGCAGCCCGAGGAAGTAGTCGAGCTGCCGCGTGTGCGGCCGGGTGTCCGTCTGTTCGTCGGCGAGCGTCGTCGCGAAGGCGCGGATCGTCGCGAGCATTGTGAACCGCGGCTCGCCGTCGCCGCGGAGACGGGACGACACGAGGCCTGCGTCGAGCAGTTTCTCGAGGGAGGCAGGCACGTCGACTTCCGGCTCGGTCGTCGTCTCGAGCCCGTCGAGCGTGGTGCCGCCGGGGTAGATGGCGAGGGCGTGGAAGACCGCGCGCGAGTCGTCGTCGAGCAGGTCGTAGCTCCACGCGATCGTCGCGCGGAGAGAACGTTGGCGCTCGGGAACGTCGACCGTCGTGCGCGACAGGAGCGCGATGCTCTCACCGAGCCTGCGTGCCGTTCCCTCGGGGCCGAGCACTCGCACTCGCGCGGCTGCGAGCTCCACGGCCAGAGGGAGGCCCTCGAGCGCGCGGCAGATTCGGGCCACGTGAGGCGCGTTCGCGTCGGTCAGCTCGAACGTGTTGACCGCTTCGCGCGCCCGATCGAGGTACAGCCGGACCGAGGCGACCGCTCCGAGCTCGCCGACGTCCGTGACTCCGAGCCCGGGCGCGGCGAGCGGCTCCACGCGGTACTCGTGCTCGACGACGAGGCGTAGCGGTACACGGCTCGTCGCGACTATCCGGAGCCCAGGGGCCGCTGCGAGCAGGCGGCCGATGTCTGCGAACGCCTCGCTGAGGTGCTCGAGGTTGTCGAGCACGACGAGCCTTGGATCGCTGTCGAGCACCCCCGCCACGTGCTCGAGCAGGGGCAGGTCGGGATCGTCCTCGACGCCGAACGCTCGTCCGATCGTCGCCAGCACGAAAGCGGGATCCGTGAGCGGCGCCAGGTCGACGAAG
>CAWDKB010000009.1:0-457789 GCA_963802865.1 uncultured Gaiellaceae bacterium
GGACCAATCGGATCAACTCCCGACGGCCAACAAATAGACCCAATCGTGTCCTATCGGGCGAGGCGAGAACAGGACACGCTTCCTCCCATGACTCGCGAGCAGCGCGACTTCCTCCGCAAGCAGATCGACGCTCAGATGCGCGAGCGCGTGAAGCGTGCCCGGAGCGCCAACGCACAGGCAAATACGAAGGCACAAGCAAGCGCAAGGGCACAGGCAAGGACGCACGCAGCAGGCAGCGTGACCTCGCCGGTTGTCAGGAAGGCTCCAGAACGCCCGAGGCTTAAGCCTGCCGTTTCCCTCGCAGCGCGGGAAGAAGTAAACCGCTCCGTTCGTGCACTTCGGGCAGGACGAGGCGGCGACAGGACACGCTTCCTAGCGACATGAAGAAGGCGATCGCAACCCCAACCGGTGCCGCGCTCCGTCAACGCGGACTGCGCAATGAGGAGTCCGCCCCGGAGGCGGCGGTCGAGGCCGGGGTCTTCTGGGGCGACGCGAAAATACTGGGCGAGGTGCTAGCCATGAGCCCGGACGAGTTCCGGCGCTGGGCGACATTCGTCCAAGCCCGGCGGACCGTTGGTGACGACTGATGCAGGCTGGGCCGCACGGAGATGAAGTGGCCCGCCGGGGCGGACGATCTGGCTCATGAGGTTCCCACTTGTTATCGGCGCCGCGATCGTCCTGGTCGTTGGACTCTGGCTCCTGTCGCAGTACGTGCTCAACCCGCTCGACGCGAAGCCGGGCTGAGCCTCAGCGTCTCGACGGTGCGCAGGGAAGATCGCCTCTGAGCGAGGACGACCACCCCGGTTTCGTAGGCCCGCTCGCGCTCCCGGCTGTGTCGTCGAGCTTGGCCTCGCGAAGG
Organism: uncultured Gaiellaceae bacterium; assembly: GCA_963802865.1. Taxonomy (GTDB): domain Bacteria; phylum Actinomycetota; class Thermoleophilia; order Gaiellales; family Gaiellaceae; genus GMQP-bins7. The sequence continues at coordinate 860 of CAWDKB010000009.1, forward strand.
CTGCGGGCGAGGTCGAGCACGTCGCGATCGGGGACACGAAGCCCGCGAGCATGATTCCGGCGAGCGTACACACGTTCGACTGAGCCCGAGGTCAGGCTTCCGAGCATGAGTCAGCGGCGTGTCGCCCGAAGACCATCGACGTTTGCCACTCTCTGCAACGAGGTAGCCAGGGGGTGCCTCGGTTGGTTATCTGGCCGCCGAGGCCGTTCGGGGCGAGGCCCTGCTCTGACGGCGGGCCTCGGCCCCGCCTTGGATGGGACGGCCGTAACGAAGGAGAGTCGAGATGGGAAGGCTGATCGCGACAACGCAGGCCACCATCGACGGCGTCATAGACCCGGTCGGCGAGTGGGTGCAGCCGGACGGAGACCACGGCGACTACTCGTTCGAGCGTCAGGCGAGATCCAGCGGGCTGGTGCTCGGCCGCAAGACCTACGAGGGGCTGGCGGGATATTGGCCGAGCCAGACGGGCAAATGGGCGGACATGGTCAACGCGATGCCGAAGTACGTTGGGTCCAACACCCTGTCCGGCGATCTCGAGTGGAACGCGACCCTGCTAGAGGGGGACCTCGAGGGCTCGATCCCGAAGCTGAAAGATGAGGTCCATGGTGACCTTTTCATGCACGGGAGCGGCGAGTTCGCGTACGCCCTCGCCGCGAAAGGCCTGATCGACGAGTACGAGGTCTATCTGAACCCGCTCGTCTGGGGCGAGGGAAACGTCCATGTACTCGGCGACAGGGGAACCGTCCGGATGGAGCTCGACGACGTGAAGCGATTCGACTCCGGAGTGGTCCTTCTCACCTACCGCCCGGCGTCTTGATCGCGGCTGGGCCGCGCGGCGGCGGTCGCATCGGGCCTGCTCGCGCCTCGCTCAATCCTGAAAATTGATGTGCAGGCTGCGGGTTTGCGCCTGCGAAACACCCGCCCCGCTCTGCGGTAGCAGCTGAGTTTCAAACTGCGTTCCACTGAAAGTGGACTGACGCCGTGAGGGCAACGCGGGCAATTCGGCTGGCGGCTATCGGCCCGGGCAGGCGTTCGGGCCGAGAGCCGCCAGCACTACTCGTTGGACGTCGCGGCTGCGAGGTGGCTAGCGCCGCTCATCGTCTCCGAACACGCTCTTCGCGAGATCTTCGCGCTCGGGCAGCCCCCGTGTTGTGGTCGCTCCGCGCTGACTAGCGCTTGCGCGCGGGCTTCGGCGCGCCGACGACCTTCAGCCGCAGCGTCTTCAGGTGCTTCACGCTCAGTGGGTCTCGGGCTTCGAACGTGATCCGATAGTTCCCGGGCTTCCGTGCGAAGCCGCTCAGGACGCCGGTGAACCGATCGAAGGAGATCCCACGTGGAAGCGGTCCGCGCACGATTCGGAAGAGCTTCGGCGCTACGCCACCTGTCGTCGCGATCCGCGCACGGTAGAAGCGGCCGACCTTCGCGTCGCGTAGCACGAGTGTCGAGATCGCCAGCTTCGCCGCGACCCGGACGGTGAGATTCGAGACTGCAGTTCGACCCTCGGCGTCGGCGACCGAGACGCCGAAGCGATACACCCCTGCGAGCTCCGGAGTCCCTTCGAGGGCCCCGTTGACGAGCGTTACTCCCTCAGGGAGATCGCCTGTGGTCGACCACGTGTACGTCCCGTCGCCACCCGTGACGGTGAGCGCCGTGCTCACCGGAACCCCCACCTCGGTGCGTGCGACGCCCGAGACGAAGAAGTCGACGGGAGCGGAGATCCGAAGTGGGTCGCGAACGGTGATGCCGAGCACCTTCGTGTCCACGCGTCCGTCGGCATTCACCTGCGCACGAACCTCGAACGTGTAGGCACCGGCGGTGCTCGGCGTGCCCGAGATGAGGCCCGTCGCAGCATTGATCGCGAGGCCCGGAGGCAGCGAGCCCGAGTTGATCGTCCACGTCTTCGCGTCGGCGACGCTCGAGGTCATCTGCAGCGAGTAGGGACTCGCAACCGTCGCGACCGCGACCCCGCTCTGCTCCGGCCCGAGCGTTAGCTTGGGCACCCCCAGGTTGACGTTGATGATGAACTCGTCGTCCGACGAGCACTTCGAACCGCAGGGGTACGGGCATGTGAAGAGCGTGGCAGTGAGATAGAACCGGTACGTCCCCGCCTGGGTCGGAGTCCCCTCGATTCTCGCAGCGTCCGAGTTGACGCTTAGCCCCGGCGGAAAGGTTCCCGAGGAAACCTGGTGCACTGTGCAGCCTTCGTCCTCGTCGCCGAGCATCTCGATCGGGATGCTGTACGGCTGGCCCTCGGTGCCGGTCGGGCACGTGGCGGGGCTTTCGCCTCCACATCCCATACGCTCCTCGTCGTAGTTGCCCGCGGCTGCACCGGGCGCGAGCAGGATCGCCGCGGCGGCGACCGCGAGTACAACGAGAAGGAAGAGGCGCTTCAGGGCCACCGGCGGGCCAAGGTAGCAGACCTGTCTGCTGGCACCAGGGGTTGTTAAGACACTGTCAGCACCACGAGATCGGCCACGCACGCGGGCTTCTCCGAGCGGTCGCACTCGACGACGACGTGGATCGTTCCACGCTCTCCCGTCGGGGTTTCCTCGACGGACGACACCGTCATCCGAGCGCGAATGCGTGACCCCGAGGGAACCGGCGCAGGGAAGCGCACGCGGTCGACGCCGTAGTTGATCGCCATGCGCGCCGGACGGCGGCAAGAGCTCGTACAGCATCGGCACGCAAAGCGACAGCGTCAGGTAGCCGTGCGCGATCGTGGTCCCGAACGGTCCCTCGGCCGCCCGGGCCGCATCGGTGTGAATCCACTGGCGGTCCTCGGTCGCCTCCGCGAACGCGTCGATGCGCTCCTGCGTCAGCTCCAGCCACGAGCTCGGCCCGAGCTCCTGGCCGACGAGGTCGCCGAGAGACGTCACGCGGCCAGCTCCAGCCCGGCCCGAAGCCGCGCGAGCGAGGTCTCCTTGCCGAGCAGCTCGAGGCTCTCGTACAGGCCGGGAGAGACGCGCGACCCGGTCACGGCCACGCGAATCGGGAGGTAGACCGTGCGGGGCTTCTCCCCCAGCTGCTCGCACAGGTCCTTGAGGGCCTGCTCGATCTCGGGCGACCGCCCAAGGCTCCACGTCCTCGAGCGTCCGTTCGGCCGCGCCGAGGATGGCGCGCGTCGAGCAGAGCCGGATCCGGCTCGACCTCGTGAAACAGAAAGCCGGCGAAGCCCGGGTACTCCGCGAGCGTGCCGATCTTCTCCTGGACGAGCGGTGCCGAATCGCGGATGCGCTCGTCCGGCCAGTCGAGGCCCGACTCGCGCACGAACCCGACCAGCCGCTCCGCATACGCGTCCGGCGGCAACTCGCGCAGGTAGACGCCGTTCATCCAGTCGAGCTTCGCGTAGTCGAACGTCGCCGGGCTCGAGCCGACGCGCTCGAGCGAGAAGCGCTCGACGAGCTCGTCCTCGCGACATGATCGTCGTCTCGCCGTCGGGCGCCCAGCCGAGCAGCGCGAGGAAGTTCATGAGCGCCTCGGGCAGGTAGCCCGCCGACCGGAACTCGTCCACGGAGACGGCGCCGTGCCGCTTCGAGAGCTTGCGCCCGTCCGCGCCGAAGACGCTCGGGACGTGTGCGTACACGGGAGCCTCGGCACCGAGCGCGCGCAGCACGTGGATCTGCTTCGGGGTGTTCGAGACGTGGTCGTCGCCCCGGATGACGTGCGTGATCCCGTCGATCCAGTCCTCGAGCGGCGAGGCGAAGTTGTACGTCGGTCGCCCGTCCGAGCGGACGAGGACGAGATCCTCGAGCTCGGCATTCGGCACCTCGATCCGACCCTTGATCGCGTCGTCCCACTCCGTCGAGCCCTCGTCAGGCATGCGGATCCTGATCGCTCCCTCGTCCTCGTACGCCGACCCCTCGGCCACCAGCCTCCGAGCCTCCTCCTTCGCGCGCTCCATCACGTCGAGCTGGAAGGTCGTCTCCCCGTCCCAGTCGATCCCGAGCCACTCGAGCGAGCGCTGGATCTGATCGACCGACTCGGCGACCTCGCGGCTCGTGTCGGTGTTCTCGATGCGGAGGAGGCACTCGCCTCCCCGCCCGCGCGCGAAGAGCCAGTTGAAGAGGAACGTCCGCACGCCGCCGATGTGGAGGAGCCCGGTCGGGGAGGGGGCCATGCGAACGCGGACGGACATGAGCGAAGTAGCGTAGTCGCATGCTCTTCGGCGCCCACGTCTCCGCCGCGGGAGGCATCTCGAAGGCGATCGACCGCGTCGAGGAGATCGGTGGGAATGCCGTCCAGGTCTTCACGCAGAGCCCGCGCATGTGGAAGCCGACGGCGCACTCGGACGAGGAGGTCGCGCGGTTCCGCAAGCGCCGGCGTCAGGCACGCGTCAAGTACGTCTCGTGCCATGCGCTGTACCTCGTCAACCTCGCGAGTCGGGACGCCGCGGTGCGGGAGAACTCGCTCGCGGCGCTGCGGGCGACGATGGAGACCGGACGCGCGATCGGCGCCGACTCGGTCGTGTTCCACGGGGGATCGCACCTCGGCCTCGGCTTCGAGGAAGCCGTCGACGTCGTCGTCCCTGCGCTGACCGAGCTCCTCGAGCTGACGACGGACGACCTCTGGCTCTGCATCGAGAACGCCGCGGGGACGGGCGGGACGATCGGGCGGTCCGTTGCCGAGCTCGCCGCGCTCTGCGACGCGGTCGACCGGCACCCGCGGCTCGGCATCTGCATCGACTCGTGCCACTGGTGGGCCTCGGGCGTGGACGTCGCCGACGCGGACGCCCTGGAGGCCGCGCTCGACGAGCTCGACCGCGCGATCGGGCTCGAGCGCCTCCGCCTCCTGCACGTCAACGACTCGCAGACACCGCTCGGGTCGAATCGCGATCGCCACGAACTGGTCGGCAAGGGCCTGATCGGGGACGGCCTCGCGACCTTCCTCGGTCATCCCGCGTTCCCCGGCTCCCGGCGATCACGGAGACGTGGGAGGACAAGGGGGCCGAGACCGAGGACCTCGACACGATGCGCGACCTCCGCCGCCGTGGCAGCCGCCGCTGGTCACGACGCGCGTCACGCGTACGCTGAGAGCATGCGCCGCCGCCTCGCCGTCGCCCTTGCGCTCGCCGTCGTCGTGGCGGTCGTCGCCGGAGTAAGCGCAGAAGCGGCGGAGACGAAGCGTCACGTCGTCCGCGGTCAGGGAATCTCGCTCGTGCTTCCGAGCTCGTGGCAGGCGCTCGACGGCCGCGCCGCGCTGACGACCGCGGCGATCGAGCGCATCGAGAGCGCCAACCCCGAGCTCGCGCCCTACCTGCGCCAGCTGGAGCAGCCGAGCTCGCCCCTGAAGTTCTTCGGTTTCGACCCGGTCGTCCGGAACGGCTTCGCGACGAACGTCAACGTCATCGTCGTCTCGCTCGGCACTCGGCTCACGTTCGCCGACTATCGACGGAGCCATCGTCGCGGAGGTGGGCAAGCTCCCGCAGTTCACGGGTCTCGACTCCTCGGTCGTGACGATCGACGGCGCGAGGGCAGTGCGCCTCCAGTACCAGATCAGGCTCGGCGGCAACACCTTGCGGACGCTGCAGTACGCCTTCCCGCGCGGCACCAAGAGCTACGTCGTGACCTACACGACCGTCCCGCAGCAAGCGGGCCGGTATCGGTCGACCTTCGCCTCGTCGGCGGCGTCGATCCGCTTCCGGTAGCTGCGTCAGTCCGCGACGGTCGCGAACACGCGGAACGTCGCGCGCTCGCGAGGAAGCTCGTGGAACTCGGGGTTCCGGCACCCGAGCTCGTCCTCGCGATGCGGATACGTGCCGAGAACCTCGACCTCGCACATCGGCAGCGGCGCGCGGGTCGCCCGGACGGCGCCGAAGCCGGCGCGGCCGGCCTCCGCCTGCTCGAGCAGGTCGAGGTCGATCTCCACGTCGTACACCTTCTGCAGGCAACCGACGTAGGTGTGACCCCAGGCCTCGTACGCGTACACGAACGGGCACGCCATACGGATGCACGCGCCGGGGTGGACGACCTTCTCGCAGTGCACGTCGCAGCGGCGACAGGCGACCTCGTCCTGTGTCCGGAGAGGGAGCGCGAACGCGGCTAGTGGTTCGTCCACGACCCGATTGTGTTCATCCTGAGACCTCCGCCGCAAGACTTGACAAGCGAGCGGTTTTCAGGCAGTGGCGACAGGGCGAACCGTCGCGACCCGGCGGCGGCTAGGGTCCCGGGCCGTGATTCGGAAGATCCTCTTCGCCACTCTCGCGCTCGGGCCGATCACGATCGCGCTGCACTACCTCGTGCACCCGCCGGAGACGCTCGAGTTCGTCCTCGCCGCGCTCTCCCTCATCCCGTTGGCCTGGCTGATCGGCGAGGCGACCGAGCACGCCGCGGAGCATACGGGGCCGGGAATCGGCGGCTTCCTGAACGCGACCTTCGGCAACGCTCCGGAGCTGATCATCGCGCTCATCGCGGTGAACGACGGCCTCACCGAGGTCGTGCGCGGCTCGCTCTCGGGGAGCGTGATCGGGAATCTCCTGCTCGTCCTCGGCGCGTCGCTCGTGGCCGGCGGGCGCGGGGTGCTCGACCGCTTCTCGAGCTTCCTGTCTCTCGCGCTCATCGCCTTCGCGACGCTGGTCTTCCTGATCCCGTCCATCCCCGGCTGGGACTCCGACCCCGACACCGACGAGCTCGCGCAGGTCTCGGCTGCCATCTCCGTCGTGCTGCTCATCGTCTACGTCGCGGCGACGTGGTACTCGCTTCGCCGCCACCGCACGCTGCACATCGCGTCCGACCAGGAGATCAAGGGCTGGTCGCTCCGGTCGGCCATGGGCGTCCTCGGGCTGGCGACGGTGATCACCGCCCTCGTCGCGGAGATCCTGGTCGGCTCGCTCGAGGTCTTCGCCGACAAGGTCGGGCTCAGCGAGTTCTTCGTCGCGGCGGTGATCGTCGCGATCGTGGGCAATGCGGCCGAGCACGGCGGCGCCGTCGTCGTGGCGTCCCGTGGGAAGATCGCGCTCGCGGCCGAGATCGCCCTCGCGTCGGCGGCGCAGGTGGCCGTGTTCCTCATCCCTGCGGTCGCACTGCTGTCGTGGCTCATCGACCCGCTCTCGCTCAGCTTTCGGCCCGTCGAGATCGCAGCTCTGGCCGGGGCGGTCGTCTACGCCACAGTCCTGCTCTGGGGTGGCCACTCGAGCCGTGCACGCGGCGTGCTCCTGCTCGCCGGCTACGGGGTGGTCGTGATCGCGTTCTTCCTCGCCGGAGACCGCTAGGGCGACGTCGCAGGCACGTTAGGAACCGGTGAAGAGAGCGGTTCCTGCACCACGTCTTCGGGTAGTACGGACACATGAGGTCCGTTCTCCTCACGGTCACGGCTGCCTCCCTCCTCGCGCTGGCGCTCTTTGCCGGGCCGGCAACGGCCTCGAGTCGCGTCCAGTTCGGAATCCAGGACGACGCGTGGCTCGAGTTCGGTCCGGGAACCCTCGGCGAGCGCGTCGCCGAGCTCGATCGCCTCGGGTTCGACGTCGTTCGCGTCACGCTCAACTGGAATCGCATGGAGCCGGCGCCAGGAGAGTTCCGCTGGCGCCGGTCTGATCGTCTCCTGCGCGCGCTCGACCGGCGCGGGCTCGATCCCGTCGTGACGATCTGGGGCACGCCCGCCTGGGCGAACGGCGAGCGCGGGCCGAACATCGCGCCGTTCAACGGCGACGACTTCTTCCGGTTCACCCAGGCGCTGGCGGAGCGCTACCGATTCGTCGAGCGCTGGGTGCTCTGGAACGAGCCGAACAAGGCGCTCTGGCTGAATCCCGCGTCGCCGGAGACGTACGTGGCGCGCATCCTCAACCCGGGCTATCGCGGGATCAAGTCCGTGAATCCTCGCGACCTCGTCGCGGGTGGCGTCACGGCTCCGCGCGGCGGGCGCGGCGGCACCTCCCCGGCGGACTTCATCCGGCGGATGGATCGTGCAGGCGCCCGACTGAACGCCTACGCCCATCACCCGTACCCCGTCTATCAGGGAGACACGCCGTTCGCGGGTGGATGCTCCTGCGAGACCATCACGATGGCGACGCTCGAGCGTCTGCTGCGCATCGTCGGCGAGGCATTCCCGTCGGCGCGCATCTGGCTGACCGAGTACGCGTACCAGAGCAGCCCGGATCCCTTCGGCGTCTCCCTCGCGCACCAGGCTCGGTTCATCGGCGAGGCCGCACGTCGTGTCTACGCCGCCCCGAGAGTCGACATGCTCGTCCACTACCTCTACCGCGACGAGCCCGACCTCGCGCGCTGGCAGAGCGGCCTCGAGACGGTCGACGGCGAGGTCAAGCCGGCGTACGCGGCGACGATGCTGCCCCTCGCGCAGATCTCGCGACGCGGATCCCGCGTGAAGCTCTGGGGTCAGGTTCGTCCGGGCAGTGGGCCGCAGCGCTACGTCCTGCAGAGGCTCGAGGGAAGCTCGTGGGTAGCGGTCGGAGGAGCTCGCACGACGAACGCGCGAGGCTTCCTCACACGCACGGAAACGGCCAAGCGTGGCGCGAAGCTTCGCCTCTGGTACCCGCGGGCGCGGCTCGCCAGCCCGACGCTCGTGATCCGCTAGCCCGCTAGACGGACACGTGCGCGCCGAGCACGGCGGGGATCAGCTGCGCGGCTCGTTCGATGTCCGCATCCGTCACCTCGAGATGGGTGACGGCGCGCATCACCGTGGGATGGATCGTCGCGGAGAGCCCGACTCCCGCCTCGGCGAGACGTGCGAGCGCGTCGCCGCGCTCGAGCCCGAGCGGCTCGACGTCGATCTGGACGAAGTTCGTCTCGACCTGCTCGAGATCGACGGGAAGCCCGGCCTCTACGAGGGCCGCGCCGAGCGTGCGAGCGCGCGCATGGTCGTCCGCGAGTCCCTCGACGTGATGGTCGAGGGCGTACACGCCAGCCGCCGCCACGATCCCGGCCTGCCGCATTGCGCCGCCGAAGAGGTGCTTCTCCCGCCACGCCCGCTCGATCGACTCGCGGGAGCCGGCGAGGAGCGCGCCGAGGGGGCATCCGAGGCCCTTCGAGAGGCAGAGCGTGACGGTGTCGAACTGCGCCGCGATCCGGGCGGGCGGCGACGCCGAGCGCAGTCGCCGCGTTCAGTAGGCGCGCACCGTCGAGATGTACCGCGAGTCCGAGCTCGCGCGCGGCCGCGACGACGTCGTCCAGCTCGTCGAGCGGCCAGACGCGGCCACCTGCGCTGTTATGGGTGTTCTCGAGCGACAGGACGGTGACGCGTTGGTCTGCCGCCTTCGTGCTCGGCGCGGCCGCTGCTCGGAGCTGCTCGGACGTCAACCGTCCCGCTCGCCCCGGGAGACCCAGCGTCACGAGGCCGGCATGCGCCGCAGCGCCGCCGTACTCGTAGATCACGACGTGTGAGTGCTCCTCCGCGAGGAGGACGTCGCCCGGACGCGTGAAGAGCTTCAGTGCGATCTGATTCGCCATCGTCGCGGTTGGGAGGAATACGGCCGCTTCGTGGCCGAGCAGTGCCGCCACGCGCTCCTGGAGCGCGTTCACCGTCGGGTCCTCGCGCTTCTGCTCGTCGCCGACTCGAGCCTCCGCCATCGCCTGCCGCATCCCGGGCGTTGGCTGCGTTGCCGTGTCCGAACGGAGGTCGATCACGCGGGAGACGCTACCTTCCGACCGTGGATCTCGCGCTTCTCGAACGGACGCTCGACGAGCGCGGCGAGCCCGCATATCGGAGACGGCAGGTGTGGGAGTGGGTCACGCGTGGCGCGGGCTCGTTCGAGGAGATGACGACGCTTTCGAAGGACCTGCGCGGGGCTCTCGCGGGAGAAGTGCCGTTCTCCACGCTCGACGTGGTGACCGAGCGCGAGGCGCGGGACGGGACCGTCAAGACGCTCTTCCACACGCACGACGGCCATCCCGTGGAGGCGGTGCTCATGCGCTACCGGGACGGACGGCGCTCGGTGTGCCTCTCGTCGCAGTCGGGCTGCCCGCTCACGTGCACGTTCTGCGCGACGGGCGCGATGCGGTTCGGCCGGAACCTGACCGCGTCCGAGATCCTCGACCAGGCGCTCCACTTCAGACGACTCGAGCCCATCGACCACGTCGTGTACATGGGCATGGGCGAGCCGTTCCTGAACGTCGACTCGGTGCTCGAGTCCGCGCAACGCCTCCCCGACCTCGGCGTGACGCCTCGGCGTACGACGATCTCCACGGTTGGCTGGATGCCCGGCCTGCAGCGGTTCGTGGACGAGGTGGACCGGCCGATCCGCCTCGCGCTCTCGATCCATGCGGCCGATCCGGCGAAGCGCTCGGACCTGATGCCGGTCAACGATCGCTACCCGCTCGAGCACGTGCTTGCCGAATGCCGGCGCTACTTCCAGCTACGTCGCCGGAAGGTCTACGTCGAGTACGTCATGCTTGCCGGCGTGAACGACGCACCGGAGGACGCACGCGCGCTCGCCGGCGTGCTCGATCCGCGCACGTTCAAGGTCAACCTCATCCCGTACAACCCCACCGGCAGTTACGACGGCTCGTCGCGGGCGGACATCGAAGCGTTCAAGACCGTTCTCGTCCGGGCGCGCATACCCGCGACCGTGCGGCTCACACGAGGACGCGACATCGAGGCCGCGTGCGGCCAGCTGGCGGCGTCCCGCTGATGGAGCGCGTCACGGGGATCGGCGGCGTGTTCTTTCGAACAGAGGATCCAGATGCGCTCGTCGCCTGGTACTCGAAGCACCTGGGCGTCCCCGTCAGCGACGACGGCTACGTCATCTTCCCCGAGAGCCACAACACGGTCTGGGCACCGTTCGCGGCAGATACGACCTACTGGCCAGCGCAGAAGCAGTCGATGGTCAACTTCACCGTGCGAGATCTCGACGCGATGCTCGAGCAGCTCCGCGCAGCGGGCATCGAGGTCGACGACAAGGTCGAGGACCTCGAGGGGATCGGCCGCTTCGGCTGGGCCGTCGACCCGGAGGGAAACCGCTTCGAGCTCTGGGAGCCCGTCGCGAGCTGACTAGGTGACGAGCGCCGGGTGCTCGTCGAAGAGGTAGCGCAGCACCGGCTGCTTCGCGGCGCGCACCTCGTCGAGCCGTCGCACGGGCCGCGCGTGCGGCGCGGACTTGAGCGTCTCGGGCGAGCTCGCAGCCTCCTCGGCGATCGCGCGCATCGCGTCGACGAAGTCGTCGAGGCGTTCCTTCGGCTCCGTCTCCGTCGGCTCGATCATGAGCGCCTCGGGCACGACGAGCGGGAAGTAGATCGTCGGCGGGTGGATCCCGTGGTCCATGAGCCGCTTCGCGACGTCGAGCGCGGTGATCCCGTGCTCGCGCTTGAGGGTGCGCGCGGAGAGGACGAACTCGTGCATGCAGAGGCGGTCGAAAGGCAGGTCGTAGACGTCCTTCAGCCGGGCCAGGAGGTAGTTCGCGTTCAACACCGCGACCTCCGACATCTCCCTGAGCGCAGGCCCGTACGCGCGCATGTACGCGTACGAGCGCACGAAGACGCCGAACGGGCCGCCGAAACCGCGGACGCGCCCGATCGACTGCGGGCGGTCGTGATCGAGGCGGAACGTGTCGCCGTCACGGACGACGACGGGTGCTGGCAGGAACGGCTCGATCGTGTCGCGCACGGCCACCGGCCCGCCCCCAGGGCCACCCCCGCCGTGCGGCTGCGAGAACGTCTTGTGCAGGTTGTAGTGGACGATGTCGAAGCCCATGTCGCCGGGCCGCGAGATCCCGACCACGGCGTTCAGGTTGGCACCGTCGTAGTAGAGGAGCCCGCCTACGTCGTGGAAGATCCGCGCGACGTCCTCGATCCCCTCGTCGAAGAGACCGAGCGTGGAGGGGTTCGTGAGCATGAGACCTGCCGTTCGCTCGTTCACCTTCGCTCGCAGGTCGTCGAGGTCGAGATTGCCGCGCGCGTCCGTCTCGACCCGTTCGAGCTTGTAGCCGGCCATCGTCACGCTCGCGGGATTCGTCCCGTGAGCCGTGTCGGCGGTGATGATCGTGTCGCGGTCCTCACCTCGGTCGGCGAAGTACGCGCGCATGAGCATGAGGCCGGTCAGCTCGCCCTGCGAGCCGGCGGCGGGCTGGAGCGTGACCGCCGGCAGCCCGGCGATCTCGGCCAGCATCCCCTGGAGATTCCACATGAGCTCGAGTGCTCCCTGCGCGCCCTCGTCCTCCTGATGCGGGTGCAGATCACGGAAACCCGGGAGCCCGGCGAGCCGCTCGTGGACGCGCGGGTTGTGCTTCATCGTGCAGGAGCCGAGCGGATAGAAGCCGGTGTCGACGCCGAAGGTGCGATCTGCGAGAGCGGTGAAGTGGCGCACGATCTCCGGCTCCGAGAGCTCGGGCAGTCGCGGGGTCCGCGCGCGCCGCAGCGAGTCGGGTAGCTCCGGTACCGGGAGGTCTGGACGCGGCGGGCGTCCGGCACGACGCCCTGCGCGCGAGCGCTCGAAGATCAAGGGCGCGTCCTTGAAGCGTCGACCCGGATCGGCGCTCACGCAAGAACCTCCACGAGGACGTCTGCCAGGCGATCGATGTCCTCGATCGTCCGCTTCTCCGTCACGGCGACGAGGAGCACGTCGTCCATGCCCTCGTAGTCGCGGCCGAGCGCGTAGCCCGGATGCACGCCCTGCTCCCGGGCGCGGCGGACGACGTCGCGCGCCGGGATCGGCGTGCGGAAGGCGACCTCCTTGAAAGACTGCGCTTCGAACGCAGGCTCGAGCGGAATGCGGTCGCGCGCGTACTGCGCGAGCGCGAGACACGTCTCGCCGACCTCCCGCATCCCCTCCGGGCCGAGCCAGGAGAGCGTCGCCAATCCCGCGAGCGCCAGCAGTGTCTGGTTCGTCGTGATGTTGGACGTCGCTTTCTCGCGTCGGATGTGCTGCTCCCGCGTCTGCAGGGTGAGCACGAACGCTCGGCGTCCGTCCGCATCGACGGTCTCGCCGACGATCCTGCCGGGCATTCGCCTCACGAAGTCGCCGCGCGAAGCGAGGAACCCGTAGTGGGGACCGCCGTACGATGGCCAGTTCCCGGCCGACTGACCTTCGCCGATGGCAATCGCGCAGCCGTAGGCGCCGGGGGCCTCGAGGACCCCGAGCGACATCAGGTCGACGTGCGCGATCGAGAGGGCCCCTGCCTCGTTCGCCGCCTCTGCGAGCTCGGGTGCCGGCTCGAGGCAGCCGAGGAAGTTCGGCTGCTGGAAGACGACCGCAGCCGCATCCACGGAAGCGGCGGCGAGCTCGTCCGGATCGATCGTGCCGTTCCGATGCGGCACCTCGACGACGTCGAGGCCGAACCCTGGGGCGTACGTCTTGACGACCTGCCGCACCTGCGGGCTCACGGTCTCGGCGAGAACGACCTTCGCGCGCTGCGAGACGTGCCGGGCCATGAAGCATGCGTCCGCGGCGACCGTGCAGCCGTCGTAGCCGGACGCGTTCGAGACGTCCATGCCGGTCAGCTCGCAGATCACGGTCTGGTATTCGAAGATCGCCTGCAGCGTGCCCTGGCTCATCTCGGGCTGGTACGGCGTGTACGCGGTCAGGAACTCTCCGCGGGAGAGGACGACGTCCGCGACCGACGGGACGTAGTGGTCGTAGATTCCCGCGCCGAGGAACGAGAGCTCCGCGCCGGTGTGCACGTTGCGCGCTGCAAGCTCCTCGAGGTGCCGCGCGAGCTCGGGCTCACCGAGCGCAGGCGGGACGTCGAGCTCGCGGTCGAAGCGGACTCCGGCGGGAACCTGCTCGAAGAGCTCTTCCACGGAGGTGACGCCGATCGCCGCGAGCATCTCCGCACGGTCGGCGTCTGTGAGGCTGAGGTAGCCGGAGCTCACTACGTCACTGCTCGGCGACGTGCGCGCGGTACGCGTCTGCGTCCATGAGCGAGTCGACCTCGCCGGGTGCGGACATGCGGATGCGGATGAGCCAGCCCTCGCCGTAGGGATCGTCGTTCACCGTCTCGGGCTCGTCGACCGCCTTCGCGTTGATCTCGAGCACCTCGCCCGACAGCGGCGAGACGATCTCGGAGACGGCCTTCACCGATTCGACCTCTCCGTACGACGAGTCCTTCGACACGGTCGAGCCGACGGTCGGCGCCTCGTAGTGCACGAGCTCGCCGAGCGCGTCCTGCGCGAACCACGTGATCCCGAGCGTTGCCTCGTCGCCCTCCACACGCGCCCAGTCGTGCTCGGGGTGGTAGCGGAGGTCGTCCGGATAGCTCTCTGGTGCGGGCACCTACGTCTCCTTCCGGTAGATCGGCTTCTTGACCACGCGTGCGCGGCGCGACGTGCCTCGAACGTCGATCGCGAGCTCGCTGTCCGGCGCCGCGGCCTCGGTCGGCACGTAGCCCAGCCCGATGCCCTGGTCGAGCATCGGCGAGTGGGTTCCCGACGTCACCTCGCCGCCTCCGTCGATCGACATGCCCTGCCGCGGGATCGCTCGTTCCTCCATGACGAAGGGCACGAGCTTTCGCTCCGCACCGGCCTCCTTGATGCGGCGGAGCGCAGCGACCCCGGTGAAGTCCGTCTCGAGCGCGCAGGCCCAGCCGAGCCCGGCGGAGATCGCGTCGGTCTCGCTCGGTGATGTCGTTGCCGTGCAGCGGGTAGCAGACCTCGAGCCGCAGCGTGTCCCGGGCGCCGAGTCCGCAGGGAACGACGCCGCGCGCGGCCACGGCGTCCCAGAGCGCGGCGACATCGTCGGCTGCGCAGCACAGCTCCACGCCCTTCTCGCCCGTGTACCCCGTGCGGGCGACCATCACCTCGACGCCGTCGAGCTCTCCCATCTCGTGCGTGAAGGAGTCGGCCTCGCCGAGCCCGAGCCGCTCGAGTGAGCGCGGCCCCTGCACGGCGAGCAGGCCGTACTCGTCGGAGGCATCGCGCACCTCGCAGCCGCGAGGCTCGCGCTCCTTCAGCCAGCCGTAGACCCCGGGGCGGTTCGACGCGTTGACGACGAGATAGAACTGGCCGTGCGCCAGGCGGTAGGCGATGAGATCGTCGACGATGCCGCCGTCCTCGTTCGTCAGGAGCGTGTACTGCGCCTCGCCGTCACCCACGCGGTCGATGTCGTTCGAGAGCATCTGTTGGAGGAACGCCTGCGCGGTCGGGCCGTCCACGTGGATCTCGCCCATGTGCGAGACGTCGAACACTCCCGCGTCTGCGCGCACCGCGCGATGCTCCTGGATGACGCCCTCGTACTGGACCGGCATCTCGAAGCCTGCGAACGGCACCATGCGTGCGCCGAGGGCGACGTGACGGGCGTACAACGGCGTGCGCTGGAGCGTCGCTTCCACCGGCCGCGACTCTAGTCCATCGCTGAGCCGCCGAGGGGAGGCGCGGCGACCACCGCGAAGCCGGCGCCTTCATGGACTGTTCGCGCGACCGGAATCCGCGCTCGCGGATTCCGGTCTTGCGCAGAGTCAGTCCTCCTTCAGGAAGGACGGGATGTCGATCTCGACGTCCCGGACGCTCGGAGCGTTGAAAGCGGGGCGCTCCGACGCCGGAGCCGCAGCCACCGCGACCTCGCGGCGACGCCGCGGCCGGCCACCGAACCCGGTCGCGATGACGGTCACCCGCACGTCGTCGCCCATCGCCTCGTCGATAACGGCGCCAAAGATGACGTTCGCGTTCGAGTCGGCCGCGCTGGTCACGACCTGGGCGGCTTCGTCGACCTCGGCGAGCCCGAGCTCCGTCCCGCCCGTCATGTTGAGGAGCACGCCTGTGGCGCCGTCGAGCGACGTCTCGAGCAGCGGCGACGAGATTGCGGCGCGCGCGGCCTCGACCGCGCGATTGTCGCCGCTCGCGACGCCGATTCCCATCAGCGCCGACCCGGCGTCACGCATGATCGTGCGGACGTCTGCGAAGTCGAGGTTGATGAGACCGGGGACGGTGATGAGGTCGGTGATTCCCTGGACGCCCTGGCGAAGGATGTCGTCTGCCATGCGGAACGCCTCCGTCACCGGGGTCGACCGCTCGACGACCTGAAGCAAGCGGTCGTTCTCGATGACGATCAGCGTGTCGACGCTCTCCCGGAGCGCCTGGACTCCCTGCTCCGCCTGATCGGCCCGGAGACGGCCCTCGAACCCGAACGGCCGGGTGACCACGCCGACGGTGAGCGCGCCCAGCTCGCGACCGAGCTCGGCGACGATCGGGCTTCCGCCCGTCCCGGTGCCGCCGCCCTCGCCCGCGGTCACGAAGATCATGTCCGCGCCCTTCAGGGCTTCCTTGAGCTCGTCCTTGCTCTCCTCGGCTGCGGCCCTACCAACGCGCGGATCGGCGCCCGCGCCGAGACCCCTCGTTGCCGTCGAGCCGATGTGGATCTTCTCGTCCGCCTCCGTCATCAGGAGCGCCTGGGCATCGGTGTTCACGGCGATGAACTCGACGCCCGTCACACCCGCCTCGACCATGCGCGTCACGGCGTTCGAACCGCCGCCCCCGATCCCGACGACCTTGATGACGGCCAGGTAACTGCCGGATTGATTGCTCATATCTCAAGCCACCTCAAGTTGAAGCTCGCATTGAACGTTCGACTCTCGAAGTCCCTTCGCCGACGAGCGTAGGCCTCCTCTCATCGGTTGTCAACGGTTTCGACTGAAGCAACACTCAACCTCTACCTGAGAGTTGAGGCTCAGCCGGCGACCGGCCGCTCCGGGACGCTGACGTCCACGTACGTCACGCCGCTGTCGACGAGTCGGAGGACCTTCGCGGCGATCGCGAGCTTCAGACCGACTTCGGCCGTGCGCCCGAGTCGGAGCTCCGTCCCGCGCCGCAACGCCAGGACGAGCTCGTCGTTCACGATACGCACGCCCTTGACGCGAATCCCGACGCCCCGGGCTTCGGCGAGTGCCCGCGCCGCCGGCGTCAGGCCCGGAGGCAGCATCCCACCTGTGCGGACGGCGACGCCCTTCGCGAGCCAGAGGCGCGGGAACTCCAGGTGCGTTCCGCTCTCGATCTCGCGGACGAGCTTGCCGGAGCCCGTGGCCAACCAGGTCGTGCGCCCCCGCCGTACGACCGCGACGGGCTTCTCCGGGGCGACCTTGACGACGAGCGTGTGCGGGAACGCACGATCGACCGACACGCCGGCGACGGACGGGAGCGTGCGTAGCTTTCCCTCGACCCCGTCCGCGTCGACGGCGACGAGGCTCGTCCCGACGAGCTCGCGGGTCGCGCGCGCGACATCTCGCGCGACTTGCGGCGGTGCACCGCGGACGTCGATCCGCTCGACCGCGAAGATCGGGGACGCATAGGCCGCCCAGTATCCGGCCGCCGCTCCGAGCACGATCGCGAACGCGAGGAGGAGAGAACGGCCGGAAGGGACGAAGCGAGCGAGATCGAGACGAGCATCGGACACGCCTCGCGGAAACGGGACGACGACGCTTGCCGTGCGCATGGGCCGACGCGATCCGCGCTCGTTCGTTCCCCCGGCCATGGGACCGGTTTCGCCGCGATCGGGGCCGTTCCTACGTGGCGTCCGGCAGCTCGATCTCGCCCACGAAGACGACCTCGCGCTCGAGCGCGACCCCGAACTGCTCGCCAGCGCGACGCCGCGCCTCGGTCATGAGCGCGATGCAGTCCTCGCTCGTCGCAGCACCCGCGTTCTCGATGAAGTTCGCGTGCTTGGGGGAGACGAGCGCGCCCCCGATCCGATGGCCCTTGAGACCGCACAGCTCGAGCATTCGTCCTGCTCCGATCTCGCCGGGCGGGTTCTTGAAGACGCTTCCGAATGTCCGCTTGTTCGTTGGCTGCGTTTCCTTGCGGCGCGCGACGAGATCGGCGACGAGGGCCTTCACGTCGGCCGGCTCACGCGGCTCGAGCTGGTACTCGACAGCGGCGACCACCTCCCCGGCACCGAGCGACGAGTGCCGGTACGAGAGACCGAGCTCGGCCGGTGTCAGCCATCCCTCGCCGTCCGCCGAAACGATGAGCGCTCGCACCAGCACCTCGGACCAGTCCCGCCCGTAGGCGCCCGCGTTCATGAAGGCTCCGCCACCGGCCGTGCCGGGTATCGCACAGGCGAACTCGAACCCGCCGAGCCCGGCGCTTCGCGCGCGATGCAAGCAGACGGCGTTCGTCGCTCCCCCTCCCGCGCGAAGGATCGTGCCGCTCGCGTCGACGTCGGCGAGCTCTCCTTCGAGGCGCACGACGAGCGCATCGACGCCCTCGTCGGCGGCGAGAACGTTCGATCCGAGCCCGACGACGAAGACCTCGAGCTCCTCCGCACGCGCGAAGCGAAGAGCGTCCGCGAGCTCGGTCACCGTGCGCGGTCGCGCGAGCGCGCGCGCGGGACCCCCCGTGCCGATGGTTGTCAGTCGTCCGAACGAGACGCCGCGCTCGATGGCCGTCATCGGTCGGGTAAGGCGTCGACGACCGCTCGGGCGATCCGCCACGGCTCCCCTACCCCGAGCGTGAGGACGACGTCCCCCGGCCTCGCCCACGCGACCGCCAGCGCCGAGGCGTCGTCGAGTGTCGGAGCCCAGCCGCGCCGAACGCCGACCGGCACGGAGTCGAGCACGAGCTTGCCGGAGACACCGGGAACGGGCACGTCGCGACCGCCGATGACGTCGGTCACGATCGCCGCATCGGCAAGACCGAGCGCACTCCCGAGCTCGTGGTGCAGCTGCCGCGTTCGCTCGTAGACATGCGGCTGGTAGACGCCGATGAGATGGCGCGTCGTCGCCTCGCGCATCGTCGCCAGGGCTGCCGTGATCTCGGTCGGGTTGTGGCCGTAGTCGTCGACGACTCGTACCCCACCGCGTTCGCCGACGAGCTCGAGTCGGCGCTCCACCCCCGTGAACGAAACGATCGCCTCCTCGGCGGCCCGACGATCGACGCCCGCGAACTCGAGGGCGGCCAGCGCGGAAGCTGCGTTGCGGCGGTTGTGCGCGCCGGGGACGGCGAGATCGAGCTCGGCGGGCGGAAGCTCCCAGCCCCGAACCGCGCTCGGGGCGGCTTCGAGCCATTCCTCGAAGAGGGACGCGAGCTCGGCCTCGGATGCATACGTGGCGTGATGGTCGAGCTCGACGTTCGTCACAACCGCGATCTCCGGCCGGAGGAGACCTATCGAGCGATCGGACTCGTCTCCCTCGACGACGAGCCATCCCGATCCGACTCCTGCGTTGCCGCCGAGTTGCGGGACGACGCCGCCGATGATCCAGGACGGATCGTCGCCGAGTTCCCGGAGGACGTACGCCACGAGCGCCGCCGTCGTCGTCTTTCCGTGTGCGCCACCGACGACGATCGAACGACGCAGCCCGACGAGCTCTGCAAGGAACTCGGCGCGCGACCGGCCCGCGATTCGTCCCGCATGCGCCGTCGAGACGACGACCTCGAATCCGGACGGCGGTCTCGGGTCGCCGGCGATGTCCACGTCGATGCTCTCGAGCGCGTCGAGGAAGATCGTCTCTCGAAGATCCCAGCCCGCGACCTCCGCCCCCCACGCCCGCGCGAAGTTCGCGTACGCCGAGAGCCCGGCGCCCCCGATGCCGACGAAGTAGAGCTTGCGGCCCTCGAACGGGAGGCGTCCCGTGCTCACCCGCGATCCCGAGCCAGCCGAACGAGCTCGTCGGCGATCTCGTCCGCCGCGCGAGGGCGGGCGAGTTGCCTCATCGCCATGCTCATACTTTCCAGCCGGGCGGGATCGGAAAGCAACTCGGCGACGAGCGCGGGGACGCGCGCGAGCTCGCTCTGATCCACGACGAGCGCGCCCCCTCCCCCGGCGAAGTGCCGGGCGTTGAGCGTCTGATGGTCACCGGTCGCATGCGGGTACGGGACGAGAATCGCGGGAGTCCCCGCCGCCGCGAGCTCCCACACCGTCCCGCCGGCGCGCGAGATCGCGAGATCCGCCGCCGCCAACGCCTCGCCGAATGCATCGGTCGACTCGAGCAGCACGTAGTCGCGGCGTGTGATGCGAGGGCGCAACGCCGGATAGTCGCGCTCTCCCGCCACGTGCAGCACCGCTGGGCTGCTCTCGCCGAACGCGTCGACCGCGAACGTGTTCAGGGCCTGCGCGCCGGCGAGGCCGCCGAAGACCGCGAGCACCGGTCCCTCCGCCGGCAGCCCGAACCGCGACCGCGCCTCCGCCCTCTCCCCACCCAGGTGGGCTCCTGGGATCGGGCGGCCTGTCACGGTGTACTTGCTGCCGTCGCGCCCAGCGATGGCGTACGCGAGGAAGACGCGCCGCGCGAACGGCGCCGCCAGGCGGTTGGCAAGCCCGAGGTGTGCGTCCGCCTCGGTGAGCGCCGCCGGGATCCCGCGTGCCCGGGCCGCCAGCACCATCGGCCCCGCGACGTAGCCGCCACCGCCGAGGACGACGTCCGGCCGCCGATGCGAGAGGATTCGACTGCAGGCGAACGGCGCACGGAACGCTTGCGCCAGCGCTCGCAGGAGATCGAGACCGAGCTTGCGCGGGAACCCCGAGATCGCGAAGGTGTCGAGCTCGAAGCCCGCGTCAGGAACCAGCTGCGACTCGACGCGATCGGGCGACCCGGCGAAGGTCACGCTCACGCCGCGCGCCCGCAGAGCTTCCG
The DNA here is from genome assembly GCA_963802865.1 of uncultured Gaiellaceae bacterium. Classification (GTDB taxonomy): domain Bacteria; phylum Actinomycetota; class Thermoleophilia; order Gaiellales; family Gaiellaceae; genus GMQP-bins7. Next base: position 21,300 of record CAWDKB010000009.1, read on the forward strand.
CGACTGCGAGTGCGGGCCGCACGTGGCCGGCTGTCCCTCCGGCCGCGATCACGCACCGAAGCCTCGACGACGGTTCCATTGACGGCGATGTTAAGGAGAATCCCCACTCCGGCGAGGAGCACGATGAGGCTCGAGCCGCCGTACGAGACGAACGGGAGCGGGATGCCCGTCAGCGGCGCGATACCCAGCGCGGCGGCGAGGTTGATGGCCGCCTGACCACAGACGAGTGCCGTGATTCCCGCCGCGAGGAGCTTTCCGAACCGGTCGCGACAACGCATCGCGATTCGAAATCCCAGGAAGGCGAGAAGCGCGAATGCTCCGATCACCGCAACGGAGCCGATCAGCCCGAGCTCCTCGCCGATGACCGCGAAGATCATGTCCGTGTGGGCCTCAGGCAGGTAGGAGATCTTCCCGACACCTTCACCGAGCCCCGTACCCGTGAAGCCGCCGGACCCGATTCCGATGGTGGCCTGCACGATCTGGAACCCAGCGCCCTGTGCGTCGCTCCAGGGGTCGAGGAAGCTGAAGACGCGAGCGCGCCTGTAGGGCTCCACCCAGATCGCGAGCACGCCCATTGCGACCGCGAGCCCAGAGGCGAGCACGAGCAGCCGGACGGGGACGCCAGCGACCACGAAGATCCCGAGCATCATCCCGCAGAGCGTGATGGTGGTCCCGAGGTCGGGCTCGAGCAGGATCAAGCCGCAGAAGATCGCGGTCAGGAGGCCGAGCGGCTTGACGAGCTCCGCGAATGTCGCGGGCGCCCGACGGCGCGCCAGGTACACCGCCGCGAAGAGACAGAGCGCGAGCTTCGCGAGCTCGGAGGGCTGGAAGCTCGCCGGCCCGAAGACGAACCACCGTCGCGCTCCGTTGATGGGGGGTCCGAGCACGAGCACCGCCGCGCACAGCCCAAGGGCGACCAGGAGCAGCGGCGGGGCGACGTAGCGGAGCCGGTGGTAGTCGATCCGCGCAGCGAGCGTCATGAGCACGACGCCGATGAGCGCGTACACGGTCTGGCGCTTGAGGTAGCTCATCGGGTCGCCGTCACCGAGCGCGGCGGAGGCCGAGGTCGCGCTGTAGACCATGACGAGTCCGAACGCCACGAGCCCGAGCGTCACGAGCGCGACGAGCCGCTGATCGGAGCTTCCCCGCTTCATGCGAGTGCCTCGACGAGGCTGCGGAAGCTGTCGCCACGCGCTTCGAAGTCCCGGAACTGGTCGAAGCTCGCGCAGGCCGGCGAGAGCAGCACGACATCCCCAGGCGCGGCAGCCGCGCGTGCGTGCGCGACGGCTGCGTCCAGCTGGCCCGACCGGACGAACGAGACGCCGCCGCGAGCAAGCGCATCGCCGATCTCGTCGGCGGCCTCGCCGATCAGGTAGGCGTGGTCGCCCGGCTTGAACGCTGCCGCGAGTGGTCCGTACGGCTCCTGTTTTCCGCGCCCGCCGAGGATTACGTGCACCGGCTCGTCCGGGAAGGAGGCCAGCGCCCGGAGCGCCGCCGCGACGTTCGTTGCCTTCGAGTCGTTGACGTAGCGCACGCCCGCGACCTCACGGACGAGCTCGATGCGATGCGGGACGCCGTCGAAGGTGCGCAGCCCCTCGGCGATCGCTTCGTCGTCGACGCCCGCGGCCCGGGCAGCCGCTGTTGCGGCTGCCGCGTTCTCGCGATTGTGCGGGCCCCGGATTCGCGGCTCGGCCGGAAGCAGGTCGTCGGCCGCGAACTCGACGCGCCGAGCCGAGCCGGCGACAGGACCGAAGGACCGCGGGACGACGGCCGTGTCGTCGGGAGTCTGCCGCTCGAAGACGCGGAGCTTCGCGTCCGAGTACACCTCGAAGGACCCGTGGCGGTCCAGGTGGTCGGGCTCCAGGTTCAGCAGGACGGCGACGCGCGGGCGAAGCGTCTCGACGTCTTCGAGCTGGAAGGACGAGAGCTCGCAGACGACCCAGGCGTCCGCGCTCACAGAACCCACCAGCGACGTGAGCGGACGGCCGATATTCCCTGCGACCTCGACCGGACGACCAGCAGCCTCGAACACCGCACCGAGGAGCGCAGTCGTCGTCGTCTTGCCGTTGGTCCCGGTGACGCCGAGAATCGGGTTCGCGAGAAGGCGGGCGCCGAGCTCGATCTCGCTCCACACCGGAATGCCACGGGCGCGTGCACCCGTGATCAGCCGCGTGTCACCCGGCACGCCCGGGCTCTTCACGACGAGATCGATCCCCTGTAGCAGTCTCTCCTCCTCGTTTCCGAGGTGGACTTCGACGCCGAGCTCGCGGAGCCTTCCGGCGTCGACGGACTCGTCGCGATCGACGCCGACGACGAACGCGCCCTCGCCGACGAGGGCCTCCCCCGCCGCGAGCCCGGAGCGCGCGAGCCCCACGACGAGGACGCGCCGCCCCGCGAGCTCTGTCTTGCTCAAGACTCGACGAACCGCAGGAAGTCGCGGTAGAAGAGGGCGAAGCCGGACGCGCAGAAGATCGCGCACACGATCCAGAAGCGCACCATGATCCTCGTCTCGGACCACGCCTTCATCTCGAAGTGGTGGTGGATCGGCGCAATCAGGAAGACGCGTCTCCCCGTCCGCTTGAAGCTGACCACCTGGATGATCAGCGAGAGCACCTCGATCACGAAGATGCCCGCGATCAGCGGCAGGAGGATCTCCGTCCCCGTCACGACCGCGAATCCGGCGATCGCCCCGCCGAGTGCGAACGAACCGGTGTCGCCCATCATGATCTCGGCCGGGAAGGCGTTGTACCAGAGGAACCCGATCGTCCCTCCGATGAGTGCTGCGGCAAGCGTCGCGATGTCGAGGAGGGTGTCGCTGCGCGCCCCGGGATCACCGGAGCGGATCCACCCGATGCCCGCGATTGCGAGGAACGTGAGCAGCATGATGACGACGACACCGGCGGCGAGGCCGTCGATGCCGTCGGTGAGGTTCGCGCCGTTCACCGTCCCTGCGATCACGAGGAAAAGGAATGGATAGAAGAAGATGCCGAGATCGAGGTCCCAGCCCACGACAGGGATGTAGAAGGACTCCGAGAACGTCTCCGTCTCCTGCAGCATGAGCGCCGCGACGACGGTCACGAGCGCAAGCCCCGCCATCTTCCAGCGCCCCGGAAGGCCCAGCGAGTGCTGTCGGCGCTGCTTCAGGTAGTCGTCGGTGAACCCGATCAGCGCGCACCCGAGGACGATGAAGAGGACGGTCAGCCCCTCGGCCGTGTACTGCGAGAGCGCGAGGAACGGGAGCACCGCCGACGCGATGATGAGGAGACCTCCCATCGTCGGCGTCCCCTGCTTGACGACGTGTGTCGCCGGCCCCTCGGCCCGGATCTGCTGACCGAGGTTCCGGGCACGCAGCATCTCGATGAACTTCGGCCCGATCACGACGGCGAACACCATCGCGATGAGCCCCGCGATCAGGACAGGGACCATGCTCGGGCGATGTTCGTGATCTCGTCTGCGATGCCTTCGAGCCCCACGGCCCGCGACGCCTTGATCAGGACCGCGTCGCCGGGTCGTACGAGCTCGCGTGCCTCGTCGACGACACCGTCGACGGTCGCCGCCCAGGCCACCGGCTGGTAGAGGCGCGCCGCGTCGCCGATCCCGATGACCTCCACGTCGAGGCGCGCAGCCAGCTCGCCGATCTCGCGGTGGTACCCGGCGGAGGCCGGTCCGAGCTCTGCCATCTCGCCGAGGATCGCCAGCTTTCGCCGCGTTCCCCCGTGCTCGGCGAGATGCTCGAGCGCGGCCCGCATCGAGTCCGGATTCGCGTTGTACGCGTCGTTGACGACGAACCCACCTCCCGGAAGCTCGACCTCGTCGCCACGCCAGGGCGACAGCCGGATCCCGTGCACACCCTCGGGGGCGCGATCGAGCGGCAGCCCCAGCGCCGCATACGCGTGGAGCGCAGCGAGTGCGTTCACGGCGAGATGCCGCTGCGTGAAGGGCAGCTCGAGCTCGACCGTCTGCCCTTCGACGTCGAACCTGGTTGCTCCGTCACTCGTCTCGACGTCGGACGCGGAGAAGCGCCGGAGTGTCACGTCTGCGCGATCGAGGTACGGCTCGAGCTCGGCGCAGCCGTCCGGCACGACAGCCGAGCCGCCCACAGGCAGCGACGCGATCGCCTCCGCGTTCGCCTCTGCCACGCGCTCCACCGACCCGAGGAGCTCGAGGTGCTCGGGGCCGATGTGAGGCACGACGACGACACTCGGCCGCGCGATCGCGCAGAGCGCGGCGACCTGACCGAGCCCGCGCATGCCCATCTCGGTGACGAGGACGCGCGTTTCCCGCTCGAGACGGCAGACCGTGAGGGGCAGCCCGATCTCGTTGTTGAGGCTCTTCTCGGCCCAGATCGTCGGCGTGTGTGGAGCGCACAGCGCTCCGAGGATGTCCTTCGTCGTCGTCTTCCCCGCCGACCCGACGACTGCCACGACCTGCGCCTCGCTCTTCGACCGCACGAGCGTCGCAAGAGCCGCGAGCGCGGCTTCCTGGTCGTCCGGCACGAGCGTGGCCGCGCCGCGCGCGCGCGCCTCGTCCACGAACCTCGTCCCGGTGTTCAAGGCGACGAAGAGGCTGCCCTCGCGCGCGTCGCGCGAGTCCGCGCCGATCGCCGTGATCACGTCGCCCGCCTGCCCGCCTTCGAGCCGTCCGAGCCCGAGCGCCTCGAGCTCCTCCCACGCGAGCGGGATCACGTCAGCGCCTCGAGGGCCTCGCGCACGACCAGACGGTCGTCGAACGGGTGGACGACGCCCGCGACCTCCTGGCCCTGCTCGTGGCCCTTGCCCGCCACGACCACGACGTCGCCGGCCTCGGCGAGCGAGAGCGCGCGAACGATCGCGCTCTTTCGGTCCGGATCGATCTCGACGTCGAGCCCGGTGCCCTGCAGGACCTCTTCGATGATCGCAAGCGGCTCCTCGGACCGCGGGTTGTCCGACGTCACGACGACGACGTCCGCGTACTGCGCCGCGACCTTGCCCATCAGCGGCCGCTTGGCGCGATCCCGGTCGCCGCCGGCGCCGAAGACCACGATCACGCGCCCGCCGCTCAGGTCGCGCGCCGTGCGCAACACCGTCTCGAGCGAGCCGGGCTTGTGCGAGTAGTCGACGACGACGGTGAACGGCTGGCCGGCGTCGACGAGCTCCAACCGGCCCGGCACGTCGGAGACCGCGGCGATACCCTCGGCGATCGCGTCCTCGTCGAGGTCGAGCAGGAGCCCGGCTGCGACGGCGCCGAGCGCGTTCTCGACGTTGAACGAGCCGCAAAGCGGTGTCTCGATGTCGATCCCGGCGGCACGAAATCGACTTCCCGCTGCGCCGACGACGAGCCCCTCCGGCCGGATCTCCGCGTCGTCGGCGAGCCCGAACGTGACGAGCGGAGCGCGATGCACGTCGAGGAGGTCGCTTGCCAGGCGTCTCCCCCACTCGTCGCCGACGTTCACGGCGGCCGGGGGCGGCAGGGGGCCGGTGAACAGTCGCCGCTTCGCCTGGAAGTAGTCCTCCATCGTCCCGTGCAGGTCGAGGTGGTCCTGGCTCAGGTTCGTGAACACGAGCGCGTCGAAGCGCACCCGGTCGAGACGCCTGAGTGCCGAGCCGTGCGACGACGCCTCGACGGCCGCGCTGCGATCGCCCGCGTCCAGCATCTCCCGAAAGAGGCGCTGCAGGTCGATCGCCTCGGGTGTCGTGAACGGCGCGGCTCGTCCCTCGCCACCGACGCGCCACTCGATCGTGCCGACGAGCCCGGGCCGATGCCCGGCCGCCTCGAGCATGCCGCGCAACAGGAACGCGGTCGTCGTCTTCCCGCTCGTCCCGGTGACCCCGGCGAGCTCCAGCTCCTTGGTCGGCTCGCCGAAGAACACGTCGGCTGCGACCGCCATCGCCTCCCTGACCGACGTGACGAGCAGCTGCGGAACGTCGACCTCGAGCGCGCGCTCCACGACCAGCGCCACGGCGCCCTGCTCGATCGCCTCCCACGCGAGGTCGTGGCCGTCCACCCGCTTACCGGGAACACAGAAGAAGAGGGCTCCGCCCGTAACGCGCCTCGTGTCGTAGGCGAGGTCGTCGATCTCGACCGGCCGGTCCCCGGTCACCTCGCTCGGCGCGAGCGCCCGAATCAGCGCGTCGAGCTTCACCGTAGGAAGGCTAGAGAAAGGCCTAGTCGGCGGAGTCCGCGGTGCGCGGAGCGTCCGGCGGAATCTCGAGGTGCTGCAGGTTGAAGCGGGCGATCTCGCGGAAGGCGGGCGCCGCAACGACGCCGCCGTAGAAGTTCCCGCGAGGCTCGTCGACCATGACCATCACCACGAGCCGCGGCTTCGACGCGGGGACGAGCCCGACGAACGAGGCGACGTAGCGCGACGTGGAGTAGGTGCCGTCCGGATCGATCTTCGCCGCGGTTCCCGTCTTCCCAGCGACCGTGTAGCCGGGGATCGCGGCCTCGGTGCCGGTGCCCTCGAGCACGACTCCGCGGAGCAGGGAGAGCATCTGCTCGGCGACGGCGCGCGAGACGACGCGCTGGCCCCGCTTCCTCGAGGCCGGCTTGCCGTCGATCCGGTCGATCAGGTGAGGCCTTGGAAGCACGCCGCCGTTCGCGATCGTCGCGTACGCGCGCGCCATCTGCAGCGGCGTGACTGCGATGCCGTGCCCGATGGGAACGGTGCCGATCGTCGAGCCCGACCACTGCTCGAGCGGAAGCGCGAAGCCGGCGGACTCGCCCGGGAAGTCGATGCCGGTCTGGGTGCCGAAGCCGAAGCGCTCGATCCACGACGCCAGCCGACCCTCGCCGAGCCGTTGGGCGACGGTGATCGTGCCGATGTTCGACGAGTACTCGACGATCTGGCGCACCGTCATCCGCTGCGTCCCGCGCGTGTGCGCCTCGCGGATCGTGCGATCCGCGACCTTGAGCGTCGGCGGGAGCAGGAACGACGTCCGCGGCGTGACGATCCCCTCCTCGAGGCCGGCGGCGACCGTCACGAGCTTGAACGTCGAGCCCGGCTCGTACGTGTCGGTCACTGCGCGATTCCTGCGTCGATCCGCACGTGTCGTCGGGAAGCGGTTCGTGTTGAACCGGGGTGCTGTCGCCATCGCGAGGATGTCTCCCGAGTAGGGGTCGAGCACGATCGCCGTCGCGGCGCGGGCGCCCCAGCGCCAGACCGTGTTCTGAAGCACCTCCTCGGCCTTCGCCTGGATCTGGTGGTCGATCGTGAGCCTGACGCTCTTGCCCGGTGTCTCCGGCTTCGTCGCGACCACGTCGAGTGCACGTCCGAACGGGTCCTTGACGATGGTCTGGCTGCCCGCAACGCCGGACAGGGTTCCGTCGAGCGACCGCTCCAGCCCCTCGAGGCCCTTGTTGTCGAGACCCGCGTAGCCGAGCACCTGGGCGGCGACCGGTCCCTGCGGGTAGAACCGCAGCTCCTCGGGAAAGAAACCCAGTCCCGCGACGTCGAGCTTCTCGAGCCGCTCGGCCTTCTCGGGGTTGGCCTTGCGAGCGACGTACACGAATCCGCGCGAGCGGTCCGACAGCAGCGAGTACGTGGTCGCCAGGTCGGCTCCGAGGTGCTTGCCGAGGGCGAGCGTGAGATCGCGCGCGCTCTCGACCTGTCGCGGGTTGGCGAACACCGTCGTGGCCTGCTTCCCGATCGCGAGGGGCTCGCCGTTCCGGTCGACGATCGTGCCGCGTGCGGCGGGGACGACGACCGTCTCACGATGTTGCCGGATCGCCATCGCCGCGTACTCCGGTCCCTTCACCGCCTGCAGCCACACGGCGCGCAAGAGGGCGGCCGCCAGGAGCGCGACGAACACCGCCCGCGAGGAAGACGATGCGCCGGTTGGTGGCTGCGGCTTTCACCGGCCGAGCTGGATGTAGGTCGTCCCCTCCGACCCGGCCTCGACGAGGCCGAGCTCGCTCTCTGCGAGACGCTCGACTCGCGTCGTCGCAGCCGCGCTCGAGATCTCCGATCGGAGCTGGGCGATGTCCGCCCGGAGCTCGGTGCGCTCTCGACTCTCGCTATCGAGCTCGAGGTTCAGACGCAGGACTGCGACGTTCACGGCCACCACGCCCGCAAGCAGGCAGGCGAAGAGAACGATCCACAGGACTCCGCCGCCGACCGCCCACGACCTGCGCCGGAGCGTCGGCCGGCGCCGCACACGCCCGGGAGCCGCACTCTCCGCAAGCGCGGACATCAGACCTTCGTCGCCACCCGCAGTCGCGCGGAGGCCGCGCGCGCGTTCAGGTCGATCTCGCGCGCAGACGGTCGAATCGGCTTGGACGTCAGGATCCGGAGCTCGGGCTCACGGCCGCAGACGCACACCGGAAACTCGGGCGGGCAGGTGCAGCCTCGCGCTCGGTCGCGCAGGAAGCGCTTCACGATCCGATCCTCGAGGGAGTGGAAGCTGATGACCGCAAGCCGTCCGCCGGGCCGTAGCATCTCCAACGCTGCCGGAAGCCCGGCCTCGAGCGACTCGAGCTCGTGGTTGACCTCGATGCGAAGCGCCTGGAACACGCGCTTCGCTGGATGGCCCTCGCCGAACCGCGCCGGGGCGGGAATCGAGCCGCGCACGACGTCGACGAGCTGTCCGGTGCGCCCGATCGGAGACTCGGCGCGGCGACGCGCGATCCCGCGTGCGATCTGGCGCGCGTACCGCTCCTCGCCGTACGTGCGAAAGATCCTCTCGAGCTCCTTCTCGGTACGCGTCGCAACCACATCCGCGGCACTCGACTCCTCCGACGGGTCCATGCGCATGTCGAGCGGAGCGTCAGTCGCGTAGGAGAAGCCCCGCTCGGGCCGGTCCACCTGCATCGACGAAAGGCCCAGGTCGAGCAGCACGGCATCTGCCCGCACGCCGTTGCCGGCGAGCTGAGAGAGAACCACCGCGTAGTCGCCGCGAAGGAACCGGACCTGGACTCCGCGGGCCTGAGCCTTCACCCGGTCGAGATAAGCACGCACGGTCGGGTCGCGATCGATCGCGATCAGCTTCCCGGAGCCCTCGAGCTCTTCGACCAGCAGGCGAGAGTGGCCTCCCGCCCCGAAGGTCGCATCCACGACCGTCTCGCCGGGCTGGACGTCGAGGAACTCGCGCACCTCCTCCGCGAGTACCGGGACGTGGTCAGCCGCGTCTGTCCGCTGCACGTTCGGCAACATCTCCGACGCTCCCTTCGATCGCACTCACATGGGTCGCCCAGTGCGAGCGATCCCAGATCTCGACGTGGTCGTGCACACCGGCCACGACGACGTCTCGCCCCAGTCCTGCGTGACGGGCGAGGTCCGGCGGGACGAGAACCCGACCCTGCTTGTCGAGCTCCGTGACCGCGGCGCCGGCAAACATGAAGCGCTTCATCTCCCTGGCCTCGCGCGTGAGGGAGTCGAGCTCGGTGATCCGAGAGACGCTCGCGTCCCAGGTTGCCCGTGGGTAGACGTCCAGGTTGCGGTCGATCCCGCGAACGAGGACGACGTCACCACCCAGCCCGTCGCGGAACTTCGCGGGCAGCGTGAGGCGGTTCTTCTCGTCGATCGTGTGCTCGTGGGTTCCGTAGAACATCGGCTCGTCCGTGGCGTGTGCTCTCCCACGGAGCCCCACCTTACTCCACTTTCCCCCACTGTGCAACCCCTGCGCCCCACTCGCGGCACGGGTTCTACGGAAGCGGCACGACCTCCGCGTGCACACCCGAGCCCGCGAGCGCTCCCGCACCGCACTTCGACGCGAACTCGAGCGCCGCCAGGCCCTCGAGCCCGGCTCCCAAGGCGAAGGCGAGCCCGGCCGCGAAGCAGTCGCCCGCGCCGTAGGTGTCGGCGACGTTCGGCGGAGTCGGTGCGGCGGAGTACGGCCCGCCCGGCTGAGCCCAGCCGCCCAGCCTGCCCGACGTCGTGACGACGAGACGAGGCTCCGGATCGATGTCCCCCGGCCTGTACAGCTCCGCCTCGTCCTTCCCGCTCGAGACGAGCCCGTCGAGCTCGACTGCTGCCTGCCGGAGCGTCGCAAGCTCGCGTGCAGTCGCGACGAGCACGCGTGCGCGCCGCGCGTGGACCAGCGCGTCCGCGTCACCGGCGCAGAAGTAGACAGCGTCGCAGCGAGCGAGCTCGTGCCATGGGAGCGAGTCGTCGTGACCTCGCGGGTGGAGCTTGCGGCCGATCGTCGTGATCGTCCGCTCGCCGACCTCGTCGACGAACGTGAACCCCCGGCGCTGCGGTCCCTCGACCTCCGCCGCATGGACGGCGATTCCACGCGCCTCGAGCTCGTCACGGGCGCGCTGCCCGTACTCGTCCGCAGCGAGGGCGGTGAAGAAGAGAACGGAGTCGGCGAGCTGCTTCAGTTGTACGGCGGCGACGGACCCTCCGCCGGCCGCCTGTTCCCAGGACTCCGCGGCGTGGACGATCTCGCCCGGCTGCGGCACGCTCTCGACGGGGACGAACTCCATCCACTCCACGTGCCCGACGACCGCGGCCTGCATGCGGGCATGCTCACAAATGAGCGGGGTCGGACGTTGGACACGATGATGCAGACCGTGGCGATCCCGCCGTTCGAACGTTTCTACGAGGAGCACCGATCCGTCGTTCTGCGCGTGTTGCGCCGGCGGCTCGGCGTGGATCGGGCGGACGATGCGTTCCAGGAGACCTTCCTGCGCGCTCTCCGGGCCTACGGCCGCCTCGACCACGGCGAGCACCTGCGGGCCTGGGTGCTGACGATCGCGCACAACGTCGCGCTCGACACGCTCCGGCGCACGAAGTCCACGGAGGAGCTCGTCGAGCGCGCAGTGAACGACTCCCGTCCCGCCTACGAGGAGCTTGCCGAGCTGACCGACGGACTGCCGCCGACCGAGCGAGCGGCGGTCGTGCTCCGCTACGGCTACGACCTGTCCTACGACCAGATCGCCGGCGCGCTCGGCTCGTCCGCGGTCGCCGCCCGCCAGGCCACGTCGACCGGTGTCCGCCGACTGCGAAGGAGGATCGCCTCATGACCGTCTCTTCCGAGCTCGACCGCCGGTTCCGTGACGCAGCCGGAGCGCTGGGTCTCATCGACCTGGGCTTCGACGTCGTCGACTCGCCGATCGGCGCCCTGTTCGTCGCCGCGTCGGAGCGTGGGCTCGCAGCCATCTCCTTCGACGACGAGCCCGACGACCACCTGGATCGGCTCACTCGAATCGCCGGGCCGGCCGTCCTTCGCTCCCCGAAGTCGGTCGATCGCGCCCGCCGCGAGCTCGACGAGTACTTCGCGGGACGCCGGCGGGCATTCGATCTCTCGCTCGACCTCCGGGCCCTCCCCCCGTTCACCGTCTCGGTGCTCGAGCAGCTCGCGCAGGTTCCCTACGGCGAGACGACCACGTACGGCGCACTCGCCGCTCGCGTCGGCCGGCCGCGCGCGGCACGCGCTGTCGGCACCGTGATGAACCGCAACCGAATCCCGATCGTGCTCCCGTGCCACCGCGTCGTCGGCGCGAACGGAGATCTGGTCGGCTACGCCGGCGGGCTCGACACGAAGCGCGCGCTGCTCGAGCTCGAGGGCGCTGCGTAACATGAACGGCTACTCGAGCAGCCGATAGCCGACGCCCCAGACGTTGACGATGAAGCGATCGTCGGGCGTGACGGACAGCTTCTTGCGCACGCGCGAGGCGTGGGACTCCAGCGTTCGGGTTCGTCCCAGCGCCCGGAAGCCCCAGACCTCCCGCAACAGCTCCTCCTTCGTGAAGACTCGGCTTGGCTCGGCCGCGAGCCGCGCCACCAGGGCGAATTCCTTCGCGGACAAAACGACGGAGACATCGCGCACCGTGACCCGCCTCGTGCGGCGGTCGACGACGAGGTCGCCGGCGACCAGGACGTCGTCGCTGCCCAGCGCCGTCCGTCGCAGCAGCGCACGAATGCGCGCGAGCAGCTCCTCGTAGGCGAACGGGCGCCCGACCACGTCGTCGGCTCCGCGGTCGAGGGCGCGAACGCGCTCGACCGGGTCGGACGAGGGCGCGAGCACGATCACCGGGACATTTCGATCCCAGGTCCGCCCGGGCTCGCCGCGGCGCAGACGGAGGCACAGGTCGAGTTCCGCGAGGAGAACGACATCGGGTCGCGCACTCTCGGCGAGCTCGAGCGCCTCCGAGAGGCGTGCGGCGTCGAGGACGTCGAAGCCGTCGTCGCGCAGATGCCGGCCGAGATACTCGCGCGTCTCCGGCTCGGGCTCGGCGACGAGAACGGCGTTCGGCATGCCGACGACGCTAGTCGCACTCGAGGCCCTGCGCCAGATGTCCGTTTCAGCGAAAGCGTGTCAAGCATTCCGCAGTCGCCACGTCGTATTCAGCCACCGACCGGCGGAGTCAGAGGCGGCCGTGGCGCATGACTCCCCATACGAGCCAGAGCCCGAACGCGCCCGAGATGACGAACCCGAGCACGGAGAGCAGGTGCAGGCCGAGAACGTGCGGGCCCTCCTCGGCGAAGACCCCGATGATCGCCGATCCCAACAGCCCGCCGACGACGACGAGTGCAACGGACAGGCGGTTCGACGCCTTGTCGATGTGGTCGTCGATCTCGTCGATGCCGGGGTTCTCGATCCGAACCTGGAACGTCCCCTCGCGCAGTCGTTCGAGCACGTCGCTGACCTGGTACGGGAGCTCGCGCGCCACCGATCCGAGCGCGAGCGCCTCGGTGCGAACCTGTCGCGAGATCGCTCGCGGGTGGAATCGATCTGCAAGCAAACCCCTCGCGTACGGCTTGGCGACCTCGAAGACGTTGATGTCCGGGTAGACCTCCTGACCGACGGAGGCAAGGGTCGCGATCGCCTTGTCGAGCATCACGAACCGGCTGGGAAGCTTGAGGTTCAGCGAGTAGATGAGCTGGAACCCTTCGCGAATCACCAGCAGGGGGTCGATGTCCGAGAGCCGGGTGCCGTAGTAGCGGTCGAAGAGCACGCGCAGCTCCGCGCGGAACTCCTGCTCACGGGTCGGGTCGTAGCGGACGCCGAGCTCCTTGAGCCTGCGTGGGATCGCATCCACGTTCTCGGTCGCTGCGTCGACGAACAGGCGCGTGAGCTTCGCCATGTCCTCGTCCGACAGCTTCCCCGCCTGACCGAAGTCGACGAGGCCGAGCTGGCCGGTGTCGAGCACGAAGATGTTCGCGGGGTGGGGATCGGAGTGGAAGAACCCGTGCCTGAACACCATCGTCATCCACGCGTCGGCGAGCCGGTACGCGATGTCGCGCCGCTCGTCGGGACGAAGCCGCTCGAGGTCGAGGTCGGCGACCTTCGTCCCGCGCAGGAACTCGAGCGTGAGGACGCGGGAAGTCGAGTACTGGCGAATCACGCGCGGCACGACGACGTTGCCGTCGCGAGCGAAGTTGCGGTGGAACATCTCTGCGTTGCGCGCTTCGTGCCCGTAGTCGAGCTCGAGTCGAATGGAGCGCGCGAACTCGTCGACGAGCTCCTGCGGGTCCATGAACTCGAGCGCCTTGACGCGTTCCTTCAAGAGCTTCGCAGCCTGGTACAGGAGACCGACGTCCGCCTCGATCTGACCGGCCGCCGCGGGACGTTGCACCTTGACCGCGACTTCCTGACCGTCGGGCAGCACGGCACGGTGCACCTGACCGATCGAGGCCGACGCGAGCGGCGCGAAGTCGAACTCGAGGAAGGCCCGGTCCATACGCAGCTCGAGCTCCGCCTCCACGGCGTCCCGGATCTGCTCGAACGGGACGGGCGACGCGTCGTCCTGCAGCCCCCGCAGCTCGACGACGATGTCCGGCGGCACGACGTCGGGCCGGGTGGAAAGCAGCTGCCCGAACTTGACGAAGGTCGGGCCGAGCTCGTCGAGCATCAGCCGCAGGCGGCGCCCGCGATCCGAGACGGTGGCCTCGTCCCCGTCCGCGCCCGGAGCCAGGTCCCCCATGCGGTTCCTGCGCAGGAAGTAGCCGAACCCGTGCCGCGCCGCGACCTGGGCGATCTCGGAGAGCCGACTGATGCTCCGCGGTGGCCGGGACTGCGTCGTGGCCATTCGCGGATTGTAGGTCGGGTCTCGGAGCCTCTACGAGCCGCGCTCGAGCAGCTTCAGCCTGTGCTCGAGCTGCGCGACTCGGAGCTCGAGCTCCTCGACGACCTCACGGGACGCGACGCCGAGCTCCAGCGCCGCCCGCGCCGCGAGGTCCTCCGTTCCTTCGCCCACGCGCCGAGCTTCCCGACGCCAGCTGTCGAACACGTCGCCGACGGCAGCTCGAACCTCGTCCCGCTCGACGCCTAAGCGCGATGCGAGATCATCGGCGAGGGCGTCTGCGCGACGCGCTGCGAGCGCGAGCGCGCCGATCCCGGCGAGGGTCAGAGTCTCGAGCGGCCGACGATCGTCAGCGGGCGCGGCCATGCGGTCGAGAGGCGCGCCGTTGCCGGCGACGCTCCCGTTTCGAGGTCTGACCTGCCGAGGGAGCTCCGACCGGGGACGGTTGCGGTGCGGCATCCGCGCCTGCGCCGTCTGCACCGTCCGCTTCATCGGACCCAGGCTCCGTCGCACCCTCGGAGGCCGCGATTTCCTCGGCCTCGGCCGCGAGCGTGCCGCCCACCGTCGTGACACCGATGAGCGCGCCGAGGTCGTCCCGCCGGCGCTGGAAGTCGGGCTCGCGCTGCTTGAGCACGGCGAGCAGCGGCGCGGCCAGGAAGATCGACGAGTAGGAGCCTGCTCCGATCCCGATGAGCAGGGCGAAGGCGAAGTCCTTGAGCGTGTCGCCGCCGAACACGTACAGCGAAGCGAGTGGCAGGAGCGTGATGAAGGTCGTGGCGAGCGAACGCGGGATCGTCTCCCACAGCGAGACGTTCCCGATCACGCGCATCGACGCGCGCCGCATCAACGGGATGTTCTCCCGGATGCGGTCGAAAATGATGATGGTGTCGTACATCGAGTAGCCGAGGATCGTGAGCAGGGCTGCCACGGTCGCCGTCGTCACCTCGCGCCCGGTGAGTGCGTAGATGCCGATCGCGATCAGGAGGTCGTGGGCGAGCGCCACGAGGACGCCGACCGAGAACTTCCACTGGAAGCGGATCGAGATGTAGACGACCATCAGGAGCAGGCTCACGAAGATCGCGAGCAGCGCGTTGTTCGCGATCTGCCGGCCGAAGCTCTCGGACACGTTCTTCGCTCCGAACGAGGAAGCGCCGACCGAGGCCGCGAGCTCCTGCTGGAGCGTATTCTGCTCCTCGTTCGTCAGCGACTCCGTCCGGATCGTGAAGCTCGTGTACATGCCGTCGACCGAGTCGCCGCGGCCCTGGATGACCGCACCGGCTTGACCGATCTCCGCCGCCTGGCTGCGCACGTCGTCGAGCGCCGTGGACTCGGCGGTGTTGAAGGTGATCTGCGTGCCGCCCCTGAAGTCGATCCCGAGGTTCAAGCCCTTGAGCCCGATCGCCGCGATGGAGAGCACGACGAGGACCGTCGAGAATGCGAACCAGGTCCTCCGCCGGCCGATGTAGTCGAGCCGGAGCCAGCGCGGCAGTCCTTCTCCCGTGGCGCCCATGAGCCGCGGGTTCTCGAGCCAGCCGAAGCCGCCGAGGAGAGCCAGGATCGCGCGCGTCGCAAGAACCGCGGTGAGGAGCGACAGCAGCGTTCCGATCAGGAGCATGAGCGCGAAGCCGCGCACGCCCGCGGTCGCGACCGCAAACAGGACGAGCGCCGTGATCGCAGTCACGACATTCGCGTCCACGATCGTCGCGAAGCCTTTCCGATATCCCTGCGCGATAGCGGCACGGACCGATCTGCCGGCCCGCACCTCCTCCTTGATGCGTTCGAAGATGACGATGTTCGCGTCCGCGGCCACGCCGAACGTCAGCACGAGGCCCGCGAAGCCGGGCAGCGTGAGCGTGACGTTGAAGATCAGGATCGTGGCGTAGATGAAGGCCGCGTAGATCGCCAGCCCGATGACCGCCACGAGTCCGAGGAAGCGGTAGAGGACGAGCAGGAAGAGGACGACGAGTATGAGCCCCCCGATCGCCGCTCGCCACGCCTGCTCGAGGGAGTCCTGGCCCAGCGTGGCCGAGATATCGGTGCGATCGAGCGTCTCGAACTTGACCGGCAACGCACCCGTCTGGAGGACCAGGGCGATCTCCTTGGCCTCCTGGAAGGAGTCGAGGCCCTCGATCTGTGCGCGACCGCCACTGATCCCGCCCGCGAGGCTCGAGTCCGTGGGATCGATCTGCGGGAACGTCTTGATCTCGCGGTCGAGGACGATCGCGAAGTGCTGGGGTCGGTCGTTGCGGAGGTTGCCGCGAATGTGGAGGTCGCGAGTCAGCCTCTCGAACGTGTCCCCGCCGGCTCCGGTGAACTCCATGGTCACGATCGGGCGGCCACTCGAGCCCGGACTCGTGTCGAAGTCCGCGCGCGTCCCCGAGAGCTTCAGGTCCTCGCCCGTCATCTGCGGGACGTCCGGCGGGTCGTACTCGAACAGGTAGTACCACGTCTGGTCGGGAGGGACTCCTGCGCCCTGGCCGCCGGGACACACGACGGCGCCCTCGCCACAGGTCACGACCACCATCCCCTCCGGAACCGCGAACAGCTGGCGGCCCGCCGGAAGGTCTCCACCCGACCTGCGGAGTGCGTCCTCCTCGGATGCGTACGGGCCCGAGACGACTCGCTGCGTGGTCGGGTTGACGATGTAGTACGCGTCCGAGGCGTCACCCTGAGCCTGCGCCTGCACCTTCGCCAGCAGTTCGTAGAGAGATGCGTGCTCGACCGGCTCACCGCGGATGTCGACCGACGGGCCCGTCACCGAGCTCTCGAGGTCGTAGAGCTCGAGCTGGGCCGTCGTCCCGATGATCTCCGCCGCGGCCTCCGGGTTCTCGACGCCAGGAAGCTGGATGACGATCTGGTCGTCTCCCTGCGTGCGGATCTCGGGCTCGCTGACGCCGAGCTTGTCGACGCGGTTGCGCATGATGTCGACGGAGCGGTCGAGGTCCTCCTCGGTCAGATCGCGATCCGGCGGCGGAACCGCCTGGAGCGTGACCTCGAGGCCACCCTGGAGGTCGAGCCCGAGGGTCGGCGACTTGTGCAGAGGCGACCCGGGGATCGCGAGCAGCGCCACTCCCGCCAGCGCGACGGCCAGCAGGGCTACGACGAGGATGGAGGCGCGCCGGTTCAAGGTCGGCGAATCAGGTTAGCGAGGCTCGTCCGAGGTCGCGATCGGGCCGGCTTCGCTCCTAACGGGAGCTTCGCCGTCCGTAACCGCACCTTCACCGTCGTCGAGCGGCTCGTCGTCTTCTATCGCCTCCGCGTCGACCGTGTCCGGGTCGACCTCCTCCTCGGGCGGCAGCACGGCCGCGATCCCTCTCCGGGTCATGTGAACCTCGATCCCGTCGGCGATCTCGACCACGATGTCGTCGTCCTCCGCCCGCGCGATCGTGCCGTAGATGCCGCCGGTGGTGAGGACGTCGTCGCCGACGTTCGCACCGGTGATCATCTGCTGCTGTTGTTGTTGGCGCTGTCGCTGCGGCCGGATCATGAGGACGTACATGACGACGAGCAGCAACACCATGATGATCAGAAAGCTCACGATTCCTCCTCGGGCCGGAGGGCGAGCCGCGCGAGTGCATCGTCTCGGAAGTCGGAGAACACGCCTCGCTCGATCGCCGCTCGCGCGCCTGCGGTCAGGTCGAGTACGAACCGGAGATTATGCAGGCTGAGCAGCCGAATTCCGAGAACTTCTCGCTGCGTCACCAGGTGCCGGATGTACGCGCGCGAGAAACGCCGGCACGCCGGACAGTCGCACTCCGAGTCGAGCGGCTCGGACGCGGTTCGGTACGCCGCGTTGCGAAGGTTGATGCGTCCTTCCCAGGTGAGGGCCGAGCCGGTGCGAGCGGTGCGCGTCGGCAGCACGCAGTCGAAGAGGTCGATACCCCGCGCGACCACTTCGAGGATTCCCTCGGGATCCCCGATTCCCATGAAGTAGCGCGGGCGCTCGGACGGGAGCAGGGGCGCCGACCACCCGACGCAGTCGAACATCTCTTTTCTCGACTCTCCGACGGCGAGCCCACCGAGCGCGAAGCCGTCGAAAGGAAGGGCCGTGATCTCCTCGAGCGAGCGGCGCCTGAGCTCCTTGTCCGTCCCGCCCTGTGCAATGCCGAATCTCAGCTGCCCGGGAGCCCGGGGTGCGCCGACCTGACGCTCCGCCCAGCGGGTCGTGACGAGCGACGCCCGCTCGAGCTCCGCGCGCGTGACGCCGGCCGGCAGGCACACGTCGAGGCACATCGCGATGTCCGCCCCGAGCCGACGCTGGATCTCGGCGACGCTCTCCGGCGTGAATCGCGCCTCCGCCCCGTCGTAGACGGAGCGGAAGGTCACTCCGTCCTCGTCGAGCGACGTGATCGTGTCGCGGAGCGAGAACACCTGGAAGCCGCCCGAGTCTGTGAGGATCGGCCCGTCCCAGCCGGAGAAAGCGTGAAGTCCACCGAGTTGCTCGACGACGTCCTCGCCAGGGCGGAAGTGCAAGTGATAGGTGTTGCCGAGCACGATCTCCGCCCCGAGCGCCTGAACCTCGTCCGGGTGGAGCGTCTTCACCGTCGCCTTGGTGCCCACGGGCATGAAGGCCGGAGTGGCGATCGTCCCGTGCTGCGTCGTGAGAGCTCCGGCGCGCGCGGCACCGTCGGTCGCATGTACGCGGAAGCTCACCGTGGCGAGTAGCTCCGACGAGCGAATGGCGTCGGCTCCTGGGGCCACCCCTCGCCTCCACCCGCTTCGAGCGTAACGCGGAGCCGCTCACACATGGGAAGCGCAAGTGCGCCGACTTCGCACCAAGTCGTCGGCAGCCGGACGAGGAAGGCCCTCACAAGACCACCATCGCATCGCCGAACGAGTAGAAGCGGTACCGCTCGTCTATCGCGGCACGGTAGACGGCCCGCGTCTCCTCGACACCGACGAACGCCATGACGAGCGCGAGCAGCGTCGATCGCGGAAGGTGGAAGTTCGTCAGGAGCGCGTCCACTCGGCGGAAGTCGAAGCCAGGAGTGATGAAGAGCGTCGTTCGACCGTTCAGCTCGGCCGTACGAGCCACCGTCTCTAGCACGCGCACGGTCGTCGTACCGACCGCGAGAACTCTTTCGGCAGCGGCGATTCGCGCCCAGGACGCAGCCGAGACCGCGTAGCGCTCTCCATGCACGACGTGCTCGTCGAGACGCTCGGCGACAACCGGCCGGAAGGTGTCGAGGCCGACGTGCAGGGTCACGCGAACGGGATCGAGCCTCGCGAGCAGCTCGGGCGTGAAATGGAGCCCCGCCGTCGGTGCGGCCGCCGACCCGGTCGAGCTCGCGTAGACCGTCTGGTAGCGGTCCGGGTCCGAGAGCGGCTCGTGGATGTACGGCGGCAGCGGCATCTCGCCGACCGGAACCTCGTCCAGGCGAACGCGCCAACGTCCCTCGCCGTACGACTCGAGCAGCGTGACGGGGCCGAGTTTCTCACCCGCGCTGAGCCGCCGCGAGGGCCTCGCCAGCGCCTCCCATTCCCGCTCGTCGAGCGCCTCGAGCAGGAGCACTTCGACCGCTCCACCCGACCGACGCCGGAGTCGCAGCCGAGCAGGGACGACCCGGGTGTCGTTGACGACCACGAGCTCGTCGCGGAGCAGGTCTGGCAGCTCGGAGAAGGCACGGTGCTCGATGCGACCGGAGGCCTGGCGAAACACGAGCAATCGTGATGCGTCGCGCGGCTCGAGTGGGTGCTGGGCGATCAGCTCGGACGGGAGCTCGTAATCGAGGAGCGCGGTGTCCATCCGGCGCTGAGAGTAGCCTCGCCGCCATGGATACCCATGCGCTCGAGCGGGCGAAGCAACGCATTGCCGACGCGGCCGCAGGCCGCCCGGATGGCGCGCAGCTCGAGGCCGCGCTCGCGCGCTCGCGCAGTCAGATCGAAGCGTTGGCAGACACGACGGCGACGCTCGAGGCATCGATCCCGGCGCAGGTCGGAGCCGCCGTGCGTGACGGTCTCCGAACCGAGGTGCTTCCGGTCGCGCGGCACATCGCCGAGATCCGCGGGCTGCTGAACCAGGCGATCCGACGACTCGAGCGGCTGGAGGGAGAGCTTCTCGCCGAGCGGCATGCGCGCGTGGACGACCTCGCGCTTCTCGTCGACCTCGTGAGCTCCGGGTGGCGCGGCGTCGACGCCAGGCTCGCCCGGCTCGAGGGCGTACCGGCCCAGCCGGCTGCAGCCGAGCAAGGACTGCTCGGGGACGAGCCGATCGAGCTCCCGGCCGATCGTCCGGTCGAGCACGCGGCCGCGGCCTGAATCGCGCCCGCGCCGCTAGCCCGAGGGAACGACCGGCAGCTGTAGCCTGAAGCGACTTCCGGCGCCACCCGGCGCCTCGAGTTCGACGTCGCCGCCCAGCGCGACGGCGAGCTCGCGGGCGATCGGCAGGCCGAGGCCGGTGCCGTTCGCGTCCCGGGACACGAACGCGTCGAAGATTCGGGCTCGCTCGACCTGCGGCACTCCGGGGCCCGAGTCGACGACGGCCACCGAGACGCCGCCGTTGTTGGCCGCGAGCTGGAGCTCGATACGACCGCCGTCGGGCGTCCACCGGAATGCGTTGGAGAGCAGGTTGGTGATCACCTGGAGGACGCGGTCGCCGTCCGAGACGATGACGGGCGCCGCCTCCGCACCGACGAGGCGGTAGTCGATCTCCCTGCGTCGCGCCTCCTCGGCGAACGCCCCGTAGGCGTGGTCGAGCACGCGATTCAGGTCGACCTCCTCGTGCCGCACGGTGAACCGGTGCGCCTGCAGCTTGGCGAGATCGAGGACGTCCCCGACGAGGCGCTCGAGCCGATCGGTCTCGGCGACAACGATCTCGAGTGACGCCTGGACCTGCTCGGGGTCGGTGACGATCCCCTCGCGGAGTGCCTCGACGTGCCCACGAATCGCCGTGAGTGGAGTGCGTAGCTCGTGCGAGACGGACATGAGGAACGAGCGCTTCAGCTGCTCGGCCTCGGCGAGCTTGGCGACCATGCCACGGAAGCGCTGGCTCAGGAGTGCGACCTCGTCCCGTCCGCGAGCCTCCGGGATCTCGACGTCGTACCGTCCGGCGGCGACGTCTTCCGTCGCGCGTGTCAATGCACGGACCGGCTCCGTCAGTCGCCGCGAGAGCCACATGAAGAGCAGCGCAGCGAGGAGGACGCCGACCGCGAGTGCGAGAGCGAGCCGACCGAGGAGCGTCAGCCACTGCTCGCGTAGCTCCGCCGTGGGCTTGGCCACGATCAGCCAGCCGAACGGCTCCGTGCCGCTCACGAGCTGGACGGGTTGGACAGCGGCGATGAGACGGCGATCCTCTCCGGGAGGCGTGAATTCGACGATGACCTGGCGATCGCGATCCAGCTCGGAGCCCCCGAGAGCGCTCCGCGGGAGGCGCGTCAGGCCGAAGCGCTGGCCCGGGAAGAGCGAGGCACCGATGTAGTACAGCTCGTCCCCGGTTGCGAGCTCGAGCTTCTCGGCCGCGAACTCGGGCGCCTTCGAGCCTTCGTCGGAGGAGCGGAGTGCCGATTCCGCGTACAGCGCCGCGAGGCCCGAAGCCTCCCGGCGGAGCTCGCGGACGGACTGTGTGCGCGTCGCATCCTGGAAGAGCCGCAGCGCCAGCGCGATCGAGACGAGCCCGAAGACGAGAACGACGGCCAGGAAGACAGCGGTCAGACGGAACCTGAGCGTCCCGAACATGGTGTTCAGGGTAGCCCCCTAGACGGTTGAGGCAGGCGTGCGATCCGACGCGACCTTGTAGCCGACACCCCACACGGTCACGATCGGCGACGCGTCGCCGAGCTTTCGCCGGATCTGCCGAACGTGGACGTCGACGGTGCGCGTGTCGCCGGCGAAGGTATATCCCCAGACGCGCTCGAGCAACTGGTCGCGCGTGAGCACGATCCCGCGATGATCGAGTAGCTCCCAGAGAAGGTCGAACTCCTTGGGCGCGAGCCGGATCTCCTCGTCCCCCACGTGAACCTCGCGCTTGCCCGAGTTGATGGCGAGCTCGCCGTGTCGGAGCTCCTCGGTCTCCGCCCGCCTACGCTCCGGTGCCGCCCTGCGCAAGATGCTCTTCACCCGGGCGACGAGCTCCCGCGGATTGAACGGCTTCGTCATGTAGTCGTCGGCGCCGACCTCCAGCCCGATGATCTTGTCGATGTCCTCGTCGCGCGCCGTGAGCATGAGGATCGGCGTGTCCGAGGTCTTCCGAATCCGCCGGCACAACTCGACACCGTCTCCGTCCGGAAGGTTGAGGTCGAGGATGACGAGCGCGGGGGTCTCGCCGGCGAGCTGTATCAGCGCGGCCTGCGCGGTCGCGGCGGTCGTCACGGCGTACCCGGCATTCCGCAGGTAGGCGGCCACGAACGACGCGATCGAGGTCTCGTCCTCGACGACGAGAATGGCGTGCTGGGTCGTCATGCGGCGCCTCGACCCTGCGAGGCGGGGTTGACCGTCGGCGGCTCGAGCGCGAAACGCTCCGGCTCGGTGGGCATCGGCGTACAACTCTCCGGCTCGACGCTGCAGTCGACGGCGTCATCGCGTGAGTACACGCCTGCATCGTCGCCCTGGAAGCGCGGCTCGGCGTCGAGCATCACGTTCCCGCGTCCGACCGCTGACACCGAGATGCCGGTTCCGCGCACGACGATCTTGTACCCGCCGCCGAGCATTCGGAAGCGCAGTCCCTGTCCGCGGTAGACGACCGTCCGCGGGCCGACCCGCTCCTGCGTCAGCTTGCGGCCCACGACGAGCGCCGCGTAGCGATCGGTCGGGGTGTGATCGGTCACGCGAATCGTCCCGCTGGTGAGGCGGCCGAGCGCCGAACCGCGGAAGTCGAGCATCACGACACCCATGCCGCCCTCGACCGAGAGCGTTCCGGTGGTCGGCGGCGCCGCGCCCGCGGCTCCACCCGACGCCAGCAAGGCGACCAGAAGGCACGAGACGATGACGAGCTTCCGCATGGCTCCGACCCAGTATCGGCATTCGGCGTGGGACCGCGATGAGATGCGTGTAAGGAGAGTGTTAGCAGGACGGACGACCGGCTTCCGCCGTACATTCCTCTCTCCCCCATGAGCGAGATCACCGACTTCGGCACCATCGTGCTGGCTGTCTCGGCGACCGTCTTCGTCGCGCTCCTCGGCATGCGACTCGCCGATCGGATCTCGGTCCCGTACGCGGCGCTGTTCCTGGTCGCCGTGCCTCTGGTCGCCGAGGCCGTGCCCACGCTGCAGGACGAGGTCTCGATCCGGAACGTCGAGCGTCTGGCGGTCGTCGCCATCGCGCTGATCCTGTTCGACGGCGGGCTGCACATCGGCCTGCGGCGATTCCGGTCCTCCGCCGCCCCGATCCTCGCACTCGGGATCGTCGGCACGTTCCTCACGGCCGGCGCGATCGCCGTCGCCGCGCACTACGTCCTCGGCTTCGAGTGGATCTTCGCGGGCCTGATCGGCGCAGCAATTGCTCCGACCGATCCCGCGGTGACGTTCTCGGTCTTCGGCGCGCGCGAGATCAGAGGCCGATCGGGGACGATTCTCCAGGGCGAAGCCGGAGTCAACGACCCCGTCGGCATCGCCCTCATGATCGGGATGATCGAGCTCGCAGAAAGCGACGACGGCTCGCTCTGGATCGTCGCCGAGGAGTTCGCCGTCGAGATGGTCGTCGGCCTCGTCGTGGGGATTGCAGGGGCGATCGCGCTCCTCCCCGTCATGCGCCGGATCCCGCTCACCGGGCCCGCGCTGTACCCGATCCGGGTCCTGGCCGGCGCGGGCATCGTCTACGGGCTCGCGGCGATCCTGGGTGGCTCCGGGTTTCTCGCGGTCTTCGTCGCCGGCATCGTCCTCGGCGACCTGGCCGCACCACGCAAGGGCGAGATCGAGTCGTTCTCGTCGTCGATCGCCGGGCTCGCCGAGATCGCCGTGTTCGTCGCCCTCGGCCTGACGGTGAGCGCGGGCGACCTGGACGACGCGGGTGTCTGGTTCGACGGTCTGGTGCTCGCCGTGCTGCTTGCGTTCGTCGTGCGGCCACTGGCGGTCCTTCCACTTCTCGCCCGCGTCCGGCTGAACTGGGGGGAGCGCGTGTTCATCGTCTGGGGCGGCTTCCGCGGCGCGGTACCGATTCTCCTCGGCGCGCTGGCCTTGCTGGCCGCGGTCGACGATGCCTCCCGTCTGTACGGGCTCGTCTTCATCGTCGTGCTCTTCTCGGTCGTCGTTCAGGGCACGTCCGTGCCTCTGGCTGCAGCCCGGCTCCGCATTCCGTTTCGGCGCGTCGACCACGACCTCGCCGAGGTGCTCGAGTTCGTCGTTCGCGACGACGCGTTCGCAAACGGCCGCCGCCTGCGGGAGCTACCGCTCGGAGAGCGCGCCTGGGTCGGCGTCGTCATCCGGAACGGCGTCCCCATTCGGATCGCCGGCGCTCTTGCGCTCGAGGCCGACGACCGCGTGCACGTCTACTGCCAGCCGGAGGATGCTGCGGCTCTGCGACGACTCTTCGCCGGCTCGCGCGACTAGCGCCGAAGCTCCGCGTCAGTCGTAGGTGTAGAACCCGCGCCCGGACTTCCGGCCGAGCAGCCCGGCGTTCCTCATGGCGACGATCCTCGGCGGAGGCGCCATGCGCGGCTCGCGGAGCTTCTCGTACAGCGCCTCCGACGCGTGCACGTGCACGTCGATCCCCACTAGATCGATCAGCGTGCACGGCCCCATCGGCCACCCCGCGCCCGCGGTCATCGCGGTGTCGAGGTCTTCGGGCGAGACGCGCGCCTCGTCGAGGACGCGGATGCAGTCGTTCAGAAGCGGGATCAACACGCGGTTGACGACGAACCCCGGTGTGTCGTTGCAGCGGATCGGGCGCTTGCCGAGCCTCTCGCCGACCGCGAACGCCGCCTCCACGGCCTCGTCCGACGACAGCTCCGCCCGCACGATCTCGACGAGCGGCATGAGCGGCGCCGGGTTGAAGAAGTGCATCCCCACGACCCGTTCCGGCGAGGACACGGCCGCTGCGATCTCGGTAACGGACAGAGCCGACGTGTTCGTCGCGAGGATCGCGTCCGGCTTGACGATTCGCTCGAGCTCGGCGAACAGCTCGAGCTTCGCATCGAGCTCCTCGACGATCGCCTCGATCACGAGGTCGCACTCCGCGAGGTCCTCGAGCCCGGTCGTCAAGCCGAGTCGCGCGAGCGCGTCGTCGCGTTGCGCCGACGTCATCGTCTCCTTGTCGACCTTCCTCTGGAGGAAGTGCGCGATGCGGTCCCGCGCCTTCGCTCCGAGGTCGTCGCTCACCTCGCGTCCGACGGTCTCGTACCCCGCCTCGACGGCGAGTTGCGCGATCCCGGCGCCCATGGCACCGAGGCCGACGACGCCGATCGTGTCCGATCTCGCGCGCTGCCACGACGCGCGATCCTAGACGACCCGAGGCGCGCCCGAGCCGGCTGTGATCAGTGGCGGTGAGACCGATCGTCGACGCGCGAGTCGACGCCTGCGACGAGAGCGAGCGGCCCGACCAGCAGGATGGTCGCGATGAGGATGAATCCGAGCATGCATAAAGCATGCGCCTTTCGGAACGATCAGCACCAGTCGGGAGAGTTTAACTTTCGATCAGAAGAGCTGATCGAGGACGAGCAGTGCTCAGAGGCGCTCGACGACCCCTGCGATCGCCTGTCCCTGACCGATGCACATCGTCGCGATCCCGTACCTCGCCTCGCGTCGCTCCAGCTCGTTCAGGAGCGTCGCGGTGATGCGCGCGCCGGTGGCACCGAGCGGATGCCCGAGCGAGATCCCGCCGCCGTTCGGGTTCACGTCGCCGGCCTCCCAGCGGTGCTCCAGACCCGTGTCGGCCAGGAACTGGAGAACGACCGAGGCGAACGCCTCGTTCACCTCGATCACCGAGATGTCGTCCCAGCCGAGCCCGGCCTTGTCGAGCGCCTTCGCGCACGCCTCGGGATTCCCGTGGAGCATGCGATAGGGATCGACTCCGGAGAGGCCGAACGAGACGAATCGCGCGCGCGGCTCCAGCCCGTGCCGCTCGAGCGCTGCTTCGCTCGCAAGCAACATGGCAGCCGACCCGTCGACGATCGAGCTCGAGTTTCCCGCCGTCACGACACCGTCCGGCTTGAACGCGGGCTGCAGGGACGCCAGCTTCTCGAGCGACGTGTCGCGCCGCGGCGTCTCGTCGACCGCGAACAGGACGATCGCCCCGCCCGCCCCGACCTCGATCGGGACGATCTCGTTCTCGAACTTCCCGTCGTCGATCGCGGCGACAGCGCGGCGGTGCGACTCGAGTGAGTACTCGTCGAGTTGCTCGCGTGACTGGTTCCACTCCTCGGCGATGACCTCGGCCGAGATCCCCTGCGGCACGATCGGCCAGCGCTCGCCGATCTTCTCGTTCACTGCACCCCAGCCGACGTCGCCGAGGTTGGAGCCCATCGGCACGCGTGTCATGTGCTCCACGCCCGCGGCGACGACGAGATCGAGGTGCCCCGCCTGCACGGCCGACGCGCTGTTGAACGCCGTCTGGAGGGACGAGCCGCACTGCCTGTCGACGGTCGTCGCGCAAACGGTCTCGGGCCAGCCGGCCACGAGGACAGCGCCGCGGCCGACGTTGAGCGCTTGCTCCCCCACCTGCGTCACGCAGCCCATCTGCACGTCCTCGACCTCACCAGGATCGAGGTCGACTCGCCCGACCAGGCCGTTCAACACCTGAGCAGCGAGCTCGTCCGCCCGGATCTCCGAAAGCGAGCCGTTGCGCCGCCCGATCGGGGAGCGCACCGCGTCGACGATGTATGCATCAGCCATCGACGACAGCATAGTGACGGCAGCTCACGTCTAGACTCGAGAAATGGCCACGACGGCAGTCGAGCGCAGGCTTCTCATCGACGGCGAGTGGGTCGAGACAGGCGAGTGGCTGGACGTTCGGTCCCCGTACGACGGATCGCTCGTGGGGCGCGCTGCGAAGGGAGGAGCCGCCGAGACGCGACGTGCCGTGGATGCAGCCGAGCGCGCAATGGGAGAGCCGCTGCCGGCACACGAGCGAGCCGCGATCCTCGACCGGGTCGCGCGGCTCGTGGACGAGCGCTCGGAGGAGGTCGCTCGGACGATCTCTGCCGAGGCGGGCAAGCCGATGAAGGCCGCGCGCGTCGAGGCCTCGCGTGCAGTGTCGACGTTCACGATGTCCGCTGTCGAGGCGCGCAAAATATCGCGGCGACGTCGTCCCGATGGACGCGTCGCCTGCAGGCGCCGGGAAGCTCGCGTTCACGCTCCGTGTCCCGATCGGGATCGTCGGCGCGATCTCGCCGTTCAACTTCCCATTCAACCTCGTCGCGCACAAGGTCGCGCCCGCGCTCGCCGCAGGCTGCGCGGTCGTGCTCAAGCCGGCGTCACAGACGCCGCTCTCCGCGCTCCTGCTCGCGGAGCTCGCCGCCGAGGCCGGCCTTCCGGCGGGCTGGCTCAACGTCGTGTGCGGACCCGCCGGCGAGATCGGCGACGTCCTCGTCGAGGACGAGCGCGTCAAGCTCATCACCTTCACAGGCTCGGCAGGGGTCGGCTGGAAGCTCCGCGAGCGCGCAGCGCGAAAGCGGGTCAACCTCGAGCTCGGCAACGCGACACCGGTCATCGTCGAGAGCGACGCCGATCTGGACGACGCCGCGACCCGCCTGGCGGCGAACGCGTTCACGTTTGCCGGGCAGAGCTGCATCTCGGTGCAGCGGATCTACGTGCAGCGCGACGCCTATGACGCGTTCCTCGAGCGCTTTCTCCCGCTCGTCGAAGCGCTCGAGGTCGGTGACCCTGCGAGCGACGAGACCGATGTCGGTCCGCTGATCGCGGCATCCGAGCGGGATCGCGTGCTCGAGTGGATCGAGGAGGCGAAGGCCGATGGCGCCACGGTCCTCACCGGTGGCACGCTCGAGGGCGAGCTCGTCCGGCCGACGGTGATCGCCAATGCTGCTCCCGAGGCGAAGGTCTCGTGCGAAGAGGTGTTCGGCCCCGTTTGCACCATGACCGCGTACGACACGATCGACGAGGCGATCGCGCTCGCCAACGGAACGCGCTATGGACTGCAGGCTGGGATCTTCACCGGCGATCTCAGGACGGCCCTCCGCGCGGCGGGCGAGCTCGAGTTCGGCGGGGTAACGGTGAACGAAGCGCCGACGTTCCGAGCCGACCAGCAGCCGTACGGCGGGGTCAAGGACTCGGGGAACACTCGCGAGGGCCCCGCCTACGCGGTGCGTGAGATGACCGAAGAGCGGGTCGTCGTGCTTCAGCTCTAGGCTGGCGAGATGGCAGCCGCCGATACGCCGAGCACAGGACACGACCGGACGACGGGCTACGTCGTCCCGCCCGCGCGCGAGCTCAAACGCGAGCGCAAGGCGCTGCTCGAGGTGCGCGAGGAACGCCTGCGTGACCTCGGTGGACTCGCTCTCGAGATGTACAAGCGCGACCGCTTCAACGCGAGCCTCGTCGTCGAGCGCTGCGCCGAGCTCGTCGCCATCGAGGCGCGCGTGCAGGAGATCGACGCCCTGCTCGACGGCACCGCACGCGTCCGCCGTGGTGGCGGCGGAGCAACGTGTATCTGCGGTGCTCCGATCCTGCTCGGAGCGAGCTTCTGTGCGAGTTGCGGCCGACGGCTGGGGCGTGGCGGCACCGACGTCAGCGGAGGAACGGCCGGCCTGGCATGACCTGCCCTCGCTGTCAGGAACCGCTCGCAGTCGGGCAGGAGTACTGCCTCGAGTGCGGCGCTCGCTTCGTCGAGCCGCGCACGGGCGCCAGGCACGACTCACGCACCCGCTGGGTCGTCCGTAGCCTGCTCGCGGGTCTCGTCGCGCTCGTCGGTGCGGCAGGGGCGGTCGCCGCAACCGACGGGGACGGTGACTCCGCCCGAGTCGTAACCGCGATCGGCGGGTTCGCGACGACGCCGGGCACGGACACGCAGGAGTCTCGTGCGGCGTCGCGGCTCGTCGGGAAAGACGGAGTGGCCCACCGGCGAGGAGGGCTGGACCGTCGTCCTGGCCTCACTGCCCAAGACGGGTGGACAGAAGGCGGCCCTCACTCGAGCACGCCGCGCCAGCCGGAAGGATCTGCAAGAGGTGGGTGTCCTCGATTCGTCCCGCTACGCCAGCCTCCACCCGGGCTACTGGATCGTCTTCGCGGGCGTGTACTCGTCCGAAGCGGAGGCGACGAGCGCGCTCGGGGACGCCAGGACCTTCGCGCGTTCCGCGACCGTGCGTCGGGTCGTACCCTGAGCGCCCGTTGCCCCACGAGGCGACGATCCTCTCGTACTTTGTAACAGCGGCGAAAAGGCGCTACACTCTTTCGGGCGAGGAGCGTGCTTCGCCTCTTTTTGGCACGACGACAGGCTTCTAAGGACTGACTTGGCACAGCTGTTGGACGATCATGTAGCGCAGCTCCGCTCGTGTATGTATCAATACTCGCGAGCCATCTATCGATCGATCAAGGATTTGATCGATCCCTACGCTTCCCGCGCCGACCAGCTCGAGTACCGGCGCGCGGTGCTCGAGGAATGCGAGCGGACGATGGCACGGCTCGCCGACGACCCGCACTACTTCGCACGTCCTGATCGCGCCCTCTTCGCCGACATCCGCCGCTACTTCCCGATCACGGCTCAGGCGCAGGTCGCCTGGTCCGTCGGCGAAGGAGTGGGTGCCGCGACGAGCTTCATCGAGCAACAGGTCGAGGCGGGCCTGCTCGACGGCGGCGTCGCCCGCTGTCACGCGACGACGCGGAAGGGCAAGGCGTGCCAACGCACGCCCCTCCCGGGTCGCGACTACTGCCCGTCGCACCAGCATCTCGAGCACTCCGCCACGGTCGCGGCCTGACCGCGTACCGCTCGCCTCGCGGCGGCGGTAAGCTCGCGGGGGAATGTCTCACGACGCCGACAAGCTCATCCGGCAGCTCTCGCTGGTCGCGTTTCTCATGGCCGAGCGCAGGCTGCTCACGGCTCGTGACGTCAAGTCGAACGTCGAGGGATACAGCGAGATGTCCGACGAGGCGTTCGCCCGTCGGTTCTACTCGGACCGTGCGGAACTGACCGCTCTGGGCGTCCCGCTCCAGTCCCAGCGCGACGAGTTCACCGGCGAGGAGCTGTACACCCTGCGCTCGGAGCACTACTTCCTCGAACGGCTCGATCTCGACGACGACGAGCTCGCCGCGCTCCAGACCGCGCTCTACTACCTCGAGGGGAAGTTCGCGTACGCCGAGCCACTTCGGCTCGCGTTGCAGAATCTCGCGCTCGGGCGCGTCGGGTTCCCGGAGGCGCCGACGGAGACGGCCGAGCGCGTACGGGTCAGCGCACCCGACTACTCGCCGGAGCTCGCGGGGAGGCTCGCGAAGCTCGAGTCCGCCATCTCGAAGCAGCGCACCGTGCGCTTCGGCTACTGGAGCCCTCGCCGGACACGCCCGGGCGAGCGGACGATCAACCCCTACGCGCTCCGCCTCGACGACGGCAACTGGTACGTCGTCGGGCACGACCTCGACCGTTCGACATCCCGAACCTTCAAGGTCTCGCGGATCCGAGGCGACATCCGCTTCGCCACCCGTCGCGAGCGCGATTTCCGGATCCCGGCGGACTTCGACGTCGAGCAGCACAGAATCCCTCGCCCGTGGCAGATCGGCGAGACGATCGGCCACGCCCGTGTCGCCGTCTCCGAGGACACTGCGTGGTGGGTCGAGCGCACCCTGTCCGATGCCGGGACGGTGGACGACGGCGTGTTCGAGACCGACTTCGCGAACGTCGAGCTCCTGGCCGGGTGGGTGCTGCGCCAGAACGGGCGCGCGACCCCGCTCGACCCCGTCGAGCTCGTCGACGCCGTCTCGGACTCCCTCTCGCGCCTGAGCGACGCGCATGACGGGCCGCCGCCTGCCGTGGCCGCGGCGAAGCGGACGGATCCACGGCAGCCGCTTCCCGAGCGACCGGTGGGACCGGTCGCGCCGGAGCGCTTCGGCGTGCTCCAGGCGCTCCTCGCACATCTCCTGGCGGCATGCGGCGACGCGCGTTCCGCCGTCCTCGACGCGACCGAGGTCGCCGGCAGGTTCTCGATCCCGCTCGAGGAGCTGCAGGACCATCTTTCCCTCCTCAACCTCGTCAACTTCGGCGGGGGCTGCTACGCCGTGTACGCCGAGCACGACGGTGACGTGATTCGAGTCGAGAAGGAGCTGTACGGCGACGTGTTCCGTCGTCCGCCGAAGCTCACTCCGCTCGAGGCCCGAGCGATCCGCCTCGCGATCGAGTACGTCGGCCCGACCATCGCAGCAGAGGCGCACTCGCCTCTCAAGCGCGTGCGCAAGAAGCTCGAGGACACGTTCGGGCGCTTCGACCTCGTCGGCACCCCCGCGCCGTCCGATGCATCGGCCGAGGAAGGCCTAGTCCGGGCGCTGAGCGACGGAGCCGACAAGCGGATCGTCGTGGAGATCGAGTACCTGAAGGAGGGCGACGAGAAGCCGGCGCTTCGCCGCATCGAGCCGTACACGATCGAGCGCGAGCTGCCAGTCTGGCGGGTCCACACGTGGGACAGAACCGTCGACGGCGCGCGCACGTTCCGGCTGGATCGCATGCGCTCGGCCACGCTTACCGACGAGCGCTTCGAGCCGCGCGACGGGTTCGACCCCTCGTACCTCTCGAACCCACGAGTCGCGAAGCTCCTCCACTCACCCGCGGTCTCGCGCTGGAAGCTCGAACGTGGTGCCAGGGCGCTCACCGACGGGTCGGCGACAGCCGAGGTGCCGTACAAGACGGAGGACTGGATCCTCTCCGAGGTGCTCGCCGACCGCGGCGAGACCACGGTTCTCGAGCCACAGCGCCTCCGCGACGTCGTGGCGAAGCGGGCTCGCCGGTTGCAGCGCGAGCTCGAACGCGTGCCCAGCCCCGGCTAACGCGTCCCGACTTCGTAACAGGTCCGCGCCGACTCGAGCACGGCTGCCGTTGCCCGCACCGCCGGCCGCTACCGTTGTCGTACTAGCCAACAGTAGCCAACCGAGGAGCAACGATGAAGCCGACATGGCTCGCGCCGGGCAAACGACTCGTCCCTTTGATCGGCGTCCTTGCAGGCGCATGCGCAAGCATCGCGACGATCGCGCTGGCCGGCTCCGAACTGGAACGCGCGGCGGTGGCCGGAGATCCGTCCACGTTGGAGGCAACGCACCGACCTCCGCTCCTGACGATGTCCGGCGAGAACGTAACGCTCGCCTACGACAGCTACTGCGTCGAGCCCGAGATCGGCGACGCCGAAGCTGGGTGCGACGTGAGCGGATCGGTATTCCTTCGACCCCGCGGCGGCACGGCGTTCACCGAGGCGGGGCTCGAGCGGGAGACGCCGGCCGGAGGGCGGCTCGTGCATCGCGTCGCGCCTGCGCTCGCGACCTCGGGCTTCGAGTACTACGCCGTGCTGCGAGCCAGCTCCGGTGGCGTCACGGTTCCCGCCGGCGGCGCTGCCGCACCGCATGTCAGCCTTCCGCTGGAACGAGCCGTGACCGTCGACCTCGGCGAGCACGTCTTCGGACGCACACGGTCCGCCGATGCCCGGGTAGCCAGTGCGCGGTGGGGCGATCGCGTCGACGAAGTGGGGCTCGAGGAAGGACGTAACCTCGATCCGATCGGCGCGTCCGCCTTCGACGTCGACGCCGCGGGAGCAGTCACGGTGCTCGATCAGGCGCACCGGCGCGTTCTACGCTGGCGCCCCGGAGCGAGAGCTCCGACACACGCACGCGTCTCCGTCGACGGCTCGCTCGCCGACATGTCCGTCGCGCCGGACGGGACGCTCTATGTCCTCGAGTCGGTCGCGCGTCGCGGCCAGACTCCCGCTCTCAAGCGCTTCGATGCTGACGGTCGGGAGCTCGAGGCCGTTCAGACCGCGGAGCGAACCTCGTCGCAGGTGAGGATCGGACCGGACGGGCCGATCGTCCTCCAGCAGCCCTCGAACCAGTGGATGCCCGCCGCTGCAGGAGGCACACCGCTCGGCCCGGAGCTCCAGCTCCGGCACGGTCGCCCCTCGCGGCAGCTGCGACAGGGCGGTGAGCTCACTGTCCTTCGAACCAACAACGAGGTTCGAGTCGCGCACGTCGGACCGAAGGGCATCAAGCGCTCGTGGCGCGTGCTCAGTCGGACACCGCTCGCCGAGGTGCAGCTCGCTGAGCCGCTCGGCCAGCGACTGGTGCTCGTCGTACGTGTCTATGCCGAGGACCGGGACGAGTTCGACGTGCTCGTGCTCGATCGGGAGGGGCTCGTCAGCCGCGCGCCGCTCGATTCGGCGGATTGGGCGGAGACGGCGCCGGTCGGTCGCTTCCGCCTGCGAGGGACATCCCTGTACCAGCTCGGCTCGACGTCGGACGGCGCGTTCGTCGATCGCTACGACCTGGAGGTGAAGTGATGTCTCGTCTTGGGCTGTTCGTCACCTGCTTTCTCGTCGCCTTCGCGCTCGTCGGGGCAGGCACCGCGGGGGCGTACCACACGCATTTCGTCGCGGAGAACTGCAACTACGCGGCTCCGACGCCCACGTCGTACATCACTCGGGACGGTTCGGCCGCGGTCGCACTTCGAGCGCGCCACGAGGGCTACCAGTGGGCAGGAGGCTGTTGGAACGACAACGACAACGACGACTCGCCGAACGACCCAACCACCGATCCGAGTACCGGCGGCGAGGGCGGAGACTGCTCCGGCTTCACGTTCAAGGTCTGGCGCGAATCGCTCGACAGCGGCAACGCGGACTTCTACCAGTGGGGCATGTTCCGCCACGTCCACGGCCCGTACACGGCCGCCGCGTTCAAGAACGGCTACGGAGCGCCGAACGTGGTCGCCTCCAAGGCCGGGCTCGTGAAGATGGACGCACTCGCGAGCGACGGCCACATCGGCCTCATCTACGCCTCGAACCCCGACGGGACGGATCAGATCATCGAGGCGAAGGGCGAGGCGTACGGCACCAACATCTGGACGCGAACCTACCGTGGAAACTCGAGCTACGGCGGTGTCCGGCGGACGGGCTGGAGCTGATCCCCGCTCGTGGCGAGCGATGCCGACCGCTTGCTGCCCAGCGACTCGGCTTGCTCGTTGCCGCTACTCCTTCTCGGCGTCTCCGCCTGTGGTGGTGGCGCCGAGGCGCCGTCGTCACTTCTCGACGGATCGCCGGCACGACCCGCACCCTTCGAGCTCGAGGGCTTTCGAGTGCCGACCGTCCTCACCTCCGTCCGGGTCGTCGATGCAGCCGACATCGAGCCCGGCTCGCGCCTCGCGGCGTGTCTCGGGGGACGCTGGGCGAATCGCCCCGAGGGCGCGCTCGTCGAGCGCGTCGGCGTCACGGGCGGCAGCGCGACCGTTCGAAGCCGGTTCCGGCAGCGGGTTGATCGGATGCGATCGAAGTCGAACTCCATCGCCGCCGCGAAGGCCGTGGTGCGGCGTCGCGTTCGGCAAGCTCGAGCGGGGACGACTCCGCGACCCTCGGCTCCAGCTCGGCAGCTGTGAGACGAGCGACGGCGAGCCCGTCGCGTTCGCATGGGTCCAACCCGGTGCAGGCACACGCTTCGTCGTGGTGAGACAGGGTGGCTACGCGGAGGTGTACCGGGTCGCGGGCGCGATGCCCGTACGCGTGTCCACGACGAGAGGCCTCGACCTCGAGCGTTCGAGCGCCACGCTCGAGCTATCGGAGCATGCCACCGGACGGACGCAAGCTTCGCGAGTACCGAATCGAGGCGCGCGTGTCCGGCTAGGCGATGCCCGACATCGGCAGCGTGAGCGTGAAGATCGCGCCCTCCCCGCCCGCCGACGTCACCGTCAATGCACCGCCATGAGCCTCGGCGATCGCGCGCGCGATCCCAAGGCCGAGACCCGACCCCGGACCGCTCGGGTCGAGGCTGACCCCCGGCTCGAAGATCCGCTTCTGGTCCGCGATCGGCACGCCTGGGCCGCGATCGACCACCGACAGTCGAAGCTCCCCGTCGCGCGCACCGACATCCACGACGATCCCGAGTCCTCCGCCGTGCTGCACGGCGTTCGCGAGGAGGTTGTCGAGCGCTTGTCGGAGACGAACCGCGTCCGCGTCGACTCCGGTCACGTCAGGATCGATGCGAACGTCGACGTCGACCCCGTTGCGTGCGACGCTGGCGATTGCGTCCCGAACGAGCGTCGCGACTTCCACGCGGTCCGAGGACACGGAGTCGGGCGCCCATGTCCGTCACGAGACGGTCGATCGCGCGACACGCGGCGACAGCGAGGCGCGAAAGCTCACGCAGCGCGTCGGGATCCGACTCCTGCTTGAACGTCTCCGCGATCGCGCCGAGCGCCGCGACCGGGCTCCGCACCTCGTGCACGAGCACGGCCAGGCGCGAGGGATCCGTCTTCATGCGGTGCGCTCCGCGATGCGCTCCAGGGCCCACTCGGCCGTCTCGACGAGCATCGGATCATCGTCGTTCAGGTATCGCTCGACGACGGGAGCGAGCTCTGCGCTACCCACGTTTCCGGCCGCCACGAGCGCGTTACGACGGAGCCAGCGCGGATCGTTCTTCGGAACGTACAGACGGTCGTACTCCGCAACGAGCTGCTCGCCGTCGGACTCGAGCCAGTCGCGAAGCGAGACCGACGGGCGCGCATCGTCCGCGGGACGAACGTCGGCACGGCGCTTCTCGATCCCGCGGTTCCACGGGCAGACCTCCTGGCAGATGTCGCAGCCATAGACGCTGTCGCCCAGCTCCTCGCGAATCGCTTCCGGTATCGGAGCGGGAGCCTGCGTCCAGTACGAGAGGCATTTCGTCGAGTCCAGCACGCCCGGGTCGTCGAGTGCTCCCGTGGGGCATGCATCGATGCAGATCCGGCACTCCCCACAGTCGAGCTCGAGGGGTGCGGACTGGCTCGATCTCCATCTCCGTGACCAGGACTCCGAGAACCACCCACGATCCGTGTCGGCGTGTGATGGCCATCGTGTTCTTGCCGTAGAACGCGACTCCCGCTCGAACCGCAGCCGCGCGGTCCACGTGATCGTTGTCGTCGACGAGGACGCGATAGGTACCGCCGAGCCGGCGCCCGAGCGCGTCGAGGCGCTCGCGGAGGGTCACGTAGTCGTCGCGCCATGTGTACCTCGAGCAGTCGACCGTGGTCGATTCCGGGCTCGGGTCCCGGCACGTAGTACGGCAACGCCGCTGCCACCACCGAGCGAGCACCGTCGAACAACCGCTCCGGGTGGCACGAGATCTCGGGCTGGGCCATCGTGAACCGCATCCCGGCGAAGAGCCCGCGCTCACGGCGTTCGGCGATGTGCCGCTCCGTCTCCGAATACGGCTCCGCGCGAGCGGCGCCGACGACGTCGAGGCCCAGCTCCGCCGCGAGCGCGTTCAGCTCGGCGGCAGTCATGAGAGGATTGTGCCGCGTGCGAGCCGTGCGGATACACGAGGACGGAGGGCCGGACGTGCTCCGCCTCGAGGAGATCCCGGATCCGGAGCCGCAGCCGGGTGAGGTCCTCGTCGAGCTTCGTGCGGCAGGACTGAACCACCTGGACGTGTGGATTCGCAAGGGCCTCCCGTCCGTCCCCAAGCCGCGCATCCTCGGAGCCGACGGCGCCGGCGTCGTCGCAAGCCTCGGCGACGGGGTCGACGGGTTCGCAGTCGGCGACCGTGTCGTCCTCAACCCGGGCATCGTCCACGACGGTCGGATCACGGTGATCGGGGAGCACACCGACGGGACCTACTGCGAGCTGAAGGCCTTACCTGCTGGGCAGCTGTATCCCCTTGACGAAACGTTGTCCTTCGAGCAGGGAGCCGCGTTCCCACTGACGTTCGAGACCGCGCACCGCATGCTCGTCACCAAGGCGGCAGTGCAGGAGAACGAGTGGGTGCTCATCTGGGGAATCGGCGGAGGAGTCGCTCTCGCCGCGTTCGAGCTGTGTCGGGCACTCGGAGCGAGAACGATCGTCACGTCGTCGAGCCAGACGAAGCTCGAGCGCGCTGCCGCGCTGGGAGCGGACGTGACCGTCGATCACGCCAACGACGACGTCGTCCAGGCAGTGAAAGACGCGACCGACGGCAGAGGCGCGAACGTCGTCGTCGAAACGGTGGGCGAGGCCACCTGGGAGCGATCGCTCGCCGCCGCCGGACAGGACGGGCGAATCGTCGTCTGTGGCGCGACGTCCGGCCACAGCCCACCGGCGCGCCTCTACCGGCTCTGGTGGAAGCAGCTCACCGTGTTCGGCTCGACCATGGGCTTTCCCTCGGACTTCGAGGGCGCATACGAGCTCATTCGATCGGGTCGAGCCCGCATCCACGTCGACAGCGTCTTTCCGCTCGCCGACGCGGTCGAGGCGCACGAACGTCTCGAAACGGCCGAGCAGTTCGGGAAGGTCGTGCTCGCGATCCCCGGCTAGTCGAGATCAGCCGAAGCCGAGGATGAACTTCGCGTCGTCGGACATGCGATCCGGCGTCCACGGCGGGTCGAACGTGAGCTCGGCCTCGACTTCCTGGACACCCGGCACCGAGCGCGCCGAGTCGACGATGCCGTCGGCGATCATCGCGCCCGCCGGGCAGCCCATCGACGTCAGGCTGTAGATCACCTTCACCTTCGGACCGTCGACCTCCACGTCGTACATGAGGCCGAGCTCCACGATGTCCATCCCGAGCTCGGGATCCTCGACACCGTGCAGGGCTTCGACGACGTCTTCGCGCGTGACCATGCCGTCAGTCTAGAGAGCCGCTACGCGACGGCGACGAGCTGATCGGCGCGCCGCAGGACGAGGTCGAGCACGTCGCCGATCGCGCGATCGAGCGAGTCGTTGACGATGACGGGCACGTCGTGGCGGCGCGCGCGCTCGACGATGTAGTCCTGGATCTCACGGATCTGCGGCAGCGAGTCGAGATACTTGTCGAGCGGACGCAGGCCCTCCGTCGCCCGGTCGCGCACCCAGAAGTGGCTGCGGTGCAGGTTCTCGTCTTCGATCGCGACGACGCACTGCACGACGAATGCGCCCGGATAGTTCGTCCCGACCATGCCCGGGACGAGGTGAACGCCTTCGAGCACCGTCGACCAGCGCTCGGTCGCGGCGCGCTCGAGCGCCGCCTCGACTCCGACGAGGACGTTCCGAGTCTGATCCAGGAATCCGAGCAGCGCCGCATCGCCCGTCTCCTCCTCTTCGGCTCGTGTGAGCGCCAGCCGGGCCTCGAAGCTCGAGTAGTGCACGGACGGCATGAAGTCCTCGGCGAAGAACGCCCGCATCGTCTGGCGGATGAAGTCGGTCGACGTGACGCGCGTGATGCCGAGCCGATGCGCAGCCTCCGTCGCGATCGTCGACTTTCCCGTGCCGGTCGCCCCGCCCACGAGCAGGACGAGAGGCTCGTCCACCCGCTGAAGCGCGTCGAGTCGTCGCAGGCGCCGCACGGTCTTGGCGGCATCGTCCTCACCGATCAGCTCTGCAGCGATCTCACCGAGACGGTCGAGGTCGAGGGAGAGCGCGTTCCGCTCCGAGAGGTCACGGTCGGCGCGGCGAGCGATGAGGTACGCGCGCTCCGGATCGAGTCCGGTGACGACGAGTGCGCGCGCCATGAGGCCCTTCGAGAACGGCACCTCGTCGCCCAGGGGCAGGGGAATCGCCTGACGACGTTCTCTCATATCTGGAATTTGGCCACTTCCAGCAGCCTCTCGTCAAGGTCCAGCTCGCCGTCGACTGCGACCACGTCGTTCGCAGCGAGCACGATTTCGGCGCCGGAGGCGAGCCCGGCTTCCGCAACCGTGTCGACGGCGGCGGCCTTGAGCTCGACGAGAAACACCTCCGCCTCCACCGAGGACAGCTCGGCCTGCAGCTCGTCCCGGCGCGCGAGGTTCCCGGAGACGTGAACGACACGAGCCCCGTGCGCGTCGCCCAGATGAGCCGCGAGCGTGGCGTGGGCCTGCGGTGGAGCGGTACAGAAGAACGCGACCGATCGCCCGCTCACGTCGACGAGCGGGCGCGGGCGCAGGACGGTCGCGACGACTGGAACCCCTGCACGAACGGCCGCTGTGACCGCCGACCGAACCGGCTCCGCGTGCGACGGGGGCTCGGCCATCGTCACCACCACGATGTCGGCCAGGAGCAGTCGATAGCGGTTGAGATACCCGGCGACGACGCCTGGGTCCTGGTGGCCGCCCACGACGACGACGGTTCGCTGTGCATCGATCGGCGGGATCGCGGCGCCGCTGCCGTCGAAGACGACGACGTCCGGCTCGAGGGTCTCTGCCACGGCGGCGCCGCGCGCGACGTTCGACGTCACAACACCGCCGGCCAGCCCGCCCCCACAGCGGCGACAGCCGACCGTTGTAGCTCCCGTGAGCGCTGCGGTCTCGAGGTGATCCGACGCAGCGTGACGCCCGGAGCGAGAGAGCGCGACGAGCGCGTCGACGGTCGGCGGCACGGTGACGACTTCCGGCTCGGCCGGACCGCCGCGTCCCATGGCGACGACGACGACCTTCCTCGTCTCGGACAGGACGCGGGCCACGTGTCCCGTGACTGCCGTCTTGCCGACGCGCTTCCCGGTTCCGATGACCGCGATCGACGGCGTACCGAACGCCTGCCTTTCGGGCGGGTCGAGCCTGAAGTCGGCGCCCATGTACGGCACACCTCGAAGCAGCACGCGGCTCGCGAGCTCGAACCGCTCGACGGGTCCAAGCACGGGCTCGTCCGAGAGGTCGACCACGACTTCGGGCGCAAACGCCGCGAGCGCCTCCTCGACGTCTGCTGCGAGCGGGACGCCGTAGTCCTCGCCTCCGCGAAGCTTCTCCTGTCCGCCGACGACGACCGCAACGACGAAGTCGTAGGGCAGCTCCGCGAGGGCGTCGCGAACCACGGGTGCGTAGTGCTCGCCGTCGACGATCGCGACGGCTCTCACGAACGCGCGGTGACCTCGTCCTCGATCGCGCCCGTGAACTTCGCGTACTCGAGGGTGTCCAGAGAGAAGGAGACGAGCTGCACCTGGCCGTGGAACGGATGTCGGCGCCAGATGTCGATCTTCCGGTCCACGATCTCGATGACGTTGTAACAGGGCCTCGTGTTGCCCCGAAGTCGCAGGGACGAGACCGTGCCGGCGTTGACGACAAAGAGATCCTCGAGGCGCCAGACGTACGGCACGTGCTTGTGACCGGAGAGGACCAGCCGCACTCCTGCCCGCTGCAGGGCCTCGATCGCGTCACCCGCGTCGTACACGACGTTTCGCTCGCGGCCGGTTCCGGGCACGGGCAGAAGATGGTGGTGCAGCACGAACAGCTTGAGGTCGGCCGGCTCCTCCGCAAATTGCTCCTCGATCCAGCGATAACGGCCTCGTCCGATCTGACCGTGGTCCAGGTCCGGCTCGCTCGAGTCGACTGCGACGATGACGATCCCGTTCTTGCGTAGGACCGAGTTGCGCTCGCCGAACATCTCCTCGAAGTGGACATACCCGACGTTGCGTGAGTCGTGATTTCCGGGAACGACCACGACGGCGTCGCACTTGATCCGGTCGAAGTACTGGCGCGCCTCCAGATACTCGTGCCGGAACCCGAATGTCGTCAGATCCCCCGAGCAGACGACGATGTCGGGGTCGAGCTCGTTGATCTCCGAGATCGCTCGTTCGAGCAGGCTTGCCTCGAAATACGGGCCCCCGCAGTGGAGGTCGGACAGCTGGGCGATCCGAAAAACGTCGTTCGTCCCGGCCATTCGGACAGTCTACGGCGCGGTCGGGGCCGTCCGAGGCCATTGCTACCCTGGCGCAGGTGCGGGTCGAAAGCCCCGTTTTCCAGGCATATTGTGGCACCAACCCTCCGCGGTTCGCCAACCGCAGCGAAGTCGAGTGCGCGAAGATCCTCGACTACTACGGCATCCCCTGGGACTACGAGCCGCACTCGTTCGTCCTCGAGCGGGACGACGAGGGGCGCGTGGTCAGCGCCTTCACGCCGGACTTCTACCTCCCCGAGCAGGATCTCTACATCGAGGTGACGGTGATGAAGCAATCACTCGTGACCCGGAAGAACCGGAAGCTCCGGGAGATACAGCGGCTCTATCCCGAGATCAAGATCAAGCTCTTCTACCGACGTGACATCGAACGCCTGGCGCAGCGCTACCGGCTGCGACTGGCCTCCTAGTGGCCCAGGCCCGCCCGTCGGAACACGGTGAGGTCGGTGCCGTCTACCTGTCCCGCACGCAGATCGCGGTCCGCGTCGAGGAGCTTGCGCAGGAGATCGCAACCGAATACGCGGCTCTCGACCCGCTACTCGTCGCGCCGCTGAAGTCGAGCGTCGTCTTCCTCGCCGACCTGACCCGGGCTCTGCACGTGCCCCACACACTGGACGTGATCGAGCTGGCGCCGTATTCGGACGGAAGCGACGGCGCGGTCCGGCTACTCAAGGACACGGATGAGCCACTCGAAGATCGGCACGTCCTCATCGTCGAGGACGTCGTCGACACGGGCCTGACGCTCCACTATCTCTGCAAGACGTTCGCGCTACGCAGCCCCGCCAGCATCGCGGCGGTGACGCTCCTCGACCGTCCGTACCGGCGGCTCGTCGACGAGCTTCCTCTGCGCTACGTTGGATTCACCGTCCCAGACGAGCTCTTCGCCGGCTACGGCCTCGGGCTGGACGAGCGCTGGCGCGCACTTCCCGACCTTCATGTCGTCAGCACGGTCGCGCTGCCGCGCGCTGCAATCGAAGCTGCGTAACCGGCGCTAGAGGTACCACAGCGGGTCGACCGCGCTGCCGTTCACCCGCACCTCGAAGTGGAGATGCGGCCCGGACGAGTTGCCGGTCGAGCCGACGAGCGACACGGTCTGACCCTGCGAGACCGACTGGCCCACCCCGACGACGATCGCCGAGCCGTGCGCATATGCCGTCGCCAGCCCGTTTCCGTGGTCGACGACGACGAGGTTCCCGTAACCGCCGTGCCAGCCTGCGAAGATCACGGTCCCCGCCGCCGACGCGCGGTTCGAGGTCCCGTAGGCGCAGCCGATGTCGACTCCCTCGTGCATACGGCCCCAGCGAAGGCCGAAGCCGCTGACGACCACGCCGTCGCACGGCCACACGAAGCCCGCTGCCGACGGTTGCCCGGTGCCGGCAGAGCCAGTCGCCGACCCGGCGCTTGCGGCCTGCTGAGCCGCCTGGATCCGCGCGGCGAGAGAGGCGCTCTCGGCCGAGAGCGCCTCGACCTCGGCGAGGTAGTCCTCGCGACTCTCACGCGTGTCCGCGACCGCGCTCTCCTTGAGCGACTCGACCGCGGCCAACCGGTCACGGTTCGCGGCGATCTCGTCTCGCGCGGCGCGAGCCTGGTCCGTGCGCGCGGAGATCACCGAGACCGTCTCCGCCTGCCGGCGTCGCGTAGCGGCCGTAGCTCGACGCTCGCGCGCGGTCCGGATCTTGGCCTGCTCGACCTGCGTCGCGATCCGCCTGTCCTGCCGACCGACCCGGTTGACGTACTCGACGCTGTCGATGATCTCGTCGAAGCTGGAGGCCGATACGACGAACGAGAGAACGTCCGGCTGCCCGTCGATGTAGGCAGCCCGCACACGCGCCTCGAGGATCTCGACCGCTTTCGCGTACTCCGCCTGCAGCCGGTGAAGCCGCTCGGTCTGTTGCCCGAGGAGAACGGTGAGCCTGTCGAGTCGGCTCGAGGCCGCCGCGAGCTCCGCTTCGAGCGCATCCAAGCCGGCCTGCGCCGAGTCGACGGCGCTCTGGGCGGCTCTCAGCTCGGCCGTCACCGCCGAGAGCTGGGACGTCAGCACCCCTTCCTCTGCCTTCGAGGACGCGATATCCGCCTGGAGCGCTGCGATGCGCGCATCGACCGCTGCCTTCTCCTCGGCCGGGTCGTCCGCGCCCGCCGGCGAGGCCGACAAGAACGCGAGAACAAGCACGACGACGAGTGACGAGCCTCGTCTCATGCGTTCAGTTTCGCACGGGGGGCGGTCTCCCCTTCCTCCTGCCGCTCCTCCGAGGCGCCTTCGACGCGCTGAAGTGCCTGCAAAGCGGCCGCTGCATCGCGTCGGAGGGATCCGATCTGCCCTCGATAGTCCTCGTCGGAGACGGTGCCCGTGCGGTGGTCGAACTCGAGCTCCTTCAGCGCTGCCAGAGCGCGATCCCTGGCTTCGAGCCGCTCGAGATGGAGTCGCGCCGCGTCGTCGAGGTCGTCGAGAGCGTCGGACTCGGGCTCGGGCTCGCGGAGGAACGGCAGCGCGACGGCGAGGACACAGACGACGGCCAGCGCTGCGGCCAGCACGAGAGCGAGCGTCAACGGAAGGCTGGCAGGCCGACGTCGCTGGTTCGTGCCGCGAGCCTCCGCTGCTCGCGTCGGTCGGGCCACAGGGTCACGATCGACCCGAGAAGGAACACGAGGCCTGCGAGCCAGATGAGGTTGACGAGCGGCTTGACGAAGACGCGGAAGTACACGGTTCCGTCGGGGTCGATCTGCTCCGCGATCACGAACAGGTCCTCCCCCGTGAGCTT
Source organism: uncultured Gaiellaceae bacterium (assembly GCA_963802865.1). Classification (GTDB taxonomy): domain Bacteria; phylum Actinomycetota; class Thermoleophilia; order Gaiellales; family Gaiellaceae; genus GMQP-bins7. The sequence continues at coordinate 64,632 of CAWDKB010000009.1, forward strand.
GTCGGTGCGAATGCCGACCTCGTTCGAGACCTGCTGCTCGATGGTGTACGCGTTCTTGCCGGCCTCGACGCTGCCGAGTTCGCGGTCGCCTCGCCGAACATCGAGCGTGGCGCGGATCTCGGTCGCGTTCGCGCCGACGCGCTCGTCGAGCGAGCGGTACACGAGCGTGTAGTCGCCCACCCTCATCGAGTCCCCTCGTGTGAGCCGCGCCTCGGCAACGGAGTCGAACGCGCTCGAGCCGGCGACGCCGATCGCGAAAAGGACGATCGCAGCGTGCACGATGTAGCCGCCGTACCGACGGCGGTTTCGTGAGATGAGGGTCGAGAACGCATTCGGCCACGAGCTCGCTCCCAGCGCCTTGCGAGCGCGCGTTCCGCGCGCGAACTCGAGCACGATGGTGGCCGCGACGAACGCCGAGAACGTGTACGCGACGAGCCCCGGCACCGAGCTTCCAGCTCCGAGCAGCACCAGGACCCCGCCCGTGACGAGCGCAACCAGGGTCGGCCACCGGAACGTCGTGAGCAGGCTTCGGAACGAGGCCTTGCGCCAGGCGATCAGCGGCCCGATGCCCATGAGCAGGAGCAGCGGCAGGCCGAACGCACGAAGGAAGAAGTCGTAGTAGGAGCGTCCAAGCACGACCGCCTCGCCTCGCACCGCCTCCGAAAGGATCGGATAGACGACACCCCAGAGGATGGTCAGGCACAGTGCCAGGAGCAGCAGGTTGTTGTAGAGGAAGGCCGCCTCGCGCGAGATGGGCGACTCGAGCTTCGTCGGCGACTTCAACCTCGGCAAGCGCCAGAACACGAGCGCGAGGGACACGCCGACGACGACGGCGATGAAGCCGAGGAACCACGGCCCGATCGAGCTCTGCGTGAACGAGTGGATCGAATTGACCACGCCCGAGCGAGTGAGAAACGTCCCGAAGAGCGCGAGCGAGAACGCCAGGATCACGAGCAGGACGTTCCAGACGCGCAGCATCCCGCGTTTCTCCTGGATCATGACCGAGTGGAGAAACGCCGTCGCCGCGAGCCACGGCATGAGTGCGGCGTTCTCGACCGGGTCCCACGCGTAGTACCCGCCCCACCCGACCTCGACGTAGGCCCAGTGTGCACCGAGCAGCTGCCCGATCCCGAGCGCTGCCCAGGCGAAGAGCGTCCAGCGGCGGGTGGCGATGAGCCAGCGCTCGTCGAGCCGACCGGAGAGCAGCGCTGCCATCGCGAACGCGAAGGGGACGGTGAGACCCACATAGCCCAGGTAGAGCAGGGGCGGATGGGCGAGCATGTACGGGTTCTGCAGGCTGGGCGTCATGCCCGCCCCGTCCGGCGGCGCGGCCTGGGTCGCAAACGGCGTGGCGACCACGACGACGAGAAATGCGAAGAACGAGGCGACGGCGGCGAACACGGGAACCACCCAGACGATGAGATCCCGGGCCCACCTGCGGTTGAGCGTGACTGCGGCGGCGCCGAAGCCCGTGAGGATCAGCAGCCACAGGAGGAGCGAGCCCTCCTGGCCGCCCCAGAACGCCGAGATCGTGTAGGGCGTGGGCAGAGCCTCGCTCGTGGTCCGGGCCACGTACGTGAACGAGAAGTCGTTTCTGAGCAGGGCCGACAGCAGGACTGCGGACGCCACCGCAGTGGTCACGAAAGCGGCGACGAGTGCGTTCTGCGCCGACTGCGCGAGCCGGCGGCGACCGAGGTATGCAGCCGCTCCGCCCGCGACGAGGGCGTAGAGCGTCAGTCCGAGAGTGACGACGAGCGCGGCGCGACCCAGCTCCGGCACGAGTTGCCTCCCGTCAGGCGGAGTCGGCGGACTTCGGCGCGTACTTGGACGGGCACTTCGTGATCATCGAGCCGGGCTCCGCCACGAAGACGCCACGCACGAGCTGTCCTTCCAGCACGATGTGCCGTCCCGTCTTGAAGAGATCGGGCACCGAGCCCGAGTAGCGGACGGCGACGGTCTTGCGGGACGCGCCGCTGATGTCCTTCAGCTTGAAGCGAAGACCGCCCGCGTGTGCGTCGCCCGCGACCGGCCCGACGACGAGGCCGGCGAGCTGTACCTCGCCGGTGCGCCCGGCGAGCTCGCTGGGTGCGAGCGACGGGTTTCCGCCGCCGGCGATCGACGTGTACAGCAGGAACACGGCGAGGACAGCCGCGACGGAGAGCGCGATGACGAGCCGCGCCGGACTCGCGTTCCGGGCCACGCGTGAAGTCTAGCCCCGGAGCACGCTGCGCCCTTGAACACGCGCGTACGCCGCTCGCGCCTGTTCGCCTCGACTAGGCGACGTCGCGCTCTCGAACGAGGTGCTCGGGCGGCCGGCTCGGGATCCGGTAGCCGTGCTCGTGGCACAGCGACCCAGGAGAGGCCTCCGTGAGCGCGTCGCAGTAGCCCTTGCCGTAGGCAGCACGGATGAACGCCGCGACGACCTCGAGGCTCCAGTCCTCCACGTCGACGGCCTCGCGCCACAGATCGGCCAGGCGGAGGTCGATATCGAGCTCGAGCAGATCGATACGTGATGGCTGAACGGACATGCGTTCGAGCGTACGGACCCGATCGGACGGACTCCTACGTCTCCTCGCTCCTGACCGTGAACGGCATCCGCCAGTCCTCACGGGAGGTGTCGTCGATCGTCAGACGCCACTCGTAGCGCCCGGGCTCGAGCGGAAGCGGCGTCGAGTTGACGGCGACCGGAAAGTCGAGCGGCGTCCCGGGCTTGAGCCCCGGAGGCCTGCCGACCTCGAACTCGCCGCCGAAGGCCACGATCTGCTCGGCCTGCTCCTCCTCGTCGAACGCGATGGGCGCGCCGTCGGCGTCGAGGAGCTCGACCGAGAACGTGTGGCGCGTGTTGGCCTGGTCCCACGGCACCTGGATGAGGAGCCCGATCCCGAACGACGCAGCCTCTGGGCCCGTCTGCGACCAGCCTCCGCCGACGATCGTGAGCTTGCCATCGGCCACGACGGCGTAGTCGGCCAGGAGCATCGTCGCCTTCATGGTCGAAAGGCAATCACATCCGGCTACTAGGATCGACTCGTGAGCTCCCCGATCCGAGTCGGCCCGGCGCGGATGCCGTCTCGCGAGTCTCCCGAGCAGGCCATCGAGGCTCTCGTCGAGCGCGGGTATGCAGCGTGCGAGATCGACTTCGAGAGCGGATTCTGGATGGACTATCCGTTCGCGGAGAAGCTCGGGGAGCTCGCGCGCGCCGGCGGATGTCGCACTGTCGGTGCATGCGCCGCTATTCGGTTTCATGGGGCACCTCGAGGCGAGCGGGCGGAAGTTCACGTCGGCCGTGGGTGCTCTCGACCGAAGCGCGGGGATCGCGGCTGCCAGCGGTGCCGAGCTCGTGGTCTTCCACCCGGGCTTTCTCCTCGGTCGCGCACGAGAGGATGCGATCGACGCCGTCGTCGAGCAGCTCGGGACGCTGCGAGAGCGCCTCGAGAAGAAGGAACGTGCCGTCCCGTTCGGCATCGAGGTCATGGGCCGCGTTCGGGATCTCGGCTCGCTCGACGACGTGATCGAGATCTCGAGTCGCGTCGACTGGGTCCGTCCGGTGCTCGATTTCGCACACATGCATGCGACGAGCGACGGAGAGTTCCTCGACGTCGCTCCCTTCTCCGAGGCGCTTGCCGCGGCGGACGCGGTCCTCGACGAGCACGCGCCGTTCCACATCCACTTCTCCGACATCGCCTTCGCCAATCGAAACGAGACGAAGCACCTCCCGTACGGCGAAGGGACGCTCCGCGCGGATCCACTACGGGACGCGCTCGTTGACTACGAGCGCCCGGCGACGGTGATCTCCGAGTCGCCGGACGAGCGTTCGAGTCAGGCGATCCGCTCCGTTCTGATGTCGTCGATCGGAGAGAGCTCCGCCAGCCGCTCCTCGTAGGTCGCGGCTTCGTCTTCTCGCCCGCGGGCGCGCAGGAAGTCCAGCAGCCGCTCGAGGGGATGGAGCTCGAACAGCCGGTAGTTCGAATCCCTGCCGAGGGCGATCGCCGAGACGAAGAGCTCTTCTGCTTCCTCGTCCCTGCCCTGGGCCTCTCTGATGGCCGCGAGAGCGGTCACGGCGAAGATCTGGCAGCTCGTGTCCTCGGGCACGGCATTCGCGCGCGCCTCGAGCGCGAGTCGCTCGCCCTCGTCCACCTTGCCGAGGTCGGCCAGGGTGGTCGCGAGCGCGGCCTGGTAGTCGGGCACCATGCCGCGGTCCCCGCGCGCCGCGGTGATGTGCAGCGCCTCGCGGAACAGCTTCTCGGAGCGCTTGAGCTCGCCCTTGGCGCGCGCGACCCAGCCGAGCTTCATGAGCGCCCCCGCCATGACCGGCTCCATGCCGAGCTCCTCGGCCGTTTGCCGGACCTCCTCCATCATCGTCTCGGCCGCGTCCAGCTCCCCCTTCACCCGCAAGAACCACGCGTACGACAACGTCGCGCCGATGCGCGCACGCACGCTCCCGCTCTCACCGGCGAGTTCCAGGCCGCGCGTGAGCAGGATCTCCGCCTCGTCGAGCTCCAGCCGCACGATGTGGGCGGAGCCGAGTGCCTGCGCCGCGATCGTCTGCAGATCCTTCCGGCCCGCATCGAGCGCGATCACGTACGCGCGCTCCATGAAGCGGACGTAGTCCTCCTCCGCGCCCAACCACGCGGCGACGACCGCTCGAGCGGTGAGCGCGTCGAAGTGCGCGACCGGATCGTGGTGCCGCGCCAGGAGGTCGAGGCCCTCGTCGACGAGCGTGCGCGCCAGCATCGCGTCGCCCGTGCGCTTGAGCGCCGCCTCACCGAGCGCGGTCAGTGCGAGTGCCTGGATCACCGGCTCGTCGTGCTCTCGTGCCTGATCGCGGACCTTCACCATCTCGACCTCGACCGCAGCCCAGTCCTGGAGACGCCACGCCGCGCGTGCGGCGACGTAACGGGCGCCGAGGGTCGGTCGCAGCTCGAGCGCGCGCAGGGCGAGCTTCCGCGAGTTCGCGTACGCCTCGCGCGCCATCGCTCGCTTCGCGGCCTTGACGAGGGCCGCGGCTGTCTCCTGCGCGAGCTCCTCCGGCGCAGCGCCCTCGAGCTCCGAGAGGAACTCGACCGCCTGGTCGAGGTGGTAGGCACGGATCTCGACGAGCTCCTCGCCGGTACGTTCGGAGAGCCACTCGGCGAACCGGGCGTGGTACTGCGCACGAGCGAGCTTCGCCATCCCCGTGTAGGCGACCTCGCGGATCAGGAGATGCTTGAACCGGTAGGCGGTCTCGCCCGAGATCGACGAACGCGGCTCGCGCAGGAGGAACTCGCGCTGGAGGAGGTCGTCGACGAGGCCGTCGATGTCCTCGACGTCCGGCGAGAGATGCTCGAGCGCGCCCCTCCAGAAGACCCGCCCGACGACGGACGCGCGCTGCAGGAGCGTCTTGCCGGCAGGAGGCAGGTGGTCGATGCGCGCCGCGATCAGCGTCTGCAGCGTGTCAGGGACGCGAGCCACGCCACGACCGCCGTCCCCGCTCTCCACGAGCATGCGGATCGTCTCCTCGACGAACAGCGGGTTGCCCTCGGTGCGCTCGAGCGCCTCCTTCGAGAGGGATGGCGGCACCTCGCCCGACGTCCCGGCCAGCTGCGCGAGCAGGTTCTCGACGAGGGTCTCGCTCTCCTCGTCCGAAAGCGGCTCGAGCTCGATCGCCGTCGACCGAACGCGTCCTCCACCCCACCCCGGTCGCGTCTCGAGCAGCTCGGGGCGGGCGAGACAGATGATCAAGAGCGGCGCGCGAACCCAGTCGGCCAGGTGCTCGATGAGATCGAGGAGCGGCGCCTCCGCCCAGTGGATGTCCTCGAAGAGCAGGACGAGCGGCTGGACGTCCGCGATGCTGGCCATCACCTCGCGCGCGCCCCAGGCGATCTCCTGCGGGCTCCGCTCTCCGTCGAGCGCCTCCATGAGCCCCGCGGCGAGGCCGAGAACGTCGGCTACGGCGTCTTCGGCACAGCACTCGCGCAGCTTTTCGAAAGCCTCCTCCAGCGGGTCGTCGTCGGAGATGCCCGCCGCGGCCTTCACCATCTCGGCCAGCGGCCAGTAGGTCACGCCCTCGCCGTACGGGAGCGCACGCCCCATGAGCGTGCTCGCTCGCTCGAGACCGTCGACGAACTCGCGCGCGAGTCGGCTCTTCCCGACGCCGGGCTCCCCGTAGATCGTGAACAGGTGCGCGCGCTCGTCGCGGAGGCTGCGGGCAAACGTGTTCTCGAGAAGGTCGAGCTCGGCGCCTCGGCCGACGAGGGGCGAGCGTGGCCCCTGTGACCGCGCCGGGCCTGCGACTTCGTCCACGAGCCGCCAGGCACGAAGCGGAGCCTCGACACCCTTCAGCTCGAGCGGGCCTGCATCTTCGACGACCAGGCTCCCGGCCGCGAGCCTGTACGCCGTCGGCCCGACGAGGATCTCGCCGGGCGTGGCAGCCTGCTGCAGGCGCGCCGCGAGGTTGACGGCTTCACCGGTCGCGAACGTCGAGTCGGAGCTCTCGACGACGAGCTCGCCGGCCTCGATCCCGATGCGCGCGCGAAGGCCGAGCTTGTCGACGGCCTCTCGCATGGCCAATGCCGCGCGCGTCGCTCGGTGCGCGTCGTCCTCGTGTGCCTGGGGAACGCCGAACGCGGCCATGACGGCGTCGCCGGCGAACTTCTCCACGATGCCCCCGTGGATCTCGACGCAGTGCGAAACGGTCTCGAAGAACTGGTTCACGCGCCGACGCACGACTTCGGGATCCGACGCGGCCACGAGCCCGGTCGAGTCGACGAGGTCGATGAACAGCACCGTTGCAAGCTTGCGCTCCATCGTTGAAGTGTAGAAACGCACGCGGGGGTCACCGCCATCCCAATGGCGAAGCGGACGTAGCATCCCCCGGAATGCTCGACCCGAGCGTCTTCAAGGCGTACGACGTGCGCGGCCTGCATCCGTCGGAACTCGACGAGGACGGCGCCTACCGCATCGGCCGCGCCTACGTCGAGCACTTCGAGCCCCACGCGATCGCCGTCGGCAGGGACATGCGGCTGTCGGCCCCGTCCATGGCCGCCGCGACGATCGAGGGCGCCGCGGACGGCGGCGCGGACGTCGTCGACCTCGGGCTCGTCGGGACGGAGGTGGTCTACCACGCCGTTTCGAGCCTCGGGCTCGACGGCGGCATCTGCGTCACCGCATCGCACAACCCGAAGGACTACACGGGGATGAAGATCGTTCGGCGAGGCGCGCTCCCCGTGGGCGGCGACTCGGGCCTCGCCGAGATCCGCGCACGGGCCGACGGGGAATTCGGCCCGGTGTCTGCACGCGGCCGCGTGAGAGCGGAGGACGTCGTGCCGAGCTTCGTGGACAAGGTGCTGTCGTTCGTCGACCCCGCAGCGCTGCGTCCGCTTCGGGTCGTCGTCGACGCGGCGAACGGCATGGCCGGGGTGATGCTTCCCCCCGTCCTCGAGCGACTGCCCGAGCTCGACGTCGTCCGCTGCTACTTCGAGCCCGACGGCAGCTTCCCGAACCACGAGCCCAACCCGTTGCTGCCGGAGAACCGCGAGTTCATCGTCGGCAAGGTTCAGAGCGAGAGCGCAGATCTCGGCGTCGCCTACGACGGAGACGCGGACCGGTGCTTCTTCGTCGACGACACCGGGCAGTTCGTGCCCGGCGACTTCGTCACTGCGCTCCTCGCGCAGTCCATTCTCGAGAAGGCGCCAGGGGAGAGCGTGATCTACGACGTGCGCGCGAGCTGGGCCGTGCCCGAGACGATCGAGCGCGCAGGGGGAACGCCGATCGTGAACCGCGTGGGCCACGCGTTCATCAAGCAGCGAATGCGCAAGGAGGGTGCCGTCTTCGGCGGGGAGGTGTCGGCGCACTACTACTTCCGCGACTTCTGGCAGGCCGACACCGGCGTCGTGCCGTTTCTGCTCGTGCTCGAGCTCCTCTCGCGGAGCGGACAACCCTTCTCGGAGCTCCTGCGGCCGTTCCGGGAGCGCTTCTTCCTGACCGGCGAGATCAACACGCCCGTCGACGACGTTCCCCTGAAGCTCCAGGAGCTCAAGGAGCACTACACGTCTCTCGGCGGCGCCGCCTCGCACCTCGACGGCCTCTCGGTCGAGTTCGACGACTGGCACTTCAACGTGCGCCCCTCGAACACGGAGCCGCTGCTGCGGCTGAACCTCGAGGCACTCTCGGAGATGCTCATGGTCGACAAGCGAGACGAGGTCGTCGCGCTCATTCGCACATGAGGGCGCACGTGACCGATCGCAGGCCACCTTTCAAGTACTCGACCGTCACGCGCGTCTGGTTCTCCGACACGGACGCACAGGGTGTCGTGTACTACGGGCGCTATCTGCCCTACTTCGACCATGCGCGAACCGAGTACCACCGGCACCTGCAGGCACCGTCCGTGAACGCGACCGAGTTCGTGATGCGTGCGTCGCACGTCGAATACGTGGCTCCTGCCCGCTTCGACGACCTCATCGAGTCGTTCGTCCGCATCGCCCGCATCGGCCGGTCGAGCATCACCTACGAGTGCGCCGCGTACCGCCTGCCCGACGAGACGCTGATGGTTACGGCGACGCAGACCCTTGTGCTGATCGACGTGGAGTTGCGGCGTCCGACGGCGGTGCCCGACGAGTTTCGCGCGATCGTCCGAGCGTTCGAGGGGACTGACCTCGTGGCATGAGCGACCGGACCTTCACGAGCCTCGACCGGATCGTCACCGCCGGGGGCGAGGCCGACGACGTCCTGCGCTCGACGGTGGAAGCGCTCGTTCGAGATCCGGCGGTCGACTGGGCAGGTGTCGCGTTTCTCGAAGACGGTGTCCCGACCTTGGGCCCCTCGAGCGGGATCCCCTCTGAGGACGCGCGTACCTACACGCCCATCGTCTTCGGAGCGACCACGGTCGGCGAGCTCTGGGTCGACGGATCGGCGTCGAGTGCGTTCCTCGAGCGTGTCGCCTCGTTGATCGCCACGTACGTCCTCATCGGCTGGGACACGGGCGGCGAGAAATGGGCTCCGTGACGGTCGAGCGCCCGCACGTTGAGAAGGATCTTGGGGAGGGGTGGGACCTCGACCCGGTGGGGGGCGAGGACGTGCCGCGCGCTCGTCGTGAAACGAGCGCGCGGTTCCCTTCCCCTCTCCCCTCCTCTTCTTGTAGTCGCGCATTCGGGGGATGCAAGCCCTCGAATGAGGTAACCCACTCGAACGAGGGAGCCTCCTCGATCGAGTGACCCGGTGGACGGGAGCGGCGTCGGGGCCAGGCAATGCCTGGCCCCGACGGTGAATCACTACGTCGTCTCCGCGCCGAACAGTGGTGGCGCCCGCGGCATGCCGGAGCCGTGGCGGAACCCTGGACGGGGTCCGAACGCGGGACCTCGGTGGTCGCCGTCGACGAACTGCTCGATTCGCTCCTCGAGCCCGGCCTTCAGCTCGGTCGCCTGCTCCTCGGCGATCCGACCGGCCCGCTCCGCCTCGTCGATCCGCTTCTCCGCGGTCGCGACAAGCGACTGCACGAGGCCGCGCTCGGTCTTGCCCTGCTCCTCGGCGATCTCCGCCAGGGTCTTGTCGGCGAGCGCCTCGCGAAGCTCCGTCTCCGTCAGGCCGAGATACGCGGCCGCGTCGCTCAGGAGCTCGAAATGCCCTATGCGTGCCGAAGGCGCTACCGAGGTGCGGCCAGCGGTGGCCGAAGAGAAGCGGGACGTCGGCCGACCCCAGTCGCTCCTTCAGCATCTCGGCCTGCTCTTCGGTCAGCCGGCCGGCGTCGACGGCCTCGTCGAGCTGGTTCTCCAGCGCCGCCTTGAGTGCATCGGAGAGCGCGTCCGGCTCGACTCCGAGCCGTGCGGCCGCATCGTCGATGACCGCCTGGCTCCCATGGGAGGGAGAGAACGCAGATGACGCCGCGAGCGCACCGACGGCGCCGAGTCCGACCGCCACGATCGCTCCCGTGGCAACCGCGGCAGCGACCTTCGTCTTCTTCGTGGTTCTCATGCGCTCGATCGAACCAGCGGCGACTAAGAGGCGGGTGAAACGACGCTAAGAAAGTCCGAAGCCGTGAGCTGCGCGTAAGAGCTGGCTAAGAACCCGCGCCCACGGCCACGCGCGGCGATCCCAGGTCCAGGACCATCCGCGTGCCTCCGCCGACGGCCTGCTCGGCTGCGACTTCGCCGCCGTGCGCCTCGGCCACCTGACGGACGATCGCGAGCCCCAGTCCCGACCCGGGCATCCCGCGTGCCGACCGCGCCCGATAGAAGCGGTCGAAGACGTACGGCAGGTCCTCGTCGGCGATCCCCGGGCCGTGGTCTCGAACCGTGACGCGGCTGTCGCGAACGACGACTTCGACCTCCGCACCGGGCGGGCTCCACTTCGCCGCGTTGTCGAGGAGATTCGCGACCGCCCGCTCGATCGTCACGGGCACGCCGAGCACCACGGATGGGTCGAGATCCGTCGAGTAGACGACCTCCGGGCGGTTTCGGCGAGCTCGCTCCACCGCTTCGGCGACGAGGTCGTCGAGCTGCACCTCCTCGGGCTCGATCGAGAGCTGCTCCGCCCGTGCGAGCTCGATCAGCTCGGAGATCAGGCTCGTCATCTCCGAGAGCTGCTCGACGACGTCCGAGAGCAGGCGCTCGCGCTCCTGCGCGGGGAGCTTGCGATCGCCGGCGAGCACCTCGATGTTGGTGCGCACGCTCGTCAATGGGGTGCGCAGCTCATGGGATGCATCGGCGACGAGCTGTTTCTGGGCACGCGTGGACTCCTCGAGCGCAGCCAGCATCGTGTTGAAGCTCGTGGCGAGCCGACTGAGCTCGTCGTCGCCGCTCACGTCGATCCGCTCGGAGAGGTCCTGCGTCTCGGTCACGCGCTCGACCGTGTCGGTGAGCCGCTTGACGGGAGTAAGGGCCGCGCGGGCGACGACGAGACCGAGGCCGGCCGCGACGACGACGCCCCCCGCCGCGATGAGCAGGAGAAGCAGGCCCAGCCGCTCGAGCGACTGGTCGACCTCGGTGAGGGGTCGCGCCACCTGGACGGCTGCGTTCGGGCCGTAGCCGAAGGTGAGGACGCGGAGGTGAGTGCCGTCGACCTCGACGTCGTCCCAAAAAGCGCCACGCTTCCCGGTAGAGACGGCGATCACGTCGTCGTCGACCGGGAGCCGAACCTGCTGGCGGAGCGGCGCGACGACGCTGCCGTCGGAATTCACGAGCTGTACGTACCCGCGCGCCTCGCCGAACTCGGGCCGCACGGCGAGGAAGTCCTCGCCCTCCACGGCGGGGACGATCGCTAGCGGATGCGTGGCGATCTCCCTGGCCCGCTCCTCGAGCCCGTCGTCCACCGGCGCACGAAGCTGGCCTCGCGCGACGACGTAGACGACGATCAGACGCGAGGACGACGGTGAGGGCGACGGCAACTGCAGCCGAGACGGCGATCCGTGCCCTGAAGCTCATGTCCCTCATCGCTCGCGAAGTGCATACCCGACGCCACGAACCGTGTGGATCAGGCGCGGGGCGTCGCCGGCTTCGGTCTTGCGCCGCAGGTAGCCGATGTACACGTCGAGCGAGTTCGAGCTCGGACCGAAGTCGTACCCCCACACGCGCTCGAAGATGATCGAGCGCGTGAGCACCTGCCGCGGGTTGCGGAGAAAGAGCTCGAGCAGCGCGAACTCGGTTCTCGTCAGCTCGATCGAGCGGCCGGCGCGTCGGACCTCTCGCGTGCCGGGATCGAGGTCGAGATCGGCGAAGCGCAGGGTCACCGCTTCGCCGTCCCCGTTGCCCGACTCGGCGCAGGAGCGCGCGCAGACGAGCGAGTAGCTCTGCAAGCGCGAACGGCTTCGCAAGGTAGTCGTCGGCACCCGCATCGAGGCCGGCGACCCGGCTGTCGACCTCCGTGCGCGCGGTGAGCATGAGGACCGGCACAGGATTGCCCCCCGCGCGTAGACGACGGCACACCTCGAGGCCGTCTATCCCCGGCATCAGCACGTCGAGAATGGCCGCATCAACTCCGGCGGGGGTGGCGAGCCGCTCGAGAGCCTCCTCGCCGTCACCGGCGAGCTCGACCTCGTAGCCCTCGAGCTCGAGCGCGCGCCGCAGCGATTCGCGAACGGCACGCTCGTCGTCGACAACGAGGATCCTCATCGCCTCGCATTCTGCGGCTTGGAGCCGAGTCGAAGCCCTGGTCTTAGCGACTTCTTACCCCCTCCTTAGCGCACGCTCAGGCGGCACCTCGACTGCTTTCGCCACACTGGGGCTTCGATGGACCCTCGCTCGTCCCGCACTCCGCTCGTCGTCGCCGGGCTGCTCGCAGCTCTCGTCCTCGGAGTCGGTCTCGGAGCCGTCGCTTTCGCGCTGGTCGACTCGGACACGGAGACCGTCGTCAGGCGCGTCACCGTCGGCGACTCCCAGCCGGTTTCGTCCGGCGCGCTCGCCGTCAGCCAGATCTACGACAGCGCCTCGAAAGCCGTCGTCGAGATCTCGGCTACCTCGGGAAGCTCCTTCGGCGGGGGGCAGGCACGCGCCCAGGGGTCGGGGTTCGTCGTCGATCGTCAGGGTCACATCGTCACGAACCAGCACGTCGTCGCAGATGCGGATTCCATCCGGGTGAGCTTCTGGAACGGCGCGAGCCGGCGAGGGCGAGCTCGTCGGGACCGATCCGTCCACCGATCTCGCGGTCATCCGCGTGGATGCGCCTCGTCGCCTGCTTCGCCCGCTCGAGCTCGCGAACTCGGATTCGGTCTCGGTCGGCGATCCCGTTCTCGCGCTCGGTAGCCCCTTCGGCCTCGAAGGCACGGTCACGAGCGGAATCGTCAGCGCGCTCCATCGGCAGATGACGGCACCCAACAACTTCACGATCCAGGACACGATTCAGACCGACGCGGCGATCAACCACGGAAACTCCGGCGGGCCGCTGCTCGACCGGCTCGGTCGGGTCGTCGGCGTGAACGCACAGATCGAGAGCGAGTCGGGCGGCTCGGACGGCGTCGGGTTTGCGATCCCGTCGAACACGGTCCGCTCGATCTCGCGGCAGCTCATTCGGAGCGGTGCCGTCGAGCACGCGTATCTGGGTATCCAGATGGCGCCCGTGTCGGAGGGCGTGGCGATCACGCAGGTCGTCGAAGGTACGCCGGCAGACGACGCCGGTCTCCAGGCGGCGACCGGCACCGACGTCGTCGAGGGTCAGGAGCAACCGACGGGCGGCGACGTGATCGTCGCAATCGACGGGGACAAGGTGTCGAACGCCGCCGCACTGCAGAGCGCCATCGACGCCCACCAGCCCGGCGACGAAGTGTCGCTGACGATCATCCGGGACGGAGATCGCCGCACCGTCGATGTCACGCTGGCGGTGAGGCCGTAGCTTTCTACCGCCATTGGTCTAGGTAACGACTAGACCGCGGCCGGTATTGCGTTGGCCGCAGCTGCCTGTAAGGTGCGACTCGGGAGGTTGGAACAATGGCTAGAAGTCGTTCGTCCGCGATCGTATTCGCGCTGGCATATGTTGCACTCGTAGTCGGGCTGTTCATGGCACTCGGAGGTGTTGCCTACGCTGCACCACCGTCGTCGGCCACGGACCAGTACGGCACGAAGGTCGCCGGAGTCAAGGTCTCCGCGACCACGACCAAGACCGCGGCCACTCCGGCGGCGGAGGCCCTGCCCAACACGGGGCTCTCGCTTCTCGGAGCCGTTGCCGTCGGTGGCGCACTCGTCGCCACCGGTCTTGTCCTCCGTCGCCGAGAGCGGCAGAAGAGTCAAGGCGACTGATCGACCGTCTGCGAGACGCGATCTACCGACCCGGTAGATCGCGCTCGCGGGGGTTGAGTTCCTGCGCGCGTTCGTACGCCATCCGGCGTTCGGCCCCGCGTGCGACCTGAGCGAAGCGGAGCCACGCCACCCAGTTCCGCGGGTCGATCGCGATTGCCTCTCGATATTCCTCGAGAGCGACTTCTCGTCTTCCGCTCGCTGCCGCAGCGTCGCCGAGCACGATGTGCGGTTCGTGCGACCAGAACAGGAGGGCCTGCGCGCGGCGCGCGTGGTCCCGGGCAGTCGCGGGATCGTTCGCCGCCAGTGCTTCGCGCCCGGCAAAAAGCGCCTGGTTCCCCACCAAGCTCACGACGGCCAGCGCGCTCAGAGCGACCGATGCGACGATCGCAACCCCGCGTACCCCTCCACGGAGGCGGCCGCGCCGGCGTCGCTCGGCTCCGAGCAGGGCGACGGATCCGACCAGAAGGGCAGTCATGGTGACGCCGACCATCTCCCAGTGCCAGTCGAGCCCACTGGCTGCGAGCCAGGCGACATACGCGGCGGCAGCGGCTGGGACGTAACGGAACCGGCGAGCCCGTACCGCCCCGACGAGAGGCACCGCCAGGGTGGCCACGAGAAGCGAGAGCCCGATGAGACCGATCTCGGCGAGCGTCTCCGCATACAGCGAGTGACCGTCCCTGACCACGAGGATGTCTTTCCGGTTCTGGTACCACAGATACTCGAACGTTCCGGAGCCCTGGCCGACGAGCCAGCGTTCGTTCGCGGCCTCCCAGGCGACGCGAAGTTGATCGGCTCTCCCGTTCCCCGAGAAGCTGAAGAGGCGATCGTTCAGATCGACCTCACCGACTGGTTCCGATTCGAAGCGCGCCTCGAGCTCGGACACCACGCGCATCGGGCCGCCCGCGACGACGAGCGCCGCGACCGCCGCCGTAGCGGCGGCGATGCCGAGGGCGACGTTGACGATTCGGTTGAGTCGCGGCGTCACGACGACGCGCACGGGATACGGCACGGGCGACCCAGGCGAGGAGCGGCCGAGCAGAGTACGAGGCCGCCGAGAACGGCCGCGAGCCGATGCCCCTCGCGCGCCGCCAGAGCAACCGGTGCATCTTCCCTCGTCAGCGCGTCCTGGCGCGACGCGTACGCGACGACCGCGACCGACGGAGCGGCAACGAGGAGTCCAGCCCACAGCAAGCGGATCCGGCGCGGATCCAGCACCGCCTGAGCTGCGACCCCGATCGCCAGCGCCCCCCACGCGCCTCGGCTGAACGTGAAGTACTGGGTCAGGGCGAGCATGGGGAGAACCGCACCCCCCACGACTGCGAAGGCCGAGCGTCGGCTGTGCGCGACCATGCCGAGCGCGAGCAGGAACCCGATCGCCGCCAGCAGACCGAGCGAGTTCCAGTACCCGAGCGGCTCGGAAAGCCGATCCGGAAGGTCCGGATCGCTCGGGCGTCTCGAGCCGATCGGGAAAGAGCTGGGTCGCCAGCGCGTAGCCAGAAACGAGACAGACGCCGCCGAGCGCGCCCGCGAAGATCCCCGGACCGTCTCCGCGCCGCACGACGATCGCCACCGCGAGGGCCAGTGCGACGTAGACGAGATCCGCTCCACCTCGCGCAGCGACGCGGAAGAGCTGATCGACCACACGGACGAGAGCGCGATCCACGCCGCTAGCGCCCCCATACCGAGCGCGAACGCGATGCGGAGCCGGCCCGGAACTTCGGCGCGCTCGGTGATCAGCAGCGACGCTCGTCGGGACGAGGAACGCGAGCGCCACCCACCCCCAGGACTGCGAGAAGTAGGCTCCTTCGCTGGCGTTCGCGGCTGTGACGATCGCGGCCGTGGCGGCAGCCACGACGCAGGTACGCAGCGTCCGCGTTATGGACGACTCCGGGCGGTCGAATCCGCTGATGCTCTCCGTAAGGTGTGACTTCGCATGGGACGTCGTATCGGCACGCTTCTCCTCGTCATCGGTCTCGGGGTCCTCGCCTGGTCCGCGACGGTGTACCTCTGGAAGGACCCGTTCACGACCGCCTACACAGCGTACGAGCAACGCCGGCTCGAGATGTCCCTGAACCGTGAGTTCGAGAGCTGGACACCGGCACCCACGCCAAAGCCGAAGCCCGCGCCAGTGGCAGTCGTCACGAAGCCGAAGCCGGTCCCGCGCGCGGACCTGCGCCGTGAGGCACGACGGTTTCGGCTCGCGAGCGGCGAGGGCGACGCGGTCGCCCGCATCGAGATCCCGCGGCTGGGCCTCGAGGCGGTCGTCGTCAACGGCACGGGCCAGAGCGACCTCCGGCGCGGTCCCGGCCGTCACCTCGAGACCTTCATGCCGGGCGAGCGGCAGCTCGTCTACATCGCGGGCCATCGCACGACGTACGGCGCGCCGTTCTCGGACATCGACGAGCTGAAGAACGGAGACTCGATCTCGGTCGAGCTCCCGTACGGCTCGGTCGAGTACCGCGTGACCGATCATCGGGTCGTCGACGACAACGACCTGTCGGTCCTCGAGACGCACGGGCGCGAGGAGCTCGTGCTGCAGGCCTGCCACCCGCGTTTCTTCGCCAGCCAGCGCTATCTCGTCTTCGCGCGGCCGTACTCCGTGGAGGCGACCTCCGGGTAGATTCCGCGACGGTGGGTGCGGGCTGGCAGAGCGTTCGACTCGACGAGATCGACCCGATCTCCGTCGTCGACGACACGTTGCTTTGGCGACCGGTTCGTCGAACGCTCGACATCGGCGCGTTCGGGATCAACGCCTACGTCGCGCCGAATGCCGGCGACGACGTCGTAGAGGAGCACACCGAGGAGTCGCTCGGGCACGAGGAGATCTACCTCGTCCTCGCGGGTCATGCGACCTTTACGCTCGACGACGAGGCGCTCGACGCGCCGACCGGGACCATCGTGTTCGTACGCGATCCGAAGGTGCGGCGCCATGCGCGCGCCATCGAGCCCGATACGGCGGTGCTCGCGGTGGGCGGCCCGCGCGGCCAGGCGTACGAGCCGTCGCCGTGGGAGGACTTCTTCGCCGCGCAGCGGCATCGAGCGGCCGGGAACTACGAGGCGTACGTCGCGGAGCTCGACGACGCTCTCGTCCGCCGCCCGGATCACCCTGCCACGCTCTACACCCTCGCGTGCGCCGAGGCCCTCGACGGGCGCTCGGACGACGCCCTCGCGCACCTGCAGCGCGCGCTCGAGCTGAAGCCCGAATGGCTCGAGAACGCGGAGCAGGACGACGACCTCGCCTCGCTCCGCGGCCTGCCGGGTTGGCCCGGCAAGGCGTCGTACGCAATAGCGACGCGCTCTTCGACCGAGCGCGTCCTAGGACGGCGTGACGCGGTACGCGTCGAACACGGCCTCGAGGTTGCGCAGTGCGGTCAGGAGCGAGCGGAGCTCCTTCACGTCACCCACCTCCGCCGTGTACCAGTTCCGGGCCATCCCGTCCTCGACCATGCCGCCGTAGGACATGATGTTCGCGCCGTGCTCGGCGAACGTCCGCGCGACGTCCTCGAGCAGGCGCGAGCGATCCCAGGCGTCGACCGCGATCTGGACGAGGAAACCCGCGGACGCGCCTCCCTCCCACTCGACCGTCGTGAAGCGCTCCGGGTTGCGCTTCAGCGCGCGCACGTTGGGGCAGTCGTCGCGATGCACCGTGATCCCACGCCCGAGTGAGATGTAGCCGACGATCTTGTCGCCGGGCACCGGCGTGCAGCACTTGGCGAGACGGACGAGCACGTCCTCGACGCCGGGAACGTTGATCCCGACGCGATCGCTCGCAGAGGCCGCCTTCGCGCGCGGAGGCTTCGTCGTGACGACCGGCTCGGAGGCGACCTCCTCCGTCTTCAGCCGCTGGATGACCTTGTTGACGATCTGCGCGGGCGAGAGCTTGCCGGCGCCGAGGGCGACGTAGAAGTCCTCGGCCTTCTTGAAGCCCGACTCCCTGATCACCTGCGCGAGGACGCTCGAGCCCTGGAGCTTGCGGTACGGGAGCTTCTGAGCCTTGAGCGCCTGGTCGAGGAGGTCGCGCCCCTTCGCCTCCGTCTCCCCGCGTGTCTCCCGCTGGTACCACTGGCGGATCTTGTTCCGCGCGCGGGAGGACGCGACCAGCGCGAGCCAGTCCCGGGACGGGCCGCGACCGGACTTCGAGGTGAGGATCTCCACGAAGTCGCCGCTGCGGAGCCGGTAGTGCAGCGGCACGATGCGGCCGTTGACCTTCGCGCCGACCGTGCGATGCCCGACGTCCGTGTGCACGGCATAGGCGAAGTCGATGGGAGTCGCCCCCGAGGGCAGGACCTTGACCTCGCCCTTCGGCGTGAAGACGTAGACCTCCTCGGCGAAGAGGTCGGTGCGCAGGCTGCGCATGTACTCGCCAGGGTCGCTCTCGTCTCCCTGCCAGTCCATGAGCGACTTGACCCACGTGAGCCATTCGTCGTCGCCTTTCGTGAGCCGCCCGCGCTTGTACAGCCAGTGCGCGGCGACGCCGTACTCGGCCTCCTCGTGCATGTCCCGGGTGCGGACCTGAATTTCGAGCGGCTTGCCCTCCGGACCGATCACCGACGTGTGCAGCGACCGGTAGCGGTTCAGCTTCGGCATCGCGATGAAGTCCTTGAAGCGCCCGGGCATGGGCTTCCACAGCGAGTGGACGAGCCCGAGCGCGGCGTAGCAGTCGCGCGTCCCCTCCTCGTCCGAGCGCTCGCAGATGACCCTGAGCGCGGTCAGGTCGTAGATCTCGTTGAACTCGCGGCCGCGCTTCGCCATCTTGTCGTAGATCGAATAGAGGTGCTTCGCGCGAGCCGAGATGTCCGCGGGGACATCCGCCTCCTCGAGCTCCCTGGCGAGGATCGCCGCCGCCTTCTCGGCTTGCGCCTCCCTGTCGGCGCGCTGGTCCGCGACCATCGCCTTGATCTCCGCGTACTTGCGTGGATGGAGCGTCTGGAATGCGAGATCCTCGAGCTCCCACTTCAAGGAGTGGATCCCGAGCCGGTGCGCGAGCGGCGCGTATACCTCGAGCGTCTCGCGCGCCTTCTGTGCCTGCTTCTGCTTGCCGAGGTACTCGATCGTCCGCATGTTGTGGAGGCGATCGGCGAGCTTGATGAGGATGACGCGGACGTCCTGCGCCATCGCCACGATCATCTTCCGGTAGTTCTCGGCCTCGGCCTGCTCGCGGCTCTGGAAGGAGATGCGCGTCAGCTTCGTGACGCCCTCGACGAGCTGAGTCACGTCGGCCCGAACTCGGTGCGGAGCTCCTCGAGGTCGGCCTCCGTGTCCTCGGCGACGTCGTGGAGGAGCGCAGCCGCGATCGTCTGCTCGTCGAGATGGAGCTCCGCGCAGATGCGCGCGACGCCCAGCGGGTGATGGATGAACTCCTCGCCGGAGCGGCGCGTCTGCCCTGCGTGCGCCCGCTCGGCGGCATCGAACGCCCGCCGCAGGAGCTCCTTGTCGACGTCCGGGTTGTAGGCCTGAACCTCGGCGATCAGCTCCTCGACGAGGTCTTCGTGATGCCGTCTGGCGTCGAGAACGCTCACGGAATCAGTGTACTCAGGAGGGTTTCATGCTCCTTCCCGCCGGGAAGGAGGTCGAGACGTGCCCGCGAAGAGCAACTGTTCATGAGCAGCTTCCGACTCTGGTGGCGCCGCCGCTCGGCACGGCGTCGTCTGGCTCTCGCGATGCGGGACGCGCTCGTGCCGTCACGTCCCGGCCTCGGCTGAGCGATCAGGCCGCCTCGCGGAGGGCCGGGCGCTCGCGCAGGAGCTCCCTGAACGCCTCCGACTCGAGCAGCTGACGACGGCGGCTGCCCTCGGCCGCGAGCGCGAGCTCCGCGAAGACACGCCTCGCCTCGGGTGACCATGCCTCCTCGCCCTGCCGCCACATCTCGGCGAATGCGGCCCTGAGCTGCTCGTAGCCGTCGGCAGTGTCGAGAATGCGGCGCACGACGAGCTGCGGCGCGACCGTCCCGTTCCACTGGTTCTCCTTCAGCCGGCAGACGATGTCGAAGAGGCCAACCGCCCGCAACCGGTCGAGCTGTGTGCCCTGGCCGAAGGCGATCGCGGTGCCCGCATCGCGTCCGTTCTGCCGAACACGGAAGCGCAGGTGCTTACCGTCGCCCACGGTCGCAGGCGTCACCGCCTCGGTCGCGGGCACGAGGAGGGTCACGTCGGGGTTCCCGAGCCCGAACGGCGCAAGCCGGTCGAGCTCCTGGGCGAGATCGAGCGTGAGGTCCTCGGCAGAGACGACCGCGTCGACCCTTACGACCTCGAACAGGTCGTCCGGCCCGAGACGGGCGTCCGCGTGCTCCGCAAAGGCGTCTGCGAACGCCTCGAGCTGCGACGTCTCGATCGACAACCCGGCCGCCGCCCGGTGTCCACCGAACCGCCCGAGGTGCGAGGAGCACGCCTGCAGCGCGCCGTGGAGGTCGAAGCTCGCGATCGAGCGGCCGGAGCCCTTCCAGCCGTCCTGAGTGCCTGCGATGAGCACGATCGGCCGGTGAAAGCGCTCGACGAGCCGTGAGGCGACGATGCCGATGACGCCCTCGTGCCAGTCCTCGTTCCAGAGCACGTACCCGCGCCGACGCCGCATCGGCTCCGGCAACGCGTCGACTGCAGCGACCGCGTCTCGCAGGATCTGGTCTTCCACCGACTGCCGCTCGCGGTTGAGCTCCTCGAGCTCGGCCGCGAGGCGACGCGCCTCGTCCGGGTCTTCGGTGAGCACGAGCTCGAGCGCGACGTCCGGGCGACACAGGCGCCCGGCTGCGTTGATCCTCGGCGCGAGCCTGAATCCGACCGCTCCTGCGTCGACGGCCGCGGGATCCACATGGGCGCTCCGCATGAGCGCCTGCAGCCCGGACCGGCGCGTGCAGGCGAGGGCGCGTAGGCCCGCGGCTGCCAGCGCGCGGTTCTCGTCGACGAGCGGCACGACGTCCGCGATCGTCGCGAGCGCGACGAGATCGAGGTTGCGGCGCAGGGCGGCGTGGTCCGCGCCGAGCAGCGCCTCGCCGAGCTTGTACACGACCCCGGTCCCGCACAGCTCCGGGAACGGATAGTCGGATGGCCTCGTGGCGACGATCGGGCACTCCGGCAACACATCGCCTGGCCGATGGTGATCGGTGACGATGACCTCGAGCCCGCTCGCGCGCGCCTCGGCGATCTCCTCGACCGCGGTGATCCCGCAGTCCACGGTGAGGACGAGGCCGACGCCGTCCTCCGCGAGCCGGGCAAGCGTGTCGCGGGAGACGCCGTAGCCCTCCTCGAACCTGCTCGGGAGGTGCCAGATCACGTCCGCGCCCAGCTCCCGGAGCACGAGCACGGCGAGCGCGGTCGCGCAGATTCCGTCCACGTCGTAGTCGCCGTGAACGCAGATGCGCGTGCCGGCCCGCACCGCGGCCCGAAGGCGTTCGACCGCAGCCTGCATGTCCCCGAGGAGTAACGGATCGTGTCCGGGCGGCTCTGCCGCGAGGAACCGCCGCGCCTCGCGGGCATCGACATATCCTCGCCTCACGAGCACGGAGGCCATGATCTCGCCGACACCGAGCTCGCGCGACAGGACTGCCATCGTGTGCGTGTCGCAGGGATCGATCGACCAGGAGCCCGTCACGCAGATGACGGTACGGGCGGCCCCGGACAGCGTCAGCTCAGCTCTGGCGCCTCCGCCGAACCGAGTCGCTGACGACCTTGACCCAGAGCAGCACGATGCCGATCGTCGCTCCGATTACGACGACGGCGATCGGCGTGTAGTAGGCCATCTGCTCGACCGAGTACTTCGTCACCGCCGCACCAACGAGCCAAATCGCGAGCACCGCGACGGCCATGACCACCCACAGGCGCCTGTCGTTCACGTCGAGAAGCGTAGATACCCTGAGCGCGATGCTCGCAGCCAACTACCGCTCCGGCGACGACTTCGTCGTGGAGTTCCTGGGACACCGCTTCGAGTTCAGCGCGCCCGACTTCGAGGAGCGCGTCACCGCGGCCGCCGTGCGCCTGGGACTCGTCGCGACGAACGACCTGGACGAGGACGAGGCGGCCGACCTCGTCGAGCTCGTCGCGGACGGCCGCATCGGCGATCCACGAAGCGGCCTCGGCCTGTATGTCGTTCGGCACTGGGAGCACGTCTCGCTCGTCGAGGGGGAGTCTCTCGTCTACTGGCTGCGGAAGCTCGTCTTCCGTGGTGCCTGGCTCGACCACAGGGTGAAGGAGGGGCTTCTCGACGTGTCGTGGATCGACGACACGGGAGACTTCGGGTACGCGGAGCCAGAGGGCGGGCGCACACTCCTCGAGCTCGCGCCGATCCCCTCCTGGCACGAGCTCCAGTACCGCGGCTGACGCCGAGACGCCCTACGACGACTGGGGCTCGCCGGAGACGAAGCCGAAGCTGCGCTCCGGATCGGGCGCGGAGATCTCGAGCGCCCTGACGGCACCGATCGGGACCACGACAAGACGAGGCTCGTCGCCGTCCTCGCGGTGCGGGACGAACGAGAAGAAGCCGAAGCCGGGCTCCGGCGATGCCCCCGAGAGCATGTGGCGCGAGCCGTCGACGAGCTCGAGGCGTACCTCGGCCTGCTCGAGCCCGTGCTCCGCGACGAACGCCTCGACCATGCGCCGCATTCGCCCGACGAGCTCGTCGAGCGGCCCGGCCATGCCCGGGGTCCAGATGTGCGCGCTCACCTAGAAGAGCCCGCCCGATGTCGACGACGGTGCCGATGTGCTCGCGGCCCAGCGCGGTAATCACCCGCCCGCGCGGCGTGCGCTGCAGGAAGCCGAGCTGGAGCAGATACGGCTCGTAGACGTCTTCGATCGTGTCCGGCTCCTCGCCGAGCGCGACCGCGAGCGTCGAGAGGCCGACGGGCCCGCCCTCGAACTTGTGCGCGACCGCGTCGAGCAGATCGCGGTCGACGCGCTCGAGGCCGACGTCGTCCACTTCGAACAGCTCGAGGGCCTCGGACGCGACGTCCAACGTGACCTCACCGCTGTGACGAACCTCGGCGACGTCTCGGATGCGCCGGAGGATCCGATTTGCCACTCTCGGCGTGCCGCGCGCCCTGCGCGCGATCTCTACGGCAGCCTCGTCCGCGAGGTCGACGCCGAGGATTCCGGCCGAGCGCCGCACGATCGTCGCGAGCTCGTCCTCCTCGTAGTAGCCGAGACGGAACGTCATGCCGAAGCGGTCGCGCAACGGCGTCGTGAGGAGACCGGTCCGGGTCGTCGCGCCGACGAGCGTGAAGTGCGGCAGATCGAGCGTGAGCGTCCGAGCGCCGGCGCCCTGTCCGACCACGATGTCGAGCCGGAAGTCCTCGAGCGCCGGATACAGGATCTCCTCGATGGCCCGGTTCACCCGATGGATCTCGTCGACGAAGAGGACGTCGCGTGGCTCGAGGCTGGTGAGGATCGCCGCCATGTCGCCCTTCCGCTCGAGCGCGGGGCCCGCGACCGTTCGCAGGCCGACGCCGAGCTCCTCGCGGACGATGGTCGCGAGGGTCGTCTTCCCGAGTCCGGGCGGCCCGACGAGTAGGACGTGGTCGAGAGCCTCCCCCCGCCCCTTCGCGGCCTCGAGCGCGATCTCGAGCTGCTCCTTCGTGCGCTCCTGACCGACGAAATCGTCGAGTCGGCGCGGACGCAGGGTCTGCTCGACGTCCTCGTCGCCCTCACGGATGGCCGGTGCGAGGAACTGGCTCGTCACGCTGCCGTCTTGAGTGCCTGACGCACCCGCTCCTCGACGGGGAGATCGCTGTCGACACCCGCAAGCACGCGCTCGGCCTCGACGATCGAGTAGCCGAGCTCGACCAGGGCATCTCGCGCGACCAGCTCCGGCGACGACGTCGAGCCGACCACTGGCTCGATCGCCTCGGTGATCGACTCCTTCAGCTCGAGCACGATGCGCTCGGCGGTCTTCTTTCCGATGCCCGGGATGGCCTGGAAGCGCGCCGCGTCGCCGAGCACGATCGCCCGTCGCAGCTCCTGCGCGCTCGCGCTCGAGACGACAGCCAGTGCGACCTTCGGCCCGACGCCGCTCACGCCGAGCAGGCGGACGAAGAGCGCGCGTTCATCCGGCTCCGCGAAGCCGTAGAGCTGGAGCGCGTCGTCGCGGACGTGGAGGTAGGTCTCGAGCGTGACCTCCGATCCGCCATCGGCCTTCCGATAGGCGCTTGTCGTCGCGGCGACCAGGTAGCCGACTCCGCCGACGTCGAGTACCAGACCGTCGGGCGAGCGGCCCGCCGGCGTTCCTCGAAGACGCGAGATCACCGTGCCACCTCCACGAGCGAGGGCCCGAGCGCGTGGCAGATCGCGACGGCGTAGGCGTCCGCCTCGTGTGACGAGCGCGGCTCGGACTCGAGGCCGAGGATGAGCATCACCATGCGCTGGATCTGCGCCTTCTCGGCACGTCCGTAGCCGCAGACCGTCTGCTTCACCCGTGCAGGCGCGTACTCGACGCAGTCGAGCCCGGCGGACGCGGCCGCGACGAGCACGGCGCCGCGTGCCTGCCCGACGGAGAGTGCGATGCGGGCGTCGGCACCGACGTACGACTCTTCGAGCGCGACGGCGTCCGGCGCGTGCTCCGCAATGAGATCCCGAACGCCCTCGAAGATCGTCCCGAGCCGCCTGTCGAGCCGCTCGCGCGCGGACGTCTTGAAGCATCCGGACTCCACGGCCCGGAGGCGCCCGTCGCTTCCGTGGACGATCCCGTACCCGCACGCAGCCGTCCCTGGGTCGATGCCGAGGACTTTCACGTAAGGAAGGTATTCGGGCCCCCGGACGGTCCTTCCTAGCCGTAAGTTGATCCGGCGCGCGATCCGTCGGTAGCCGCGACAGCGGCCGCGAAGCGGACGCCTTCAGGGATCTTCCCGCGATCGGGAAGCCGCGCTAGCGGGTTCTCGATCTGCGGACTAACAGTTCTCTTCGGCCCAGGCCGAGATGCGCTCGGAGGCTGCGGTGACCTCCGGCAGTGGAGACCGACGCCAGCGCCGCCTGATACTCCTGCAGCTGGTCGCCGGTCGGCACCTCACCGGCCTGCAGGTCGAGGTCCTGGAGCGCGGCCGCGATGTCGGTCCAGGCAGCCGCGAGCGTCTCGAGGTCGCCCTTGATCTCGTCCGGCGCCCGTTCCGCGAGCTCGTCGTAGAGCTGCGGAGACGTCGTCCTCGTCGCCGCCCGACCCGGAGAACGCCTGACCCAGAGCCGCGGCGGCGGACCCGAGCTCGAGGCAGTCCTCGCTCGCGATCGTGCCCGAGTCGTCCGTGTCGGTCGTTTCGTCCTCGTCGTCCGTCGTCGTACCGTCAGTGGTCGTGTCTTCGGTGGTCGTCTCGGTGATCGCCGTCGTGTCGCTCGCCGACTCGTCGTCCCCACCACCACAGCCTGCGGCGACGAGGGCGAACGCGAGAACGAGGATGGACAGCCAGCGCACGGCCCGCGACCCTAACAGGGTCTCAGGTCAGGTGCTCGGAGAAGAAGCCGACGATCGCGTCGTAGCAGCGAACGCGGTTCGCGAGCTTGAGCACGTCGTGGCCCTCGTCGGCGAAGACGAGGTAGTCGACGTCCCGCCCGAGGCCGCGGAGCTCCTCGACGACGTCGCGCGACTCCTGCTCGACGACTCGTGGGTCGTTCTGTCCCTGGATGACGAGGAGCGGGCACGAGATGTCGGAGATGTACGTCCGCGGCGACCGCGCGACCAGCTCGTCGCGATCCTTCTCAGGGTCGCCGACGGTGAGTGCGAAGTACGGCTTCCATGTCTCCGGAATGCGCTCGATGAACGTGGTCAGGTCGTACGGGCCGAACATGTCCACGGCGGCGCGCCAGAGCTCGGCGTGCCGGCCCGCCAGCATGAGTGTCATGTAGCCGCCGTACGACCGCCCGACGACCGCAGCGCGCGTCGTGTCCACGCGCTCGTCGCCGGGGAGGGCCTGCGTCATCGCGTGCACGTGGTCGAGGCGGTCCTGCCCACCCCAGTCGCGATCGACGCGCTTCATGTAGTCGAGGCCGTAGCCGCTCGAGCCGCGGGCGTTCGGGACGAAGACGGCGAAGCCCTCGAGCGTGAGAATCTGGACGAGCGGCATCGAGAACCACGCGAAGTCCGGCCGCTCCTGGCTCTGCGGCCCGCCGTGGACGTAGTAGACGAGCGGCCGCGGCCCGTCGAAGCCGAGCTCCGGCGAAGGCAGGTACAGGCGAGCGGAAACCCGCAAGCCGTCATGGGACTCGAACGACGCGTCCTCGCCGGCCGACAGGAGCTCGGGCGCGAGGCCGAGCGCGCGCTCGCTCGTCAACCGAGCCGGCGTGTCGCCGCCGGACGCGGGCAGCACATGAAGCTGCGTGGGAGTCGTGGCCGTGCAGAAGGCGACCGCGAAGCGCCCGCTGTCGTCGTCGAAGTCGAGGCCGTGGGCGACACCGCCGGCGAGCTCGCCCTGGCCGACGAGCACGCGGTCGCTCGAGAACGACCGGGACGTCTCGTCGAAGCGCCCGTCGTACGCCCACGAGCACCCGTCGATGTTGTAGTGGAGCACGAACCGGTCGCCGTCGAGGTGCTGGACGCGCTCGAGCTCGCCGGCTCCGTCTTGCTCGAGCCCGGCTGACGGGAACCGGAGCCAGCTCGCCGGGTGCAGCGAGATCGAGGTATCCCAGCGATCCGGCGTCGTCGAAGACCGTCGTCACGACGAGCACGCCTGCCCCGCTCGCACTGCAATGGGACGAGCGAAAGCCGGTGAGCGGGTAGTCGACACCGGGGTCGCGCTCCTCCATGGGCGTCCCGTACAGGATCCTTCGCTCGCCGTCGCCGACCGCTTCGTAGACCACGACGTCGCCGGCGGTGTAGCCGTCCGCGAGCACGACCCGCGAGTGGTCGGGCGTCCATGCGACAACGAACGCGCCGTACTGGCTCTGCCAGAGGGTCTCGGCTCCACCCGTCGCCAGCTCGACGCGAACGGCCGTGATCAGGGACTCCTCGCGCGACTCGACGGCGAAGTAGGCGATGCCGGTGGCGTCGTCGATCTCGACGAGGTGCGAACGACGGCCGGAGAATGACGACTGGGCGATCGCCTCCGGAAAGCCTCCCTCCAGCGGGATCGTGTACGGGACGTAGTTCTCGTCGCCGTCCCTGTCGATCATGAGCACGATTCGCCCGAGATCGGGCAGCGCCTGGTAGAGGTGTCCGCCGACGAGCTCGGGGTTCTGGAGGGCGATCTGCGGAGGGAGCAGCGGGTCGGGCATCCCGCCGGCAGCGTCCATCGAGTACAGGCTCAGGCGACCCGAGAGATTCGAGACGAAGAGCACCCTGTCGCCGACGAGCTGCGGCTCCACGAAGAGACGTGCGGACAGGAGCGACTCGATCCGGTCCGCTCGGCGCCCTGCCGTATCCGCCGCCACGAGAGTCACAGGCCCGCTCAGGAAACTACCGCTTCGAGAACGTCCTCAGGGATGTCGAAGTTCGCGTAGACGTCCTGGACGTCGTCGGCCTCCTCGAGCTCGTCGACGAGGCGCATGATCCTGCGCGCCGCCGACTCGTCGGACACCGTGACCGTGGACTTCGGGACCATCGCGACCTCGATCGAGTCGAGCCCGATGCCTGCCGCGTCGAGCGCGGCGCGCACGTCGGACAACGTCTCGGGCGTCGTGGTGACGACGAGGCTCGAGCCGTCGACCTCGACGTCGTCGGCGCCCGCCTCGGCTGCCGTAAGGACGACGTCGTCCTCGGCGACCCCGTCCGCCGGCACGAGGATCACTCCCTTTCGCTCGAACTGCCACGCCACCGCGCCCGTCGTCCCGAGATTGCCTCCGTGCTTCGTGAAGGCGTGTCGCACCTCCGACGCAGTGCGATTGCGATTGTCGGTCACGGCCTCGACGAGCACGGCTACGCCTTCAGGCCCGTAGCCCTCGTAGATGACGGTCTCGAAGCTGGAGGCGTCGGCGTCGGCTCCCGAGCCCTTCGCGATCGCTCGCTCGATGTTGTCCTTCGGCATCGAGTACGAGCGCGCCTTCTCGATCGCGTTCTGCAGGGCGAGGTTGCCCGCCGGGTCCGGTCCGCCCTCCTTCGCGGCCACGATGATCGCGCGCGACAGCTTCGAGAACAGCTGCCCGCGCTTGGCGTCGGCCGCGCCCTTCTTGTGCTTGATCGAGCTCCACTTAGAGTGACCCGACACGAGCGCCCTCCTCCACCATCTCCAGGAACAGCCGGTGCACGCGTAGATCATCGGTCAGCTCCGGGTGGAACGACGCGAGGAGCAGCCGGCCGTCACGCACGAGCACCGGGTCGCCGTCGAGCATGCCGAGCACCTCCACGTCGGAGCCGAGGTCACGAACGCGCGGCGCGCGGATGAAGACACCCCGCAGCGGCACCTGCGTCGTCGCGGAGGTCGACGTCGGCCTCGAAGCTCTTGACCTGGCGACCGTACGCATTCCGGTCGACCTCGAGGTCGGCGAGGCCGAGATGCTCTCGGTCGAGCACGATCATCCCGGCGCACGTGCCGAAGACGATGCCCTGGGTACGTTCTCAGAGCCTCGTCGATGCCGTAGAGCTCGGCAAGGCGCATGATCGTCGTCGACTCGCCGCCCGGCACGACGAGCCCGTCCAGTCCCTCGAGCTCCGCGGGTTGCCGCACCTCGACGACCTCGGCGCCCAGGCGCCGCAGCGCCGTCGCATGGTCGCGGAAGGCGCCCTGGAGTGCGAGCACGCCAATGCGCAACGGGCGCGTCACCGGTGAGCTACCAGCCGCGTACTTCGAGTCGCTCCGCGTCCGGAAGCGAGCTCGCCGAGATCCCGACCATCGGCTGGCCGAGGCCGGACGAGACCTCAGCGAGCACCTTCGCGTCGCGGAAGTGCGTCGTCGCCTCGACGATGGCGCGCGCGCGGCGCGAGACGTCGTCGACCCAGCCGTCGCGGTCGGCGAGCGCGTCACGGCCGGACTTGAAGATCCCCGAGCCCACGAAGACACCGTCCGCCCCGAGCTGCATGCACAGCGACGCGTCGGCCGGGGTGGCGATGCCTCCGGCGGTGAACGTCACCACCGGCAGGCGCCCGTTCTCCGCGACCCAGCGCACGAGCTCGTACGGTGCCCGGTGCTCCTTCGCGGCCGCGTACAGCTCGTCGTCGCGAAGGGCCTGGAGCCCGCGGATCGCACCGAACACCGCGCGCATGTGCGTCACGGCGTTGACGATGTCCCCCGTCCCGGCCTCGCCCTTCGTGCGGATCATCGCGGCGCCTTCGGAGATCCTGCGGAGCGCCTCGCCGAGGTTCGTCGCCCCACAGACGAACGGGATCGTAAACCCCCACTTGTCCACGTGATGCTCGACGTCGGCAGGCGTCAGCACCTCCGACTCGTCGATGTAGTCCACCTCGAGCGCCTGCAGGATCTGCGCCTCGGCGAAGTGGCCGATGCGGCACTTCGCCATCACCGGAATGGATACGGCCTCCTGGATCTCGCGGATCTTGTCCGGATCGGCCATGCGCGCGACTCCGCCCTCGACCCGGATGTCGGCCGGCACCCGCTCGAGCGCCATGACCGCGCACGCGCCCGCGTCCTCGGCGATGCGAGCCTGCTCGGCGGTGACGACGTCCATGATGACGCCGCCTTTCAGCATCTCCGCGAGGCCGGTCTTCACCCTCGGCGTGCCGTACTCAGGCAGTGGCCCGGTCATGCGCGCAGTCTAGCGACGGGCTCGGTCCCGAACCCCTGTGGATACCGGACGCGGAGTTCGTCGAATTTGCGACTTTCCGGCTGTGGAAATCACCTGGAAAACGTCGTGTCCGTCCGGACGATGTGAAACAAGTACCGGCACCGGCGCGACTCCTCTCCCCGCAGGCGCATACGCCTGGCCCCGAAGTTGCGCCGACCGCAGTGAGGGGCCCGCCCACCCGGGCCCCTTGCTATCCGCAGATCGAGATTCCGCTAGTGCGGAATCTCGATCGCGGGAAGACCCCTAAAGGCGTCTGCTTCGCAGCCGCTGTCGTTGTGCGCACCGGAGCCTGCCGGCTGTTAGACAGCCACTTGCCGCCGACTGTCCGCTATTCCGATACTCGGAAACCGGAGCGCGAACGAACCTAGCTCTTGCTCTCCGCGAGGACTTCCGCCTCCGGCTGCGGGACGATCCGGATGTACGGCTTCGGCTCCTCCCAGCCGTCGGGCCAGATCTCCTTCGCCTCGTCGTTGGAGACGGAGCCGGCGATGATCACGTCGTCGCCCTGCTGCCAGTTCACGGGAGTCGCGACGCGATGCTTCGCCGTCAGCTGGAGCGAGTCGATCACGCGCAGGACCTCGTCGAAGTTCCGTCCCGTGGTCATCGGGTACACGAGGACGAGCTTGACCTTCTTGTCGGGGCCGACGACGAACACGTTGCGCACCGTCTGGTTGTCGGCCGGCGTGCGCGCCTTGGCGTCGCCCGCGACCTCCGCGGGAAGCATCCCGTACAGCTTCGACACGGCGAAGTCGGCGTCACCGATGATCGGATAGTTGGGCGCGGCGCCCTGGGTCTCCTCGATGTCCTTGACCCATCCTTCGTGGTCGTTCGTCGAGTCGACCGAGATCCCCATGATCTTCACGTCGCGGCGATCGAACTCCGGCTTGATCCGGGCCATGTAGCCGAGCTCCGTCGTGCACACCGGCGTGAAGTCCTTCGGATGGGAGAAGAGCACCGCCCAGGAGTCCCCGATCCAGTCGTGGAAGCTGATCGGGCCTTCCGTCGTCTCGGCCGTGAAGTCCGGGGCCGTGTCGCCGATCGTGAGCGTCATGTCCTGCCTCCTTCGGGGCCGCAAGCCCCATCGTCCAGGCGCGCGAGATGCCCTCGCGCTCGAGTCACCTGTTCACCAGACTGCCGAACGCGCGTCGGCCTTCCATTGTTCCACGCTTAGAGCGCGGTTCAGGATGATCACCCGTCGACGGCGTGCGCTGGGCGGTGCGAGGCAAGGACGCAGGGAGCGCCCATATCAAGCCGATATGGGCGCGACCGAGGACGCAGCATCGCACCGCCCAGCGCGCCTCGGCGACATGGCTGCTCATTCTGAATCGAGCTCTTAGGCGGCGACGTACGGGCGAATGAGCGCCTCGATCTGGCGACCCGTGGCGCGACCCTCGAGCCGGGCGACGACCGCACCGTCCTGGAGCAGGACGAGCGAGGGGATGGTCGTCACCCGCAGCCTGCGCGTGAGCTTCGGGTTGCGATCCGCGTCGATCTCGAGTACGCGGAGATTCTTCTTCTGCGTGACCTTCACCCACGCCACCAAGCTCTCCATGCGGCGGGAGGCGCCGTCCTGGCGCTTGCTGAAAAACACGAGCGCGAGGGTGGGAGAGCCCATGTCGAAGGGGTGCCCCGGTGCTCTGTTCTCGAAACGGTGCGGTTTCGCTCGCAGGGAGGCAGGGAAGGGTTCCTCCGACATCGACACCGAGGAGGACGAACGTGGAGAACGGGACGGTACGAGACGCAATGACGCCCACGCCGCGTGCGATCGAGAGCGGGGCGACGGTCGTCGAGGCAGCCCGGTTGATGGCCTCGGAGGACGTCGGCTCGCTTCCCGTCGTGGACGGCGGCGAGCTCGTCGGGATGGTGACCGACCGCGACCTCGTGCTCCAGGTGGTCGCGAAGGATCTCGACCCGAACAAGGTTCCGGTTTCGGACGTGTGCTCGGAGAGACCGGTCACCGCCGAGCCGGAGGAGTTGCTCGCCAAGGCGCTCGAGCGTATGGCCGTCGAGCAGGTTCGCAGGCTGCCCGTCGTGTCTGCCGGTCAGCTCGTCGGCATCCTGGCGCAGGCCGACGTCGCGCGCTCGGCGACGCCCACGTCCACCGGGCAGATGGTCGAGGAGATCTCGCAGAACTAGCCGGGACGCAGTAGCCGGAGGGGGCCCTCGCTAGCTAAGCGCGGGAGTCGCGCGTCTGCGAGTGAGACACGCTCAGCGTCAGCCACTCCGCGCCGTCCCGATCCTGGGGTGCGGAGTCGTCGACGAGTCGCGAGAGGACGAGGTCCAGGCCCCGGTCGTCGCGCGTTCCGGCGCGCAAGCGGACCGACTGCGATCTCGAGGCTGCCGTCCCGTGCTTCGACCTCGATCGACACGTCCGCACCGTCACTCGCCTCGAGGACGCTCAGCAGCGCGAGTTGGAGATCGTCCATCCGCTCGTAGGGCAGATCGTGGCGGCTGCCGATTCCTCCGAGGACGAGCGTCGCCACCTCCCGATACCTGGCATCCGCAGGGATCGTCAGGACGATCGTGTCGTTGGCTTGGGTCATCGTGTCGAGGCCTCTGATAGATGGGCCGTACACGATCGCCTAGACTCGTCGTGCGTGGACAGCCCGGACCATCTTGACGTACGGGCGGAGCCGCTGCCCGGGGGCGGGCGGGTCCTACACGTGACCGGTGAGCTCGACCTCGCGACTGCGACGCAGCTCGAGGATGCGATCGACACTTCGACCGAGGACGGCCCGCTCGTGGTCGACCTCACCGAGTGCACGTTCCTGGATTCGTCCGGGGTCCGCGTGCTCGCAACGACGGGCCGACACCTGTCGGAGCGCGGAGAGCGCCTGGCCCTCGTCGTCACCGATCCGGGGATCATCCGGATCCTCGAGATCACGGCCGTGGACAGGTTGCTGTCCATGCACCCGACCCTCGAAGCGGCCCTCTAGCGCTCCGCTCGCGAGAGGGCCTCGTCCCGACTCGCGTACAGGGGGAAGATCCGATCGAGGAGCGTGATCTCGAAGATCCGCCGGATGTCCGGACGCGAGACGATCAACACCATCTCGCCACCGCTGGCGCGGAGGCGCTTCAACGCCCCCAGCAGCACTCCGAGCGCCATGGAGTCGACGAACGTCGTTTCGGAGAGGTCCACGACGACCAGCCTGGCCCCATCGTCGATCTCGGCCGCGACTCGGCTTCGAAGCTCGGGAGCAGCGTGCAGATCCGCGTCGCCGGAGAGGGAAAGAACCACTGTGCCCGTACCTGACGACTCCGCGTCCAGTCGAAACTCGACTGCTGTCGTGGAGGAGCCGTCACGATCGCCTTGCATCACGTTCACGAAATGCCCGCTGTAACGGCGGGCGAAACCTCTCCGGATACATCGCCCACGTTTCCTCCCAGCCGTTGCCGGGTATCTGGCGGTTCGCGCCGGTTTTCTGCCGGCGCATTCGAAAAGGAGCGGACATGGGCATCAGCTTGAGCATTCTCCTCATCGCGGCCGGCGCGATCCTCGCGTGGGCGGTGAGTGCGGAGGTGTCCGGGATCGACGTCCAGGTGGCAGGGATCATTCTCCTCGTCGTCGGCGTCATCGGGCTCATCGCGTCCCTCGTCTTCTGGTCGAGCTGGGGCGGCTTCGGTGACCGCAGCGCGGCAGGTGGCGGCCAGAACACGACCATCGTCGAGCGGGAGCGGACCTAGGCGATGGGGATCATCGGCTGGATCCTCCTCGGACTCCTCGCCGGACTGATCGCCAAGGCGATCGTGCCCGGCGCGGAGCGCGTGGGGCTCATCCTCACGACACTCCTCGGGATCGGCGGCGCCTTGCTCGGGGGCTTCCTCGCAACCGCGCTTGGTTTCGGCGACCCGATCGACGAGTTCTTCGACATCAGCACCTGGCTGGCAGCCATCGTCGGAGCGCTCGCGATCCTGTTTCTCTGGAACGCGATCCGCGGACGGCAACTCGCCTAGCCTGAGTCGCGAATCGATCCGGGGTCGAAGCCGCCCCTTCGACCCCGGACGTGCTTTTCTCCTCTAGCGATGCACAGAGTTGCGGTCGAACGAGTGCATGCGGCGGCGATCGTGCGCGCCTCGGGCGAGATGGACGCGTTCGCAGCGCCGGATCTCGAAGCCGCATTCGACGGAGTGGCGGGCGAGCCCGCGGTCGTCGCGCACCTCGAGTCGGTGTCGTTCATGGACTCGACCGTGCTAGGGCTGCTCGTTCGCGCCGTTCGTGAGCTCACCGAGAGAGGGGCTCGAGTGCGCGTCGTGCTCCCAGCGGGGGTCGCGCGACGGATCTTCGCGCTGACGTCCCTCGACGAGGTCCTGCCGGTCTCCGACTCACTCGCGGTCGCACTCGAGGAGCTGGAGCCAGCGCCTGACTAGATCGCCGGCAGGTACTTGGTCATGCGAACGACCGTGCCGCGCCCGTCGGCCCCCGCGTGGATGTCCAGCTCGTCGACGATGGCGCGGATGATGGACATGCCCATCCCGCCTTCCAGTGGCGCGGTGGGAGGTTCGGAGGGGGACACTTCGGCAATCCCGCCGCCCTGATCCTCGACGATCATCTCCAGGCGACCTTCCTTGACCGCGAAGAGGACCCCCACGTCGCCCCGCTCGTCCTCGTAGGCGTGGCGAACGGCATTTCCGCACGCCTCCGTCACGGCGAGCTTCAGGTCGGCGAGCATCTCGTCGTCGACCGGGAGGTGGCGCGCGAGGCCGGACAGGGTGAGCCGCGCGAGTAACAGGTAGTCGGCCTTCGCAGGAAAGGTGAGGCTGACGGTCTGCTCAGACATCGTCGGTGGAGACCTCCTGGATGCGCCCTCGCATGGTCGCGAGCGCGCGGCGCAGCAGCCTGGACACGTGCATCTGGGAGATGCCGATCTCGGCAGCGATCTGGGACTGCGTCATCTCCTTGAAGAATCGCAGCTCCACGATCTGACGCTCGCGCTCGTCGAGCGCATCGAGCCCGGCCTGGACGAGCGCACCGTCCTCGACCTCCGCGTATCCGGTCTCGTCCGTTCCGAGCTTCTCGGAGAGGCTGTCGTCGGCGCCGTCCTCGAACGGAGCGTGCAGCGACCGGGTCGTGTAGGCATTCGTGGAATCGAGCGCGTCGATGGCCTCTTCCTCCTCGACCCCCGCAGCCTCGGCAAGCTCCGCGACCGTCGGCGAGCGGCCGAGCTCGGTCGTCAGCTCGTCGAGGACACGCGAGAGACGGAGGCTCAGCTCCTTGAGCCGTCTCGGCACGTGCATCGCCCAGGCCTTGTCGCGGAAGTGCCGTCTGATCTCACCGACGATGGTCGGCACCGCGTAGCTCGAGAAGTCGACGCCGCGATCGACGTCGAACCGATCGACGGCCTTGATGAGGCCGATGGAGCCCGCCTGGACGAGATCCTCGAGCGGCTCGCCCCGGCCCGCGTACCGCGATGCGAGCGCCCGGACAAGCGGCATCAACTCGACGAGCGCGCGGTCGCGCGCCTCGCGATCGCCGTCGCGGTGATAGGCGAGGAGGAGTGCGTCGACAGGTCTGTCCATGACGAGGGTCATCGTTCCCTATGGGCGCCGCGGTGCGGCGCCCATACCTACGACCCGCACGATGTCACCCCCACCGGCTGAGCGCCTCGTCGCGCGTCGAGAACACGGCAAAGCGTCGGCTCAGGAGCGTCCGATCGAGCAGCCGGCGCAGATCAGGTTGGGTCACCACGACACCGAGCCTGCCTCCCAGAGCGCGAAGCCGACCTGCGGTCCCGTGGAGCACGGTCAGCAAGTCCGCGCTCGCGTGATCCGAGTCCCCGAGATCGACGACGAGAGTCCTCTCACCGGCGCCGATGGCTCGAGCCATGCGGCGTGCAACGTTGTCGGCATCCTCCTCGACGTCGAGGACGACGATCGCCGAGTGTCGTGACGCGTGGCCGAAGGACCGAATCACTCCAGCGGCGTACCCGCCGCGACGTCCGGCGAAACGACAGAGCCCCGCTCGGACAGGCGGCCGTCGGCTGCCACCGCGACGCTCGCAAGGTCATGAACTGCGTCAACCACGACTGCGCCGCGGCGCTCGTAGCTCTCGCCGCCGTCTACGAGGAGAAGGGCCGAGTCTGCGTGCACGGCGCCGCCCTCGAACGTGGCGGCGATCCACGGGAGGAACCGACGAGTCGCCCCCGGCCCGGCGATCACGAGCCCGATCGCGGTGCGCTGCGACGCGTCGACGAGCACTCCCGCCACCTCGCCCACGCGAATGTCGCCGACCCGCACGGGAGCGCCGAGAACGCTCCCGAGCGAGTCGAGCGGTGTCACCGACGCCCGCCGAGCGCCCGCTGGAGCTCGGCCTTGGTCATCTTCGAGCGCCCACGGATGTTCCGGACCTTGGCCTCTTCGTAGAGCTGATCGCGCGTGCGTCCACGCGGCCCCTTGCGGTGACTCCGGATGCCGCCGCGCCGCCCGGAGGAAATGTCCTCTCTCGAGAGCCGGGACGACTCGCGGGCCTCGCCGCTGCGCGCCCGCTCCTTGTTGACGGTTCGCGCGGCGATCTCCTCGGCCTGGTCCTCGGACGAGCCGCGCTTGCGGAGTGAGCCCTTGATGTGCTCGTACTGGCGCGCGCGCTTCGTTCCCTTCTTGACGCCTCGTGGGGGCATGCCGACCTCCCTGTCGCGGAATGAATGCGCCGAACGGGTACCCCCGACGCAGCGCCGCAAACGTGCTGGTTTCGGCGCCGCCCCGGAGTGGAACTACCGGAGGGTCGAACGAGGAAAGGAGGCGAGTGTGTACATCGGTGGAGGTCTTCTGACGCTTCTCATCATCGTCGTGCTGCTGATCTGGCTCCTCTAACCGGCCGGCGCGGCGACGCTCCCGGCGATCTTCTTCTCGAGGACGACCCGGGTTCCGCCGTTCGGGTTGTCGATGTCCACAGCCGACGACAGCGAGCGCATCAGCACGAGCCCGAGCCCGCGATCCGTTCGCTCGGAGGCACTCGCCCAGCGGCCGCTGTCCTCGATCTCGACGCGGACGATCGAGTCGGTGAGCGCCACGCGAACCGTCACGAGCTCGTCAGTGGTGTCTACCGGGTGCTCGATCGCGTTCGCACACGCCTCCCAGGTTGCGAGGACGATGTCCTCGGCCTCAGCTCGTGTGACCGGCGCCGTTTCGAGCCATGTGCGCAACGCGTCGCGTACGAGGCCCATCGAGCTCGGCCGTCCCTGGACGCGGAGCTCGAGCGGGCGAGGCGCGACGGGGAAGAGACGAACCGCGAGCATCGCGATGTCGTCCCCGCGTGCCGATTCCCCCACGACGCGATCGAGCACGTGCTCGAGCAGGCGCTCCGGGTCCTTCGACGTCTCTCGAATCGCTGCAACGAGCTCGCTCAGGCCCACGTCGATCGACTGCCCGCGACGCTCTACCAGACCGTCCGTGTACATGACGAGGACCGATCCTGCAGGTAGCTCGATTACCTCCTGGCGGTACTTCGACGCGGTCCCGGTTCCGAGCGGGAGGCCACGCGCGCCCTCGAGGAGCTCGACCCGTCCATCGGGGTACGCAACCACGGGCGGCGGATGACCTGCCGAAGCGAGCCGACAGACCCCGGTGTTCGGATCGAGGACGGCATAGGCGATCGTCGCGAACGTCGTGTCGAGCACCTCGTCCGCGAGCCGGTTGAGCCTGGTGAGCGCCGTTGCGGGCTTCAGCCGTTCGGACGAGAACGCTCGGAGCGCGTTTCGCAGTTGTGCCATGCTCGCCGCCGCCTGCACGCCCTTTCCGACGACGTCGCCGACGACCAGTCCGAGCTTCCCGTCCGGCAGCCGTAGAGCGTCGAACCAGTCGCCGCCTACATCCAGCTCGGCGCTTCCGGGCAGGTACCGCGCAGCCAGTTGCACGCCGTCGACCCTGGGCAGCGACACCGGCAGCACGCTCCGCTGCAGCGTCTCGGCGATGGTCTGCTCGGACTCGTAGTGGCCGGCGCGCTCGAGCGCCTGCGCCGTCTGGCCCGCGAGCGACCCCACGACCTCGATCTCCTCGCCCGAGAGCTCGCGCTCTTCCTCCCACGAGACGACGATCGCACCCCGGGCCTGCCTGCCCGTCACCATCGGCGTGAAGAGGAACGACGTGTGCCCGGTCCGGGTCAGGGCAGGGACGGCGTCCGGGAACTCGGTCGCGATCGCATCGAGGGAGCGGAAGAACCGGGCTCGGCGCCGCCCCATCGCCCGCGTCGCAGGCGTCTGCGCGTCGATCTCCGCGTCGAGCCACTCCGCGACCTCGCCGTCGTAGCCGTGCGCGCCGAAGACGCGGAGGACCGACCGGTCCTCGACGACGGCGACGGCGACTCCCGAGGCCTGCACCGCCGAGCCGATCGCCTCCATGGCGATGTCCGCGACGTCCGACCGGGTCAGGGCGTTCGAGAGCGCGGCGGTCATGTTCTGGAGCTCCTCCGATCGTCGGCGGGAGAGCTGCTCGTCCTCGAAGAGGCGACTTCGCTCGAGCGCCTGCGAGCACTGGGACACCATCGCCTGCAGCCACATGCGGTCGGCATCGCCCAGCTCCCTCGGCTCGCGCAGCGAAACGTGCAGCGCTCCGCGTACGCCGATCGGCGTTGCGAGCGGGATGGTGATCCAGCCCGCGTCCAGTCCACTCGAGAGGCCGGTGAACGACTCCATGTCCGTTGCGGACAGCGCCCACACCGCCTCCCCCGTCGCCATCGCGCGGGCGAACGGAACGTCGTCGTCGAGCGTGAAACGCGCGCCAGGCGTCGAGCTCGTCGTCCGCGTAGCCGCGAGTCGATACGAACTCGACCGTGGTGCCCGCGCGGCTCGCGAGGACCACGAACCCGGCCTCGGCGCCGACCGCGCTCAGCGCGTGCTCGAGACACGTGTCGCCGACGTCGGCCGGCGTGGTCGCTCGCGAGAGCGCGGCTGTCACCTGCTGGAGCCGCAGCGCCTCCGCCGCTCGCCGGGCGGCCTCGGCTTCGGCGCGTCGACGATCGAGCTGCTCGAGTGCCAGCCCGGCTTGATCGGCAAAGCGGCGCAGGATGGCGAGCGTCGAAGGGTCGGGGTCGGCGATGACCGTCTGCCACGAGACGACGAGCACCAGCTCCGTGCTCGCGCCGATGACGATCGGCATGCGTAGGGACGAACGGATCCCGAGCTGCTGCACGAACTCGAGCCCCTGGCCCCTCGCCTCGCGGAGCACGTCAGGGATGAACGACACGCGAAGGGTGCGCACGGCGTCCTGGAGCCCTGGAAAGTCGTCGAGGTCGTACTCCTGGCCGGACCGCAGCGGCTCGGTCGGAGGGTCCACGTGCACGAGCTCGAGGCTCCCGTCGTGAATCCTCCAGAGCACGCCGTAGTCCGACCCGAACGTCGTTCGCGCCTCTCGGCAGATCGCCCGAGCGACCTCGTCGTCCGTGTCCGCATGGAACTTCGGCGCGACCTGCAGGATCCTGTCGAGCGCTTCGTGCGCTTCTCGCTCCCGCTCGAACAAGCGAGCTCGCTCGAGGGCCTGCTCGGCAAACCAGGCGATCGTCTCCACGAGCGCCGCGTCCTCGTCGTCGAGCGCCGCCTCTCGGTCGAACACGAGCCCGAGCGATCCGATCACGTCACCGCCTCTTCGCAGGGGCACGGCGATGGAGCTCTGCACCGAGGGCGGAAGCAGGAGAGCGCTCTCCGGAAACGAAGCCTCCAGCTCCTGGTGGCTCTCCACCCGCACCGTCTCGCCGGCGCGTGCGGCGCGCGCGATCACCCGCGGGGCGTCCAGTCGGATCCGCCCGCCCGGAAGTCGTGTCGCAGCCGCAACTCCTTCCGGCTCGGCGAGAACCAGCTCGTCGCCCTCGATCAGGCCCAGCGAGGCTCCCCGGGCACCGAACATCGCAGAGCCTCGCTCGGTTAGGACGCGAGCGACGTCGTCGGTCGACGGCGCCCCGGCAAGAGCGCCTGCGAGGTGCTGCAGGTCCTGC
Organism: uncultured Gaiellaceae bacterium; assembly: GCA_963802865.1. GTDB lineage: Bacteria > Actinomycetota > Thermoleophilia > Gaiellales > Gaiellaceae > GMQP-bins7. Next base: position 103,895 of record CAWDKB010000009.1, read on the forward strand.
ATCCGACGCACGGACGACTCGGCCGCGAGCGCAACCGCGTCGGCACGCCGCTGGCGAAACCGGAGCAGGCCGCTGACGCCGGCGATGACGAATGTCACGCCGAGGTTGATCCACCAGCGCGTCATGTCCTCCGTGCTCCCGAACTCGATCTCGCCGCGCGGCTCGACGAGCAACCAGAGCGCACCCACCCACCCCACCGCCATCGCGAAGAGCGAGGGGCCGATTCCGCCATGCCAGGAAGCGAGCACCACGGCGCCGATGAGCGGGGCGTAGATGGGAGCCTCGGAGACCTCCAGCAGTGCAACCGAGCCCAGGAGGCCCAGCAGCGTCACCGCGAGGGCGAAGAGGTAGCGGACGCGAGCCGGTCGCCCCGGTGAGTGCTCTATGGCATGCGCGGTGGGCGCGTCTCGTCGGATCACAGAAGAGAGTCTCCGCTGCTGCTGAGGGGTCGCTCTGATCCCAGTCTGACGCAATCCGGGCGCGTCAGGCGAGCGCGTACGCCAGGACGGCGAGGAGCAGTGCGACGACGAAGAGCACTGCCACCACGCCGATCACCGAGCCGAGCAGGGCAACGGGCGTGCGCTCGTCCCTTCCTGCAGCGACCTCCTGCTCGAGATCGCGGTCCCCAGCGCCTGCGTGCGGATCCTTCATGCGAGCGCGAACGACGGCTTGTGCTCGATGTACTCGATCTCGACTCCGTCCGGGCCACGGAGGAAGAGCGCAAAGCTGTTCTCCCCCTCCACCTCTCGTGTGACGTCGAAGTCGTGCTCCGAAACTGAACGCCGCACGTCGTCGATCGAGTCGATCAGGAGGCCGAGATGGTTGAGATACGGCCGATCGGTCTGCGCGGGCCTCCCAGGATGCAGCTCGACGACCGCGTTGCCGAGTCGCACGCGCTCGACACCGCCGATGGACGCCTCCGGCTCGAAACCGAAGTCGCGCCACAGCTGCGCGCTACCCGCTGGATCGGGCACCGCGAGCGCCACGAGGTCGAGCTCGATCTCGGCGCTCGAATCGTCCGCCCGCGCGAGCGCCACGAACAACCCGTCCGCGAGCTGGATGCGCGTGGTCTCGAGCGCGCCGGGAATGCCTACGCCGAGCCCGACGAGGACGCCGCGCTCGCGCGGCCCGTCTGCCTCGAACAGCGTGATCTTCCCGTGCTCCGGAGCTCGTCCGACCAGCACGAAGTCGTCCCCCCGCTCGATCACGCGAAACGGGAGCCTGGAGACCAGGGCACGGGCCGCGGTCTCGGGGTCCTCCATGGACAGCGCAACGTGATCGAGCTTGGTCGGTCTCACGCGAGCCCGGTACCCCGACCTTCCGGGGCACAAACAGAGAGAGATCAGCCGATGAGCGGTGCGAAGCGGTCGCGCCACTCCGCATCGCTGATGGAGCGCCGGAAAACCTCCTCGAGCACGGCTCGCGGGGTCTTGCCCTCCTCGTATGCCACGAGGCAGACAGACGCGACGAGCAGATGCCGGAGGAGCTCGGGGTCGAGCTTGGCCGCGGCGATCGCACGCTCGAACGCCCACACCGTCCGCTCTGCGTCGGAACCGGGGGCCCGGTCGCGGATCGCGCGGAACAGGGCATCGGGCTCGACGTTCTCCCACTCCATCCTGGACTCAGTATCGCGCCAGCCGCGGCCGGGCCGCGAGGCCCGACGTTTGCCGCCTGTCGTCGTGGGTACGCAGCGGACGAACACATTCACCGACGCAGAGGAGGTCACCACCATGCAGGACGTCTGGACGTATCGCGACAAGTCGGCGCTCGGCTCCAACCTCACGGAGACGCATGCCGACATCTCGGGCTTCTCGGTCGAAGCACTGGACGGATCGATCGGGAAGGTCGACGAGGCCACGTATGACGTCGGCTCGAGCTACGTGGTCGTCGATACCGGCCCGTGGATCTTCGGCAAGAAGGTCATGCTGCCTGCCGGCGTGGTCCGCGGGATCGACGAGACCGACGAGACGGTCTTCGTGAACCGCACGAAGGACGAAATCAAGAACGCGCCGGAGTTCGATCCGTCGCTGATCACGGATCCGACGTATCGGACCGATCTCGGCTCCTACTACGGGCCGGGCGGACGAGCGCACCGCGACTGGGACGACGCGCTCTAGGTCTACACGAGTCAGCTCCCGGAGGTCGGGCCCCTCGCCACCGCTCGACCTCCGGGAAGCTGCGCTTGACGCGCACCGAACGCCCGGAGTGCGCGGGCGCCAGCACGGTCTGCCTCTCGATGATCCCGAGACCCTCGCCGAGCGTGAAGAACGCGCGCGCGAAGGGTGACGAACACGACCGGTCCTCGACCTCGCCCCAGTCGATCTGCTCCCGGAGCGCTCGGGCGACCTCGAGAACAGCCCGGAAGTCGGGGTCCTGCCCGTTCAGAGCGAGGAGCTTCGCGACGAGGACGTCGTCGATCGACGCCACCGGCACGGTCAGAGAGCTGACCTCGATCGGCGTCGCGCGCTCGAAGCACGCATCGTCGATCGGCCCTCCGGCCGGCCGGAATACGAGATCGACCAGGATGTCGCCGTCGAAAGCCTTGAGCCTCGTCGAGCACCTCGCGGAGGAGCTGTCCCGCAGGTCCGACGAACGGCCTGCCGGCCAGATCCTCCGCTCGCCCGGCTGCTCGCCGACCAGCATGAGCCCGCCCGCACCTTCTCCGAACACCGTCTGTGTCGCACGCGCGTAGAGCGGGCAGCGGGTGCACTCGCCCGCCTCCGAGCGCAGCTGCCGCAACCGCTTCGGGCTCGGCTTGCGCGGCTCGTGTTCGGTCACTGACGTTCCCGAGGGCATGTCAGGGGCGGCGTGGCTGCGGCGCCCCTCCGCCCCTGACAAGCCCTAGCCCGGATTCGGCTACAGCATCGCTACCCGTCCGCGTAGCGTCGAAAACGCGGAGCCGCCCACACGGCGCCCACATCGGTCACCACACACGCGATACTGCGACTATCGGCGACCTCGCTCGCACCGGAATCGACGAGAGCGAGCGTCTCGCCCGCCGCTGGTTCATGCTCGCAGAGCGAAGGTCGTTCGACGAGCTCGTAGAGCTCCTCGCGGAGGACGTCGTCGTCGTGAGCAAGGTCGAGGCTGGAACGACGTTCGAGGGGCGGGAGCAGTTCGCTCAGTTCCTCCGCGAGCGTGTCGCCGGCAGCCTCTTCGAGGTGAGCGCCGACGTTTACCGCCCGCTCGACGACAACCGCGTCATCGTCGAGGGGCGCATGCGCTGGATGGACGACGAGCGCGTGATCCGAGACGATCCCGTGGTCTGGGCGATGACCTTCGAGGAGGGGCTCTTGCAGCGGTTCGTTCCCGCGCGGACGGCGATCGAGGCCGAGAAGCTCCTCGACGTCTCCGGCTGACTGTCCGGCTCATGCGCGTGCCGCGCACGGCTGACGAGTCGAGCGGCCGGTGCTCCTCGCTCGACCTCCCTGTCTCTGCCCACCGCTAGGTCAGTGGATCCGGATCGACCACCTGGCCGTCCTCGATCGAGCCGCGCCAGCTCCCGGTCGGACGCTCGCGCGCCTCGACGAGATCGCGGAACCGCTCGAGATCGTCTTCGACCTGGCCGCCGTCGAGCCCGAGGAGCGCGCCGACGGACTCCTTCGTCCCGTCGGGCTCGTACTCCATCTCGACCGTCACGCGCGTGCCTTCGTCGATCGGCTCGAACTCGACGCGGCCACTGTTGGGAAGGCCGCCGGTCGCGCGCCAGGCGATCACGTGATCGGGCTCCTGCTCGACGATCTCCGCCTCCCACTCGTGGCGCTCGCCGGAGACCTCGGCGACCCAGCGCACCCGGCTGTCGTCGACCTGCTCGACCTCGACGATCCCTTCCATGAACTTCGGAAACTCCTCGAACTGCGTCCACTGGTCGTATGCGACCGACACCGGAACCTCGACGTCGATCGACTTCTCGACGGTCGCCATGCTCTACCTCCTTCGTCTCGACTGATCGCAATGCAGCGCTACTTCCCCTGGCGCTGGGCCGAGAAACGTCTGCGTTATCCCTGCAAACAGGGCACGTAAGCCTTCGGTAAGGACTCCTGTCGCAGTGTCTTCCACTCGCCTTGCGCGGGTATCCCGTCCGGGATGCGGGAGACGCACGAAAGGAGAGAGCAATGATCACGAGAGACCGGAAGAGCACTCGGCGCCTGCAGCGCGCCTACCTCGCAATCCTCGGAGGAGCGGCCGCCCTGGCGATTGTCGGCGGCATCTTCGCCGCTACCGTCGCGGAGCCGTCGTCCGCGGCCCCGAACGTCGCTCCGAGCAACGTCACGGCGCCCCGGGTAACCGGGACGCCGAGGGTCGGCCAGGTGCTTCGCACGTCGCGCGGAACCTGGAACGGGACGCAGCCCATCAGCTACGAGTTCCGCTGGTTCCGGTGTGGCACCGGCGGCGGGCAGCCGGACGCCTCGGACTGCCGGCGCATCTCGAACGCGAACGACAACACGTATCCGCTTCGCGAGGGTGACGCGGGCTTCAGGATCCGCTCGCAGGTCATCGCGAGGAACGGCGAGGGGCAGGACACCGCGACCTCGAACCCGACCGGGATCGTCATCTCGGCTCGACCGACGAACACGAAGGAGCCGTCCATCTCGGGGACGGCCGCCGTCGGCAACGTCCTTCAGGCCAATCGCGGCGAGTGGGCCGGTGACCAGCCGATCACGTACTCGTACGTCTGGCTGCGGTGCAGCGCCCAGGGCGAGAACTGCAGCGAGATCCAGGGAGAGACGGACACCGAGTACGAGGTGCGCGACGCCGACCGTGGCCGGACGATTCGTGTCCGCGTCGGTGCCCGCAACGATCGCGGCACGACGTCTGCGATCTCGAATCCGACGGGCGTCATCGGTGGCGGCACGCAGCCTCCACCCTCGTCGGGCGCACTGCCCGTTACCAGCCTGCAGGCCGCAGGCGATCGTCTCGTCGTCTCGCAGGTTCGGTTCAGCCCGAACCCGGTGACGAGCCGTACGGCTCCGATCACCGCTCGTGTCCTGGTGACCGCGCGCGGTGGGCGGCCCGTGAGCGGCGCGCAGGTGTTCATGCGTGCGACACCGAGAGTCGTCCAGGGTCAGACGGTGGCGACGCAGGGCGACGGGTGGGCCACGCTCACGCTCGTCCCCAACCAGCAGTTCCCGCAGCCGCGCAGCGGCTTCAACGTCCAGTTCTTCGTCAAGGCGTCGAAGCCGGGCGATCCGGGTCTCGGCGGGATCGCCGGATTCCGGCTCGTGCAGGTCCGGCTCGCGGGCTAGTACGAGGACGGACACGACTCCACCGAAAGGCGGCCGGCGACGGCCGCCTTTCGCATTCCAGGGGCCGCCTATCATCCGAGGACTACGGTGCGGGAGGTGCGAGTGCTCGGACGCGCGGGGGGAGCGTTCTAGGTGGCGACGCCGGTCAGGCCGCACTGGCTTCTCCTCTTCGTCCTCGTCGCTGCCGGGTACGCGGTCGGCTACCAGCTCGCGACCTCCTGGTTCAGCGCCGAAGGACAGGGCGCATCGTTCTTCCCCGCGGCGGGCGTGACGCTCGCGGCGCTCGTACTCGTCTCGAGGCGCCAGTGGCCCGTCGTGCTCCTGGCCGCCGGGGTGACCGAGTTCTCGCTCGACCTGTACGACGGGATCAGCGCACTCGGCAGCGTCGGCTACACGATCGCGAACCTCGTCCAACCCCTCGTCGGCGCTCTCCTGCTCGCTGCCCTGGTCCCGCGTGTGAATCTCGGTCGCACTCGAGATCTCGCAGCGTTCCTCGCATGCGCCGTGATCGTCGCGCCGGCGGTGGGCGGTGCCATCGGCGCGTCGACGTTCGTCCTCGACGGCGGAACCGGATGGGCGCGTTTCGCCTTCGAGTGGTGGTCGGGCGACGGCCTGGGCGTCCTCGTGGTCGGCGCGGCGATCCTCTCGCTCTGGTCGACCGTGCCGAAACACGTCACGCGCGGCCGGATCGCCGAGGGCGTCGCGCTCGCGATGCTCGCCGTCGTCGGCACGGCGCTGGTGTTCAGGCTCGAGTGGTTCGAGCTCGTGTACCTGCCGACCGCGCTCCTGCTCGTGATCGCGTTCCGCATCGGGACGCGAGGCGTGGCGCTCACGGGCGCCGTGATGGCCTTCATCGCCGCCCAGGCGACTGCCGAGGGGCACCTGTACTGGGCTGCGCTCGACGTCACGGCCGCGACGGGGATCCTCTACCTGCAGCTGGCGCTGGCGGTCCTCATCTCCGCCGCGCTCGCGCTCGCGGCCGAGATCACGCAGCGCGAGCGAGCAGCCTTCGCGCTGGCGAGCGCGCGCGAGTCGATGCGAACCGCCTCGGAACAGGCCGCGCTGTACGAGTCCGAGCGCGATGCTCGCCTGCGCGCCGAGCTGCTCGAGCGGCACGCCGCCCACCTCGCCGCGGCGATGACCGTGCGCGACATCGCGGAAGCCACGATCGACGACCTCGAGTCCGCAGGGATCACGATCGCCGTGATGGGAGTCGTTCGCGGCGACATGGTCGAGACCGTGGGCTCGTCCGGCATCGCCGACGACACGAGGGAGCGCTTCTCTCGTTTCCCACTCGCCGACGCATCGCTGATCACGGACACGATCAGGAGCGGCACGACGACGACCATCTCCTCGCCCGAGGAGTACGAAGCTCGGTATCCGACCTTCGCCGATGTTCGTCGGCAGACGGGGATGCAGTCGATCACGGCAGTCCCGCTGCGCGCCGGAAGCGGCCGGGTCATCGGCGCGCTCGCCGTCAGCGCCACGACGGCCGAGTGGTTCGACGAGCAGAGACGCCAGGTGATCGCAGCAGTGGCCGGGCAGTGCGGCGTCGCTCTCGAACGCGCACAGCTCCAGGAGGACGCCGACGCCGTGGCCGCGGATGCCGCGTTCCTCGCAGAGCTCGGCGAGACCCTCGACGTGGCAACCACGGCACGTGAGCGGGCGGAACGGGTCGTGGAGCTCCTCGTTCGCGACGGGGCGGCCTTCGCAGCAGTCCAGCACGACGACGACGAGGTGGGCGCCGTCACGCTGGCGAGCGCCTCGGCCACGCACACGCCGTCCCACGACGGAGACGCCGCGCCTCCGGAGAACTCGCGGGCGGCACACGACACTGCCGCTCCGGGCCCGCGGACGGCTCGTCGGAACGCTCACCGTCCGTTTCGAAGCCGACCCGACTCGTCGCATGAGCGACTCACAGCTGCGTGAGATTGCGACTCGCACAGCGATAGCCATCGACAACGCGCTGCTGTACGAGCGCGAGCGTGATGTCTCGCACTCGTTGCAGCTCGGGCTGCTCGGAAGCGCGCCCGAGCTCGCCCCGGCCACGGATGTCGCGAGTGCGTACCTCCCGGGCACGACGACGCTCGAGGTCGGAGGCGACTGGCACGACGCGTTCGCGCTGCCGAACGACACGACTGCGCTCGTGGTCGGCGACGTCGTCGGGCACGGCCTCGAGGCGGCAGTCGCGATGGGTCAGCTGCGAGGCGCGGTGCGGGCGCTCGCGCCGATCGGATCGCCGTCGGAACTACTCGGGCACCTCGACGACTTCGTCGACATGCTGCCGGCAGCCGGGATGGCGACGATCGCATTCGTCGAGCTCGACGACTCGACCGGTCGCATGCGCTACGCCTGTGCGGGTCATCCGCCACCGCTCGTCGTCTCGCCCTCGGGAGGCACCCGCTTCCTGTGGGAGGGACGCTCGCCCCCGCTCGGCTCGACAGTGGGCGACGAACGTGCGGAGGCGGTCGATCGCCTCGAGTCCGGGGACACGATCGTGCTCTACACCGACGGCCTCGTCGAACGGCGCACGGAGAGCCTTGCGGACGGCCTCGACCGACTGGTCGAGGTCGCCTCACGCGAGACGGGCGCGACCGCGGACGCCCTCGTCGACCGGATCGTCGAGGAACTCGTCGTCGACGGCGCTGAAGACGACGTCTGCGTCCTCGCGCTGAAGCTGGCACCGCGCGAGGACGGGAGCTTCACGTACTCGTTTCCCGCCGCCCCGTCCGAGCTGGCCAGGCTCCGCCGGGCGCTCGCGGACTGGCTCGAGCAGGCCGGGTGTCCGCCCGACGCGGGCCGGGACGCAATCGTCGCGATCTCCGAGGTGGCGGCCAATGCAGTCGAGCACGCCTACGCGTTCGACGGTGCCGGCGTGATCGGGGTCGAGGCGCGACTCGGCGCCGACGGCGAGTTGGATGTCGCGATACGAGACGAAGGGACCTGGCGCGACCCACGCCCCGACTCGGACCGCGGTCGCGGCTTGCCGATCGTCGGCGCGATCATGGATGACGTGACCGTGCACTCGAACGAGCGGGGTACGGTCGTGCGGATGCGGCTGCCGCTCGAATCGAGGACGAGCGCGTGACGGACGAGAGCATGCTCGACCTCGAGCACGCACAGCTCGACGGCCGAGACGTCGTGCGGGTCGCGGGCGAGGTGGACCTCACGAACGTCGACCGCGTCCGGGAGGCCCTGCTCGCGACCAGGTCTGCCGAGGTGATCCTCGACCTGACGGGCCTCTACTTCCTCGACAGCGCGGGCATCCGGGCCGTGGACGCCGTGTACGGCGCGCTCGCGCGAGAGCAGAGAACCCTCAAGGTGGTTGCGCCTCCGGACTCGCGTGCTGCGTGGACCTTCCGCGTCGCAGGCTTTCCGAGCGATCTCGTGTTCGAGTCCGTGGAAGCGGTGGAGGCTTCGAGCACAACCGCGACTCCCGACGACTGACGCGCCGGCTCAGCTCCTGCGCTCGAGGTAGTCCCGAGCCGACGAGACGGTCTGCTCGCTGAGCCAGCGGACGAGGCCCGCGAGCCCGTCCCGCTCGGCGACGTACCGCTGCCGGTCGGCTCCGTTGTCGGCGACGAGTGCTCGCGCAGTGAAGAGAGCCCACGTCGCACCGAGTCTGTCCGCCGTCGGCTCGAGGGTGTCGAGCAGGTCGGAGATGCGGGCGCGCGTTTCCTGGCGTTCACCAGTGACGAGGTCGACCATCCAGCCGCGTGTGCCGTAGCGCGCCGCGCTCCACGAGTTTTCGGCGATTCGGGCAGCCTCGTGGGCGTCGAGCCACGAGCCCTCGTCGTGGCGCTCGGCGAGGAAGGCGAGCAGGCAGTGATAGACGGCAGCGACCGCGGTGGCGTCCTCTACGCGTGTCTGAGCGTCTGCGACACGGACCTCGAGCGTGCCGAACCGCGCGTGCGGTCGGAGGTCCCACCACAGGTGGCTTGCATCCGCGAGCAGCTCGCCGCGTCGCCCCCACTCCACCAACTCGACGAAGTGGTCCCAGCTCCGGAAGCAGGGAGGAACGCCCGCACGGTGATGGGCGAGCGCGAGCTGGCTTCGTGCCGACGCCAGACCGCTGTCCCGGCCGTCGATGAACGGCGAGTTCGCGGCGAGCGCCGACAGCTCCGGGAGGTACGACCGCGCCGCGTTGAAGACCGCGAGCGCCCGGTCCGCACCAGGCACCGCAACGTGCACGTGCAGCCCGCTCGGAAGATTTCCGTACGTCGCAGACGGGTAGACGTCGGCGAGCTCGAGATAACGGTCGCCCTCCGTGACGTCGCCCCATGCGTTCGAGAACGGATGCGTTCCGGCGGCTGCGATGGCGACGCGCCCGTCGAGGGACTCCGCGAGCTGAAGGCGCGAGTCCGCAAGCATGATCCCCGCCGCGACGGCGCTTCCGGACACCGGGGTACGGATCTCGACCTGACCCTGTCGAAGCTCGAAGCCGAAACGCCCGCTCGCACCGACGCGGTCGAGGGCGAGCTCAGCCGCCGGCGTGAGCTGCAACGTGTCGGGATCGAGCAGCATCAGCTCCTCTTCGATGCCGACCGTGAAGCCGGAGCGTGAGTCGAGAAGCGCCCGCAAGGAACCGACATCGAGCGGCGCACCTCCCGACCACGCCGGCGTCTCCTCGGGCGACAGGCGCTCGCGCAGCGGGTCCTCCGCTCGAAGGTCGGTCATGGCGCAGGCGAACGCGCTAGGCGGCTGGTGCCCTGCTCTGCAGCAGCTCCTCGAGCACCGCCCGGAAGTCGACCATCGCCTTCCGCAGGTTCTCCGTGCTCTCGGCGCCGTCCTGGTCGATCATCGCGACGCCGTGTCGATAGCGATCGGCGACGTCGGGATGCTCGACGGCGACGAGCCCGGCGCGATGCTCGGTATCCGCGTCCAGCGGATAGCCGCTCTCCTCGAAGGCGCGTTCGACGACGCGCTGGGCGGCGCGGGCGGCGTCCCGGGGATCGCTGACGAAACGCGCCTCCGCCTGCCGCCAGTCCTCGAGGAACCGGTCGCGGGCAGGGTTGGACAGCGGCGTGATCTCGAGCTCGTCGTGCTCCTGCTCGATGGCGCGCAGGTCCTTCTCGGCGCCGGTGACGCCCGAATTCGAGACCGCACGGTGGTACTCGGGCCCGAACCGCTCCTTCAGGTGCGAACGACGTCGCCGAATGCCTATGAGTGCGACGCCAAGGACGACGAGCAACGCTGCCGCGGCCACGAGCACGATCCATTCCCAGATTTCCAACAGCCAGACACCTCCTTGGGATCCACGCGATGTGTTCCCGGCACACGCGCCGGAGAAACCCGCAGGTTTCGAGACTCACGGCGCCGGGCACAAACCGCGCACTTCCAACTCGAAAGGAGCCACCGTGGACAGTGACCAGATCAAGGGCAAGGCGAAGGAAGTCGAGGGCGAGGCCCAGCAGAAGTGGGGCGAGACCAAGGACAAGGCCCGCGACGTGTGGGAAGACGTCAAGGACAAGGGAGAGGACGTCGTGGACGAGGGCGAGGATCGCGTGGACGAGCGCGACGAGAGCGCCGCGAAGTCGCACCCCCGCTAGGCCTTCGACTACGTGGCGGGGCCGGAACCTCTGCCGGCCCCGCCGGCGACTCAGCTCGTCGTCGCGCGCGCCCGCAAGAGCCGGACGAGGGCACGCTCGCTGACGGTCAGGCGGCTCGGTCCGCGCGCGTTGGCTTTCCTGAAGTCGTCGAGGGTGATGCCGTCTCGGAAGGCGTCGACGACGACCGGGCTGACGTACGAGTCCCGCGCGACCGCGGCGGTGTTGCCGAGCTCCTCCCCCACCTTGTGCATGACGCTCGCGAGAACGCGCTTCGTCTCGGCCTCGGACTGCGCGGGGCCGCCGGTCGGCGAGCTCCGACGCCGCGAGCAACGTCCCTCCCCACGTGCGGAAGTCCTTCGCAGTGAAGCCGTTGCCGAGATTCTCGGCCAGGTAGCCGTTGAGGACCGGCGACGTGAGATCGACGAGCTCGCCGTCCCGCTCGAAGCGAAACAGGCGCGTGCCGGGCTCCAGCTCGAGCAGCGCGCCCACACCGCGCGCGAGTTTCGCGTTCGTGATCGTGCGTCGCACGAGCTTCCGGTTCTTCGTTCGAAAGCAGAGGCGAACCTCGTCTCCGTCCACGGACGCGTGGCGTTTTCTCAGCGTGGTGATCCCGTGTGTCCTCGACCGCCGCGTATGCCGGTCGGAGCCGACCCGGAACCACGCCTTGTTGATGAGGCCGACCGCGAGCGCTGATGTCCACTCCTGCTCGTACGGCCCGAGTTGCAGGTGCTGTTCCATGCGGCCCCTGAGTCCCGGAAGCAGGCTCGCGAACTCCAGCAACCGGTCGAACTTCTCCCGCTCCTGACGCGCGCGGAACGCGTCGCTGTACAGGTACTGCTTCCGCCCCGCCGCGTCGATGCCGGTCGCCTGCAGCTTCGCCCCCGGGCTAGGTGAGATCCAGACGTCCTGCCAGGCCGGCGGGATGGCGAGGGCGCGGATCCGCTCGAGCTGCTCCTCGTCGCCGATCGGCCGACCGCGCGCGTCGACGTAGCGGAAGCGCTTGCGCCCCAGACGCCGCCACCCACCTCGCCGGCTCACACGCGGGAGGTACCCGGCCGCTCGGCGCTCGGAACCTCCGGGTTTCCACGCCCGGCCCCGCGGGTACTTGCCGCTGCATGTCGGTCGTCGTCGTCGTTGCCTCCGCCGAGATCGACCGCGACGTGCTCGGCGACCACGTCGGCAGCCGAGGACGAGCTGCACATCGTCGTCCCGGCGGTCGAGCAGTCGCCGCTGCAATGGCTCGCGAACGACGAGGGCGATGCCCGAGCGCAGGCCGAGGGCGTGGGCAACGCGATCGACGAGGCTGCACCGACGGACGCGTCCAGCATCGACGTCAAGCCCGATCTTCCGGAGCAGCTCGTCCGCGACGCGATCGCCGAGCACAACCCCGACCGCATCGTCGTCGTCCTTCGCGAGGGCGAGGACGCGAGCTGGCTCGAGGAGGGCGAGCTGGCCGAGATTCCCGGCGAGGTCGCCGGCGTACCGGTCACGCGCCTCGCCGTCTAGCAAGACGTTCCGCCCTGCAGGAAACGCCAGCTTCCCCGGCACCTCTCGAACGGGGCGGGCCTCATCGCGTCGAAGCTATCGTCTCGGCGTCGAGACGGTCTCTCTCCGGTGAAGCGGCGCCCTTCCGGGGTCGCGGCCCTCGCAAACGTGACGCTCGCTGCGTCTTTGGCTGCGATCGCCGCCGTCACGCTGCTGCCGGTCGAGACGAGGAACGACGTGCGGCTCAGGCCGTTCAGCGACATCGGTGCGGCCGTCCTCGGGCCGGACACCGGGCTCCTCATGGAGACCATCGCCAACGTCTTACTCTTCGTTCCGCTCGGCGCGGCGCTTCGGCTCCGCGGCGTCTCGCGCGGTCTCACCGCGCTGCTCGGGCTGCTGACCTCCGTCGCAATCGAGGTGGCACAGTTGCTCGTCGTCTCAGGACGGACGACCTCCGTCGACGACCTCCTGCTCAACACGGTCGGTGCCGTACTGGGCCACGCCCTGCTTTCGCGATGGTGGTCGGAAAGGAACGAGCCGGGCGAGCGGCGCGGCCACAGCTCGCACGAGGGCGGCATCGGTGCGGCGGGGGACGACGAGGGATCGCCAGGAGAAGCCGACGAGTCTCCGGAAGAGGAGCAGCGCCACGAAGCCTCCGAGGAGGTTGCCCATGGACGCCGCGGCGGCGGCACCGCCGGCGCCGTAGGCGGGAATCAGGAGGACGTCGAGGACGACCGTGGATCCGAGCGAGACGACCGGGCCTAGCGAGGACCGCCCAGGCGCACCGGACGCGAAAAGGCCGTTCGAGAAGACGACGAGCGCCAGGAAGCCGACTGTGCCCGGAAGGAGCAGAAGGAACGGTGCGACCGACTCGTCGAACGGTGAGCCGAAGACGAGCGGCAGCAGGACCGGGCCGAGCAGGGCTGCGACACCCGCTGCGACAACGGTGAAGAGGCCGACGGCGCGAAAGGCGCCGACGACGTGCTCCCGCCGGCCATCCGCTCGTTCCTGTGCCGCGAGGGGGAGAATCGCAGTGGCTGCCGCCGCGGGCAGATAGAAGAGCATCTCCGACGCGTTGACTGCCACCGCGTAGAACCCCAGCGTCGCGTGCGAAGCGATGTAGGCGGTCAGCAGCTGGTCGAATCGGTCGTTCAGGGCGTCGGAGAGGGTTCCGAACCAGCCACGGATGCCGAAGCGGATCGACTCGACGAGGAGACCGACGTTCGGCCGCGCGAGGCCCGAGTCGCGCGCCGCGAGCGTGAGCAGGACGACGCCCTTCAGCACCTGAACCGCGATCCAGGCGAGCGCGGCCGACACAACGGTTAGGTCGGCGACGAGCCATACGGCGGCGACGACGAGCGCGTACGCCCAGGCCGAAGCCGCAGTGACGAGGGCATGCAGCCGGAAACGGCTACAGCCGAGCACGAACGCGTAGCCGGCGTCGGCGAGCGCCGAACCGACGGCTCCGAACCAGATAAGCACGACCTCCTCCGTCCCGACGCCGAACGGTTGAGCCTCCGGCAGGGCAACGAGCGCGCCGCAGAACACAGTGGCGCCGGCGACGGACCCGATCGTCGACGAGAGGAGGAGGTTTGCGAGGAGCGCAGCGCGCGCCGGCACGCGCTGCGCCGCGTAGACGGTCGTCGCCTCGCTCACGCCGAGCCGCGCCACTCGCGCAAGCAGGATTGCCGTGACCGTGATGAAGGCGATCGTGCCTCGGCCGGAAGGGCCGAGGGCCCGGGTCACGAGCAGGAGCGCGACGAAGAGACCTGCGTTTCCGACGACCTGTGCCCAGAAGAGCGCCGACGACCCGTGCGCGAGCGAGGAGCCAGGGTCGTCCGGGCGTCGTCGCTCTGCGCGATCGGCCACGGCTGTCACCGTCTCGACCTTCCGCCCGTCACGGCCGACTGAACGAGCGCGGCGAGCTCGCCCGGCGCCCGGGCGTGTCGCCGACGCAGGGAAACTGCGTTCTCCGCGAACTCCTTGCGGCAGGTGTCGTACTCGGCGGCGAGCGTGCCGAGTGCGGCCGCGATCTGCTCGAAATCGCCCGGGACGACGCAGAAGCGTGCGAGGAGCGGGGCGTAGTACGCGGGCGCATCGCCGACGCGAGTGGACACCGTGGGGAGGCCGCGCGAGAGTGCTTCGAGCAGCGCGACCTGGACGTTGTCGGCGGCCGAGGTCGAGAGACACGCGTGTGCGTTCCCTTGTGCCTCCAGCACCTCAGGCCAGGAACGCGTGCCCAGCACGGAGAGCCACGGCCGATCGCGTGCAAGCGCGTCGAGCTCACCTCGCAGCGGTCCGTCGCCGTACATCGCTAGCTCGGCGTCCGTTCGCCGCTGTAGCGCCTCCACCGCGCGCACGGCGAGCACGGGATCCTTCTCGGGCGAGAGCCTGCCCACCCAGACGACGCGGAAGACGTCCGCTGAGGATGGTGGAGGAGTAGCCGGAGGAAGGTCGCGGAGGGGATAGGGGAGGTAGCCCGTCTCGACGCCGTAGAGCTCCCGGGTGCCCCGCACGCCGACCCGCGAGACGGAGATCGGTCGGGCCAGGTTCACGGCGAGCCGGCCAAGCGTGCGCTGGAAGAGCTCGCGCAGGAGGCCGGGGAGACGCGTGCCGGCGTAACGACCCTCACCCGATCCGTGGATCACGAGTAGCACGGGCCGCCGGCTGAGTCTCGCCGAGGCGGCGGCCAGCACCGAGAGCAGATGCCGGGCGTTGTTGGCGATCACGACGTCCGCCGCCGTGACCTCGTGCCACATGGTCCTCCACCCGCCCGTCGGCAGCGGCCAGCGCGTCGCACCGAGCAGTCGAGCGGGGACGACTGCGTGTGCGCTCGTCTCGCCGCCGGGTAGGCGGCACGCGAGGACTCGGACCTCCCAGCCCTGCTGCTCGAGCAGCTCGCGTGCCGACTCGACGAACTCCTCGACGCCTCCCGCATGAGGGCGGACGAAGCTCGAGACGAGAAGCGCCCGACGGCGCCGCTTCGACGTTTCCGATGGCCCTCCGCGGGGAAATTCCATCTCATGGCTGCGGCGCGCACGGGTTGGACGCCGGCCGACCCGGGCTGGGATGCCGAGCCTGTCGAAGTTTCGCGTCACCTGGCCGCTCTCGGACGTGCGCGCCTCCTGATCGCAGCCATCGTCGTCTCCATGACGGCGGCGGTGTTCGTTCTCTCGTCGCTCGTACCCGACGTCTTCGAGGCGAAGGCGCGGATCGTGATGGACGACCGACCCGGTGGGTTCGAGCCTGGTGACGTCGAGACGGTGAAGCGGCGTCTCGCCACGATTCGCGAGTTCCTCCTGACGCGGGAAGTCCTCACGCGGGCGGCAGCGAGCCTGGGCGACGAGTCGGCCGAGTCGCTCGAGGACAAGGTCGGCTCGTCGGTCGACCAGGACGCGAACTTCGTCGACGTGAACGCGGCCGACGCCGACGCCGAGGGTGCCGCGGCGATCGCGAACGCCGTCGCGCGCTCGTTCCTGGCCATGGATACCGCCGCCGAGCGGCGGCGGCTCGCGCGTGCCCGGGCGCAGCTCCTGCGTTCCCTGGATCAGGCGACCGGCTCCGCAGAGCGCCGTGTCATTCGCGAGCAGCTGAGCGAGCTCAGCATCCGGGGCGCCGGGGTCGGGTCGGATCTCGTTCTGGCCGAGCCGGCACGAGCTCCTAGCGCAGCGAGCTCGCCGCGACCGGTCCGCAACGCAGTGTTCGCCTTCTTCGCATCCGTCTTCCTCGCCGTGCTCGCTGCCCTTGCCCTCGGCCAGTTCGCGCCGCGCCTGACCGGGACCCGGGAGCTCAGCCGGCTCACGTCCGCGCCCATCGTCGCGGCCGTCCCGGCCGGACGCATGCAGGGTGGGCGCCGGTCTACGGCGGGCGCGTTCGAAGAGCTCGCACGGTCCCTCGCCGTGCAGCTCCCTCGCGAGGCCAAGCTGGTGCTCGTAGCCGCGGCCCTGCCGAGCCGCGCCGCTCCGGCGGTCGCGGCCGCGCTGGCCGAGACCATCGCCGAGGACGGGTCGGGCGCCTTGTTGGTGTCGGCCGATCTGCGACGGCCTGGAGCCCATGAGGTTCTCGGCATCGCCCGCTCGCCCGGCCTCGCAGACCTGCTCGAAGAGCTCCGCCGCGGCGACGCGACCCCGGAGGCGCTGCTCGAGGAGACCGTTGTCCGCGGCGGCGCCGGTCAGGAGCAGCTCGACGTCCTGCCGGCCGGATCGATTCCGGACGATCCAGCCCGGCTGGTCGCCGGCGATGGGATGTCGGAGCTCTTCGCCGAGCTCGAGCAGTCGGACTACGCCCACGTCGTCGTCGAGGGGCCGCCGCTGCTCGGAGCCGTCGAGGGCACTCTCGTCGCCCGGCACGCGGACACGGTGCTCGTCGTCTGTCAGCTCGACCGCCTCACACCGGCCGACGCCGCGGAGCTCGGCGAGGTCCTGCGCCGGCTCGACACGCAGTTCGTCGGCCTTGTCGCCCTCGGGGTACGCGGTCGCTCGCACTCGCTCACCGTTACCCCGTGGCCTCGCGCTGCCGGATCTCGGGTCGAGGCCTAGGCTGCCGGCCGCGCGCCCAGCCGACCCAGATCAGCGCCATGACCATCCACGCGTGGCGCCAGTGGAGCGTGTCGACGACCACGCTGTTCACGAGGATCCCGCACCACGCCCCGAGCAGCGCCGCGGAGCCGATGCCGTAGGTCTCGCGACCGGCGAGCGCATTGGCGAGGGCCGCGATGAGGGTCGACGTCAGCAGCACGACGAGCGCGAGGAGGCCGGGAAGGCCTTGCTCTCCGGCGACGCGGACGTACGTGCTGTGCGCCGAGAGCGACGCGTACCGCTCGAACTGACCTGGCCCGAGCCCGAAGGGGTAGCGCTCGGCGGAATCGATACCTACTGCTTGAGCGGAGAACCGGCTCGCGTCGTAGCTCTGGATGCGCGCGCGCTCGAGGAGGAAGCCCTCGGACCCGGTGGCGGCCAGGATGCCGGTCACCGAGACCGCGAGGACCAGCGCGAGCACGATGGCGAGCATCGCCTTGCGGCCCCCTCCCCGCCTCAGAGCGATTACAGCGAGGACGACCGCGAGTCCGAGCGCGAGGTTCACCCAGGCGCCGCGAGAGAAGGAGAACACGACACCGAGCACGAGCAGGAGCACGAGCGCCGCCTTGAGGACGCGACGCAGCGCGAACAACCTCGGCGTGAGCAGATCCTCGACGAGGATGAGCGCGATCGGGACCAGGAACGGCCCGAACACGTTCGGGTCCTGGAAGAAGGCCTGTACGCGATCGTCCCCGATCAGGAGGTCTCGCCCCGGCAGGGCCGCGAGCAGCGCAATCGTTCCGATGAGCGCCGAGCTCGCGGCGGCGGCGAGGTACCCGCCGGCCACGATGCGCGCATTCTCGATCGTCGAGACATAGCCGCTGAGCCAGAGGGCGAAGACGACGAGGTACGCGGTCGTGGCGACGAAGAGCGCAGCTCGGCCGGCGTCGACGACTTCGACCGCGGACAAGAGATTGAGCGCCAGCAGCGCCACGAGCGCGGCGAGGGCGATGGGCGGCACGCGCGGATGGAACCTTCCGGTCGCGAGGGCCACCGCGACGACGACGACGAGCACGAGATCCACGGGCGCCGGCTCGACGAGAACGATGCCGAGGAGGCAGAACGCGATCAGCACGGCCGCGTCGAAGCGGGCGACCGCGAGCCCGACGACGCCGAGGAAGGCGACTCCCGCGGCGAACTCCAGGCTCAACGGCGGCTGGGCGCGCGAGAGAACGAGCCCGAGCGGCACGGCGAGGCCGACTCCGGCCACGAGGCCCCAGAGGAGCTGCGGGGACCAGCGCGACGACGAGGTCGTCCGCGCGACGAAGGCCGCGCCCGTCACGCGGCGCGCCGCCTTCCGAGGGAAGCGCGGTAGCGATGGCGCCGGTGCGAATACAGGGGCGTCCGCGGATCCTGCTGCTCGTGACCCTGGCCGAGACGGGCGGTGCCCAGAGGTACGTCGCGGCACTCGTCCCGGCACTCGTCGGTGCCTACGACGTGACCGTCGCGGCACACGGCTCCGGCCCGCTGCACGCGGCGGTGGAGGAGGCCGGCGCCGACTTCGTGCCGCTTCGCCACGTGCGCCGCCCGCTCAGTGCGTGGCGAGACCTGCTGGGCCTCTTCGAGCTCCTCGCGCTGCTCCGGCGCCTGCGCCCTCACATCGTCCACGCGAACAGCTCGAAGGCAGGCGTCCTCGGGAGGGTCGCCGCGTGGGTCGCTAGGACGCCGATCCGACTCTTCACCGTTCACGGCTGGGCCTTCCGTGCCGCCTCGGGGCGCCGCGCCGCCGTCTACCGCGTGGCGGAGAGGATCGCCCGGAGGCTGACCACGGTGACGATCTGCGTCTCGGAGGCCGAACGCGTGGCTGGCCTCGCGGCTCGTGCGTGCGACGCGCACAGCACCGTCGTGATCCGGAACGCAATCGACACGGGCGACTACCTCGTCGCGTCCTCGAGAACGGAGCCGCCCACGATCGTGGCCGTCGGGCGGCTGCAGGCGCCGAAGGACGTCGCCACGCTCGTTCGGGCCCTCTCGGGCATGCAGCGTCGCCCGCTCCGGGCAGTCGTCGTCGGCGACGGGCCCGATCGGCCGGAGATCGAGTCCGAGATTCGCCGCCTCGGGTTGACGCGCGTCGTCGAGGTCGCGGGGGAACGCGACGACGTCGCACAGATCCTCGCCGCCTCGCATGTCTTCGTGCTCTCCACGCGCTCCGAGGGGCTTCCAATGGCCGTGCTCGAGGCGATGGCGGCCGGCCTGCCGGTGGTCGCGTCGCATGTCGGCGGGCTGCCCGAGCTCGTGCTCGACGGGGAGACAGGGCTGCTCGTGCCGCCCGGCGAGCCGGCGGCTCTCGCAGCTGCCCTCGAGACCCTGCTCGACGACCCGGCCCTGCGCGAACGGCTCGGGGCTGCCGGGAGGGCGCGTGTCGAAACCCACTTCGCGCTCGAGCCCTTCCGCGATGCCCACCGCGAGCTCTACCGCCGCGAGCTCGCCCATCGAGGCCTTCCTCTCCCCTCGCCATAGCGAAGCCACCGGTAGGTGCCCGCGCAGGGGCAACGACGTGTCGTGCCCGCCGCCGATCTTCGCCCGGAAGTCGAGGAGACGGTCGCGCGCGTCGATCTGCCGCCGATGCAGGGCGTACCGATCGGTCGAGGGGAGGTTCACGCCCGGCTCGCATGTGACCGCGAAGCGATACCCCGCCTCTGCGACCAGCCGCCGTTCCCGCTCGCCGTACAGGCCGGCCGGATACGAGAAGACGGTCACCGCACGACCGAGTCGCTCCTCGAGCTCGGCCTTCGACGTCGCGATCTCGATCTCGGCCCGCCGGTCGTCGAGCGCGAGGAGGTTCGGATGCGTAACGGTGTGGGCTTCGAACCCGAGGGTGCCGCCTCGATCGAGCTCGGCTATCTCGCCCCAGTCGAGCAGCGGCGGCTGCCGGCGATACCACGCGAATGCGCACCTGCCGTCGGTCACTCCGGTAGTGACGAAGACGGTCGCGCGAAAGCCGTGCTCGGCGAGCACGGGCAACGCATTCTCGGCGACGTCCCGGAAGGCGTCGTCGAAGCTGAGGCCGATCGTCCGCGTCGGCAGCTCACCGGCAGCGAGCAGGCCCGCCACCGCGGGGACGTCGCAGACCCGAAAGCCCTCGGCCGCGAGAAGCTCCATCTGCTTCCGGAAGCGCTGCGGGGTGACCGCGAGCTCGTCGCGTTCGTCCGAGATGCGGTGGTACATGACGATCCTCGGGGCGCTCGTGTCGAGTACGCCGTGCCTGCGCACCCACCACGCGGCCGAGCGGATGCGTGTAGCTGCGGCCTTCACCGGGTATGGAAGAGTTGGGCCCACGCCCGGCATGCGGTTGTCGCTATCTGCGGAGAGTGTCGTGATCCAGCCTGCGGTCTCATCAACGAGCGTCACCGTCGCGTCCTCCGTCCTCGATCGCTCCTCCAGAGCCAGTCGTGGCTGAGCGCGTCGACGCGGCGATCGTCGGCGCCGGGCCCTATGGCCTCTCCGTCGCCGCGCACCTCGGTGGACGCGCGCGACTCTTCGGTGAGCCGATGGAGACATGGCGGACGCGCATGCCGCAGGACATGCTTCTCCGCTCTGACTGGAACGAGACGTCGTTCTCGGCGCCGGAAGGCGTGGGCACGATCGAACGCTGGGCGGCCGCGACCGGAGAGCCCAGGGAGGAGCCGATTCCGCTCCAGAAGTTCCTCCGCTACGCCGCCTGGTTCCGTGACGCCTACGTCGTCGACCAAGATCCGGCCCAGGTGGCCGCGGTCGAGGGCCGGCCCGACGGCGGATATCGCATCACGACCGAGGCTGGCACGGAGGTGGACGCAGGCACCGTGGTGGTGGCGGTGGGCGCAGTCCCCTTCGCGTATGCGCCTCCACCGCTCGCCGACGCGGTCGGTGAGCGGGTCAGGTTCGCGACCGATCTCCAGGACTACGAGGGCTACCGCTCGCGCCGGGTGGTCGTCGTCGGGGGCGGTCAGGGTGGCCTCGAGAGCGCGGCCCTCGCGGCCCGGGCCGGCGCGGACGTCGAGATTCTCGTCCGCTCCCAACTGCACTGGTTCGCCGACCGCGAGCCGCACCGCGTCCGCGGGCCCGTCCACGAGAAGCTCTACCGCCTTGCGTATCCGGTCGTCGGTTACGGGCCGCCGCCGCTCAATCGGCTCGTGTTGCACCCGGACCTGCTCGCGGCGCTGCCGGCGGCGCTCCGGCGGCGGCTCACTGCCCGCGTGCTGCGTGCCGGTGGCTCGCCCTGGCTGCGACCCGTCCTCGACGGCCTCGTCCAAACGACGGAAGGCGTCGCGGTGACGGGGATCGACTCGCGCGACGGTGCCGTTCGCGTCGCGCTCAGCGACGGTTCGGAACGCGAAGCCGACGCCGTCATCGTCGCGGCCGGCTTCCGCTTCGCCCTGGAACGGCTTCCGTTCCTCTCCGCTGAGATCCGCGACCGCGTCGGGCTGAACGACGGCTGGCCGGTGCTCGACCGCTGGTTCCGCACGGCCGATCCGGGCCTGTTGTTCGTGGGATTCGCGGCGGCGCAGCGTTTCGGCCCCATCGTGCGCTTCATTCCGGGCACGCGCTTCGCGGCCCCACGCGTGCGCGAGCTCTTCGGCTGAGGTGCTCCTCATGTCCGCAGGGCGTCGCGGGAGCCCGCCTTGAGGCGACGGAGAGGGGCGAGGCCGTCGACGTAGAGACGGCGAAACCTCGGCGACTCCTTGAGGCGCATCCGAAGCCGGATGACCCCCAGCTCGGCAGCGACGAGCGAACGCGCTCGGACGCCTCGCGCGAGGCCGAGCCCGTGGCACAGCGGATCGAATCCGTCCGCGAGCTCGAGCTTGTACCGCTCCGCGCCACCGAGGAACTCCACCCGCGTCAGCCCTTCTGCGGCCGCCGCCTCGAGCGTGTCGAGCGTGTTCACGAGACCCGGCGAGTAGCGGGCGAAGTCAGGGTCGAAGCCGAGGCGGTGGACGTACATCCGCCCTTCGAACGCCAGGTAGTAGTGGAACGCGATCGCGCGTCCGGCGAGCCGCAGGAGAACGATCCGCGGGATGTCGAGCTCCGCGAGCCGGAGCACGGCTGCACGGTGAAACCGTTCGCCCATGGGTGTCGCGAACCCGGAGCCGTCCGGGCGTCCCTCCCAGCGCAGCCGATGCAGCCGGAACGCGTCCTCGAGAGCCGCCAGGAGCTCCTCCGGCTCCCTGGCGACGCGAACCTCGAGGGGGCCGAGCTCTCCGAGCTGGCGCCGCCGCCGGCGGTGCAGGTTTCGCTTCTTCGAGGACGTCTTCGACGCGTAGACGGCGTCCCAGCCGTCCGATAGGTCGAGCACCGGCGCTTCCACGCGCTCGAGCACCTCGATCGACGGCCCCAGGGCTTCCGCGATGCGGCTGCCGCGGGGGAGGCCGTAGAGGTCGACATAGGCCGCGTCCGAGCTCGCGATGCGGGCTGCGAGCCCCTTCGCCACCTCGGGTTCCGCATCCGCTGCAAGAAGCATGTCCGCGAGAGCGGACTGTCGCCCGCCCAGGAACCGCGCCACGCGAACGCCGCGATGCGAGCGGGTGACGAGTGGCGCGGCCCCTATCAGGCGGCCGTCCCTTCGCGCCACGTGGACGGAGAGCGTCCCGCCCGGCCCGTAATGCCTCCACCAGGTCTCGAGCCACGAATGGAGGAGGAACGGGCACGGCCGTGGCATCACGCGAACCAACCCGTCCCACTCCTCGCGAAGCTCCATGAATTCGTCCGGCGACGAGACGGTGTCGAGCTCGAGTGCGCCGGGAACGGTCGCGACCGTCATCCGCCGGCCCCCGTCGCCGTGCGGATGTGCTCGCGGCTCACGGCCACCGCGCCGCTCGCGATTCTGCGGTAGTCGTTTCCGAGGTAGGCATTGCCCTCGCCTCGGTAGTCGCCGATGGCGGCCCAGCGCTGCCCTACGAAGACGCTCCGCCGAACGACAGTCCGCGTCGTCCCCTCGTCCAGGTAGACGCCGGCGAGCCAACTCTCGAAGCGGCTGTCCTGGATGACGTTGTCGATGCTGCCTGGGATTCCTCCGGCGTCCGGGCTCGCCCACTCCGCCGTCAGCCCGACGCGCACACGGCTGCCCACGCGCAGGCGCTCGAACGTGCTCTGCCGCGTCACGTGCTCGAGGTAGACGCCCGTCGGCGTTTCGTCGACGTCGATTCCCGCGAGGCGCGCGCCCGTGGCCGCCGTGCCCGTCCACAACCCCATCCATCCGCACCGGCGCACGCGTGCACGCTCGACGGCGCCAGGGTTCCCCACCCAGACGCACGCCTCGCCCCGGCCTTGCGAGGAGCCGGGGACCGACCGCCTGATGCCCGCCACATCGAGGTCACGCAACTGGAAAGGTCGTGTGAGCGACGTCCTACCGGGATCGTTTGCGTCGACGAGGACGCCGTAGTCCGTGAAGTCGCGCACGACGAGCCGGGCGGCGCGAAAGCCCTCGGGCTCCCGGACGATCAGGCCGGAGCGGATGAGCCCGTGGCCTCGTAAGGTGACGTCGAGGACCTGGGCGCCCCGGCCTCGGACATGGAGAGCCACACCGTCGACGGTCTTCGCGTGGTCGCGTACGTCGACGACGACGCCGCGGAGGAGGCCACCCTCTCGCGTGCGGTCCACGCCGAGGCTCAGGCCGGCGGTAAGCACGGCCTTGCCGAGCGCGCCCGCGTAGATGCCGTGGCCGTGGGCGTTGACGAACGGGCGGTCGGAGTCGTACGTGCCACGAGCCAGGACGATGGCCGTTGGGCTCCGCCGCTCGAGCGCCGCACGCAGCTCGGAGGACGTGCGCACCCGCACGAACGGACGTGGGACTGCGTAGCGCGACGGGGGCGCCGGCCGAATCTGGCCCGGGGCGTTGGCCTGCGGCGCGGCGGCAAGGGGAGAGGATCCGCCGGCCCCGAGCAGGCCAAGCGAGACGATCGCGCACACGGCGATCGCGCCGAAGGCACGGACCGTCTTAACGGCCGACCCCCCTATGAGTGCTGGTGGACGGACCGGCGTCCAGAAAGGGCATGAGAGCGCGCAGCTGCATCCCGATCGTCTCGAGGCAGATCGCAAGGTCGACGACGAGGCTGCGGTGCCGCAGGTACCAGAGGTCGTACGAAAGCTTCTCCGCCATCTCGCACTGCTCGGCCGCGTAGCCGCATCGGAGCTGGGCCCAGCCCGTGATCCCCGGTGTGACGAGCGAGCGCCGCGTCCAGAACGGAACCGTCTGCTCGAGCACCTCGACGAACTCAGGCCGCTCGGGCCGCGGGCCGACGACTGCCATCTCCCCCCTGAGGACGTTCCAGAGTTGAGGGAGCTCGTCGAGGTGCGTTCGACGGAGGAACCGTCCGCACCGGGTCGCTCGCGCGTCGCCCTCGCAGGCGAAGCACGCGCCCTCCGCCTCCGCGTCCAGCACCATCGTGCGGAACTTGTAGATCGTGAAGAGCCGCCCGCCCTCTCCGACCCGAGTCTGGCGGTAGAGGACGGGGCTGCCCGTCGCCCGGACTGCGATGGCCACCACGACGAGGAGCGGCGCCGCCAACACGAGCCCGGTCGCCGCGAGCACGACGTCGAATGTGCGCTTCGTCCACCGTGCGTAGACCGGCTGGCGCACATGGAGGATGCTCATGAACCAGGCCGGACTCACCTGCTCGACCGGAGCTCGCCCGAAGACATGCTCGAAGAAGCCGGCGAGCCCGACGACCCGGAAGTGCGGTCTCGGCACCTCGAGCAGCCGGTCGAGCGCCTCGCCGTACGTCTGCTCGTCCGTGAGGACGACGAGATCCGGCCGCTGCGCCTCGACGATCGGACGAAGCTCCGCTAGGCCGCCGAGTAACGGTACCTCCGCTTCGGGACGGGTGACCTCGCCGTCCGCCACGTGGGCGAGGAGCTCGACGTCACGCACCCCGCTTCGCCGCAGCTCGTCGGCCATCTCCGCCGAGAGCCCATCCGTACCGATGACGAGGACACGCCGGCGGCCGACCGACGTGCGTCGAAGGGCCGCTTCCCAGACCGCCGCCGAGGCGAAGACGCCCGCTGCGATCGCGAGGAGCTCCGGCGGTCCGAGCTGAAGGCCCGGGAACCAGGGGTTGAGCGCAGCGACCGCGCCAAGTCCCGTGGCCGTCCCGATCCCGACCGTCGGGAGGGTGCCGAGCATGCCATCCCCGGCCGCACGCGCGTGGCGAAGCGTCGCCAGCCAGATGGCAACCAGTACTCCGACTGCGAGGAGCGCATTTGAGGTCGACGGCCGCACGGCAAGATAAGGCACGCTCACCGCCAGCAGTACCGCACCCGCACGACCTGCCGCGTCCACGGCGCGAACCGCCCTTTGCCGATTCGGCGCCGTTTCCTCGACGAGTGGCGGATCCAGCGCGGCCGGCAGGAGGAGAAGCTCGTCGGCCGTTGCCGTGTGGACGGCCGTCTCGAGAGTCACGACCGGCTCTCCTACGTGCATCGATCCACCTCGCCCTCGTGACGTGCCCGCAGTACGAGCTTGGCCTTCCGTGGCCCGACGAATTTCACGACGAGCACGTCCCTCTCGCCGAAGTAGGTGCCGTAGCTGCCGGCCAGACGACCGGCGCGGCGGCAGTCGAGAAAGACGCGGTTGCCGTAGCGGGCCAGGCGGGTCACGCGACAGCCGACGGGGGTTCCGTCGACCCGCACGGTGTCGCCCAGCGACATGCGACGAACCTCGTCGGACACCGCCCCTGCGTGGTCGCCCGCGCGTGCGACGGCCACGGCGACGAGCATCGCCAGGACGAGAACGAGGAGCAGCGACACTCTTTTCACCTGGAGCTCCTTTCCGCATCGCGCTCGGACAGTAGGCCGCGAGCTACACTCAGTCGATGGCGCGGCTGCGCGAGCGCAAGGTCATCTACCGCGACCGCGACGGAGAGCCGACGCGCGATCCCGCCGCTGCAGCAACCGGTGAGGTCGTGGAGCTGGACGCTCACGGTCGTCGAACCCGTCGCATCCGGTTCTTCCTCCAGCGCGAAGAGCTGCCCTGGCTGCCCGTCAGCGAACCGGCATTCCTGCTCTGGGTCCTCGCCGCGCTCGTGATCGTCTGGGTCGCGATCGCGGCCTACCTCGGCATGAGCTAGGGGCGCGCTCGGCGCGCGCCCCGGTTGCGTCAGCTCAGATCTCTCGGGTTCCATCGGAGCCTCGTCGCCCAGAACCAGACAGTCAGGAACGCCAGATAGATCAGCCCGAGCACCATGCCCACCTGGGCCAGCAGCCGACCGTCGCGCAGGCCCTCACCGTCGTTGTCGACGACACGGCCGACGCTCCGATCGAAGCCCTCGCGGATCACGTCGATCGGGCTGGGGCTGGACGGGCGTGTGCCGGACGCGCCACGCCGCGTCGTCGTCCCGGCCATGCTTCCACCCGAGCCGCCGGAGAAGGCCGGCACGAGTCGGTGGACGGTCTCCGACGCAAGGCATGGGATCAGCCGGACGTTCGTGAAGACGACCGACGCCCCCGGGCTGCACCCACCCCGCACGATCGCGCTCGCCCCGAGTGACGCGATGCCGATCGTGATCGCGATCGGCAGCGTCTGGAAGAGCTCGTCCAGCGGAAGGATCGCCTCGGGTGCCGCAAGGCCTTGAAGCACCTCGTCGACGCCCGCAACTAATCCGACACCCGTGTCCGAGGCGAGGTCGAATGGCGCTCCGACGAACTCGCTGACCGCACCAACGGTATTGGCGATCTCCTCGGCCGGTATCGCGATCGCATCGCCCGGGTCGAATGTCGGCGGTGGGACCATCGCCACCAACCCGTCCGTCACCGGCGCAGTGACGGCGCCCGTCGCCTCCGCGACGGGTGTCGCCGCGGCTTCGACGACTTCGACCACGGGCGTCGTCACGGCCTTCGCAGCGTGGACGACGGGAGTTGCCGCTTCCTCGATCGGGGTCACGACGGCGTCGGTGGTCTGCGCGAGCGGCGTGACGACCGTCTCGGTCGTATCGACCAACGGCGTGACCACCGCCTGGGCGGCGTCGGCGACGGGTGTCACCAGCGTCTCGGTCGCGTCGGCGAGCGGCGTGACCACGGCCTCCGTCGCGTCGGCGAGCGGCGTCACGGCGCTCTCGGTTGCCTCCGCGAGCGGCGTCACCACCGTCTGCGCTACGTCGGCGACGGGTGTCACCAGCGTCTCGGTCGCGTCGGCGAGCGGCGTGACCACCGCCTGGGCGGCGTCGGCGACGGGTGTCACCAGCGTCTCGGTCGCGTCGGCGAGCGGGGTCACGACGGCTTCGGTCCGTGTCCGCGAGCGGCGTGACGACGGTCTCGGCCGTCTCCGCGAGCGGCGTGACCACGGTCTGGGCTGCGTCGGCGACGGGTGTCACCAGCGTCTCGGTCGCCTCGGCCAACGGCGTAACGACCGTCCCCGTGGCGTCCGCGAGGGGCGTGACCACTGCCTCCGTCGCGTCGGCAAGCGGGGTCACGACGGCTTCGGCCGTCTCCGCCAGCGGCGTGACCACGGTCTGGGCTGCGTCGGCTACGGGTGTCACCAGCGTCTCGGTCGCCTCGGCCAACGGCGTGACCACCGTCTCGGCGGCGTCCGCGAGTGGCGTGACCACCGCCTCCGTTGCGTCGGCAAGCGGGGTCACGACGGCTTCGGTCGTCTGCGCGAGCGGCGTGACGACCGTCTGGGCTGCGTCGGCGACGGGTGTCACCAGCGTCTCGGTCGCCTCGGCGAACGGCGTAACGACCGTCCCGGCGGCGTCCGCGAGGGGCGTGACCACCGCCTCCGTCGCGTCGGCGAGCGGGGTCACGACGGCTTCGGCCGTGTCCGCGAGCGGCGTGACGACGGTCTGGGCTGCGTCGGCGACGGGTGTCACCAGCGTCTCGGTCGCCTCGGCCAACGGCGTAACGACCGTCGCCGTGGCGTCCGCGAGTGGCGTGACCACCGCCTCCGTCGCGTCGGCGAGCGGGGTCACGACGGCTTCGGACGTCTCCGCCAGCGGCGTGACCACGGTCTGGGCTGCGTCGGCGACGGGTGTCACCAGCGTCTCCCCGAGCGGTTGCGCTACTCCGAGCGCACTGTCGGTGGTCGACCCAACCGTCTCGAGCAGCGGCTCGGCCCCCTGTGAAGTGGTGGACGACAGGCTCTCGACAGCCTGAGTCGCGCTTTCCATGGGCTCGCTCAAAGCCTCCGAAGTGGCCTGCGTCACGGCCTCGACGGGCTCGCTGGCGACCTCGGTCGGGACTGCCTGCGCGACGGCCTCGACCGGCTCGCTCACAGCCTCGGTCGGGACTGCCTGCGCGACGGCCTCGACCGGCTCGCTCACAACCTCGGTCGGGACCGCCTGCGCGACGGCCTCGACCGGCTCGCTCGACAGCCTCGGTCGGGACCGCCTGCGCGACGGCCTCGACCGGCTCGCTCACAGCCTCGGTCGGAACTGCCTGCGCCACGGCCTCGACCGGCTCGCTGGCGACCTCGGTCGGGACCGCCTGCGCGACGGCCTCGACCGGCTCGCTGGCGACCTCGGTCGGGACCGCCTGCGCGACGGCCTCGACCGGCTCGCTCACAGCCTCGGTCGGGACTGCCTGCGCGACGGCCTCGACCGGCTCGCTCACAGCCTCGGTCGGAAGCGACTGCGCAACGTCCGTCCCGGTAATCGCCTCGCCGACGTCAGCCGTCGGCAGTGGACTCGAATCCAGTGCTGTCGGTGTGTCCAGGCCGTTCGACATCGCTCCCACCCTTCCCTCGTTTGCGTTGTGGAATACGCCTTCCCGGTCGCAAGCGAAACCGAAACTCGGGTATCGACCCGATTCGAGATTGGGTTTTCGCCGTGGAAATGCGGGTAAAGTGGCCGTACTGCGGAGAAGTACTCGGGGAGGGTGCGTGCCCACGACATCCGTGTTGGTTGCGGACGACGATGGCTCGGCTCGTGTCGAGCTCGCCGGCCTGCTCGCCGCAGCCGGGTACTCGGTCCACCAGGCTGCGAGAGGCGACGAGGCTGTTGCCGTAGCGCGGGCCAATCACACGTCCATCGCGATACTCGAGATACCGCTCCCCACGTTGTCCGGCTACGAGGTCTGTCGGGCTCTGAAGCACGAGCGCGGATCCGAGGTGGCAGTGATGTTCCTCTCCGGAAAGAGGACCGAGTCGTACGATCGCGTCGCGGGTCTCCTCGTTGGCGGTGACGACTACATGGTCAAGCCGTATGCGCCCGACGAGGTGCTTGCGAGAGTCAGGGGGCTGGAAGCTCGCACACGCCCTCTCTCCGGGGCAGTACGAGCGACCCTCTCTCGACGTGAGTCCGAAGTCCTGCGCCTACTCTCCCAGGGACTGACGCAGGGCGAGATTGCACGTCGGCTGGCGATCCAGCCCAAGACCGTCGGCTCGCACATCGAGCACCTCCTCAAGAAGCTGGGAGTCCACAGCAGAGCACAGGCGGTCGCGCTGGCGTTCCGCGATGAGGTCGAGCGCTGATAGGCGTGTTGTCGGGGTCGCCCGGATCGACGAGAACGCGGCGTACGAATTGCCCGGATTCGGCACGCTACGCTGAAGCCATGAGCAGCGACAAGCCGTACACGGTCTGTCCGGCCTGCGGCAAGCGCGTCGAGCCCGACGATCCCGACGTCATCCATGCAGTCGAGGTCGTCGCCATGCCCAGTTTCGGTAAGAAGGAGCGGCAGCACCTCGAGGAAGGACGCAGCGGTCTCTTTTGTACCGGGTGCTCCCCGGAGGCTGTCGGGTACTCACGCCGGCCGCGACCCTGAGTAGCAAATCCGCCCGGGGTTGGCTGCCCCGTCCGAGACTTCCAGGCAACTCCGGCAGACACGATCCGCTCAACCATCCCTTCGAAGATCGGCACTTTTCACGCTGGGTGTATGACCGGCGTATGCACCGTACGAGCTCTCCGGTGGGGCTGAAGAAAGAGCCGCAGTAGGGTTGCGCGAGAGACCCAACCTCAACCCCCGCTGGGTCTCTCGCGCAGTGACGGCGAGCCCGCGCAGGCCCCGCCTGCTACAGGGGTGCGCCGAGAGCGGCAGGCTCCAAGCGCCGGACTCGCCATGGCATCACGGTAGGTGCGGGCAGCCGGCCCGTACAGGACACGATCGGGTCAACTCCCGGCGGAGCCGATCTGACCGGGTTACGTCGGTCGCCGCGACCGCCAGGGAAAAGACGGAGTTGGGTCCTGGCAGGCGAGGTCGGGCACAGACATGCTCCCTTCGTAGTTGGCGTAGCCGTCGGTCTTGGATCATGCGGCGACTACGCAGACAGCAGACGCGTCCGATCTAGCCGCGCGGCTGACCTAAGTTCTGCGCGGTCGACGCCAACTCAGCGCCAACTCGGTGGTCACCGAGTGCGGCACCGATACCTGCGCTCAGGTCCCGGGCCAGGGCCTCAAAGTCCTGATCCTCGCCCCGCCCCGGGAGTTTCGTTGTCCGGCTCGGTGTGGTGTCCAATCGCGCTCGAACATCACGTAGCCACGCTCGGAGCCGTTCGATCTCCTCCTCGAGCTCCTCGTAGGTATTGACTCGGTGCAGCAGCAGCGACCCGTCCTGTGGATTGGGCAGGTATGGATCAACGACCACACGCGAGCGGGGCAGCGGACCGACAAGCCTCGATCTCGTGTCCTGCCCATCCTGGTGCCAAGGCCGCGCAGTCGCGTGCGCACGGAGTTCTCGGTCCCGCTCGAGAATCTTGTCCACGCTCACTGTGTCCTCCCTGAGTCGACCGATCTTCGCGAGCTTGCCATACGAATCGAGCGATGCGATATGGGCACGCCTGGACTCAGACACCCCTGCTAATCGCGATTTCCTAGCTTACGTGGCAGCACCGGTGGCAGCACCGGGCGAGCGCTCGCGGTGCGATGAGTGGGGCTACGGCGGCGACGGAAACTGTGGCGTGAAGCTCTCCATCGCCCGGAGAAAGCGGCCATAGCCGACCCGATAGTGGACGATCAGAGCAGCTACGGCGAGCACGCCGCCAGCGATGAGCGCAATTGCGCGGGGCGCGAAGCCGTCGAGCGCGATGCCGGCGAGAGCCCCGACCACCATGCTGTTGATGAGAGCGATGACGCTCGAGATGCTGAAGAACGGCCGCCACGGTGACGGGGACAAGCCCATGTTGGCGAGACCCCCTCGCACGTCGTCGTGGCCCCCGAGGACGAAATAGCGAGCATCGTCGCCCGCTAGCTCGAGGTAGTAGTGACGGATGCGATTGATCGCCTGCGCGTAGATGGCGTCCTCGATCCCCGTCTCGAGCACGCGTACGAAGGTCACCGTGCCCAGGAAAACGAGCGCCGGAAGGATCACGAGCGCGAAGAGGCGGAAGTCGTCCACCGCCGTGCCTCCCTGCAGGATGAGCGCAAGTGCCACGAGGCTCGCGGAGAGGCTGCCGAGGTAGATCGTCGTTCGACCCAGGCTCTCGGTGATCGTCCCGGTACGGGCGCCCTGCAGCGTGAAGTGCTCCGTCGTGAGCACGGTCAGGAGAGCGCTTCGATCCCGAACCCCCGGCTCCATCGAAGGAACAGGATGAGTGCTGGGTCGGCTGCCGAGCGATCACTCAGGCGGCTTTTTAGTGGGCGCTCGAGCCACCACCCCCGCCCTGGGATTTCCCTCCCCGGCAAATGTGAAGGCTCGTGATGCTCGCTGATCGCTACCGAAAGTGCGCGGAGCGCGGCTGCGAAACGCACTTCATCCCGAAGTCCGTTCGTAACCGCTACTGCCTCCGTCACCGCCGCCGCAAGGTGCGCGATCCCAAGGACGACGTCAGGTACGGCACCGCTCACCGCCGGCTTCGTAAGCAGTGGGCGGGGCGTGTTGCTCGCGGTGACATCTTCTGCCATCGCTGCGGCGAGGAGATCGACCCTCGAGATCGGTTGGGATCTAGATCACCGAGACGGGGGCGGTTCTCTCGACTACCACGGCCCCTCACACGCTCGCTGCAACAGAGCGACGAACCGGCGTCGTGAAGAGGTGCCGCTAGACATTACGACGAGGATCTGGTGAGCGCCGAGCTCGGAGGGGTATCGGCTCGTGCAGGGGTTGCAACCGAGGCGCCCCGCATCGCAACGTGACCTCGCGAGAGTGGTAGTAGCGCTCAGCGGGAGGGCGACTCAACGAGGGGGCTCGAGCCACCCTCCCGCGAGCACTCGCCGCAGGATCCTCACCCCTGGGGCATCGCTGTGATACCGCCTTCTCGCACTCTGCAAACGCGCTGCGAGCTAGCCCCTCATCGCCACGAGAATGAAGAGCAAAGGGACGCCGAAGAGCAGCGCCGCAGATACGACGATCCCAGTCATTACCTCTCCCCTTACCTCTCCGCAGTTAGGTGACCGAGTACCCCGGCGACGCGTCTTGTAATCAGCGCGGGACGGGCCGTGCCAGCCCCAATCGCATCCCCTAGGGGGAAGGAAGAGGACACGCGGAACCAACCCGGCCGCCGATCCCCTTCGCCGGTCGCCGAGCCGACCCTGCCCGAGGCGATATGCCGCGCCGAAGTCTTGCGCGGTCATTCTCTTCGTGCCCCGTTTGGGTCACGACGGCAGGATCGTCTTATGACTTAGTGCGCGTGGCCCGGGCGTGCGGGTAACTCGTGCCGTGCCGCAGGGCACACGAGGGGGACCCCCGCCCGGGCCTTCTCGATAGCCACCCTGGGCGGCTACCGCGCAGACGACTGAAGCCTGCGCGAGAGACCCCCGTCCGCCGGGAGTCCCCGCGCAGTAAAGGCAAGTCCGCGCAGGCCCCACCTGCTACAGGGGTGCACCGAGAGAGACAGGCTCCCAGCGCCGGACTCACCGGGCATCACGCTAGGCGCGGCCAGCCAGACCGTACAGGACACAATCGGGTCAACTCCCGACGGCCCAGGGAAAAGAAAACATCAACTACACGATCATACGTTCGTATCCGAGAGCAGGGCACGCGGGCCGGGACGCCGTAGAGTTCGCGGCGTGATGGAGCGCGGCGATCGTGCTGGGGTGGCTGAGGAGCAATCGAAGGTGGCTGACCGCGACGCGATCGTGCGCGCGGCTCTCGACTACTTCGAGGGATGGTTCGATGGCGACGCGGCGCGCATGGAGCGGGCGCTGCATCCCGATTTGGCCAAGCGATCCCCGGACGACGCCCCTGCCCCCGGAGAACTGGAGAAGCTCACGGCGCGGGAGATGATCGAGGCGACGGCGAAGGGCGTCGGGAAGACGCGAGACGTCCCCGATCGCGGTATCGAAGTCGAAGTCGAGCACGTGCATCGCGAGATCGCGAACGTGACCGTCCGCTCCGCCGTCTACGTCGAATACCTGCACCTGGTGCGTACTCGCGAGGGATGGAAGATTGTCAACGCCCTCTGGCAGCACCCTTGAACTGCGAGAGGGCGGCGCCCCGCGGTGAAGCCCAGGCCTGGCCGGGTCGGACTGCGGCGTCCCTTTTCCCCTCTGGGGCGCGGCATCGCCTCCGGCTCGGCCACTCCTACGACGGGCCGCATGTTGTCAGTGTCGGCGAAAACCCCGTGGCAGCACCGGTGGCAGCACCGTTTGCACTTTCGGGGCATTTCCGGCACATCTGACCCACATAACCATGCGGGTTTGGCTCAACCGTACGGGGTTGATATGGGCCCGCCTGGACTCGAACCAGGGACCAACCGATTATGAGTCGGCTGCTCTGACCAGCTGAGCTACGGGCCCGCCGCGTTCCAGCGTAACGAACGGTTCCCACGATCCAATTCGCCGGACTGCTGACAGAATGTCGGAGTCGTGAAGACGTTCCAGCTCGAGCACCGTCTCCGCACGGCCGGCGGGTTGACCGTCACCGACATAACCGAGGACGTCCAGGAGGCCGTCCGCCAGAGCGGGATCACCGACGGCATCGTCTCGGTCTACTCGCCGCACACGACCTGCTCCGTTCGCGTCAACGAGTGGGAGCGCGGCTTCCTCGAGGACTTCGCACTGCTGCTCAAGCGTCTCGTCCCGAGCGAGCACTACTACGCGCACGACGACTGGGATCGCCGGACCGAGAACGTGTGCGAGGAGGACATGGTCGTCGGGAACGGGCACGCGCACTGCATGTCCATGCTCCTCGGGCCGGCCGGCGAGTCGATCCCGGTGCGCGAGGGCGAGCTCTGCCTCGGCCAGTGGCAGCGGGTCCTCTTCCTCGAGCTCGACCGCGAACGCGACCGGCGCTGGCTCGTCCAGGTCGTCGGCGTCTGACTACTCGGGCGTGACGTAGGCGGCGGTGATCCCGCCGTCGACGACGAACGTCGCACCGGTCACGAAGGACGACTCGTCGCTCGCGAGGAAGAGCGCGGCATTCACGATCTCCCGGGGCTTGCCCAGCCGTCCCGTCGGCCAGTGGATCTGGCGTCGCTGGAACGCCGCCGGATCGTCGCCGAAGATCGCGAGCAGGAGCGGCGTCTCGACCGGGCCCGGACAGAGCGCGTTCACCCGCACGCCCTGGCGGGCGAACTGCACGCCGAGTTCCTTGCTCATCGCCAGAACCGCGCCCTTCGAGGCGGTGTACGAGATCTGCGACGTCGCGGCGCCGAGGATCGCGACGAAGGAGGCGACATTGATCACCGAGCCTCCTCCCCGCTCCAGCAGGTGCGGGATCCCGTGCTTGCAGCAGAGGAACACGCCTTTCGTGTTCACGTCCTGGACGCGCTGCCACGCCTCCACCGACGTGTCCAGCACCGACGCGTCGTCGGCGGGAGAGATCCCGGCGTTGTTGTAGAGCACGTCGATCCCGCCGAAGCGCTCGGCAGTTGCGTCGAACATGGCCTGCACACCGGCCTCGTCCGCCACGTTCACGCCGAAGGCGAACGCGTCGCCCGAGCACTGCGACACCGTCTCCTCGGCAAGTCCGGCATTGAGGTCCGCGACGCAGACCTTCGCGCCTTCGCCCGTGAAGACGATCGCCGCCTCCCGCCCCATGCCCCCTCCGGCGCCGGTGATGACGCACACTTTCCCGTCGAGTCTTCCCGCCACTGATCAGACCTCCGTCGAGATGAACACGCTCTTGATCTCCGAGTAGCCCTCGAGCGCGTGCATCCCGAGCTCGCGCCCGAATCCGGATTGCTTGAACCCCCCGAACGGAGTCTGGACCCGGACCGACGTGTTCGCATTCACCGAGAGCACGCCCGCTTCCGTGGCGCGAGCGACGCGGAGCGCGCGGGCGCCGTCGCGCGTCCAGATCGACCCGGACAGGCCGTAGGGCGTGTCGTTGGAGAGTGCGATCGCGTCCGCTTCGTCCTCGAACGGGATCACCGCGGCCACCGGGCCGAACACCTCCTCGCGCGCTATCCGATCGCCGTTCGTAGCCTCCACGAGCGTGCACGGGTACCAGAACCCGGGACCGTCCGGGACCTCTCCGCGAAACGCGGGCTCAGTGTCGACGAACGCTGCGACCGTCTCGCGATGCTGCGCGGAGACGAGCGGCCCCATCTCCGTGTCGTCGAGCGAAGGGTCGCCCACCTTCACCCTGCTCGTCGCCTCTGACAGCAGCCCCAGGAATCTGTCGTAGACAGATCTCTGGACGAGGATCCGCGAGCGCGCGCAGCAGTCCTGGCCGGCGTTGTCGAAGACGGAGTACGGCGCGGCCGCTGCGGCTCGCTCGAGGTCGGCGTCCTCGAAGATCACGTTGGCCGACTTCCCGCCGAGCTCGAGCGTGACCCGCTTGATCGTGCCCGCTGCGCCCTCCATCACGAGGCGGCCCACCTCGGTCGAGCCGGTGAAGGCGATCTTGGCGACGTCCGGGTGCTCGATCAGCCGCTGGCCGACGACTGAGCCCTTGCCCACGAGGACGTTCACGACACCTTCGGGGATCCCGGCCTCGAGACAGAGCTCACCGAGCCTGACGGCCGAGAGCGGCGTGAGCTCGGCGGGCTTGAGGACGACCGTGTTCCCGCACGCGAGCGCCGGCCCGAGCTTCCAGCTCGCGATGTTCGCCGGGAAGTTCCAGGGGACGATGAGCCCGACCACGCCGAGCGGCTCGCGGAACGTCGCCGCGACGCCGCCTGCGACCGGGATCGTCTCGCCGAGGTGCTTGTCGATCGCGCCGGCGTAGAAGTGGAACACCTGCGCGACCATGCCGATCTCGCCGCGGGCGCCCGAGATGGGCTTGCCGACGTTCTCGGACTCGATCCGGGCGAGCTCTTCGAGGTTGTCCTCGACCAGGCTCGCGAGCCGCCGCAGGAGCCGCGCGCGATCGGCCGGGGCGATCGCGCGCCAGCCGGGATACGCTGCCGCGCGCGCGCGACGGCGGCGTCCGCTTCCTCTACCCCGGCCTGCTCGAGCTCCGCGATCGGCTGCTCGGTCGCCGGGTTCAGGACGGTCAGCGTCACGGGCCGGATTCAAACACGGGGCCGTTACAGGCCGCGGCTTTGCCGCATGCGCCAGATTCCGTAGACGAGCCACGCGAACACGGGGGCGAGAAGGAGCGCAACGATCCAGAGGGCCTTGCCGACGCCCGAGAGAGCCGTCGCGGGCTGCCGGAGCACGTCCGCGATGAAGAACACGGACAGCGCGAGGTAGATGATCCCGAATCCGAAGTAGTACACGCCTTCCTCCTTGTCGCGAGAGCGTGGGAGCCTACTTCGTGCGGGCCGAGCGATACGCGCGGGCCTCCTCGACGAGCGCGTCGAAGAGCTTCTGATCCTCGCCCGCCTCGGGATGCCACTGGACGCCGACCGTGAAGCGCTTGTCCGGATCCTCGATCGCCTCGAGTGTCCCGTCCGCGGCCCACGCGGTCTCGACGAGGCCCTCACCCACGCGGCCAGGTCCCTGATGATGGTGCGACGTCACGTCGGAGCGCGCACCCACGATCGAGCCCAGTCGCGAGTCCTCCTTGATCTCCACGGGGTGGACGGCGAACTCGCCCGGGGTCTGTTTGTGGTCGTCGTTGCCCACTGCCTCGGGAAGGTGCTGGACGAGATCGCCTCCGCGCGCGATGTTCAGGAGCTGGAAGCCGCGGCAGATCGCGAGCGTCGGAATGTCGCGCTCGAGTGCAGCCTGCAGGAGCGCCAGCTCGCCTGCGTCGCGGCGCCTCTGTGGCGTGTCCGTCTCGGGATGAGCGTCGGCGCCGTATTGCGCCGGATCGACGTCCGCGCCGCCGGAGAACACGATTCCATCGAGCGCGTCGAGCGTCTGCTCGATGTCCTGCTCGGCGGGCGGCACGACGAGCGCACGCCCGCCTGCCCGTTCGATCGCATCGACGTACGCGAGCGGCACGAGCACGGCCGGGAGGTGCCATACGCCCCAGCGCGCGTCCTGCGCGTACGACGTGATCCCGATCACCGGTCTCATGCCGCCTCCGTCTCCACGATCCAGAGTGTGCCGTCACCGCAACGCATCTCGCGGCCCTCGGTGGGCTCGAGGCTCACCCGAAGCACTCGCATCGTCTCACCGTCCAACTCCGTCAGCGCCCCTTGTGGTGTCGCCGGTGAGTGGAAGCGCCAGGAGCGAATCTGGCGAGCGATCTCCGCTGCCGGCCGCGCCCAGTCGATCCAGGCGTAGTCGGGCTCGAAGAACGAGAAGTACGTCGCCTCGTCCTCCGACTGCGGTTCGCCTGGGTCACCTCGCTCGATTCGCTCCATGACCGAGGGGAAGATCCCGCCGATCGCCGGGCCGAACTTGGACTCGAGGTCGTCCCAGCTCTGCGCGTCATCCAGGGGGATGCGGACCTGCGCGAGCACGTTGCCGGTGTCGAGCTCGGCGTCCATGTAGTGGAGGGTGAACCCGATCTCGGACTCGCCGTTACGAACCGCCCAGGCCACCGGGCTCGGCCCGCGGTAGCGGGGCAGGAGAGACGGATGCCCGTTGACGATCCCGTACTTCGGGACCGCGATCGCCTCGGCTGGGATCTTCCACGGAAAGCCCGTGCAGAACGCGACGTCCGGCTCGAGCGAGCGGAGCAGCGGGGCGATTCGGTCCCGGCTCGCGGGGATCACGACGTCGAGGTCGGCGGGCGCGCCGACGAGCAGGTCCTCGAGCCCTCCGTAGCGGTCGGCGAGCTCGCGGCTGCACATCAGCGCGACCGGCTCGTGCCCGAGCTCCCGCAGCAGCGCGCAGTACCCGATCACCGCGGGGAGGATTCGCGAGATCAGGACGACTCTCATCCGCGTTCGAACAGGCGGATCCGCTCCCAATCGGTGACGACCTTGTCGAAGAGCGCCTGCTCGGTGCGTGCGTAGTTCAGGTAGTGGTCGACGACCTGGTCGCCGAACGCGCCGCGCGCCATCATCCCGGTCTCGAGCGCGACGATTGCCTCGCGCAGCGTGGACGGGAAGCGCTCGGCATCCGATTCGTACGCGTTCCCCTCGAGCGCGGGCGGCAGCGGCAGCTCGCTCTCGATTCCGTGCAGACCTGCCGCGATGATCGCGGCGAACGCGAGGTAGGGATTCACGTCGCCGCCGGGGATCCGCGTCTCCGCCCGCTTCGACGCGCCGTGGCCGACGATCCGGAACCCGCACGTCCTGTTGTCGTGGCCCCACGCGAGCGTCGTCGGCGCCCAGCTCCCCGCCGCATAGCGCTTGTACGAGTTGATCGTGGGCGCGAGGAAGATCGCGA
This sequence comes from uncultured Gaiellaceae bacterium, assembly GCA_963802865.1. Taxonomy (GTDB): domain Bacteria; phylum Actinomycetota; class Thermoleophilia; order Gaiellales; family Gaiellaceae; genus GMQP-bins7. The sequence goes on from CAWDKB010000009.1 coordinate 142,201, forward strand.
GCTCACTGAAGCACGCGATCTGGCCGGCCAGAAACCGCTCGAAGAGGACCTCGTCGTCGCCGAACGCGGGCTCGCCGTCACGGAAGAGCGACGCGTGGACGTGGCACGAGTTCCCGATCCACGACTCGAACGGCTTGGCCATGAACGTGATCGAGCAGCCGTTGAGGTTGGCGATCTCCTTGGCGCCGTTCTTGTAAATCACGTGGTTGTCGGCCATCGTCAGCGCGTCGGCGAAGCGGAAGTTGATCTCGTGCTGGCCCGGCCAGGCCTCGCCCTTCGAGGTCTCCACCTTGATGCCGGCGCCGTGCATGCCGTTGCGGATCTGCCGGATCAGGCCCTCGTCGTAGGTCGTGGCGAGCACGTGGTAGTCGAGGATGTACGGGACCGACGGCGTGAGATCCTCGTAGCGCTGCGCCCACGCCTCCTGGTAGCTCTCGCGCAGGAGGTAGAACTCGAGCTCCGAGCCCGTCATCGGCGTGAAGCCGAGAGCGGCGGCACGTTCCATCTGCGCCTTCAGCACCTGGCGCGGCGAGGGCTCGACCGGCGACCCGTCGTGCCAGAGCACGTCCGCGAGCACGAGCGCCGTGCCCTCCAGCCACGGGATCCGCCGCAGCGTCCCGAGATCCGGCTTCATCGCGAAGTCGCCGTAGCCGCGCTCCCAGCTCGCGATCTCGTAGCCGGGGATGGGATCCATCTCCATGTCGAGCGCGAGCAGGTAGTTGCAGCCCTCGACCGCGTGGTCGGCTCCGACCTCCTCGCAGAAGAACTCCGCGTGCAGGCGTTTTCCCATCAGGCGACCCTGCATGTCCGTGAAGGCGACGACGACGGTGTCGATCTCGCCGCTCTCGACCGCGGCCCTCAGGTCGTCGAACTCCAGCACGCGCGGATCCTAGTCCGTCACCCCGTTCGGTTGACATGTCAGGCCGCGGGTGCGCGTAATACCGCCTTCAAGCAGGCAGGCGACTCCTAGGAGGGCACATGAGCACAGGTCCAGCGCCCGGCAGCTACCGCACCTCGGAGGACGAGAAGACCCTCCACAGGCTGGGCTACGCGCAGGAGCTCTTCCGCGCCGTCGGAGGCTTCCAGAACTTCGCGATCAGCTTCACGATCATCTCGATCCTCGCCGGGTGTCTCACCTCGTACTCGATCGCGTACCTCCAGGGAGGCCCGATCGCCGTGAGCTGGGGCTGGCTGCTCGTCGGCCTCATGAGCACGCTCGTGGCGCTGTCGATGGCCGAGATCGCATCGGCGTACCCGACCGCGGGGGGTCTCTACTACTGGGCCTCCAAGCTGGGCAGTCCGGGCTGGGGCTGGTTCACGGGCTGGTTCAACCTCGTCGGCCAGATCGCGGTCACCGCGGCCATCGGATACGGCCTCGCGATCTTCTCGACCGCGCTCCTGAACTACTGGTTCGACTATCCGAACACGAAGGAGTACGTGTACCTCGCGTACGCCGTCGTGCTGCTCATCGCGCTCTGTCTGAACCTGCTCAAGGTCACCGTCACGGCCTTGCTCAACACGATCTCCGCCTACTGGCACATGATCGGCGTGGGCGTGATCGTCGCCGTCCTGCTCCTCGTCCCCGACGACCACCGCTCGCTCGGCTCGGTCTTCACGGATACCGTGAACGCGACCGGTTGGGGCGGAGGCACGACTTCGGGCGTCGTCTTCTTCTACGTGTTCCTGACGGGCCTGCTGATGGCCCAGTACACGATCACGGGCTTCGACGCATCGGCGCACGTCGCCGAGGAGACCCGGGACGCCTCCCGTGCTGCAGCCGTCGGCATGTACATGTCGGTCGTCGCATCGGTCTTCTTCGGGTTCATCCTGCTGGTCGCCGTGACGAGAGCCCTGCCGGTCGAGCCACAGCTCGACCTGTACATCGTCCCGGCGGGCTGGGTGGCAGCGATGGGTCAGAGCTGGGGCACGTTCATCCTCTTCATCTGTGTCGTCGCGCAGATGTTCTGCCTGACAGCCTCGGTGACGTCGGCGTCCCGGATGATGTTCGCGTTCTCTCGCGACCGGGCAGTTCCGGGTCACCAGCTCTGGCGCCAGATCACGGCGAACCGCATCCCGCGCAACGCCGTCATCGCGATCTGCGTGCTCGCGGCGGCGCTCATGCTGCCGACCCTCTACAACTTCTTCATCGGCTACTACGTGGGCACGGGGATCGCCGTCATCGGTCTCTACATCGCGTTCATCCTCCCGGTGATCCTGCGCTATCGGATGAAGGACGCGTTCGAGCCGGGCGCATGGTCACTCGGAAACCACTACAAGTGGATCGATCCGATCGCGATCGTGTGGGTCTTCTTCATCAGCCTCGTGTTCCTCATGCCGCCGTACTACATCAGCGTTCCGTGGAACGACGGGTTCACCTGGGAAGCGGTGAACTACGCGCCGATCCTCGTCGGCGGGGCGCTGCTCCTGTTCGGCGGGTGGTGGGTGCTCTCCGCGAACAAGTGGTTCAAGGGCCCGGTGCGCATGGGCACCGAGGAGGAGCTCCAGCGCCTCGAGGAGGAGCAGGCCGGGAAGTACGCGGTCCCGACCGAGGCATAGCCGCGGTACTCAGCAGTTGTTGCGAGGGGCGCCGGGTGGCGCCCCTCGCGCATTCAGGCCAGTGCCGCGAGGAATGCGCGCGAGGCCGCCGTTCGGCGGAGGCGCTCGAAGTGGTTCGCCGCGTAGCTGTCGAAGTCGAAATCAAGCTCGGACACGGCCGACTGCACGACGCCCCACATCGCCTCGCGGAAGTCGGACATGAAGCGCATCAGCTCGAGGGCGCGCGCGTCCTCCGGACGACTCTCGCCGAAGTACGCCGCGAGCAGCCTCTCCCGCGCGTCGTCGTCGAGCTCGTGGTTGATCGAGAAGTTCGCGAGGTCGAAGAAGCGATCGCCCATGCCCGCGTACTCCCAGTCGACGATGCGCAGGCGCTCCCCGTCGTCGAGGAAGTTCGCGTTCAGCAGGTCGTTGTGGCAGGGGACGGCGGGCGCGCCTGCGCGCCGGCGCTCGATCTGCGTCGCGATTCCGTGCGCCCAGTCGTACACCTCGGGCACCGCCCCTCCTCGGTCGAGCGCCGTCGCCCGGTACTCCTCGACGACGCGGAACGCGTCGAACGCACCGGCGATCGCCGGCCCGTCGTGGAACGCGCGCAGCCCCGAGGCCAGGCGGGAGAGCATCTCCGGCTCCCGCATCCGCTCGAGCGACGGAGTCTCGCCGGCGATGAAGCGGGTGACGAGCCAACCCTCGGGCTCGACGAACGCGACGACCTCGGGCCCGATGCGGGCGGCCGCTGCGACCTTCGTCGCCTCGAGCTCGACGTGCCGGTCGATGCCGAGGAGGTCGGTGCTCTGGCCGACCACGCGCAGGACGTACACCTCGCCGTCCAACTCGACCTTGACGTTGTGGTTCGTGATCCCGCCGCCGAGCGGCTCGAAGCGCGCGCCGCGCCCCGGCCAGACACGCTCGACGGCCGCCGCCAGGTCGGTCATGCCCGAATCCGCTCGCCGCGCGGGTCGACGAGGGGCTCTTCGACGACGACGCCGTCGATCCAGTCGCCGAAGATCTCGACCGCGACCTCGGTGCCGACGTCGTGCTCGGCAGGAACGTAGGCGTACGCGATCGACTTCTGCACCGTGTAGCCGTAGCCGCCGCTCGTCACGCGGCCCACGAGCTCGTCCCCGACGCGCACCGGCTCGGAGCCGAGCGCGACGGCGCGCGGGTCGTCGAGCACGAGGCACCGCAGCAGGCGTTCGGGCTCGTCTGCAGCCGTCAGCGCCTCGCGTCCGACGAACTCGCCCTTGTCCAGCTTGACCGCGAAGTCGAGCCCCGCCTCGAAGGGCGTTTCCTCGGGAGTGATGTCCGCGCCCCAGACGCGGTAGCCCTTCTCGAGCCGCAGCGAGTCGATCGCCTTGTAGCCGCCGGCCACGAGGCCGTGCCCGCGCCCCGCCTCCCACACCGTGTCCCACAGCGCGAGACCGAACTCGGCGGGACAGTAGAGCTCCCAGCCGAGCTCGCCCACGTAGGTCACGCGCAGCGCGAGGCACGGCACACGTCCGATCGCCAGCTCGCGAGCGCGCATGTAGGGGAACGCCTCGTTCGACAGGTCCGCGGTCGTGACCGGCTGCAGGATCGCGCGTGCGTGCGGTCCCCAGATGCCGAAGCACGCGAGCTGCGAGGTCACGTCCGTGACCTGCACCGATCCGTCGTCGGGGACGTGCTGCCGGATCCACGCGAGGTCGTGCTGGCCGAACGCAGTCCCGGTGACGATCTGGAAGCGATCCTCGGCCAGGCGAGTCACGGTGAAGTCGCACTCGATGCCGCCGCGCGGGTTGAGCATCTGCGTATAGGTCACCTGTCCGACGCCGCGAGCGACGCGGTTCGCGCACAGGCGCTCGAGCAGCTCCGCGGCACCCTCCCCGTCGACGGAGATCTTCGCGAACGAGCTCTCGTCGAAGATCGCAGCCGTTTCGCGACACGCCCTGTGCTCGCCCCCGATCGCAGGCGACCAGAGCTTTCCCGCCCAGCCCCGCGGACGCAGTGACTCGTCGCCTCGAGTGGCGTTCGGCTCGAACCAGTTCGCGCGCTCCCAGCCCGACTTCTCACCGAAGGCCGCCCCGAGCTCCTGCAGGCGGCCGTATGCGGACGAAACCCGCAGCGGCCGCCCCGCCTGCCGCTCGTGACCCGGGTACTTGACGTCGTAGTAGGTCTCGTAGATCTCCTTCGTGCGCGCGAGCGTGTACTCGCGGCTCCGATAGGCGCGCCCGAAACGGCGCGAGTCCATGTGCCACACGTCGAGGGAAGGCGTCCCCTCGACGATCCACTCGGCGACGAGCTTCCCCATCCCGCCAGCGCCGGCCAGCCCGTGCGCGCAGAAGCCGGCCGCGACCCAGAACCCGCGCACATCCGAGGGGCCGAGGATGAACTCGCCGTCGGGCGTGAAGGCCTCGGGCCCGTTGATGAGCTTCACGATCTCCATCTCGGCCAGCGCCGGGACGCGGGCGACAGCGTTCTCCATGAGCTCCTCGAAGCGCGGCCAGTCCTCCTCGAGCAGTCGCGAGTTGAAGTCGGCGGGGATGCCGTCGAGCGCCCAGGGCGCGCAGTGGCGCTCGTACCCGCCCATGATCAGTCCGCCCGACTCGGGCCGGAAGTACACGAGCAGCGACGGGTCGCGCATCGTCGGCATGTCGAGCGGGAGGCCTGCAGGCTTCGTGATCAGGTACTCGTGCGCCATCGGCACGATCGGGACGTTCACGCCCGCGAGGGCTCCAATCTCCTGGGCGTACATGCCGCCGGCGTCGACGACCACCTCGGTCTCGATCGCGCCCCGATCGGTCTCGACTGCCTCCACGCGGCCGTGGCGGACGCGAATCCCCGTCACGCGAGTGCGCTGCTCGATCTCGACTCCACGTTGGCGTGCACCCTCGGCGAGCGCGAACGTGAGTTGGCTGGGATCGATGTAGCCGTCCGTCGGGAGGTATGCGGCGCCGAGGACGCCGCTCGTCGTCAGCGGCGGGAACCGCTCGTGCGCCTCCGCGGCCGAGATCAGCTCGAGTGGGAGCCCGAACGTCTTCGCCCAACCCGCCTGCCGTGAGATCTCCTCGAGCCGCTCCTGGGAGGAGGCGAGGCGAAGCGACCCGACCTCGTGCCAGCCCGTCTCGAGGCCGACCTCGTCCTCGAGCGAGCGGTAGAGCTCGACGCTCTCCATCATCATCTTCGTCAGTGAGAGGGAGCTGCGCAGCTGGCCGACGAGGCCGGCGGAGTGGAAGGTCGAGCCGCTCGTCAGCTCCGCGCGTTCGACGAGGACGACATCGTCCCAGCCGAGCCGCCCGAGCCAGTAGGCGACCGAGCAGCCTCCCACTCCTCCCCCCACGACGACAGCTCGCGCGCGCTCACGCATGCGCGTGACCATAAACCGCGCCGCGAGCCGGAAGCAGCGACGTCCGTCGAGCACAGTGGCCGCAATTTGCGCGAACTTTCGTCGCCAACCCCTCTTGCACGGACACGTCTCTTCTCCTAGATTTCTGCCTGCGCCGAGCACGGGGCGCCGGTAGGACGAAGCCCCCCGAGGAGCACTACGCGGAAGCGGAAGGTTCGTCGGGAAGGTGGACGAAAGCGTTCCCGGCTCGGCGAATCCTTGCGGCCGGGCCTTCGTGCCCGGCCCTTTTTTCTTCTCTCGAACGGACAGAGCACACAGAACCACGTGCAGTTCGGCTGTTGTGAAAAGAAAAGATCGCAATTTGCGAAGAGTTCGCCGCGGAACGTCTTGACGGACTCGAGCGACCCCCCTAGAGTCCGCGATGCACCGAGTACGGAGCGTCCGAGGTTGATGGCTCTCCGAGTGGTTGCCGCTTCGGCGGCGGTCAGTCGGGAAGCCGGACGAAGACGCCACCGGCTCGGTGCTTTTTCTTTGGAGTCATGTCCCCACCGACGCGCGTGACTGCGGTTCGCGTTCGAGGACGGACGCCGTCCTGCTTTTCGCAAATTGCACCAACTTTCGTCGAAGTGGTGCTTGACCGGTTACGGCCGGGTCCCTAGAGTCCCCGATGCACCGAGTACGGAGTGTCCAAGGTTGATGGCTCTCCGAGTGGTTGTCGCTTCGGCGGTGGTCAGTCGGAAGGTCGGACGAGGACGCAACCGGCTCGGTGCATTTCTTTGTGGACAGTGGCGATCGGGTAGGCGCGTATCCTCGCGCGCGTGCGCCGTCTCCTCGCCCTCGTCAGCGCGATCATCTTCGTCGACGCGCTGCTCTTCACCGCGCTGACGCCTCTCGTGCCGCTCTACGCGGAGGAGTTCGACCTCTCGAAGTCCGGCGCCGGACTCCTCGTCGGAGCATTCGGGGCAGGCGCCTTGTTCGGCGGCATACCGGGCGGGCTCGCCTCGGCGCGGTTCGGCCCGAAGCGCGCCGTCGTCGGAGGACTCGTCCTCCTCTCGGTGGCCAGCTTCACCTTCGCCGCGGCGGACACCGCGGCGACCCTCGGCGCCGCCCGGTTCGTCCAGGGAATCTCGAGCACCGCGACATGGGCGGGTGCCCTTGCGTGGATCTCGACCTCGGCGCCGCGCGACCGCCGCGGCGAGATGATCGGGACCGCGTTCGGCGCAGCCGTGTTCGGTGCCGTCATCGGCCCCGTGTTCGGCGGGATCGCCGAGGCCGCCGGAATCCGGCTCTCATTCACCATCGTCGGCGCGCTCATGCTCGCATTCGCAGCGTTCGCAGCGTTCGCCGGCACCGCGCCGGGGGAAACGATGTCGCTCGCAGGCCTGAGACGGGCTGTCCGCGACGCACGCTTCCTCGGCGGCCTGTGGCTGAACATGCTCCCGGCCATGCTCTTCGGGCTCCTCGTCGTCCTGACGCCGCTCACACTCGACGACGCCGGCTGGGGGACATTCGCGATCGCCGCAGTCTTCTTTGCTGCTGGGTTGCTGGAGGTCGTCCTGAACCCGCTCCTCGGGCGCTACACGGACCGCGCCGGTCGCCTCCTCCCCATTCGCGTCGCGCTCGCCGCGTCGCTCGTCGTCGCGGCGTTCCTCGCGTCGAGCCCGAGCGCGGCTCTCGTGGCGCTCCTGATCTGCGCTGCGGCGATCAGCTTCGGCGCGCTGTACACGCCGGGCATGGCTCTGACCTCCCACCGCGCCGAGACCGTGGGCCTGGCGCAGGGCCTCGCTTTCGGCGTGATGAACACCGCCTGGGCCGCGGGCGCGGTCGTGGGCCCGACGACAGGGGGCGCGCTGGCGGATGCGTACGGGAACGCCGTGCCGTACGTCGTGGGCGCAGCCCTCTGCGCACTCACGTTCGCGGCGACATACGGCGCGGCAGGAAGAATGGCGCCACGTGAAGCGTGAGGACTGGGATCGTCGCTACTCCGACGCGGAGAACCTCTGGTCGGCGAGGCCGAACCGGTTCCTCGTCGCCGAGGCCGAGGGGCTCGAGCCTCGACGTGCGCTCGACCTCGCGTGCGGCGAGGGCCAGAACGCCATCTGGCTGGCGACCCTCGGTTGGGACGTCACGGGCGTCGACTACTCGGAGGTCGCGATCGGGAAGGCGCGTACGCGCGCGGCACGCGACGGCGTCGGCGTGGAGTTCGTCTGCGCCGACCTCGTGGAGTACGAGCCGGAGGTCGGCGCGTTCGACCTCGTGGTCGTCCTGTACCTCCACATTCGAGCGGACGAGCGCCGGCAGGTCCTGGCGAAGGCGAGCGGCGCGCTCGCTCCCGGAGGGACGTTCCTCCTGATCGGCCATGACCTGACGAACATGACCGATGGCGTCGGCGGGCCCAGCGACCCGTCGATCCACTGCACGCCGGACGAGATCGCGTCCGAGCTACCCGGCCTGGAGATCGAGAAGGCCGAGCGTGTCTTCCGCGACGTGGCTGGCGCCGACCGCCCGGCGATCGACGCCTTGGTCCGCGCCCGCCGCGCGGCCTAGAACGGCCCTTCGGTCGAGGAGACGGCGGAACTCGGCGAACTGCCCGGCTTTGCCGACCGCGACCAGCCTGTCGCCCTTCTGGATCACGTCCTCCGGCTGCGCGCCGCTGATCGGCTCCGGCTCGCGCAGGATGGCGATCACGGTCACGCCCGTCTTCGCACGGAGGCCGCACTCGGCCAGGGACTTACCGATCGCAGGGCTGGTGTCGGGAACCGCGACCCACTCGATCTGAAGCTCCCCCAGCGCCATCTCCAGCTCCTCGACGATGCGCGGCCGTTCGTAGGCCCCGCCGATGACCGCTCCGAGCTGGCGGGCCTCGTCGTCGTGGAGCTCGATCACAGCCGTGGGTTCGTCGTCGTGCTCGCGCCGGAAGTAGTAGATCTCCCGCTGGCCGTCGTTGTGCATGATCACGGACAGCCGGCCGCCTTGGGCGGTGCGCAGCGCGTACTTGACGCCGATGCCCGGCAGCCGGGTCTCTCGTAGGTCGACTGACATTCCGCTTACGCCTCCTCAGCGAGTGTACGGACAGGGAACAGGACGCGGCCGAGTCGCTTCGACTCCTTCATGAGGACGATTCCGATCGTCGCCGTCACGAGGACGTACAGGCCGGCGAACGCGACCAGGTCGCTTCGATCGCCCACGGGGATCGCGTCGTTGTCCGACGCGAGCTGGGCCAGGATGATCGTGAACTCGCCGTGCGCGACGAGCGCGACGCCGGCGTTCAGGCTCTGTCTGCTCGAGAAGCCGCCGACGCGCCCCGCGAGCCAACCGCCGCCGATCTTGCCGACCAGTGTCGCTGCGACCGCGAGCGCGACGATCCAGCCGACCTCTCCGAACGCGGACAGGTCGATCGAGAGACCGAACGCGAAGAAGAACAGCGCAGCGAACACGTCGCGGAAGCTGAAGAACCGCTCCTCGATCTGCTCGCGCACCGAGGTCTCGGAGAGGACGATGCCCGCCATGAGCGCGCCGATCGCCTCGGACAACCCCAACTCCTCGGCGAGAGCGGCGCTCGCGACCAGGAAGCCGAAGACCGCGAGCAGGAAGAACTCGACCGGAAGGCGGTCGAGCGCGCGGTCGAGAGGCTTCGTGAGCCAGCGCACTGCCGCGAGACCGGCGGTGATGAACACGAGGGCCTTCGCGACGAGGATCAGCGTTTCCGACGGTCCGCCACCGCCCGCGGCCGCGAAGCCGAGCATGAACGCGACCACGATGTCCTCGAACACGAGGATGGCGAGGATCAGGTCGGTCTCGTCGTCGCCGAGCCGCCTGAAGTCGATGAGCCCCTTCACCGCGATCGCGCTCGACGACACGTAGATGCAGGCGGCGAGCACGAGCGCAGCCGTCGTCGGGCCGAACGCAACGAGCCCGACGGCGAGCCCCAGGCCCAGGTTCAGCACGAGGTCGACGGTCCCGCCGAGGCCGATATGGCGTCCGCTCCTCGACAGGCGGTCGAGGCTGAACTCGAGCCCGAGGAAGAAGAGGAGGAAGACGAGGCCGAGCTCGGCGACGAAGTCCGTGACCTCCGACGGCCTGATGAGCGCGAGTGCCTCGGGCTCGTTCGGGCCGAGCAGGAGGCCCGCGAGCAGGTAGGCCGGAATGGCCGAGAGCCCGAAGCGCCGGGCGACGAGGCCGAGGGCGCCGAGCAGCGCAATCGTCACCGCCAGCTCCGTGAGCGTCATGCCGCCATTCTCGCGGCTCGCCTGGCCGGAGGACGGCTTAGGTGGTGTCGCGTGCCGGGCGAGCTCGGCGGGAAGCGCTCGAGCACCCAGTCCGCGTCGAGCGGCTCCAGGCGGTAGTCGCGCCCGTTGACGAGCGCGTAGTCGCCCCGGCGGGGATCCATCGGCAGGCGTGACTCGACCGGGTACCAGCGGTTGTGCCGATCGATGAGGTCGTTCACCTCGTCGAAGGCACGCCGTCGCGACTCGATCGTCCAGCGCGCGCGGAAGGCGTCGGCATCGTCTCGATGCTCGAGAGCGAGCGCATGCCAATCTCGTTCGAGCTCGGCCTCTATCTCGGCGGTGCGCTGCTCGATCTCGCGCAGGCGCAGCATGTAGGGAAGCGGGCCGCGCGTCGCGACCAGGTAGGCCTCGGCGGTCGGCCGGAAGTGCCGCGCGCGGATCGGAAGCGGGTTACCGCGCAGCGAAATCGTGCGCAGGTCCTCCTCGAGCGCCGCGTTCTCCCGACGTTGGCGCGGCGTCTCCGGCAGGACGACGCCCTGTCGCATGATCGCCTCGCGCTCGGCTCTCTCCACAGCCGAATTACACCTGCGCGGTCGGGCCTAGGGCGCGATCAGCCGTGCCAGCCAGGAGCGGCGAGCGCGGCAGCTCCGCGCGCTCCGCGTGCTCGTCGTCCACGTCCTGCGGCTCGTCGCCCGAGGGTTCCTCGAGACGCATCAGCTCCTGGCTGCCGCGCCGATCGGCGAGGCGCTCGAAGTCGCCGCGGATCGCGGAACGCATCTCGTCGAGATGACTCTCCTCGGCCACTCCCGGAGATTCACGCCGGGCCGCGCAACTCCTGCTGGATCAGCGCGGAGACGCGAAGGTGGCGGTCCACACGACCGCGTTCGCATCCCCGAGTAGCCCAGGCGCCCGTACCGGGGCTGCGCCGACGTGCCGGAAGGCGGGGCTGAGCAGGATCGCACGGTGGCCCGGCGAGCGCAGCCACGCGCCGACCACGTCACGCGGCGTCACGTAGCCCCACGAGCCGACGAAGAGGTTCTCGCCGAACGACGCGTAGCGATAGCCGGAGGCTCGCACGGCCGCCGTGAGCTGCGAGCCGCACGGCGTGTGCGAGAACTGCTGGCAGGAGGCGACGCCTCGACCCTTGAGCGCGGCCGCCTTCCGCAGCGCCGTCCGGCGGAGAAGCGGCGCCCGATCGCCCCGCGCGCGCGCGAAGTTGAGGAGGCAGGTGACGGTGCGCGCCTGCACGCGGGCGGGCGCGTTCGCGTTGCCCGCCTCGCGGCACGCGCTCGCCGGCGCGAGATACGCGCTCCAGGACTGCGAGGCGCCGTCAGCGCGTCCGACGACGAACGCCGCCAGGAACGCCAGCACCAGCACGAGACCGGTCGCGCGAGCCGTCACTACTGCAGTCGGAGAGGTCACCTGTCGAACCGTGCGGCAACACCGCACGATCTCCCCTCGCCTGATCGGGTGACATCTCTCCCCCGAATCAGTGATCCTTACCCTCATTCGGGATCACTCGTTGAGCCTATCGACTCCCCGTGATGGGTGCGCCAGGTGGCCGCGGCGAGCAGGCCGAGCCCCAGGGTCGGGAGAATCGTCAGTGCGCGGTACAGGAGCGTCGCGGCGACGGCTTCCGCGTTGGGCGCGCCGAAGGCGACGAGCGCACCGGTCAGCCCGACCTCGACGATGCCGACGCCCGCCGGCGTCAGCGGAAGCGCGCCGAGGATCCGCACGAGCGCCCAAGCCGCGAACGCCTCGACCCCGGACACCTCGGAGCCCGTGATGTCCACGACGCGCAGGCAGACGACGAGGAGCAGGAACACGGTGAGATGCCCTGCGAGCGTCGCGAGCGTGATCACGTGCCAGCGCCGACGCAGCAGTCCGAGCGTGCCGCTGCGAAACCGGGCAAAGCTCTCACCGTTCCACGTCACCGGAGACATGCGCACGAGCCTTCTCGCACGGGTCACCAGACGGGCCGCTCGATCGCCGATCGTCCGCGCCCAACTCGCGCGCGAGAGTCCGATCCCGAAGGCGGCGAGAGCGACGACCAGGATCGCAAGGCCGATGAGAGCGGCGGTGCGAAGCGCAGGGTGGTTCTCTCCCTCCGCCGTCAGGAGTGCCAGCGCAACCACCGGGAAGGTCAGGTTCGCGAGCTGGTTCCAGACGCCGGTGACAGCGACGGCGAGCCCGACCGGCCCCGGCTCGAAGCGCCATGAACGGAGCATCGAGTACGACGCGGCCATGCCCACGGCCGCGCCCGCGGGCGAGATGATGGAAAGCGCGGTCGAGGCCTGGCTCATCGCGAACGACTGGCGGAACCCGATCCCCGGCAGCGCTGCCATCCAGGGGGGCGCGAAGGTGACGACGTTGAGGAGGACCGCGCCGGCGAGAAGCGCCCAGTCCTGCCAGTCGAGGTCGCGAACGACGTCGAACACGTCGCGGTAGTCGGCGATTCGTGGGAGAACGAACGCGAAGACCGCGACGACGATGGCGATCGACGCCCCGGCGCCGAGGAGCCGCCGGTGCGTTCGCGTCAGCCGCGGTCCCGCCGCCGGCATGCCGTCCGACATCCGCAGGAACCTATCGTGCGATCCAACCCTGAACCGAAGGAGACGCGCATGAGAGGTACGAGGCGCACGAGCATCTCGCCGGGCACGGTCATCGCGCTGGCCGCGCTGTTCTTCGCGCTCGGCGGATCGGCGTTCGCCGTCGGCGAGCGGGTTCACGGCATCGCCGTGGCGCAGCAGCGCTGCACCAACGGGGCGGTACGAGGCGTGGCGACGGTGACCGGTGACCCGTCGAAGGGGATGGCGAACATCCCGGACCAGTTCTCGAGCGAACGCGTCCTCTTCTCGCGGAGATTCAACTGCTCCCGCGGAGCCGTTCAGGTGCGACGGACAGGCATCGGCGTCTACGAGGTGCGATTCGTGGGGAACGCTGCGCCAACTGCAGTCGCAGGCGGGATCGGGGCCTTCTCCGCGACGTCCGAGACGATCGGACTCGGGACGTTCAGGGTGCGCGTGCAGAACGTCGGCCGCGCCGACGGGGACGACGGACCGTTCGTTCTCGTCGCCGTGTAGCCGGCGGTTACGGAAGCCGCGGCGAGAGGAACGTCGAAAAGGCTGCGGCGATCAGCAACAGGACGCCTGCGAGCGCCACGAAGATCCACGTGACCTCGCTCTTACCGGGCTCACGGCCCAGCCGTGAGCCCAGGTTGTCGTACGCCTTCTTCAGCGTGTCGGCGGTGCGCGCCTCGGAGAACTCCCCGCCGGTGGTCTCCGCGATCGCCTGCAGCGTTATCGGATCGGGGGGAACCGGGATCAGCTCGCCCTGGTCCTGACCGCCGAAGAACGAGCCGCCGAAGGAGCCGCGCTCGATCACGCCCTCGGGAGTCCCGAGCGCGATCGTGAAGACCGGGAAGCACGCCTCCTTGGCGAGCGCCGCACCTTCTGCCGGCTGCAGCAGGCCGCGCGTCTGAGCGCCGTCCGAGAGGAACAGAATCGACACCGGGCTCTCGTCCTCGCCGCACTCCTGCGCCTGTGCCTGCGTCAGGCTCACGAACTGCCGGGTAGACGCAGGAGCGGCGATCTCACCCTCCTCGGGTGGATCCTGCTCGCCGGTCACGGTCTTCCCGAGCTCGACCGCGGATTCGAGCGCGTCGCCGATGGCGGTGCCGCCGAAGACGAGGAACTGGTCGATGTCGGTCACGGCCGTCTCGACCAGCTCGTGGTCGTTCGTCGGCGGCGTCGCCACCTGGGCCTCGCCCGCGAAGACGACGAGCCCGACCCGTAGGTCGTCGGGCGCCTGGTCGAGGAAGGTGTGTATCGCCTCCTGCGCCGCGCCGAGCCTCGTCGGCTTGACGTCTTCTGCCTGCATCGAGCGCGAGGTGTCGACGACGAGGATCACGGTCGCGCGCTCCTTCACGAGGAGCCGGTCGACCTCGGGCCGCGCGAGCGACAGGAGAAGAGCCGCCAGCCCGGCGAGGAAAAGGAACGCCGGGACGTAGCGGAACCACAAGCGACCCGACACGACCGTCGCCAGCACGTCGAGGTTCGTGTAGCTGACGGGATAACGAGCTCGGCGGCGATCCGACAGGAGCCAGATCCCGACCGCGAGCGCAAGCACGAGCAGGCCAAGGAGGAACCAGGGGCTCTTGAAGCTGATGAAGGCGATCACGCCGGTCTCCCGCACAGCGCGTGCACCTGGACGAAGGCGCGGACTCCCGCGAGCTCCGCGTCCGAGCGGACGCGCACGACCACGCGTCCTCCGACGATCGACTGGTTGCCCGTCACGCCTGCGACGAGGCTGGCGCTCGGTGGCGCCTGCGTCTCGAACGCGAACGCATGGGACCCTCCGACGAGGCGCTCACGGGCGGCGCAGCGCTGCGTGACCGTCTGCGAGCCGGGCCTGAGCCGCACGGTCTTCACGCGCCGTGAGGTCGGTCGTCCGGGAGGAAAGACGCTTGCCGAGGTCGGTATCCGCGAGCCGCCACCGGTCGCGGGCATGCACCCGATGAACGGCTTGAAAGTCGCAGCGCTCGCGGAACCACCGGCGTACGTCGCCAGGAACACGACCGAGCGAGACGTCGTGATGCCGGGATTGACCGGGCTCCCGAGCGTTCCGATGAAGCTCACGTCGATCCCTCGCGCGCTCAGTCGAGCGTCGAGGCCGCCCACGATGTGACCGCGGGGACACGTCAGCTGGTACTCGACGCGAGGTCGAGCCGCTCCGCCCGACGTCGGCACGACGACCCAGGGCCCCGCCACCGGGATGCACACCATCAGACCCTCGCACTCGTTCGCGCCCCCGGCGGAGCCGGCGACGGCGAGAGCCGAGGTCGCGGTCACGATGAGGGCGAGGACACGAAGACGTTTCACGGAACCCACTTGAACAGCAGTGCGGAGATGGTGCCTGCGATGAGCAGCAGCGCGGCGGACAGCGCGGCGAAGACGTCGGTGATCTCGCGATCCTCCTCGCGGGTGCCGAGCCGCGATCCGAGCTCGTCGTAGACCGTGGAGAGTGCCTCGACGTCCGGTGCCGCGAAGTACTCGCCGTTCGTCGAGGTGGCCATCTGCTCCAGCGTCTCCGGGTCCGCCGGAACGCGGATCTGCCGCGTGAATCCTCCGGTCAACGTCTCCTCGACGATGCCTTCGGGAGTGCCGAGAAGCACGGAGTAGACGGGCACTCCGGCCTCGTTCGCCAGCTTGGCGGCTTCGGCCGGCTCGACGCGGCCTCCGTCCTGGGCGCCGTCGGACATGAGCACGATCGCGCGCGGTGGGCGCTCGGCGGTCTCCTCCTGCGGCTGCCCGACCTGAAGCGACAGCGCGACCGCGTCGCCGATGGCGGTTCCCTCGCCCGGCTTGGCCGTGTCGAGCGCGGCCTCGACCAGCTCCCGATCGTCGGTCGGGGCAACACCGACGGCCGCGCGGGTGGCGAACGTGACGACCCCGACGCGGAACTTCGTCGGCACCTCCGCGACGAACTGCTTCGCCGCGGTCCGAGCCGCATCCAGCCTCGTCGGCTCGACGTCCGTGGCCTTCATCGAGCGCGAGACGTCGAGCGCGAGCATGATCGTCGCTTCCTCCCGGGGAACGCTCACGGTCGCGTGGGGACGCGCGACTCCGACGATCATGAAGGCGAGCGCGACGAGCAGGACGAGCGGCGGCAGGTAGCGCAGCCGGCCGGGGGAGCGCGCGACGACGTTCGGCAGGAGATCGGGATTCCCGAAGCTGGCCTGCGACGCAGCGCGTCTGCGGTCGCGGTCGATGTACAGCGCCACGAGGATCGGCAGCGCTGCGAGCGCCGTCAGCACGAGCGGCCAGGTGAACGTCACGATCGGCTCCGGCGCATGAAGGTGACGAACGGGCGGAGCCAGTCGCCGGACGTGCTCAACACGACGTGACGAACGCCCGCCGATGTGAGCATGCGCGTCACCTGGCTGCGCTCGGCGGCAGCGGCGACCGCGAACCGCTCGCGAAGCCTCCGGCTGCGCGTATCCACGCGCAGCTGCCGCCCGGTCTCGGGATCGACGAGGTAGAGGAGGCCGACATCCGTCAGCTCCTGCTCGCGAGGGTCCCGGATCTCGACGGCGACGACGTCGTGATGGCCGGCGAGCTCGAGCAGCGGCCGTCGCCAGTCGCGCCCGCCCCGGAAGTCGGACACGACCACGACCAGGGACTTCTGGCGCGCAAGCGCTCCGGTCCGCGTGAGCGCCGCAGCGAGCGTCGACCCCTCTGCACTCCCACTCGCCGGCTCGTTTCGCAACGCTGTGAGCAGCCCGACCAGGCCGGTGCGGCCCTGACGCGACGGGAGCGCAAGCAGCGAGTCGCCACCGTAGGTGACCACTCCGAGCCTGTTGCCGCGCCGGGTCGCGAGATGCCCGATTGCGACGGCTACTCCCTCGGCGACGTCCGCCTTGCGCCGATCGGCGGTCCCGAACTGCATCGACACCGAGCCGTCGAGCACGAGCCAGGTCACGAGGACGCGCTCGGCGAGGTCGACTCGCACGTGTGGCTCGCCGGTGCGCGCGGTCACGTTCCAGTCGATGCGACGTACGTCGTCGCCGGCGGCGTAGGGACGAATCATCGCCAGCTCGGTCCCGCCTCCGAGCAGCGTGGAGCGGAAGTCGCCCGCGAGGAGACCCTCCACCCTCCTCCCGATCGTCACGTCGAGCGCGCGGAGGAGCCCCTCGGCCATCGGCCCCGGGCCGGGGCGGGCCGGTGTCGGCCGCGACAGAAGCGCGCTCGCCGATCTCATCGTAGGCGTCTCCTCACGCCGCACTCACCCGCGCGAGGTCGAGCTGAGGCAGCGGAACGGCGGCGAGCACCTGGTCGAGAATCGAATCCGGAGTCACCTCCTCCGCGAGTGCCTGGTACGAGAGAACGAGCCGGTGCCGGAGCGCGTCTCGCGCGAGCGCCTGCAGGTCGTCGACGACCGCGTACTCACGGCCTCTGATGAGCGCCAGCGCCCGAGCGCCCTGAACCAGGCTGATCGGTCCGCGCGGGCTCGCACCGTACGAGACGTACTGCGCGATGTCGGGCAGGCCATGTGCCTCCGGCTCGCGCGTCGCGGTGGCGATGTCGACGGCGTAGCTCACGAGCGACGGGTCGACGTAGATGTCGTAGACGGCGCGCTGGAGCGCCTGCAGATCGTCGAGCGAGAGCACCTGCTTGAGATCGGGATGGTCGACGAGCTGCCGCTGCACGACCGTCAGCTCCTCGTCGTGCTGCGGGTATCCGATCAGCACCTTGAGCATGAAGCGGTCGATCTGGGCCTCCGGGAGCGGGTAGGTGCCCTCCGACTCGATCGGGTTCTGCGTAGCCATGACCAGGAACGGCTCCGGGACGAGATGCGTGTCGTGCCCGATCGTCACCTGACGCTCCTGCATGACCTCGAGCAGCGCCGACTGCACCTTCGCGGGGGCGCGGTTGATCTCGTCGGCGAGCAGGAAGTTGCAGAACACGGGGCCGAGCTCGGTGTCGAACGTCCCTTCCTGCGGCCGGTAGATGCGCGTGCCGACGAGGTCGGAGGGAACGAGGTCGGGCGTGAACTGCACACGCGCGAAGCTCCCGCCGAGCACACCGGCGGTCGTCTTGATGGTCAGCGTCTTCGCCAGGCCGGGCACGCCCTCGATCAGGAGGTGGCCCTGCGCGAGCAGGCAGACGAGCACCCGCTCGAGCATGGCGTCCTGCCCCGCGATGATCCGGCGGATCTCGAAAAGCGCCTGCTCGAGTTGTTCCTGCGCTTCCGTCGGGGCCGGTGAACGCGGATCTGCGCTCTCAGCGGTCATGCGCACTCCCCTTCTGTCGCGGCTCGGAGATACATACGTATCACGCCGGGTTCGGTTTGACTCACGACGGGCTGGTCCCGATCGTGTCGGTTTGGGTCACGCGCGGACCACACCCATCGTTATCGACCCGACGTAGCCCGATCCTGACCTCGCGAGCTTCAGGGTCGAGCGCTTGCCGCCGTTTCGATAGATGCTGTCCGCGACGTTTCGCGTGGTTCGGTTCGGTCGGAGGCGGTACGGGCTCCGTGCGTACACGTTGTCGGTGAGTGCGTCGGGAAAGTAGAGCTGCCCCGTGTGCACGACGTTGCCGCCGATGTGGACGATCACGTGGATGTGCACGGTGCGTCCCTGGTACCAGCCCGGGTAGACGGTTCGGAAGAGCGCTAGACCTTTCGCGTCGGTCCTCTGGATCCCTCGCAGGAAGCGCTCGTCGGACGTGTCCTGGACGCTCGTCCCCGAGTACACCCCGCCCGCGTCGCAGTGCCAGATGTCGACGGCGGCGCCCTTGATGGGCTTGCAACTGGACGCGTTGACGACCGTCAGGCGCAACGTCAGGGGCGCTCCGGGCTTGCCCTCGGTGATGTTGCGGCGGACCTTGTGGTCGTCGAGGTAATAGGGGCCTTCCGTCTGCTCGGGCGCGAGCACGCAGCTGACGAGGCCGGATGCGACCCCGGCAGGGCCTGCGCTCGAGTCCTCGGCCGCACGCCACGCACCGACGCCGGCTGCGCCCACGACGAGACCTCCGAGCTTCGCCAGGGAGGCGCGACGGGAGATTCGCTCGTTCTCGCTCACGACGCGACGGTAGCGCCACCGATTGAAAACCGCCTAAGAACTCAGGCGTTCCACGCGAGCGACGGCCTTCACGGTCGAGCCCACGACGAAGGCGAGATCGAGGTATCCGTCGGCCGCCGCCTCGACGAGCTCGACGTCGTCACCGAGGTCGAGCGGATGCCGATAGTCGAGCCGCGCGCGCAGCGGACGGCGAAGGTCCGGCGTGCGTCCCTGCAGGCGCTGCTCGACCGCGCACCAGTACGCCGCGTTGTTGACGTGACCCATCAGGTCGACGTCGGTCGCGCGGAGCGGCCACGGCGTCCCGGGGACTCCGAGCGGAGGCGGCGCCAGCGTGAGGCGCGTGACGGCAGGTCGCCCCGCGGCCGCTGCTGCGTAGTCGTCGAAGCCCTCTCCGACGCGGGCCGGACGCGCGTCCGGTCCCAGATGGATCCAGACGCTGTCCACCTCGATCTCGCCGCCTCGATCGCCTCTCAGAGACCAGCGCCTTCCCGCCGCCAGCGACGAGAGCGCGCTCCCCCAGGTCACGACGTCGACTTCGCCGTCCTCGAGGAAAGGCGATG
This sequence comes from uncultured Gaiellaceae bacterium, assembly GCA_963802865.1. Lineage (GTDB taxonomy): Bacteria > Actinomycetota > Thermoleophilia > Gaiellales > Gaiellaceae > GMQP-bins7. Next base: position 161,446 of record CAWDKB010000009.1, read on the forward strand.
GCACTTCGATGCGAACGGATCGGATCACCCACAGGTGCTCGGGTGCACCCCACCCGGTCTCCTCGACGTCGTCGGTCGCGGCGTCCTGCAGGTAGCGCGCAACCGAATCGAGGCGCAGGCGCCCGCTCGCATCCGTGTCCGAGAGCCGGATGCGGTAGCGGGTCTCGAACGTCCTCCCGGACGACGGGCGCGGCACGAGCGGCTCCACGCGAAGACCCTACGCCAGCGCCAGCACCATCCGGTCGTCGGGATCACCGGGCTCGTACTCGACGTAGCCCAGTCGCTCGTACAGGCGTCGCGCAGGGTTGTCGGCGTCGACGCTCAGCGAGATGCGCACGACTCCTGCCACCTGCGCGCGCTCGTGGATCGCCTCCATTAGCCGACGGCCGATCCCTTGCCCGCGAAACCCTTCCGCAACGGCGATTGCGAGTTCCGGCGTGTCGTCGTCGACGTATCCCTCGCCGTGGTCGTCCTCGGTGAAGAATCGGTACCAGACGAGACCGACCGGAGCGCCGTCGTTCTCTGCGACGAGAGCCGTATCGCCACTGCGACCCCAGTCACGGTGGAAGGGGGCGACCTGCGGGTGTGCGAGCAACTGCTCGTCAGGAGGAAGCTCGACCCCTGGCCTCCACGCGAGCGCAGTCACGAGCATCTCCTGCAGGAACTCCGTCTCCGTGGACTCGAGGTCGCGGATCGCGATCACGGTCGAGTAGTTTGCAACACGATGAGCGCCTTCGAGGACCTCCAGGCCATTGCCCCGATCGGGATCTGGGACGGCGTGCTCGCCCGCACGGTCGACGGCGAGCGCCTTGGATTCGCCGTGGTCGAGCTCGATCCGAACACCGTGGTTCCCGAGCACCGGCACGAGAACGAGCAGCTCGGCATGGTCGTCCGCGGCACCGTGACGTTCCGCGTCGGCGAGGAGACGCGCGACCTCGGCCCCGGCGGAACCTGGGCGATCCCGTCGAACGTGCCGCACGAGGTGCACGTCGGTCCCGAGGGCGCCGTCGTCATCGACCTGTTCTCGCCCGTCCGCGAGGACTGGGCGGCGCTCGAACGCTCAGAAGCGCAAACTCCGCTCTGGCCGTAAGTCACGGGAAGTCCGAGCTTCCGGGATCGAGGTCGAGACGGCCGCCGTCACGGCACTCGCGTGAGACCCGGTACTCGGCGGTCCCGGCCCCGCGCAGCGCGTTCTCCGTGAGCTGCTGCCGCATCAACTGTCGCGCCGTGCCCTCCGACAGCCCCAGTCGCCGTCCGAGCTCGACGCCCGACTGCAGCGCGTAGCACTCGGTCGTCCCCTCGTCGTCGATCCCCTGAAGGTGCCAGGCCTCGTGCGCGAGGACGGCGATCGCGCGCCCGGTGCGGCTCCCGCGCACCTCGTCCTCGAATGCGAGCTCGTAGAGCGCGTGACAGATCTCGGGCGTCACGTAGGCGCGATCGGCGCCGATGATCGCGACGCCGTCCGCATGCTGAACCGCCCCGACGTAGTCGCGCGACTCGTCGCAGTAGATCGAGACGGGCTTCTCCGCGATTCGGGATGCCTCCTCGCCGAAGCGTGAGGCGGCCTCGACTCGCGTCCCGCGGTCCAGCGAGTCCCAGCCGGTGCGACTCTCGAAGAACCAGACGGCGAGGACGAGCACGCCGATGACGCCCAGGCCGAGGACGAAACGGCGTAGCGGTGCCGTGGGCGTGCTCGGCTTCGGCTCGATCGCCGCCTCGTCCGCTTCGTCCTCGAGCTCGTCCTGCTCGAACCCGTACCGCTGGCGGTCGATCTCCTGCGGCCGGCGGTCGGGAGGCCGGCGCTCACGCTCGCGGAGCGCGCTCACGAGGAAGCTCAGCTCGAGCCCGAGCGCGACGAGGAACACCGGCAGGATCGGAACGGCGTTCCGCAGCTCGCCCGGCCCGAGGATCCACACGAGCACGAACAGCGCCAGCGCGACGTGCACCACGACCGACGTGCTCACGTGCCGACCGTAGCTGCGAGTAAGACGCTAGTGCCCGGTGGTGGAGAAGTGCATGTAGTCCTTCGTGTCGCCGGACCAGCTCCCGCCCCAGCCCCATCCGATCGACTCGAAGGCCCGGACGACGGCCGGCGTCACCATGCCCTTCCGCAAACGGGAGCGATCCATGTACCGCACACTCGCTGGATCTCGCGTCTGCCCGCATCCGACATACGGGTTCTCGACGGGATTGAGGTCGATCGCGTGACCGTAGGCATGGTTCGACCACCTGCCGCTCGCCGTACCGCCCGTGCACGGCGAGGGCACCGACTGACGGCACCTGAAGGAGCCCGTCACGTCGCCGTCGCTGGGGCGGGCACGCCTCGGCCCGTACATGTCGTCGAGCCGCATGTGCCGGATCGGGAAGCGCAGGTCGTAGAGCTTCCGGAACACGGTCGTGAGCTGCCGAGCGGAGTCGCGGTTCACGATGAGCTGGCCCTCGTGCACACGACCGTCGAACCCCCAGTGGGACACGGTGACCAGTCGCAGCTGCGAGAGCGAGACAGGGCAGCCCGGTCTCCAGGACTCCCCGACGAGGCTGACCCGCAGCGGCTCGGGGAGCTCCCGGATCGTCGAGGCGAACGGCGCGATTGCGAGCACCAGCAGCGGCAGAGCGAGTAGACGCATCTCCGCCCCAAGGGTGACGCTCCGGGGAGGCGACCGTCAAGGGACCCTCGGCGTTGGGTCTCGGAGGAGGCCCGTTAAGGTCGCACCGGATGCCCGCTACGGCAGTCGACCACGAGCACCGCGTCACCCCGCGGGAGCTCTTCTTCGACCTCGTCTTCGTGTTCGCGTTCACGCAGGTCGCGACGCTGCTCACTGCCGACCCGACGTTCGCCGGAATCGGTCGCGGCGTGCTCGTGCTCGCGGCGCTCTGGTGGGCCTGGACCGCCTACGCCTGGCTGACGAACACCGTCGACCCCGAGGAGAGCTTCGTCGGTGCCGCCTTGCTCGTGGCGCTGATCGCGATGTTCGTTGCGGCGCTTGCCGTGCCCGGCGTGTTCGACGGCGACGGCGTCCTCTTCGGCGCCGCCTTCCTGGCCGTCTGCGCGATGCACCTCGCGCTCTACGCCCTTGCCGGCCGGGGGACTCGCGACCTCCTCGGCGCGGTGCTCCGACTCGCGCCGTGGTCGCTGCTCGGAGCGACGCTGATCGTCCTCGCGGGATTCACGGACGACGCGCGCATCGGGCTCTGGCTCGCGGCGCTCGCCGTCACCTACGTCGGCGCCGTGCTGAGTGGATCGACGGGCTGGCGCCTGCACCCATCACACTTCGCGGAGCGGCACGGTCTCGTGATCATCATCGCGCTCGGCGAGGCGTTCATCTCGATCGGGATCGGTGCGACGGGGATCGGCATCGGGCCAGGTGAGGTCGTTGCCGCAGTCCTCGGCCTCCTGATCGCCACGTCGTTCTGGCTCGCCTACTTCGACTTCTTCGCGATTCGGGGAGAGCAGATGCTCGGCGACCGCCGGGGCCCGGAACGCGTCGCGTTCGCGCGCGACGTGTACTCGTACGCCCACTTCCCGATGATCGTCGGCATCGTGCTGTTCGCTTTCGCAATGAAGACCATCGTCGGCCACGTCGGCGAGGAGCTCGACTCCGTAACCGCGTTCGCGCTCTGCGGCGGAAGCGCCGTCTACCTGCTCACCTACTCGGCGATCCGGATTCGGATCGAGCGACGAGTGGCGGTGAGCCGCGGCCGCCTCGTCACCTCACTCGTGCTCCTGCTCATGGTTCCTCTCGCGACGGTGGTCCCGGCACTCGCCGCACTGGCGCTCGTCACCCTCGTCTGGCTGGCGTTGCACACATACGAGCTCGTCTGGTGGCGCGAGGCCCGCGCGGAGTCGCGCTCCATGCTCACCTCGCCCTAGGCCAGGCTGTGCGCCTCAACGCAGCACAATGGCCCAGACGTGGCGCAGCCGATCGTCATCGTCGACTACAAGCCCGAGTGGCCGCTCGAGTTCGAGCGGCTTCGTGATCGTGCAGGCGCCGTCAGTCGGCGAGATAGCCGTCGCGATCGAGCACATCGGCTCCACCGCGGTTCCTGGACTGGCAGCGAAGGATCTGGTCGACCTCGTGATCGTGGTCGAGCCTGGCGACGTGCTTTCGGCGATCGATCGACTCCGGCCATCGGCTACGTCCATCGGGGAAACCTCGGCGTGGAGGGACGCGAGGCATTCGATGCCCCGAAGGGCGAGCGCGACCATCACCTCTATGTCTCGCCGACCGACAGCGAAGAGCTGCGCGCGCAACTTGCGTTTCGCGACCGGCTACGGGAGAGCCCTGAGCTTGCCGCCAGGTACGACGAGCTCAAGCGCGACCTCGCAGTGCGATTTCGCGACGACCGCGCCGGGTACACCGACGCGAAGACCGACTTCGTGGTCGAGGCCAGCCGCGAGTAGCCTCACCGTGTAATGGCAGCGACCTCCGATACCACGGCTCGAGAGACGTTGCCGTCGAGCGTACGAGTGCACGTGGTCGGAGCGGGACCAGTGGGTCTGATGCTCACGGCTCTGCTGCAGTCGATGGAGGGATTCTCGGTGCGGCTGTACGAGAAGCGACATGAGTACACACGCACGCGGATGGTTCAGCTCGCGCCGTACCTCGTGGCGGATTCGGTCGACAGTTACCGCACGGACTACATCGACGGAGACAACGTCGACGCGGTCTTCGACCCGGCCGAACTCCACGAGGGCGTCGCCTTCAGGCAATCGATTCCTCCGGACCTGATGGCGCTTCTTCGCGACTGGACCTTGGGCTTCTGCCCGCTCAACTCGATCGAGCGCGCCGTCAGCGAGCTGATCGATGCGCGCGCGGCGAACGGGGTGCAGCGCACGGCTGCCGTCGTGACGGCCGAGGACGCAATAGCGATGCTCGAGCCGGGAGACGTCCTGATCGACTGCACCGGCAGCAATTCACTCCTCCGGGATCACCTGACGCCTGGTGCGGGCGAGACGGATGGAGGCGCGAACACCCTCAAGATCCGGCTCGAGTACGCGCTCGTCATCACTTTCCTGTACGGCCGGTCCTACGACTGCAACGAGTACTGCAAGTACTACAAGAACGCCGAGAACGCCCAGTACAAGTTCATTCCGATGGTCCACCGCACGCACTACGACGGCAGCGTCAGCCACGTGACGGGGGTCGTCAACATCTCCGCCGAGGACTTCGAGACGATGCCGTCCCGATTCGACGGCGAGCTGCTTCGCAGCGACTTCCCCAGCGTCGCTCAGTCGATGGACCGGTTCATCGACAAGATCAAGGAGGAGACGCACGGCGAGATACTCGGCGACCTCGAGATCGTCCGGATTCCCCTCGATCTGTACCGGGCTCGCAATGCGACCAACCGGCAGTGGCTCACAGCCGGGCCACGCGACCACCCCTTCGCCACCTCACCGGTGTTCCTCGCCGGCGATTCGGCCATCGGCTCTCCGTACTTCCAGTCCATCTCGCTCGGTTTCGAGTGTGCGATGTACCTGGCGGGACTCCTCGCGCAGCGAGACCTACCACTCACGGAGATGCTCGATCGCTACGAGCTGTACAGCTACAAGCAGTGGCTTCGCGTCTACATGCGAAGCAAGATGATCAAGCACAACAAGGACCTGTTCGAGTCTCTCGACGAGCCGCTCGCTCTGCTGGACAAGCTGCACATCTACTAGACACCTGTAGAAAGCGATGGCCGAGCGGATAGCGTCTGCGCCGTGACGCGGTTCGTGGTCGACTGCGAGACGCTGCTCCGGATTGCCGCCGGCGAGATCGAGGTCGCCGCCGAGCACAAGCTCGTTGCGCCGACGCTCATCCGCTCTCAGGCGCTGTCAGCGCTGTACCAGGCCGCGCGTCGAGGTGAAATCTCGGCCGCGGAAGGCCGCGAGCGGGTACGACGCATCAACTCGCTGAAGGTTCGCTTCCTCGGAGACAAGGTGCTGCAAGCGCAGGCGTGGAAGGTCGCGGATCAACTCGGGTGGGAAACGACGTGCGACGCCGAGTATGTGGCGCTGACGCAGCTTCAGGCGGACGCGTTCGTCACCTCGGACCGAGAGCTTGCGCGGACGGTGGGTGCTCTCGTCGAGACCGCGAGTGTCGACGCCCTGCGCACGGCCTGAGCCGATCGGCGCGAGGTAGCGCTTCACACCATGAGCTCGGGGTGCCGCACGCGGACCCTGCTTTCGCGGTAGCGGACCACCTCCCACACCACGACGGCCGCGCACACTGCGCTGACGAGACCGAGCGCGGCAAGCGCCGGGATGGCGAGCGCAGCAGGGACGAGGGCGAGCAACGCGAGCGCTCCGAACGATCTCCGCCGGAAGATACGGCCGGTGGTGCGGAAGAGGAACGCGACGTGCGCGAGCAGATAGAGCGCGGCACCACCACACAGGGCGACGGCCGGGACGGCGTGGAGCGGTTCGCCGACGTCGCCGACCGTCGTCTTGAGACCGAACGCGAAGAGCACGATGCCGGCGACCATCGGCAGATGGAGGTAGCTGTATGCGTGCAGGGCGAGCCGGTGTAGCTCGAGTCCGGTCGCCCGCATGAGGCGTCTTCGCGCAAAGATCGCTGCCACGTCGAAGTAGAGCCACCAGAGAGCCGAGACGACGACAAGCCCGAGCGCCGCCGCGGCGACGACACCAGTGTCGAGCTCGAGACCAGCCCCGAGGCCGATCGCAATGATCGACTCGCCGAGTGCGATCAGGATGATCAATCCGTAGCGCTCCGCGAAGTGCTCGGGTGCGACGCGCCAGCCGCGGCCGACTCCGACCACTGCTGGGCCGAGGTAGTCGATCGCGAGCGCGGCGAGCCAGACAGCGATGCGTACACGCCCGTCGAGGAAGCCCGCGAACAGGATCAGGGAGGCGCCGAACATCGCGGTCGGCGCGAATCGGAGGAGTGCGCTGCGACGGTCGGCATCGTCGCGCACCACGATCGCGGAGAGAACGAGATGCAGGAGACGAACGAGGAAGTACGCGGCGCCGAACAAGGGCGCGTCGTCTCCGAAGGCGCCCGGCACCGCCAAGGCGACGCCGAACATTGCGCCCATCGCCGCGAGCATCGCCAGGCGAACGCCACCCTCGTCGACATCCATCGCGCTCGTCAGCCACGCGTACACCCCCCACGCCCACCACAGCGCCGCGAGAACGAGCATCCCTCGAAACACTCCCCTCCACGTCGGGTCGTCCGCGAGCATGACCGTGACCTGGGTGATGCCGAAGACGAAGGTCAGATCGAAGAACAGTTCGAGCGGAGTGACCTGATGCTCAGGGTCGTGCTCGAGCTCGTGCTCGCTCTCGGACACGGGTCCGATCTACGAAGTCGCCTGCGACACCCGACGGGAGCCAGTCAGGGGGCTTCGACGGGTGAAACAGCTGTGCGCATCACGCAGTTCTTCTTCCCCTTGGGTCGCTCGTAGCTGAAGCCGACCTCCTCGAAGAGGCTGCGCGTGGCGCTGTAGAGGAACTGCGACCGGATCTGTTCGCCCTGCAGGTCGTGCGGCCTTGTGCTTCTCGGCGAGCCGGGCGAAGGCATCCCACGTCAAGGCATCGAGCGGCCGAATCTCGTAGTCACTCATCGCGCCCTCCGCTCACCGGCGTGGCCAGCTGACGAAGGGAGTCTAGGTGCGTCTGGTTGGCATGCGCGAGTGTGCGGGAATGTCCCTTGAGACGTGGCTATCGTTCATCGAATGAAGAGTTTCAACCTCAACAGCGACGAGTGGGACGGGACGAGGGACCGCGAGGGCTGGCGCGCCAAGGGCGCGCTCGTCGGCCAACACATCGGCGGTGAGCTGATCGGCGCGACCATGTCCGAGGTCGAGCCTGGCAGCAAGCTGTGGCCGTACCACACGCATTACCTGAACGAGGAATGGGTGATCGTGCTCCGCGGCGAGCCGACGTTGCGTGCGCCCGAAGGCGAGCAGGTGTTGAAGGAGGGTGACGTCGTCTGCTTTCCGCGCGGCAAGGAGGGTGCGCATCAGATCATCAACCGAACAGACTCGCCGATTCGCGTACTCATGCTCTCCTCGACGATCCGCGGCGAGATCATCGAGTACCTCGATACCGGAAAGGTTCTCGCCAAGGGCGTCGAGGACGAAGACGTCATGTTCGCGAGGCCCGGACCCACGGCCGAGTACTGGGAAGGCGAGGACTAGCTCCCGGCGACGCTCTCGATCTCCGCAGAGTCCGAGCCGCCGCCGGAGAAGCGCTCCCAGGCAGATTGTCGTGACATCCCGAGGGCATCTCCGATGTCAGCCCACGAGCTCCCTCGCCGGCGCGCCTCTTCGACCCATCTCCGGAGCCCACCGTCGACCTGCGATGCCACCGCCGCGATCCGCGGAAGTCGATGAAGGACCTCCGCATCGGTCATCGACTGCCACGATGGCAGTTGCTGCTCGCTCGAGCCTGGATCTGCTGGGGCTTGTCCGAGAATGTCGACGCACGCTTGAACGCACTGGTCGCAGATGTAGATCCCCGGACCCGCGATCAGCTTGCGGACCTCGTTCGCTGGCTTCAGGCAGAAGGTGCACCGCACCGACGGAGCCCCTCCGTTGCAGTAGACATCGAACCTCCGTTGTGTCAGGTTAGCCCTGACATACTGTCAGGGAGTTCCTGACGTGTCAAGGAAGCCCTAACACCTCAGCCCTCGTCAGCGAGCGAACCAGCGCGCGCCACGACTCGCCCCGAAGTGCTCCTTCTCGGCGCGGACCTGCGGAGACGGCTCCCGGAACGTGCCGGTCGGCGTGGGACCGGAGAGGAAGTCCACGTCCACGCGACCCACGCGGCCGGACCCGAACTCGACGTAGCACGAGCCGCGTCCGTCGTACACATCCGGCTCCTCGCCTCGCCCGAGCCGCGAGAGGATCGTCGCTGCGACCACGCGCGCGGCACCCTCCGCGAAGACGCCCGCCTTCGGCACGCCGGCCGTCGTGACGTCGCCGACCGCATAGACGCCGGGAAAGCGCGTCTCGAGCGTGCGCGAGTCCACCGGGATGTACCCGTCCTCGGCCATCCCGCTCGCGAGGACGACATCGGGCGCACGGTGCTTGGGGACACCGAGGAAGAGGTCGAACGGCAGCTCGGTCCCGTCCTCGAGGGCCGCGACCGCGCCCCCCGGGTCGAGCGCGGCGACCTTGCGTCCCGGGACGAACTGGATGCCCCGCTCGGCGAACGCTCCGAGCAGTGCGGCGGAGGTGTCGGGCGACGGCGGAACCGGGATCGAGAACGGCATCACGAGCGAGATCTCGCAGTGGTCTCGCACGCCTCGCTCGACGAGGAAGTCGTGAAGGAGGAGCGCCGCCTCGCTCGGCGCGGGCGGGCACTTGAACGGCGCGCCGCACACGCCCACGATCGCGCGACCACGCGCGAACGTCGGGAGCACCTCACGGAGCCTGTCGGCGCCAGCCACGGAGTAGAACTCGTTCCCACCCGCCGCGAGCCCGGGCGTCGCGTCGAAGTCGTAGTCGGCGCCGAGAGCCACGACGAGAACATCCGCCTGGTGCGCGCCGGCGCTGGTCGTGACCCGCCGCTCGTCCGCGTCGATCTCGGTGATCGTCTCCGCGAGGAAGCGAACACCCGGCTTCGCGAAGTCGGAGTACGGCAAGCGAACGGATTCGAGACCTGCCCGACCGAACATGACGTCGAGCTTCGAGTAGCCGAAGACGAACGCGTCGCCGTCGTCGATCAGCGTGACACCGGCGTCTTCTCCCAGCGTTTCCGAGAGCACGGTCGCGAGCTCGAGCCCGCCGAAGCCCGCTCCGAGGACCACGATCCGCTCGCTCACGAGGCGAGCGTATGCGTCCACCGTGAGTCTCGGCGCGCTCAGGATCCTCTTGCTGGACGTCGCTAAGCTCCGAGCCCGTGGTCCACGAGTCGAAACTGGAGCGGACCGAGCACGGGCTCACCCCGAAGGGCGACGGCTGGTACGTCCTCAACATGCGCGACGCCGAGTGGCGCCACGCCGACGGCCGCGGCGCCGTCTGCGTCGTCTCCGACGACTTCGAGGGCTGGCGCCGGAACGCCGACCAACTCGGCGTCAACCCGTTCGTGCTCATGCCCGGCGAACCAATGGCGATGTACCACTGGGAAGCCGACCAGGAAGCGTTTCTCGTCATCTCGGGCGAAGCGGTTCTCGTCGTCGAGGGCGAGGAGCGATCACTGCGTGCGTGGGACTTCGTCCACTCCCCTCCGAACACGAGGCATGTGATCGTCGGCGCGGGAAGCGGCCCGTGCCTCGTGATCGCCGTGGGCTCTCGTGAGCACGACGGGCAGCCCGACTCGCTCGGCTTCCCCGCCGACGAGGTCGCGAGGCGCCACGGCGCGAGCGTCGAGGAGGACACGATGGACGGCGACGTCGCGTACTCCTCGCTCCCGCCCCGCAAGCCGACCGCGTACCGCGACGGGTGGCTTCCGACACCGGCTGAGACGCCCGACCCGATACGGCGCAGCCCGTCGTCCTCCGTAAGGATCAGCGGAGTGAAGCCGGCTTTCCCACTCGATCTCGGTAACGACACGATTGCCAAGGCGGTCCGAGCCTCCGAGCTCCGCGACCTTAACGAGGTCCCGCAACTGCTCGGGCTGTCGGCCCGCCCGGTGCTGGTCGTGGTCGGCGGCGCCTCGGGGATGCCGGACGAGACCCCCGGCCTCAGCACCCTGTTCGCCGACGTCCTGGCGCCGCTCGTCGAGAGAGCGGGCGCGACGGTCGTGGACGGCGGCACCGACGACGGCGTCATGCGCCTGATGGGGGCCGCACGGTCAGCCGGATCGCACACGTTCCCACTCGTCGGCGTCGTCGTGGAGGGGCTGGCGGCCTACGGCGATCGGGTGGTGACCGACGATGCGGTGACACTCGAGCGCAACCACACGCACTTCGTGCTGGTGCCGGGCGCCGAGTGGGGTGACGAGGCGCCGTGGGTTGCGCGGGTCGCGAGTGTCCTTGCCGCGGGCCGCGGTTCCGCGACGGTTCTCGCCAACGGCGGGGAGACCGCCTGGCTCGACGTCGAGCACAGCATCGAGGCCGTGCGCGCGGTGGTCGTGATCAGGGGCAGCGGGCGAACCGCCGACACGATCGCGGCCGCCGTCGACGGCGATCCGATCGTGGGCGCGCGCGCGCGGAAGCTCGTCGAGTCGGGACGTATGCACACGGTCGCCGCGAGCGATAGCGACGACCTCACGCAGATCCTCGACGACCTTCTCGAAGGGAGAACCTGACCGTGTCTGACACCCGCCTCGCCGACCTGCGAGCGACGTTCGAGCGCCTTGTCGCGCACACCGACCTCGACGAGCGCCAGCAAGATTTCTTCACGTCGCGCTGGCTCGAGCAGGTGCTGTGGATGGAGGAGCGCGCAGCGAAGTTCCAGCGGCTCTACTACCGGCTGCGCCTCGTCACCGTGGTCGGATTACTAGCCCTCGTGCAGGTATTGACGCCTCTCGTCGTCCGTGAGCGAACGGCGGGTATCCGTCCTTGCCCGTGCGAGCATTTCGTCGGGCTCCGCGCATCCCGGGCAGGGGATGCGGTAGACGAAGCCGTCGTCCGCGCGCAGGAGCGCGTCACCGGAGGCCGAGAAATCGAGGCCACGATCCACCACCGACAGGGTGTCGATCTGCTCGGACCCCGGAACAGGCTCGGGAAGACCGCTCCACGTCGCGACGGGCGCACCGGTCCTGGCCTCCCACACGCGCAGCGTGCCGTCGTTGCCCCGTGTGAGCAGCAGGCGACCATCGGGGCTGAACGCGACGCGCGTCACCTCGTCTTCGTGAGCGCGCAACGTCGCGACCCGCCGGCCGGCGTCGACGTCCCAGATGATCGCGCCGTCGTTGCTGCCCGAGGCGAGCAGCTCGTTGTCGGGCGAGACCGCCACGTCCAATGCCTGGGAGGCGCGAAGCGGCCGCACGACGCGGCTGCCATCCGCGACGCGGTAGACCTCGATCGTAGGGTCGGCGGTCGGCTGGACGAACAGTTGGCCGTCGGGCGAGAGCGCGACCGAGTCGACCAGCACCGTACGCTAATGCGAACGTCCGTCCGATCGCGTCGCCGGTCTCGGTGTCGATCACCGCGTACGCGCCCGCTCCCTTGTTCGTGAACACCAGCACGCGCGTGGCATCGGCGCTGAAGCCGATCGCCGCGGTGGACAGACTCATCGAGCGACCGCCGCTCGCGGCGCTCGACGTCCCACAGCTCGACGCCGCCTCGCCCGCCGAGGTCCACCCGTTGGTTGACGGCGACCTTGCGGCCGTCGGGTGACAGCTCGACGCCGACTCGCTCGGAGTCGCGACGGGGTACACGCAGCAACACCTTCCCGCTTCCGGCGTGGCGGACTTCCGCGGTTCCGTCCGTATACCCGACTGCGACGCGGCCCCTTGCCGAAGACACATCCCAGGCGCTCCGTTCGAAGTCGATGAGGGTCGACTCAGCCTGGCCGGACCACACTCGGTACCGGTCGCCGAGCCGCTCCACCGACTGGAAGGCGCCGTCCCCCTGAAGCAGGGCCACCCGCATCGGCGGCTCGACGATCGTGCGGTCGTGGGCCCAGTCGTGAATGCCGGACCCGGTCAGCAGGTACGGCGCCTGCGGGCCGAACCCCTGGCGGGTGCTGTCGTCGAACCGGTTCGGCAGGTTCAGCTGCAGCTCTGCGTCGCGTGCGTCCCATACCTGGAGGTGGTCGTAGGTTTGCGTGGCCACGACTGCCGAGCTCTGGGGTGAGAACGAGGCGGCGGCGATGTCGTACTCCTCCGGGTCGTTGTCCGCGGTCGGAATAGTGAGCGAACGGCCTCTCTCGGCTCCCGTCGTTGGATCCCAGAAGCGAACGGTCATGTCACGACCGGCAGTCAGGGCGAGGTCTCCGTTCGCCGAGATGTCCGCGTCGGTGATGTTCGCGCCGTGACGGAGCACGGACCGGAGATCACCCGTACGTGCATCCCACACCTGGGTGCGCGGCGAGTCCTCGTTCCACGTCACCACGAGGTCGCCCCGCGGTGCGAACGCTGCCGTCGCGAGGCCGAATGCAAAAGACTCATCGGCGTCGGCCGGGAGAGTGATGCGCCGTCCGGGCGACCGTGGGTCGACGATGGCTACGGTACCCCTGCGCTCGACGAGGAGCAGTTGCGAGCCGTCCTCGCTGAACGCGAGCGTCGCGAACTGGCCTTCCACGCGCTGCCGACGGTCCTGCTGGAGATCCCACAGGATCACGTCGCCTCCGTCGGTCGTGGCCGCAAGCCAGCGGCCGCCCGGAGCGAACACGACCCGGGCCGTCGAGCTCGTCCCCTTCAAGCCGGACGCGATTGGACGACCGGACGCGACGTCGAGGACGTCGAGGGTCTCGTCGCGTCGACGCAGCGCAGCGCGGTTCCCGTCCGGGGAGAGCGTGACCAGCGTCGTCCCCGGCGCCGTGTCGAGTCGAATGGCGGGCTGCGCCACGGCGCGCCTGAGCGCGGCGATGGCCTCGGGAGTTTTCGCACGCTCCATGGCCTCGACCGCGAGGAGGCGCGCGAGCTCGGGATCGCTGGCCGTGACGTCGGTGCTCGACCTCGCCAGCTCGCGCGACGTCGCAAGGTTCGACTCGTGCACCGCTCGGTTGCGCTGGACCAGGGCGAGTGCGGCCAGGGCGACCGCGACGAGGAGGAACACCGTCACCACGGCGATCGTGCTCCGCTGACGTCGGGTCGCTGCGCGACGTCCTGCCAGCACGTAGCGGATGTGCAGCGGTGCCGGAGGCGGCTCCTTGCCAGCCGCGGTCGCCAGGAAGCGCTCGGCGTCCGCGAGCGGTCGCCCTCGTAGCAGCAGCCCGCTGTCTTCGTTCCGGGTCTCCCACGCGACCGCGCGCACGAGCAGGTCGGTGTGCGTCCGAACCCAGTCCAGGTCGGTGTCGAGCGCCTGCTCGAGCGCACCGACAGCGGCAGGATCGACGTCGCCGATCGTGATCCAGTTCAAGCGGCCGAGCTCAGAGGGCACGTCCGCGGGATCGACCTGGTGCGCGAGCAGTGGCACGAGACGCTTGCCCTTCTGCACCGCGTACTCGAGCTCGCGGCGGCACTGCACGGAGGCGAGGAATGCGGGGCCGAGCACGAACGCGATGGCATCGGACGAGTCGATGCCGGCATCGATCGCCCGCGCCCATTCCTCGGTGCCGCGAATGTCCTCCGTGTCGACCCAAACATCACGGCCGTTCGCGCGCAGTGCTGAGCCGAGTCGCGTGACGATCCCTTCGTCCTCGCGTGCGTACGAAATGAACACGCTGGCACGTTCGCGCGACGTGTCCGGGAGCGCCGCCTGGTCGTCGCGCGTCGGTACGGCCACCTGGAAAGGATCGCACGCCACGAGCCGCGCTCTGGCGGCCCGAGCAGCAGCCCTCCGGAGCTAGGCAAGGCTCGCTGGATGCTCTAGCGTTGCAGAGCGTCGACGAGAGGGGCGCGAGATGCGCGTGGAGTCATCTGTCACTGCGATCTCCTGGATCCCGTCGGATGCGATCGAGGGGATGCCGAAGCTTCCGTTCGAGCTCGGGGTAGCGCGCTACGACGAGCCGCCGCCGGAGCGCGTCGAGGAAGGCGACCTCGAGCGCCTGCGCGCCGAGGATCGCTTTCGAGAGGCTCATCGCCTCGCCGCCTGGATCGACGTGGACGACGGGAAAATCATCGGCCACGGGTACGAGGGCACCGGACTGGTCGGCTCGACGACCTTCAGCCTCGGCGTCACGGACGTCACGATTCCGGGCGTCGCCTTCGAGGTCCTCCGCCAGGAGCCCGAGGTTCAGGACGACGCCGTCCGCTTCGTGCAGACGGTCGGCGGCCGCGCCGGGTTCCCGGCTCCGCGCAGGGTGACCGGGCGACCGTTCTTCCGGATCCACTCCGCGACCGCCTGGACGACGCTGGCGCTCACGATCCGAGCAGACGGCATCCTCGGAGCACGAGCTCGTCGGAGCGAGCACGTTCCCTCGGCACTGGATCTACGATCGGGACGGAAACCTCGTCGCGAAGTCGGGGACGATCGACTTCAAGGCCTGGTACCGGGAGGCGCACGGAGAGCAGACGCCGTGGGGCGACGAGGAGTCCGAGGCGTTCGTCACGGCCGCAGAGAGCGCGCTCGAACGGGAGATCTCGCGCGAGCTGATGGCGGGCAAGTCCATCCCCGAGCGGCGCACGCTCGAGCCGGACGACACGCTCGTCGAGCAGGGCGCGCCCGGCGACGAGCTCTACCTCGTCCTCGACGGCGTGCTCGCCGTCGTGATCGACGGCGAAGAGGTCGCCGAGATCGGGCCGGGCGCGATCGTCGGCGAGAAGGCGTTGCTCGAGGGCGGCACGCGAACGGCGACTCTCAGCGCGCGAACGCGCTGCCGCGTCGCCGTGATCCCGGGAGAGCTGATCGACAGACAGGAGCTGGAGGACCTCGCGGCGACACGGCGGGCATAAGGAGGGGCTGATCGGCGGCGACGAGCCTCGGACCGCTGCGGCCTGCCACCGGATAGCGTCCCGCGCGTGAGGGTGACTGCCGATGCCGCGCGTCGCTTTCTCGTCGCGCGCCACGCGCTCGCTCCCGCGCGTTCGCTCGAGGGAGGGCCGGACGCCGTGCTCGAGGTCTTCCGTCGGCTCGGCTCGATCCAGTTCGATCCGATCGCGGTTGCCGGTCGCACCCACGACCTCGTCCTGCACGCGCGCGTCGCCGGCTACGACCCCTCCTGGTGCGACCTCCTCTACCAGCGCCGGGAGATCTTCGAGGCCCAGAACAAGGGCCTCTCGCTCGTTCCGGTGAGCGAGTTCCCGTGGTTCCGGGGAACGCTGGCCCGGAACCCGCGCCGCCTCCTCGCCGAGAACGCCGAGGTCGGCGAGCACGTGCTCGAGCGCATCCGCGCGGAGGGGCCGCTGTCGGCGCTCGACTTCGACCGCAGGCACGGAGAGACGACCGATTGGTTCGGGGCTCCTGCGAACACCGTGCGGGCCGTGCTCGAGGCGTACTCCGTCACCGGCGCGCTCGGCCTCGCGCGGCGCGAAGGAAACCGGCGCTACTACGACCTCATCGAGCGGCTGCTCCCGGCCGACGTGCTCGCGCACAGCGTCCCGCAGTGGGAGCAGCTCCGGCACAAGATGCTCTCGCGCTACCGCGCTCACGGCCTCCTCGGCATGAGCGGCGGAGGCGACATCTTCGGCGGGCTCGGGCCTGCGAAGCCGGACGAGAGGTTGCCCGGGTATCCGGGGCGGACGGCGCTGCGCGAGGAGCTCGTCGCGGACGGCGCGCTCGTCCTCGTCGAGGTCGAGGGCGTGCGAGGGAAGCGGCTCGTGCCTGCGGAAGAGGTCCGGCTGCTGGAGGATCCCCCGGAGGCCGCGCCCACCGCCGCGTTCCTGCCCCCGTTCGACGCGCTCGTCTGGGACCGCCCGCTCCTGGGCTCCCTCTTCGCGTTCGACTACGTCTGGGACCTCTTCTTCCCACCGGAGAAGCGGCGCTTCGGCTGGTACGTGCTGCCGCTGCTCTTCGGAGACCGCTTCGTCGGCCGCATCGAGCCGCGGATCGACCGGGACGGCGCCAAGGTCGAGGTGCTGGGCCTCTGGTGGGAGGACGGCTTCGCGCCGCGGCGCGCCGAGGGCTTCGTCGACGCGATGCGCGATGCGCTCCGCGCCTACCTGCGCTTCGGAGGCGCGACGCGCCTCGAGTGGGCGCCACACCTCGCAACGGAGAAGCGACTGTTCCTCACGAGCCCCTAGAGCGGGTCAAGCGGCAGGCTTCGGACGCTCCCGGAACCGATCGAGATTCTCGCCCTCGATGACGAGCGCGGTCAGTCCTCCGGCTGATCTCGTCTCGTGCTCCTCGTCCCGATGCCAGAAGACCGCCTCGCCTGCCTCGATGGGTTCATCGGCACCGTCCGCGCCGCTGACCTCGCCTGAGCCCTCGAGCACGGCGAGGATCTGCGGGTAGGTCGCGGGGTGCCGACGGAGCCGGCCACCCGGCTCGAATCGAAAGATCGCCGCCTGGACAGGCGAGCCCTCGTCGAGAGACAGCGTCAGCGGCGCGACCGTCACGCGATCGAGGAGATCCCCGCGAGGTACGAACGCCACCTCGGGCGCGAAGCTGAATCGTTCCACGAGCGCCTCTAGGAAGGGGACAACGCGCGCTCGAGGGCCGCCCGGTCGGTCGGCCCGCCGTGCGTCGCGAGCACGTGCTCGACCGGCAGCTCGAGCAGCGGGCGCAGCCCCTCGGCGATCTCCTCGCGCGTGACGCCGGGGCGGAGCCACCGCTCGTTGATCTCGAGGCCCTGGCCGAAGTCGACGAGCGTGTCGCCGGAGATCACGGCGCGCTGGCTCTCGACCCAGAGCACGGTGTCGTTCGGCTTGTGCCCGTGGAACACGTCGGCACCGAATGGCAGCCGGTCGCCCGCCGAGTACGGGCGGGCCTCACCCTTGCCCTCGCGGAGCAGCCAGACGACATCGGGGCTGCCGTCGCCCGCCTGCTCGGCGGTGACGCCGTACGTGTCCATGAGGTACTGCGCGCTGTCGGGCAGCGGCGTGTACACCGGCATGCCGAGCCGCTCCACGAGGTGCTGCGAGTCCCGCTCGTGCCACGGCGCGGTGAGGACGATCGCCGCATCGCGGTCGGCCGCGAGCGCCTCGATCTCGCTCGGCACGCCCAGCGGGTCGAACAGCAGCAGGCGTTCCGCGTCGTCGATCGCGTAGGACGACACGTTCTTGTCCCACGGCTCGCTCGGCTCCCAGCCCGGATGGGGTGCCTGCCAGTGCCACAGACCCGGACGCAACTCGCGCACGGCCGCGATGCTACTGAACCGCTGCCGCTGGACGCGGGTGTGCGGGCAGTCGCGTGATCAGTCGAAGCCGAACACCAGCGGGAAGACGACCACGACCGTGGCGGCCCAGAGGGCGAAGACGGGAAGGTAGGTGGTCTGCCAGCGCTCGAGCTGGTGGAACCCGCTGCGTCGTCTGAGGAAGCGAGCGGAGAGCCAGGCGGCTACGGCCAGGTTCACGAGCAGGACGAGATTGAGGCCGAGCGCTGCCGTTCGGTTCGGGGTGAACCCCAGCTCGCCGATCCGAGCGATCATCGCGCCGAGCACCATCAGGTCGAGCACGAGCGCGCTGACCACGGCGACCAGTTGGATGCCGTCCATCCAGTTCGGCGACGTGGACGGCTCGCGCGCGGACATCCCGTACAGGACGAGCGCGAGGACGACCACCAGCAGCGCGTCGATGACGCTGAGGAGCTCGCGATCGAACGCGCCGCCGAGCCCGGTCACCGCGTAGACGACGGCTGCGCACGCCAGCATCACTGCGAACAGCGGCGTGAAGAGCATCGTGAGCACGGGCGCCATGTTCTCGACGACGCGCTGCTTCGACTCGACGAGCCACGCCGCGACGATCACGGCGCCCGCCGCCCCCGAAGGCAGCACCCACTCGGCGATCCGCTCGACGTCGACCCCCGCGGGCTCGAGGATCGCCGCGGTCAGGCCCATGAGCACGCCGCCGCCGAGCGCGATCAGCACGTAGTAGATGAACCACTCGCCCGTGAACCGGACGGAGTCCATACGCCGCTCGTGCAAACGGATCGTGCAGCCCATGTACGGAAATGCGACTACGAACCAGAGCGCGACGGGCAGGCTGAACGCGACGAGGACCTCGGTGTCGGAGTCCGCGTCCCACGGGTAGACGTTGATCACGAGTGCCGCGAGCGCGAACGGCGCCGCTGTCAGCACCCATCCGCGGACGTCGACCTGCCGTCGGTGAGCGAAGTACGCGGCGAGGAACGGCAGCACGAACAGGCTGAGGTTTCGCGCGAACCAGCTCGGTTCTTCGTCCGGGAAATCAGCAGCGAGGCGCGCGATCTGGATCGCGACAGCGGCGGCGGCGGCAAAGGCGAAGGCCTCGATCCAGCCGCTTGCGGCGCGCTCCGGCTCGTCACCCGCCAGAACGAGCTGTTTCCACAGTCGGCCGCTGTGCTCGCGTGCAAACTCGCGGGACAGGGTGTCGAGGTCGCCCATCCGCTTCACGGCGACCAGGAAGGCCTCGTCTTCGGCGAGCCCGGCCGCGCTCAGCTCGGCGATCTGGTGGCGGAGATGATCCTCCAGCTCGTCGACGTCATGGCCGTTGACCGACGGGGCGCGTGCCACAAACGCCCGCCACTCTGCGATCTGTGACTCGACGCTCTCCATCGTCACACCTCCCCGGCCGCCGTCAGCAGCCCGCCGGAGCCCGGCCAGACGTCATTCAGCGCGCGGGTTACGGCCACCCACTGCCGCTGTTGGTCGGCAAGAGCTGCGCGTCCTTCGTCCGTGATCATGTAGTACTGGCGACGACGCCCTTCCGGTGGCGATCGCCACTCCGTCGTCACGTACCCGAGTCGGCGGAGGCGGTGGAGCAGCGGGTAGAGCATCCCGTCCGTCCACTCGACGTCACCCCCGGAGAGCGCACGCACCCGCTTGAGGATGGCGTACCCGTAGCTCTCGCTCTCCGCAAGGATCGCGAGCACGAGCGGTGTCGCCGAGGCCGCGACGAGATCCTTGTCGATGTGCATCTCCCTCCACGGATCGAAGTGCTATGCATAGAAGCACAAGGTATGTCGAGCCGCAAGGCGCTCGACGAAACCCCCAGGGGAACCTGCTACACCGGGCCGGTGTATACGCGGCATCCGAACAGAGGAGGTCGCTCGTGCGCAGGTCACTCATCGTCGTCGCAGCCGTGGCCCTCGTGTATGCGAGTACAGCGCTGGCGGGGAACTGGGCAGCCGTGAAGCTGAGCTCGTCGCCGAAGGGCATTGCTGCGGACGAGCCGTGGGTCGTCAACATCACCGTGCTGCAGCACGGCCTGGCGAGCCAGCCGCTCTCCGGTCTGCAGCCGACCGTGACGATCCGCAGGGTCGCGCCGGTCCGCACCACGACTGCCGCTCCGACGAAGTCCCTGACGTTCAGAGCCAAGCCGACAGGGCGCACTGGTGTCTACCGCGCTCGCGTCGTGTTCCCCGCCGCCGGCACGTGGCGCTACGACGTCTTCGATGGGTTCACGATGTACGGCGGCGCACAAACACACAAGTTCGCGCCGGTGAAGATCGCCCCCGGCAGAACGTAGGCACACGCGCAACCCCGCCGATGCTTCGAACGTCGCGAGTTGGGGAACCTCGTCCTCCGAGAGATGCCGACTAGAGGAAGCGGAGGAAGGAGATCCCGCGATGAACGCGCCCCCGATCGTGTCGCCTGAGGAGTGGGAGTCCGCGCGGCAGGAACTGCTCGTCAAGGAGAAGGCATTCACCCGCGCCCGCGACGGGCTCGCGGCAGAGCGTCGGCGGATGCCGTGGCTGCCCGTGGACAAGGAGTACGAGTTCGACGGGCCGGACGGCAAGGCGAGCCTGCTCGACCTGTTCGACGGATACCGCCAGCTGATCGTCTACCGCGCGTTCTTCGAACCCGGCGTGGAGGGTTGGCCCGAGCACGCCTGTATCGGCTGCTCCATGGTGGCCGACCAGGTCGCTCATGTCGCCCATCTCAATGCGCGCGACACGACCCTTGCGTTCGCGTCGCGCGCACCGCAGGCGGACATCGAGCGCCTGAAGGCGCGGATGGGGTGGGAGATGCCGTGGTACACGATCACGGACGACTTCGACGCGGACTTCGGCGTCGACGAGTGGCACGGCACGAACGCGTTCATCCGCGAGGACGACCGCGTGTTTCGCACCTACTTCATCGATGCCCGCGGCGACGAGGCACTGGGGAGCACGTGGAGCTACCTCGACATGACCGCCCTTGGCCGTCAAGAGGAGTGGGAGGACTCGCCGGAGGGCTATCCGCAATCGCCGCCGTACGAGTGGTGGATCTGGCACGACGAACCCCAACGGACCGATCCCGATCGAGCCGGCCTGGTGGCCAACTGATCCGCACGGTGATCGAGGCGGCCGGAATCGACCCCGCATGACGTTCCCGCGCCTATTTGGAGGGTTCTTGGCCGCCCGCATTGCGGGCCGATCCGGGCGCCGGGCCGATCCGTTCCTATAGTTGGGGTATGCCCTGCCGTGGGCACTACTCGCCTCGAATCTTGACGCCCGCCTGAAGTGCCGTTCTCCCGGCGCCGCGTTCTTCCGGTAGCGATCGTGATCGCCGCAGCAGCATGCGTCGGCAGCGCTACGGAGGATTCCGCTTCCGTCACGCTTCAGGCAGCGCCGGGCGCCGCCGCTCGGCCGTGCGGCCTGCGCCTGCCGCCGCCGGTCCGAGGCGAGCTCCGGTTCCGAGTCCCCTCCGGAGGTCACGCTGCTCGTCGTCGGCTGGCCGGGCGGTTGTCGCTCTGCACGCTCCACCGCAGAGACGGGAGCCGATTCGCCCGCCTGTACAGCGACTCGCAGCAACGTGTCCTCTCGGTGGCGTTCTTCCGGCCGTCAGGGGTGCTGCGGAGCGCATCCGATGCCGTGTATGCCGTGACTCCGGCGGAGACCGGGGCGGACGTGAAGTGCGACAGCTCGTCCCAGGCGTCGATCGGGAAGACGTACTGGCGCACGACGAGGAAGTGGTGGATCGGCGCGACGGCGCCAGGCCTCGACCGCGAGACGGTTGTGAAGGCCGTCCGTAACGCGCAGAGCCAGTGGACGAACAACATCAACTGGTGCGGCATCGAAGACCAGGCGAACCCGCCCGCGCACTACGAGGGCAAGACATCTCGCGCAGCCAAGCACGACGGCTACAGCACAGTCGACTGGGGCAGCCTGAAGAACGACCAGGACTGCAGCGGGGCGCTCGCGTGCACGGTGATGGCGTATGACGATAAGGGCAACCCGGTCGAGGCGGACATCCGGTTCAACACCGAGTTCAAGTGGTCGACGACCGGCGCCTCCGGCGCATACGACATCCAGTCCGTGGCGGCGCACGAGATCGGCCACGTCATCCAGTTCGACCACGTGACGAACTCCTCGAAGCGCGACCACACGGTGGTGATGTGGCCATACCTCGATATCGGAGACACGTCCGGCCGCAAGCTTGGCCGCGGCGACGCCCTCGGGAACAACAGCCACTACTGAGGACGTCTGGCCAGACTTGGCCGTGAAGGGAATGGATGCGATGGAGCGTCATCGCCCAGGCCACCACGGGGTCATTTCGGGATGCTGGCACCCTGGCGTTTGTGTCCTCTGACCACGATCATCTCCTTCCGAGATCCGATACCGAGGCAGCCCAGGGAGGTCAGAAGATGTGGAAGCCACTCATCGGGAAAAGACCTAGCTACGAGGCGAGAAAGCTACACATCGCACAAACGCCTGGTACGCTCGCTCCCCGAGCAAAGGAGGCATCAATGGTCGGCCGAGCGGGAGTGCCGCCGGGCGTTCTCGTCGTTGCGGCCGGCTTTTGTACGCTCGCCGCTCTCGTCTTTTTCGTCTCCTCTGCGGCGTCGCAGAACCAGGCGCCCCGAGGGACGAAGGCATTCCACGCGACAAAGGACTGCTCGGGGTTCACCGGGCTCGTCGGCGCCTACTGCACGATCAGGTCCTCGAACGTCGAGGCGCTCAAGGTGGGCTCGAAGATCTTCTACGTGCAGGTGGCGGGTAAGACCGCGCTGGACAGCGACACGGTCATCTATGTGAAGCAGGGCACCGTCGCAACCGGCCATTGCTTCCTTCGTCACGCGACCGGGGCCGGACTGTGCACGATGTCGGACGGCACGGGGACGCTTGCCGGGTTCCGTTTTCGTGTGCGTGTCAAGGCCGATGCGTCGGTCCCGGGGCTCTTTCACTGGGACGGGACGTACAGCTTCAACCGGGGCTAGCTCAGGTGGGAATCGGCCGGTGACTGAGCGGGTCGCCCGGTGGCTTTCGTCTCTCTCGGCCAAGTACATCGCCGTGTGCGCGCTGCTGGTCGCCGTTCCGGTGATCTGTACGAGCGTGTACCTGCTCTCCTCGTCCTATCGGGACAACAAGCGCGCGTTGGTCCGGCTGCAGCAGGAGAAGGCGAAGTCGGTCGCGGTCACGATCGAGCGGTACTTCGCAGACCGGACCAAGCGAATGCAGGCAATCCAGGGCCGCTACTTGTCCTTCACCGCGCGGGGCGCGGTGCTTCGACCCCTGCTCGAAGATCACGCGACCAGTGCGTTCTACGTCGACCATACCGGGCGCAAGACACTCGCGAGCGCGGGCGGCGGGCTCACCGTGGTCAAGGGGAACTTCCTACACGATCGGTCCGTGAAGCGGGCGAAGGCGGCCGGGGTCTACTTCGGTCCCGTGTACGCGCCACGGCTCTTGTCCAACCCCGGAGCAAGATCGATGGAGGTCGTGGTCAGGGAAACCGGTCGCCCCGTCGGCTCTCCGGAAGGAAGACACGTACCAGGATTCGGAGCCGTTGGCGAGACACTCGATCTCTGGGTGATTCAGGACCTCGTCAGGCAGACCCGTCTCGGGACGTCCGGATACGTCTACGCGATCGACGCCAGAGGCGTGCCCATCGCGCACCCGAACCGCGCCGCTTTTACGAATCGTTCCTTGGCTTTTCCTCAGGTGACCAGAGCGCTCGCTTCCCACACCGGATCGACGGTCGGCCGCAACCTCCGCGGCCAAGAGGTGCTGAGCACCTGGGCGACCGTCGGGCCGGTCGGCTGGAAGGTGTTCGTCGAGCAGCCCGAGAGCGCGGCGTTCGCGCCGGTCCGCGGAAAGATCTGGGGGACGGCGCTGCTGCTTGCGGCGTTTCTCGCCGTCGGGATCGGCCTGAGCGTGTTGCTCGCTCGCCGTCTCGTCCGCCCTGTGAAGCAGATGCGGACGGCAGCAGGCCGCATCGGCGCGGGCGCCTACGACGAACGGGTGGAGCTCCGCCGGCGAGACGAGCTGGGTGGCCTCGCAGACGAGCTGAACGGAATGGCGGCGAGCCTGCAGGCATCGGTTCAAGGCCTGGAGCAAAAGGTCGAGGAACGCACGCGGGAGCTGCAACAGGCGCTGGCAGAGCTCTCGCGGAAGGGCCGCCAACTCGAGGTCGCCAGCCAGCACAAGAGCGACTTCCTGGCGAACATGTCGCACGAGCTGCGAACGCCGCTGAACGCGATCATCGGTTTCTCGCAGGTGCTGCGCCAGGAGATGGTCGGCCAGGTGAACGAGAAGCAGGCGGAGTACCTCGACGACATCCTCTCGTCCGGTAACGATCTCCTCTCGCTGATCAACGACGTCCTCGATCTGTCCAAGGTCGAGGCCGGGCAGGTGCAGCTCGAGGTCGCCCCTTCTCGCTGCGGGAGGCGCTCGAGCGCGGCGTCGTGATGGTGCGCGAGCGTGCGACGAAAGACGGCGTCGACGTCGCGCTCGCGACGGATCCGGAGGTCGACGTCATCGAAGGCGACGAGCGCCGTATCAGGCAGGTGATCTTCAACCTGCTCTCGAACGCCGTGAAGTTCACGCCTGCAGGCGGAGCGGTCGGCGTGAGCGCGGAGCAGGTCACGGCGAGGTGCGCGTTTCGGTCACTGACACGGGCCCCGGCATCGCCATCGAAGACCACGAGCGGATCTTTGAGGAGTTCCAGCAGACCGACGCGGGCGTCGAACGGGGCGAGGGTACTGGTCTCGGTCTCGCGCTGTCGAAGCGACTCGTCGAACTCCACGGCGGACGATCTGGGTCGTCAGCGAGCTCGGAAAGGGAAGCGCATTCGTGTTCACGCTTCCCGCGAGGTTCCCGTAGCCAATGGCAGGTGAACGGGTACTTGTGGTCGAGGACAACGAGAAGAACTTGAAGCTGGTTCGGGACGTCCTCGAGGCGACTGGGTATCGCACGCTGGAGGCGACAACTGGAGCACAGGCGGTCGAGCTCGCCGCAGAGCACACCCGGACCTCGTGCTCATGGACATCCGGCTTCCCGAGATCGACGGGGCCGAGGCGCTCAGCCGGCTGCGTGCCGACGAGCGCACAGCCTCCATACCGGTGCTCGCGGTTACCGCCCAGGCGATGCAGGACGACCGTGAGCGCTTCCTCGCCGCGGGCTTCGACAATTACCTCTCGAAGCCGGTGGACGTGGTTGAGCTCATCAACGCCGTGCGGGAGTACTGCAGTCGTGAGTGAGCGGCCGCCCAAGATCCTCGTGGTCGACGACGTACCCGAGAACGTCCGCTTGCTCGAGGCCGTGCTCGTCCCGCGCGGATACGAGGTCGTGACCGCGACCGACGGTCTGGCCGCGCTCGACCCGTCGAGACGGAGGAACCCGACCTGATCCTCCTCGACGTGATGATGCCCGGTCTCGA
Organism: uncultured Gaiellaceae bacterium; assembly: GCA_963802865.1. GTDB lineage: Bacteria > Actinomycetota > Thermoleophilia > Gaiellales > Gaiellaceae > GMQP-bins7. Next base: position 186,598 of record CAWDKB010000009.1, read on the forward strand.
CGGCTACGCCGTATGTAGTCACCTCCGGGCGAACGACGTCACCGCGGCGCTCCCGGTGATCATGGTCACGTCGAGCATCGGCCAGGAGAAGAGGAAGGCGATCGAAGCCGGCGCGGACGACTTCATCCCGAAGCCGTTCAACCACGACGAGCTGCTCACGCGCGTGCGGTCGCTGCTCCGGATCAAGCGCTACCACGACACGATCAAGGCGCAGGCGGCCGAGCTCGAAGAGCTCAATCGCACATGGGAGTTGCGCGTGCAGACCCATATGCGCGTGCATGGAGCAGACGAGTTCCACGACGCCATTGGCCGCCTCGTGAAGCGACTTGACGCGACCGTCGGATTCGTCGAGGGGGACGGCGTCCAGCTCTTCTTCAACGACCCGATCGAGATCCCGGACGTGGCGCTCAGGGCGGTGCGGACCGGATGCGCGCTGCGCGAGGAGATGGTGGAGCTTGTGCCGCAATGGTCGAAGCGTGGACACGACCTCGACTTCGGCGTGGGCATCGCCCTCGGTTACGCAACCTGTGGCGAGGTCGGCTTCGAGGGCCGATCCGACTACGCCGCGATCGGAGCGGTGACGAATCTCGCGTCGCGCCTCGCGGACGAGGCGAACGGCGGTCGAGTGCTCATCTCACAACGTCTCTACGCCGAGGTGGAGTCAGACGTCGACGTCGAGCCGGCCGGCGAGTTCGCGCTCAAAGGGTTCGGGCGCCCGGTCGCCGCCTTCGACGTCGTCGCGGTTCGCTCGCCGTGAAGGACCGGCAGGTCGAGGAGCTGCGTGCGTCGCGGAAGCGGCTAGTGCTGGCCGCCGCGGCCGATCGCGTCAGGATCGAGCGCGAGCTGCACGACGGCCCCCAGCAGCGCCTGGCCGCGCTCGCGGTCGAGCTGCAACAGGCTCGGAGGCTCGTCGACGTCCATCCCGCTGCGGCGGGTGCACTGATCGACGAGATCGCAGGCGAGGTAGCGGAGGCCCTGGATGAGCTGCGGGCGTTGGCGCACCGAGTCCATCCTCCCCTGCTCGACGCGGGCGGGCTCCGCGCTGCGCTGCGCACCACTGCGGCGATGCTCGGCGTGCCAACGCGTCTGCAGGTTCCAGAGGGAGCAACCCTTCCGTCCGAGCTTGCCGGGGCCGTGTACTTCTCCTGCGCCGACGCACTCGAGCACCTCGGCGAGAGGGAGAAGATCGCGATCACCGTTCGGCAGCAGGAGGGGACGGTCGTGTTCGAGATCGTCGCGGAAGGCTCCGACTCGGCCACGGCCGACGCCGACCTGACCCCGTTGCGCGACCGCCTGGAGGCGCTCGGCGGCTGGTTGACGATCGAGTCGGAGCCGGGGCACACCGGCATCACCGGCTCGCTGCCGAACTCGGGATGAACCTAGCCGTTCTCCGCGAGGTAGAGGATCACGGCCTTGACCCGCCGGTGGACCGCCGGCTCCCACGTCAGCCCGAGCTTGAGGAAGATCGAATGAATCACCTTCTCGACCGAACGCTCGGTCAGGAAGAGCGTCCCGGCGATGGCCGCGTTGTTCTTCCCTTCGGCCATCTCGCGAAGCACGTCGCGCTCGCGCGGGGTCAGCTCGTTGAGCGGGGACTGGTCGCTCCGACCGCGCTCCGCGACGAGCGCCTCGACGACCTTGGCGTCGATCACGGAGCCGCCCTCTGCGACGGCGCGGATTGCGCCGACGAACTGGTCGACGTCCTCCACCCGCTCTTTGAGGAGGTAGGCGCGACCCGCACTACCGCGGTCGAGGAGGGCGAGGGCATAGCTCGGATTCGCGTACTGGCTGAGCACGACGACGCCGACGTCCGGGTGCGTCTCGCGCAATCGCTCGGCAGCCTGGATTCCCTCGTCGGCGTTCCCGGGCGGCATTCGAATGTCGGTGACAACGACGTCCGGCCGCTTCGCTTCGACCGCGTCGAGAAGGGAATCGAGATCGTTGCAAACGTCGGCGACCTCGACGTCGGATACCGGCTCGAGCACGCGCTGTACGCCTTCGCGGACGAGGTAGTGATCGTCCGCCAGCACGACCCGAATCGGCACGGGTAGAGAATACGCCGGTGCCCGATCCTCCTCAAAACGGGCGAGGGCTGGAATCCCGGCTCGTCCTGATCGTCGACGACGACGCGAGGAACCTGAAGCTCGCTCGGGACGTGCTGCTCGCCGCCGGATTCCGGACGCTGGTAGCCCGGAACGGCGCGGAGGCGGTCGCGCTCGGCGCCGAGCATCTTCCGGACGTCATCCTCATGGACCTCCGACTGCCGGACATGGACGGTGCGGAAGCTGCCAGGATCCTCGCGGACGGGGCGCGGACAGCGGCGATCCCCGTGGTCGCGTTGAGCGCGGTCGCGTTCGAAGACACCGGCTGGCTCATGCGTGCCGGATTCGCCGGCTACCTGGACAAGCCGATCGACGTCGAGAGCTTTCCGCACCAGGTACGCCGGTTCTGCGCCTGACGCGGCGTCACCGTGCTGACACCCGCGTCGAACGGGGGCTGGCACCGCAGACGCAGCTCGGCCCCGGTGCCACGCTGGGGGCCATGGCCTGCAGCCCCGCAGCAGGCGATAAACCAGGGAGGAAAGGAGCGAAGCAAGCCATGGCCAACATCAAGACACGCTTCACCCTCGGGCTTTGGCGCCGTCCCCGAACCTCCTCGTACAGCGACCGCAGAGAGCGATCGCACGAACAGGAGGAAGAATGATGACCGCCAAGTTCTCACTCGTCGTCGCAGTCGCCGTCACCGTGCTCGCCGTCGGTGCACCCTCGGCCTTCGGGCAGAACCGCCTCGACCGCTCGGTGGCAACGGCGCCGGACTGGTTCGAGCGCGCCGCCCTCGCCGCACAGCGAAACGACTCCGTCGTGAGCACGTCGCCGGACTGGTTCGAGCGTGCCGCTCTGGCCGCCCAGCGAGGCAACGGTCTCGTCGCGTATGCCGACGGCGCCCAGCGGGTCGAGCCGACGACAGCCCCGGCGGCGGCTCCGATCGCAGCGGACACCGACTCGGCGATCGACCCGACGCAGATCGGGATCGGCTTCGGCATCGGGCTCCTGGTCTTCGCCGGGCTCCTGCTGGCCACGCGGCTCATCCCGAGGCAGCCGCTCGCCCCCTGATCCTCTGCTCGACCAAATGCGCAACGGCCGCGCCGACCCGAGGCGGCCGTTTCGCGTTCGCTCAGCCTCGGACGGGGCGCGGACAGCGGCGATCCCCGTGGTCGCGTTGAGCGCGGTCGCGTTCGAAGAAGACACCGGCTGGCTCACGCGCGCCGGATTCGACGGCAACCCGGACAAGCCGATCGACGTCGACGGCTTTCCGCACCAGCTACGCCGCTTCTGCGCCTGACGCGGCGTCACCGTGCTGGCACCCGCGCGAAATCGGGGGCTGGCACCGCAGACGCGGCTCGGCCCCGGTGCCACGCTGGGGCCATTGGCCTGCAGCCCCGCAGCAGGCCATAAACCAGGGAGGAAAGGAGCGAGGAAGCCATGACCAACATCAAGACACTCTTCGGATCGCTCGTCGCCGTCGCGGCGGCGGTCGTCGGGGTCGTCGCCTTCGGCGCGGCGCAGGCGTCTGCGTCCAGCGCGCCGATCGTGATCTCGTACGAGAAGGAGTGCAACGCAGCGGGTCGCTGCGAGGGTACCGCTGAGAGCGGCGGCGAGCTCGGCACGTTCGTGATGCAGGTCAGCCCACCCGGCCCTCGGCCCACCGGCGAGGCGGCCAAGCTGACGGCGACCGAGTGGATCACGGTCGGAGACATCTCGATCACCGCCGAGATGAAAGGGAACGTCAGCCCGGCCGGGTTCATCGTGCTGAACGGCACGGTCACGGACGGTTCGTTCGAAGGCGCGCAGGTCCACCAGCGCAGCAACTTCGCGGGCATCAACGGAAGCAAGACGGTGTGGACCGGCGAGCTCCAGCTCATGCCTGCGAGTGCCTGAGCGGATCACGGAGGCGGCGAGGGGCCGGGCTGGATCCGGCTCCTCGCCGGCGCGCCTGGTCCACCCGGCGTCGGCGCGATCTACCGACTGCTCCTCCGTGACTCGATCCTCACCTGGGGAGCGACACACGTGGAAGCGACGGAAAGGCTTCCCGGCGACGAGCTGCTCGAGGCAGCTGATGGTGTTGCGACGCGTGCGATCGAAATCCGTACCTCACCTGGCGAGACTTCATCTACTGGGTCATCGAGTTGCTCGAACACCAGAAGGGGCGAGACTGGTACGACGACATGCTTCAGGTGTTCTCGACGAAGTTCAACCTGCCCGAGGCATACACCGACCAGCTTGGCCTTGGTTATCTGACGAAGGACGAGAGCTAGCGAAGCGTGAGGTCATCGGGTCCTTCCGCCCGCAGACGTTGCCGAACCGCACGGGCTGAGGGATCATGCCGCTGTGGACGACTACGAGGTAGTCGCTCAGGAGCTGAGCGAGCTCGCGGAGAAGTGGCGCGACCTCGAGGAGCGCGTGGCCGAGGTCGAGAGAGTGAACGCGCGGCTAGAGGAAGCCGCCCTGACCACGGCCCGTGGCCTGGGAGAGGTCTCGCGGCACTGGGACGCCGTGTACGACGCTATGCGCCGGGCGGACAGGGTCGACCGCCAGATCGCGTCCGAGCGCGACCACGATGCGGCTAAGGCGCGTCGCACGTAGCGCACCCCAGGTCCGGAGCGACCTCGGTCGTGCGTGGACGCCTTGTTCTACAGCGCCGTGCCGCCCTCGTCCTCCCAACCTTCGACTGATGTGGCTTCAGTCGAGATCCACTCCGCATCTTTCAAGCGGGCGGCTTCGGTCGCTGACTGCTCGTCGACTCGCGAGCGTTTGTAGGCGGCGTATGCCGTTATCGCCTTGAGGTCGTGCCGGCGGCTTCCTGGAAAGTGCGCGGCTACGAAGCCCTGCCAATCAAGGTCCGCCCTGCTGTGAGTCCCCGCACTCATGTGTATTCCGGCATTGGACGATGACCCCAGCGATCCGTACCCAGTAAGAGGGAGGATTGGCTAATCGAGAGACGGCCCGTGAGGCCGCCTCTCGTAGGACGTGGCATCGCTGGTGGCTAGTCGGTGGAACCGCCCTCGACGGTCGTCGTGACCGGGATCTGGCGGGGCTTGGACTGTTCGCGCTTCTCGACGTGGACTTCGAGGACGCCGTTGGCGTAGTGCGCCCGAGCCTCGACGTCGTCAGTCCCCTCGGGCAGAGCAACAGAGCGCGTGAACTCTCCGAAGGGGCGCTCGTAGCGGAAGAGGCGTCCATCCTCGAGCTCGATGCGCTCACGCGAGCCGCTGACTGTGAGGGTGCTGTCCTCGAGCTCGACGTCGATCCTCTCCTCCGGTATGCCGGGGAGGTCGAACGCGTACACGATCTCGCCCTCGGTCTCCCAGACGTCAAGCGGAGGTGCCCATGTCTGGTTGGAAACAGCGGCGGCACGGGTCGGCGATTCGAGGATGGTCTTGATCAGTCGCTCGAACTCGCCGTTCATGGCGATGTTCCGTAGCGGCTCGCGAAAGCGGACAAGAGTGGTCATGGAACTCAGCTCCTTCGTCGATCATGGGGGCACGAGCGCAGCCTTAGGAAGGCTTGCCTCCGGTCGGCTGTCTCCACTCGGCTGAGACGGTGGTTGCAACGAGGAAGAAGAGCTGGCGACTCGACGGACACAAAACTGGACCGTCAGCGCGACTGGCTCGGTGTTTCCAAGAAGCAGTCTATCTCAACCGCTCGCAGGATGTGGCCAGCAGCCTCGTGGATGCATGCCGTCCCGCGCTGGTGGGAGATCCGCGCTCCTCCTTGATGACGCGCGCTACGCGGATCGCTTGTCGTCAGGAGGCCGCAGCGTAATCCACTCGCCGGTGCGTTGATCGCGGACGTCGAGTTGGCCGTTCGGGAACTTCCGATGCTCCTCGCAAGTCGAAATCTCCGACGAGCGTCTCCCGCCTTCGCTGCGATTCTGGGTGATCTTGTGCGACGTCACACGACGGCACACTGAACACTCCTCGTTTCGTCGAATCGTTCGCTGATCTCGAGCTCTCGTCATGCCAGTCTCTATGAGGCAGTACACCCGACCAAGGCGACGCAACACGGCGGGTGCATCTCGCAGCTATGGTGGATGAGCGCGTTGGTTGTCTTTGAAGCGTCGAGGCTTCGCACCTGCTCTTCGACTGTCGCATCGACCTGAGCGCAGCAGGGGGTTCGTTCGGACTCTCTGTCCTGATCTAGGAACGAAGGAGCATCTCATGCATGCAATCATCCGCCGCTACGACGGTGTGGACCCGAATCGCACGACCGAGCTCACGAGCAAGGTCAACGAGACCCTCATGCCGAAGCTCAACAAGTTGCCCGGGTTCAAGGGCTACTACCTGATCGATGCCGGCGACGGCGTCTTCACCTCGCTCGGTCACTTCGAGACGCCTGAGCAGGGCATGGAGTCGACGAAGCTCGTCGCAACGTGGATCCGCGAGGAGAAGCTCGAGACGATTCTCCCCAACGAGCCCAAGATCACGAGCGGCAAGATCGTCGCTCGCAGCAGCGACCGCGTTCTCGCCGCCGCGTAACTCGATAACACTGCACTCGACGGAGGGCTCGGCTTGGCCGGGCCCTCACTTCGTCCGGACGGGGCGAACCAACCCTCGCGCTTCTCGATCCGCAGGTAGCTCACGAGCTCCGGGATCGTCGCGCCGTACCTCCATCGATGAAGCGCTCAGCGTCCTCGCGCCGAACTCCAGGGTTCGTGTCTCAAACACATGCCAGACCGGCCCCGACCCAGTCGCGCCGGCGCGGGGAACGGCTCTAGCAGTGCTCTCTGACCAGGAGCGGTGAGGGCCGATGCTCAGCCTGGGGTACGACGCAGCGATGCAGAGCAGCCGGTAGAAGCAAGAACCTCAGGTCCTCGGAGAACCCGGGTTCTCCCGTCGCAGTACGAGCGCCCAGAGTCTTCCTAGCCGACCTCCTCGATGACCTCGACCAGCTCGTCCATGCTCAGCGGTCGGCTCCTGAGCTCGCATCGCGTTCCCCTGTCGGGCCGCCGTGCCAGTCGACGCACAGCACCGTTGCGTCATCACGCAGGTCACCGCCACAGGCTTCCACCACGGCCTGTGTCAGGGCCTGCACTGCCTCGCGTGGATGAAGATGGCGCGTCTCCGTGATGACCTCCATCGCGTTCACGTTGGCCGCGTTGCGCTCGAGGATTCCGTCGGTCAGAAATAGGAGCCGATCTCCGACTTGCAGCTCCAGTTCGTGGACGTGATATTCGGCATCGTCGGCGACACCAAACGGGAAGGCGGGGGCCAGCGGAACGTTCTCGGTACGGCCGTCACGGATCAAGATCGGCAAGGGATGCCCGGCGTTCACGATCCGTGCGATACCGGAGGCATGATCGATGCGGACCACCTGCCCGGTGACAAAGCCGCCATCATCTGAAAATCCGCATAGCGCCGCATTGGCCAGCCTGGTCTGTTCGACCAGGTCGACGCCGCGGCGCCGAGCGTTCCGCAGTGCCCCCACGAGCACTGTGGCCAGCACGGCCGAGTTGAGCGTGTGGCCCATTGCGTCCGTGATCGAGAGGTGCAACGTATCTCGCTCGACGCTGAAGTCGAACGTGTCTCCGCCCACGTCGCCTGACGGTGCCAGCCATCCGGCGAGCGTAAACTGGCCCCCCTCGCACGTGTACGAGGCAGGAAGGAGCCGATGCTGGAGCTCAGCCTCCAGCGAAAGAGGCACCGAACGCTGGCCCCAGTCAAACAGGTCGGTGAACCGGCGGTTGGCGATCACTATGTAGGCCAGCGCGTGCGCCCCCGCCGAGACGGTTGCCAGCGTCTGGTGGTCAGGCTCGTCATCGAATCCCAGCTCTAACACGCCGACCGCCTCGCCGCGGCTCGTCACGGGAGCGAAGACTCGATACGCACCAAAGTCCGAGACGATCCGAACCTCCTGCTCGGCAAGTGCGCGACCATGTGGTGTTCCTGCCAGCGCGACTGACTGGCTGCGTTCGCGGCTAACGTCCTTATCGTCGGCGTTGGCGCGGTGCACGTGGCTCAGCCGGATCAGTGCCCGCCCACTGTAGTCCGCGATCAGGAAGCTGACGTCGCGCGCATCGAGGGCTTCGGTCAAGGCGGCGGCCACGACTTCCGCCGCATCGATCGGCGGAGCCGCTTCGACCGAGGCAAGCAGCGTCTTCACATCCAGGCTGCCCTGCACTCCCGAACGGTTGCTCTTTCGTGTCGTCATCGATTGACCGAGGAGCCGTCGCGGGCGGGATGAGGCTCAGACGACTCGCTCTGCCCCATGTTCCCACTCGGCGCACCTGCCTCCAACTCCCGCTCCTCAATCCGCAGGTAGCTCGCGAGCTCGGGATCGTCGCCGCGCACCTCCCCGGATGAAGCGCTCTGCGTCCTCGCGGCGGATGAAAGTCTCGAGTGAATCGCCCAGCGGGAAGCCGGGCGAGAGCGCATCATCGACGACGGCGTAGACGATCACGGCAAGACCATGACGCGGGCGATCTCGGGCAACAAGATGGCCGAAACGGACGCGTCTGTGGGGCCGGTTCGGATTAGCTCGCGTCTCGCTCTCGCTCCAGCGCCTCAGCGATGGCCCTGATCTCCGCGGCTACTTCGTCGTACTCGAGAGGATCAGCCCCTGCGATGTTGGCAAACGCTGGAGCCTTCCCCCAGCCCCGGTGAGTATCTCCCGCCAGGCGGCAATTCGATCTGCGGGTCGTGGGGCTGTGCGTGCAAGCTCCAGCAGGCCCTGGGCAGCCTCAGAGGGCAAAGACTCGCCGTGACCTTGGCGACATCTCGCAAGCTCGGCGTGCCCTCGCTGAGATGCGCACCAGCCACCGCCTCGCGGCCGGCTCACCCTTTGGTGAGCCCCTCTCGAAGTAGAGATGCACGAGCTGTGAGGCGTCCTCGAGCGGCAGGTGGGAACTCGCGAGCGCGCCTACCGCGGTGCGACCACAGGACGGACGACCGCTTGCAATGATGGCCGCGATGATCTCGCTCGAGAGCGAGTCGTGACGAGATGGACGACGCCATTCCGCTCGCCACCAACTATTCCCCCCGCCTGCCGCGGGGAACCGCACCGTTTAGCCAATCATGGAGGCGGCGGGAATCGAACCCGCGTCCGCGGTCGCACCGGACAGAACGTCTACGAGCGTAGTTCGCGCTTGATCTCGCTCGCCGGCCGGTTCGCGAACGACCAACCGACGAGCCAGCCATCCTTCAGTGTCGCGCTCCGGGCGATTGGCTCTCCCTCGGCGCCGAGCCCGATTGTTGGCGCCGAACACCGGATCTCGGGCCGAATCCGGGTCGACGTCGCCTTACCTAGCTGACGCTAAGCGGCGAGTGCGAGTTCGTTCTTGTTCGCACTTGCTTTGGTGCCGGTTGATTTACGAGGCCAACCGGCGACCTCGGCTCGCAGTTCTGCCGGAGAACCGACCACGTCGAGACCTGGTCGCCCCCGTATGTGTGTTCAGGTTTCCAGGATAGCTGCCGATAAGCGGATCGGCCCGGCTGCGGCAGGGCGAATCACTGGGCGCTAACGAGGCGAAAGGAAGAACCGTCGTGGCATTGATGATGGAGGAGAAGTACGACGACTTCGCGGACCTGCGTGAGCGGGCGAAGGCGGAGGTCGGGAAGGTCGTCGTCGGGCAGGATCGCACCGTCGAGCTCCTCCTCTGCGCAGCCGTCGCACACGGCCACGTCCTCATCGAAGGCCCTCCCGGCAGCGCCAAGACGCTCCTCGCCCGCGCGATCGCGCACATGCTCGGCGCGCAGTTCAAGCGCATCCAGTTCACCCCCGACACCACGCCCAGCGAGCTCAACGGGCAGAACGTCATCCGCGCCGGCGAGCACCTCTTCCTCCCGGGCGCCGTCTTCACGAACGTCCTTCTCGCGGACGAGATCAACCGTACTGCCCCGCGAACACAGGCCGCCCTCTTCGAGCCGATGCAGGAGCGCCAGGTGACCGTCGACGGCAAGGTGCACAAGCTTCCCGACCCGTTCCTCGTCATCGCCACCCAGAACCCACACGAGCACGAAGGCGTCTTTCCTCTCCCCGAAGGCCAGCTCGACCGCTTCCTGTTCAAGATCCAGCTCGAATACGCGGATGCGGACGCCGAGCTCGCAATGCTCAACCTGCCCCACAAGGGCATCGCCCCGGACATGCTCGGCGAGGTTCGACCGCTGCTCGGCGTCGTCGGGCTCGACAAAGCCCGCGCAGAGCTCGAGCACACCGAGGTCCCCGACTCGGTCGGCCGCTACATCGTCGCCGTCGGACGTCGCACACGCGAGCTTCCGGGGGTGGAGCTCGGCGTCAGCTCGCGCGCCATGATCCACCTCGTCAGCGCGGCGAAGGCGAATGCCCGCCTCGAGGGACGCTCGGTCGTCACGATCGAGGACGTTCGCGAGATGGCGCCATACGTCCTCCGCCACCGAATCGTCGTCAACGGCGACACGAGCGTCGATACCGTCCTGCTCGACGCGATGGCGTCGGCGCAGACCCCGAGGCCGGCGTCCGCTCCCCCGCCCATCTCGCCGGTTTCGTAGCAACTCACGCCATCAGGGGTTGACGCAGCGCGCTGTCCCGCTGATAGTGGGTGGGGCAAGGCTGGGGAGCCGTTCGGTCGCCTCGTCGGAGTCGCGGGTAAGATTTGCGGCATCCACTGAGCTGCAAACTGGGAGGGAACGATCGTGGCATTGTTGGTCGAGGCGCCGTTCGAGAGCCTCATCGAACTGCGAGAGCGGGCGAAAACCGAGATCGCAAAGGTCGTCATCGGGCAGGAGCGTGCCGTCGAGCTGCTGCTCGTCGCCGCGCTCGCACGCGGGCACGTACTGCTGGAAGGGCCTCCGGGCAGCGCGAAGACGCTTCTCGCTCGCGCCACCGCGCACATGCTCGGTGCAAACTTCAAGCGCATCCAGTTCACGCCCGACACGACTCCGGCCGAGCTCACGGGCGCCAACGCGATCCGCGCCGGCGAGCACATCTTCCTCCCGGGTGTCGTCTTCACGAACGTCCTCCTCGCAGACGAGATCAACCGCACGCCGCCGCGCACGCAGGCCGCTCTGCTGGAAGCGATGCAGGAGCGCCAGGTCACGGTCGAGGGCAAGGGCCATCGCCTGCCCGACCCGTTCCTCGTGATCGCGACGCAGAACCCGTACGAGCATCGCGACGTCTTCGAGCTGCCCGAGTCGCAGCTCGACCGCTTCCTCTTCAAGGTCCAGCTCGAGTACGCCGACGCGGACAGCGAGTTCGAGATGCTCGACCTTCCGCACAAGGGCGTCGCGCCGGACATGCTCGGCGAGGTCCGACCGCTCCTCGGCGTCGTCGGCCTCGATCGTGCACGCGTCGAGCTGGACGCAACCGAGATTCCCGAGGAGGTCGGCCGCTACATGGTCGCCCTCGCCCGGCAGAGCCGCGACATCGCGGGCGTCGAGCTCGGCGTCAGCTCACGCGGGATCATGCATCTCGCGAGCGCGGCCAAGGCGAACGCGCGCCTGAGCGGACGGGACCACGTCGCGATCGAGGACGTCCGCGAGATCGCACCGTACGTGCTTCGCCACCGGCTGATCCTCGACGAGGGGACGAGCGCGGACGACGTCATGCGCACGATCCTCGAGCAGGTGCCGGTGCCCGAGCGCTCGTACGTCTACCGCTGATCCCGATCCACCTCTTGGCCTAACGCGACGCAGCCTCCTCGAGCGCCCGGCGCCCGAGCACGCGGGCGAGGTGTCGTCGGAAGTCCGCGCTCGCCGAGTGGTCGGAGGACGGCTCCGTCCCGTCGGCGACGAGCGCGGCGGCTTCTTCGATCGAAGCCCCGCCCTGCTAGCGCCTGCTCGGCCGCGGTCGCCCGCAGCGGCGTTGCGCCCATGTTCGTGAGCCCGATCGCAGTCGCCGTGGAGCCGTTCGGCCGCCGGATCGCCGCTACGCCGACCGTCGCCCAGTCCTGGGCCCGACGCGTCATCTTCACGTACGACCAGCCGGCCGAGAGGAGCTTCGGCACCCGGATCTCCACGATCATCTCGCTGGGCGCGAGCGCGGTCGTGAAGACGCCGGTGAAGAAGGTCGCCGCCGGGATCGTCCGCTCCCCGTCGGGCCCGCGAGCCACGATCGAGGCGTCCAGCGCGAGGATCACTGCCGGAAGGTCGGATGCGGGATCGCCGTGCGCGAGCGAGCCGCCGATGGTGCCGCGATGCCGGACCTGCGGGTCGCCGATGAGCCCTGCCGTGAACGACACGATCGGGCAGTACTCGTGGAGGAACGCCGCGCCGGCGACGTCCTTGTGCCGGGTCAGGGCTCCGATCGCGAGGTGGTCTTCGTGCTCGCGGACGTAGGACAGGTCGCCGATTCGGCTGATGTCCACAAGCAACGCAGGCCTCGCGATACGGAGCTTCATCGCGGGGAGGAGCGAGTGGCCACCTGCCAGCAACTTCGCGTCCTCCCGCTTGCCGAGCAGCTCGATCGCGTGCTCGGGATGGTCCGCTGCGACGTAGTCGAACCGAGCCGGGATCACGACGCCACCTCCTGAATCGCATTCCAGACTCGCTCGGGTGTCGCCGGCAGCGGAACGTCGGTGACTCCGAGGTGCGAGAGCGCGTCGACGACGGCGTTGATCACCGCCGGGGCGGCGGCGATCGTGCCCGTCTCCCCCACGCCCTTCACGCCGAGCGGGTTGTCCGCTCTCGTCTCGATGCGGTCCGTCTCGTACGACGGCAGCTCCGCCGCCGAAGGCACGAGGTACGTGGTCATGGTCGTGGTCAGCAGGTTGCCCTCGTCGTCGTACGCGCCCTCTTCGAAGAGCGCTGCCGCGATCCCCTGCGTGACTCCCCCGTGGACCTGCCCGTCGATGATCGACGGGTTCACCGGATTTCCGACGTCGTCGACCGCCACGTAGCGGACGAGACGCGTATCTCCCGTCTCCGTGTCGACCTCGACCACGGCCGCATGCGCGCCGCCCGGCCAGGAGAAGTTCGGCGGATCGAAGACCGCGGTCTCCTCGAAACCGGGCTCCATCCCGTCGGGGAGGTTGTGGGCGGAGTGCGCCTGGAAGGCAACGCTCTTGATGTCCATCGTCCGATCCGGAGATCCCTTCACGGTGAACGTGCCGTTCGCGAACTCGAGATCGTCCTCCGAGACCTCGAGCTGGTGCGCGACGATGCGGCGGGCCTTCGCGATCACCTTCTGGCTCGCGTGGTAGAGGGCGATGCCACCGACCGTGAGCGAGCGGCTGCCGTAGGTGTCCATCCCCTGCTGGGAGACGGCCGTGTCCCCGTGGAGCACCTCGACGTCGTCCACGTCGACCCCCAGCTCGTCGGCGACGATCTGCGCCCACGTCGTCTCGTGCCCCTGGCCGTGCGGGGAGACCCCGGTCACGACCTGGACGGAGCCGAGCGGCTGGAAGCGGATCGTCGCGGCGTCCCAACCACCGACGGCGTAGCGAATGGCGCCGAGGATGCGCGAGGGTGCGAGCCCGCACATCTCGTTGTAGGTCGAGAAGCCGACGCCGAGCTGCTTGGTGTCGCCCCGGTCGCGCCGAGCCGTGCTGGTCGGCTCGGATCGTGGCGAGATCGAGCAGCTCGAGGAGGCGATCGAGGCACGCCTCGTAGTCGCCCGAGTCGATGGTGAGGCCCGAGGCCATCGTGTGCGGGAACTCCTTCACGAGGTTCTTCCGCCGGAGCTCCACGCGATCCATCCCGAGCTCGGCGGCGAGCGCGTCCATCGTGCGCTCGAGGACGTACGTCGCCTCCGGGCGGCCCGCGCCGCGATACGCGTCGGTCGGCGTCGTATGCGTGAAGACACCGGTGAACGTGACGCTGTAGTTCGGGATCGCGTACGGGCCGGAGTAGATCCACGCGCCGAGGAGCGGAATCCCCGGCGTGACGAGCTGGAGGTAGGCGCCCATCGCGCACTGCGCCTCCGACTTCACGGCCGTGATCGTCCCGTCCTTCGTCGCCGCGAACGTCAGCTCGTGGACGGTGTCGCGCCCGTGGATGGTCGCAACGTAGTTCTCCGCCCGCTCCTCCGTCCACTTCACCGGCCGGCCGAGTCGCTTCGCCAGCGCGACCGCGAGGAACTCCTCCGCGTAGACGTCGAGCTTCGAGCCGAAGCCGCCTCCCACGTCCGGTGCGATCACGCGCACCTTCGACTCCGGGATGCCGAGGACGAGGGGCATCGTGAAGCGCAGGATGTGCGGCACTTGCGTCGCGGACCAGAGCGTGACGTCGCCCGTCGGACCGACTTGCGCGAGCACTCCTCGCGTCTCGATCGCGTTCGGGATCAGGCGCGGTTGGACGTAGCGCCGCGTCACGACGACGTCCGCTGCGTCGATCGCGGCCTGCGCGTCGCCCGTCTCGAGCTTCCAGACGTAGCACTCGTTCGTCTCGAGTTCGGCGTGGACGAGCGGAGCGTCGTCCGCGAGGGCTCTTCTCGACATCGCCCACGGAGCCGAGGGGCTCGTAGTCCACCTCGACGAGCTCAGCCGCGTCCTTGGCAAGCGCACGGCTCTCGGCGACGACGACTGCGACGCCGTCACCCTGGTAGCGCGCTTCGTCCGCGGCGAGCGGGTGGTGCGCCGGCATCTTGATGTCCTCCGTCACCGGCCAGGCGCAGGGCATGCTGCCGACCCAGTCGCCGGCGAGGTCCGCGCCGGAGAAAGCGGCGACGACACCCTCCGCCGCCCGGGCGGCGTCGAGATTCACGCCGTTGATGCGGGCGTGCGGGTACGGGCTGCGGACGACCGCCATGTAGACGGTGCCGGGCAGCGTCAGGTTGTCGACGAAGGTTCCGCGCCCGCGCAGCAGCGATGCGTCCTCCTTGCGCTTGACGGGCGACCCGACGTAGGGCTTGGCGGCCTCGGTGACGGTCATGACGCCACTCCCGCGGCCGACGCAACCGCCTTCACGATGTTGTGGTACCCGGTGCAGCGACAGAGGTTTCCTTCGAGCCCGGTCGCGGATCGCGGCCTCATCGGTCGCGGCGCCGCTGTCGATCAGGCTGACCGCGGCGAGCACCATGCCCGGCGTGCAGTAGCCGCACTGGAGCGCGTGCTCGTCGTGGAACGCCTGCTGGACGGGATGCAGCTCCCCGTTCTTCGCGAGGCCCTCGATCGTGGTGATCTCGGTGCCGTCGGCCTGGACACCGAGCATCGTGCACGACTTCACCGACTCGCCGTTCACGAGCACGGTGCAGGCCCCGCACGAGGAGGTGTCGCAGCCGACGTTGGTACCGGTGAGTCCGAGCCTCTCGCGAAGGACGAAGACCAGGAGATCCCGCGGTTCGACCTCGAGCTCGTGCCGTACGCCGTTCGCGTTGAACGCGACTCGTCGCATCGGCCCTCCTTTCGGCGTCGACAGACCTCGAGCGTAATACGGGAGCGCCCGTTCTGCCAACGCGCCTCTAGCGACGCTGCTTGAGCGCGCGATCGATGTCGCGCTGAGCGTCGCGCTCGGCGAGGACCCGCCGGCGATCCGCGCGCTCGCGTCCGCGCGCGAGCGCGAGCTCCACCTTCACCTTCCCGTCCTTGAAGTACATGCGGGTGGGAACGAGCGTCAGACCCTTCTCTCGCACCTTGCCGTAGAGCGAGTCGATCTCGGCCCGATGGAGCAGGAGCTTTCGGTCGCGATCGGGGGCGTGTCCCGTACCGCCCGCCTGGACGTACTCGGCGATCGAGGCCCCGATGAGCCAGGCCTCGCCTGCACGAACGTCCGCGTATGCCTGACCGAGTTGGACATGCCCATCGCGCGCTGACTTCACCTCGGTCCCCGTCAGCACGACTCCAGCTTCCACGCGCTCGAGGAACTCGTAGTCGCGCCGCGCGCGACGGTTCTCGGCGATGAGCTTGATACCGGGCGACTTGGCCACGGCGGGAGTCTAGGGACGGCTAGCTAGCTGTCGGGGAGAGCGCTCGCGAAGCGACGAGCGACCTCCCGGAGCATCGCCAGGGTCACGCTGGGCTCGGACTCGAGGAGCGCGAGTGCGTCGTCGCGCGCAATGGCGACGCACTTGACCGGACTCGCCGCACGCACCCGAGCGATTCGCGTGCCTCCGGGGGCGAGCAGCGTGAGCTCGCCGAAGAAGTCCCCCGGCCCGAGCTCGACCCTGCCGCCACGCCACTCCACGGTCACGGTGCCGTCGAGAATCACGAACATCCCCGAGCCCGGATCGCCCTCGAGTGCGAGCACCTGGCCCGCGTCGCTCTCCATCTCCCCGGCCGACGCAGCCACGCGCTCGAGGCCCGCGGCGCTCGCGCCGGCGAAGAGAGGAATCGCCCGAAGCTCGTCCGCAGTCACCGCGAGTTCATATCACGACCGCGCGGCGATGCCGGCACAACGGTCGCAGAGCGGGAACCACGGCGGGCACGACCGACCGCAGGAGCGGCAGCGACCGAGCGTCGGCGACTCGACCTCGACCCGGAGCCGCGCAACAACCCGCTCCGCGGCGGCCTGCTCGAGCGCCGCTGCCCGCTCGATGGTCACGCCTCCGACGCCCTCGTACTGCAGCGCGAACCAGCGCAGGATGCTGGCCTCGCGACCGGCCTGCTCCGCGTCCTCGAGGGAGGCGCCGCGCAGGCGCGCGGTGTCGAGGAGATAGGTCAGGTGCGGACGGGCGATCCGATCCCCTGCGATCGCCAGAGCGAGCGCAGCGAGGAGCTCGAGGTTGTCGTCGTCGACGGGAGCGTTGACGAGCTTCCAGGAGTCCGCGAGCGAGAGCTTCCGGCCTCGCTCCGCAAGGCGTCTCTGCACCGCCTGCAGCCTCAGTCGAAGCGGCTGCAGCGATTCGACCGCGAGCCAGCTCTCGAAGGCCCACTCGCGCAGCGCTACCCGGTGCCACGCCACCAGCGCCGCGTCCAGGTATGCCGGATCGTCGACGCCGAGGTCGGAGAGCTGAGGCCGGATTCGCGCCTCGTCGACGATGCGGTAGCCCCAGTGGTCACCGGGGAGGCGGACGTGCGGCTCGAGCCCGGACTCCACGAGCTCGGGATCGGCCGTGCCCCAGCCGAGCCCGCTGAGCACGCCGACGTGGCCGCGCTCGACGAGCCCGAAGCGCCCGGCTCGCCCGGCGATCTGCGCGAGCTCCCAGGGCAGCAGGTTGCGGCGCTCCTCGCCGTCGAACTTCGTCGTCTCCGCGAAGAGCAGCGTCTCGCACGGGAGGTTGACGCCGTGCCCGAGGACGTCCGTCGCGACGCACACGTCCGCAGTGCCCGAGAGGAAGCGCTCGATCTCCTCCCGGCGCGAGCCCAGGGGCATCGCACCGTAGAGCACCGCGACGCGTCCCGGGTGCAATCGGTTCACCTCGCCCGCGAGTGCGAGGACGGCCTTGCGACTGAACGCGACGACGACCGTGCCAGGCGTCAGCGAGCGCAGCGTGCGCGCCCCGACGAACTCCAGCGGCAGCTTGCGCTCGAAGACCTTGAGCTCGTGCTCCGGAAAAGCGCGCTCGACCAGCGGGAGCGCATCGAGCGCGCCGAGCAGGAGGATCTCGCGGTACTCGCCGGCGAGCAGGAGCCGCGTCCAGGCCGACCCACGCTCCGAGTCGTCGGCCCATTGCACCTCGTCGAGGACGAGCAGCTCCCCGGACTGCGGCGCCATCTCCACGGTCGAGCAGATCACGGGCGCGCGCTCGTTGACGCGCTCCTCGCCGGTCACGAGGCCGACGTTCTCCTCGCCGATCCAGGCGCCGAGCCGTCGATGCGCCTCCTGCGCGAGCATCCGCAGCGGGCCGGCGTACACGCCGGATCGCTTTGCGGCGAGCTCCTCGAGCGCCGCGTGCGTCTTCCCCGAGTTCGTCGGCCCGAGGTGCGCCACGACGCGCTCGGGCGGAGTGCGCCGCGACGGAAGCGAGACCGTGATCCGCCGCTCGGCCTGCTTCACCGCATGCGCGGGGCGGCGGCGCGCGCGCTCAGAGCGGCTCGGCCGCTTCTGTCGTCCTCCCTGAGCCCGTCGCTGGCGCATCAGGCAACGGTACCCGCGCCGAGCCGGAGACTCAGCTCGGTGCGCTGCTTCGCTGCGACACACCCTCGCCGGATTCGCGAACGGTGGCGGTACGCCCGTTCCAGACGAGGACGGACTCGGTCTCCGTCGACGCAGGACGCGAGGCGATGTGCTTCGCCACGCGGGCTCCGTCCCGCCCAGCACCGAGGATGAGCATTGACGCGAACGAGTGCAGGAACGGCAAGCCGACGAAGTACAGCCCTGGCAGCGAAGGAACGGCGCCGCGGTGCTGCTCGGGGTACCCGTCCTCCTCGGTCGGGAGCGGGAAGCGGATCCAGCCGTAGTCGTTGCGGAAGCCCGTGCACCAGACGACGTTTGCGACATCGAGCACGCGTCCGTCGGCCAGTACCGGCTTCCCGTCCTCGACGCCGACCGTTCGCTCGAGCACGCGCTCCACGCCCGCGGCCTCGAGATCGGCGCGCTTGACCCGGATGAGCGGGCCGCCGTGGATAGCGAATCTCATGCTTCGCCTTGCGGCCCATCGGAGTCGAGACGTCAGGACCCGCGTCCACAGGAAGCGCGTACGGGCCATGCCACGACGCATCCGCCGGCTGTCGAGTGTCGACCGGGATCTGGCCGGTGTCCCTGCCCGAGAGAACAGTCGGGTAGCCCGGCGCGCGCAACCTCGAACGCGATGTCGCCTCCCGAGTGCGCGGCGCCGACGACGAGCACCGGCCCGGGCTGGAGCTGCTCGGGGCTGCGGTAGTCGGCGGAGTGGAGCTGCCGAATCGCCGGATCTAGCTCGGACGCGAACTCGGGAGTGATCGGGTGCTCGTGCTGGAACACGCCCGTCGCGACGACCACGTTGTCCGCGACTCAGCCGGCGATCGCCGGCGAGTCACGACATATCCGTCTCCGTTCCTGTCGAGCGCCTCTACGGTGAGCCCGGATCCGGACGGGTAGCTCGAACCGCTCCGCGTAGGACTCGAGGTAGTCGGCCATCTCGAGACCGGTCGGATACGAATGGGCCGGCGCCGGGAATGCCATCCCCGGAAGACCGTCGAGGCTCGCAGGCGAGTACAGCCGAAGGGAGGGCCAGCGCTTGCGCCAGGAATCGCCCACGCGCTCGTTCGCGTCGAGGATGAGGAAGTCGCGCTTCATGGACTTCAGGTGGTAGCCGATGGCGAGGCCCGCCTGCCCCCCGCCGATGATCAGCGTGTCCACGTGCTCGTCCGTCGCCATCTCCAGCTCCTTTCGTCGATACGGCGACGGTAGGGCGAGGCGGTCGGTGATTCATCGCAGGAAGCAACCAACTTGCCGAGCGTGCCCCGGTGGTCATTTCTGACCACCGAGTCGGAGCTCAGACGAGCTCGTGCTCGAACGCGAACGAGGCGGCGGCCGTGCGTGACGAGACGTCGAGCTTGGCGAAGATGTTCTGCAGGTGACGCGCGACCGTGTGCTCGCTGATGACGAGCTGGGCCGCGATCTCGCGGTTCGACTTTCCGGCCGCCACGAGACGGAGCACCTCGAGCTCTCGGCCCGAAAGGCCGTGCGAGGGTGAGCCCGGCGGCGCGGCCAACGCGGCCGCGCGGGCGGCGTCGGGAGCCGCCCTGAGCTGCTCGAACGCTGCGCGAGCCGCCTCCAGCTCGAGGCTTGCAGTCTCGTCGTCACCGAGCGCGCGGCACGCGAGACCGATGAGCTCTCGCGTCCGCGCGACCTCGTACGGCGCGTCGAGCTCCTGCCATACGTCAAGGGCCTGACGTAGCGGTCCGAGTGCTGCGCGCGGGTCGCCTTGCGCGAGGTGCACCGCCCCCCGCGCGTGAGCGACCATGGCGCCGAGCATCGCGCTCTCGAAGCGCTGCGCGAGCTCCTCGAGCTCGCGACAGGCGACGACCGCGGCGTCGACGTCACCCGCGGACAGCATGATCTCGACGGCCGCCGGGAGCAGTCCCGCACGTTTCAGGGAGTCGGCGGTCTCGGCAGCTACGCGTTGAATCGACGCTACAGCCGCGTCCACTCGGCCCTGCGCGAGCCTGAGCTGCGCAAGGCCCGGCTGCGGGTCCCACCCGTAGCGGCTGGCCTCGCGGTAGGACTGCTCGGCCGCCTCGAAGTCGCCGAGGAGCCGATGGAGCTCGGCCTCGCGGTACAGCGCCAGGCCGACGCGTCCGAGATTCTCCGCCTCGAGGAAGCGCTGCCTCGCCCTCCTCGCCTCCTCGAGCGCATCCGGCCAGGCGCCGCTCGAGCTGGAGGATCTCTGCGCGATGGACGAGGCAGCGGCCGGTGAACGCGACGACGTCCGGCTGCCCCTCGCACCACTCGGTCAGCGCCGCCGTCCACTCCTGCGCGCGGCGAGCCTCGAACACCTCCTGGCAGGCGAGAATGACGCCGCAGTAGACGATTCCCGTCGCCATCGGCGACAGGTCGCCTCTGGTGGCGACGAGCATCGACTCGTCGAGCAGGGCGAGGCCTTCACCCACGCGGCCCGCCTGGATGAGCATGTAACCCTGGGCATGGGTGGCGAGCGCGAAACCGTCGGACTCGCCGAACCGCTCGGCCATCGACGCAGCCTCGCCGGCAATCGCGGCGGCGGTCTCGAACTCGCCCATCGCCTCGTGCTTGAACACGAGCGGCATCAAGAGGAAGCCGCGCTCTGCGGAGTCGCCCGGTTGACCTTCCACGAGGCGTTGTGCCCGGCCGATCCACGCACTTCCAGGCCCGACCTCGCCTCGGGTGAGGAGGATCAGCCCGCACCAGACCGCGCACCGCACTGCGCGCAGCGTCTCTCCGCCCTCCACGTAGGCCTGGTGCGCGCGCTCCATGATGTCCACGTACTCGTGGTCGCGGCCGAGCATGAAGGCCGACGTCGCCAGAAGCTCGAGATCGGCCGGTTCGAGCGGCTCGGCGCGATCGGCCGCGGACAGTGAGTCGTGCGTCTCCGTCCAGGCTCGCCTCGCGTATGCCTCGCGCCCTCGTTCGAGGTCGCCGGCACGCCATGCCCGCTCTAGACCCGCAGGAAGCGCCGCAACGTGAGCCCCGACCCGAGCGCGCCGATCATGAGCCCGCCCAGCACGAGAATCGCGGCCGTCCACGTGAACGCGAGCGCGCGCACGTCCGGGTCGTCCTGGATGTGGCCGACGATCGAGGGGATCGCCAGCTCGCGCCCGAGGAAGAGCAGGATCACGGCCGCGAGCGATCCCGCGAGGCCGGTGAGGACGCCCTCGAGCATGAACGGCCCGCGCACGTACCAGTTCGTCGCGCCGACGAGCTTCATGACCTCGATCTCCCGGCGCCTGGCGAAGATCGAGAGCCGGATCGTGTTCGCGATGAGGATCGTCGACGCCGCGAGCAGCACGATCACGGCGATCAGGAAGACGACCTGGATCGCTCGGGCGATCTGCAGGATGCGGTCGGAGACCTCCTTGCCGTACCGCACCTGATCGACAGCGCCCAGCTTCGAGCCCTTCACCGCGACGGCGATCGCCTCCGTGTCCTCGCCGCGCTTGGGCACGACGTCGAACGAGGCAGGCAGCGGGTTCGACGCGAGGTTCTCGGTCAGCTCCGGGTTGCGCTTGCGCATGATCGCGAGAGCCTCTGCCTTCGAGATGAACGTGATCCCGCCCGGCTTCACCCGCTCGTCCGACTCGAGGAAGACGCGGAGCTGGTTGACGTCCTTCGCCTTCGCGTCGTCGGCGATGAACACGTGCACGGCAAGCTCGCGCTTCTTGTCGTCCGACCACGCGACGAGCCACGTGCCGAGCCCGATGAACACGCCGATCAGGAACATCCCGATGAGCACGGACAGCGCCGACGCGACAGTCGTCGAGACGTTGGCGCCGATCGAGCGGAGAGCTTCGGCGAAGAGCGTCCTGACGCGGGTCATTCTTCGGCGTACCCGCCGCGCCGCTCGTCGCGGACGAGCCTGCCCGCCTCGAGCGCGATGACCCGCTTGCGCATCTTGTCGACCATCTCGCGGTCGTGGGTGACCATGAGGATCGTCGTCCCCGTGCGGTTGATGCGGTAGAGGAGCTGCATGATCCCGACGGACGTGTCGGGGTCGAGGTTGCCCGTCGGCTCGTCGCACACGAGCAGTGGCGGATGGTTGACCATCGCGCGCGCGATCGAGACGCGCTGCTGCTCACCGCCCGAGAGCTCCTCGGGGCGCGAGTTCATCTTGTGAGCGAGGCCGACGAGGTTCATCACCTCCGGCACCTTGCGCCGGATCTGGGCGTTCGACTCGCCCTGCACTCTCAGGGCGTAGCCGATGTTCTCCGCGGCGCTCCGGTTGGGCAGGAGCTTGAAGTCCTGGAACACGCAGCCGAGGTTGCGGCGCAGCATCGGGACCTTCGAGCCCTTCATGCGCACGAGGTCGCGGCCGCCGACGATGATCCTGCCGTCCGTCGGCTCGACTTCCTTGAGCAGGAGCCGGATCATCGTCGACTTGCCCGAGCCGGACGCGCCGACGACGAACACGAACTCGCCCTTGTCGATCACGAAGGTCACGCGGTCGAGCGCCCTCGTCCCCGTGTCGTACACCTTGCTGACGTCCTCGAACACGATCATCGTCGAGCCGCTCGACGCGGTCGGCTCCGGTTGCAGCTCTACAGCGGTCTCTGGTTCGGCCAGCGCCGTCATCGTGTCCTTTGTCTCCGAGTCGTCATCCGGTACCGGGCCCAGCAAAGAGGGGCGTGGCGCTGACGCAGCCTGGGAGGACTGCTCCGGTTCGAGGGAAGGCGGCAGTGTAGCGGACATTTCGGCTGCTTACACCACTTTCCCGGCGGCCTTGGCGAGCAGGTAGGCGTGGATGAAACCCTGGATCCCGCCGTCGAGGACGGACTGCGCGTTCCCGACCTCGTGGTCGGTCCGATGGTCCTTGACCAGCTGGTACGGGTGCAGCACGTACGAGCGAATTTGACTGCCGAACCCGATGTCCTGCGCCGCGCCGCGCTCCCTCGCGAGTTCTGCCTCGCGCTTCTCCTCCTCGAGCTCGGCGAGCCGCGACTTGAGGATCCGCATCGCCGTCGCCTTGTTCGACGTCTGCGAGCGCTCGTTCTGGCACTGCACGACGATGCCCGTCGGGAGGTGCGTGATGCGCACCGCGGAGTCGGTCTTGTTCACGTGCTGGCCGCCGGCGCCGCTCGAGCGGTACGTGTCGATGCGCAGGTCGGACTCGTCGATCTCGACCGGGGCGTCGTCCGGGAGGAGCGGCGCCACGACGACCTGCGCGAACGCGGTGTGCCGCCGGTGCGCCGCGTCGAAAGGCGAGAGTCGGACGAGGCGATGGACTCCGCGCTCGGCCTTGAGCGTGCCGTACGCGTTCTCTCCCTTGACCGCGACGGTCGCGGACTTGAGACCCGCCTCCTCCCCCGGGCTCTCCTCGAGAACCTCCGCCTGGAAGCCGCGGTCGGCCGACCAGCGGAGGTACATGCGAAGCAGCATGTCGGCCCAGTCCTGCGCGTCGGTGCCTCCGGTCCCGGCGTGGATCTCGAGGACGGAGTCGCCGGCGTCGTACTGCCCCGTGAAGAGCGCGTCCTCGCGAACGCGGTCGAGCTCCGCCTCGAGCTGCGCGACGAGGCTCGCGATCTCGCTCTCGTCCTCGCCCAGCTCGCGCAGTTCCTTCGCGTCCTCGTACTCCGTCTGCAGGCGCTCGTAGCGCTCGAGCTTGCGCGTCACCCGCGAGTGCTCGGTGGAGATGCGGGCCGCAACGGACTGGTCGTCCCAGAACCCAGGCGCGCCCATCGCCTCCTCGAGCTCGCCTCGGCGGCGCGCTAGACCGTCCGGGTCAAAGGTAATCACGGACCCAGGCGAGCTGGGCCCCGATCTCCTCGAGCCGCTCGTCGAGCGGCTTGCCGTCCTGGTCGGCCACGCGGCGATGGTAGCGCGGCCGCCCGAAGGCGGCCGCGCTCCGCTTACGAGACGCGAACGACTGAGCTCGTTCCGAGTAAGTTCCGACCGTGCGGCGCGACATCGGACTTGCGCTCGGCCACGCCTTCGGCCGAGCGATCGACCATGCGGTCGTGTCGCACCACGCCAGGCGTCTGCGCAAGGTCGGCTGGGGTCATGCGCTCGAGGCCCCGCACCTCGATTGGGCTCGGGAGAGCTTTCCGATGCGCGCCGGCAACGACATCGAGGTCCTGATCGACGGAGCGTCGTTCCTCCCGCGCGTGGCCGAGGAGTTGTCGAAGGCACGCTCCCACGTGCACCTCACGGGCTGGTACTTCTCGCCGGAGCTGGCACTCGTGCGCGGCGAGGAGCTTGTGTCGGTGCGCAGCCTGCTCGCCGAGCTGGCAGAGCGGATCGACGTCC
Source organism: uncultured Gaiellaceae bacterium (assembly GCA_963802865.1). Taxonomy (GTDB): domain Bacteria; phylum Actinomycetota; class Thermoleophilia; order Gaiellales; family Gaiellaceae; genus GMQP-bins7. The sequence goes on from CAWDKB010000009.1 coordinate 210,803, forward strand.
GGGTCCTCATCTGGAGCGGCGCACCGCTACCGGTCTTCCGGCCGTCGCAGAGGCGACGTGCGCGCGATGGTCGAGCGCCTCTGCCGAGGGACCGAGATCCACTGCGAGTTCGACTCGTGCGTCCGTCTCATGCACTGCCACCACGAGAAGACGGTCGTGATCGACGACCGAGATCGCGTTCGTCGGAGGCATCGACCTGACATACGACGGGGGCGATCCCTACGACAGCCAGGCCCACTCAGCCCGTGGGGGAGTCGGCTGGCACGACGTCGCGACCCGCCTCGAGGGGCCGATCGTGGCGGACGTCGCCGAGCACTTCCGCCTGCGCTGGCACGCGGCCGCCGACGAGGAGCTGCCGCACCCCGTGGTCTCCGCTCCGGCAGGCGACGTGGACGCGCAGATCGTCCGCACGGTTCCCGAGAAGGTCTACGAGCACGGCCTGCCGCGAGGAGACTTCTCGGTGCTCGAGTCGTACGTGGGCGCGATCCGCTCGGCGGAGCGATTCGTCTACCTCGAGAGCCAGTTCCTCTGGTCGGCGGAGATCGTCGAGCTCATTGCCGAGAAGCTCCGCAACCCGCCGCGGGACGACTTTCGAGTCCTGGTCCTGCTTCCCGTGAACGCGAACGACGGCGCCGACGTGTCCCGAGGGCAGGTCGCCGCGCTGATCCACGCCGACGACGGGAACGCGCGCTTCCTCGCCTGCTCGGTGTACGCGCGGACCGGCAAGCTCCGCGACCCGATCTACGTCCACGCGAAAGTCGGGATCGTGGACGATCGCTGGCTCACGATCGGCTCGGCGAACCTCAACGAGCACTCGCTCTTCAACGACTCGGAGATGAACGTCGTCGTGCACGACGAGCGCATTGCGCGGGAGACGAGGCTCCGATTGTGGTCCGAGCACCTCGAGCTCCCGATCGACGAGATCGGGGGCGATCCGGCGGAGGTCGTCGATCGCTACTGGGAGCCGATCTCGGAGGAGCAGCTCGACCGGCTGCGGAACGGCTTACACCTGACGCATCGCCTGGTCAAGCTGCCGGGCGTCTCCGTTCGCCACCGGCGCTTCCTCGGACCCCTCCAGGGTCGGATCTACGACGCGTAGGACGTGGACTCGCGCGGCTGCACGGCCGGCTCCTGCGTTCGCTCGACTCGAGGCTGCGGCGCACCCGCGCGAACGGCCTCCAGCTGTGCGGCGACCGCGGCTCCGAAGAAGATCGCAATCGCCGACAACAGAGTCCAGAGCTGAAGCGCAACAAGACCTGCGAGGGAGCCGTAGGTCTGGCCGAACGAGGAGCTCAGGCCGAGCGCAGCGCTGAAGGCGAGGGTGACCAGGACCCACCCTGCGACGCACACCACAGCCGCGAACACGAGCCAGGACCAGGCGGGCTGGCGGCGTCGCGGGGCCCACTGCAGCAAGGCTGCGAGCGCGAGGGTCGCGACGACGAGCGCGAGCGGCCAGCGCAGATACGGCCACGTCGCACGCAGGAGACCCGCCCACGTCTCGCTGTGACGCCCGAAGGCGAACACCAGGAACGCGAGTGCGAGCCCGGTGCCGGCGCCGACCGCGAGGACGAACGCCCGGCCGTACTTCTGGAGCGTCGGCCGGTCCGACTCGATGCCGTAGATCCGGTTGAACCCACGCTCGATCTGCCCCATCGCGGTCGTGCCGGTCACAAGCGTCCCGAGGAGACCGAGGAGCAAGGGCAGGTAGCGCCGGTTGCTCCCGACTTCGCGTGCCTGCTCGACGGCATTCGTGAGGACCTCTCCGGCCGGTCCGGGGATGGCGCTCTCGATGGCGGCCACGATCTCGCGGCTCATGCGTACGTCGCCGAACGCCGCAGCGAACCCCACGAGTGCGATGAGTCCCTGGACGAGCACCAGCGATGTCACGAACGCGAGCGAGCGCGAATGGCTGAAGCCGTCGGCGGCTCGCAATCGGACGAACGAGTCCTTGAGGAGCTGCCGGCGACCGGTGTCGAGCAGCGTCTTGCGCGCGTCGTCTCCGGTCAGCTCCCAGGTCTCCGGGACCTTCGCGGCGGTGCTCACTTGCTCTCCGGCGGCACGCAGACGGTGATCGCACCGGGCTCGACTTCCACGTCGAGCTTCTTCACCTTGGTGCGCTCGCCTCCGTCCAGCTCGTACAGGATCTTGCGGTCGAACTTCACCTCCGCGGAGCGCGCCTTCGTGACGCGCACGAACGGAGAGGCGCCCGACGCTCCCACCGCCGTCCGCGCGATGGTTCGGGCCCATTCGAGAGCGCTGTCGGCCGTCACCACTCCCAGGTCCAGCATCCCGTCGTCCGGACTCGCGCCCTCGAAGGCCTCCACTCCCGCGAACAGCTCGCCGACGTTCCCGAGGAGGACGCTGCTCGCCTTGCCTTCGAACCAGGTGGAGCCGTCGACCTTGATGGTCGCCTCGAACGGCTTCCGCCCGATCTGGTTCACGCCCGTCCACACGTAGGCGACTCGTCCGATCCGGTCCTTCAGCCCGGCATCCGCTTCCCGGATCATCTGGGCGTCGAAGCCGGCACCGGCCATGACCGCGAAGCGCTCGCCGTTCATGCGGCCGACGTCGAGGACGCGCCGCGCCCCGTTGAGGCCGATCTCCACGGCCTGCTCGATGTCCTGCGGGATCTCGAGGTTCGAGGCGAACAGATTCGCCGTGCCCGCGGGCACGATCGCCACGGTCACGTCGGCCCCGTCGAGCGCATCGATGCAGCGCTGCACCATCCCGTCGCCTCCCCAGACGAACAGCAGCTCCGCACCCTCCGAGAGGGCGCGCTCGACCTGCTTGGGCGCCTTGCGACTCTTGGGCACTTCGTACCAGAGCGGGCTCTCGACACCCCGCTTCTCCAGCTCCTTTCGCAGCTCGAGCAGCCCACCGCCAACGGTCTTGCCCGAGTGCGCGACGACCGCGACCGTGGTCACGACACGGCTCCTGCGGGCTCGAGCACGGCGTGCTTTCGCGCCTCGTGCCGTCGCGCGACGACGCCGGTGACCCGCGCGAGGAAGATGGCAAGCACGAGCGCCGTGATCCCGATGAAGACTCCCATTAGGACGTCGAGGGGATGGTGCATCCCGCGGTAGACGCGGGAGGTCCCGACGACGATCGGCATGGCTACGGCAACCGACCAGATCAGCACGCGAGCGACCGGGTTGGTGATGCGGGAGGTCAGGAGGAAGGCGATACCCCAGAACACCGCGATCGAGGCCGCGACGTGGCCCGACGGCAAGCTGTGGTCGACGGGCAGCTGGTCGAGCCGGGGGACGTCGGGCCGCTCGCGCTCGACGAAGACCACCGTCGTCCGATAGGTCGCCGATTCCAGCGCAAGTGCGCTGATGAGGAAGATGGCGTGTCGCCAGTGCTTGCGGACGGCGAAGGCGATCGCGATGACACCGACGAGCAGGGGCAGGAAGATGCCCCCCGACACCTCGGACCCGAAGAAGGACGCGTCGTTACGGGTCTCGGTGCGCCGCTCGGCAAGCCACTCAGGAACACGGGCATCGGCCTCCTCGATCCCGCCGACGGGGAGGATCACGTTTGCGAGGAACAGCCCGAGGAGGATCGATGCGGACGCGAGTGCGAGGTAGCAGACGACCGCGCCGGCGACGAAGACGGCGACCGGATGCCAGTTCTCGAGACGAGTCCCGAGACGAACCGCGAGACCGTCGGGAGCGGCTTCGAGCGCGGGCGTTGGTTCCGCGACGCTCCGCTCCTGCTCCGAGACGCCCATGCTCTCGCTCGCCACCCGCCCGACCTCCGCCATGCATATGGTGTTTCCCGCCCTGCGATCGCGGGAAACTTTCCGTGATCTCGATGCCCTTGCTCGTCCTCATGGCGATCGCACTCGGAGTCGGCCTTGCGGTCGGCTTCGTCGTCTGGCACCACCCCGTCCCGGTCGCCGCGTCGACGGCGAGCCTGGCGGCGGCGCAGGCGGTTGGCCGCGAGATCGGCCACCACAGCCGTCTTCGCCGAACGCTCGAGCGCCGGCTCGACCCCGCGGTCGCGACCGGCCTCGCGCTCACGATCGCGCTCGGCCTCATCGTGCTCGCGGGCATCGTGCTCGGGCTGCTGGCGTACCTGGTACGGACCGATTCCCAGTTGATCGACATCGACGCGAGCGTCGCGCAGTGGGGCGCCGACCACGCAGGTCCGGCGACCGAGCGCGGTCTCGAGCTGATCACGCAGCTCGGAGAGACTTGGCTCGCGGTCGTGCTCGCGATCGTCGTCGGGGTCATCGGCCACCTGAGACGACCGAGTCGCTGGATCCCCGTTTTCCTCCTCACGGTGCTCGTGGGCCAGTGGCTGCTGACGAACGGCATCAAGGAGCTCCTGGATCGCGTCCGGCCGACGCTCAATCCCATCGCGGAAACACTTGGACCCTCGTTTCCGAGCGGACACACCACCACTGCTGCGGCGATCTGGGCGGCCGCTGCTCTCGTCCTCGGGCGCGGGATGCCCCGGCACGGCCGGGCGGTGCTCGCGGGAGGCGCGGTAGGGATCGCCGTCGCGGTCGCCTGCACGCGCGTCTTCCTCGACGTGCACTGGCTCACCGACGTGATTGCGGGGCTCTTCCTCGGCTGGGCGTGGTTCGCCGTCTGCAGCATCGCCTTCGGCGGACGCATCCTCCGCTTCGGCGCGCCGGCCGAGGAGGCGATGCACGAGGCCGACCTCGAGCGTGGGCGAATGGCTGCGCACCGGACGGCCTGACGACGCCTTCTGCCGCGATGCCCTCGACGTGAGAGAGCGCCGCTGTGGTGGTATTGGCACCAAGAGCATGGCTGTGGTCAAACGGTGGATCCGAACATGTGGCTCGCTGGAGGCCGAGCTCGTGTTCGTGGCGATCGTGCTCCTGGCATGGCATGCGATCCGGATCCCACTCGAGGGCGGCGTCTCGCAGGCCATGGCCCACGCCGAGGACGTCCTCGCACTCGAGCGCGCACTCTCGCTCGACGTGGAGGCGTCGCTGATCGCGAACGCTGCCGAACAGGGCGTTGCCGACGCCCTCGCATGGCTGTATACGAACATCCACCTGCCCGTGCTGTTCGGCTCCATGGCGGCGTTCCGCCTGCTCGCGCCCGATCGGTATCCACGCCTCCGCACGACCTTCGTCGTCTCGTTCCTGCCTGCGGTTCTCGTCATCGGCCTGTACCCGCTCGCACCGCCACGGTGGCTTCCCGAGCTGGGCATGGGCCCAACTCCTACGCAGGCCGAGCTCGCGAGCACGAACGGAGCGCTGTTCCACAACGAGACCGCCGCCGCGGCCAGCCAGCACTTCGGCTTCGCCGTCTTCGTCGCAGCGGCGTCCATCTGGCTCTTTCCGCGATCGCGTCTCGCCTGGCTGACGCTCGTGTATCCGGCCCTCGTGTTCGTCGTCGTCGTCGGAACCGGCAATCACTACATCGTCGACTGTGTCATCGGCTCGCTCACGTTCGTGCTCGCCGCAAGTGCGGCGTGGCTTCTCCACCGGGGGCACGAGCACGCGCAGGCGCCGATGCAGGCGAGCGACGCCATCGGCATCGCGATCGGGTACGGCCTGATCGTCTGGGGGTTCGTCTCGCTCGACCTGACCGCGCCGCCGACCTGGAACAACCTCTTCCCGGAGGCGCTGGTCCTGGCTGCCGGTGTCGCAGCGGTGCTGCTGCCGCGCCTCGGCACGAGGACACCCGTCGCCGAGCGCGGCTGAGCACCCGTCAGTCGTCCAACTCCGCGAGGAACGCGTCCGCGATGACGCCGTAGCCGTCCTTGTTCGCGTGGATGTCCTCAGCCGAGCACATCCACGTCCACGCGCATGCGCGCGACACGTTCTCGGGCGTGCCGTCGACGAGGGTGAGGTCGGTGACCGAGAACGCGCTCTCGACGTCCGCGACCTCGATGCCGAACGCTCCGTAGATCCCTTCCAGGAAGTCGTTGAGGCCGACGCTGGCCGCCACCCGCGCCTGGAGCGCTGCCAGACTCTGCGTCTGGAACCAGACAGGTGCGACGAACGGGTCGTAGTAGTTCATCCCGACGATCGGAACACCTGGGCCGGCAGCGGCCCGGAGCGCGGCGAGAATCGGCGGCAGGTTCTGCGCGACTGCGGCCGGCCCGCCCCCGCTGAGGACGTCGTTCGCGCCGATGTCGATCGTGACGAAGGCGATCTGCCCCGCATTCTCCTGGAGGAACGCGACCGCATCCGCGAGCTGGGAGCCCTGCTCGTACGCGCAGAGCCCGCCGAAGCGGAGCGTCGTCGTCGACTCACCGCCGCAGCCGAGCTTGACCTCGCGCAGCTGCTCGTAGCGGTCACGCGTCAGCTTGAACAGCTGGTCGGCGTAGCCCTGGTTGTAGCCGGGTGGCGATTCCCTGCTCGACGGCCCGCCGATCGGCTGAAAGCCTTGCGCGAGCGAGTCGCCGAGTGAGACGTAGTAGGTCGCCTTGCTGCCTGCAGGTGCCCCCGGTACCAGGAGCAGCGCCGCAAGGAGCAGCGCGAACACGATCGAGGACCTGAGTCGCACCGTCCACCTCCTGTCGATCCACTATTGGCGCCTGGTTACCCGAACTCGGCGTCGCGCAGACATGGCTCGAGCGTGAGGAGGAGCGAGCGGCTCAGGCGCCGTGGCAGCGCTTGAACTTCTTGCCCGAGCCGCACCAGCAGGGATCGTTGCGGCCGATGTCCTTGTGCTCGTTGACCGCGGGCGCCTGGGCGAACGACCCGGGCGACTCGGCGGGCGGGCTCGCCAGCGCCGTCGCCGATGCGCTGCCGGCAGCAGCGATCGCGTCCGAGCCGGCGGCCGTCTCGTGCTCGTAGTGGAGCGATCCCTCGCGGGCCTGCATCGGCTCGAGCGCGGGCTCCTCGACCTGCACCGCCACGTGGAAGAGCGTGAAGACGACCTCCTGGCGGATCGTCTGGCCGAGCTCTTCGAACATGATGTGCCCCTCGCCGCGGTACTCGACGAGTGGGTCCTTCTGCGCGAACGCGCGGAGGTGGACGCCCTCGCGCATGTAGTCCATTGCTTCGAGGTGCTCCCGCCAGCGCTGGTCGACCGTCTGCAGGATCACGTAGCGCTCGATCTCGCGGGCGAGCTCGGGCCCGAATCCCTGCTCGCGCTCGTCGTAGGTCTCGAGCGCGTCGTCGACGAACTCCTCCGTGAGGTCCTCGCGGCTCGTGATGTCGATCTCCTCGCGAAGCTCCTCGACCGTGATGTCGGTCGCGTAGAGCGACTGCATGCTCGTGACGAGCCCGTTGAGATCCCAGTCCTCCGCGAACTCCGAATCCGTGAACTGCTCGACGGCTCCCTCGACCGTCTCCCGGATCCACTCGCGGACATCGTCGGAGAGGTCCTCGCCCTCGAGGACGCGTCTGCGCTGCTCGTAGATGACCATGCGCTGGGTGTTCATGACGTCGTCGTACTTGAGGACGTTCTTGCGTGCGACGAAGTTTTGTTCCTCGACCTTCTTCTGCGCGTTCTCGATCTGGTTCGAGAGGATCTTCGCCTCCATGGGCTGGTCGTCCGGGATCTTGAAGCGGTTCATGATGTTGTAGATCCGGTCGCCCGCGAACAGGCGAACGAGGTCGTCCTGTCCCGAGAGGTAGAAGCGCGTCTCGCCGGGGTCGCCCTGTCGGCCCGACCGGCCGCGTAGCTGGTTGTCGATGCGGCGGGCCTCGTGGCGCTCCGTGCCGAGCACGTACAGCCCACCGAGCTCGCGGACGCCCTCGCCGAGCTTGATGTCGACTCCGCGACCGGCCATGTTCGTGGCGATCGTGACGGCGCCGCGCTGCCCGGCGTCCTTGATGATCTCGCCCTCGCGCTCGTGCTCCTTCGCGTTGAGGACGTTGTGCGGTATGCCCTTGCGGGTCAGGAGCTGGGCGAGGTACTCGGACGTCTCGACCGCGATCGTGCCGACGAGGACGGGCTGGCCCTCCTCGTGGCGCTCGACGATGTCGTCGAGGACGGCCGCGAACTTCGCGTCCGGCGTCTTGAAGATGAAGTCGTTCTCGTCGAGTCGGGCGATGGGCTCGTTCGTCGGGATCTCGACGACATGCAGGTCGTAGATCTCGACGAACTCCTTCTCCTCCGTCTTCGCCGTGCCGGTCATGCCTGCGAGCTTCTCGTACAGGCGGAAGTAGTTCTGGATGGTGATCGTCGCGAGCGTCACGTTCTCCTCGCGGATGCGTACGCCCTCCTTCGCCTCGATCGCCTGGTGCAGACCCTCGCTCCAGCGGCGGCCCTCCATGATGCGGCCGGTGAACTCGTCGACGATCTTGACCTCGCCCTCCTGCACGACGTACTCGACGTCGCGCTTGTAGAGCGACTCCGCCTTCAGCGCTTGCATGAGGTGGTTGACGAGGCTGACGTTCTTCGGGTCGTAGAGGTTGTCGACGCCGATCCCGCGCTCGATCTTCTCGATCGCGGACTGGGCCGGCGACACGGTCTTGAACTTCTCGTCGTAGGTGTAGTCGGCGCCGGAGAGCTCCGTCTCGTCCATGCCCTTGGCGAGCTTCGTGTCCCGTGGGACGCCCTCCAGCTGCTTCGCGACGCGCGCGAACTGGTAGTAGGTCGCGGCCGCGGTCTCGGGCTCGCCGGAGATGATGAGCGGCGTGCGCGCCTCGTCCACGAGGATGGAGTCGACCTCGTCGACGATCGCGTACGCGTGGCTGCGCTGGACGACGCCGTCGAGCGAGACGGCCATGTTGTCACGCAGGTAGTCGAATCCGAACTCCGAGTTCGTCCCGTAGGTGACGTCGCACGCGTATGCCTCGCGCCGTTCGGTGAACGGCATCATGTTCTGGATGAAGCCGACGGTCGCGCCGAGGGCCTCGTAGACGGGGCGCGTCCACTCGGCGTCCCGTTTCGCGAGGTAGTCGTTCACGGTCACGAGGTGCACTCCCCGCTCGGGAAGCGAGTTCAGGTAGAGGGGCTGCACGGCGACGAAGGTCTTGCCCTCGCCGGTCTTCATCTCCGCGATGTCGCCCTCGTGGAGGACGACGCCGCCCATGAGCTGGACGTCGAAGAGGCGGACGCCGATCGTCCGCTTGAAGGCCTCGCGTACCGCCGCGTACGCATCGAAGATGAGCTCCTCGAGCGTCTCCCCGTTCTCGAAGCGCGCCCTGAACTCGGCTGTCTTTCCGCGCAGCTCGTCGTCCGACAACGCCTCGAACTCCGGCTCGAGGGTGCCGATGTACGCGGCCTGTTGCGCGAGCCGCTTGACCCGCCGGCCCTCGCCCACGCGCAGGACGCGCTCGAACTTCCCGAAGGACTGGGTCGCCACGGGCCTAGGGTACCGGCTGTCTCTCGGGGTCGAGCCCCGGTTCAGGAGCCCCTAGCTCGTTACCGTCCGCTCACCAGATCGAGACGTGGCGGCCGATAGCGTCGCACTCCGTGGACGCCGACAGCCTGTGCAGGATCCCGTTGTTCTCCACGCTCACGCTCGACCAGCTCGAGTCCGTCGCAGGCGTGTGCGCGGAGCTCGAGATCGAAGCAGGAGCGACGCTTCTGCGCGAGGGCGACTTCGGCTACGCGATGTTCGCCATCACGTCTGGAACGGCCTCCGTCGTCCAGGGTGACCACGTGCTGCGAACCCTCGTACCCGGTGACGTGTTCGGTGAGATCGCGGTGTTCTCGGGCGGGAGACGCTCGGCGTCGGTCGTTGCGACGAGCCCGATGCAGCTCGTCACCGTGCTGAATCGCGACATGTGGCGCCTCGAGCGGGAAGTGCCGGACGTGGCCGCGGCCATCAGGGCGACGATCGCGGAACGACTCGAACCGTTGTCGTCGAGTCCTCCCGCCTCGAGCGTCTAGAGCGCCAGTACCGAGATCTCCCAGAGATCACCGCGTAGGCGGTGAGCGTGGGCTGCGTACGGGCCGGGCTCGCGCGCCGCGGCGATGCGCTCGAGCGCGGCGGCGCGCTCGGGACCGGCCGGCATTCGGTCGACCGTCAGCGCCAAGGCGGAGCCGTTCCACGTGAGCTCGAGCTCGTCGCCGTCCGGGTCCGGCGCGAGCCGTGCGACCTCGATAGCACGGGCCCCGACAGCCCACACTTCCGGGCGACGGTGTGCGACTGCGCGGTACGGAGGCGCGATCCGCGACTCCAGCGCGGCCGCGAGCGGCGCCGGGTCGAACTCGTCCGGAGCCGCCTCGACGACGAAGCCCCCGTCTGCGAGCGCGACGAAGGACGCCTCCTCGCCGGGCACGCCCGATGCCTCGACGGTGGCGACTGCGTCCCACTCGCGCTGGCGAGGCAGGCCCGTGATGCCGGCAGCGAGCCAGTCCTTCCCGGGGTCGAGCGGCATGCTCTACGCGGCTGCTTCGTCGCCTGTGTGCTCGGGGGCTTGCTGGGAGACGGGTTCGGAGACGGCCTCGGTGTGCGACTTGCGCTGCGCGACTCGCCGCGGCTCGAGCACACGCTTGTCGCGGTAACGCTCGATCTGACGCTCGAGCTTGTCGACGAGCTGGTCGACAGCTGCCTCGTACGTCGTCGCAGCCTCGCGGGCGACGAGGTTCGGCCCCTTTGCGTAGACGACGCCCTCGGCCACGTGGTCGTCCCGAATCGACGGGTTGTGCTGCCGCGACAACGTCACCTCCACCTGGGTCTGCTCGTGCACCCGGCGCGAAAGCTTGGCGAGCCGCTTCTCGGCATACGCACGGACCGAGTCCGACACGTGCCCGTGGTGAGCCTTGATCTGGAGGCGCATCGCAACGCTCCTTTCCCGATCGGCGAGCGGACGAAGACTCACCCGCAAATCTAACGAACGGCTCGCGCGAGGGTGACGACCTCGACGCGCCGTGCTCCCGAGCGCCGAAGGGCTGCCGCACACGCGTGGGCAGTGGCCCCCGACGTGTACACGTCGTCGACGAGGCAGATGCGGTCGGGCGGCGCCGCGTGGACGAGCACGCTGCCGCGGACGTTCCGCCGGCGTTCGTCGAGCGACAGCCCGCGCTGGCGCGGCAGCGTGCCTCGGCGGCGAAGCACGTCGACCACAGGAACGCCCCAGAGCGTCGCGAGCGCCGACGCGAGGGAGCGCGACGGCACGTCTCCTCGCTCCCGGGCGCGCTCCGGATCGCCGGGCACCGGAACGAGTGCGTCGACCTCCGGTACGCGCACGACCTCAACGAGGAGCGCAGCAACTGCCTCGCGCGCGAGCCGCCTGCGTCCACTCTCCTTCCACGCGCGCACGAGCGCCCGCGCGCGCTCGTCGTACACGATCGCCGAGCGCGCGGTCGCGAAGGCGAGTCTTCGCCCCGAGCACTCGGCGCAGCGTCGGACGGGCCAGGCGCCGGGCGAGCCGCAGCGTTCGCAGAGCGGCGGGCTCAGGCGGACGAAGGACCGGCGGCAGACACCACAGAGCGCGGAGCCGGGTGTTCGACAGACGGCGCACCGCTCGGGGAGGAGCACATTCGGCACGCGCACGGCACCGACGCTACGCCGCACTCGGTCACGCCTTCGTGCCGAGTGTGTGCCGATCCGCGTCAGATCGGCGACGCGGCGACGAGCTCTCGCAGGTCGTCCTGCGACCGCTCGAGGTCCTCCGGCGTCTTGATCGGGAAGAACCGGCCACGCGGCCCGCGCCGAGGCACCTCGAGATACGTCGTCGGGACGAGTGCCGACACCTCGTGGTACAGCCGCTCGAGCTGGACAGCGGTCCTACCCTCGACGTCCTTTTCCACGTAGAGCCACGTCAGGTCGTGGTCGAGGTCGAGCGCGTCGAGGTCGAAGACGGCCGTGTTGGTGTTGAAGACCGGCACCTGCTCCTGGTCGAACGAGGGCGGAAAGCGCGGTCCCTCCACGAGCTGGAGCCTTCCGTCCACGCGAACAGGTGCGCCACCCATGTCGCCTTCCTTGCGCGCCACCTCGCACGTCAGCGGACGCCCACCGAGCAGGTGCATCCCGACGACCGCCGGGTCGACCCTGGCTCCGAGGTTGTCGACGTTCGAGACCGTGACCACGCGCACGCCTTCTTCACGAAATCGTGCGAGCGGCCCGTGGGTGCGGATCGCCCTGAAGAGGTCGCCGTGGCCGGGCGCGTACGGCGAGACCTCGCCCGCACGGTCGCGGAAGAGCTCCCCGCCGGGCTCGAGCCGAAGCGACACGAACTGGTTGAAGACGGACGGCTCGCCGAGACCCAACTCGGCGACATGGGAGCGGATGGTCTGGTCGGTCGCGAAGCTCGTCATCAACGCGATCGGCACGCTCGCCTCGAGCGCGCGCTCGAGGGCGGCAGTCTGCTCGAGCTTCACCTGGAGGAAGCTCTTGCCGTCGACCGCTGGTACGGACCGCCTTTACGAGGCCACCGAACCGCGTCGCCATCCCACCCGCGAGCACGACCTGGGCGACCTCGCCGCGGCCAAGTGCCTCGATGCCGGCGGCGTGAGCCTCGTCGTCTTCGGGCCCGCCGGGATCGGGCAAGCGCGTCAGGTCCTCTGCACGAGGCGGTTCGATCTCGCCGCGGACGAGGTTCGACTCCGGCGACAACTGCCCGGAGGCGACCCTTCCGCGCAGCGTCTCGAAGAGCGCTTCGTCGAACCCGAACCGCTCGAGAATCGCGGTCGTCTCGGCATCGACTCCGTCGATCATCGAGTCGCCGAGGTCTGGACGAGGAGCGACGACTCGTACGGAGCCCGCCGGACACCGTCCTCGGTCACGATCGCGGCGATCAGATCTGCGGGCGTGACGTCGAAGGCGGGATTGCTCGCCGGGAAGCGGGACGAGACCTCGTTCGCGTCACGGTGCTCGATCGGAATGTCCGCGCCCGCCGCGATCGCGAGGTCGAGGGTCGAGGTCGGCGCGACGACGTAGAACGGGATGCCGTGATGCGAGGCGGACACGGCAAGACCGTACGTGCCGATCTTGTTCGCCGTATCGCCGTTCGCGGCAATGCGGTCGGCGCCCGTGAAAACGGCGTCGACGTCTCCCGACGCCATGAGCGACGCCGCCGCACCATCGGCGATCACGGAGAACGGGATGCCCAGCGTCTCCAGCTCCCACGCGGTGAGGCGCGCACCCTGCATGCGCGGCCGCGTCTCGTCCACCCAGACGTGCGCGACCAGCCCGTCCTCCCAGGCAGCGCGAATCCCGCCGAGCGCCGAGCCGTAGCCCCCGGTCGCGAGTGCGCCCGTGTTGCAGTGGGTCAGGAGCCGGGAGCCGGGCGAGACGAGCGTCGCCGCGTGGTGCCCGAGCCGTCGGCAGCGCTCGACCTCTTCCTCGTGCAGCGCCCTCGCCCGCTCGGGTGTCGGATCGGGGCGCATCTGGTCGAGCGCCCAGCGGAGGTTCACCGCGGTTGGACGGGACGCGACAAGCTCCTCGTACGCGGCGTCGACGTCCTTCCTGCGCATTGCCGCGAGCGCCAGGCCGTAGGCGGCCGCGATGCCGATCGCGGGCGCGCCGCGAATCGCCATCTCGCGGATCGCGTCCGCGACCTCGCCGGCCGAGGAGCACCACAACTCGACCTCCTCGTCAGGCAGGCGTCGCTGGTCGAGAAGGACGACGGCGCCGTCCTCGAGCCGAACGACCCGCTCGGGGCTCAGGTCCCTTCGTCCCACGACGCCAGGTATCGCGCCTGCTCCTCGGTGAGCTCGTCGATCGCGATCCCCATCGTCTCGAGCTTCAGGCGCGCGATCTCGTCGTCGATCTCCCGCGGCACGTCGTAGACGCGCCGCTCGAGCGTGGCCGCGTTCGCGATCACCCACTCGGCCGCCAACGCCTGGTTCGCAAACGACATGTCCATGACCAGGGCCGGGTGGCCCTCCGCGGCAGCGAGGTTGACGAGCCGCCCGTCGCCGATGAGATACAGCCTGCGCCCGTCGGCGAGCGTGAACTCGTCGACGAGTGCGCGCGCCTCGCGCGTCTCCACGGCGAGCTCGCGGAGCGCGCCGAGCTCGATCTCGACGTTGAAGTGGCCCGTGTTGGACAGGATGGCGCCGTCCTTCATCCGCTCCATGTGGGCGCCCGTGATGACGTTCTTGTCGCCGGTCGCCGTACAGAAGATCTCGCCCACCCCGGCCGCGCGCTCCATGGGCAGTACCTCGTACCCGTCCATCGCCGCCTCGAGCGCGCGCAGCGGGTCGACCTCGGTCACGATCACGTGGGCGCCCATTCCCCGCGCCCGCATCGCCACCCCACGCCCCGTCCAGCCGTACCCGGCGACGACGAATCGCTTCCCCGCGAAGAGGACGTTCGTCGCGCGGATGATCCCGTCGATGGTCGACTGCCCGGTGCCGTAGCGATTGTCGAACAGGTGCTTGGTGCGTGCCTCGTTCACGGCGATCACCGGAAAGCCGAGCTTGCCGTCCCGCTCGAGCGCCTTGAGCCGGATCACACCCGTGGTCGTCTCCTCCGTGCCCGCGATCACGTCTCCGAGCTGCTCGCGGCGGTGCGAATGGAGGACGCCGATGACGTCGGCGCCGTCGTCCATTGTCAGGTGCGGCCGGTGGTCGACTGCCGCCTCGATGTGACGGTAGTAGGTGTCGTTGTCCTCGCCCTTGATCGCCTGCACCGAGATCCCGAACTCGGTCACGAGAGCCGCGGCGACGTCGTCCTGCGTGGACAGCGGGTTCGAAGCGCAGAGGACGACGTCGGCGCCACCCGCCTTCAGCGTGCGCGCGAGGTTTGCCGTCTCGGTCGTTACGTGCAGACAAGCCGAGATGCGGTGGCCTGCGAGCGGCTGCTCGCGCTCGAACCGCTCCCGGATAGCCTCGAGTACGGGCATCTGGCGGTCGGCCCACGCGATCCGGCGGACTCCTTCGGGGGCGAGCGCGAGATCCTTTACGTCATGCCTGGTCGCCGCCGTCTCGGTGCTCGCTTTCGGATCGGGAGGCACCGAGTCTAGCCCTGGTCTTGCGTCGGACCAGGGTTCGTGGATGCCACGAGGGGCGGCCCCCGACGAGGTACCGGCGTCGAGTGGATGATCGACGTCGTCGTCTGGCCGTGGGGCGTGAAGCGGTCGAGCAGGTCCTCCAGCTCGTCGATCGAGCGCAGATGAAGTCGCATGAGGTAGCAGTCCTCCCCCGTGATCCGATAGCACTCGCCGACCTCGGGTGTCGCGGCGGCGATCTCGCGCACCCGTTGCAACTGCCCGGGTGAGGGCCTGATACGTACCACGGCGGCGACAGGGAAGCCGAGCGCCGAAGGATCGACCTCCGCCCGGTAGCCGGTGATCACGCCCGCCCGCTCGAGTCGCTGCACCCGCTCGGCGACCGCGGGCGCCGACATCCCGATGCGACGGCCGAGCTCCGCCATTCCCACGCGGCCGTTCGCCTCGAGCTCTCCAAGCAGTCGAAGGTTGATCTCGTCGAGGAGATTCGCTTCATAGGCATTCGCGTCGCGAGTCCTTGCTTTCCCAGACACTTCGGCCTCCAACTCCGTCGATCGACCATTCCAGGATGGCACACCCGCCGCGACCATGTCGGCATGGCCGAATCGCACGTCGCGCCGGCTCACCGATCGAGCCTGGTCGACCGGACGCCGCCCGAGGCGTACTTCGTGGGCAGCGCCGTCTTCCACTATCTCGGCCCTGCGTTCGCGGTGCTCCTCTTCGCCAGAGTCGATCCGCCCGGAGTGGCGTGGCTGCGAATCGCAGGCGCGGCCGCACTCTTCGCGCTCTGGCGCCGCCCCTGGCAGCGACTGGGCGGCCTCGACGGCACCGGCAAGAGGCTCCTCCTCGCGCTCGGGGCGGTCTTCGCCGTCATGAACGTGTGCTTCTACGTTGCGATCGACCGCCTGCCCCTCGGAACCGTCGCCGCAATCGAGTTCCTGCCGGTGATCGCGCTGGCCGCGATCGGCGCGAGGTCGCCGCGCAACGCGCTGGCACTCGGACTCGCGGTCGCGGGTGTCCTCGTCCTCACCGACGTGGAGCTGGAGGGCGAGCCGGTCGGTGTGGCGTTCGCGTTCGCCAACGCCGGGCTGTTCGCGCTCTACATCGTGCTCGCGCACCGACTCTCACGCGTGCCGGGCATCGACCGCATCGACGGGCTCGCCGCGGCGATGCTGGTCGCGGCGGTGTTCGTCACTCCGATCGCCGGCTGGACGCGCGGTGCCGGCGCTCCTCGATCCCGTCGCGCTGGTCGCCGGCATCGGCGTCGGGCTTGCGTCGTCCGTGATCCCGTACGTCTTCGACCAGCTGGCGATGGCGCGGCTTCCGAGGGCGACGTACTCGCTGATGGTCTCGATCCTGCCCGCAACCGCGACGGTCGTCGGAGTCCTCGTGCTGAGACAGGTGCCGACGCCGATCGAGGTCGGAGGCGTCGCCCTTGTCGTCGCGGCCGTCGCCGTCCACCGCGAGTGAGAGCTACGGGTCGGAGGTCCCCTCGCGTCCGTACGCGTCCTCGAGGCGGACGACGTCGTCGAGCTGCGTGGTCGAAGCCTCGATGACGAGGGTGTCCTCGATCGCCGTCACGCGATGGACCGTGCCCGGCTGGAAATGGAAGGCGTCGCCTGGACCGATCTCGACCGTCTCGAGCTCGCCTCCGACGTCACCGAGCTCGAGACGCGCTCGTCCCTCCTGGACGAGCCAGGACTCGTCCTTCTGCTCGTGGTACTGGAGGCTCAACGACTCGCCGGCGCGCACGAAGAGCAGCTTGCCCACATAGGTGTCGGCCTCGGCCCACACGAGCTCCCAGCCCCAGGGCTTCTCGACCCGGCGCGGCGACACTCGGCGGTCTGAAACGGCGCTCACGAGAAGCGGATCGCCTCGCCGGGAATCCGCTGGCCCGCACCAACACGAAGGCCGTGGTCGAGGACGTTCCCGCCCCCCACCTCGGCGCCCGGCCCGACGACAGCGAGATTCCGGAGCTCGCATCCCACGCCGAGCTCGGCGCCGTCACCGATGATCGATCCGACGACGATCGCGTTCTCACCTACCTGCACTCGCGCCCCCACGACCGCATTCTCGACGACGCCGCCCTTCGCGAGCCGCGCGCCCGCGCCCAGCACGGCGAGGCTTCCGAGCCGCGCTCCCTCTTCGACGACGGCCCCTGGGCCGACGAACACCGGCGGCACGAGGCGCGCCCGCGGATCGACCTGCGCGCTGGGATCCACGAGCGTGAAGTCCGAGCCCAGCGCGTCTCCGACAGCGGTCTCGAAGATGCGCTCGAGCACGTCTCGGTGTGCCTGCAGGTAGGTCTCCGGCGTTCCCACGTCGAGCCAGTATCCAGGCAGGGCAATCCCGTAGACGGAGCCCTCGGAGGCGAGCCGCGGAAAGACCTCGCGCTCGATGGAGACCGCGCGGCCGTCCGGCACGAGCTCGAGCACCTCGGGCTCGAGCACGTACAGCCCTGCGTTGATGAGATCGGTGTCGATCTCCTCGGGCCGCGGCTTCTCGAGGAACGTCTCGACGCGCCCGTCGTCCGCCGTCCTGACGAGGCCGTAGCGGCTCGGGTCGGCGACCGGCGTGAGCAGGATCGTCGCCTTGGCGCCGGTCGATCGGTGGAAGTCGACGAGCTCGCCGAGGTCGGCCTCGCGCAACGAATCGCCGTTCAGCGCGAAGAAGCTGCCCTCGAGCTCGCGTCCCGCGAACCCGATCGCGCCCCCCGTCCCGAGCGGCTCGTCCTCGACCGCGTACTCGAGAGCGAGACCGTCGTACCGGCTGCCGAACCCCGCCTGGATCTGGTCCGGGAGATAGCCGCACGAGATGATCGCGCGCTCGACGCCGTGACGGGCGAGGTGCTCGAACGTGTACGCGAGAAGCGGCCGGTCGACGAGCGGGAGCATGTCCTTCCGCGTTCGGTCCGTGAGCGGCCGCAGCCGTGTTCCCTGGCCGCCGACGAGGATGACCGCAGGGAGGCTCATACCAAAGAGCGGCCGATGCCTTCGTAAGCGAACCCCTGCGACCGGAGCGCCTCGGGGTCGAGCATGTTTCGTCCGTCCACGACCACGCGGTTCCGCATCTTTGCTCCCGCTTCGGCCCAGTCGAGCTCGCGCAGCTCCGGCCACTCCGTGACGATCACCGCGGCGTCCGCGCCGTCGAGCGCGGCGATTGCCGACTCCGCGATGTCGACGCCGTGCAGATGCGCGCGACCGTCCGCGACGGGATCCCACGCAGTGACCTCGGCACCCTCCGACAGCAGACGCCCGGCGAGCACGAGGCTCGGCGCCTCGCGCATGTCGTCGGTACCGGGCTTGAACGCGAGCCCGAGCAGTGCGATCCGCTTCCCCCGAAGCGGCCCGAGGCGGCGCTCGAGCTTGCTGATCACGCGCCGCTTCTGCAGTTCGTTCACCTCGATCACCGCGTTCAAGAGCTGGAAGTGGTAGCCCGAGTTGGCCGCCAGCTGCTTGAGCGCGAGCGAGTCCTTCGGAAAGCAGCTCCCGCCCCAGCCGATCCCGGCACGCAGGAAGTGCGGGCCGAGGCGATGGTCGAGCCCCACGGCTTCGGCCACCTTTACGACGTCCGCGCCTGTGGCCTCGCAGACATTGGCGATCTCGTTGATGAAGCTCACGCGCGTCATGAGGAACGCGTTCGAGGCGAGCTTGACCATCTCCGCCGACGCGACGTCCATGCGCACGACCCGCGCGTCGATGCCGTCGTGGAGCGCGGCGACGACGTCGGCGTCGGCGTCCTCGAACGCACCGATGACGATTCGATCGGGATGCATGAAGTCGCGAACCGCGGTTCCTTCGGCCGTGAACTCCGGGTTCGACACGTAACCGACGTTGGTCAGACCGCGGTCGTCGAGCCGGTGACGGACGCTTCGGCCGGTCCCTACGGGGACGGTGCTCTTCATGGCCAGGACCAGCCGGCGGTCGACCTGCGGCAGCTCCTCGACCACGGTCCACACATCGGAGAGATCGGCGTCGCCGGAGTAGGTCGGCGGCGTTCCGACCGCGATGTAGACCACGTCGGCCTCCTCCACCGCCTCTGCCACTTCGGTCGTGAAGGTCAGGCGCTCCTTGTTGCCCTCGAGGAGCCCCGCGAGACCCTCCTCGTGGATGGGGACCTCGCCGCGCCGGAGGGCCTCGACCTTGTCGACGACGACGTCGCGGACGACGACCTCATGGCCGAGATCGGCCAGGCAGGCGCCGGTCACGAGGCCGACGTACCCCGCGCCGAACACGGCGACGCGCACGGATTACCGCGCCTTGACCTTCGCGAGCGGCCGCAGGCCCTTGGCGATCGCGATCATCGTCTCGTTCGACATCTTGTCGAGCAGCGTGTTGACGACCCAGTAGCTGGCCTTGGGAGTGCGCAGCACGACCATGTGCAGCCTGGGGCCGTCGTAGTAGAGGTCGTACGTCCGCCCGCCGATGTTCCGCGTGAGGCTCTTGTCCGCGAGGACCGGCGCGTCCTCCCAGTCCGTCTGCTCGACGCCCCAGTACTCGCCCGAGGACATCCGGTACACGAGCCGCGCCGACTTGTGCTCTTCGGACGGGTCCATCCAGTGCACCCGGATCGGCGTGGAGGAGTCGGTCCACGAGCTCCGCTCGATCACGGTCGGCACCATCAGCGGGAAGTCGATGCGGTCTCGCCGCTCGAACAGCAGGTCACGCGACGCGTTCGGGCCGTAGACGACGCTCGGGCGCCCGCGCTTGGGCGTCTGGTCGACGGTGGCCGCGGCGAGACTGCCGTGGAAGGTCTGACCGACGACGACGGTCAGCATAGCTCCGCTCGAGAGCGGTCGAATGTCCCGCGGAACCGGCTTGAGCTCCGCCGACCCGAACAGGTTCGAGACCTTGCGCGCGGCCTCGCGCGACCCCGGCTTGGACGGGTTGAAGTAGACCTGCGTGCGGAAGTAGTCGAAGTTCGGCGCGTTCGCCGGGAGGCCGTTCGGCGTCTGGAGCACGCGATAGGCACGCTGGCCGAGGAGATAGCCGGCAGTCGAAGCCGACCCGGTCACGCCGTTCCCGTTCAGGACCGTGATGGTCGTACGGCTCGGCGGGATCGCCTTCTGCTTGAGCTTCTCGCCGAGCGCGACCGCGGTCGCCTTCGAGGACGACTCGACGTCCGGGTGCGTGAACGTCTGGATGGCCCGCTGGACGTTCTCCGAGTCCGTCGTGAGCTCCGCGAAGCCCGAGAATCCCTCGATCCGCGACTGGAACACGCGTCCGCGCGGTAGCCCGTACGCGAACAGTGCGTACGAGAGCACGGTGCGCCCGTCGACGTCGCTCCCTCCCCCCTGCGCCACCTCGACGTTCTTCGTGATCGTGTTGACGACCTTGGGCAGCGCGGTCGGGCCGAAGCCCTCCTGCACCTGCGCCTTGAACGACTTGACGAACTGCTGCTGGCGCGCGACGCGGAACAGGTCGGAGTCCGTGTGCCGGTAGCGCACGTAGCTGAGTGCCTGCCGTCCGCTGAGCTGCTGATACCCCGGCTGCAGGTCGATCGTGGCGTAGCCCGTCGGGCCTCCCCGATCGTTGAAGTAGCGCCGGTCGACGTCGAGCCACGCCCCGTCGAAGCGATCGACGATCTGGCGGAAGCCGCGGAAGTTCACCGTGATGAGGTAGTTCACCTGCAGGCCCGTGAGAGCCTTGACGGTCTGCAGCGCTCCCTGCGGCCCGCAGGTGGCGTAGGCGTGATTGATCCGATCGAAGAACGGGGTCCGGCCCGGGCAGTGGATCTCCACCCGCATGTCGCGCGGGAAGGAGAGCAGGGAGATCGAATCCGTGGACGGATCCGCGCGGACGAGCATCATCGTGTCCGAGCGAGAGGGCGTGCTCTCGGCCTCCGAGGCCCGCCGGTCGTAGCCGATCATCAGTGCGAGGGCGGGTTGGCCGGGAAGCGGGACCGCCAGCTTCCGCGCAGCCTGCTTCACGGCCGGAGTCTTCGCCGCAACGGCTGCCACGGACTCGTGGAAGTAGAGATACGCCCCGCCGGCGGCTCCACCGACGAGCACGAGCGCGACGAGCCCGAACCACATCGCGATCTTTCCGACGAGAGCCGCCCGTGAGCGCGCGCCCTGCTCGGGCTGGCGGTAGACGTTCACGGGCGTGCTGGCGCCAGGAGGAAGCACGGACCTCCCGTTACCGTTCAGGGCGGCGCTTCGCCCGACGCCTCTTTTCAACGTTGTTCGCATGACAAACGGACGAGCGCCGCCACCGGCGCTCGGCTCGTGAGGATAGCTCAGGCACCTGCCGTGTTCTCGCCCTCGGCGGCAGTTCCTCGAACCTTTACGTCATGGCCGCGGCCCGCAGCACGTACGGGCGCAGGAACGACGCGAGCCGCTCGGCGCCGTAGGGCGTCAGGTGCAGACCGTCGTCGGCGAACCAGCGCTTGCCGTGGCTGTACTCGTTCCAGTCTGCGACGACGAGCCGGGGCCAGCGCTTCGCAGCGGCTTCGATCGAGCGGTTCGTCCAGTGGTAGATGTCGCGCGTCTCGCAGAGCGTGACCCAGACGACGGCGTTTGCACCCTGGCTGCGCGCCGCGCGCATCACCCGGTCGATCCCCGACCCGTAGCCGTGCCAACCCTCGTTGTGCCCGACCTGCACGATCAGCACGTCGCCCAGACGGTGGCCGTTGCTCTGCACCGCCTGGAGCGCCGTCGTCGGCGCGCGGCCCTGGAAGCTGCAGCTCGAGCTCACGAGTCGGCGGCACTCCCGGAGGTCGAGCCTGACGTCGAGCCCGCGCTGCAACTCGCGTCGCGCGGCGGGGATGTAGGAGATGGACGCAGGCACCGAGTCGCCGACGAAGGTCACGTCGATCTCGTCCGTCGGCTCCGCGGCGGCCGCTGCGGTCAGGGACAGAAAGGCGCAGGCGGCAACGGCGAGCAGGCGACGCACCGGCCGAGGGTAACGACGGGGGCGTGGGGGCACGGTAGACCGTCGTTCAGCCGCGAACGGAGAATCGTCCTTCCGTCTAGCGCCGCAGATCGGTGCACGAGCGCAATGCGCGCCAGCTCGCCTGTGCCCGGCCCCGCTCACTGCCGGTCAGCGGATACGGGATACCGCCCGAGATTCGCGCGGGAACCCAGCGGTACCCGTCGATCCGGCGACCCGTGACGGTGACCTCGAGCACTCCCGTCTCGACCGTCTCCGCACGCGAGGCGTAGAAGACGAAGTTCCCGAGCCCGTAGGCGACGAGCGCCTTCCCTCGCCGACCGGCTCCGACGAGGACGTGGGCATGCGACCCGGCGACGATGTCCGCCCCCGCGGCGATCAGCTTTCGCGCCAGGGCCTTCTGGGACGAGGTCGGGCAGGAGTCGAGCTCCAGTCCCCAGTGCAGGAAGACGACGACGGTGTCGCTCGCCGAGCGAGCCTCGCGTACGGCGCGCACCAGGCGGGGCTCGTCCTTCGCGGACGCGAGCCCGAGCTTCCGCGGGCTCGCCGACCAGGCGGAGACCAGGTGGTCGTCCAGCACCTGTGTGGCGCCGATGATCGCGATCCGCTGGCCCCGGATGGTCCGGCGGAACGGCGCGTACGCCCGCGTGTCGTTCGGGCCCGCTCCGACGATCGGCATGCCTGCCCGCTTCGCCGACGCGAGGGTATCCCTGAGCCCCGTCTCGCCGAAGTCCATCCCGTGGTTGTTGGCGACCGAGACCACGTCGACCCCTCCGGACTCGAGCGCGTCGAACGCGGTCGCGGGAGCCCGGAACACGTACTCCTTGGGAGCAGGCGTCCCGCGCTCGGTGATCGCCGTCTCGAGGTTGAGCACGGCAACGTCTGCGCGCCGGAGGACGGGCGCGATGGGCGCGAGCACGCTCGCCGGCGAAGCATCCAGCCGCTCCCGAATGGGGCTCTCGAAGTGCACATCGCCGCCGAACGCAAGGGTCACGGCGTTGCCGCTCCCCAGGCGACTCCGGGTGGCAGTGGCCGAAGCGGGCGAACGCTTCGACGGGGCAGCCGCGGCGGCCGTGGGGCGTTTGCCCGGCGTGGCACTGGCTTCGACGCCCTCTCCCCCGCCGCGGACGACAAGCGCTGATGCCGATGCAGCGACGACGAGACCGGTGACGAGCGCGATCGCGACGATGCGGCGGCGGCGCACCCGACGGCTCCGGGCCGCCCTGCGCGCGCTTCTCATTGACTCGGGGCGAATCTCGTTCACGCGTCGTGGACTACGTTTCTGCTTCAGCCGTCGACATCATCCTCGCCCCCTCGTCGCATCTGGCTCGGGTCAGCGGGAGGCGGCTGTGTCGAGCGCGCCGACGACATCGAGCGCGTCGGCCAGGAACGCGATCTCGTCGGGCGTGCCGACCGTGATCCGAAGCGCGTCCGGCGCGCCGAACGGCCCCATCGGCCGGACGATGACCCCTTGCCGCAGCAGCGCTGCGTTCAGCGCCTCGGCGTCGGGAACGCGCACGAAAAGGAAGTTCGCCACCGCCGGTCCGGCCGGCTCGAAGCCACGGGCGCGGAGCGCGTCCATGAGCAGCGCCGCGCGCCTCGCCGTTGGCACGCCGGCGACGCGCGATCTCGCTCTCGTCGGTCAGGCTCGCAAGCGCAGCTTCCTGCCCGGCCGACGTCACGTCGAAGGCGTTGCGGACCTTCGCGATCGCCGAGATCACGCTCTCGTGCCCGATCCCGTAGCCGACGCGTAGCCCCGCGAGACCGAAGATCTTCGAAAAGGTGCGTAACACGACAACGCGCCGCCCCGCCTTGAAGTACTCCTCCACCGCGTCGGGGTAGTCGGCGTCGTCGATGTACTCGAAGTACGCCTGGTCGACGACGGTGAGCACGTGCGGCGGCACCTGCTCGAAGTAGGCGTCGAGCTCGGCCCGCGTGTTGGTCGTCCCCGTCGGGTTGTTGGGCGCCGAGACGAAGACGAGCTTCGTCCGCGGCGTGATCGCGGCCAGGATCGCGGTGAGGTCGACGTGCTCGTCCCGCAGGGGAACCTGCACGGGGACGCCGCCGACCTTGAGGCAATCGAGGACGTAGCTCGGAAACGACGGCCACCCGGTCACGATCTCGTCGCGGGGATCGAGCACCGCGAGCGCGAGATACATGATCACCGCGTCCGCCCCTGCGCAGACCGCGACCTCCTCGAAGCGGACACCGTGCCGTTCGGCGAGCGCCTGCCCCAGCCGCCAGGCGCCACCGTCGGGGTAGCGGTTGAGCTCGAGCGCCGCCCGCGCGATCGCCTCCTGCGCGGCAGGAAACGGCCCGTACGGTCCCTCGTTCGAGGCGAGCTTGACCACGCGCTCGAGACCGAGCTCCCGCTGTACCTCCTCGACCGGCTTTCCCGGTACGTACGGAACCAGCCCCGCGACGGCGGGACGGACGAACGGGGTGTCGCCCGCGCGCTCCTCGCTCACGTGGCCGGGAGCGGCTCCGGCGCCGTGACGTACTCGCCGACGATGTCGCTGGCCGAGTCGAGGTCCGACTCGAAGCTCTCTCCGAGCTCCGAGTCGCCCTGTCGACGGCGAACGAGGACGGCGAGCACGGCGGCGAGGATGCCCGCCGAGACGACCCCGAGTGCGACGTACCCGGCCATCTTCAGCCC
Source organism: uncultured Gaiellaceae bacterium (assembly GCA_963802865.1). Classification (GTDB taxonomy): domain Bacteria; phylum Actinomycetota; class Thermoleophilia; order Gaiellales; family Gaiellaceae; genus GMQP-bins7. The sequence goes on from CAWDKB010000009.1 coordinate 235,134, forward strand.
GCTGCGGCGCTTCCTTCGCCCCAGCTTGCGCTCGACCGCCTTCAGCGTGATGTAGCCGACCGCGGCATTTCTTCTATTGAAGACACTCACCGCGGGAGGGTAACCAATCCCGCCCGGCTCAGCCCGACGACCTCTTTCGGCGGGCGACGTGGATCGGACGGCCGAGCGCCACGAGGCCTGCTTCCTTGATCGCCTCGGAGAACGTCGGGTGCGGCGCCATCCCGTCGGCGACGGTCTCTACGGTGGCCTCGGCGTCGAGCGCGACCACACCGGCCTCGATGAGGTCGGTCGCGTGCGGCCCGACGATGACGATCCCGAGCAGCTCGCCGTAGGACGTCTCGTGGATCGACTTCACCCAGCCCGTGGTCTCGCCCGACATGACGGCGCGGGCGTTCGCGACCCACGGGAAGCGGCCGACCGCGACGTTCTCGTCCCCGTACTGCTCGCGCGCCTGCGACTCGGTGAGCCCGACGCCGGCGATCTCGGGGTCGGTGTAGATCGGCCGCGGGACGGCGGTGTCGCGCATCTCGACCTCGTGCCCGGTGGCGTTCTCGGCCGCGATCTCGCCCTCGCGGAACGCCGTGTGGGCGAGCTGCCAGTAGCCGGCGACGTCGCCGGCCGCGTAGATGTGCGGAACGGAAGTGCGCCGATGGGCGTCTGTCCCGATGCCGGTCTTGGCGTCGAACGTCACGCCCGCCGCTTCGAGGCCGAGCCCCTCGACGAGTGGAGCGCGCCCGACGGAGACGAGCATGAGGTCGCACTCGACCGTCTCGCCTTCGCCGAAGTGGACGACGAGGCCGGACTCCGTCTCCTCGACCTTCGTGCACTGCTTCCCGAGCTGGACGACGATCCCGCGTCGGGCGAATGACTTCCGCAGCTCGCTCGTCGCGTCGTCGTCCTCCTGCGGGATGAGCGTGTCGAGCATCTCGACGATCGTCACTTCAGTGCCGAAGCGCTCGAAGATGGAGGCGAACTCGCACCCGATGATCCCGCCTCCCAACACGACGAGACGGCGCGGAATCTCGGTCTGCGCGAGGAGGCCGGTCGAGTCGACGCAGCGCGGCGAGTCGAGCCCCTCGATCGGCGGGCGAATCGGGTATGAGCCGGTCGCGACGATCGCGTTCGAGAAGCTGAGCCCGATCTCGCCCTTGTCGAACGCGATGGAGCGCGCGTCGTCGAAACGCCCGTTGCCCTGAAACCAGGTGACGTCGTTCGCCTTGAAGAGCGTCGCCACACCGCCGGTCACCTGCTTCACGACCTGCGCCTTCCACTCGTTGGCCTGCGCGAAATCGATGGACGGCTCGGAGGCCGTCACGCCGAGATTGGGGTAGATCTCGCGCGTCGCGTGCAGCGCGTGCGCGGACTGGACCCAGGCTTTCGTCGGGATGCACCCGACGCGCAGGCAGGTTCCGCCGAGTTCGGGCTCCCTCTCGATGCAGGCGACTCGCGCACCCAGCTGGGCCGCGCGGATGGCCGCCGTGTACCCGGCCGGGCCGCCGCCGAGTACGGCTAGGTCGAATTCCATTCGCTTCCCTTCGGTTTCGCTGTCGCGGCGATCCTAGCCACGGACAGCGGTTGGCAAACCGACCCTCAGCTCCCCAGCCAGTCGCCGAGCGGGAGCCTCACGGCGAGCTGCGAGAAGTCTCCCTCGTCGCGAATCGCCGTCGCCGCCGAGGCGAACGCGCCGACCGCGGCCCAGGTGAGCGCGCCTCCCACGCTGACCCGTCGTGCGCCCGCCTCGGCCATCTCCGCGAGCGTCAGGTCTCCGAACGCCAGCACGTTGACCGGCTTCGAGACCGCGCTGCAGACGCTGCGGATCTCGTCCGTCGTTCGCAGTCCCGGCGCGTACAGGACGTCGGCGCCGGCCTCCTCGAAAGCCCGAAGGCGCGCGATCGTGTCGTCGAGGTCGGGATTGCCGCGGATGTGGTTCTCCGCGCGGGCGGTGAGCGTGAACGGGAAGCGGAGATCCCGTGCAGCTTCGACGGCCGCGGCCACACGCTCGACGGCCTTGTCGAACTCGTACAGGTCGCCGCCGGGGTCGTAGTCCTCGATCGAGCCGCCCACCGCGCCGGCCCCTGCAGCCCGTGTGATCGCCTTCGCGGCGTGCTCGGGCTCGCTCCCGTAGCCGTTCTCGAGGTCGACGGAGACCGGAAGGTCGGTTGCCTCATCGAGCGCGGCCGCGTGCTCGACGACCTCGTCCAGCGTCGTCGCTCCGTCCCGACGGCCGAGCGTGAACGCGAACCCGGAGCTCGTGCTCGCGAGCGCCTCGAACCCGAGCGCCTCGAGGACGCGCGCCGAGCCGGCGTCCCACGGGTTCGGGATGACGAACGGGTCGCCCGCATGCAGCGCGCGGAACGCCGCGGCCTTCCGCGCTTGCCGCGCTTCGTCCGCCACTAGAGCGCCCTCCTCATGGTCACGCTGTCACCACCGTCCTCCGCGACCAGCTCGAAGCCGTGCTGCTCGTAGAAGGAGACGAGCACCCCGTTCCCGTGCTCGACGGCGAGACTGAGCGCGCCGTAGCCGTCGGCGCGGGCACGGTCGCAGAGCGCACCCAGCAGCGCCTCGCCGATCCCTCGACCCCGTCGATTCGGCACGACCGCGATCGCGAGCTCCGGCGTCTCCTCGTCGACGAACCCGTAGCCGGGCTGATCGCGACGGAAGAGCCGGTACCAGGCGGCACCGACCGGGAAACCGTCGTCGAGCGCGATGAGCGCGGTGTCACCGGGACGCCCCCAGCCCTTGACGTACCGCGCAACCGGCCCCGCGGACTCGCCGGGATTCCGCTCGCGCCAGTAGTAGGCGTGGTGGAGCATGTCGCGGAGGAACCGGACGTCCTGGCGCCCGCCTCGCCGGATGACCATGGCGCGGACGTTACAGCGCGAGCGCCGGGCTCTCGACGAAGGACTTCACCGTGCTGAGGAACTCCGCGCCCTCGGAGCCGTCGATGGCGCGGTGGTCGCACGTGAGCGTCATGGTCATCGTCGGGACGATCTCGAGCGCGCCGTCGACGGCGGCCGGACGATCCTCGATCGAGCCGACCGCGAGGATCGCGACCTGCGGAGGGTTGAGCACTGCCACGAACTGCTCGATCCCGTACATGCCGAGGTTCGAGATCGTGAACGTCCCGCCCTCGAGGTCGTCGAGCTTCAACTTCCCGTCGCGAGCGCGGCCCACGACGTCCGCGCGTGCGGCCGCGATCTGCTGCACCGACTTCCGCTCCGCCTCTCGGATCACCGGTACGACGAGCCCGCTCGGAGCCGCGACGGCGATCCCCACGTTCGCGGTCGGGTAGCGCTGGATTCGGCCGTCCACGAAGTGGGCGTTCACTGCCGGGTAACGCAGGAGCGCGGACGCGACGATCCGGGTGAGCACGTCGGAGACGGTCGGCTTCGTCTCGCCCTCGCGGAGCAGCTCGACGAGCCGCTCCCGCGTCGCGACGAGCTCGGAGGCGTCGGCGGTGACGGTGAGCTGGAAGACGGGCGCCTCCCAGGCCGCGGTCAACCGCTTCGCGATCGTCTTCCGGGTGGAAGTGAGCTCGACGATCTCGGGCTCGGCGACGGTGACAGCGCCCGGAGCCTGCGCGGGGGCTCCCGTCGGTGCGGCCACGGCGCCTTCGACGTCGTCGGCGAGGACTCGACCCTCGGGGCCTGTCCCGGCGATCGCCGCGAGGTCGATCCCACGCTCGCGCGCGATTCGGCGCGCCAGCGGGCTCGCCTTCACGCGCTCGCCGGGAGCACGCGTTGGCGCCGCCTCGGCCGCGTCGGTGGAGCCTTCGGGCGCTTCGCCCGGAGGCTCCCCTTCGAGCGTCTCCGCCGCCTGTGCCTGCTCGTCGTCTGCCTCATCCGGCTCGACTCCTTCCGGCTGTGCCTCCGTCGAGGGCTCGGCCGCGGGCTGGGTCGGCGCCGCCGACCCTCCGTTCTCGCCCTGCGCCCCCGCGAGCAGCTCCGAGACGTCCTCGTCCTGTGCGCCGATGATGCCGACGGTCTCACCGACGTCGACCTCGCCGTCCGAGACGACGATCTTCAGGAGTACGCCGTCCGACTCGGCCTCGACCTCCTGCGTCACCTTGTCCGTGTCGAGCTCGTACAACGCCTCGCCCTTGGCGACGGCATCGCCTTCGGTCTTGAGCCAGCGCACGATCGTGCCCGACTCCATGCCCTGGCCGAGACGCGGGAGCTTGACCTCGACCGCCATCGCTACGCGCGCGCGACCGTCCGCTTGACGGCCTCGAGGACGTCCGCCGCGTGCGGAACCACCCACTGCTCCATCGCGGGCGCGAACGGGAGCGGCGCGAACTTTGCTCCCACCCGCTCGATCGGCGCGTCGAGGTAGTCGAACGCACCGTGCTGGATCACCGCCGTGAGCTCGGAGCCGAACCCGCCTCTGGTGACGGCCTCGTGCGCGGTCACGCAGCGCGTCGTCTTGCGAACCGACCCGAGAATGGTCTCCTCGTCGAGCGGCAGGAGCGTGCGCGGGTCGACGACCTCCACCGAGATGCCTTCGGCCTCCGCCTCGTCGGCCGCCTGCAGTGCCTCGTGCACGAGCCGGCCGGTCGCGACCACCGTGACATCGTCGCCTTCACGGTGGATCCGCGCCTTGCCCAACGGGATCGGGTCGAGCGTCTCGGGTACCTCGCCCTTCAGTGGGTAGAGCGTGCGGTGCTCGAAGAAGACGACCGGGTTGTCGTCGTAGATCGACGACCACAGGAGGCCGCGCACGTCCTCGGGGGTCGACGGGAAGACGACCTTGAGCCCCGGGACATGGACGAACCAGCCCTCGAGCTGCTGCGCGTGCTGCGCGCCCGGCGACCACCCGGCTCCACCCTGCGTCCGAATGGTCAGCGGCACCGTCACCTGCCCACCGGACATCGTCCGATGCTTCGCCGCCTGGTTGACGAGCTGCTCCATCGAGAGGGTGAGGAAGTCCTCGTACATGATCTCGACGATCGGTCGCATTCCCTGCATCGCCGCGCCGATGCCGCTGCCGACGATCGCCATCTCGGAGATGGGCGTATTGCGAACCCGACCCGGGCCGAACTCGTCGAGGAGCCCTTGCGTGACGGCCATCGAGCCGCCCATCTCGGCGATGTCCTCGCCCATGATGAAGACGCTCTCGTCGGAGCGCAGCGCCTGTGCGAGCGCGTCGCGGACGGCCTCCCGGTACGTGAGCTCAGGCATCCGCTCCGCTACGCATAGACGAACTTGAGAGCGTCCTCGGGCGCGGGATCCGTGCCCGCCTTCGCGAACTCGACCGATGCCTCGACCTCTGCGGTCACCTCCGCGTCGATCGCCTCGAACTCCTCGTCCGTGATCTCGAGCCGGGCGCCGAGAAGCCGAAGCGGGTCCTTGGTCTCGAGCTCCCTCTTCAGCAGCTCCTTGTCGCGATAGACCTGCGGATCGCCGACGTAGTGGCCCGTCAGCCGGTGCGTCCTCAGGTGCAGCAGCACGGGACCACGTCCGGCGAGCGCGTGCTCGCGCGCCGCGAGCGCGGCCAGGTAGACCGCCTCCACGTCCTGCCCGTCGGCCTCGATGAGCTTCATCCCGTATGCGGCTGCCCGCTTGCCCAGCTCGTCGACCGCGAGCGGGAGATGCTGCACCGAGGGCGTGGACTCCGCCCAGCCGTTGTTCTCCAGGACGAACAATGCCGGCACCTTCCAAAGCTGCGCGAGGTTCAGGGACTCGTGGAACGTCCCAGTGTTGGTCGCGCCGTCTCCGAAGAACGCGACCGCGACGCGCTTCTCGCCTCGCATCTGGAACGCGAGGGCGGAGCCGACGACCGCCGGGATGCCGCCTGCAACGACGGCGTTCGCGCCCAGGTTTCCGACCTCGACGTCGTAGAGGTGCATCGAGCCGCCGTAACCGCGGCTACAGCCCTCCGCCTTCCCGTACAGCTCGGCCATGACCCGTTCGACCGGTGTGCCCTTGGCAATCGTGTGTCCGTGCGCACGGTGCGTGGAGGCGATGACGTCCTCGCGCTCGAGGGCCGCGCAGACGCCTGTGGCCGACGCTTCCTGGCCGATCGCGACGTGCAGGAATCCGGGCAGCTCGCCGGCGCGGAAGCGCTCCTCGACCTTCTCCTCGAAGCGGCGGATGAGGAGCATCTCGCGGAAGAAGCCACGCAGGACTTCCTCGGAGACGCCTCTGCCTCCGGACTCGGCTCGCTCCTCCACGGTCGCCATCGAGCGGCCATTATGCTCATCGCGCTGCGGCCCGGCGCGACGGTCGTTTGTCGCCGGCGGGGCCGGGTATCCCTCTCGATGTGCCGACCACGGCCGATGCCTCTGCGCCTTCCCCACTTCCCGAGCTCGAGGAACCGAAGCTCGGTGACCCGGGCCTGACGGACCTGTCGTGGCGCGACTGGGGAGCGATCTTCGTCCGAGCGGGCAAGGAGGCGATCGACGACAAGGTGCCGATGGTCGCGTCGGCGCTCGCCTACAGCTCCTTCCTCGCGATTCCGTCGATCCTGCTCATCACACTCGGCCTGTTCACGATCTTCTCGAGCCCCGAGACGATCCGCGACCTGATGGACCGCCTCGGAACGGTCATGCCGACCGAGGCGACGCAGCTCCTCGGCGACAGCCTCACCCGGCTCGAGGCTCGACCCGCGACCAGCATCTCGCTCGTCGTCGTGGGCTTCGCGCTAGCGATCTGGGGCGCGACGGGAGCAATGACCGTGTACATGGACGCGCTCAACACCGCCTTCGACCGCGACGACGACCGCTCCTTCGGGCGCAAGCGACTCGTCGCGCTCGCTCTCGCCGGCGTGCTCGCAGTCGCGGTCGCACTCGTCGGGATCCTGCTCATCTTCGGTCCGTTCCTCGAGAACTGGATCGGGGAGGCGCTCGGCATCGAGACCGTGCTCGGCTGGCTGTGGTGGGGACTGCAGTGGCCAATTCTCGTAGCCGGCTTGCTGGCCGTATTCGCAGTGCTCCACTACTTCGCGCCCGACGTCTCGCACCGCAGCTGGAAGTTCGTGACGCCGGGCGCGCTCGTTTCCGCGCTCGCGTGGCTCGCGGCATCCGGCGGCTTCGCCGTCTACACGAGCCTGTTCTCGTCGTACAACAAGGCCTGGGGCTCCCTCTCCGCGGTGATCGTGACGCTCACGTGGCTCTGGCTCACCGGCCTCGCCCTCCTCTACGGCGGCGAGGTGAACGCCGAGGTCGAACGTTCGAGACGAATGCGGGCGGGCGGTGCTGCGACCCTCGCTTCGTCGAGCGCACCTCGGCATGGCGAGTAAGCTCCGCGCTCGATGAGAGCGAGCGAGCAGTGGGCGCTGATCGAGCGCGAGCTCGGCGAGTGGGACGAGGCTCGACTCGCGTTCACGCCCGAGGGTCCTGTGGCCGACGCCGCGGCCGTGCTCGCTCCGCTCCAGCCCGGGCGTGTGGGGAGCGAGCTCCGCATCCACGTCTCGCGGTCCGGCGGCGGGCCCGAGCGGTTACGCAACGTCCTCCGGCGCCTCGACCGAAAGCGCGTGTGGGGCCAGCTCAGTCTGGTCGAGGGCATCGCGGCTGCGGCTGCGGCTTCGCCGGGCGCGTCACCCGAGCTGACGCCGTCGTTGGCGGCCGGCTGGGACGCCACAGTCGCCGCTCTCCCTCCGGACTGGAGCGACCTTCTCTGCGAGCTCATGCTCGGCGCGAGCGACCTCGTTCCGCGCGCGGCGCTCCTGGGGGCGCCGCTCAATCCCACGCGCAACCCCGACACGACCGCCTTACGCTTCCGCATCTCGGGCAAGCAGGGCTACGGCGCCTCGCCCGGGGATGGCGCGGCGGTGCTTCGAGCGCATGGACGCGGAGGGGATAACGGGCCGGATCACTGTCCTGAACGCACTGTCGGACACGGAGAACGCCGTCACGCAGGGCCCGGTCTGGCGCGTCGCGGGCCGCTCCGTCTGAGCGGCCGAGGTCGCCGCTCCCCACTCGCTTCGCCTAGCGGACGATCTTGGCGGAGCCCCGCATGCCCATCGCGGCGTGCGGATCGCAGACGAAACGGAGCGTCCCGGCTCGCGCGAGCTTCACCCTCCACGTCTGCGTTCCGACGTACGTGAGCGGCGTGGTCTTGCGGTTGTAGCCCGGCGCGATCGCGTGAGCGTTGTGGATGCGGGAGCGGTCGCGCACCTGCACCGTGTACGTCCCCGTCTTCATCGTCTTGACCGCCTTGCCCGCGGCCGTCGTGAGCCTGATCGAGTAGCCCGGCCCGGAGGTGAGCCGGAGCCGTGTCGAAGGCGTGATCGCCGACGGCGGCGGTGGCGTGGTCGTCCGTGGTGTTCCCACCGTGAACGAGCCGTTCATCATCGGCGCGTGGGGGTCGCAGACGTACCGGTAGACGCCGTCCGTGAACGTCACCGTCCACGTGACCATGCCGGTGTCGCCGATCCCGGTCGCCTGATTGACGCCGCCGGGCCCGGTGAGGCGGAAGTTGTGCTCGGCGGACATGTCGCTGATCTCGATCTCGTAGGTCCCTGGATCGAGCCTCGTGACGCGAGCGCCCGAGGCGTCGCGCAGGCTGATCGTGAAGCCCGGGCCGACGATGCCGGAGAGCTTCGCGTTCTGCGCGGGAGCCGCGCCGCCACCCGCAGCGGTGAACAGAGCGGCGGCGGCAAGCGCGACGGCGACGACAGCAGGCCGGATCACTGTCCCTCTCTACGCAGCGACCCCGAGGTCGGTTTGGTCACGCGCGGAGCTCTGCGCCGAAGCGCTCCTCGAGCGCGGTGACGACCCGCTCCCGGATCTCCGTCGCCTCGTCTTCGGTCAGCGTCCGCTCGGGCGACTGGAACGAGAGGTGGATGGCAACGGACTTCCGGCCGTCCCCGACCTGCTCGCCCCGGTAGACATCGAAGACGCGCGCTTTCCGAAGCAGTGCGCCGGCGGCGTCGCGAGCCGCGTCGACGAGCGCTCCCGCCTCGACGTCCTCGTCGACCGTGAGCGCGATGTCCTGGAGCACCGCGGGGTGCGTGAGCACGTCCTCGTAGACGATCCGCTCGGGAGCCGACTCGAAGAGCGTCGCGAGATCGAGCTCGAACGCACCCCACGCGCCTTCGAGCAGGCTCGGATGCAGCTCACCCAGCACGCCTGCGTCCGTCTCCGCCGCTTTGCCGGGATGGAGGAGGGCTTGCGTCCCGCGCACGACTCGCAGCTCGAGTCCCAGCGCTGTGTAAATGGTCTCCGCGACACCCTTGGCGGCGCCGTAGCCGCCTCTGCACGATGGCCGCAACGCGCCAGTGCTCGTCCGGAAGCGCTTCGCCCGACGGCAGGTAGACGCGCGCGATCTCGAACAGCCCGACATCGTCGCCTCCCGCAGCGACGCCGGTGCTCACGGCCTCGACGAGCCCCGGGAGCAGCGTAGTCCGCAGGATCGCCTGGTCCGAGGTCATCGGATCCGGAAGCCGGATCGCCTCCGGGTCGGGGTCGGATGCCGCGAGGCTCCACGTGTAGGCCTCGGAGAGACCGGCGCCGACGAGGACGTCCTCGACGAGGCGACGTAGCCGCTGCTCCTTCGACAGCAGGCCGCGGACATGCCTGCGCCGGGGCAGCGTGAGCGGAACGCGGTCGAGGACGGCCCGCGCGACCTCCTCGACAAGATCGATCTCTCTCGTCACATCGCGCGCGCGCCACGTGGGCACCGCGACCTCCCAGTCGGCAGTGACCTCGAACCCGAAGCCCTCGAGGATGGCGCGCTGCTCGTCGTCGCCCACCTCGAGGCCGATGACGAGCGGCGCGCGGTCGGGCCGCAAGCGCGCGACGGGTGGCGCGGATAGGCCCGCATGAACGTCGGTGCTGCCCGTCATTCGAGCCCCTGCGAGGTCGACGATGAGCCTGCTGGCGAGCTTCGCGGCGGGCTCGGCGAGATACGGATCGACACCCTTCTCCCACCGGTTCGATCCGGCGGTACGAAGCGCGAGCCGTTCCGAGCTGCGCAGGATGCCGATCGGCTCGAAGTTCGCCGCCTCGAGCAGGAGCTCGGTCGTCGCCTCCGACACCTCGCTGTCCTCCCCGCCCATGATCGCCGCGAGCGCTACGGGGCGCTCGGCGTCGGCGATGACGAGGTCCTCCGAGGTCAGCGTGCGCAGGGTGCCGTCGAGGGTCCGGAGCTCCTCCCCGCTCCGCGCGCGGCGGACGACGATCCGCCCGCCGGCGAGCTTCGTGCGGTCGAACGCGTGCAGCGGGTTGCCGTACACGTGCATGACGTAGTTGGTCACGTCGACGACGTTCGAGATCGAGCGCATCTCGGCGAGGTAGAGCCGAGAGCGCAGCCACTGCGGCGAGGGGCCGATCGCGACGTCGCGGAAGACGCGCCCGATGTACCGCGGAGCCCGCTCGAAGTCCTCGATCGTCACGTCGACGGGCTCCTCGTCGACGATCGCCGGATCGTGGATCTCCGGCAAGTGCAGCTCGCCGCCCGTGAGCGCGGCGACTTCGCGCGCGAGCCCCACCATGGACAGGAGGTCGACACGGTTGACGGTGGGCGTGACGTCGAAAACCCGGTCGCGGATCGGCAGCACATCGGCGAGCGGCGTGCCCGGCTCGATGTCGCCCGGGAGCACCATGATCCCCGCGTGGTCGTCGCCGAGCCCGACCTCGTCCTCCGCGAGGATCATTCCCCGCGACAGCTGGCCGCGTAGCTCGCGCTCGTCGAGCGGGACGTCGAGGACGGGTAGGAACGCGCCGGGCAGCGCGACCGCGACCGTCGCTCCGGCCTCGAAGTTCCAGGCGCCGCAGACGATCTGGCGTGCGTCACCCTCCCCCACGTCGACCTGACACACGCGGAGGCGATCAGCGTTCGGGTGCGGCTCGACCGCGAGCACACTTCCGACGAGGAACCTGCCGAGGTTGCCGTCCACATCAGCGACGCCGACGTCGAGGATCCGTTCGACGTCGAGCGCCGAGACCTTGAGCCGGCCGGCGATCTCCTCCGGCGGGGCGGAGGTCGTGACGTACTCGCGAAGCCAGGAGAGCGGCGCGCGCATCAGAACTGGGCGAGGAGTCGAGGATCGTTGCGCCAGAGCTCGCGCAGATCCGGAATGCCGTGGCGGAGGACGGCGATTCGCTCGAGGCCCCAGCCGAACGCGAACCCCGTGTAGCGCTCGGGGTCGTAGCCGACGAACTCGAAGAGGTTCGGGTCGACCATGCCCGACCCGCCGACCTCGATCCAGCCCGAGTGCCGGCAGACCGGGCAGCCCGAGCCCTCGCACACATGGCACCCGACGTACGCCTCGACCGACGGCTCGGTGAACGGGAAGTGGTGCGTTCGAAACTCGGTCTTCCGGTTCTCGCCGAAGAGCGCCTTGCACAGGTAGTCGAGCGTGCCGAGCAGGTCGCCCAGCGTGATCCCCTCGTCGACGGCGAGGCCCTCGGCCTGGTGGAAGGTCGGCGTATGGGTCGCGTCGGGCGTGTCCCGCCTGTACACGCGGCCGAGCGAGACGATGTAGACGGGCGGCTCCTGCGCCTCCATCGTCCTGATCTGCGACGGCGACGTCTCCGTCCTGAGCACCGTCTCGTCGTCGAGGAAGAGCGTCTGCAGCGGCGAGCGCGACGGGTGACCCTCCGGGAAGTTGAGCGCGTCGAAGTTGTAGCGAGTCGTCTCGACCTCGCGGCCGTCGACGACCGTGTACCCGAGCCCGAGGAAGATGTCCTCGAACTCGCGCCGGATCTGGGTGATCAGGTGCAGGTGGCCGCGCCGGACGCGCTCGCCCGGCATCGTCACGTCGACCCGCTCCTCCGTCAGCCGGCGATCGAGCTCCGCACGCTCGAGCTCGGCCTCGCGCGCGTCGACCGCCGCCTCGACCTTCTCGCGGAGCGCGTTGAGCGCCATCCCGGTCTCGCGGTCGCGCACGTCGCGGAGCGCGAGCTTCAGCTCGCTCTTGCGCCCGAGATACTCCACGCGGACACGCTCGATCTCGTCCGTCGAGGCCGCGGCTGCAACCGCTTGGAGCGCCGCGCTCTCGAGTGCCTTGTCGATCCACGCGAGCGCCGAGGTTACCAACGCCCCGGAACCCCTCGTTACAGGTTGTCACATGGCCGTCCCGCGGCGCTCCGAGTCGCGTCGCGACCCAAGTTACAACTTGTAACTTGGGTCTCGTGAGCGACTACGACGGGTTCGCCCCGATCTACGACGTGTGGGCGGCCGACATGACCGAGGACGTGGACTTCTACGTCGACCTCGCCCGCGAAGCGGACGGGCCGATCGTCGAGCTTGCCGTGGGAAGCGGCCGCGTCGCGGTCGAGATAGCCCGCCGAACCGGGAAGCGTGTCCTCGGCATCGACTCGTCGCCGGCGATGCTCGACGCCGCCCGCGAGCATGCCGCCGAGGCCGGGGTCGAGCTCGACCTCCTTCCCGGGGACATGCGCGAGCTCGAGGTCGACGAGCCGGCGGCGCTGGTGTACTGCCCGTACCGGGCGCTGCTCCATCTCCCGACCTGGTCGGATCGTCGCCGCGTCTTCGAACGGGTCGCGCAGGCCCTCCGTCCGGGAGGTCGCTTTGCCTGGAACGCATTCGTCTTCGACCACCGATATGCCGCTGAGGTCGACGGAACACGGCAGGACGAGCCACTGCCGCACTTCATCGAGTACGCGTCGGGTGACGCCCGTGTCGACATCACGCTGGAGAACGGGCCGCCGACGCTGTCCCTGTGGTGGGTGACGCGCTCCGAGTGGGACGGCCTTCTCGACGTCGCCGGGCTCGAGACCGAGGCGCTCTACGGCTGGTTCGACCGCCGGCCGTTCGACGACGACAGCAGGGAGTTCGTGTGGATCGCTCGCAAGCCGGCCTCGTGACGCTCTACGACTCGATCGCCTCGTTCTACGACCCGTGGAGCCGCTCGGTCACCGAGGACGTCGGCTTCTACGTCGACCGTGCGGTAGAGAGCGGTGGCCCGGTCGTCGAGCTCGCCGTCGGGACGGGCCGCATCGCAGTCCCGATCGCTCGAGCTGGCGTTCGGGTCATCGGCGTGGATTCGTCGCCCGAGATGCTCGCGGGCGCACGGGCGGCTGCTGAGGCGGCAGGCGTCTCCGATCTGGTCGACCTGCGCACCGGAGATCTCCGCGATCCGCCCGTGACGGAGCGCGTCCCGCTCGCCATCTGCCCGTTTCGCTCGCTGCTGCACATGGAGACCGAGGACGAGAAGCTCCGCGCGCTCCAAGCCGCGCACACGCTGCTCGAGCCCGGAGGTCGCTTCGTCTTCGACGTCTTCGCACCGAGCCGCGAGGACATCGACGAGACGGACGGTCGCTGGCTCGAGCGCGAGCCCGGGATCTTCGAGCGAGCCGACTGGGACGAGACCTCGCGGACGCTCTCCCTCTCCGTTCGCTCCGGTGACTCCTCCGCCACCTTCGGCCTGCACTGGCTGTCGGCGCCCGAGTGGCTCCGACTGCTCGATCTGGCGGAGCTCGAGGTCGAAGCCGTCTACGGCTGGTTCGATCGCCGCCCGCTCGACGGCGAGGAGGACATGGTCTTCGTCTGCCGGGCCACCCGGCCGAGCATCTAGAGTCACGAGCGCCGTGATCTGGGTTCTCGTCATCGTCGTGCTGGTCGTCCTCGTCGGGCTGATCTTCGTCTGGCTCTACAACCGGCTCGTCCAGCTCCGCAACCGCGTCGACAACGCGTGGGCCCAGGTCGAGGTGCAGCTGAAGCGCCGCTGGGACCTGATCCCGAACCTCGTCGAGTCCGTCAAGGGCTACGCGGCCCACGAGAGCGAGACGTTCGAAGCGGTCACGAGAGCTCGCACGAACGCCCAGCAGGCGCAGAACCCCGCCGAGGCATCGCAGGCGGAAGGGATCCTCGGAGCCGCGCTCGGCCGTCTCTTCGCCGTCGCCGAGGCGTACCCGGAGCTGCAGGCGGACGAGAACTTCCGCCAGCTGCAGACCGAGCTCGCCGAGACCGAGAATCGCGTCGCCGTCAGCCGGCAGGTGTACAACGACTCGGTATTGACCTACAACAACACCGTGCAGACCTTCCCGAGCCTGGTCGTCGCCGGGCCCTTCGGCTTCACCGTCCGCGAGTACTTCGAGGTCGAGGAGGAGGCGCAACGGGAGGCGCCGGTCATCGACTTTTGAGTGCGCAAGACCGGAAATCCGCTAGCGCGGACTTTCCGGTCGCGCGAAGACCCCTGAAGGCGTCCGCTTCGCGGCCGCTGCGCCGGCGACGACTCACGCCGTCGCTCCTCGTCGCGGCGACTCGGTCGCCCTGGCGCTTCCTGGCTCCGCTTTCGCCGACAGCTTCTCGCTGACCTCGGCGGACGTCGCGGTCGACGTCCAGCCGGACGGCTCGCTCGGCGTGAGCGAACGGCTCGAGGTCGCCTTCTCGGGCGACTTCTCCTTCGGCTACCGGGACATCCCGCTCCGCGAGGGCGAGTCGCTGGTGAACCCGTCGGTCGCCGAACGCGGGACCGCGTACCAGCAGGGGCGCGAGACCGATCTCGAGCCGGGCACGCCGCGCACGTTCGGGGTCGAGCAGCGTGGCGACGTCGTGCGGATCGTCTGGTACTTCGACGCACGCGATCAGACCCGCGCGTTCACGGTCTCGTACACGCTGAGAGGCGTCGCCGTCGCGTACGACGACGTCGTCGACGTCAACCTGAAGGTCTGGGGCGACCAGTGGGAGCAGCCGCTCTCACGCCTCGTCGCGATCGAGCGGGCGCCGGGAAGGATCCTGCGCGCCTGGGGCAAGCCCGTGTGGGTGCGAGGGGACGTCGACCTCACGGGGGCGACAGCGACGCTGCGGGCGGTCGAGGTCCCCGCGAAGCAGTTCGTCGAGCTCCGCACACTCGTCCCACGCTCCGCTTTCGGCTCGACGGCTGGCATGCGAGTCGAGCGGGGGAACGCGCTCGACCGCATCGTCGCCGAGGAGCTCGCGGACGCCGAGAGCTACCAGGACGACAGGGACCGGATCGACGCGCTGAAGGCGCACCCGATTCGCACCGGGCTCGTCGCGCTCGCGCTCGCGACCATCCCCGCCTTCCTGGTCAGCTTCCTCGTCTACTGGTTCCTCGGGCGCGAGCGCCGGACGGGCTACGACCGCGAGTACGAGCAGGAGCCGCCGACCGACACCGAGCCCGCTCTCGTGCCTACGCTCTTGCGTCAGGGTGGCGCAGCCGGCTCGTTCGAGTTCACCGCGACGCTCTTCGACCTCATCCGGCGCGGGGTCTACAAGGCCCAGCCGACGACGAGCGAACGGTCGATCTGGGCGGGGCTCCGAAGCGAGACCGTCGCCGATCTCGAGCTCTCGCCCGGCGAGCCGGCCGAGCTGCGAGGCTGGGAGCGCGACGTCGCGAACGTCGTGGACGGCGTGCTCGACGGCGGAACGGAACGGCTCTCGCGCTTCCGCGGCAGGATCGAGGACGAGCGCTCGTCGATGCACTCGCGCTTCACGAGCTTCAAGGACGCCGTTGCCGACGAAGCCGAGCGGAGGTCATGGTTCCGCTCCGTTGGCGCGATCCCGCTCGCCCTCGCGATCGTTCTCTTCGCAGTGGCCGGGGCGGCGCTCGTCTACTTCGCCCTGAGTGGATGGCGCTCCGTCTTCCCGCGGTACTCGGACGTGCTCATGCTCGGCGCCGGAATCTGCCTGCTCGTGAACGCGGCGCTGTGCCTCGCGACGCTCGTGCTGAACCGCAGGGCCTGGCGGCGCCGGACACGCGAAGGCCAGGAGGAGGCCGAGCGCTGGGACGCGTTCCGCCGTTACCTGTCGGACTTCCCGCGTCTCGAGGAGGCGCCGCCGGCCACGCTCGCGCTCTGGGAGCGCTTCCTCGTCTACGGGATCACGTTCGGGATCGCGGAGCGCGTGCTGCAGGCCGCGCAGCTGCACATGCCCGAGGCGCTGCACGAGGCGAGCTCGATCTACTGGATCTCGGCGAGCGGGGACCTCGGAGGCGGAGCGTCGAGCCTCTCGATCGGCGACCTCGCAGCGGGCTTCGGGAGCGCGCTCGCGCCACCGAACACGGGCGGGAGCGGCGGCGGTGGCGGCTTCTCCGGCGGTGGTGGAGGAGGCGGAGGCGGCGGAGGCGGCGGGTTCGGCTAGATAGGAGGAGACCGCCGCGACAGCTCGTAGAGCGCGATCGCACCGGCAGCCGCGACGTTCAGCGATTCCGCGTCGCCCGGCAAGGGGATCGTCGCAACGACCGCGTCCCGGACGACGTGCCCCGGCAGGCCCTCGCGCTCCGAGCCCAGGAGGAACGCAACGGGCGGATCGAGGTCCATCCCGACGAGCGGCGCTCCACGGTGCGCCTCGAGTGCGATCCGGCGCGCCGGAAGGTCGTCCCAGGAGACGAGCGGAACCCTGAAGATCGCGCCCGCCGACGCGCGCAGCGCACGCGGACCGACGGGGTCGGCGCACTCGGGCGACAGCGCGACACCGGCGCCGAAGGCATCCGCCGTCCGCAGAAGCGTCCCGACGTTTCCCGGGTCTGCGATCCGCCAGAGCCCGAGCACGACATCTCGCTCGCCGGTCGGGAGATCGCCGCGCCGGTAGACGCCGACCACGCGCGGCGCGTGCCCGAGCGTGGACACCTCGCCCAGGAGCTCGGGCAGGACATTCTCACCCGACGACGAGGAGCTCCACCGGCTCGACGCCGGCGCCCGCCGCGGCCTCGACGAGATCCTCGCCCTCGGCCGCGAACAGCCCGCTCTCCTCACGATGCTTGCGCGCAGAGAGAAGCTTCCGGACGAGCCGGAGCTTCTCGTTCTGACGCGATTCGATCAGGTCTCTAGGCTGCTTCGGCGCCTTCGTCCGACTCGAGCGCGCTCTTCGCACGCTCGGCGACGGCCGTGAAGGCCTGCGGGTCGCTCACCGCGATGTCGGCGAGCGATTTGCGGTCGAGCTCGATCCCGGCCTTGCGCACCCCGGCCATGAACCGGTTGTACGAGAGGCCGTTCTCGCGCGCCGCGGCGTTGATGCGAATGATCCACAGCGACCTGAACGTCCGCTTGCGGACCTTGCGGTCGCGGTAGGCGTAGACGAGCGAGTGCTCGACCTGCTCCTTCGCGAACCGGTAGCTCGACTTCTTGCGCCCGTAATAGCCCTTGGCCTGGTCGAGGACCTTCGCCCGCTTCTTGCGCGCGTGGACGGCTCGCTTTACTCGAGGCATGCGGATCAGCCTCCCCTGAGGAGCTTCTTGACGTTCTTCGCATCCGTTCCGGCGACCTCGTAGGCCTTCCGGAAGCCGCGCCTACGCTTCGACGACTTCTTCCCGAGGTTGTGGCTCCGCATCGCGTGCCTGCGGAGGAGCTTCCCCGTCCCCGTCACCTTGAAGCGCTTCTTCGCGCCCTTCCCCGTCTTCATCTTTGGCATCTGCTTTGACTCCTACGCTCTTGAGAGGAGCGAGAACCATGACCATGTTGCGACCGTCGAGGAGGGGCTGCTGCTCGATCGTCGCGAGCTCCTTGACGTCCTCCGCGAGCCGCATGAGCAGGTCTCGACCCCGGTCCGGGTGCAGCGTTTCACGCCCCCGGAACATGATCGTGACCTTGACCTTGGCGCGCTGGCCGAGGAAGCGGACGACGTGCCCCTTCTTGGTCTCGTAGTCGTGGATCCCGATCTTCGGTCTGAGCTTGATCTCCTTGATGTTGATCTGGGCCTGATGCTTCCGGGCCTGCTTGGCACGCTGCTCCTGCTCGTACCGGTACTTCGAGTAGTCCATGACGCGCGCGACGGGCGGGTCGGCTCCGGCCGCAACCTCGACCAGGTCGAGATTCCTGCCGTGTGCGAACTCGAGCGCTTCCTTCGTCGGGAGGATTCCCACCTGCCCCCCGTTCTCGTCGACGAGGCGAACGCGCGCGGCGCGGATCTCCTCGTTGATGCGCTCATCCCGCTTGCGCGGGACCTGCCGGTCCAGATCCGGCCGGCGCCGGCGCGGTCTCAAAGGCCCTTCATCAAGCTCTCAGCTTCCTCCTTGTAAACGACACGAACCGCTGCAAGCAGCGGCTCGTCACCTCGTCCAACCGGCTCGGTTGAACCCCCGCGAGTCAAGCCCGGGAGGTGAGGAAGCGATGAGCTCCTACTTGCAGAGCGGGGATGGTATCAGGCTCGATCCGCGCAGGATCGGATCGCGGGTCGACTGCATACACTCGCGCGGTGGCGGTGCGCGTCACCTGGGAGCAGGCGCTTGCGTGGCGGATGCAGCGACACCTTCTCGATCCGGTCGGCGCGCTCCCGATCGCGCGCGTGGTCAGTCGCCTGTGCGGCGTGCAGGCGCAGGTCGCATCGTCCGCGGAGCTCGCCGTCCGCGTCCGGCGCGCCTCGTCGCGTCCGGGTGAGGTCGGTCGCGCCCTCTCCGACGGGCGCCTCGTCAAGACGTGGGCAATGCGTGGCGCGCTCCACCTGCTCGCCCCCGCCGAGGCGGGGATGTTCCTCTCGGTGATCGCCTCCGGACGATCGTGGGAGCGGCCCAGCTGGCAACGCTACTTCGGAGTGACGCCGAAGAAGATGGACGCGATTCGCGCCGCGACCCGCGAGGCACTCGACGGCACGCAGCTGACCCGCGAGGAGCTCGTGACGGCGATCGCGGCGCAGCGCGGGCTGCGGAGGCTCGCCGAGGAGCTCCGCTCCGGCTGGGGAACGCTCCTCAAGCCGCTCGCCTGGCAGGGCGACCTCTGCTTCGGGCCGAGTCGCGGAAACCGTGTGACCTTCATGCGGCCCGAGGCCGCGAGCTCGCGGTGGGGAGGCATCCCCGATCCCGAGGAGGCGGCGCCGGCGGCGATCGTCGCCTACTTCGGCACCTACGCTCCGACGACGGTCGACGCCTTCGGCGACTGGCTGGCCGGCGGGTGGTTCGGCAAGCGAAAGCTCCGCTCCTGGTTTGCCGCGCTCGAGCACCGGTTCGCGGAGATCGACATCGACGGCGAGCGCAGGTACGTGCTGGTCGAGGATCTCGACGACCTGGCCTCGACCGAGCCCACGCGTGCGGTGCGGCTGCTACCGGGATTCGACCAGTACGTGCTCGGCCCCGGCACTGCTGACGGTCACGTCGTGCCGCCCGCCCGGCGGCCTGCCGTGAGCAGGCAGGCCGGCTGGATCTCGCCCGTCGTCGTGGCGGGAGGAGTCGTCTCCGGAACCTGGGAGCTCGAGGGCGACCAGATCCGCGTCGCGTGGTTCGGCGAGATGGGGAAACCGCCGCGCCGGGCTCTCAGCGTAGAGGTCCTCCGGCTCTCCGAGCTCCTCGGTCGCAACCTCGAGTCGGAGATCGGCGTGTCTTGAGCCGTCAGCGGGACGGGTCGGACGCGGCCTGCAGCTCGCGGAAGCGCTCGGACAGCTCGACGAGCGACATCGTCGACTGCCCTCCGCCGCGCTCCCGCACGGCGAGCGCGTCGTCCGACTCGCGATCGCCGTAGACGACGACGAACGGGATCTTCTCGAGCTCCGCGTCCCGGATTCGCTTGCCGAGCGTCTCGTCGCGCTCGTCCACGTCGACACGAAACCCGTCGCCGAGCCGCTCGCGCAGGCCGTCGGCCGCGGCCCGATGGCCCTCGCCGACCGGGATGACACGCGCCTGCACCGGCGCCAGCCAGAACGGGAATGCCCCCGCATAGTGCTCGATGAGGATGCCGATGAACCGCTCGAACGAGCCGTACAGCGCGCGATGGACGACGAGCGGCATGTGCTCGCGGTTGTCCGGCGCCCATGTAGGTGAGGCCGAATCGCGCCGGCATCTGCATGTCGTACTGGATCGTCCCCATCTGCCAGCTGCGGCCGAGGACGTCGGTCATGTGCAGGTCGATCTTCGGCCCGTAGAACGTACCCTCGCCCTCGCCGATGACGTAGCGGATGCCGTGCCGCTCGAGCGCCTCCTGCAGCCTTCCTTCGGCGATGTCCCACTGCGCTTCGGTTCCGAACCGATCGTCGGGCCGGGTGGAGAGCTCGGCGTGTGGCTCCACGTCGAAGAGGCCGTAGAGGTAACGGACGTAGTCGAGGCAACCGTCCACCTCCGCGGCGATCTGCTCCTCGGTGCAGAAGATGTGGGCGTCGTCCTGCGTCACGTAGCGGACGCGCGTGAGGCCGTGCAGGGTTCCCGCGAGCTCGTTGCGGTGCAGGGGCGCGGCCTCGGCGTAGCGGATGGGGAGGTCGCGGTAGCTTCGGAGCTGGCTCCCGAAGAGCAGCATGTGGCCCGGGCAGTTCATGGGCTTGATGCCGTAGAGCTGCTCCTCCGTGTCGCCGGGGATGAGGAACATGCTCTCGCGGAACTTGTCCCAGTGGCCGGAAGTGACCCAGAGCGCCTTGTCGTAGATCAGGGGCGTCTTCACCTCGAGATACCCGCGCCGCGCGTTCTCGCGGCGCCGGATCCCCTCGAGCTGGTTGTAGAGCACCATGCCCTTGGGGTGCCAGAGCGGCGAGCCGGGCGAATGCTCGTCGAAGTGGAAGAGATCGAGCTGCGCGCCGAGCCGGCGGTGGTCGCGCGCCTTCGCCTCTTCCAGCCGCACGAGATGGGCGTCGAGATCGGCCTGCGAGTAGAACGCCGTGCCGTAGATGCGGGTCAGCTGCGTGTTGTGCTCGTCCCCGCGCCAGTACGCGCCGGCGAGGCTCGTCAGCTTGAGCGCCTTGATCGGCGTGGAGTTCTGGAGGTGCGGCCCACGGCAGAGGTCCGTGAAGTCGCCCTGCGTGTACAGCGAGATCGCGCCGTCGGCCTCGCGAGCGAGCTCCACCTTGTACGGCTGCGACTCGGCCTCGAAGCGTCGCAACGCCTCCTCCCGCGAGACGTCCTCGCGCGCCCACGCGCGTCCTTCCTCGAGCTCGCGCCGGATCTCGGCCTCGATGCTCTCGAGATCGCCCTCGCCGATCGGCTCCGGGAACTCGAAGTCGTAGTAGAAGCCACCGTCGATGGGCGGCCCGATGGCGATTTTCACACCTGGGTACAGGCGCAGCACGGCCTCGGCGAGGAGGTGCGCCGCCGAGTGGCGGAGCACCGAGAGCGCGTCCGGATCCTCGGTGTCGCGCGTCGTCAGGATCTGGATGCGCTCGCGGTCGGCCAGCGGCAGCCGCAGGTCGCGAACGGCTCCGTCCGCGCGCATCAGCACGGCCTGCTCGGCCAGCTTCGGCCCGATCGCACGGGCGGCATCGAGGCCGGTTGCTCCGTCAGCGAGCTCGAGCTCGGAGGAGTCGGGGAGTACGACCTTCATCGCCGGGTGAGGATAGACGGACGCTGATACAAACCGGTGGATGCGTCTGGGGTACCTCCTCGGGTTCGTCGTCGCGCCGTTCGTCGTCTTCCTGGCGCTTCTGACTCGGCCGTCCATCGACGAGACCTGGGAGAACCATCCCGCCCACTTCTGGCTCGTCCTCGGCGCGGCGGGTCTCGCCACCGCACTCGGGTGGACGATCAGCGTCGCCGCCCGCCGCAGGCGCGATGCGCGCCTCTTCCTGATCTCGCTCGCTTTCGTCGCGAGCTCGGGATTCCTCGGGCTCCATGCGCTCGCGACTCCCGGCGTGCTTCTCGGCGGCCCCAACGCGGGCTTCGAGCTCGCCACGCCGTTCGGGCTCGTCGTGGCGGGGTTCTTCGCGGCCGCGTCGACGCTCGAGCTCTCACGGCCGCAGGCCGACTGGGTCTTGCGGCGCGGGAACCTCCTGCTCGGCGCCCTGTTCGCCGTCATGGTCGCGTGGGCGGTGATCTCGCTCACGGAGGCGCCCCCGCTCGACAAGCCGCTGGGAGCCGAGCAGCTCGACGGTTGGCAGACCGTACTTGCGGTCTTCGGCGTCGGCTTCTACGGGCTCGCCGGGCTCGGCTACTTCCGCCTGTACCGGCGCCGGCCCGAGCGCTTCGTGTTCGCATTCGCGATCGCGTTCGCGCTCCTCGCCGAGGCGATGGTCGTCGTCGCGTGGGCGCGCAACTGGCAGCTCTCGTGGTGGGAGTGGCACGTGCTGATGGTCAGCGCGTTCGTCGTCATCGGGGTAGCCGCCCGCAGCGAGTGGCACGAGGAGCGCTTCAGTCCGCTCTACCTCGACGAGACGCTTGCCGGCGCGAGGGACGTGAGCATCCTCTTCGCCGACCTCGCCGGGTTCACCCGCTTCGCCGAGAGGCGGGACCCGACGGAGGTAGCGGCGATGCTCAACACCTACTTCGAGAGCCTCATTCCGCTCCTGGAGCGGGCGGGTGGAGACGTCCACGAGATCGCCGGCGACGAGCTCATGGTCGTGTTCGAGGATGGCGACCACCCCACGCGAGCGGCACGCGCGGCCCTGCTCCTCCAGCGATCCGCGCGCCGCATCGCCGACGAGCACGACGACTGGCCGCGCTTCCGGGTCGGAGTGTCGAGCGGCGAGGTGCTCTCCGGCGTTCTCGGCGGGTCGAGCGGGCACCGCAAGCACGGGTTCGTGGGCGACGTCGTGAATCTGACTGCCCGCCTGCAGTCGGAGGCGCCGGTCGACGGCGTGCTCATCAGCCAGGAGACCTTCCAGCGGCTCGACGCTCGCGCAGTCGTCGACCCTGCCGGGCCACTGATGGTGAAGGGTAAGGAGGAGCCCGTCACGGCGTACGTCCTCCACCAGTTGTCGAGGCGCTAGTGGAGTCCGGGTCGGATCCCACGGCCAGCTCCAGCTCGAGCTCGTCGAGCGCGCTGCGCAGGATGAGGATCCGCTCGGCGACGTGTGCGTGCGCCTCGGGATCGATCGGCGAGGCTCGGGTCACTCCATGCCGCTCGCGGAGCGCCTGCCTCCGATCCAGCTCGCGGGCCTCCTCCATCGAGTTGAGCACCACGCCGATGAGCACGTTCAGGACGATGAACGCTGCGACGAGGATGAAGCTGACGAAGTAGACCCACGCCCAGGGCTCGATCGCCATCGCGTCGGCCATGTACACGGGGAAGTCCTCGAGCGTCAGCATCACGAACAGCGTGAGCATCGCCCGGCCGATGTTCCCCCACTGTTCGGGCAGATCGTCGGCGAAGAGGATCCATCCGACCATGCCGTAGACGAACAGGATCATCGCGGTGACGGCGCCGATCGAGGCGAGCGGCGGAACGCTTCGCCAGACGCCGAGCAGCAGCACGCGCAGGTCGGGGAGCACCCGCACGATGCGCACGATCCGCAGAAGACGTGCGAGCCGCAGGAGCGTCGCGTTCTGACGGATGCCGGGGACGAACGCGGCCGCGATGACGACGAAGTCGAAGATGTTCCAGCCGGAGCGGAAGAACTCCCACGGCCGCGGCCAGTAGGAGGCGATGCGGACGAGGAGCTCGACGATGAAGACGGCGAGGCAGGCCGCGTTCACCAGATCGAGGGCCTCGCCCCAGCGTTCGGTAGCGCCTTCGTAGGTCTGGAGCCCCAGAACGACGGCGTTCACCACGATCGTGGCGAGGACGACCACCGTGAACGGGCCCGAGTCGACCACCCGCGCGAGGCTGTTGCGAGGGCTCACGGGCCGAGATTGTCGCGTGGCCGTCGGCGCTCACTGCGTTGGCGCCGCAGGTGCCTCGTAGACTCAGGGGCGTGACCGAGCCCCGTGCCGCCGAGGACAGTGGCCGCTCGAACGGCCTCGTGCGCCGGTCACTCGAGTCACTGGGAGGGCCTGTCCGAGGCGTCACCCGCGCACTGCCGATCGCGATCCAGGACCTCTTCAAGGACCGGTGCCCGCAGTACGCCGCCGCGATCGCCTACCGCGTCCTGTTCTCGCTCTTTCCGCTGACGATCGCGCTCGTCTCCATCTTCGGGCTGATCCTCCAGGACGACGAGCTGCGACAGGACGTCATCGACGAGCTCCTCGACATCCTTCCGGTCACGGAGGACGCGCAGGCGAACGTCCAGAGCTCGATCGAGGGCATCGCCTCACCCCTCTCGGCGATCGGGTTGATCTCACTGGTGGCACTTCTGTGGGGAGCCTCGGGGATGATGGCTTCGATCCGGGTCGGGCTCGAGGCCGCGCTGAAAGTCGATCGCGGACGACCTGCGGCCCGCGCCAAGCTCGTCGACTTCGTCGTGGTGGTCGCCGCAGGCATGCTCGTGCTGCTCGTCGTCGGGTTGTCCGCGTTCGTGGCGTTCTTCGGCCGCTTCGTCGACCGGCTCGCGGAACGGCTCGACGTCGATACGGGCTTCACCGGCGGCCTGATGCGGGACGGTGTTCAGCTGGTTCTGCTCGCGGTCATGGCGCTGCTGCTCTACCGCTTCGTGCCCGCGAGGAGGCTGAGCGCGCGCGGAACCCTGGCGGGCGCGGTGCTCACGGCCGTGTGCACGTGGTCGGCGGCGAAGATATTGCAGATCGTCTTCGCCGACTTCTCGAACTACAACATCATCTACGGCTCGCTCGCGGGCGTGATGACGTTCCTCTTCTTCGTCTACATCGTCGCGCTCATCCTGCTGCTGGGCGCCGAGTTCGCGTACGCGTGGTCGCAACCCGCCGGGCCGCCCGGGCCTCCGCTACGAACGCAGCTCTGGGACTTCGCCCGCGGCCTCTTCGTGCACGTCGAGGAGGGCGAGGAAACGCCGGTCAGCGAGAAGCCGGCTCGGCGGACGTGAGCGCGGCGGCGGTCACTTGCAGATGCGCACCGTGCGGGTCGCCTCGGCCTCGCGCCCACGGACGTCGGAGGCGACGGCGGTGAGGACGTGCTTGCCCTTCCGCTTCCCGCCCGTGCGCCAGACGAGCTCGTAGAGGCCGGCCACGTTCTTGCGCACGCGGCCGATCTGACGGCGGCCGTCGAAGAACCCGACGGAAGAGACCTGGACCGTGTCGTTCGCGACCACGAGGAGCTTCTGCCGGGCCGCGAGGCACCTGCCCGGGTCGGGCGTGATCCACGTGACCGCAGGGCCTCTGACGGCGTCGGCGCGGAAGCCCTGGAACCGCGTGTTGGGAAGCGGGCTCGTGCTCTCGGTGTTGATGTTCTTCGCCTCCTGGTAGTCCGAGGCGACGATCCGCAGGAACTGCGCGCCGGGCTCGAGCGGGAACGCCTCGCGCGGGATCGAGAAGGCGGCGATCCCTGTGGCGAAGTCGTAGGTCGTCGGACCGACCGACGTCTGGCGCGTCGACGGGCCGAAGAAGAGCTGGAGTGCCTGCGGATCCACGCCCGACTTCGCGTCTGTCACCTTGGCGACGATGGTCGGACGTCCGCTCGAGATCCGGCGCGTGAGGATGCGGACGCGGGGCGGCGTCACATCGTTGACCCAGGACCGCAACACGTACGGGCCGGCGAGTGATCGGCCCGAGAAGAGATCGCGACCCGAGTCCACCGACACGTAGTAGCGGCCCGGCGGCAGGAAGACGCCTCCGGCGGCACCGATGCTGAACAGGAAGTTCGGGAGCTGGCCGTTCACGTTCACGGGTATCCCCGCGTAGCCGAGGACGTCGTTCTCGTCGAGTGAGCCCAGGAACCACGGGTGAATCGGCTGGTTGGACGAAAGCAGAGCGGCGATGCCCACGTTCAGCTTCGGCTCCGGCCGTACGACGACGACGCCCGCGTTCACGGCCTGCTGCCCGATGTCGAGGGAGTAGATCTTCTCCCTTCCGTCGTCATTCACCGACGGGTCGACGCCGAAGATGCCGAGGATCGAGAACGGCGACGTCGGCCAGCGGTAGACGCTCGCGCGGTCCTCTCCCTGCCGAGTGTCGCCCGACTGCGAAGCCCGGAGCGGGGTGATCGACGCTCCCGTGAGCGATGACCGCGACACCGAGAACGCGTACGGGATCCGGCGGACGTCGTCCCCGCGACGCAGCACGACGAACCCGAAGTTGTCTCCAGCAACCGCGCCCGCGGAAGCGGTCGCGACGATCTGCGTGATCGCGCTGCCGCCCGGCCCGATGGTGACCGGTGCGGCCGCGACGGACGCACCGGCGGACGCGACCTGTGCGCGCACCTCCGCCGTCCAGGTGCCTGCTCCTCCGCCTGCGTCGGCGAGGGTCACCGAGATCGCGCGGCTGTTCGCGCCGCCACCGGCGACCAGGTATCCGAATGAGAGCGACTGGGGCTCGCTGAAGATCAGCGGCCGATCGGCGGCGCCGATGTTGACGAGTCCCGCGCCCTGCACGATGACGGACGCCTCCGTCGTGAGCGTCGTGTCCGCGTACGCGGGGCCGGCGGTCGACATCAACGCGGACTTCATCTGCTGGGGCGTCCAGGTCGGGTGGCGCTGGGTCAGGAGAGCCGCGATGCCCGCGACGTGCGGCGCCGAGAAGCTGGTGCCGTCGAGGACGGCGAAGTTGTCGCCGGCGAACTCCTGCAGCGTCGAGGACAGGATCTGGGCGCCCGGGGCGGTGACGTCCGGCTTCAGCGCCTTGCCGAACGGCGTCAAGCCCCCGGCTGAGAAGCTCGTAGGCACGCCTGCCCAGGTGGTCGGCACCTCGAGCATCTGACGCGTGAAGCGGACGCTGACGGCGCCGTTCGCGCCGGCGACGGCTCGGATGCGGCTGCCGTCGAGATCCGAGATCGTTCCACCGGGCAGCCCGGAGAAGAACGCGAACGTCGGATCGCCCGGCCGGTTCTCGGAGACCACCATCCCGGTCGCGCCGGCTGCGCGCGCTCGCGCGGCCTTTGTCGCGTACGGGCAGCCACCCCGGCTCACGAGTGCGATCGCGCCGTTCAGAGATGCGTTCGGAAGTGCCGGGGCGCCGTCGCAGAGCAGCCTGCTCACGCCGTTGATCCGCCCGACGTCGACGAGGCGCTGGTCGGCCGAGATCCAGGACGGCGGGATGCTGTCCGCCGGCGCGAACGGGATTCGCCCGACTCCTCCCGGAGAGACGACAGCGAGCGACGGCCCGAAAACGTGTGCGTTCGCGACGGCGCCCACGCTGATCGCGTCGGGCGCGGTTGCCGGCGAGCCGGCCGTGCCGAGGCCGAAGAAGTCGCGATCGTTTCCGGCCGAGATGATGGGGACGACGCCCGCGCGAACGATGTTCGTCACGGCTTCGATGAGGACGTCCGTGCGCGGATCAGCCTGCGGGCCACCCCCGGAGAAGTTGATGACGTCCATGCCGTCCTGCACCGCAGCCTCGAACGCGGCGACGATCTCCGGGCTGTTGGCCGAGCAGCAGCCGCCCAGGGGCGAGGGTGCCGGCACGTTGAAGACGCGGTAGTTCCCGATGTACGCCCGCGGCGCCACACCCTGCAGGCCCTTCACGGCCGGGTGGCAGCCTCCCTGAGCCTCGTTGCACATGCCCGTGCGACCGGCCTCGACGTCGGTCGGGACGCCGGCGATGATCCCGGCCACGTGCGTCCCGTGGAACGAGACGTCACGGTTCAGGACGGATCCCGTTCCGCCCGGCCCGGCGAAGCCACGGGCGGCGATCACCTTCTGCGACGTGCCGCCGCCGGTCCCCTTCGGATAGCCGGGCGGGTACGAGAAGCCGGCCGGGCTCAGGAAGGGATGCTCGTTGTCGACACCGTCGTCGACGACCGCGACCTTGACGCCCTCGCCCCGTGCTCCCGTGAGCGCGGAGAAGGCGGGGGCGCCGAGCACCTCCGGCCCACGGTTCAGGTTCAGCCGGTACGAGTAGCTCGGATACACGCGCTCGGCGAAGTCCGCGTCGAGGAGCGTCGGCAGGCGTGCGTATGGGACGCTCGCCGCAAAGCCGTTGACGAGCACCCGGTAGCGCCGCGACACGCGAGCCTCCGGGATCGCCTCGTGCAGGCTCGCGATCGCGCGGGTCTGCGCAACCTCGAGCGTCTCGAGATACGAGCGCGAGAACCTGCTCGAGAAGGTCGAGCCTCGCGTTCGATCCGAGGCCCGGAAGCCGCCGGGCGTACGACGCCGCCGCGAGGGGCGGGTCCTCGAGCGTCACGATCACACGAACGCGATTCGATGCTCCGGGCAGCGCCGATGCGGGAACGTTCGACGCCGGGCGCACCTTGCGCATCGCGTCCTCGATCACCTCGCGAGGCGTGCGATCGACCGAGCCGGAGGCAGTTCCCGTGCCGGCGACAGCTGCGACGACGACGGCGAAGAACGCGAGACGTCGCACAGGCGAGCTGCTAGCGAACCCTGCTCGTGTAGCCCTGCGACGCCCTCAGGCCTTCGAAGGCGACGGTCACGTTGCCGCGGAAGCTCTTGCCCCTGGCGTTCGCCGGGATGTTCCACGTGCAGACGGCCGCTCCACCCTGCATACGCTGGAGCTGCGCCCTGAGCCGGGTCGAGCCGAGCCGCCCGAGACACGTGACACGGCCGTTCTGGATCGCCGCGTTGGTGTCGGAGCGAGCGGCAACGAGGCGGAGCGTGAACGGCCGCCCGGCCGTCGGCCTCGCCGGCGTCGGTCTCAGGCTACGAACGACGAGTCTTGGCGCCGCGGTCATGACCGGGTAGTCGTAGAGACCCGAGCCGGAGGCAGGAGCGACGTCCGAGACCGCGTTCGTGAAGTCCGTGTCACCCGTCACGGGATCGATGACCACGCCCGAGACCGCGATGACCGCGAAGCCGAAGCGCTTCGTGTTCCCGAGCTCGGCCGCGCTGATGGTGAGAGTCAGACCACCCTGATAGGCGAAGATCAGCGACGTCGCCGGCGGATCGCCGGGCCGCCGCGTGAAGTCCGTTCCGTCCCAACGGAAGAGCGCCGCTTCGCCCCCGAAGATCTGGACGACGTAGTCGGCACCGAGCGATTCCGCGTCGCCCGTCTGGGCGTTGTTGTCCGAGTTCACGAACAGGAACAGCACGAGGTCCTGCGTCAGCGTGGCGCGGTTCGGGATGTTGACCCGGAACTGCACCACCCCCGCGTCGTTGTTCGACGTCGTGAGCGTCGTGATGTCCGGCGCGGCAGCGATCTCGCCCGTCGAGTCCTGATACGTCACGCTGTTCGCCGCCGGGGCAGCCGGAGCGGCCGGCCCGGAGAGCGCACCGGACGCGACCGTCGGAAGCGCCACGACAGCGATCGCGATCGCGAGGACGATGCCGGGGCGGGTGAGCGATCGCACGTCGCGTCAGCGTAGATGGGCGCCGCACCCGGCGCAAGCAGGGTCAGTCGAAGACGAGGACGCTGCGGATCCCGTCCTGCGCCTCCATGAGCTCGAACCCGCGGTTGACCTCGTCGAGCGACAACCGGTGAGACAGGAGCGAGTCGACGTCGATCTCCCCCGCGAGCCAGCGGTCGACGAGCTGCGGGACCTGAGTCCGGCCCTTGACTCCACCGAACGACGAGCCGGTCACGCGCCTGCCGGTGATGAGGAGCCGCGGCACGATGTCCAGCGTCTCGCCCTTGCCGGCGACGCCGCACATGGTCGCGAGCCCCCACGCCTCGCGGGCCGCCTCGACCGCCTGGCCCATCACGGCGACGTTCCCGGTCGCCTCGAACGTGTAGTCCGCCCCGAACCCGCCCGTCTGCTCGCGGATCCAGTCGACGACGTCGTCCCCCGCAAGCCGCGTGTCGGTCGCCCCATGGTGGACGGCGGACTCGAGCCGACCCTCGGAGAGGTCGACGGCGACGATTCGCTCGGCGCCCGCAAGCCGGCAGCCGATGACGGCGCCGAGCCCGACGAGCCCGCACCCGAAGACGACACACGTGGAGCCCGCCTGGACCTGCGCCGTGTACAACGCGGCGCCGATCCCGGTCGCGAGGCCGCAGGCAAACGGAGCGCAACCCGCGAGCGGAGCTTCCCGCGAGACCGTGGCGAGCGCGATCTCCGGCAGCACGGCGTACTCCGCGAAGGTCGACGTGCCCATGAAGTGCCGAAGCGGCTCGTCGTCTCCGCGAGAGCCGCGTCGTACCGTCGGGGAGGTACCCGAGTCCCTGCTGCTCGCGGATGGCCACGCACCGGTTCGTACGGCCGCTCAGGCAGTGGACGCACTTCCCGCACTCCGGTGCGAAGAGCGTGATCACGTGGTCGCCCAGGCGCAACCAGCGTCACGCCGTCGCCAATGGACTCGACGACGCCCGCGCCCTCGTGCCCGAGCACGCACGGCGCGTATCCGGACGGGTCAGCACCGGAGGCCGTGTAGAGATCCGTGTGGCAGACGCCGCAGGCGGCCAGGCGCACGAGCGCTTCGCCGGCTCTCGGCTCGGCGAGATCGACCTCTTGCACGACGAGTGGCTGTCCGAACTCCTCGAGTACCGCGGCGCGGATCTTCATACGGCTTCCTCCCAGGTCGACGACCGAGGATTATGCGTCGCGAGGCTGTGCCTCGTCATCGGGACGGTCGAGGAAGAAGATCGCGACCTCCTCGTACGGCTCCGAGCCGACGTTGACGCCGCGATGTACGGCGTCGCTCGGCTCGTCCCAGTCGGTGTGGCCGGGCACGACGCCGAACTGCTTGGTTGTGCCGTCGCGATACTCGATGGCCAGCGCGCTGCCGCGCAGGACCACGGTCACGCGATGGAACGGGTCCCGGTGCCACGGCATCGCCTCGCCGGGCTCGAGCACCAGCCGCCGAACGAGCGTCGTCCCGCGCCGGACGATGACTTCCTCTGCGATCAGGACCTGCCCGAGGCAAAGTTGCCCTCTTGGTCAACGCGAGTCGACGGCTCTCCGGATGCCCGAGGTCCCTACGATGCCAGGATGCCTTCGCTTCCGAGCGGGACGGTGACCTTCGTGTTCACCGACATCGAGGACTCGACGGCGCTCCTGCGGACGCTCGGTGAGAGCTACGCCGAGATGCTCGGCGAGCACCGGCGGCTGATCCGGACTCGTTCGGCGCCAGGGCGTCGAGATCGACACCCAGGGGGACGCGTTCTTCTTCGCGTTCCCGCGGGCTCGCGAGGCGGTCGCTGCAGCTGCCGACGTGCAGCGCGCGCACGCCGCGCACGAGTGGCCGCACGATGGCGCCCGTCCGCGTTCGCATCGGCCTGCACACGGGCGAGCCGCACCTCGCCGAGGAGGGCTACGTCGGCCTCGACGTCGTCCGCGCCGCCCGCATCTGCGCGGCCGCACAGGGCGGCCACGTGCTGCTCTCGGAGTCGACGCGCGCGCTCCTCGGGTCGACTCTCCCCGACGGCGTGTCGGTCTACCCGCGGGGCGAGCGCCACCTGAAGGGCATCGAGGAGCCCGAGCGCATCTACGAGCTCGCGATCGAGGGCGTCGACGTCGACGACGAAGGGCCGGCGCACGCCCCGGCTCCCTCCGCGTCGGAGGTCGTACCAAGGCCGCCGCCGACGCCGTCACCTCCCGACCGCCCGGAAAGCGCGCGGTGGACGAACGCTTCGACGACTTCGGGAAACGCCTGGCCGCGAGCATCGAAGAGCAGGTCGCGCGCAAGCTCGAGCGCGCGTTCGAGCGGCTCGAGCCGTCGTCCACCGCCTCGGCGAGGGACGACGAGGACGCCGACATCGAGGACCTCGCCGCCCGCTCCGCGAGGCTCGGGGAGGCGATCAACGCGCGGGTCGACGCCGCCCTGAAAGCCAAGGGCATCACGCGCGACAAGCCCTAGACCCGCAGCCCGTCCGCGTCTAGCAGCAGTCGCCGCCGTCGCAGCAGTCGTCGCCGTCACAACACGAGAGATGCTCGGCCATGCCTCCTCCTTTCATCGACGCTGGTCGATTCAGGAGCCTAGGCATGCATCGACAGTCGTCAATGAATCGATCGGGCTTTCTGTTTCTGCCTGGACGAGCCGACCGTCAGGCGTCGCCCGCTTCTTGCATCGGTCGTACGTAACGAGGCGTGAGCTGATCGAGACGTCTCGTCCGCGGAGCTGATCGCTACCTGCGCGCGCTGCGCGAGCGTTTCGGGAACTGGCGGATGATCGTGACCGCCACCCGCCGGTTGACGGCACGACCTGACTCGGTGGCGTTCGTGGCCAGGGGGCGCGACCTCCCGTGGGGGACGATTGCGATTCGCCAAGTTGCGGTGAAGCGGCCGGTGCGCCTCAGTTGGGCACAGACCAGTCGGGCACGCGCGGACGAGAGTGTCCTCGGCTCGGCGGGACTCGGCGGCCACGTGGCTGTGTGGCCGTCGCAGCGGATGCCGACGACCGCGATCATCCGCTTGCGCACGTTGTCGACGAAGCGCTTGCCGATCGACGTGAGCACGGGCTTGTCGGGCACCCAGGAGCCTGGCGGAGTCACGGCCCGCACGATTGCAAGCACCGCGCGGGCGGGCTTCACACCCGTGCGCACCTCGTTCGACGCCGTCCGGCAGACGGCGCGCACGTCGACGACGACCCCGCCGGCCTGCTTCGAGAGGAGCTGCTGCCCCTTTGGCTGAATGCCGACCCGAATCACCATCTGCCCTCTGCCGCCGGCAGGGGCACGTGCGACGCCGCGGGCGACGACGACCTTCTTCGACCCGCGCGACCTCAGCTCGATCAGGCACGACTTGATCTGATCGTCCTGCATCTTGGTGATGATCTCGTCCGCGGCAGCCTTCGCCACCGGGCCGGCGGGCTGGGCGGGGCTCGGGGGCTGGGCCGGCTGCTCCGGGCTCTTCGGCGGCAGCACGATGACGACTGGAGTGTCGATCTCGACCGGCGGGGGCGGCGGCGCTGCCCTGGGAGAGCAGATCCCGTCCGGCTCCGCTGTCGCCCCGATGTTGTCCGTCCAGGTGTTCGCGGTGCCGTTGCTGCGGTTTCCAGCCGACGCGTCGCGGCAGTCGAAATGCAGGTCGCCGCTGACGCCGCTCGCCTCGTTGCCCTCGAAGGTGTTGCCGTTCGAGGTTGCACGGACGTCGATCCCGAACGAGGCTGCGCCGCTCGTCCGGTTCGATTCGACTCGCGTGTTGACCGTCCCGCTGACGACGATCCCGCTGTCGCCGCCCGTGATCGTGTTCGCACGCACCGTGACCTTCGCGCCGGCAGCGGGGGCGACCGAGCTCATTCCGACCCCCCAGTCGCTCGTGGAGATCGTGTTGTTCGAGACGGTGACGTCGCCGAGAGGGCCGAAGAGCAGGATCCCGGCCGAGATGGTCCCCGGCGTTGTGTACATGTTCCCGGAGATCCGGTTGCCCGAGACTGTCGCGGTCGCCTGGCGGCTTACCTGGATGCCGTTCATCGCGACCACACCCGTTGGGCCGAATCCCGTGACTGCGTTGTTCGTGATCGTCGCAGCCGAACCTAGGCCGTCGACGACGACGCCACCCTTCTGATAGTCCGAGATCGTGTTGTTCTGGATCGTCGCCGTTCCCGTCGTCCCCGAGGCTTCCCGGCCAACGCGGATGCCCACGCCTTTCTGGCAGCCGTCGATCGGGTCGCCGCGGAGGCCGGTGACCACGTTGTCGTGGATATTGGCGTTCGCGCCGCCGCGAACGAAGACGCCTGAGAGCAAGTACGTCGTCCCCGGCGGGGCGCATGGCCCGTCGGGGCGAGGCCTTTGATCGTGAAGCCGCTGATCTCGACGTCGACGCCGGCACCGTCGACCGTGATCACGTCCTGGCTGCCGGTCGGCGCCGCCGGGAGAACGATCGTCGTCTGCGCGGGACCGGCGCCGACGAGCGTCAGGCTCTTGCTCGCGACCACCTGCTCGGTGAAGTCGCCGGCGCACACCTGGATCCGAGCACCCTCTGCAGCTGCGGTCACGGCGGATTGGATCGTCGTGTGGGTCGCGCCGCCTGTCGGGCATACAGTGACCGTCGCGGCCGTCTGCGCAGCGGCCTCATCCGGCCAACCAAGGCTGAAGCAGGCGAGGAGTACGACGAGCCAGGGCACGCCTTTCGGCAAAGCGACCGGTACTCGATCTCGCCGCAGGCACGTTGCTCGACCCATGTGCCACCCTCTGACGGGCCACGAACGATGTCTCAACGCCAAGCACTTGTCAAGGCACTTTGTTACCACGCACGCCGAGAGCGTTTCCGCCTCCGTAAACGAAAACCCCGCGAATGCGGGGCTTTCCGAGGTGGGCGGTACTGGGCTCGAACCAGTGACCCCCAGCTTGTCGAGCTGGTGCTCTCCCAACTGAGCTAACCGCCCCGGGCGGGTCGATGATAGCCGCTCCGCGCCGGCGCCCCACCGGGCCTTGTCCCGCATCGCGAGAGCGATGAAGATGCCGCAACCGCCGTCGATGACGAAACCACCGCTCAGCCTTGTCGCACTCTGTGCCGCCACGACGGTCGTCGCCGCGCTCGCCGGAGCGGCCACGGCGACCGTCGAGAGCCGCGAGCGCGCGAAGGGCGCCGCGCCGTCCTCTCCCGCATGCCGCGAAGGGCGGCTGAGCACGAGCTACCTCAGGCGCGTGAACCGCGTGCTGCGGGCGAGACACGACGCGTGGGGCCGAACGCTGCTCGCGTCGCCGCGTGGACCGACGTACGAGCGCATCGAGCGCTACCTGCCGCCGCTGTTCTTCGCCAGCGGGCGCAACGGCCGGCCCCTGACGGACTCGGGTGTCCACTACACGCACTTCTCGCAGCCGGAGACGCTTCGCGGGGCGACCTCGTTCGCGCTCCACGTCGCCGACGGGAGCCAGGTCATCACGCGGCGCTCCCACGGCCGGCGGCTCACGGTCGGCGTCGGCCTGCGGGGGCAGGAGCGCTACGGCTCGTGTCTCCGCCGGCTCGAGCTGCCCGAGCTCGTCGACGGCTACCTCCCGATCCTCGTGACGCGCTACACCGACAGCCACGGCGTCCGCTACGAGCAGGAGTCGTTCGTCGCCCGCATCCCGGAGACGAGATCGCTCGTGAGCTTCGTCCGGGTGGTCGCCGACGCCGGCGACGCTCGGACGAAGCTCGTCCGCCTTCGCTTCACGCCGTCGGTCGACGGCCTGGAGAGCGACGGCTCGCGGCTGCGACGGGCGGGCCGGACGTACGTCGTCTTCGGCGAGGGCGGCAGCTACAGCAGTCCCTCCGTCAAGTTCGCGGTTCGACGCGGCGAGGTGCGGACTGCGTACGTGGGCTGGCTGCACCAGCCTTCGCGGCACGCGGCCGCTCGTCCTCGACGAGCTGCGCTACCTCGAGGCGCGCGAGAGCGTGCAGGAATTCTGGGATCGCAAGCTCGCGCACGGCGGCCTCGTCGTCGTCCCCGAGGAGCGCGTGAACGATGCGGCTCGGAACCTCCTGATCCAGAACCTCGCAATGACGTGGCGCTACAGCGTGGGCAACCGCTACGAGCAGCTCTCCACCCCCGAGGCCGTCGACGTCGCGCGCGTGCTCGGCGGGTACGGCCATCTCGCCGTGAGCCGCACGATCCTGCGCACGGCAGTGCAGAAGCAGCCCGCGCGACCGCTGCGACGGGCGGCACGACGGACGAACTGGAGGATCGGCGCGCGACTCGTCGGCTTCGGGCACTACGCGCGGCTCGCGGGAGACCGGTCGGAGATCGTGCGGGCGACTCCGGCACTGCGCCGATACGTGAAGGCCATCGGCGGCCAGCTGCGCGCAAGCCGCAACGGGCTCCTCCCGCGCGAGCGCTTCTCGTCCGACGTCGGCGAGCGTGTCTACGGCCTGCACACGCAGGTCGTCGTCTGGCAGGGGCTGCGTGCGATGTCGCAGGTCTGGGAGGACGAGGGCTTCACGCGGCTCGCCGCCGAGTCGCGACGGCTGGCGCGCAAGCTCGAGACGCGGGCTCCGCCGTGCGATCCGTCGCTCACAGCGACGGTTGCCGAGCGGCGCGCTCTTCATCCCGGCACAGCTGCTCGACGACGTGGCGCCATACCGCGCCGTGACGAGCACGCGGAGCGGGAGCTACTGGAACCTCGTCATGCCGTACACCCTCGCCTCCGGGCTCTTCCCCCCGCACGGGCCGCAGGCGAGAGGCCTCCTCCGCTACCTCGACCGGCACGGCGCGCGCCTGCTCGGGCTCGTCCGCGCGGGCGCCTACGGCCTGTACGGGCCGGGCGAGCCGCGGAAGTCGGGCTCGAACCCCGTGTACCGGCTCAACGTCGCCCGCTTCCTCGCCGACAACGACCGCCCGGAGGATCTCGTGCTCAGCCTGTACGGACAGCTCGCGGCCGAGATGACGCCCGGGACATTCGTCTCCGGCGAGAGCGTCTCCATCGCTCCGCTCGACGGCCGTCTCTACCGCTCGACCTACCTTCCACCGAACGCGGCCAGCAACGCCGCCTTCCTCGAGACCCTGCGTCTGATGGTCGTGCACGAGACGCTCGATCGAACGGGTACCGCCAGCGGTCTCGAGCTCGCGTACTCGACACCACGGGCGTGGCTCGAACCGGGTAAGCAGATCGACGTGCGCGGTCTCGCGACGAGCTTCGGGCGGATCTCGTACTCGCTCGTCGCGGACGAGTCCAGCGTTCGCGCGTCGATTCGTGTGCCCGAGCGCGAGCCGCTCGGAAGCCTCCGTCTGCGCCTGCGACTACCCGAGGGACGGCGAATCCAGGAAGTGCTCGTCGACGGCGCGCCCTCGGCCGGCCTGCAGCGCGACGGCGAGACGATCGTGCTGCCGACGCAGGGTGGACTGCTGGAGGTCGAGGCGCTCGTCGGCTGACCGCCGGCGCGCGCGCCTCGCACGCCTCAGAAGATCTCGGGGCACCACGGTGCGCGCTCGGTCGCGAACAGCGCGTCCGCGCGGGCGGCAGCTCCCGGCTCGAGCTCCTGCACTCGGCCACCGCGCACGAGCTGCTGGAAGGTGAAGCCGCCGAGATAGACCGAGCCGAGCGCGCTCACATCGCAGGCGAGCTCGGCGGAGGCCACCCTCGTCTTCTTCGCCGCGCCGTCCTCGAGCTTCCAGCGCCCGCGGTTCCACCGACAGAAGTCGTCGGTGACGTCGATCACGATCGAGCCGTCACTCGCGTACGAGCGAGCCGAGAGCGCCGCCCTGACGTCGACGAGCCGCACCCAGAGGCCGTCGCCGACGCGGAACCGCAGCCGGCGAGGCCGCGCGAGCAGGACGAAGAGCGGGTGGTCGACAGGGAGCAGGAACGCAACGGTCCCCTGCACCCACTCGATGTCGAACAGGTAGCGCCACAGCGCCGCCGTCGCCCGCACCGAGGTCGCCAGGACCTCGTTGGCGTTGACGCGGCCCACGTCCTCCCCGCCCTCGGTCTTCGGTGCGTGCCGGTAGATCGCGTAGCCCTCGACCGCACCGTCGACCTCTGCCACGACGAACCGCTTCGGCCCCGCACCGGCGGGGCGCCACGACTGCGGGTCGGCGGCGACGCGGGACTCCCACCACTCGTCCGTTCGGGCGAACACGCCCGGCCGGTCCTGTCGGAGGTGCTCCCAGACCGGGCTCGCGAGGGCCCGGATCTCCGTGGCCTCGACGTAGCGCACCTTCACACCGGCCTCGTGGGGCTGCGCGAACGCCGAGTCGGTTCGGAGCAGGTCGATGCGACCGACGAGCGACGCGAGGCCGTACCCGTAGCGGCCGTAGATCCGCTCGTCGGACGCCCACAGCGCCGCGATCGGGTCGCCGCGCTCGTGCGCGGCGTCGAGCTGCGCGCGCATCATGGCCGTCAAGACGCCCCGGCGCCGGTACGTCGGGTAGACGCCCACAGCGGAGACTCCCGCGCAGGCGACCGAGCCACCGGGCACGGAGAAGTCGAACGGGATCGCTCCCGCGCCTCCGACCGCCCGCGTGCCGTCGAACACCGCGTGCATGCGCTCGAGCGGGAGCACGCGCATGAAGCTCCTGATGCCCTCCTCGTCGACGCTCCAGGCGCCGTACTCGGCGATGGCGCCGAAGGCTTCGGCGAACTCCTCGAAGCTCTTGCAGACGCGAACCTCCAGGCCCTTCACGCGATCTTCTCCAGGGGCGCGTACTCGATCATCAGCCTCCTCTCCGTTCCGTCCGCGGCGAAGCGAACCGTAACCACGCCGCCCGGCTCGATCGCAGTGACGACTCCCTCGCCGAGCGAGCCGTGGCGAACGGAGTCGCCGGTCGAGAGAGCGACGCCGGGTCGTGGCTCCGGTGCGGCGCTCGTCGGCGACCCGTACCCGCTCCAGGACGCCGGCCGAAGACGCTCGCGCTCGACCTCGGAAGGAAGCTCGTCGAGGAAACGAGACGAGAGGTTGTACTCGCGCCTCCCGAACAGCGTGCGCGACATCGTGTGCGTGAGCGTCAGGCGTTCCATCGCACGCGTCATCCCGACGTAGCAGAGCCGCCGCTCCTCCTCGACGCCCTGCTCCTCGATCGACCGCGAGTGCGGGAAGATGCCCTCCTCCATCCCGATCATGAAGACGGTCCGGAACTCGAGGCCCTTCGCGTTGTGCAGCGTCATGAGCGTCACGAGCCCGCGGTCGTCGCTGATCGTGTCCTGGTCGGAGACGAGCGAGATGTCCTGGAGGAAGCCTGCCAGCGTCGCGTCCGCGTTCTGCTGCCGGTGCTCGCGGGCGACGCCGACGAGCTCCTGGAGGTTCTCGATGCGGCCGCGCGCCTCGATCGTCCGCTCGGCCTCGAGCGCGTCGAGCGTTCCCGTCTTCTCGAGCACCCGTTCGAGCAGCTCGTCCGCCGGCAGCTCCTGTGAGAGCGCCATCAAGGACTCCATGGCGGCGTGAAAGGAGCGGATCGCCCGGCACGAGGCGGGCGTGACTCCGGCGGCCTCCGGATCGGCCATGGCCTGGAAGAGCGTGCGCCCCGCGTTCTCGGCGTGCGCGACGAGCCGCTGCAGCGACGTGTCGCCGATGCCACGCCGCGGGCGGTTCGCGATCCGCAGGAGGGACGTCGCGTCCTGCGGGTTCACGATCACGGCCAGGTATGCCGTCGCGTCGCGGATCTCCGCCCGTTCGTAGAAGCGCGGCCCACCGATGACCTGGTACGGCACGTCTTGCCGGACGAGCACGTCCTCGAGCACGCGCGACTGCGCGTTCATGCGGTAGAAGACCCCGATCTCGCTCGCCGACAGTCCGCCGTCGATCGCGGAAGCGATCTCGGCCGCGACGAAGCGGGCCTCGGCGTGCTCGTCCTCCACCTCGATCGCGCGCACGGGGTCGCCCTCGCCGAGATCGGAGAACAGCCGCTTCGGCTTGCGCTCGGTGTTCTGGTCGATCAGCTCGTTGGCCGCACGCAGGATCGTGTTCGTCGAGCGGTAGTTCTGCTCGAGCGTGACGACCTGGGTTCCGGGAAAGTCCTTCTCGAACTCGATGATGTTGCGGATGTCGGCCGACCGGAAGCTGTAGATGCTCTGATCCTGGTCGCCCACTGCGCAGACGTTTCCGTGCTCGCCGCCGAGGAGCTGCAGCAGGCGGTACTGCGCGTGGTTCGTGTCCTGGTACTCGTCGACGAGGACGTAGCGGAACGTCTTCCGCCAGCGTTCGAGCGCCTCCGGGAAGCGCTCGAAGACCTGCACCGTGAGCATGAGCAGGTCGTCGAAGTCGACCGCGTTCGAGGAGTGCAGCCGGCGCTGGTAGAGCTCGTACACCTCGGCCACGGTCTGATCCCAGAAGGACGCGACGCGGCTCGCGTATTCATCAGGCGAGACGAGCTCGTTCTTCGACCGCGAGATCTGCGCGTGGATTCCCCGCGGCGAGAAGCGCTTCGTGTCCTTGCCGAGCTCCTCGAGGCAGGCCTTCGTGAGCCGAACCTGGTCCTGGTCGTCGTAGATCGTGAAGCTCGGCGTGTAGCCGAGTCGCTGGGCCTCCCGGCGCAGCATGCGCCCGCAAGCGGCGTGGAAGGTGAGGATCCAGATCGCGCGCGCCGTGTGCCCGAGCATCCGCTCGAGGCGCTCGCGCATCTCCCCGGCCGCCTTGTTCGTGAACGTGATCGCGAGGATCTCGTTCGGCTTCACGCCGCACGCACGGATGAGGTGGGCGACGCGATACGTGAGCACGCGGGTCTTTCCCGAGCCGGCGCCCGCGACGACGAGGAGCGGGCCCTCGGTCGCGAGAACCGCCTCTCGCTGCGCCTCGTTGAGGTCCGCGAGGTAGCTCTCGGGGGTCGCGACGGTCACGCGCCGATGCTAGCCGTCGCCTACGATCCCCTCCCGGTGATCACCGCCGTCCACTCGCTGATCTACTCCGACGACCCGGAGGCGACGCGGGCGTTCTTCCGTGACGTCCTCGAGTGGCCGTATGTCGAGCATCCGGAGTCCGCGCCCGGCTGGCTCATCTTCAAGACGGGGCCGAGCGAGCTCGGCGTCCACCCCACGTCCGGAACGTGGGAAGGCGGCGACTTCTCGTATCCGCGCCATCACTCGATCTCGCTCATGTGCGACGACATCGAGGCGACGGTGGCCGAGCTCGAGGCGAAGGGCGCCAGCTTCACGGGGCCGGTCGAGGACATGGGCTTCGGGCTCGCGACGAGCCTCGAGGTTCCGGGCGCGGACGCGATCCTCGTCTACGAGCCGCGCCACCCGATCGCGCACAGCCTCTAGCCGAGCCGCGGGCCGCGACGCGGCACGACCGCGATCCGGTCGCCGACCGAGACGACGTCGATCGCGGCCCCGTAGTGGCGCGCGATCGCCTCCTCCGTGAGCACGTCGTGCGGCGCCCCGTCACCGACCACGTGGCCCTGGTCGAGGAGGACCATGCGATCGGCGTACTGGGCGGCGAGCGTGAGGTCGTGCATCGCGGCCACCAGCGTCAGCCCGGACTCCGCCCGCAGCAGGTCGAGGAGGTCGAGCGCCTGTTGCTGGTGCCCGATGTCGAGAGCAGCTGTCGGCTCGTCGAGCAGGACGATGTGCGCCTCCTGCGCGAGCGCGCGGGCGACGACGGCGCGCTGCTTCTCCCCGCCGGAGAGCGTGCCCAGGCGCCGCTCCCGGAGGCCGAGCAGGTCGAGACGCGAAAGCGCGTCGGCGGCGGCGTCCCGGTCGCGCTGCCCCTCCTTCGCCAGCGGTCCCAGATGCGGCGTACGGCCGAGGAGAACGTATTCGGCCACGGTCATCCACGGCGGGATAGAGGGTTCCTGGGGCACGACCGCGACCGCCCGCGAGAGCTCCGCTCGCCGGAGATCCGCGACCGACCGGCCCTCGATGGAGATTCGGCCCTCGAAGGGCACGAGACGCGCGACCGCCCGTAGGAGCGTCGTCTTGCCCGCGCCGTTGGGGCCGATGAGGGCGAGCCACTCGCCGCGCTCGACGGTCCCGCTCACGCGATCGACGACCGCCTTGCCGCCGAGCCGGATGGTGACGTCCACGAGGTCGAGCGCCGCGGGCATCACACCCCCGAGCGCATGGTGCGCAGGACGAGTGCGAAGAAGGGTGCGCCGAAGAACGCGGTCACGACGCCGAGTGGGATCTCGGCCGGCGAAAGCGCGGTGCGCGCGATCACGTCGGCGAGGACGAGGAAGCCCGCGCCGACGACGAACGAGAGGGGCAGAAGCGCGCGGTAGCCGACCCCTGAGAGGAGCCGCACCGTGTGCGGCACGATGATCCCGACGAAGCCGATCAGGCCGGTTACAGCGACCGCCGCCGCGGTCCCGAGCGTCGCGGCGATCACGAGGGCAAGGCGGACTCGGCGCACGTCGACCCCCAGGCTCGCCGCCTCGTCGTCCCCGAGGTTGAGAACGTCGACGACCCGCCGCAGAGCGAGGATCACCACCGTCGCGACCGCGATGTACGGGAGGACGAGAACGACGTCCGACCAGCCGGTGCTCGGGATGTTCCCGAGGATCCACGAGTACACCTGCTGCAGCGTTTCCGCGTTCTGCTGCTGGACGAAGGTCTGCCAGGCGGTGAAGAACGCGGTGACGGTCACTCCCGCGAGGACGAGCGTC
Source organism: uncultured Gaiellaceae bacterium (assembly GCA_963802865.1). GTDB lineage: Bacteria > Actinomycetota > Thermoleophilia > Gaiellales > Gaiellaceae > GMQP-bins7. Next base: position 276,479 of record CAWDKB010000009.1, read on the forward strand.
GCGGCGTCGCGCTCGCGCCTGGCCGAGCGTCCGACGGCGTAGGTGAGAAAGACGGCGATCGCTCCCCCGACAAAGGCAGCGACTGGGAGCGCCCGCTGCCCTTGCAAGCTCGAAGGCAGATACGCGATGGCGATCGTCGCGCCCAGGCCGGCCCCGGCCGCGACTCCAAGCAGGTAGGGATCCGCGAGCGGGTTGCGGAACACGCCCTGATAGGTGGCGCCCGCGAGTGCGAGCGTGCCGCCGACGAGAGCCGCGAGGACGACGCGCGGCACGCGGATCTCCCACAGGATCGCTTCCTCGGTCGGGCTGAGCGAGGTCTCGAACCCCGGGACGTGGAGCCGGGCCGCCGCCGACTCGACGATCGCACCGATTCCGAGGTCGATCGGACCGGCGAGCACGCCGACCACGAGCGCGACGAGCAGGAAAGAACGGCGGAGCACGCCCAGACGGGCGTGAGCCCGCGCGCCCGGACGTCCGTCGCGTGCTCCGCCGCGACCGCCACGGGCTAGTCGCGCAGTCGCGCGAGCGCCGACGACATCGCCCGGAAGAAGTCCACGAGGCGCGGTCCCCAACGCGACGCGATCGAGTCGTCCACCCGGACGATCGAGCCCGTGCGCACCGCGGCGACGCGATCCCAGCCGGGCCGCGCGGCGACGGTGGACGCCTTCTGGCCGCAGCAGACGCTGTCCGCGAGGACGATGAGGTCGGGGTTGGAGGCGACGACGTACTCGGCCGACAGCTGCGGATACCCCGAGCCGGCGCCTTCGGCGGCATCGGCGATGTTCTCGAGCCCGAGCGCCGCGTACACGCGCCCGATGAACGTGTTCGAGGTGACGGTGAAGAGCAGCGGATCGAGCTCGTGGAAGACGGACAGGCCCTGCGACCCCGTGCGAGACGACCTCACGATGCGGTTGATCCTCGTCTTCATCGTCCGCACGACACGAGTCGCGCGCTCGGCGTTCCCCGTGACGAGCCCGAGCTGACGGATCTGCTGGTACGCGCCCGCCAGGGTCTTCGCGCCGTCGTGGTGGACGACCTTGATCCCCAGCCCACGCAGCGCGCCTGCGAGGCCCTTCGTGTCGAACGCGATGACCACGAGGTCCGGCCGGTACGAGGCGATCGCCTCGACGTTCGGCGTGAAGCCCGAGAGCGTCGTCTTCGGAGCGGCTTTCGGGTAGTCGGACTGGTCGTCGACCGCAACGACCTGGCGCCCGGCGCCGATCGCGAACAGCGACTCGGTCGCCGTCGGCGACAGCGACACGATGCGGCGCGGCTTGGACGTGACCGTGACCTTGCCGCTGGGAGTCGTGATCGTGACCGGGAACTGCGTGGGCGCCGCGGCGCCTCCGGACGCACCGGCTGACGTGCAGAACGAGGGCCGCCGCGAGCAGTGCGGCGACGAGAAATGACGAGCGAAGCACCTGAATCCTCCTTCCGCGAGGGGTTCGGTTATGGAGGAGCGCGGCAGGTCTTCTGACTCGGGGCTCCCTCCCTCGCCGCCTTCCCGGCTCGCGCCAGTGGCTTCGTGGCGGGGGAGCGTCTCCCCTCACAGCGGCGGGACCGTCCCGGACTCGCACCGGGTTCCCTCACCGTGCTCCTGATCGGGGCCGAGCCTATCATCGGACGGTGTCCGGTTCGTTCGTCCGCCTCTGGCTTCCCGTCCTCGCGTGGGCGGCCCTGATCTTCGCCTTCTCGTCCGTTCCCGATCTGGGCACCGGGCTGGGGGGCTGGGATCTCGTATTGCGGAAGCTGGCGCACACGGCCGAGTACGCGGTGCTCGGAGCGCTGCTTGCCCGCGCGCTCGGGCGGAGCGGTCCGGCACTGGCGATCGGCGTGCTCTACGCGGTCAGCGACGAGGTGCACCAGGCATTCGTCCCCGGACGGCTCGGCTCGCCCGTCGACGTCGCGATCGACGCGGTCGGAGTCGTCTGCGGCGTTCTGCTGTGGCAGGCGGCTCGGACTCGGCGCTTCGCGTGACCGCGCCGAGTGCACTCGCGGTCGATCTCGACGCCCTCGGAGACACCCGCGGTCTCTGGAACGACTGGCTGGAGTCCGCCGCGTCCGTGCTCGAGGTCGACGGCGCGACCCTTCCCGAAGACCGGGCCGAAGCTGCTGCGGCCCTCGATCGAGCCGACGCCGGCAACTGGCGCGTGCTCCTCGAACGCTTCTGCGAGGACCGCGCGCCCGTCTATCTCCGGCGGGACGCGAGCACGAGCGCCGCCCTGAGGACATTCGCGGACGCGGGGCGCGTCGTCGGCGTCTTCACGGACGCTCCCGAGCCGCTGGCGCGAATCGCGCTTGCCCAGCTCGGCGCGGCTCGGCGCGTCAGCGCTCTCGAGACGGGTGCCGGAGCCCGCGACCGCCTGCTGGCCACCCTCGGCGACGGCGCGGTCGTCGTCGGGTCGCGGAGCGAGCTCCTGAGCCAGGCGTAGAATCGAGCGCGTGGAGTCGAAGGACGTCGCAGACCGCCAGCTCGACGCGCTGCTCGAACGCCTCGACCGGATCGGCGACGAGCTCGAGCGCCTCAATCGGACGACCGAGCGCCAGGACGGGTTCACAGTCGTCGCCCGCGAGCTGCGGGAGCTGCGCGAGTCGCTGAACGCGCTCGCGTACGCCGCTCTGGGGCAGGCGCCGCCGCGCGTCCGCCGCCGGGCCAGCTAGAACCCGCGGCGTGCTACGTCAGCCGGTAGATGGTCCCGTCGAGGGAGATCGCGAACAGCTCGCCGGCGGCGTTCTCGCCGAACGAGCTCAGGCCGCCCCCTACGCGGAACGGCTCCCGGCGGACATCCCTCGCTGCGCCCGCGGAGATGCGGAAGCTCCACATGATCCCACTGCAGTAGTCGCCGTAGACGTAGCGGCCTCGCTCCGCGCGCCGCGTCGTCCCCCGGTACACGTAGCCGCCGACGACGGTGCAGCCGCCGTCGCGACCGTACTCCGAGACGGGAAACACGAGCTCACCGGGGCCGGCCTCGCCCTCCTCGTAGCGGCGGGAGCCCTCGTAGAGGTCCCAACCGTAGTTCTCGACGCCCGGGCTCGAGCGCGGCGTGAAGTTCACCTCTTCGGTCGCGTTCTGGCCGACGTCGCCGATGTACAGGTCGCCCGTCTGTCGGTCGAAGGAGAAGCGCCAAGGGTTGCGAAGCCCGAGGCCCGCGATGGTCCAGCCCTGCGCCGGCTTCGCCGGGTCGAGGGTGAGCAGCTTCCCGAACTGGGACTGCATGTCCTGCGCGCGGTCCTCGGGGTCGCCGCCCGCGCCGCCGTCTCCGATGCTCGTGTAGAGGAGCCCGTCCGGCCCGAACGCCACGTGCCCGCCGTTGTGGTTGCCGTACGGGTCCTGGACGGCGAGCAGGATCGTTCGGCTCGCGGGCACGGCTTTCGCGCCGTCCGACCGGAACCGTGCCACCGTGTTGCGGCCGCTGTCCGACGTGTACGCCACGTACAGCCGGCGGTTGCTCGCGTACTTCGGGTCGAACGCGAGCCCGAGCAGTCCCTGCTCGCCCCCGTACTCGACGCGATCGCGGATGTCGAGGAACACGGTCCGCCGTCCGTTGCGGAGGCGGATCACTCGGCCCGGCTGCTCCACGACGTAAACGGTCTTCGGCTCGCCCGGCGCATGCGTGAGGAGGACGGGATTGTCGAAGCCGCGCGCGAAGACGACCTTTCGAAACGCGCTCTCGGCACCCAGGGCCGACCCGGAGATGGTTGCGACGGCGGCGACGACGAGCACCGAGACGGCGGCGAGACCGAAGCGCATCGCGACCACGGTAGCCGACGCTCGTGAGCTTCGGCCCGGGAGTACGCTACGCCGTCGTGCACGTCTTCCTCATCGGAGCCGGCCAGGTCGGGATGACGGTCGTGGAGGCCCTCCACGAGGATCACGAGATAACGGTTCTCGATCGCGAGACGTCGCGGCTCCAGGCGCTCACGGGTCGCTACGACGTCGCGGTCTTCGAGGGCGACGGCACGAGCCGGAAAGGACCTCGACGCCGCCGGGGTCGCCGAGGCCGATCTCGTGATCGCGTGCACGTCCCGCGACGAGGTCAACATCGTCGCCGGCATGTTCAGCCGCCGCCAGGCGGAGAAGGCGACGACCGTCATCAGGACGTCGAGCACCGAGTACGTCGAGCTCTGGCGCGAGGGTGAGCTCGACGTCGACTTCGTCGTCTCGTCCGAGCTCGAGACGGCGCACGCGATCAGCCGCATCGTCGGCATCCCCGCAGCGCGGCAGACGGATGTCTTCGCGGACGGCCAGGTGCAGATCGGCGAGTTCGACGTCGACGACGACGCCTCGAAGGAGGTCGTCGGCGTGCCGCTCCGGCATGCCGCGACGCCCCCGGACTCCAAGGTCGCGGCGATCATCCGCAAGACCGAGACGGTCCTCCCCGGCGGCGACGACGAGATTCGCGTCGGCGACCGGATCGTCGTCATCGGCTCTCCCGGGGCCGTGAAGGAGTGGGGTGCGCTGCTCTGGCCCGCCGGCGGCGCCGTGCGCGACGTCGTGCTCTACGGCGCAGGCCGGGTCGGAACCGCGATCGCGCGCGTCCTCATCGACCAGGGGATCAACGTGCGCATGATCGAGGCCTCACGCGAGCAGGCGCTGCGAGCCGCAGAGGCCCTCCCGAAGGCGCGGGTGTTCCAGGCAACCGGGTTCGATCCGGACTTCCTCGAGCGCGAGCGCGTCGGCCAGTCGCAGGCGGGCATCTTCGCGATGCGCGACGACGCGAAGAACCAGTACGCGGCGAGCCTCGCCCGCGTCCACGGGATCCCGTTCACGATCGCGATCGCGCACGAGCCGGTCTCGGTGGCGGCGTTCGAGCAAGCAGGAGTCGACGTCTCGGTCAACCCGCGGGCCGTGACCGCCGAGGAGATCGTCCGCTTCGCGCACGACCCGCGCATGCAGCAGGTCGCAATGCTGGACGGCAATCGCTACGAGGTCCTGGACGTCACGACGCGCGAATCGAACCGCTACATCGGCATGAAGTTCCGGGACATGCCGGTGCGCGGCTCGATCATCGGCGCGATCGTCCGCAACGGGTCGGCGATCTTCCCCCACGGCGACGACGTGCTCGAGGCCGGAGACCGCGTGATCATCTTCACGGAGGCGGCGAACGCACCGTGGGTCGTCGAAGCGCTCTGAGGTCAGTGGACCCGGCGTGAGCGAGGCCGTCGCGAGGATCGGCCGGCCGCGCCGGTTCGCCATCGACGTCGCCGCCGTCCTCAACCTCGTCGGCGTCCTCGCGAAGTACCTCGGCCTCGCGGTCGTGTTCCCGATCGGGGTCGCGCTCTGGTACAGCGAGCCCGTCTGGCCGTTCCTCGTGACCGGCGCGGCCACCAGCGCCTTCGGCTTCGCGCTCGAGCGCGCGACCAGAGGCGCGACGCGCGTCGGTGTCCGCGAGGGCTTCCTCGTGGTGTCCGCGATGCTGCTGATGACGGCCGCGTTCGCTTCCCTGCCCTACCTGTTGATCGGCGGCGAGCAGCTCGACCACCCGATCGACGCCTATCTCGAGGGCATGTCCGCGGCGACGACGACCGGCGCGAGCGTGGTCACGGACTTCGACGAGCTCTCCCGCTCGCTGTCCATGTGGCGCCAGTTCACGCAGTGGCTCGGCGGGATGGGGATCATCATCCTCGCCGTCGCCATCCTGCCGCGTCTCCGCGTCGGCGGGAGGCAGATGATGGACGCCGAGCTCCCGGGCCCCGAGGTCGGGGCCTTCGGCGAGCGGATCCGCTCGACGGCACGGCTCCTCTGGGGCCTGTACATCGGGCTGACGGTTCTGCTGACGCTCCTCCTCGCCTCGCTCGGCTGGCTCGGGATCGACGACGAGATGACGCCGTACGAGGCGCTCGCGCACGCGTTCTCCACGATGCCGACCGGCGGCTTCTCGACGAAGGCGGACTCGATCGCGGCCTTCTCGCCGGCGGCTCAGTGGATCATCGCGCTCTTCATGCTCCTCGCGGGCGTGAACTTCGTGCTCCTGTTCCGCGGTCTCGTCCGGCGGCGCCCACGCGTCTTCGTGCGCGACGAGGAGTTCCGGCTCTACCTGGCGTTCGTCCTCGCCGCCTCGATCGCGTTGCTCGTCCAGCTGTGGGGATACGGCATTGCCGAGGGCGAGGAGGCCGTCCGGGCCGCGGTCTTCCAGTCCATCTCGGTCATCACCACGACGGGGTTCGCGACTGCCGACTTCGCGCTCTGGCCCGTCATCTCGCTGCTCACCCTCTTCGCGCTCATGTTCGCGGGCGGCTCGGCGGGCTCGACGACGGGCTCGATCAAGGTGGTGCGCCATCTTGCTCCTCGGCAAGGTGCTCCGACGCGAGCTCGACCAGACGGTCAGTCCGGAGGTGGTCATGCCGATCCGCTTCAACAACGCGCCGGTCGAGGAGCGGACGCTGCGCGCGATCGCGGCGTTCATCCTCCTCTACGTCGGCCTGTGGGCGATCGGCGCGACGGTCATCGCGGTCGACTCCGCGATCGGCGGCGTGCCGCTGACCGCGCTCGACACGCTCGCGGTCTCGGCCAGCGCGCTCGGCAACGGCGGCCCTGGATTCGGGATCACCGGCCCCTTCGGCTCGTTCGCGCCGCTCGGCGACGTCTCGAAGCTCACGATGATCGTGCTCATGTGGCTCGGCCGGCTCGAGATCATCCCGGTCGTCGTGCTCCTCACGCGCCACTACTGGCGCCTGTAGGCGCCGCTACTTCGGAGCGCCGAGCAGCGCGCGGCGCAGATCGGCCGTCGCGTTCTCCGGGACGACCGCGAGCACCTGGTCGCCCGGCCGCATCACGGTCGACGGCTCGACGAGCTCGGTTCTGCCCTGGCGGAAGACGGAGATGAGCCGCGACCCGGCGGGCAGGCCGACGCCGCCGGCCTTCTTGCCTGCCACCGGCGAGCCGCCCACGACCTGCACCTCGACGACGACGAGGCCCTCCTTCTGGAGCTCGAGCAGGCGGACGAGCCCGTGCTCGGGCACCTCGTGCTCGACGAGGCCGAGCATGCTCGTCGTCGCACACACGGTCTGCGTGATGCCGAGCAGGTCGAAGTGCTGCTGGTTGCGAGGGTCGTTCACGCGCGCGATCGCCTTGCGGACGCCGTAGGACTCCTTCGCGATCTGCGAGATGACGAGGTTGTCCTCGTCGTCGCCCGTGACCGCCAGCACGAGCTCCGGGGGACGCGCGAGCCCCGCGCGCTCGAGCACGGCGATCTCCGTCGCATCGCCGCGGATGACGACAGGCCCGAACTCCTCCTCGAGCAGGGCGAACCGGTCCGGGCGCTGCTCGATGAGCGTCACCTCGTGACCGAGGTCGAGGAGCGACCTCGTGACGTTCGATCCGACCTTCCCTCCCCCGGCGACGATGACGTACATCAGACGGCGCTCTGCTTCGGCGTCGCGCTGCGCACGGTTTCGAGAAGCCCCGCGATCGCAGTCTGCGTCGGGCACACGATGCTCATGCCGCGGTCCGAGTAGAGCTTCGCGCGGGCGGGATCGAGGACCCGCACGACCACGGTCTCAATGCCGAAGCGCTTCTGCAGGACCTGACCGATGACGAGGTTCGTGTTGTCGCCGTCGGTCGCGACGACCGCGGCATCGGCGTCCGGCACGCCCGCTCGCTCGAGCACGGTCACGTCCATCCCGTGCCCGACGACGAACCCGCCATGCCAGCTCGGCCCGAGCCGACCGAGCGCGTCCTCGTTCTCGTCGACGACGGTGACCTCCCACCCTTCGCCCGCGAGCCCTTTCGCGACGGCCGAGCCGACCCGGCCACATCCGATGACAACGGCGTTCACGGCGCGCGTCAGCCTACTCCTCGAAGACTCCCTCGGGGAACGCGACGACGAGCACCTCGCAGGGCGCGCGACGCAGGACGAAGTCGACGGTGGGCGAGAAGAAGCGCGACTGGCGCCGCCACCTCGCCGCCGAGCCGAGGACGATGAGGTCCGCGTTGCGACGCGCCGCCTCGTCGACGATCGCGTGCCCGATCGAACGCGCTCGCACGACGTCTCCGCGAACCTCGACGCCGTAGTCCGCCCCGAGCGCGCGAGCCTCCTCGAGCGACGCGTCCACCTTCGCCGCGACGTCGGCCGGCAGGTCGCCTTCGAGCTCGAACCGGCGCGGCACCCGCACCACCGTGATCGCCTCGATCTGCGCACCGCGCTCCTTCGCCAGGGCGATCGCCGTCGCGACCATCTCCTCGCCGATGTCACCGAGCTTCATGGGGACGAGGATGCGATCGAACTCCATGCCGGGCGGAAGCTCCTCCGGAGGCACCACGTGCTCGAACAGCCCCCGCCGGCGGGACTTGCGGACGGCGACGAAGACGACGAGCCCCGCGATCAGCCAGAGCGGGCCGACGTAGCGGGCGCCCTCGTGCGTGATCATCGACAGCATCCAGATCGCGAACGTGAGCGGAGCGCCGACGAGCGCGGCCACGGGAAGCGAGTGGCCTCGGATGGACACGTTCGGCCAGGCCCGGAACGGCCGCGCCAGCTCGGGCGCCCGCATGCGCAGCCGGATGACGGCGAGCTGCGCGGCCGTGAACGCGATGAGCACGCCGAATGAGTAGAGGCTCGCGAGGAAGGCGGGGTCGCCGTCGACGACGAGCTCGTTGAGCAGGAGCAGCGCGATCGCGAGCCCCGCGGCGATCACGATCGCTTCGCGGGAGACGACGGCGCGTCGCTCGAGCCGGGTGAACTCGCGCGGCAGCGATCCGTGCTCGGCCAGCGACTGGGTGAGCCGGGTGATCCCGGAGACGGACGTGGTGGCCGCAGCGAGGAGGATGAGCGCGCCTGACAGTCCCACCGCGACCTCGAGCACGTCGACCAGCAGGGTCGGCAGCGATCCGTCGAACGATGCGGCGATGCCCACGAGCGGTGCCTCGAGCCACTCGTCGCCGAGTGCGGTCTCGCCGCCCGACACCGGATACGCGGAGAGCCCGATCGCCCCGATGAGCACGGTCACGAACACGACGAGGCCGATGGCGGAGAAGAGCGAGCGCGGCAGCGTGCGGCCGGGCTCCGTCGCCTCCTCGGCCAGGTTCGCGACCGTCTCGAGGCCCGTGTACGCGAGCATCGCCAGCGGGAGCGCGAACGCGAGATCGGACCACTCCTGGCCGCCGGCGAGCTCGAAGCCGTCGCCGAGCGTCTCCGGAGAGAACACGAACGCGAGCCCGATCAGCACGAGAAGGGCCTGGACTGCGAGGTCGAGCACCGCGATGACGACCCCGCCGACGTGCAGTTGCGTCCGACGGACGATCCGCACGGCCGCGATCGCACCGATGATCGCGCACCCGATGGTCACGTCCCAGGGAGACTCGCGCAGCGCAGAGCGTACCGAAGGCCGCGCCGAGATAGTGCGGCACGAAGAGCGCGGAGAGCGCCATCACGATGAGGAAGTCGAGGAACAGCACCCAGCCGGTGGCGAACCCGAGCACGTCCGAGAACGCGCGCCGGACGAAGGTGGCGGCTCCACCGGCTTCGGGAATCGCCGCGGTTCCCTCGGCATAGGACAGCGCGACGAGGACGAAGATCGCGCCCGTCAGGAGGAGGACGAGCGGCGTGAACCCGAGCGCGGCCGCCGCGACGATCCCGAGCGCGATGTACAGCGACGACGCGATCTCCCCGTACGCGACGGCGAAGAGCGCGGGAGCGTCGAGTACGCGTTCGAGCCCTCGCAGCTTGCGGGCCACTAGCGGTGCCTCTTCCGCTCGAGTCTCAGCCGCGCGACGCCGAGGAAGATGAAGAGGGCCCCGAGCACGTATCCGACCACGCCGCCTCCGGCCGCGGTCGTCCGCACGAGCAAGACGATGCCGATGACGACGAAGAGCGCCGAGAACACCTGCACCGCCACCGAGTAGCCCTTCACGCCGCTTCCCCGGCGGTGACGAGCACGCGGCAGCGCGCGTGCTTGAGGACGTAGTCGACCGTCTTCCCGAACACCGCGGCCTGCCTCCCGGTCAGCGTCCGGCGTGGCGAGCCGAGCACGATGATCTCGGCCTCGCGCGCCTCGGCCTCGGCGACGATCGCCGGGCCGGCCGCGTGCGCACGCTCGAGCCGGGTGACGACGCGGACGCCGTAGGAATCGCCGATCGCCACGGCCTCGTCGAGCTCGTAGTTGGCGGCCGACTCGAGCTCCAGGTGGCGCTCGTCGAGCGAGCGGTCGAGCGGCACCTCGAGCACGTTCAGCGCGACGACGCGGGCGCGGCGCTCGGCGGCGAGCCGACAGGCCACGTCCATCGCCGCGTCCGACGGCTGGCCGGCGATGACGGGCACGAGCAGGTTGCGGTACTCGAGCGCGAGCGCGGCTCCGAACGCCGGCGGCGCCTTCACCGTCTCGACCAGCGGAGCCTTCACCGAGAGTCTGCGATACGCGGCGTACACGGCGAACCCGAGCACGAGCCAGCCGATCCCCACCCAGCGCGTCGCCGCGTTCTGCACGACGATGACGAGGAACGAGACACCCGTCGCGAGACCCCCGAAGAGCGCGAACAGCGGCCAGTCGACACCACGGATCCGCAGGTTCGGTCTTGCCCGGAACGCGGATTCGGCGTCCGGCTTGGTCGCGCGCAGCGCGACGATCGCGGCGTGCGCGATCGTGAACGACAGCGTCGCGCCGAACGAGTACAGCGTCCCGACGAAGTTGACGTCTCCCGGGAGGATCACGAGGATCGGCGCGATCCCGGCGAACAGCACGAGCGCGAGCACTGGCGTCTTGAAGCGTGGATGCAGGCGCCGGAACCGCTCGGGGAGCTGCCGGTACGTCGCCATCGAGTAGGTGATGCGCGAGGCGCCGATGACGCCCGCGTTCGTCGCGATGAAGAGGATCGTCGCCGCGAGGATCCCGACGTAGATCTCCGCCGCGTCGAGGACGAGCCCGCTCAGCCCGAGGTTCTCGACGACGCCGAGGATCGGGTCGTTCGCGTAGCCGCCCTCCTCGGGTGGAAGGGCGAGCCGCGTCGTGAGCTCGCCGTCGATCTCCTCGACCGGGAGCGCCGACAACGCCACCAGCGGCAGGGTGAAGTAGATCGCGAAGACGGCGCCCGCGACGAGCTTGTATGCGTTCGGCACGGTTCGCGCGGGGTCGCGAGCCTCCTCGGCGAGGTTCGAGACCGTCTCCACCCCGGTGTAGGCGAGCATCGCGACGGGAACGGCGATCGCGAGGTTGCCCCAGGTCGGCGCGACGCCCCAGTGGACGTTCTCGACCAGCGTCTCCGGGCTGAACACGAGCATCAGGCCGACGGCGACGAGGAGCACCTGGGTCGCGAGATCGAGCACCGCGAGCGTCACCGACAGCTTCGCGGCCTCCTGGATGCCGACGACGTTCAGCGCCACGAGCACGACGATCACGACAGCCCCGCCGACGATGTCCCACGGGTTCTCGTTGAGCGGCTCCCAGAAGATCGAGAGGTAGTGCGGGACGAAGAACGCCGAGGTCGCGATCGTGACGACGTAGACCAGGAGCTGCGCCCAGGCGGCACCGAAGCTGACGAGCTCGTTGAACGCGTGGCGCGCGAAGCTCGAGGAGCCACCGGCCTCCGGATAGCGCACGGTGCCTTCCGCGTAGGTGGCGGCCGTCGCGGCGAAGATGACGCCTGCGACGACGAAGACGAGAGGCGTCAGCCCGAGCGCGAAGACCGCTGTCAGGCCGAGCGCGTAGTAGATCGAGGAGCCGACGTTGCCGTAGGCGGTTGCGAAGAGCGCGGGCGTGCCGAGCACGCGCTCCATCTCCACCTCACGCCTGCGGCGGCGCCCGGGCACGGCGGCGAAGCCTACTCCTGTGGAGAAGACGGAGGGCCGGGTTGCGCCGGCCCTCCGTCACGTGCGTGTATCGATCGCGGCGCTACGGATCGAACGCGCACGATCGTCGGGTCGTTGCAGCGCCGGCGACGCCGCATGTAGCGCGCACCGAGCCGAGGTACTTCGTCGCCGGAGGTCAGGCCGGCGAACGTCAGGTTCGATTGCCGCCGTCGTACCGGCCACGGCCGTGGTCGGTGCGATCACGGTCATGTTCCCCGCCGCCGCGGAACCGAGCAGCCACTGGAGCAGCGTGAACGGCGCCGAGCCGGATGCCCAGCCGTGGACGACGACGGTGTAGTCGTTGCCGGCAGCCGGTTGAGCGAGGTTGACCTCTTCGTTCGACGTCGCCGTCTGCTGAGGACGCCGATCAGGCGCCGGCCGCTGTGAAGACGCACAGGTCGAGGTCGCGCGCCCGGCGTCGACGTCCGCGTAGAAGAGCTGGAACCGCGCGTACGTCGTTCCGGCCGGCGATCGGCACGGGCACCTGCACGCGTCCCGGGCGTGTCAACCAGGCTGCCCGTCCCGTCGTTCGGATCGTCGGGACCGTGTACGCTCGTTGTCGTGGCGGAGAACGAGCCCGCGGACGGTGGCCGTGAGCGGGCCGACGTAGCCGAACTTCACCTTGTAGCTGATGGGCCCGCCGCCGTGCTCGAACGACCTCGGCCGGAGGCGCGAGCGCGACGGGCCGGATGACGACGGGCATGCGAACGACGTGTGCCCCTGTCTCCGGTCCAGGTCAGCTGCCCGCCGGGTACACGTTGAGCGCGGCCGAGGTCCGCGTGAACGTGACCGTGCAGTCGACTCGTCGCGCCGAGCGCCGCCGATCGAACGACGTCACGCGGACGTCGTGAATCCCGGTGCAGACCCTGCGACGACAACGTGTACGTCTCGCCGTCGAGGCCGACGTTCGTCACCGTCCGGGTCACGGTCTGCGAGCCGGCGCAGATCGCCGATCGCGATCGAGCGAGGTTGAGGTCGCTCGGGTCGAGCGAGAACCCGGCGCTGCCAGAGCGGTGCAGGTACGCGGGCTGACGCCGGTCGTCGCCCGCACAGGAACGCGATCCAGTCGTTCGAAGTTGCTGTCGAAGACGAGACCCGGATCGACGGCCTGGTTCGGATCGACGTGACCCGCACCCTGCGCGCAGATGCGTCGGCGGCGTCGTGTTCCGCCGTGTCGACGCCGTTGTACGCGGTCGTCATGAACGCCGACTTGACCGCCATCGGCGACCAGTCGGGATGCGCCTGCTTCACGAGCGCGCCGAGGCCGGCCACGTGCGGGCTGGACATCGACGTGCCGCTGTACAGGTCGAAGTCGGTCCTGCCGTTGCCGGGCGGCGCGACCGCGGCGAGGATGTCTCGCCCGGCGCGAAGATGTCCGGCTTCAGCATGTCGCCTCCACCCGCGGCGAGCGGCCCACGCGAGGAGAACGCGGCGACCGTCGGTGCCGGCGACGTTGAAGACGAGCGTCGCCTGCGCGATCGTCGCCGTGCGCCCGCGTCCGCCGCCGCGTGCAGTGCGGCATAGGTCGCGGCGTCGTAGGCGACGTGGACGGTTGGGACGGGTGGAGGAGTGCGAAGCGATGTTCGTCCCGCTCGCCGCCACGTTCATCAGCACCATGCCGATGCCGCCGGCTTCCTTGACGGCGAGGCTCTTGTTCACGAGCGGCGTTCACGCCGCGGTCGCAGAGCACGATCTTGCCCGCGACCTTGGCCGGATCGAGCACGGGCGCGCCGCCGTTGTCGACCGCGGCGAAGCACTGCGTCGCCGCGGTCGGGATCGCTGCCCGGCGGACGCGGCGTCGCGGCGTCGACGAGCGTGCCCGATCGCCAGCGGCGTGAGCGACGCGCCGTCGTAGCTCGGTGCCGTCGACCGTCACGGAGCCGTTGCCCGTGCGGTTGTGCGTGCCCGCTGCGACGGTCGTGATCCACGGGCTCGGATGGGCGACGGTGCTCGCAGCCGGGCCCGGAGTTGCCGGCCGACGCGGACGACGAAGACACCCGCCTCTGCGGCGAACAGGAACGCGACCTCGGCTGGGTCGAGGAAGTTCGGTCGTCGTACCCGCAGATCGAGTAGTTGATGACATCCACGCCGTCCGCGACGGCCTGGTCGATCGCGGCCACGAGGTCAGTCGTGAAGCCGCTGGCGGTCGAGCCGTCCTGCGTCGACCAGCAGTGCCTTGTAGACGCGAGCGTGCGCGCGGCGCGATGCCGCTGATCGGCGTGAAGGCGCCGCGTCACCGGTCGGCTGGACGCCGTAGTTCCCGCCCGCGGTCGACGCGGTGTGCGTGCCGTGGCCGTTGTAGTCGCGCGGCGACATGAACTCCCACGGGCGCAATGCCTCGAGCGCCGCGTTGCCGCCCCATGCGGCGTTGAAGTACCGTGCGCCGAGCAGCTTGTTGTTGCAGTGTCGACGGCGTGAACTGCTCGCCGGCCTGGCACGTCCCGTGCCAGCCCGGTGACCTTCGTGCAGGGTACTGACCCGGTTCGCCGTTCGCCGCCGTGCGAGCTCGGCGGTCGGAGAAGCTTGGCTGCTCGGGCCAGATGCCCGAGTCGATGACGCCGATGATCGATGTCCTCGCCGGCGCGCCTTGTCGAGGCCGCCACTCGAGACGCCGCCGAGCTGCTCCCAGAGCCCACCCGTGCGCGGTGAGGCCGAGGAACTGCCGGCGGTCGACGAGGTGTCGACGGATCGAGCTCGTCGGGCGTGACCGCGACGACGCCCTTCTGCGCGAGCATCGCCGCGCCTGCGCCTCGGTCAGCTCCGCGGCGAAGCCGTTGAAGGCGATGGCCGTAGTCGTAGATCGTCGTCGCCGCCGCCGACGTGTCTGCAGCGGCTTGTCGTGCTTGCCTCGAGGTAGCTCGGGGTACTTCTCGACGTCGTCCGCTGCCGGATTGATCTTCTTGCCCTTGCCCGGCTTCGTCGCCCGGAGCCGGAGACGCCGCCGTCGTACGCGACGGCCGGCTGCGTCGAGCATCTGCGACGATGTACGTCTCCGCCGGCGTCTGGCTCCGAGCGGGGCTGCGGCCGACGCAGCCAGCAGCCGACTGTGAGCGCGCCGAGCACGCCCCGCAGTCTGAATCGCATGTGTGCGTCTCCCCTTTTCGGCGTTTCGGGCACTGACGGCATGCCCTTGCCCCTGAAGCGGTCGCATCCTAGTGCAGCCTGCCGCACCTCGAGGCCTGCGCAACAGGAAGGGGCGGCTCGACGCCGCCCCTTCCATGTCAGGTCAGGAACGCCTAGCCGTGGATCGAGACGAGCAGCGGGATGATCAGGATCGCGACGATGTTCGCGATCTTGATCATCGGGTTGATCGCCGGGCCGGCGGTGTCCTTGTACGGATCGCCGACCGTGTCGCCGGTGATCGCGGCCGCGTGGGCGTCGGAGCCCTTGCCGCCGTAGAGACCGTCCTCGATCGTCTTCTTCGCGTTGTCCCACGCGCCGCCGCCCGAGGTCATCGCGATCGCGAGGAAGAGCCCGGTCACGATCGTCCCGATGAGGAGGCCGCCCAGCATCTCGACGCTGATGATCCCGACGACGATCGGGATGAGCACCGGGATGAGCGCCGGCGCCATCATCTCCTTGATCGCAGAGCCCGTGACGATGCCGATCGCCTTCGAGTAGTCCGGCCGGGAGGTGTAGTCCATGATCCCCGGGTCCTCGCGGAACTGGCGCCGCACCTCCTCGACGACCTGGCCGCCGACGCGCCCGACCGCCTGCATGGCGAGCGACGCGAAGAGGAACGGCATGAGGCCGCCGATGAAGAGGCCGGCGATGACCCACGGGTCGTCGAGCGAGAACAGCGTCTCGAGCCCGTCCTCGCCGAGGCCGCGGCCGTACTCGTCGAACAGGATCAGCGCGGCGAGACCGGCCGAGCCGATCGCGTAGCCCTTGGTGACGGCCTTCGTCGTGTTGCCGACTGCGTCGAGCGGGTCGGTGATGCCGCGAACCGACTCGGGCAGGTCGGCCATCTCGGCGATGCCGCCGGCGTTGTCGGTGACCGGGCCGTACGCGTCGAGCGCGACGATGAGTCCTGCCATCGAGAGCTGCGCCATGACCGCGACGCCGATGCCGTACAGGCTCTCTCCCGCCGCGTAGTAGGCCCCGACGACGCCCGCCGCGATGACGATCACCGGCAGCGCCGTCGCCTGCATGCCGACTGCGAGGCCCGAGATGATGTTCGTCGCGTGTCCCGTCTGTGACGCGCTTGGCGATGTCCTTCACCGGCTTCCAGCGCGTGCCGGTGTAGTACTCGGTGATCGCGACGAGCAGGAACGTCACCGCGAGGCCGATGAGCGCCGCGCCGTAGAGGTTCCAGAAGCTGAGAAGTCGTCGCCGTCGTAGGCCATCGTCACCGGGATGAAGCCGACCGCGGAGAGGATCGTCGCGACGATGACGCTGCGGTAGAGCGCGTTGATGATCGCGTTCTGGCCCTCCGCCGACCCGGGTGAAGAACGTCCCGATCACCGAGGAGAGGATCGAGATGCCGCCGAGCGCGAGCGGGTAGAGCCAGAGATCCTCCTGCCCGAAGCCGATCCCGAGGAGCATCACCGCGACGGCGGTGACGGCGTACGTCTCGAAGAGGTCGGCGGCCATGCCCGCGCAGTCGCCGACGTTGTCGCCGACGTTGTCCGCGATGACGGCCGGGTTGCGCGGGTCGTCCTCGGGGATGCCGGCCTCGATCTTCCCGACGAGGTCGGCGCCGACGTCGGCGGCCTTCGTGTAGATGCCGCCGCCGAGTCGCGCGAACACGGAGATGAGCGAGCCGCCGAAGGCGAGCCCGATGAGGTCGTCGACCGCGGACTCGGCGCTGTTGCCGATCCAGTCCGTGAGGACCCAGTAGTAGCCGGCGACGCCCAGGAGGCCGAGCCCGACGACGAGGAGTCCGGTGACCGAGCCGGCGCGGAACGCGACCTTGAACGCGGGCTGCAGTCCCTCGCGCGCAGCCTCGGCCGTCCGGACGTTCGAGCGCACGGCGACGTTCATGCCGATGAAGCCGGCCGCCGCCGAGAACACCGCGCCGATGAGGAAGCCGAACGCGGCGCCCCAGCCGAGCTCGTTGTAGAAGCCGAGCAGGAAGAACGGCACGATCGCGACGACTGCGATCGTCGTGTACTGCTTGCGCAGGTACGCCGCGGCGCCTTCCTGGATCGCGGCCGCGATCTCCTGCATGCGCTCGTTCCCGGCCGGCTGCTTCAGCAGCCACCACGTCAGGTACAGCCCGTACAAGACCGCCACGGCAGCGCACGCGAGCGCGAACCCGACGGCGTGGTCAACGAAGAAGTCCATGGTCCTCCGGTTCTTCCGCCCGTCACAAAGTGAGCGCCGAGTCGCCCCGGCGCGGCGGATTATGTATCACAAGCGGCGAGCACGCCGCCGCCGCCTCACTCGTCGCCGCCTCCTCGGAGACCGCCTTCGCGTACGCGAGCTGGAGGTTCGTGCGTGCCTGCTCGAGGTCGCGGACGATCGCCTCGTCCACCCCGCCCTCGCGAAGCACCGGGTCGAGCGCGCGCAGCGACTCGATCGCGAGGCGCACCTGCTCGAGGTCGCGCGCCTCGGCGGAGAGGCGGTGGAAGCCGATCGACGCGGCCGCCGAGAGGGCGTTCACGAGGATGTCGGCGACGCCGACCTTGCCGAGCGCCTCGCGGAGCTCCTCCTCGGTCGGGAGCTGCGCCCTCAGCCACCGATCGTCTCGGTCGCGCGGACCTGCTCGGCGTAGATCTCCTCGAGCGAGGCGCCCGCCTCGAAGCGCTCGATCTGCCGCTCGGCGGCGTTCTGCTCCGGGACCGCGAGATAGGGAGCCGCGCCGATCTCCTCGGCAGCGGGCAGCACCCACTCGATGAGCTCCTCGAGCCGCTGCCTCGCGGGGATCGCCTCTCCCCGCTCGAAGTCGATGAGCTCGCCCGGCGAGGCCGTAGCGGATCGCCCGCCAGAAGTTCTCCTCGATTAGCGGTGCGGGAGCGGCTCGACCGGCTCGCCCTCGTCGTAGGCCCGAGCGACCCGGACGACGAGCGGCGCGGCGAACGCGGCGAGCGCCTGCGCCTCGGCGAGCTCGGGCTGCCCGTCGCAGATGCGGATCTCGACCGTCGGGAACGCGAGGTGCGGGCGCACGCTCCACCAGATCTGCGTGTGCTCGGTGATCGAGCCCGTGTCGTAGAGGAAGCGGACGAAGCCCTCGTACTCGGCCCACGACGCGAACGCGTCGGGGACGCCACAGCGAGGGAAGAAGCGCGTGAAGATCTGCGTGCGCGCCGAGTGGAGCCCGCTGTTCACGCTCTCGACGAACGGCGAGCTCGCCGAGAGGGCGAGCAGCTCGGGGAGGAAGTTGCGCATCGCCGCCACGACCGCGATCGCGCGGTCGGGCCGTTCACGGCGACGTGCACGTGCAGCCCGAACGTGTTGTTGCGCCACACGACGTAGCGCAGGAGCTCGTCGTTCCGGCGGTAGTGGGGCGTGTCGATGATCCGCTGGTCCTTCCAGTCGGCCCAGGGGTGCGTCCCCGTCGCCCCGAGGAGGAGACCCATCGGCTCGACCAGGGCCTGGAGCTGGGCGCGACGCTCGGCCAGCACGGCGGGGACGTCGGCGAACGACTCCTGCCGGCCCGTCCGGACCTCGACCTCGGAGGCGATGAGCTCGCCGACGAGGTGCTCCTCGAGCGAGGTCTCGCGCGCGGCCGCCTGCACCTCCTCGAAGCGGTTCGTGAGGTCGAGCGTGTCGGATCGAGAAGCGCGAACTCCTCCTCGACCGCGACCGTGAAGTCGGTCGCGGACTCGAAGCAGCGCGCGCCTGCGCGATCAGCTCGTCCGGCGAGATGCGCTGTTCGTCCCCATCGGCGGGGCACTACAGTAGTTGAAGCATTGGCGACGTATTGCCCTACGCCTCAAGCACCCCCTCCCTCGAGGCGAGGTGGAAGTACAGGGCGTAGAGCAGGTCGACCACGGGATTCGAGGTGGCTAGTTTCGTCCGCCGGCACGTCGAGGAGCGCCTCCGAGTAGTTGAAGATGATCTTCGCCCCTGCGCCGATGAGCGCGTCCGCAGCGTCTTGCGCGGTGTCCGCCGGAACGGCGATCACGCCGACGATGATGTTCCGCTCCCGCGCGATCTCGCCGAGGTCGGCGATCGGGCTGATCGTCAGGTCGCCGACGCGCTGGCCGACCTTGTCCGGGTCGCTGTCGAGCACCGCCGCCACCGTGATCCCGTGCTCACCGAAGATCGGCGAGCTCGCGATCGCGCTTCCAAGCCGTCCCGCACCGACCAGCGCGATGTTGTGCTGGCCCTGAGTGCGGAGGATCTGCCGGATCTCCTCGAGGAGCGCGTCCGTGCGGTAGCCGACTCCGCGCTTGCCGAACTTCCCGAACGCCGGAGGCATGCCGGATCTGCGTCGCGTTGATGTTCGTGTACTCCGAGATCTCCTGGGACGAGAATCCGTCCTTGCCCATCTTTCGCGCCTGCGTGATGACCCGGAGATACCGGCTGAGGCGCGCCGCGACGCCGACGGTCAGTTGTTCCGGCACGCGCTCGTCCTCGGGGGGGGGCTTGTGACAAGGCGTCACGATTCTGCCTACCGCGCTCCGCGTCCCGGCGACGGAACCGTCAGCGAGCGGCGAGCAGGCGAGCGCGCAGCGCGTCCGCGTCGACGAAGTAGGTGAAGGCTCGCTCGCCGTCGATCTCCACCACGGGCAGGTGCTCGCGGTAGCGCGCCTCGAGCCGGGCTGCCCGCCGATATCGACGAGATCGAGGTCGAAGGTGAGCTCCTCGCGAGTGGCCTCTTCGACCACCTTGAGCGCTCGTGCGCAGAGGCTGCAGTCGGCCGCGTGATAGAGCGTGACCCTGGAAAAAAAAAAGGAAAGATTACGGGTAGAGGCCCCGGGTGGTCGTAGCCTCGGCGACACGCTGCACCGCGAGGCCGTACGAGGCCATGCGCAGGCTCGTGCTGTACGTGTCGCGCGTGTGCCAGGCCTCCTCGAACGCGCGGGCGACGATGTCGTGGAGCTTCGCGTTCACCTCGTCCTCGCGCCAGAAGTACTCCTGCAGTCCCTGCACCCATTCGAAGTACGAGACGACGACCCCGCCCGCGTTGGCGAGCACGTCCGGAAGCACGAGCACGCCGGTGTCCTCGAGGATCGCGTCCGCCGTCGGAGTGACCGGGCCGTTCGCTCCCTCGCAGATGAACCGTCGCCTTCACGCGATCGGCGTTCGCATCCGTGACGACCTGTTCGAGGGCGCACGGCGCGAGCAGGTCGCAGGGAAGCTCGACGAGCTCCTCGTTGGTGACGGCGTCAGCGTCCCCGCGCCCGCGAGCGTCCCGTGCTCCTGCTTGTGCGCGAGCACGTCGGGACGTCGAGCCCGGCGGCGTTGTAGACGCCGCCCTGCGAGTCGGAGGCGGCGACGATCTTTGCGCCCTCCGCATGCAGCAGTCGCGCGAGGTTCGAGCCGACGTTGCCGAAGCCCTGGATCGCGACCGTCCACTCGTCCATGCGCCGGCCCTGCTTCGTCGAGAGCGCCTGGATGCAGTAGAGCGAGCCGCGCGCGGTGGCCTCTTCGCGTCCGAGCGAGCCGCCGACCGAGAGCGGCTTGCCGGTGACGACGCCGAGCACCGAGTGGCCCTTGTTCATCGAGTACGTGTCGAAGATCCACGCCATTACCCGCCCGTCGGTGCCGACGTCGGGGGCGGGGATGTCCCGCTCCGGCCCGATGTCGTTGATGATCTCGCCGTATAGCGCCGCGTCATCCGCTCGAGCTCACCGGGGAGAGCACCTTCGGGTCGCACACGACTCCGCCCTTCGCACCGCCGAACGGCAGGCCCATCAGCGCGCACTTCCACGTCATCCACATAGCGAGGGCCTTCACCTCGTCGAGGGTGACGTCGGGGTGGTACCGGATCCCGCCCTTCGACGGCCCGCGCGCGATGTTGTGCGTGACTCTGAAGCCCTGGTACACCTCGATCGTCCCGTCGTCCATCGAGACGGGAATCGAGACCTCGACGCCTTTCTTGCATTGCGTCGAGGACGCGGATGAGATTCGGGTCGAGAGCGAAGATCTCGCCGACTCGCTCGAGCTGCGCCTTCGCCAGTCCGTACGGGTTCTCGCGCAGATGGGATTCCGCCGCCGCCGTTGACATCACGTGCGCCTCCTGGCTCGTCTGAACGGTCGCGAGTATATGCCCGCTCAGCGCACTCGGTACTCGACCGTCTGGGCGGCTCGCCGCGTCCCGTCGCCCGGGTAGGCGACCACGCGCACGACGTACCTTCCGCGGCCGAGCCGGTCGCCGTCCGGCCCCCTGCCGGTGAGCCCGAACGTGTACCTACCTGGGAGCAGCTCCCGCCGCCTCGCGATCACGCCGAGGTTCGTTCCCCCGCGCCACAGCTCGACCTCGAGGAGTTCGACCGCGCGTACCTGCGGGTCAGGGGTCGCGGTGACCGCCCCCGCGACGAGCGAGAGAACGGCCGGGGTGGTGTCCGAGACCCGCGCCTCCGTGGCCTCCAGGGAGACGCGGGTCAGGAGGTCGGCCGGGAGCGGTACCGCGACCGCCCACGGAACGTGCACCTCCGGCGAGTCGGCGACGCGAAGTACAAGGTCGCCGGTCGCGGCGCCCGCCTCGTCGAGACGTCGCCCGTCGCAGCGCGCAGATGACCTGGGCGGTCCCACCCGGCCGGAGCCGGAGGCGCGGGGGTCGACGGTGATCTCGACGCCCTTCGGGGCGATGGCGGCGTTCCCGATCGAGACGACGAGCCGTCGCGAGGAGACGTTCGTGATGCTGACCACCCGCTCGATCTCGTTCGAGGCGCCGGCGGTGCCGAACGAGAGGACCGCCGGGTCGGGCAACAGCTCCTGTTGCGCAGCGGCGCGAAGATCGACGAGCCCCCCACCGGACGCCGCCGGATCGAGATCGGAGCGCTGGGCCGAACCGACGAGCAGCCCGTGCAGTCCGCGAGCGCCGATGCTCGGCCGGCCCTCCGGCGAGAACCGCCGCGACACCCGCAGTCACCGCCGCGGCCGGGCTCGTCCCGCTGACCGTGCCGAAACGCACCTCACCGTCGTCCCCGCGACCGGGCTCCGAGGTCGGCACGGACACGCCCGGCGCCGCCGCGGGCTTCAGGCTCCCGTCGTAGGAAGCCCGCGCGAGGAGAACGCTGCGACCGCGCCGCCCGCCTCCCGTTCGGCGACCTCGACGTCCCCGATCGCGACCGTGACGGGAATCCCGCCGGCGAGCATCGCCCGTATCTCCCGGACGACCGCGACGTCGAGACCGACCACCGGGACGCCGGCCGGGACGTCCAGGCTGAACGCGCCGGCGGGCAGCGGCCCCGCGACGAGGACGGAGACCGCGCCGGCGGACGTCGCTTCCTCCACCGTGTCTTCCGAGAGGGCCGAGCGGGGGAGCAGCACCGCGCGACCGGCGACGGCGCTGACGCCATCGGAGAACAACGCGGTGATGTCCCGCGCTGCCGTGCGACGGTCGACGAAGACGACGTCGGCGGTCACCGTGTCCGAGGGCGCGCCGCCGAGCGAGACCGAGTCCTCGTACAGGACGCGGAGACCCGCGCGCACGTGGACCCGCACGGTCGGCGCGGCGAGACGCTCGTCCGCCGCGGCGACCGTCACGGCACGCAGCACCACCGGGGCCGGCGATGCTCCCGTAGCCGGGCCCCGCCCGACCGTCGTTACCCGCCGGGACGATCGTCAGGGTGTCGAGCTCGGCCGCGCCGGCGATCGCCCGGCCGAGCGGCCCGTCGGGAAACGCCGCGTACGGCTCGACCATCCCCACGAGCGCTGTCCGCGCCGCGTCGTGGGCGTCGCCGTCGCCGTTGGGATCGACCGCCGCTTCGAGTCCGGCGAGGATCTGATCGGTGCGGGAGTAGACGCTGTAGCCGCCCTCGGCGTCCGGCAGCTGCCAGCCCGCGATGCGGATCGGGAGCACGGACGCGCCTGGCGCGATGCCGTGGAGCCCACCTGGTTTCTCCGATCCCGCCACGATTCCGGCAACCTCGGTCGCGTGGCGCTCGGGACGACCGGGAATCGTCGGATGGGGTTGCGTCACTCCCCCGCTTCCGGATTCGATGAGATCGATTCCCGAGAGAACCTGCCTGCGCAGATACGGGTGCGAGGGATCGACGCCGGTGTCAATGACCGCGACGGTCACTCCGCTCCCGTCGAGTCCGGCGATCTCAAGAATCCCGGCGAGCGCCGACGGCAGGACTCCTTCGTCCCGCCCCACTGCGCCGGGGTAGGCGATGCGAACCGGGTAGACGCCCGCGACCTCGCGATCCCCCTCGAGGAGCGCCAGCGAGGTCGGGTCGAGGCGGGACGAGAACCCGTTCACGACGCGCGCGTAGCGCATACCCCGTTCCTATTCGCGCCCCTGCGGCCGCCAGGCGCGCGAGGAACTGCTCCTGCTGGCTCACGGCAGTCGCCGTCCAGGCCCGCATCTCGACCTCTGACGCGCGGCCACCCGCGGCCCGGACCCGGGCGGAGAGGGATGGGGGCTTGAGCAGGACCACGTACCGCTGCGCGAGCAGCGGACACCGACGCACGGACGCCGAGCACGCCCTGCCAGCCCGCCTCGTCGACCGTCGTCGCCGGAGCTTCCTGCGCCACGGGCTCCACCGGCGCCGAGGAGGAGAGCCGTTGCTACGCCCGCCGCGAGAGCCGGGAGAGCGCGACCAGATCGAGGCATACGCATCGGCTTAGGTAGCGAGGGTACGGCAGCGGCTCGACGAAGCGGGCTGCCGAGGCGATCATGGCGGCGTTGTCGGTACACAGCTCGAGCGGAGCGAAGCGGGCGTCCGGCAGGGCCGTGCGAAGCTCGGAATTCGCAGCGACGCCTCCGACGACGGCGACGCGGTCGAGCCCGGAGCGGGGCGCAGCCTGCTCCAGGCGTTCGACCGCCAGGCGCGCGCACGCGATCGCACGCTGGTAGGACGCAGCGAGGTCCGCCTTCCTCCGCTCGGCCGCATTCTCGCCTTAATCCTTCACCGCGTAGAGCAAGGCGGTCTTGAGGCCGGAGAACGAGAAGTCGAGCCCGGGCACTCGGCTGCGACCGGGAGGGAGAACGCCTCCGGATCGCCGTCCCGCGCGAGGCGGTCGACTGCGGCGCCGCCCGGATAGCCGAGACCGAGCAGCCGTGCGCCCTTGTCGAACGCCTCCCCTGCGGCGTCGTCCAGCGTCGAGCCCAGGCGCTCCGACTTCTGCGCTCGCGCACCGCGAGATCAGCGTGTGCCCCCCACTCGCCAGCAGGCACAGGAACGGCGGCTCGAAGCGGGTCGGGCTCGAGGTAGAGCGAGCTCGACGTGCCCTTCGAGGTGGTCCACGGGAACGAGCGGCAGCCGCCTCGCCCAGGCGAGCGCCTTCCTAGCCCAAGAACCCCCATGAGCAGTGCTCCGACGAGACCCGGGCCCTGGGTGACCGCGATGCGCTCGACGCGCTCGATCGTCGTCGACGCCGAGGCGAGCGCCTCCTCGATCACCGGGGTCACGAGCTCGAGATGTCGACGCGACGCGACCTCCGGAACGACGCCGCCGTACCGCGCATGGAGATCTGCCTGCGACGAGACCACCGAGGATCGCAGGTGCCCGTCGTTCGAGACGACCGCCGCCGCGGTTTCGTCGCACGAGGTCTCGATCCCGAGGATCACGACGCCTGCTCGGACTGCGAAGGCTCGCGCCACATGATCAGCGCGTCCTCCCGATTGTCCGTGTAGTACCCGCGCCTGATCCCGCGAGACTCGAAGCCGAGCCTCTCGTAGAGCTTGATCGCGCCGAGGTTCGAGACGCGCACCTCGAGCGTGTAGCCGCGCCGCGGATCGGTCGCAGTGACCTCGAACAGCCGCTCGAGCAGCGCCGATGCGATCCCCCGGCGCCGGTGGGACAGCGCGACCGCGACGTTCATCACGTGCCACGCGTCGACGTACCGCGAGACGAACGCGTAGCCGACGAGCACTCCGTTCTCGGAGAACGCGCCGAGCCCGAGCGCGCTCGGCTTCCGCAGCTCCGCGTCGAACATCGACCGCGACCACGGCGTCGGGTACGACTCGCGCTCGATCTCCTCGACGAGCTCGAGATCGTGCGACTCGAGACGGCGAAGGTCGATCGTTCATGCCGACAACGCCTTCGCGTCCGGGTCGCGGACGTAGATCGGCTGCGAGCGCGCTCGCGGGACCGAGCTCGCCTGCGAGCGCGGCGTGCAGGCGGGCGTGGGGAACGTGCACGTCGTCGTCGTCCGGAGGAACGCTTGCGCCTTTGCGCTCGAGGGTCGCGCGATAGCGGATCGCCCCGCTCCCGACGCAGAGCGTTCCCGCCTCCAGCTCGAGGTCGTCGGGCGGCAGCGCGCGCGGTCCCGGGACGAACACCTCGCCCCGCCGCGCGTCGATGACCGGGTACGCATCCGGGCGGGCATGCGGCGAGCGCGTCGAGCGTCGAGACACCCGCCGCCGGGACGTCGAGCGCAAGCGCCAGGCCACGCGCGACCGCGAGCCCGATACGCGTGCTCGTGAAGCTCCCGGGGCCGGTGCCGACGACGAGCGCCTCGAGCTCCGACGGCTCGCGGCCGGCCTCGGCCAGCAGCTCGTCGATGTCGGCGAGCAGCGACGCAGCCGCTCCGTTCCGCTCCCCGAGCACGTGGAGAGTCGGCGAGAAGCGCGCTCGTCGCCACATCGGTTGCGGTGTCGAATGCCAGCACGAGCATCACTCGACGCCTTCTAGCAGCGACGCCGTCGGCCGACCGCAGCTCCAGACGTCGCCTGTCCCCACCCGCGTGCTCGATCGAGACCTCGAGGGCGGGGCTTCGGCAGGCGCGCTGCTCCCGCCTCGGGCCACTCGACGAATGCGATCGCGTCGTCGAGCAAGGGCCCCCAGATCCGCCCACTCCGCATCCGAGATCGATGCCAGGCGGTACAGGTCGAGGTGCGAGATCTCGACTTCGTCGCCCGAGTAGCGATGGCCGATGGTGAACGTCGGGTCCGTCACGAGCCCCGTTACGCCGAGCGCGCGGCACGCGGCGCGGACGAAGGTCGTCTTGCCCGTGCCAAGCTCACCGGCGACGGTGACGAGGATCGCCCACCACGAGCCGTGCCGCGACCCCTCGGCAATCGCCTCGGTCCCTGGGGCCGAGGCGCTCGCGAGCGCGAGGCGCATTGCGGTCTAGAAGAGGCCGAGCTGGACGGACTCCGGATCCTGCTCGAGCACAGCCTCCTCCGGCTCGTCGCCTTCGGGAGCGGTCGCGAGGGGACTGCTCGAGCAGCTCGGGGATTCGCCCGAAATCCTCCTCCAACACCCTCAGCATCGACGGCGTGTACAGCGCCGCCGCCGGGTGGTAGATGGGGGTAGAGCGTCACCTTGCGCGCCCCGAGCGAGACCTCCTGGGCATGTCCGTGCACACGGGTGATTCCCGCGGGGCGCCCGGAGAGGAGCTTCGTCGCGAAGTTGCCGAGCGTCGCGACGAGGATCGGGTCGATCAGCTCGATCTGCCGGAAGAGGTGTGGCTCGCAGGCCGCGATCTCCTCGGGCAGCGGGTCGCGGTTGCCCGGAGGGCGGCACTTCAAGACGTTCGCGACGAAACGTCGGCGCGCGTCAGTCCGATCCCGCCGAGCAGCTTGTCGAGGAGCTTCCCCGCCTGGCCGACGAACGGGACGCCCTGCTGGTCCTCGTGGAAGCCGGGCGCCTCGCCCACGAACATGAGGTCGGCGTTCGGGCTGCCCGAGCCGAAGACGACCTGCGTTCGCCCGTTGGCGAGCGCGCACTTCGTGCACGTCGCCGTCTCCTCGGCGTACTCGCGAAGCGCGGCTGCGCGCTCGACGGCGTCCATCGCAGGCCAGTGTACGTCGCCATCCGGATGCGTCAGGCTTGGCTCGTGAGCCGCCGAATCAGCACGATCGCGTCCGTCTCCTGGCTCGCCGGTGCCGCGAGCATCCTGCCGTTCGCGAGCGACTGGTTCGACCTGAGCGAGCGGGGGGCGAAGCTGCTCCTGCTCGCGGCGCTCGCTTCGGCCTTCGGGCTGAGCCTGCTCATCCACTACTCGCCCCGGGCTCGTGGCCTCGTGCGTCGGCTCGCCGGTCCCGACGAGAACCCGGCGCATGCGCTCGTCCTCGTGGGCGTGCTGGCGTGTGCCGGCCTCGGCGCGATGATCGCCGCCTCAGCACTCGCTTCCTCGACCTAGCGGTGACTCGCGTGTCCGTGCGCGGCGCGTCAGTGACCGCAGCCGCACGAGCCGCCGCAACAGCCACCGCCGCCGCCGGACGGCCCGCTCAAGACCGGCTTCGACGCAGAACCGTGGACGGCGTAGCTTGAGAGCTGTTTCAGCACCTTGGCCGCCCCGCACTCGGGGCAGGTCACGGCCTGATCGGTCGAGCGGACGAGCCCGCAAAGTGAGATACTCGCACTCCATACAGGTGTACTCGTAGATCGGCACCAGCCGAGTGTACTGTCGAGCGATGGCCCACATGGGAGGTCCCGGCTCTGCAAGGCTGGGCCGCGGGGCTCGAGCCGCTCCGGGCCGAGCATGAGGAAGGCCTCTGGCTCGCCCGCCTCGCGCGACACGCGCACCTGGCGCTGGCTGAGCGTTGTCCAGCCGGGAACCCGTGAGGAGTGGAGCGCGTTCGTGGGCGGAGGCGCTCGCGGGGGCGGAAGCCGGCACCGAGATCCCGCTCGCGACGACGCAGGGCGGCGAGATCGTGGGCTCGACACGATTCCTCGCGTTGCGGCCCGAGCACGGCTCCGTCGAGATCGGCTGGACGTGGCTCCACCCTGTCGGCGTGGGGCTCGGGCGTGAACATCGAGGCCAAGCTCCTCCAGATGCGGCACGCGTTCGGGAGCGTGGCGCTGCCGGCGCGTGGAGTTCAAGACGGACGCGCTCAACGACCGCTCGCGCGCGGCGCTGCTCGGCGATGGGCGCGACCTTCGAGGGCATCCACCGCAAGCACATGGTCGTCCGGGGACGGCGAGAACCGGGACAGCGCCTGGTACAGCGTCACGGACGACGACGGGCCGGCGGTCGAGGCGCATCTCCAAGCGCGCCTCGCCGCGAAGTAACGCCTCCGCGTTACACTCCGCCTAGCCCGGTATCCCGCACGGGAACTGGAGCCAGAAAGATGATCGAAGAGCATCCGAATCGTGGGCGCGCGCGGGCGCGTCGGCTCAGCGGTGAGCGCCCGGCTCGCCGAAAGAGGCCTACGCCTGGACAGCGACGAGCCCGAGCTCGTCCTCCTGTGCGTCCCCGATCGCAGCAATCGCCGGGGTTGCAGCTGGAATCGACGCCGGCTCGTGGATCGCACACGTCAGCGGCGCCACGCCGATGGACGCCCTCGACCCGCACACGCGACGGTTCTCGATGCACCCGCTGCAGTCGTTCTTGAAGGCGCTCGGGCCGGAGCAGCTCGACGGCGCCTGGGCGGCGGTCGCGACAGAGAACGGCGAGGCGCGCGAGGTCGGGTTCTGGCTCGCGCGAGACGCTCGGCCTGCGGCCGTTCGGGCTCGAGGACGCCGAACCGGGCGGCGTACCACGCGGGCGCGGCGTTCGCGTCCAACTACCTCGTCACGTTGCGCGCCGCCGCACGCTCGCTCTCGAGGCGGCCGACGTTCCGCCCGAGGCGCTCGACCCGCTGATCCGCGGCGTCGTGGACACGGGCTTCGAGCTCACCGGACCGATCGCGCGCGGAGACTGGGAGACCGTCGAGCGGCACCTGGCCGTGATCCGCGCCGAGCGGCCGGAGCTCGAGGAGCTCTACCTCTCGTCGCGGCGGAGACAGCCCGAATCGCGGGCCGCGATCCGCAGGAGGTGCCCGCGTGAAGGTCGTGCGGACCATCGCCGAGACACGCGAGGCCCTCGCTCCCCTGCGCGAGGGCTCGATCGGGCTCGTCCCGACGATGGGCTCGCTGCACGAGGGGCATCTCGCGCTCCTCCACGCCGCGCGAGCCGAGAGCGACACCGTGGTCATGAGCCTGTTCGTCAACCCGGCGCAGTTCGGCGACGACGCCGACCTCGTAGCGGCTACCCGCGGGACGAGACCAGCGACCTCGAGCTCGCGCGCGACGCAGGCGTCGACCTCGTGTTCGCTCCGTCGCGCGAGGAGATGTACCCGAAGGCTTCCAGACCTGGGTCGAGGTGACGGAGCTGGCGAGATGCTCGAGGGACGGTTCCGCCCGGGGCACTTCCGCGGCGTCGCGACGGTCGTGCTCAAGCTCTTCCAGGATCGTGAAGCCGACGAGCGCGTACTTCGGTCAGAAGGACGCGCAGCAGGTCGGCCGTCATCCGACAGCTGATCCGCGACCTCGCCCTCGAGGTCGAGTGCGCGTGATCCCGACCGTCCGCGACGAGGACGGCCTCGCCCTCTCCTCGCGGAACGTCCTGCTCTCGCAGGAGGAACGTCGGCGGGCGCTCGCTCTCCCGCGGGCCCTGGTGACCCGCGATCGCGAGCAGGCGCTCGCCGAGCTCGCGGCCTCGAACGGGCTCGAGATCGACTACGTCGAGGTCGCGGACTTCGACCCTCCCGTCCTCGCCGGCGCGGTGCGCGTCGGCTCCACCCGTCTGATCGACAACGTCGTCCTCGAAGGAGGAGCGAGTGAGCATTCGTCCCCAGAAGCCCGTGCCCGCGACCCCGGCTCCGGGGAAGCTCCCGCTGACGGAGCTCGCCGAGATGAAGGCGCGGCGGCAGCCGATCGTCATGGTGACGGCCTACGACGCTCCCGGCGGGCGGCTCGCCGACGAGGCGGGCTCGGACCTCGTGCTCGTCGGCGACTCGGCGGCCATGACGATGCTCGGCCACGACTCGACCGTGCCCGCGACGATGGAGGAGATGCTCGTCCTCACCCGCGCGGTCACGCGCGGCGCGAGCCGCCCGCTCGTCATCGCGGACATGCCGTTCGGCAGCTTCCAGGTATCGGACGAGGAGGCGGTTCGCAACGCGATCCGGTTCGTGAAGGAGGCCGGCGCAGACGCCGTGAAGCTGGAGGGCGCTGGGCCGATGCTCTCGCGCGTCCGCGCGATCGTCGGCGCAGGCATCCCCGTTCAGGGGGCACATCGGCCTGACGCCGCAGTCCGCGACGATGCTCGGTGGCTACAAGGCGCAGGGTCGCTCGGCGGAGAAGGCACTCGAGCTCCTAGCGGACGCGCGCTCACTCGAAGCCGCAGGCTGCTTCTCCCTCGTGCTCGAGGCGGTCCCGGCCGCGGTCGCCGCACGCGTTACCGCGGAGCTCTCGATTCCGACGATCGGGATCGGCGCGGGCGTCGACTGCGACGGTCAGGTACTCGTCTGGCACGACCTGCTCGGCCTCTACCACGGGCGCGCCGCCCGCTTCGTGAAGCGCTATGCGGAGATCGGGGACACGATCCGCGAGGCGCTCACGGCTTATGCGGACGACGTCCGCAGTCGCCGGTTCCCCGAGGAGCAGCACACATATGCGATGCCGGAGGAGGAGCTTGCGCTCTTCGAGCGCGCGTCGTCAGATCAGCGCGACCACGCCTACGATCGCCGCTAGCAACGCAAGCGCGGCGACGAGCGAGCCGAGCGTCCGCGGCCAGCTCCAGCCGTGGACGACCCGCACGCCGATCGCGAGCAGCACGAGCGACCACGCCCCGACCGCGAGCTGGAGCCCGAGGATGAGGGTCTCCCCCGCACCCTCGTCCGAACCTCCCGCCCGGAAGGTGTCGCCTCCGTAGAGCGCGAGCCGGAGGGGAAGGATCACCAGCAACGACGCGGCGAGCGGGACGAGCGCGAAGCCGACGATCTGGCGCGCTCGCCGGAAGTCGCCGAGGCTTCCGAGCAGCCGCGCCCCGAAGAAGAGCGCGAAGCCGACGAGGAAGTAGCCGACGGCGCCGTACAGACCGCCGGCGATGAACGTCCAGATCGCAAACAGCAGCACGTCGTACTCTGGGTTGTCGAGCAGATCGGCGGCGGTCGGCGTCGTGAGCACCGCCGCGACGCCCGCCATCAGGATCACGAGCAGGAGTGGCTCGGAACGCGCTCCGACATCCTCGGGATCGTCCTCCCGGAGTGCGAAGAACACCGAGCGCGGGCTCACGAGCACTGCCGGCACGCGCAGCCACCAGGCCCGCGACGGAGAGAGACTCTCGTGTGTGTCCGCTATCTCCGAGGCCACGTGCGGAGCGTAGCCGCATACGATTGAGGGCCCGTCCTCGGTGCAACTAAAGTGCGCGCGTGGCGGATACGGTCTCGTGCACGGCGTGCGGCTCGGCGAACGAAGCCGGCCGCAAGTTCTGTGGCGAGTGCGGTGTGTCGCTCGCGCTCGCGTGCGCGTCCTGCGGGACCCTCAACGCCGGCGGGGTGAAGTTCTGCGGCGAGTGCGGGACACCGTTGACCGTCGACGGCGCGGCGCCCGCCGGTGTCAGCGCCGAGTCATCACCACGCGCAGCGGAGCGTCGCCTCGTCTCGGTCCTCTTCGCGGACCTGGTGGGTTTCACAACCGTCTCCGAAGGCCGCGACGCCGAAGAGACACGCGAGCTCCTCTCCCGCTACTTCGACACCTCGCGCGCGATCGTCGAACGCTACGGCGGCACCGTCGAGAAGTTCATCGGCGATGCGGTCATGGCGGTCTGGGGAACTCCGACGGCGACCGAGGACGACGCGGAACGCGCCGTGCGAGCGGGCCTCGACCTCGTTGCGGCCGTGCCCGAGCTCGATCCGGCGCTGAGCGCGCGCGCCGGGGTTCTCACCGGCGAGGCGGCGGTCACCCTCGGGGCCGAGGGCCAGGGGATGGTCGCCGGGGACCTCGTCAACACGGCCTCGCGCATCCAGTCCGAGGCGGAGCCAGGCACGGTGCTCGTCGGGGAGACGACGAAGCGCGCCACCGAGGCCGCGATCGCGTATGCCACGGCAGGCGAGCACGAGCTCAAGGGCAAGGCCGAGCCGGTTCCACTGTGGCGTGCGCTCCGCGTCACCGCCGGCCGCGGCGGCGCGCTCAAGTCCGTGGGCGTCGAGCCACCCTTCGTCGGGCGTGACCGCGAGCTCCGGCTCGTCAAGGAGCTCTTCCACGCCTCGGCCGACGAGCGTCGCGCCCAGCTCGTCTCGGTCACCGGCATCGCCGGCATCGGCAAATCGCGCCTGGGCTGGGAGTTCTTCAAGTACATGGACGGGCTGGAAGAGGGCGTGTGGTGGCACCGCGGTCGCTGTCTCGCCTACGGAGAAGGCGTGGTGTTCTGGGCGCTCGCGGAGATGGTCCGTATGCGTGCGGGGATAACCGAGGGCGAGGAGCCCGCGTCGGCGACGTCGAGGCTTCGCGCATCGGTGGGCGAGTTCGTGACGGACGACGAGGAGCGCCGCTTCGTCGAGCCGCGGCTGCTCCACCTGCTCGGGCTGGAGGACAGCGCTGCGCGCGGCAAGGAGGAGCTCTTCGGCGCCTGGCGCCTCTTCTTCGAGCGCATGGCGGAGCAGGGGCCGGTCGCACTCCTGTTCGAGGACCTGCAATGGGCGGACGCCGGGCTCGTCGAGTTCATCAGCCACCTCCTCGAGTGGGCGCGGCAGCAGCCGATCTTCGTCCTCTGCCTCGCGCGCCCGGAGCTCCAGGCAAACCATCCCGAGTTCGGCCAGGGCTCGCACCAGACCACGCTCTCGCTCGCTCCTCTCTCCGAGCCGTCCATGCGCGAGCTGTTGGACGGATTCGTGCCCGGTCTACCGGACGACCTCCGCGAGCGCATCCTCGCGCGCTCCGAGGGCGTGCCCCTCTACGCCGTCGAAACCGTTCGCATGCTCGTCGACCGCGGCCTGCTCGTCGAGCAGGACGGCGCCTACCGGCTGGTGGGCGAGGTGGCCGAGCTCGAGGTGCCGGAGACGCTCCAGGGGCTCATCGCAGCGCGCCTCGACGGGCTGGCCGCCGAGGAGCGCCGCCTCCTCCAGGACGCCTCGGTACTCGGCAAGACCTTCACGAAGGAGGCTCTCGCCGAGCTGTCCGGCGTCACGGAAGCCCAGCTCGATCCGCTCCTCGCGGGTCTCGTGCGCAAGGAGGTGCTCGGCGTCCAGGCCGACCCGCGCTCGCCGGAGCGCGGCCAGTACGGGTTCCTGCAGGATCTCGTGCGCCGGGTGGCGTACGAGACGCTCGCTCGCCGCGACCGCAAGACACGGCATCTCGCGGCTGCAAAGCAGCTCCAGCAGAGCTTCGGTGCCGCAGAGCAGGAGATCGTCGAGGTCGTCGCGGCCCACTACCTCGACTGCGTACGAGGCTCAGGTCGATGCGGCCGATGCGGCGGAGATCAAGGCCAAGGCCTGCGAGCTCCTCGCCCGGGCCGCCGAGCGTGCAGGCTCGCTGGGCGCGCTAGGCGAGGCACGCCGCATCTACGAGCAGGCCGCAGAGCTGGCCGACGAGCCCGTGGGAGCGAGCTCTTCTGCTCGAGCAGGCCAGTGTGAAGGCGCAAGGCGCGGCGGAGTGGGAACCAGCCGAGCGGGCTGCGATAGCGGCACTGGAGCTCCTGACCCAGGCCGGCGAGAGGCATGCGGCAGCGCGAGTCGCCGGACTGCTCGGGCACATCGAGTCGATCAGCGGGCGCACCGGAGCAAGGGCTACGGCGGATGGAGGAGGCATTCGAGGCGGTGTCGACGGACGTGCCCGACGCCGACGTCGCAGTCCTGGCAGCCCAGCTTGCCCGCGCGCTGGCCTTCGCAGGTGAGTTCGAACGGAGCGTCGCGCCGAACGAGCTGGCGCTCGAGGTGTCGCAAGCGACGACGGCTTCCGGAGCCCCTGGCCCGCGCGCTGAGGACGAAAGCCCTGCAGACCCGCGCAGCCGGCAGGCCGGAGGAGGAACTCGCGCTCGTCCGTCATGCGCTTCGGTACGCGCTCGAGAACGATCTCGGGCATCACGCTGCCGCCTCGTACGGGGAGCTGTCGGACGCCTGCTGCTCGGGTGACCGCTACGGAGAGGCGCTCGAGGCACTCGGCGAAGCGGTCGTCGTCGCTCGACGCAGCGGCGAGCGCTCAAGCCGAGCTGTTCACACTCAGCGAGACCACGTATGCGTTGACGATGACCGGCCGCTGGGACGAGGCAGTCGCAATCTTCAGACGACCTCCCCGATGAGCAGCTTCGCACGAACCCAAATCTCGCAAGCGTGCTCAGTGGCGTTCTCGAGGTCTTCCTCCACCGTGACCGGCTCGACACGGGCGCGTGAGCCGCTCGCGACCTTCGCATACCTCGACAGCGGAGGCCATCAGGACCGACGCCGTCTACATCGGGGCACGCGCGGCAGACCTTCATGCAGAGGGGGCGCTCGCTGAGGCGCTCGAAGCCGGTACGGAGGCGGCCGGCTTCTCCGACGTGCCTCAGGCCGTCAAGCAGGGGCTCGTCTGGGCCGTCGAGTCGGCGCTCGCTCTCGGTGAGGGCGACCGGGCAGAAGCGCTACTCACCACCGTCGAATCGCGCCCACCGGGGTTGCGCTCGCCGTTCCTGGAGGCCCAGGCGCAGCGCTTCCGCGCTCGGATGTCGAACGACGAGGCCGGTTTCAAGTCGGCGGCCGGTGGCTTCCGCGAGTACGGCATTCCGTTCTGGCTCGCCGTGACCCAGCTGGAGCACGCCGAGTGGCTGCTCCAGCAGAGTCGAGGGCGGGAGGCAACCGCGCTGTTCGAGGAGGCGCACGACACGTTCGTGCGCCTCCAGGCAACCCCGTGGATCGACCGTGCCGACTCGCTTGCTCCGCGCCTTTCCGGCGCAGAGCCGGTTTCCGCCTAACCCAGTCGCTCCGCGGTACCGCTCCGGGTTACTAGATTCCAAGCCGTGACAGCGCTCCACAAGAAGATCGCCGCCCTCGGGCTGCTCGCGGGACTGGGGCTTGCGGCACTGTTCGCGTGGCTCACGCTCAGCTTCCTCCCTGTCCGTGCTGCCGAGGGCGGCCCGTTCGCAGGCGGCTCCGTCACCCCTGCGAGAGCCCACGCGCTCAGCCGGAACGCGATACCCGAGGCGAGCTGGCCGATGTTCGGCGCATCGCCCGCACGAGCGCGCTTCGTGGCCTCCGGTCTGCGCCCTCCGGTCCGCGTCGTGCATCGGATCCCGGGGCGGGGCCTCATCGAGATGCCACCGGCCGTCTCCCAGGGACGCGTCGTCTTCGGCACCCACGACGGCCTCGTCATCGCCGCACGCGTGCGCGACGGTGCGCGAGTCTGGGCGACGAACCTCGGCGGCTGCATCGCGTCATCTCCCGCCGTGCGTGCCGGGATCGTCTACATCGGGTGGTCCGGGGCCGCACCCTGTGGCCCGGGGAAGGACGGGCGAGGCGGACTCGTGGCGCTCGGTCTCGACACCGGCCGCGTTCTCTGGCGCTTCAACGCGGGCAATGTCGAAGCGAGCCCGGCCATCGTCGACGACATGCTTTTCTTCTCCGGCTTCCGCACGCGGCGCGCATCTCGCGTGTACGCGATGAGGCTTGGCGACCGACGTCGGATCGCGCTGGAGCTACGCGCTCCCGACCAAGGTCGCATCGAGCCCGGCTCTGCTCGGCCGGAGGCTCTACATCTCCGCGTACGACAGAAGCGTCTACAGCTTCGACGGCTGGAGCGGGCGGCTGAGGTGGCGGACGACGGCGTTCGCCGAGGACGCGCAGGCGCGCGTCCTGCTCGGTCTCCGCAGCCTGGTCCGGCGACGCTCGTGGTCCGAGGGCGGCTACTACGCGACTCCGGCGGTCGCCTACGACCGCGTCTACCTCGGCGTGATCGACGGCGTGTTCTCGGCATTCGACGCCTACACCGGCGTCCATCGCTGGAGCCGGAAGCTCGCCGGCTCGATCTACGGCTCGGCAGCCCTGTGGAAGGAGACCGTCTACGTCGGGACGACTGGCGGGCGTCTTCTACGCGCTCTCGGCGAGCGACGGGCGAACGCGCTGGAAGCGCACGCTTGGCGGGAAGATCCTCGGCTCTCCGACCGTCACCAACGGTCGCGTGTATATCGCCACGACCAAGCGGGAGACGTTCGCCCTCGCCGCCCGCACAGGCGAGATCGAATGGAGCTTCCCCGACGGCCACTACTCCCCGCTCGTCGTCGCCGGCTCGCGCGGGCTCCTCGTCGGGAAGGGGCGGCTCTACACGCTCGAGAACGCGCCGCGCAGGTCGCCTTCGGGCGCGGCTCGCTAGGCCGCCGCCGCCGCGCGTTCCGCGAGCACGCCGCGCAGGTACTGCCCCGTCGCGGACTCGTCGACCTCGGCGACGTCCTCGGGCGTCCCCGTCGCGATGACCTCGCCGCCCTCGTCGCCTCCCTCGGGACCGAGGTCGACGATCCAGTCCGCCTGCTTGATGACGTCGAGGTTGTGCTCGATCACGAGCACCGTGTTCCCGGAGTCCACGAGGCGCTGCAACACCTCGAGCAGCTTCTCGATGTCGGCGAAGTGGAGGCCCGTGGTCGGCTCGTCGAGGATGTACAGCGT
The DNA here is from genome assembly GCA_963802865.1 of uncultured Gaiellaceae bacterium. Classification (GTDB taxonomy): domain Bacteria; phylum Actinomycetota; class Thermoleophilia; order Gaiellales; family Gaiellaceae; genus GMQP-bins7. Next base: position 312,608 of record CAWDKB010000009.1, read on the forward strand.
CTTCCCGGTCGCGACCTTCGAGAGCTCGGCGGCGAGCTTGACGCGCTGCGCCTCGCCGCCCGAGAGCGTCGTCGCCGGCTGGCCGAGCTTGATGTAGTCGAGCCCGACGTCGTGCAGCGTCTGCAGGCGGCGGCGGATCTTCGGGATCTTCGCGAAGAAGTCGAGCGCTTCCTCGACCGACATCTCGAGCACGTCCGAGATCGACTTCCCCTTGAAGCGCACCTCGAGCGTCTCGCGGTTGTAGCGGTGACCGTGGCACGTCTCGCAGGGGACGTAGACGTCCGGCAGGAAGTGCATCTCGATCTTGATCGTGCCGTCGCCCTTGCACGCCTCGCAGCGACCGCCGCGGACGTTGAACGAGAACCGGCCGGGCTTGTAGCCGCGGATCTTGGCCTCGGGCGTGAGCGAGTAGAGCTCGCGCACGTGCGTGAAGAGGTCGGTGTACGTCGCCGGGTTCGAGCGCGGCGTGCGCCCGATCGGGCTCTGGTCGATCTCGATGACCTTGTCGAAGCAGTCGATCCCCTCGACGCTCTCGTGGTCGCCCGGCTTCGTCCGCATGCGGTTCAGCCGGTTGGCGAGCGCCTTGTAGAGGATCTCGTTCACGAGGGTGGACTTGCCCGAGCCCGAGACGCCGGTGACCGCGATGAACCGCCCCACCGGGAAGTCGACGTCGATGCCCTTCAGGTTGTGCATCGACGCGCCGCGGACGGAGAACCAGCCGCGCTCGTCGTCCTCGCGCCTCGGCGGTACGAGGATCCGCCGCTCGCCGCTCAGGAACTGCCCCGTGACCGAGCCGAGTGTCGACGCCACGTCGTCCGCAATGCCGTCCGCGACGATCTCGCCCCCGTGCTCGCCCGCGCCCGGCCCGAGGTCGACCACCCAGTCCGCCGCGCGCATCATCTGCTCGTCGTGCTCGACGACAAGGACGGTGTTGCCCACGTCCCGGAGCCGCTCGAGCGTCGCGATCAGGCGCCCGTTGTCGCGCTGGTGAAGCCCGATCGACGGCTCGTCCAGGATGTAGAGGACGCCGACGAGCTGCGAGCCGATCTGCGTCGCCAACCGCAGCCGCTGCGCCTCGCCGCCCGAGAGCGTCTTGGCCGCGCGGTCGAGCTGGAGATATCCGACCCCGACGTTCTCGAGGAAGGTGAGCCGCTCGCGCACCTCCTTCAGGATGCGCCGCCCGATCAGCTCCTCCGTCTTCGTGAGCTGGAGCTCGTCGACGAACCGAAGCGAGGTCGTCACGGACATGCGCGTGAAGTCGTGGATCGACCTCTCGCCGATCGTGACCGCGAGCACCTCGGGCTTGAGGCGCGCGCCGTGGCATACCGGGCAGGGCCGGAAGCTCATGTACTCCTCGATCCGGTCGCGCTGCTGCGAGGAGTCGGTCTCCTTGTAGCGCCGCTGGAGGTTCGTCAGCAGCCCCTCGAAGGCCATCGTGTACTGGCGCCTGCGACCCATCCGGTTGCGATAGGTCACGAAGATCTTCTCGCCGCCCGTGCCGTGCAGGAACCTGTCCTGCTGCGCCTCGGTCAGGTCGCGCCAGGGCACGTCGAGCGGGATCTCGTACCGCTCGGCGACGGCCTCGATCACCGAGTCGTAGAAGTTCTGGCTGCCGATCGTCCAGGGGACGAGCGCACCTTCCTCGATCGAGAGCGACGTGTCCGGGACGAGCAGGTCCGGGTCGATCTCGAGCTGCGCCCCCAGCCCGGTGCAGCGGGGACACGCCCCGTGGGGCGAGTTGAAGGAGAAGACGCGCGGCTCGAGCTCCGGCAACGAGACGCCGTGGTCGGGGCAGGCGAGGTTCTCGGAGAACGTCATCGACTCGCCGTCCACGACGTCGATCACGACGAGCCCCTCCGCGAGCGACGTCGCGGTCTCGATCGACTGGGTGAGGCGATGGCGGAGATCGGCCTTCATCGCGAGCCGGTCGACGACGACCTCGATCGTGTGCTTGAACTTCTTGTCGAGGACGATCTCCTCCTCGAGCAGGCGCTGCTCGCCGTCCACCTTCACGCGTGTGAAGCCGTCGCGCCGAAGCTCCTCGAGGACGTCCTTGTACTCGCCCTTGCGGTCGCGGACGACCGGCGCGTTGACGGTGAACTTCGTGCCTTCTGGCACCCGAAGCACCTGCTCGACGATCTGGTCGAGCGACTGACCTGCGATCGGGCGTCCGCAGATCGGGCAGTGCGGCCGCCCGATGCGGGCGTAGAGCAGGCGCAGGTAGTCGTAGATCTCGGTGACCGTGCCGACCGTCGAGCGCGGGTTGCGCGAGGTCGTCTTCTGGTCGATCGAGATCGCCGGCGAGAGCCCGTCGATCGAGTCCACGTCGGGCTTCTCCATCATCTGCAGGAACTGGCGGGCGTAGGCGGAGAGCGACTCGACGTACCGCCGCTGCCCCTCGGCGTAGATCGTGTCGAAGGCGAGCGACGACTTCCCGGAGCCCGACAGGCCGGTGATGCACACGAGCGCGTTCCGCGGGATGCGGACGGTGACGTTCTTGAGGTTGTGCTCGCGGGCGCCGTGGACGACGAGCTCGTCAGCCTTCGTCATAGGCGCGCCATTGTACCGAGGCGAACAGACGTTCGATGGCGCCTGCAGCGCCCAGCTGGAAGGCTTGCCAGGTCAGCTCCATAGGAGGTGGGATATGGCAGACGCCGGTCTCTTCATCGGCTGGGGCGAGGTGGTCCGGGGCCGCGAGGCGGAAGCCGTGGAGACGTTCAACTCGACCATCGAGTACTTCACGGGGCTACAGTCGGAGGGCACGATCGAGAGCTTCGAGGGCGTCTTCCTCGAGCAGCACGGAGGCGACCTCAACGGGTTCTTCTTCGTGCGGGGCGACGCGGAGAGTCTGTCAGCGCTTCGCGTCGACGAGGAGTTCGAGGCGGTGATTCTCCGTGCCGGCCTGATCGTCAACAACATCGGCGTCGTCGGGGCGGCGATGGGCGCACGCCTCCAACGTCAGATGGGTGCGTACGTGGAGGCGATCGCCGCATTCGCTTAACACCTCGCCGGTACAACGCCGGCATGCGACTGCTCGTGTGCACCGCCCTTTGCCTCCTCGCATGCGCTGCCGTCGGCTGCTCCTCAGGCGCGGAAAGCGAGCACACCTGGAGCGGTCCGCCCGAACCCGGTGAGAACGGCGTGGTCTTCGCTGACGACTTCGCGTCCCACCAGAGTGCGATAGACGAGCACTGGGAGCGCTCGGCCGCCATGGCGGCGGCCGAGTTTCTCCGGCTGGACGAAAGAACCGCAGCGACGACCACGATCGAGGCGACAGCGGGGCCGGAGGGCACGGGACCTCAGACGGTCGTCGTCACGCTCGACGGACTCGCGGACGACTCGGTTCGAGCCGAGCGCTGGACGCTCGAGTTCGACGAGGAGGACGGCACGTATGTCCTCACGGCCGCGAGGCGCGACTTTAGCTGCCAGGCCGGCCGGGGCCACGAGAACTTTAGTCCGGACGGCTGCCTCTAGGCACGCGCAGGACGACGCGGCCACGGGGCCGCGGCGCACGCGTCTGACTACGGATACGGCGGATACGGAGGCGGCGGTGCCGGCTCCGTGGGCGGAGGTGCGGGACCCGAGTCTCCTCCGGCCCGCTCCGTCGCCTTGACCTGACCGCGAATCTCGCCGGCAGCGTTCTTCGCGGTGTGGACATTGACGTATGTCCCACCCGCGCGAATCGTGCGCAGCTGCGCGTGAGAGATCGTCGCGCTGCCACGCTGACCGCTCCGACACGGCCCGCACAAGGCGACCAGCACGCGTCCGGCCTTCCCCACCTTGCCCGAGTGGATGTGCGCCGCGGCTGCGCGGCCCGACAGCTTCGCGAATGCCAGGCGCCAGGTCAGCCGAGCTCGATCGTCGCCCAGCTCCACCGCCGTGCCGGTGAACCCGCCGGTCGCGCCCGCCGGCACGCCCTGCGGTCTCGGTACTTCGAAGCGGGCCCCGAGGTTGGCTTTCAGGCTGTACGTGCCCTTCTGGGGAGCGGCGATCGCGAGCCCCGTGACGGCGAGCGCGGCGACGGCGGCTACGAGCGGCTTCGGCATTCCTCCTCCTGGACTGGCGTCGTTGCCCGGTCCTACGTGCAAGACGGCGCGAGCGGTTTCCGCGTCAGCGCCGGGCCGTGCGCCAGCGGCCGAAGACGAGACCGCCGAGGGTGAAGCCGAGGCCGAACGTCCCGAGCGCGAAGGCGCCGATGGCGATCGTCCGTCGCCACAGGGACAGGCGCTGCCAGCGCCCGATGGCCTCTTTTTCTTCGGTCGAGAGTGGCTCGCCGCGGCGTTGCTTGCGCGCAGCGCCGCCGGCGCGGAGGCCGAGATAGATGTCGTCGAAGAGCTCCGGCGACTCGGTCGACACGGTTCGAGTGTATCGCTTGCCCCGGCGGTGGCCGGGCGGATTCTCCGTGTCTCGAGCGGACAGCTCGAGGTCGGCAGCCACCCGTGCGTGCGTGGGTAGAGTCTCGCGCGATGGATGCGGCCCTTGCGGAGCTCAAGGAGCGCCTGGCGAAGCTCACCGACCTGCGACGGACGGAAAGCGTCCTCACGTGGGACATGACCGTGTGGATGCCCCCCGGAGGCGGCGCAGGGCGCGCCGCGCAGCTCGCGACGCTCGAGGAGGTCGCCCACGGGCTCTCGGTCGACGAGCGGCTCGGTGAGCTCTTCGAGGAGCTGGAGCCGTACGAGGAGTCGCTGCCGTACGACTCCGACGACGCGTCGCTGATCCGCGTCGCTCGGCGTGACTGGGACAAGATCCGGCGCGTGCCGACGGAGCTCGCGGGAGAGCTCGCGCGGGTCGGAGCGCAGTCGTACGAAGCCTGGGTGAAGGCGCGGGAAGACTCCGACTTCGCGTCGTTCCGGCCGTGGCTCGAGCGGATGGTCGAGCTGCGCCTGCGCTACGTCGAGTGCTTCGCGCCCTACGAGGACTCGTACGACGTCCTGCTCGACGACTTCGAGCCCGGCATGAAGACCTCCGAGATACGCGAGCTGTTCGAGGTCCTCGAGCCGGAGCTCAGCGCGCTCGTCGCGGAGCATGCGACTGAGGAAGAGGACGAGTTCATGCGGGGGCCGTTCTCGATCGAGGGGCAGAAGGCCCTCTCGCGGGAGCTCATCGAGCGCTTCGGGGCGAGCTGGGACGAGTTCCGCCTCGACACCACTGTGCATCCCTACGAGATCACCTTCGGGCTCAACGACATCCGCCTGACCACGCGCTACGCCGAGGACGACCTCAACGCGCTCTTCACGGCGATGCACGAGGGCGGGCACGGGCTCTACGAATGGGGTGTCAGCCCCACTCTCGACCGCACGCCGCTCTGCTCGGGCGCGTCCATGGCGCTCCACGAGTCGCAGAGCCGTCTGTGGGAGAACGTCGTCGGGCGGTCGCTGCCGTTCTGGCGCTGGTTCTACCCGCACGTCCAGCGGACGTTCCCGGCGGAGCTCGGGCCGGTGGCGCTCGAGGACTTCCACCGGGCCATCAACCGCGTCCGGCGGACGTTCGTCCGCGTGGACGCGGACGAGACGAGCTACGGCCTGCACGTGATCCTCCGCTTCGAGCTCGAGCAGGAGCTCATGTCCGGCCGACTCGCCGTCGTTGATCTCCCGGAGGCGTGGAACACTCGCTTCGAGGAGCTCATGGGCGTGGCCGTCCCGAACGACGCGCTCGGCGTCCTGCAGGACTCCCACTGGTCGGGCGGCGCGTTCGGCTACTTCCCGACCTACCTGCTCGGCACCGTGCTCTCGGTCCAGATCTGGGAGCAGGCGCGGGCCGCGATTCCCGACCTCGACGAGCGGATGGAGCGCGGCGAGTTCGGCGAGCTGCACGCGTGGCTGCGCGAGAACGTGTACGCACTCGGCCGCAAGCTGACCCCCGCCGAGATCGTCGAACGGGTCGTCGGCGGCCCGATCGACCCGCAGCCGTACCTGCAGCTACCTTCGCGGAAAGCTCGAGGCGGCGCCGACCCCAGCCTGAGCCGTCGATGGAGCGCGTCGACACGATCGTCGTCGGAGCGGGACAGGCAGGACTCAGCGCGAGCTACTTCCTCACGCAGCACAGCCGAGACCACGTCGTGCTCGAGCGTGGTCGCGTCGCGAACACCTGGCGCACGGAACGCTGGGACGACTTCGTCCTCAACACGCCGAACTGGGCACAGCTCCTGCCCGGGTTCGAGTACGCCGGAGACGAGCCGGACGCCTTTGCCCCGAACGCGGAGGTGATCGCGTACCTCGACGACTACGCCGCCTCCTTCTCCGCTCCCGTGCGAGAAGGGGTCGACGTGCTGCGAGTCAGCCGGGTCGACGGCGGGTTCGAGGTCGAGACGTCCGAGGGCCTGCTCGCTGCGTCCGCGGTCGTCGTCGCCGCCGGGGCGTACCAGCGGCGAACGCCGACCGCGCTCGCGCAAGAGCTTCCCGCCGGCATCTTCCAGCTCCATACGAGCGAATACCGACATCCAGCCGAGCTTCCGGACGGCGCCGTGCTCGTCGTGGGGAGCGGTCAGTCGGGCTGCCAGATCGCCGACGAGCTCCTCACCGCGGGTCGCACCGTGTACCTCTCGGTCGGGCACTGTCCGTGGCTCCCAAGGCGCTACCGCGATCGCGAGCTCGTCCACTGGTTGTTCGACATCGGGATGATCGACGACACACTCGACTCGCTCCCCTCTCCGGCGGCGCGCCTGATGTGCAATCCGCCCGTCTCCGGGAACGACGGCGGCCACGACTGCAACCCGCGCTGGCTGGCGGCCCGCGGCGCGGTGCTCCTGGGACGGATCGAGGGCGTGGACGGGACGTCGGTGCGGATCGGCCGGGGTCTCAACGAGAGCCTCGCCTTCGGCGACGACTTCGTCGAGACGTTCGAGCGTCGCATCGACGACTACGTGCGCGAGACGGGGCTCGAGTGCGCCGACCCCGAGCCGCCGGCCGCGAAGCTCCCGATTCCGGCGATCGGCGAGCTCGACCTGCGCGCGGCCGGCGTCGGAACGGTGCTATGGGCGAACGGCTTTCGCCCGGACCACTCGTGGATCGAGGGCGTCGAGCCCGACGCGCAGGGTTGGCCGCTCCACGACGCCGGGGCGTCGCCGATTCCGGGTCTCTACTTCGTCGGTCTGCACTGGCTGCGAAAGCGCAAGTCGAGCCTCTTCAGCGGGGTCGGCGAGGACGCCGAGCACGTCGTCTCGGCGCTCGTCTCCCGGCAGCTAGACGCTTACGGTCCGGGGCGCCTACGCAGCGCGGCCGAAGCGCTTCTCGGCGCGTGCGCGAGCCCGCGCGGCCTCGACGTCGCGGTCGCGCGGCGGCGATGCCGTCACGAGCTCCGCGAGGAGGTGCTGCGTCACGTGCGCGACCTCGGCCACCGCACGCTCGAACGCGGCCTCGTTCGCCTTCGACGGCTTCTGCGAGCCCGAGACCTTGCGCACGTACTGGAGCGCTGCGGCCTGGACTTCCTCGTCGGTCGCGGGAGGCTCGAAGTTGTGGAGTGTCTTGATGTTCCGGCACATGCCGCCGAGCGTAGCCGAGCCGGACCCGCCTACGCGGGCGCGTCGGCGAACGCCTGGAGCTCGCGGCGGAGCTCCTTGATCTCGTCGCGAAGCTTGGCCGCGTACTCGAAGCGGAGCTCCTCGGCGGCGAGGTACATCTCCTCCTCGAGCGTGATCACGAGCTTCTCCAGCTCGTCGCGCGACATCCCCTCCACCTCGGCCTTCCCGCGCCGGCGCCGCGACTTGGGAACGTGCGGAGCCTCCAGGGAGAGGAGCTCGGCGATGTCGGAGACGCCCTTGACGATCGTCTCCGGCGTGATCCCGTGCTCCTCGTTGTACGCGACCTGATACTCGCGGCGCCGGTTCGTCTCCTCCATCGCCCCGACGATCGCCTCCGTCCGCTTGTCGGCGTACAGGAGCACCTTGCCCGCCGTGTTGCGCGCGGCGCGCCCGGTCGTCTGGACGAGCGCCGTCTTGCCGCGCAGGAAGCCTTCCTTGTCGGCGTCGAGCACGGCCACGAGCGACACCTCCGGAAGGTCGAGCCCCTCTCGCAGGAGGTTGACGCCGACGAGGACGTCGAACTCCCCGAGCCGCAGCTCGCGGATGATGGCGATGCGGTCGAGCGTGTCGATCTCGGAGTGCAGGTAGCGCGCCCGGACGCCCGCCTCGAGCAGGTAGTCCGTCAGGTCCTCGGCCATCTTCTTCGTCAGCGTCGTGACGAGAACGCGTTCGTTCGCCTCCTCGCGGTGGCGGATCTCGTTCAGGAGGTCGTCGATCTGGTTCCGGGTCGGGCGCAGCTCGACCTCGGGGTCGACGATGCCGGTGGGCCGGATGAGCTGCTCGGCGACGACCTTCGACCGCGACAGCTCGAACGGGCCGGGGGTCGCCGAGACGAACACGAGCTGGTTCACCTTCCCCAGGAACTCGTCGAAGCGCAGCGGGCGGTTGTCGAGCGCCGACGGCAGGCGGAACCCGAAGTCGATCAGCGTCTGCTTGCGCGAGCGGTCGCCCTCGTACATGCCGCCGAGCTGCGGCACGGTCTGGTGCGACTCGTCGACGAAGCAGACGAAGTCGTCCGGGAAGTAGTCGATGAGCGTGAACGGGTGCGAGCCGACCGGCCTGCCCTCGAGCGCGCGCGAGTAGTTCTCGATGCCGGAGCAGAAGCCGAGCTCCTTCATCATCTCGAGGTCGTACTCGGTGCGCTGGCGGATGCGGTGCGCCTCGAGCATGCGCCCGTCCGACTCGAACTTCGCCACCTGCATCTCGAGCTCGTGGCGGAGGTCGTCGATCGCGCGCTCGATCGTCGGCTTCGAGGTCACGTACTCGGTCGCAGGCCAGATGACGAGGTTGTCCAGGTGCGAGTAGACCTCGCCCGTGAGGGGATCGAAGTGCGTGATCTGCTCCACCTCGTCCCCGAAGAACGAGACGCGGTAGGCGGTCTCGACGTTCGCCGGCTGGATCTCGACGAGATCGCCCTTCACGCGGAAGCGCCCGCGCCCGAGAACCGTGTCGTTGCGGACGTACTGGCTCTCGATCAGCTTGCGCAGCACCTCGTCGCGGTCGTGCTCCTCCCCCACCTCGAGCATGAGCACCCGCTCGCGCCACTCCTCCGGCGAGCCGAGGCCGTAGATGCACGAGACGGACGCGATGACGACGACGTCGCGGCGCGTGAGGAGCGAGGACGTGGCCGAGAGCCGGAGCCGCGCGATGTCGTCGTTCCGCGACGAGTCCTTCTCGATGTAGAGGTCGGCCTGCGGGATGTAGGCCTCGGGCTGGAAGTAGTCGTAGTACGAGACGAAGTACTCGACGGCGTTCTCGGGGAAGAACTCGCGGAACTCGTTGCAGAGCTGCGCCGCGAGCGTCTTGTTGTGCGCGATGACGAGCGCGGGGCGCTGGAGCTTCTCGATCGCCCACGCCATCGTCGCCGTCTTGCCCGTGCCGGTGGCGCCGAGGATCGTCTGGAAGCGGTTGCCGTCCGCGACGGACGCGGCGATCTCGCCGATCGCGCGCGGCTGGTCGCCCATGGGCGCGTACAGGTCGGAGGCCTTGAACGGGCGCACCGAGCTCAGCGTAGCCGCGGCCCGGCACTACGATCGAAGGCGATGAGGAAGCGAACGTCGTCGCCGTGAGCGCTCGGGCTCAGCGTCGCGCTGGCCGGAGCAGCCGAGCGCGCACCGCGGCCCTCCTCCGATCCTCGTCTGCACGCTGCCGGCCGGTACCGGGGAAGCTCCCGCCGACGGCTCGGCACGGCCTCATCGGCCATCTCCGCCAGTACCCGGCGGTCGAGCTCGCCACGCCGCGCCAGCGTGCGCGAGCCGCGGCTCGTGCTCGCCGAGCTCGTCGCGGCCGTCGAACGCGGGCGAGTTGGAGACGACGTGCGGGCCGCGGCCGTGCAGGGCTACGACACGCGCACCCGGCCGCGCAAGGCGCGGTGACGCCGCGTGTTCTTCTTCCACGCTGAGCGCCGCGCAGGAGCCGCGTGGCGCGTCGATCTTCGACTTCACGCGGCCGAAGGCGCTGATCTACGCCAATGCGCCCGGGCGTCCGCTCGTGCTCGTCGGGGCCATGTGGAGCACGAGGGACGGCGAGCTCGGCGCGACGCCGGCCGGGCCGATCCTGCGCTGGCACTCGCACGTCGTCTGCAAGGAAGGCCGCAAGCGCGGCCTGAAGCCGCTGCCGGGCGGTCGCTGCCCACCCGGCGCACGGCTCACGCAGGGGACGAGCGAGATGCTGCACGTCTGGTTCACCGGCGATCTCCGGAGCGCATTCGCGATCAGTGCGCCGCGGCCCGAGCTCTGCGCCGACGGTCTGATTCCGCGCGGCGAGCTGCCGCGCTCGCTGATCAGGAAGGGACGGGCTCGGGCGTGAGGTCGAGCTCGCGGAAGCGCAACGCGATCGCCGAGAACGAGAGTGCAGCCAGCGTCATCCCCGCGGCGACCATGGTGAACAGGGCCGCCACGCCCCAGCGCTCGAGCACCTGGCCCGCCGCGAGGAACCCGAGCGGGGCGGCGAGCGTGTTGATCGAGATGACCGCGGTCATGACCTTGGCGCGCAGCGCCTCGGGCGTGCGCGACGTGAGAACGGCGAAGAACGGCCCGTTGATGAGCGGCGTGAAGAGCATCGCCACGAACAGGGACGTCGTGACGATCGGCCACGGGGGCAGGAACGGGAGCACCCACATCGGCACGATGAACGCCAGAATCGCCAGTCCGGCGAGGCGGAGCGGAGCGACCTTCTTCACCGCGAACACGGCGAGGATGCTCCCGACGACCGCCCCTGCTCCGAGAGCTGCGTAGAAGAGCCCGGCGATGCGCGAGCTTCCGTCGAACTCGTCGAACGCATAGACCGGGAGGCCGGCCGACATCCCCGAGGCGAGGAAGCCGAACGCGACGACGATCGCGGCGATCGGAGCGAGCAGGCTGTCCTGCCGGAGGAATCGAACGCCGTCGAGCACGCCACCGGCCTGCGCGCCGACGACGGGCTTCCGCCGCGGAACGAACACGAGGACGAGCAGGAAGGCGACGACGTAGGTCGCAGCATCGACGTAGAGGACGTTCGGCGCTCCGATGAGCGGGATCAGCAGGCCTGCGAGCGCGGGGCCGATCAGCATGGCGAACGCGGAGCCGCCCTCGATGAGGCTGTTGGCCTGAGACATCGTTCGCTCGTCCTCGCCGACGAGCTCGGGCAGGATCACGCGCTGGGCTGCGAAGTACGGCGGCATGAAGCAGCCGAGGAGCGCGACCAGGCCCAGGAGGAGCGGGAAGCTCAGGAGATCGGCCGCGTGCAGGATCGGGATCGAGACGAGAATCGGCGCGCGCGCGAAGTCGGCGAGCAGCATGGTGTTCCGGGCGCCGAGCCGCTGAACGAGGGTCCCGCTGGGGATGCCGAGGATCGCCATCGGCGCGAGCTCGGCGGCGAGGACGAGCGACATCTTCCCGGGCGACCCCGTCGTCACGAGCACGAACCACGGGAGCGCGAGGTACGTCATCCGCGTGCCGAGCATCGAGACGATCTCGGAGCTGACGAGCGCTCCCACCGAGGTCTTCCGGACGTGGCTCACGGCGAGCAATATAAAACGTCCGTACGGTTTTGTAAAGTGGGAGCCGATGCCGAAGATCTCCGAGGAGCGCAGAACCGAACGGCGGGAGCAGATCCTCGCCGGCGCCCGTCGCTGCTTCGCCGAGCACGGCTACGAGGGGGCGACGGTCGTCCGGCTCGAAGAGGCGATCGGCCTGTCCCGCGGCGCGATCTTCAACTACTTCCCGTCGAAGCAGGACCTGTTCGTCGAGCTCGCCGCCCGCGACAGCTCCCGCATGTCGGAGATCTGGGTGAACGAGGGGCTCGATGCGGTCGTGCGCGAGGTCGTCGAGCTGGACCCCGCCTGGCTCTCGGTCTACCTCGAGCTCGCCCGGCGCGTGCGCACCGACCCCGAGTTCTGCCGGACGATCGAGGCACGGCATGAGGAGGTAATCCCGGCGAACCGGGCTCGGATCGAGGAAGCGCAGCGCTCCGGCGAGTTCCGGGACGATCTCGACGCCAAGGAGATCGGCGCGTTCGCCAACCTCGTGCTCAACGGGCTCGCGTTCCTGCGCGCAGGTGGCGAGGAGGTTCCCAGCACCGACCTCGTGCTCACGCTGCTCCGCGACGCTATCGGGGGGCCAGCTCGGCCCGGTACGCCGTCGCGTACACGCGCCTGACCCGCTCGACCTCGTCGACGTAGGCGCGCGTCTCCGGGAAGGCGATGCCCGACGCCGTCGCGCCGCCAGCGGTCGACGTTCCCCTGGCCGGCGTGGTACGCGGCCAGGGCGAGCTCCGTGTCGCCGTAGCGGTCGCGCAGGTGGTCGAGGTACCACGATCCGTAGCGGACGTTGATCTCCGGGTCGCGGAGATCGGAGACGACGAAGCGGTCGCCGCCGGTGCGGAGCGCGATCCCCTTGGCCGTCTCGGGGAGGAGCTGCATGAGGCCGACGGCGCCTGCGGCCGACTCCGCGTTCGGGTCGAAGCGGCTCTCGGCGTAGACGACGGCGGCGAGCAGAGCCGGGTCGAGGTCGTAGTTCTTCGCGTGCCCGCGGAGGATGTGCTCGTACGCGAGCGGATACCGGGCGCGGAGGTACCAGTCCGGCTCCGACTCGACCACCCACGCGGCGACGGCAGCGACGCCGAGGACGACGGCTGCGGCGGCAACGAGGACCTTCATGCGCGTGAGGCGCGTCAGGCGGCCCGGGTGAGGCCGGCGAGCACCTCGGCGACCCACGCGTCGAGCTCGTCGGGCGTCCCCGTGTTGACGTAGACGAAGTCCGCTCGCTTCGCCTTCTCCTTGTCGGGGAGCAGCCGCGATTCGCGATCGTCGCGGTGCCCTCCTCGCCTTGCTTCCCTGAGCTTCGAGGGCGCCGTCACGACCACGACCTTGTCGAAGCGCTTCTCCGCACCGACCTCGTACAGCAGGGGAACCTCGGTGACGCACACCTCGGGCGGGTTCGGAAGCTGCGCCAGTTGCTCGCGCCACGTCATGTATTCGCGCGACACGAGTGGGTGGAGCAGCTTCTCGAGGAAATCGAGTGCCTCGCGGTCACGGAACACCCGCTGCGCGATGAGATCGCGGTCGGGTGCGCCATCGGGGCCGAGGATGTCCTCGCCCAGTCGTGCCACCAGTGCTTCCTTGACGTCAGGGTCGCTGGCGAGGAGGTGATGGACGATCTCGTCGCTCGACACGGTTGCCGCGCCGTGTCTGCGAAACGACGCCAGCGCGGTCGACTTCCCAGCGCCGATCCCGCCGGTGATGGCAATCGCGAGCGGGCGGCTCAAGGGAACGACTCAGTCGTCGTCGGCTGCATCGGAGGCGGCCTCCGCGACCGGCTCCTCTGCTTCTTCGCTCGCGACCGGCTCGAGCGCCTGCTCGGGCTCGGTGTCGGCATCCGCCACGTCGACGACTGCCTCGGGCGCGACCTCGGCGGCGGCTTCGGCCTCGGTCTCCGCGCTGCCCTCGGTCTCGTCCGCGGGCGCGGCCTCGGCCTCGGTTTCGGTTTCGGCTACCTCTGTCTCTACGCTGCCCTCGGTCTCCTCCACGAGCTCGAGCGCAGGGCCTCCACTCGGGAATGCCTCCTCGGAGAGCTTCAGGTCGGGCATCAAGTGCACCGACTCCGCGCCGTCGGCGCGCGGCACGGGCTCGTCGCCCTCCTCGACGCGCTTGAGCGACAGGGAGAGACGCCGGCGCTCGCCGTCGATCTCGAGGATGCGGACGTTGACCGCCTCGCCCTGGGATACGACCTCGCGCGGGTTCTCGACGTGATGCGCAGCGAGCTCGGAGATGTGCACGAGGCCCTCGACGCCAGGGAGGATCTCGACGAACGCGCCGAACGTGACGACCTTCGCCACGCGGCCCTCGACGACGTCGTCCTCGCGGTACGAGTCGAGCACCTGCTGCCAGGGATCGGTCTGCGTCTGCTTGAGACCGAGCGAGATCCGCTGCCGGTCGCGGTCGATGTCGAGCACCTTCACCTTGACCGTCTGGCCGATCTCGAGCACCTCTGACGGATGGTTGACGTGGCTCCAGCTGAGCTCGGAGATGTGGATGAGGCCGTCCATGCCGTCGAGGTCGACGAACGCGCCGAAGTCGACGATGTTCGAGATCTGACCCTCGATGACGTCGCCCGGGTTGAGCCGGTCGAGGATCGCCTGGCGCATCTCCTTCCGCTCGTCCTCGAGCACCGCGCGCCGGGAGAGGACGACGTTGTTGCGCGAGCGATTCAGCTCGATGACCTTGCAGCGCAGCTCCTTGCCGAGGAACTCGTCGAGGTCCTGGACGCGGCGGATGTCGACCAGCGATGCGGGCAGGAAGCCGCGCACGCCGAGGTCGAGGATGAGGCCGCCCTTGACGACCTCGATGACCTTGCCGTTGACGGGCTCGCCGGACTCCGAGGCCCCCTCGATGCGCTTCCACGCGAGCTCGAAGCGGGCGCGCTTCTTGGAGAGGATGAGGCGTCCCTCTGCGTCCTCCTTCGTCAGGACGAGCGCGTCGATCTCCTCGCCGACCGCGACCTCGTCGGCCGGGTTGACCGACCGTCGGATCGTGAGCTCGGCGACGGGGATGACCCCCTCGGACTTGTAGCCGATGTCGACGAGCACCTCGTCCTTGTCCACGCGAACGACCGTTCCGTGGACGACCTCGCCCTCGTTGATCTCCGGGAAGGCGGCCTCGTAGTCGGGTACGAGCTCGCCGTCCGGGCCGGCGATCCAGACTCCTTCTTCGGTCGAGGCGGGCTTTTCCACGGTGTCGTTGGCCATGCGAGTGGCGGAGTATAGCCAGTTGCAGCGCAAATTCCGGGTGGCCAGGGTCACCCCCTCGGAGTGACTCTTCGAGGGTGGCCGGCCCCACTCGGGGCCGGCCACCCTCGACGGCTACGGAACGAGCGTGATGCGGTTCTGGGGCCCGGGCGACGTCGGCGTGTTCGCGGTCAGGTAGCGCGCGAAGGCGTCGAGGTCGATCTCGCCGAAGTGACGGCTGGTCCCCTCGCGGAACACGGTGAAGTTGTCACCGCCGTCCGCGAGGAAGTTGTTGACGGTGACCCGGTACGTGGCCGTGGGGATCAGAGCAGCTCCGTTGATCGTGATGTTGCGGACCCGATCCGAGGTCGCCGGCGTTGCGGGATGACGCTCGTACTTCAGCGTCGCCGGGATCTGGAGAATCCCGTTTCCACCCGTGAACTGCTGCTCGAGCACCGCGTCGATCTGGGCGCCGGTCATGTTCATGGTGACGAGGATGTTCCCGAACGGCTGCACGGTGAACGCCTCGCCGAAGGTGATCGGACCGGCGTTGATGTCGGCCCGGATCCCGCCGGCGTTCATGAAGGAGATCTGCGCCGCGCCGCCTGGCACCGACTGGGTCGCCCACAGCTGAGCGTCGGCGATGATGTCGCCCAGCGACGACTCGCCGGCCGCGTTCGTCGCGCGGGTGAGCGGAGCAGTGGCCTCGCCGATGACGCGGTTCTCCGTCGGTGCAGCGAGCACGGAATACTTCTCGACGAGCGCCGAGAGATCGGGTGCCTTGGGCACGTCCCTCGTGACGATCACGTTGTTGACCTTCGTCCGGTCGCGGACGACGTCCTTCGACGCCCGGCTGATCGAGAGATCGATGTCCGTGACGAGCCGTCCGAACGACGCCGCGCCGGTCATGATCTTCCCGTCCGGCCGCACGCAGTTGACCGACCAGTTCGTGTGACCGGTCACCACGACGTCGATCTCCGGATCCATGCGATCCACGACGTCGACCACCGGGCCGGTCGGGTTGGCGCAGTTGTTGATGGTCGACGCGCTCGTCAATTCGCTGACCGAGCCACCTTCGTGGAGCAGGACGATGATCGTCTCGACGTGCTGCTTCTTGAGCTCCGGCACGAGCGCGTTGACGGCGTCGGCCTCGTCGAGGAAGACCACCGGACTCGACCGCGGATGCCGTCACGATCGACGGCGTCGCCTCGAGCGTCATCCCGACGATCGCCACCTTGATCCCGCCCTGGAACTTCTCGATCGCGTACGGCGGGAAGATCGTCTCGCCCGAGTCCCTGTACTCGACGTTCGCGGCGAGGAACTGGAAGTCGGCGCCGAGGAACGGGTCGCCGTCGAGGCAGTTCACCGGATCGCTGGGGTGACAGCCGCCGTTCTGCATCCTGAGCAGCTCGTCGATCCCCTCGTCGAACTCGTGGTTGCCCACGCCGTTGAAGTCGAGGCCCATGAGGTTGAAGCCTTCGATCGTCGGCTCGTCCTGGAACGCAGCCGAGATGAGGGGCGAGGCGCCGATCAGGTCGCCCGCCGACACGAACAGCGTGTTCGGGTTCGTGGCCTCGAGCTGGCGGACGTGCGTCGCCAGGTACTCGATGCCGCCAGCGGCGATGCCGACGGGCAGCGCGGGCCCGATGCGGCCCGACGACGTCGTCTCGTCCGGCGGTCTCAGGTTCCCGTGGAAGTCGTTGAGGCCGAGAATCTGGAGCTCGGTCGTCTGGGCGTTCTGTGCGCCCTTGCCGGGCGGATCGCCCTTTGCCACTGCTCCGACAGGCAGCACGAGCAGGACGACGGCGAGCAGGAGCAGTACCGGTAGTACGAGGCGCTTCATGCATTCCCCCTCAGTGTTGTGAACGGCGGTGTTGTGAACGGGCGCGCGAGATCCTACGCCAGGATTCTTGCCCGACGGCGCAGTAGCCAAACCCTCACGACTTCGCCTCCGCCCAGTCGTCGCCCAGGCCGATGTCGACCGCGAGGGCGGGGTCGAGCGGGTAGGCGCCGACCATCTCCTCGCGCACGAGCTCGCGGACTGCCGACACCTCGGTCTCCGGTACCTCGAGGAGGAGCTCGTCGTGCACCTGCAGGACGAGGCGGGCGCTGCGACCCTCGCCGCGCAGCCGCTCGTGGATCGCGACCATGGCGACCTTGATGATGTCGGCGTTCGAGCCCTGCATGACGAAGTTGACGGCGACGCGCTCGCCGAAGCCGCGCGTCTGCCGGTTCGATGGCCCGAAGCTCGGGGACGGGCCGGCGCCGGCCGAGGAGGCTCGTCGCGAAACCGTCCTCTCCGGCCTGGGTGATCGTCCGGGCGATGAACGCCTGCACGTGCGGGAAGCGAGCGAGGTACGCGTCGATGTACGCCTGCGCCTGCTCCTTCGGGATGTCGAGGTTCTCGGAGAGGCCGAACGCCGAGATCCCGTAGACGATCCCGAAGTTGATCATCTTCGCGACGTTCCGCTCGTCCTTCGTCAGGGTCGCGGGATCCTTCCCGAGCACCTCGGCGGCGGTCGCGGTGTGGATGTCCTCCCCGCGCTGGAACGCCTCCCGTAGCCGCGGCTCACCGGAAACGTGCGCGAGGATGCGCAGCTCGATCTGGGAGTAGTCGGCGGAGAGCAGCCGGTGGCCGGGCTCCGCGACGAACGCCGACCGGATCTCGCGCCCGAGCTCGGTGCGGATCGGGATCGCCTGCAGATTGGGGCTGGAGGTCGACAGCCGCCCGGTCGCGGCGACGGCCTGGTTGATCGTCGTGTGCAGGCGCCCGTCCTCCCCGATCAGCGTCGGCAGCGGGCCGAGGTACGTGTTGACGAGCTTCGTCAGCTCGCGCCACTCCTCGATCACGGGGACGATCTCGTGGTCGCCACGAATCGCGCGCAGCACCTTGCCGTCGGTCGAGTACCCGGTCTTCCCCTTGCGTCCCGGTGTGAGCTCGAGCTTCTCGAACAGGATGCGACCGAGCTGGACGGGGGAGCCGAGGACGAACTCCTCGCCCGCGAGCTCGTATGCGCGCGCCTCGAGCTCCTCGATGCGGTCGGAGAGGCGAGCCGTGATCTCGCCCATCCGATACGTGTCGATGCGCACGCCGGCGTCCTCCATCGCCCCGAGCACGACGGTGAGCGGGAGCTCGATCTCGCGGTACACGCGCTCCGACCCACGCTCGACGACCTTCGCGACGAGCGGCTCGGCGAGCCTGCGCGCCGCCTCGGCGTGCCGGACGAGCGCCGCCGTCTCTTCCTCGGCAGGCGGATCCGGCTCGAGCTCGACCCCGTACTCGGCCATGAGGTCGTCGAGGTCGTACTCGGCCCGGCCCGGATCGATCAGGTACGCCGCGAGCATCGTGTCGTCCGCGACCGGCTCGGGTAGCCGTAGTGCCTTCGCGTCGTGCGCGGCCAGCTCCAGGCCCTTTCCCAGGAACGCCTTCTGCTCCGGGTGGCGTGGAAACCACGACCTCTCCCCCGGTCGCGACGGCGATTCGGTCGGCGGCGACGGCGACCCCGATGCGGCCGTCGAGCGTGGGCAGCTCGCCCTCGCGCCACGCGACCTGCTCCGACTCCGCCTGCGGGCGCTCCGCAGCCGGCAGCGCCTCGTCGAGCGTGTCGACGCGCCCGAGCAGCGAGCGGAACTCGAACCGTCGGAAGATCTCCTTCAGCTGCGAGCGATCGGGAGGACGTGAGACGAGATCGGCGATGTCGACGTCGAGCTCGAGGTCGCGGCGCATGGTCGCGAGGAGCTTCGAGGCCTCGGCCTGCTCGGCGTTGGCCGCGATCGACTTCGAGCGCGCCGGCGACAGCTCGTCCACGTGCTCGATGACACCGGCGAGCGAGCCGTACTGCGCGACCAGCTGGCCGGCGGTCTTGTCCCCGATGCCGGGGATGCCCGGGATGTTGTCGCTCGTGTCGCCCTTGAGCCCGATGAAGTCGGGGATCTGGTCGGGCCGGATCCCGTACCGCGCTTCGACGCGCCCGGGCGTGTAGACCTGGACGTCCGCGACGCCACGTGGCGTCATCATCAGGCAGACGTTCTCCGACACGAGCTGGAACGCGTCGCGGTCGGTCGAGACGACGCAGGTCTTGATGCCCGCCTCGTCCGCGCGCGTCGCGAGCGTCGCGATCACGTCGTCCGCCTCCCATCCCTCGAACTCGAGGTTCCGGTACCCGAACGCCTCGACGATCGGCCGGAAGTGCGGGAACTGCTCACGCAGGAGATCGGGCATCGGCCGCCGGTCGGACTTGTACTCCGCCGACAGCTCCGTTCGGTGCACCGGCCTCGTGTCCCAGGCGACCGCCACCCCGCGGGGCTTGTAGTCGGAGAGGAGCTTGAACAGCATGTTGGTGAATCCGAGGAGCGCGTTCGTCGGTTGCCCGTCCGTCGTCTGCAGCTCCTCGGGCAGGGCGAAGAAGCCGCGATACGCGAGGTTGTTGCCGTCGACGAGGAAGAGCTCGGAGTCCTGCGCAGGAGCGTCGTCGAGCTGGAGCTCCTCCCCCGTCAGCGTCTTCGGCGCCACGAGGCAACGGTATCGTCCGGGCGGGTGCGCCGCGTTCCGCTTCTCTCGGGCTCGCGCATCGTCGTGTGCCCGGTGGGCGATGACGACGTCGTCCTCCAGTCCACCGCCGCCTCCCGCGCACCTCGTCGACACGTCCGCCGCCGTGCGGGACGGGCTCCGTTTTCCGCTGTCCGGCCCGCCACTAGCCGAGCTGGTCGGCCCGCGAGCGCGGGCCACGATCGTCGTCGACCCCCGCGAGCTGCCGCTTCCCGGCGTGCCGCTCGACCCGAGGCAGGACGCGCTTGCGGCCGTCCTGGAGGAGCTCGAGGCAGCGGGCGTGTCCGACGAACGACAGACCATCCTCGTCGCCGGCGGCCTCGGTCGCCGCCTCGGTCAGGACGAGCTCGAGCAGCTCCTGCCGCGTCCCGAGGCACGTGCGTACCGCGGGCGCGTGCTCGTCCACGACGCGAGCTCTCCGGAGCTCGTCGCGATCGCGGCGCGCGACGGGACCGCCCGCATCGATCGGTCGCTGGTCGAGACCGACCTGGTCCTGGTCGTGTCGGGCGCCGAGAGCGTGATCCACGGCGGGCCGGCGGCGCTCGTCTCCTCGTGCGACGCGGAGACGATTCGCAGCGCCGGCGCGGGCGACTCGCTGCTCCGGCTGGCAGGGACGCCCGCGTGGGCGCTCGCGCTCGCGGTCGAGGCGGCACTCGGGGCACGGGTGCCGCTGTTCGGCATCTCGCTCGTGCTCGACCATCCCCGCCTCACCGGGCGCTTTCGCGGGTACCCGCACGACCCCGCCTCGCACGAGCACGTCATCCGCTCGCCATTCCGTCGGCTCTACTCGCTGCTTCCCGGAGGAGCGCGCCGGCGCGTCCTGCGGGAGCAGCCGAGGCGGATCGGCGTGACCGCCGCCTACGGAGGCCCGCCGTCCGTCGCTCACGCGGAGGCGCTGCTCCGCGGGATCGAGCTCAGGGGCACGCACGTGCCCGAGCCGCTCGACGCACTCGTCGTCGGCGTTCCCTGGGCCGGGCTGCACATGCCCCGCGAGCCGCTGAACCCGATCACCTCGGCCGCGATGGCCCTCGGCCTCGGCCTACGGCTCTGGCGAGACGCCTTCCCGCTCCGCGCCGACGGGACGGTCGTGCTCGTGCACTCGCTCACACGCTCCTTCGCGCACGTGTCCCAGGATCCCTACCGGACGCTCTTTGCCGCGATGGCGTCGGCGAGCACCGATGCCATCGCCGAGTCCGAGCGGGCGGCGGCGGAAGACGAGCGCGCCCTCGCCGCGTACCGCGCCGGACGCTCGTGCCATCCTCGGCTTCCATGGGCGGACTGGGCGGGATCCAGGTCCGCTCTCGCGCGGGTGGCTCGGGTCGTCGTCGCGGGCAGCCGAGACGCAGTGGCCGCGCGAACGCTCGGATTCGTCCCGAGCCACTCCCTGTCCAGCGCGCTGGACATGGCGCACGGAGTCGCCGGAGGACGCGCGCGCGTCGGGATCCTGCTGGCGCCGCCCTACCCGCCACTGCTCGTCGGTGGCTAGGGCCTAGTCCTCTCCCAGGTACGCCTTGCGAACCTGCTCGTTCGCCCGCAGCGCCGGGGCCGAATCCGAGAGTGCGACGGTGCCCGTCTCGAGCACGTAGCCGCGGTTCGCGACCTCGAGCGCCATGAGCGCGTTCTGCTCCACGAGCAGCACGGGCGTTCCCTGCTTGTTGATCTCGACGACGATCTCGAAGATGCGCTCGACGAAGAGCGGCGCGAGACCCATGGACGGCTCGTCGAGGAGCAGGAGCTGCGGTCGCGCCATCAGCGCGCGGCCCATCGCGACCATCTGCTGCTCGCCGCCGGAGAGCGTGCCCGCCTTCTGCGACTCGCGCTCCTTCAGGCGGGGAAACAGCGTGTAGACGCGCTCGAGGTCCTCCTTGTACTCCGCAGAGCGAATGTCCCGCTGGTAGGCGCCCATCTCGAGGTTCTCGAGCACCGACATGCGCGGGAACACGTGCCTGCCCTCCGGCGACTGCGAGATCCCCATCTTCACGACCTCGTGTGCGGGGCGGGTCGTGATGTCCTCGCCGCGGAACGTGATCGTCCCCTGGCGCGGATGGTTCAGGCCGTTGATCGAGCGCAGCGTCGTCGACTTCCCGGCCCCGTTCGCGCCGATCAGCGTGACGATCTCGCCCTCGCCGACCGTGAGCGAGATGCCCTTGAGCGCGTGGATCGGGCCGTAGTAGGTGTGGATGTCGTCGACCTCGAGGAGCAGCTTCGAGTTGCCGGCGGTGGAGGCGGCCGGCTCGCTCATGCGGTCGCCGCCTTTCCGAGGTAGGCCTCGATGACCCTCGGGTCACGCTGGACCTCGGTCGGCGTGCCCTCGCTGATCTTCTCGCCGTAGTCGAGCACCGTGACGCGATCGGAGACGTCCATCACGAGCTTCATGTCGTGCTCGATCAGGAGCACCGTGATGTCCCGCTCGTCGCGGAGCCGGCGCACGAACTCGATGAAGTCCACCGTCTCCTGCGGGTTCATGCCGGCCGTGGGCTCGTCGAGCAGGAGCAGGACCGGCTCGGCGGCGAGCGCGCGGGCGACCTCGAGCCGACGCTGGTCGCCGTAGGGCAGGTTCTTCCCGTACTCGTTGAACTGCCGCCGCTCCAGGCCGCAGAAGCTCAGGAGCTCGCGCGCCCGGTCGTTGGCCTCCTGCTCCTCCCGCTTGAGACGCGGCGTGCGCAGGATCGACGCCCAGACGCCGCCCTTCAGGTTGCCGTGCATCGCGACCTGCACGTTCTCGATCGCGCTCATGTTGTGGAACAGGCGGATGTTCTGGAACGTGCGCGCCATGCCCATCTTCGTGACCTTGTGCGGCGGGAGCCCGGTGATGAGATCACCGTGGAAGAGGATCTCGCCGGACGTGGGCTTGTAGACGCCCGTGAGGATGTTGAAGAACGTCGTCTTGCCGGCGCCGTTCGGGCCGATGAGGCTGACGATCTTCCCGGAAGGGATGACGAAGTCCACGTTGTTGACCGCGACCAGCCCGCCGAACTCCTTCCGGATGGTGTTCGCTTCGAGCAGCAGGGCGTCGGTCACGTCGCTCCCTCGTGGCGAACGTCGTAGAGGTCGTGCTCGACCCCTTCTTCGTCCTCGTGCAGCTCCGCCTTCCGGCGTGCGCTCGGCAGAAGACCCTCGGGTCTCAGCAGCATCATGGTCACGAGCAGGAGCCCGAATATCAGCGTCTTGTACCTCGGTATGTCGACCGTCGTCTCCAGGCCGACGATGTCGATCCCGTTGTTGATGCCGTCTCCGATCTTCTCGAGGCCCTTGAAGTTCAGGTACTCGAGCAGGAGCGCGCCGAGGATCACGCCGTAGATGTTGCCCATGCCCCCGACGACGACCATGACCAGCACGAGGATCGAGATCGCGAACGAGAAGCTCGTCGGGAACACCGAGCCGATGAACGAGCCGTAGTACGCGCCGACCATCCCGCCGAAGATCGCGCCGATGCCGTACGCCCACAGCTTCGTGCGCATGAGCGGGACGCCCATGGCGGCCGCGGCGATCTCGTCCTCGCGCACGGCGATCCACGCCCGCCCCATCTTCGAGTGCTCCAGACGACGGACGACGAAGACCGTGAGCAGCACCATCACGAGAATCGTGAAGTACCAGGGATTCAGATCCGACCCGGTGAACCGCTCGGGAAGGGCACCAGCGCTGACCGTGTCGAGGTTCTCCCCGAACCCAGGGGGGTCGAGGCCACGGACGCCACGGACGCCGTTCGTGAGGTTGATCGTCGTGAAATCGATGAACGGCGGTGACCATTGCAGGCCGCCGGGAACCGGCAGGCTGTCCGCGTTCCGGAAGACGTCGGGGATGATCTCCCCGAATCCGAGCGTCACGATCGCGAGGTAGTCGCCTCGCAGCCTGAGCGTCGGCCAACCGATGATCACGCCGGCAATCGCCGCGACGACGCCGGCG
Source organism: uncultured Gaiellaceae bacterium (assembly GCA_963802865.1). Lineage (GTDB taxonomy): Bacteria > Actinomycetota > Thermoleophilia > Gaiellales > Gaiellaceae > GMQP-bins7. The sequence goes on from CAWDKB010000009.1 coordinate 335,788, forward strand.
AGCAGCAAGACCAGCCACATGTTCAGGTGGATGCCCGCGGCTCCCTCCGGGGCAGTCGAGAGAAAGTGCCACGACACCCCGGAGAACTTGTCGGAGGCGAACCAGCCGACGGTGTACGCGCCCAACGCGAAGAACGCGACGTACCCGAGGTCGAGCAGGCCCGCATAGCCGACGACGACGTTCAGACCGAGGGCGAGCAGGACGTATACGGCCATGAGGATGGCGACGTCCAGGTCCAGGCCCAGGGCTTCGACCGTCAGGTAGCTGAACGGCCACACCTCGAACCAGAACGGATACGTGACAGCGAGAGCCACGAGCGCCAGCGGCAGCCATCGCCTCCAGTCGTCGAAGACGCCGGCCGCCCGCGCTCGGACGCTCGCTGCGCCCTCGGTCATTGCCCCTCCGGAGTGCGTTCGCCGAGCAGGCCCGACGGGCGGAAGACGAGGATGAGGATGAGGATCACGAAGATCACGGTGTACGTCCAGCGCGCATCGCCGAAGCCGTCGTTGTAGGCGGCGATGAGCCCGATCAGGACGCCGCCGAGCACCGCCCCCGAGAGGTTGCCGATGCCACCGAGGACGGCCGCCGTGAACGCGATCAGGCCGAGACGGAATCCGAGGTTGAACACGGTAATCCCGACGTAGAGCGCGTAGACCACCGACCCGGCCCCGGCGATCGCGCCACCGAGCGCGAACGTGAAGGAGATCGTGCGGTCGACGCTGATCCCCATCATCGCCGACGCGTCGCGATCCTGCGCCGTGGCGCGCATCGCCTTTCCGGGCTTCGTGGCCCGCACGAGCCACGTCAGCAGGAGCAGCACGGGTGCGGTGATCGACAGCACCATGAGGTCGCGGACGGTGTAGAACGGCGCGTCGCCGACGTCGATCAGCGTGCCGCCGTCACCGATCAGGACGGTGTTGGGGATGAGCTGAGGGATCGCGATCCGCCCTTCGCCCTTCCAGGCGAGCCCGATGCCCTGGAGGATGAACGAGAATCCGATCGCGGTGATCAGCGGGGCCAGTCGGGGCTGGTTGCGAAGCGGCTTGTAGCCGATGCGCTCGATGCCGACGTTGATCGCCAGGCACAACGCCATCGACGCCAGGAGCGCGACTGCGATCGCATATGCCTTCTCGGGACCGGACGACGTGACGCTCGCGGCCGTCCCGAGCGGGATCGAGATCGTGAAGAAGAGGAGCGGGATCTGGAGCGAGCCGTCGGCGAAGATCGAATGGGTCTCGAGCGTTCCCAGCATGAAGATGTCGCCGTGCGCGAAGTTGATCAGCTCGATGATCCCGTAGACGAGCGTGTAACCGAGCGCGACGAGCGCGAAGATCATCCCGTTCGAGAGCCCGATCATCGAGACCTGGAGGAAGCGCTGGGGCTCGTCGATCGCCGACTCCACCAGCCAGTACCCAACGCCGAACAGGAGCAGAGCACCGAAGACCCAGCGCACGAGATCCGAAGTCGGAGGGCGTCTCCGGATCGCGACGGTGCCGGGTGCGGTGAGGTCGGTCACATGTAGTCGGTGAGAGGGTCGGCTGGGCCGACCCTCTCACATTCGGCCGCTATTCGGTAGCTGTGAGCGACTTCTCCCAGACCCACTGGCCCTGGGCGCCGTCGGCCTTGAACAGCTGTTCCGTGCCGTCGGCCGGATCGCCGTTCTCGTCGAACGCCATGTCGCCCGTCGCGAGATCGGTGAGATCCGTCTCGAACACCTTGGCGATGATGTCCTCGCGCGTCCCGTCGGAGCGGGCGATCGCATCGAGGAGCACCTGCGCCGCGGTGGCGGCGTACAGGGTGTACACCTGGATGTTCTCGTCCTCGCCGATCGACTCCTGGAAGCCGTCGCGGAACTCCGCACCTGCGCCCGTGAGCTGCGTCACGGGAAGCGTCGGAGCAGTGCCCCACGCGCCGTTGGCGTTGTCCGCCCCGGCGTCGTCGAAGAGCGAGTCGAGGACGAAGCCGTCTGTCACCATCAGCTTCACGGCCTCGTTGTCCCCGAGCACGGCGACCTTGTCCTTGACCAGCTGGCCGCCGTTGTTCGGCGAGACGCCGCCGATGTACACGCCGTCAGCGCCGAGGGACTTGATCTTCGTCATCAGGGCGGTGTAGTTCGGGGCGTCCTTGTCCCAGCCCTCGTGGCCCACGACCTCGAGCCCGATCTCCCGGGCCGCACCCTCGAAGGCGTCAGCGACACCCTTTCCGTAGAGCTCCCTGTCGTCGAGGACGAAGACCTTCGTGACGCCGAGCTCGTCCTTCATGTAGGACGCGCCCACGGCACCCTGCTTGTCGTCGGAGGCGACCACGCGGACGTAGTTGCGCTCGCCCGACGGGAAGTACTTCTCCGGCTCGCCCGGCTCGGTACCCGGAGCCGCATGCGTCAGGCCGGCGTACGTGTTGGCCGGGCTGACCATCGCGAGCGGGCCCTCGTTGAGGATCTCCATGATGATCGCCGCGCAACCGGAGTTGTAGGTCCCGATGACGCCGACGATCGACTCGTCGTCGAGGTACTCACGTGCGTTGGACGCGCAGAGCGCCTCGTCCCAGTTGCCCGTCGACGCGATCGCGTCGTCGAACGACTCGAACTCGATGGTGTAGTCGCCGGCCTTGTTGTCCGCCTGCTCCAGCACGTACTCGATCGCTTCGACCATCTGACCCGTCTGCACGAGGTTCGACCCCTGCAGTGGCAGGTCGGACACGATCTTCAGCGTTTCGCCGCCGTCGTCACCGCCTCCGCAGCCCGCGGCAACGAGCGCCAGAGCAGCGACGAGGCCGGAAGCGGCGAGTGAGACTCGCTTCTTCACACTCAAACTGTCCTCCTCCATCCGTTTGACCCGAAGTCCTGCCTACCGGCTCTCCACCGGCCTGCGCGCAAGTATCCGTGCTCCCCGCGCCGAGCGCAAACGGGAGGGTTTCGGCGCACGCGTCAGAGAACCGCCTCGAGAAACCGGGCCGTCTCGGGCCGCTCGGGAGCCGAGAGCACGCGGCTCGGCGTGCCCTCTTCGATGATCTGACCCTCGTGGACGAACGCCATGCGGGAGGCGACCTCCCGCGCGAAGCCCATCTCGTGCGTGACCACGAGCATGGTCATGTCGAGCTCCGTGGCCAAGCGTCGCATCACCGCGAGCACCTCTCCGATCAGCTCCGGATCGAGCGCGGAGGTCGGCTCGTCGAAGAGCATCACCCGCGGGTTCATCGCCAGCGCGCGCGCGATCGCCACGCGCTGTTGCTGGCCCCCCGAGAGCTGGATCGGGAACGCCGACGCCTTGTCGTACAGGCCGACCATCGCCAGCAGCTCGCGGCCTCTCATCTCCGCGTCGCGCCTCGACTTGCCGAGCACGGTCAGCGGCCCTTCGATGACGTTGTCGAGCGCCGAGCGGTGCGGGAAGAGGTTGAAGTCCTGGAACACCATGCCGGTCCTGACCCGCAGCTGGCGGATCTGCTCCCGCTTCGCGCGCGTGCGATGACCGCCCCCTTCGACGCGGATGCCGGCGACCTCGACGGAGCCCTCCGTCGGCTCCTCGAGGAAGTTCAGGCAGCGCAGGAGGGTGCTCTTCCCCGAGCCCGAGCGGCCGAAGATCACGACCACCTCGCCGTGCTCGACCTGGAGGTCGATGCCTCGCAGCACGTCGTGGCCGTGGAACGCCTTCCACAATCCGTGCACCTCGACGGCGTGCACTCCGTTCGTAGCGACGTCGCTCATGCGTGGTGACTCGTGCTCGCCCGGTGCTGACCCTGCACCGCGGTCCCGGCGGTCCCGCGGACGTAACCCTTGCTCAGCCGCCGCTCGAGCCGTAGCTGGAAGTACTGGAACACCGTCGTCAGCGCCCAGTACATGAGCGCGGCGATGATCAGCGCCTCGAGGTTCCGGAAGTCCGCGCGGCCAGCGAGCTGCGCCCGGCGGAAGATCTCCATCTGCGCGACCGTCGTGCCGAGGAAGCTGACGAGCGCGGTGTCCTTCATCATCGCGATGAACTCGTTGCCCGTGGGCGGGATGATCACGCGAAGCGCCTGCGGCAGTACCACGCGCCTCATTTTCTGCATGTACCTCATGCCGAGCGCCTCCGCCGCCTCCGACTGGCCGTGGCCGACCGACTGGATGCCCGCGCGGAAGATCTCCGTCATGTACGCGCCGTAGTTCAGGCCCAGCGCGAGGACGCCCGCGGTGAGGACGTCGAGTGTGAGGAGGTCGATCCACGGGTCGCCCAGCGCAAGCCCGATCTGGGGCAGCGCGAGATAGATCAGGAACAGCTGGACGATGAGCGGCGTGCCGCGAAAGAACGACGTGTAGAACCCGCTCACGCCCACGGCGATCGCGTTCCCGCTCAGTCTTCCGAGCGCACCCAGGAGTGCGAGCGTGCACGCAAGGGCGATCGAGAGGACCGCGATGACCAGCGTCCACGTGAGCCCGCGGGCGATGAACCCCGCGTTCTCGCGCATCCATTCCGTGTCGAAGTCCGCCGCCGCGAACAGGACGACCAGCAGCGTGAGGATGGTGAACCAGACTGCGGCGAGCTTCAGCCGGAAGGGAACGCGTGCGGAGAAGAGCTCGAAGCGCTCACGCCGGCTTCGGTGATGGACGGGGGAGCGCGGGGGCGGTACCGACTGCCGACCGCCCCCCTCGTAGCTCGTCGCCACGAGTGACTCCCGTTCTCAGTTCACGACTTCGGACGCGGGGCGACCGACAGATTCGTGCCGTACCACTTCGCGGAGAGCTCCTCCATCGTCCCGTCCTCGTGCATCTCGTCCACGATCTCCGAGATCCGCTCGACGAGACTGGTCGGATCGAGCTCGGAGCTCTTGTCGATCGCGACCGCCAGCGGCTCGTAGTAGAGGTCCTCGCCCACGATCTTGATCGGCGAATCCGCGTCGATCGCAGCCTGGAGTGTTGGCAGCGCAGAGATGACGCCGTCGAGCCGGCGGCCGTCGCCGAGCGCAAGATCCTGGATCGCGGTGGAATCGGTGTCATAGGTCTTGATCGTGGGATCGGTGATGGCAGACTCGATCACCTCAGGCTCACCGGACTCATCCTGGGCGATCTCCAGCGTTCCCTGGAGATACGTGTCGTATGTGCATCCGCCGCACACGCCGACGTTCTTCCCGTCGAGGTCGGATGCGCTCGAGACGGTTGTGTTGTCCTCGTGAACGGCGATGGCCGCGGGTGTGTAGTAGTACGGCGGCGTGAAGTTCAGCACCTCGGCGCGCTCTGGCGTGATCGTCATCGAGCCGACCGAGACGTCCCAGCGCCCGGCCCAGTTCCCCGAGATGATCGTCTCCCACGCGGGTGCCTGCCAGGCGACGTCGACGCCCATGCGCTCGGCGATCTCCGTCGCGACGTCGATGTCGAAGCCCTCGTACTCGTTCGTCTCCTTGTTCAGCTCGGACTGCGGCGGATAGGCCGGGTCCGTCGACACCGTGAGGACGCCCTTCTCCTCGATCGAGGCGAGCAGGTCGTCCCCGCTGCCCTCGTCGTCGCCCCCACCGCACGCGGCGAGGCCGAGCGCGAGCGCGAGTACAACCACGCTCAGCACCGCAAACAGTCGTCTCGACATCCTTCCTCCTTGGAAGCTGGTCGCAGAGAATCCCGCCCGGGTCTCCGCAGCAACCATCGGGTTTCCGTGCCCGAAAGCGTACCGCCGTGGGGGAAACGACGTTTCCCCCACGTGCCCCCTTCCGGGTCGCATGCACCGAGCTACCTAAGCCTCGCCTCCCGGCCGGCAAAGCCGGCCTTCGGCCGCGGACGAAGTCGTGCACCCAGCGCTCGATGCCGGAGGTGGGGGTCGAACCCACACGTCCCGAAGGACACGGGATTTTGAGTCCCGCGCGTCTGCCAGTTCCGCCACTCCGGCCGGGATCGATCGTAGCGCCGAAGGAACCGCGAGCCGTCACGGCCGGCTCCGCCGGCCGGGAGGCCAGGTGCGGTGGATCTCGCTACGCCGAACGAGGGGGCTCGCGGGGGAACCACGGGTTCCCCCGCGCCGCTAGCCGAAGAAAGCGCGGGCTACGTCATACCACTCGGGCGGCACGGTCTTGAGCTCCGTGGTGGCCTCCTCGAGCGAGACGTCCACCACCGAGTCACCGTGCAGGGCGGCCATGCGGCCGAACCGTCCTTCGTGCACGAGGTCGGCAGCTTGGAGGCCGAATCGCGTCGCGAGGACCCGATCGCGCGGCGTCGGGATCCCTCCGCGCTGGACGTGGCCGAGCACGGTGACGCGCGTCTCGAATCCCGTTCTGCTGCTCGATCTCGCGTGCCAAGGCATCGCCGACCCCACCCAGGACGACGTGGCCGAACTGGTCGGTAGCACGCGCCTCGCCGGCGACGAGCTGTCGCTCGCCCGAGTCGTAGGTCAGCTCGTAGCCCTCGCTGACGACGACGATCGAGAAGTCCTTCCCGCCGTCGTGTCGTTTGACGAGCTCCGTGCAGGCCTCCTCGACGGTGATGGGCTGCTCCGGGATGAGGATCACATCGGCGCCGCCGGCGATCCCGCTCATGACCGCGATCCAACCCGTGTGTCGTCCCATGACCTCGACGACCATCACGCGGTTGTGCGACTCCGCAGTGGTATGGAGCCGGTCGATCGCTTCGGTCGCGATCGTGACCGCAGTATCGAAGCCGAACGTGTAGTCCGTCCCGGACAGATCGTTGTCGATCGTCTTGGGAACCCCGACGACCGGCAGGGCATGCTCGCGATGGAGGCGCGCGGCGACCCCGAGCGTGTCCTCGCCCCCGATCGCGACGAGCGCATCCAGCCGGGCTTCGCCGAAGTGGCGCATCACGGCCTCGACGCCTCCGTCTAGCTTGTAGGGATTGGTTCGCGTCGTGCCGAGGATCGTGCCGCCGCGCGGGAGTATTCCCGACACCTCGCGCCGACCGAGTGGGGCGAAGATCCCCTCGGACAGTCCCTTCCATCCGTCGCGGACCGCGACCATCTCGTGACCGCGGTCGGTCGACCTTCGAACAACCGCCCGGATCACGGCGTTCAGCCCCGGGCAGTCGCCGCCGCCGGTCAAGATCCCGATTCGCACCCCTGCGCCCTAGACGTCGGGCGGATCGTCTGCGATGAGCAGGGAGAGCTCGTCCGGCGACACCAGCACCGCATCGACGCCGGAGCGCTCGAGCTCGGCGACGTCGTCGGGCGTCGCGTCGTGCAGCTCGGCGATCGCGAGCTTGCCGGCCGGCACGTCGTGCAAGAGCCCGAGCAGGACCGTGAGCGGGTCGTCGTCGGAGTCCGCCGCGGCCGTGAGCAGGAACATCTCCGGGTCGAAGTAGTGCAGCGCCCGCTGGACGTCCTCGGCATCCGAGACCCGCACGACGCACTCGAGGCCGTGGGCGTGGGCCTCGTCCCAGAGCGCGAGGTCGGGGCGGATGACGATGCCGTCCGCGGCGAGGCCGCTCGCATCGAAGAGGCTCCCGAAGTGGAGCAGCGGGAGCTGCGACGAGGCCCGAACGGCGCTGGCTCCGGCGTTGGCGGCAAGCCCGTCGGCACCCTGTTTCGTGGCGGCGACGGCACCCGCCGAGTCGGAGACCTCGACGAGAATCGAGATCCCGTCGCCCTCCGCGATCGCCTGACTCAGCTTGCCCACGAGACGGGATCGTAGTCGCCAAGATGCAAACCGCGTGTCACAGCAATCGTCGTAGCCGAGGAATGCGTTTCGCCGCCGTCGCACTCGTCGCCTTCGTCCTCAGCGCCCCGGGCGCGGTCGCGCGGACGATCGACGGAACCCCCGGGCCGGACCGGCTTGTCGGAACCGTCGCGGCGGACGTCATTCGGGGACGCGGGGGCGGCGACCTCGTCTCCGGTGGACCGGGAGCCGACTTCCTCCAGGGCGACGGAGGGCGGGACACGATCGTCGCGGGAGCGGGGAGCGATCGTGTGTCGGCCGAGTACGACGCCGCAACGGACTCGGTGACGTGCGGCAACGGTCTCGACGTCGTCAACGCCGATCTCCGCGATCGGGTCGCGACGGACTGCGAGCTCGTGGGGCGCCGGCTGTCGCGCGACCCGTACACGACTCCCGACGCCCAGCACGAGACGCAGGTCGAGCCGGACAGCTTCACCGTGGGATCGACGACGGTCACGACCTTCCAGGTCGGACGGCGCTTCGACGGCGCCGCGACGAACGTCGGCTACGCGGTCACGCGCGACAGCGGTCGCACGTGGGCAAGCGGCCTGCTCCCGGGTCTCACCGTCTCGAGCCGTCCCGCCGGCGCGAACGCGAGGGCCAGCGACCCGGTCGTGGCGTACGACGCAGCGCACCGCGTCTGGCTCATCTCCACCCTCGCGCTCGCCGGCACGACGACGCGCCTGGCGATCAATCGCTCCACGGACGGCGCGTCGTGGAGCAACGCGCTCGTCGCCGCCGAGGAGACCCTCCCGCAGGGCATTGCCTTCGACAAGAACTGGCTCACCTGCGACAACACGCCGACGTCGCCCTACTTCGGGCGCTGCTACCTCGCCTTCACGCACGCATCCGACGAGGACGCGCTCGCGGTCTCGATCTCGAACGACGGCGGCATTACATGGTCGAGCCCGGTCGACATCGGCGCCGCTCCGGCGGTCGGCGTATTTCCCGTCGTGAAGCCCAACGGCGAGCTCGTCGTGGCCTACCTGTGGGAACGCGGGCGGTTCGCGATCTCGGCCTCGCGGTCTGCGGACGGCGGCGTGACCTTCGACCCACCGGTCCGGATCGCACAGATCGACGGATCCTGTGCAATCCGGGGCTTCCGGGCGTTCCCACTGCCCTCGGCGGATGTCGACGCGCAGGGGCGTGTATGGGTCGCGTGGCACGACTGCGCTGCGCCCGGCGCGTCCCGGAACGCCGCCTTCGTCTCGAGTTCGGCAGATGCGGTGACATGGACCCCGCCCGCCCCCGTCACCGCGAACCGAAACGCACTGCTGCCCGCGATCGGGATCGACAGGGCGACGGGCCGCGTCGCGATCGCGTACCACCGCTTCTCTGCGGCAGGCGTCGACGTCGAGCTCGTCGAGTCGCGGGCGGGCGGGATCGGCTTCGGCCTGCCTCGTCGGCTGTCGGCGCGAAGCATGCGGCTCGCGTGGATGCCGAACACGACCTCGGGCCGCATGCTCGCCGACTACATCTCGGTGCACTACGGGCAGGGACGCCCGCTCGTCGCGTGGGTGCTCGCCTCCGAGCCGGTCGGCGCGCGCTTCCGGCAGGCGGTCTACGCGACGCGGGGCTGAGGCCGGGTTCCGACTTCCTCAGCAGCGAGCGACGTCAGAGGCCGATCGGGTGCCAGACCGTCTTCAGCTCGAGAAACGCCGCGATCTCCCACGGGCTCTGTGCGTCCGCGGACGACCGCACGACGCGCTTGACGTTCTCCGCAGCCTGCCGCTCGAGCTCCGCCGTCGTGCCGTCCGCACCCGTGAGGTCGATCGCGTTGACGTCCATGTGGCCGGCGAGCCACGGGGCGAGCTCGTCACGAAAGCCGGTGAGGATGTTGACGGTCCCGTCCGGGAAGTCGGACGTCGCGAGCGCCTCCGCGAGCTCGATCGCCGCCACCGGATGGTCCTCCGAGGCGACCGCGACGACGGTGTTGCCGCCCACGAGCGCAGGCGCGATGCGCGACACGAGGCCGAGGAGCGCAGGCTCCTTCGGCGCGAGGAGGGCGACCACGCCCGTCGGCTCGGGGATCGTGAAGTCGAAGTACGGCCCCGCCACCGGGTTCGAGCTGCCGAGGACCTGCGCGAGCTTGTCCGCCCAACCCGCGTACCAGACGATGCGATCGACGGCCGCGTCCACCTCGTCTCGACCCGAGCAGGCGCCCTCGAGGTCGGTGGCCCGCGCCTCCATCATCTCTGCGAGCCGGTAGAGGACCTGCCCGCGGTTGTAGGCGGTCATGCCGGACCAGGCGGGGAGCGCCGCACGAGCCGCTCTGACGGCGTCGCGGGCGTCCTTGCGCGACGCGCGCGCGACGTTGTGGCCCTCCGAGTCGTACGTTCTGCCCGACTCGGAGCGGGGAAAGGCCCCACCCACGTAGAGCTTGTACGTCTTCTTGACCGAGAGCCGTGTCACTCGTCGAACCTCAGGTACGGCTCGAGGCCATGGCGTCCGCCCTCGCGCCCGAACCCGGACTCGCGGTAGCCGCCGAAGGGCGAGGACGGGTCGAAGCGGTTGTAGGTGTTCGCCCACACGACGCCGGCGCGGAGCCGCTGCGCCATCCAGAGAATCCGCGAGCCCTTCTCCGTCCAGACCCCCGCCGACAGGCCGTACGGCGTGTTGTTCGCCTTCTCGACGGCCTCGTCCGGCGTACGGAACGTGAGCACGGACAGCACCGGCCCGAAGATCTCCTCCTGTGCGATGCGGTAGCTCTGCGCGACGTTCGTGAACAGCGTCGGCACGAACCAGAACCCGCGGTCCGGAAGCGTGCACTCGGGCTGGTAGATCTCCGCGCCCTCGTCCTCCCCGCTCGCAACCAGCTCGCGGATCTTCTCGAGCTGCGCCTTCGAGTTGATTGCGCCGACGTCCGTGTTCTTGTCGAGCGGGTCGCCGACGCGAAGCGTCGAGAGTCGCCGCTTGAGCTTCTCGAGCAGCGGCTCGAAGATCGACTCCTGCACGAGCAGGCGCGAGCCCGCGCAGCAGACGTGGCCCTGGTTGAAGTAGATCCCGTTGACGATCCCCTCGACCGCCTGGTCGAGAGCGGCGTCGTCGAACACGATGTTCGCGGCCTTGCCGCCGAGCTCGAGCGTCATCCGCACGTCGCGGCCGGCGAGCTCGCGCATGATCAGCTTCCCGACCTCGGTCGAGCCCGTGAACGCGAGCTTGTCGATGCCCTCGTTGCGCACGAGGTGCGCACCCGTCGTACCGTCGCCCGTGACGAGGTTCACGACGCCCGGCGGCAGCTCCGCCTGGCGGCAGATGTCCGCGAAGATCATGGCGGTCAGCGGCGTCGTCTCGGCGGGCTTGAGGACGACCGTGTTGCCGCACGCGAGGGCTGGCGCGATCTTCCACGCGAGCATCAGGAGCGGGAAGTTCCAGGGGATGATCTGCGCCGCGACGCCGAGCGGCCGAGCGGTTCGGTTCGGGTACGCGTACTCGAGCTTGTCCGCCCAGCCCGCGTAGTAGAAGAAATGGGCGGCCGCGAGCGGTACGTCCACGTCGCGTGACTCGCGGATCGGCTTGCCGCCGTCGAGCGACTCCGCGACGGCGAGCTCGCGCGAGCGCTCCTGGATCAGTCGCGCAATGCGGAAGAGGTACTTCGCGCGCTCGGACGGGGCGAGCGCGGACCAGCCGTTCTCGAACGCGTCCCGCGCGGTGTCGACCGCGAGGGCGACGTCCTCCTCGCCGGCAAGCGCCACTTCGAACAGCTCCTCCTCGGTCGACGGCGAGATCGATCCGAACCACTCGCCCGAGCGCGGCTCCACCTCCTCGCCACCGACGAACAGGCCGTAGCGGTCGCGGATCTGGACGATGTCGCGCGACTCCGGAGCCGGCGCGTACTCCCACTCGAAGGTCGCGGGAACCGATGCTGCGCGCTTCTCGACCTGGGCCATCAGTCGATCGTGAAGTAATCGCCGGACTGATAGCGCCCCGTCTTCTCCTTGCGGAGCTGCATGAGGACGTCGTTCAGCAACGAGGACGCGCCGAACCGAAAGAGATCCGGCGTCATCCACTCGGGCCCGAGCGTCTCGTACAGGGTCACGAGATACTGGATCGCCTGCTTCGAGGAGCGGATGCCGCCGGCAGGCTTGATGCCGATCTTGTGGCCGGTCTCCGCGTGGACATCGCGGACGACCTCCATCATGCACAGCGTCACCGGCAGCGTCGCCGCCGGGCTCACCTTCCCGGTAGACGTCTTTATGAAATCCGCGCCGGCGGCGATCGCGATCAGCGATGCGCGGCGGACGTTGTCGTACGTTCCGAGCTCACCCGTCTCGAGGATCACCTTGAGATGCGCGTCGCCGCACGCTTCCTTCACGCGGACGATCTCGTCGTACACCTTCGCGTACCGGCCCGAGAGGAAGGCGCCGCGGTCGATGACCATGTCGACCTCGTCCGCGCCGAACTCGACGACGGCTCGCGTCTCCGCCACCTTGAGCTCGGTCGGCGACTGACCGGACGGAAACGCTGTGGCCACCGACGCCACCTTCACGCCGCTCGCGCCGAGGCGCTGCTTGGCCGTCTCCACCAGGCTCGGGTAGACGCAGACCGCGGCGACGGACGGCACCGAGAGATCGACCGGGTCGGGCCGGATCGCCTTCGAGCAGAGCGCGGCGACCTTGCCGGGCGTGTCTTGCCCCTCGAGCGTGGTCAGGTCCATCATCCTGACCGCGAGGTGCAGCGCCTGCACCTTCGACTCGCGCTTGATCGATCGCTTCGCGAGCGTCGCAGCGCGCTCCTCGAGCGCGACTGCGTCGACCGAGCCGATCCGGGGGACTCTCGGTCCGGAAGGAAGCTCGAAACCGCCGATGACCGCAGGTGCCTTGGCCATGGATCGAGTGTATCCCCGAGCAGATGCGCCGGCCGGTCGGCCGGGCCCGTACGAGCTGTTCACGGTGCTCGGGCCGCCGGTGTTCCGATGCACATTCGGCACAGTCGCGTGAGGCGCGGGTCGCCACCATCGGAGACATGACGGCACATGCACTCGTTCTGGCGCTGATGACCCTCCTGGTCTCCGCGCCCGCCGGCTCCGGGGCGACCAACACGCTCGTCGGTCTTCCCGCAACGCAGGACGTGTCGCTCCCGTTCTGGTGTGACTGGGGGTACGACTGGGACGAGCGCTGCTATCGGGACGACGGCGATCGATTGCCGATCGGAGGCGACGACGACAAGCTCTGGCGCGCAGCGCTCAGGTTCTCGACGTCGGGCCTCCCACCTGGCACGCTCGTCACGCAAGCGACGCTCCACCTGTATCACGACGGCCGTTGCATCGGGCCACGCAAGACCCAGCGAACGTGCGAGCCGCGGCCCTACGAGCTCCAGGCGCATCCGATCCTCGGGGCGGACTGGGTCCGCGAGCGCGAGGTCGACGTCGGTCCCGTATTCGCCGTTGCCGAGCTCGAGTCGGCGCACACGCCGCAGTGGATCTCGCTCGACCTCACGAACCTCGTCGGCGCCTGGTTGGACGGCACGCTGCGCAACGACGGCGTCCTCGTCAGGCTCGCCGACGGCTACGAGGAGTACGGCGCGAGCGGCCCCAAGCCCCCGTCGTCGACCTTCCACGATCCGGCCAAGCGGCCGCGTCTCGAGATCACGTACATCCCGCCCGGGAGTTGATGCGCCGCAGTGGCGACCGAGATCGTCAGAGCCCCAGCCGCTCGAGCATCCGCGGGTCGCGGCGCCACTTCGGGCGCACCTTGACCTGGAGCTCGAGGAACACGCGGTTTCCTACCAGCGCATCGACCTCGGGACGCGCGCGCGTGCCGATCTCGCGCACCATCGCGCCCTTCTTGCCGACCAGGATCCCCTTCTGCGACTCGGTCTCCACGAAGAGCACCGCATGGACGCGCTCCTCCGTCAGCTCCTGCACCTCGACACTCACCGCGTGGGGAACCTCCTCGCGGGTGAGCTGGAGCGCCTTCTCCCGGATGACCTCGGCAACGCGCTCCTCGAGCGCGAGGTCGGTCGCCTGCTCGGCGGGAAAGTACGCGGGCCCTTCGGGTAGGAGCGACACGAGGTCGGATCGCAATTCGGGCACGCCGTCCTTCGTCTTCGCGCTGACCGGGTGCAGCGCATGGAAGTCGCCGAGCGCGGCCGCGACCTTCATCTGCGAGACGATGTGCGACGCCTTGAGCCGGTCGACCTTGTTCAGGGCGATGAGGACCGGCTTCTCGAGGCCGAAGACGCGCCGCGCGACGAAGCGATCGCCGGAGCCGATGTGTGCGCGAGCATCGAGCACGAAGAGCACGGCGTCGACGTCGTCGAACGACGAGTCGACGGTCTTCTGCATGCGCTCCGTCAGCGGGTCGATCGGGCGCTGGAAGCCGGGAAGGTCGACGAGCGCCAGCTGGTAGTCGGCGCCGTGCGCGACCCCGAAGATCCTGCGGCGGGTGGTGTTCGGGACGGTCGACGTGATCGCGATCTTCTCGCCGCAGAGTGCGTTCACGAGCGTCGACTTGCCGACGTTCGGACGCCCCGCGAGCCCGACGAAGCCGGACTTCACCGGAGGTCCGAAGCGTCGAACGCCTCAGGCACGAGCTCGGCCGGGGTCATCGTGACCACCCGGTCGCCGTTGCGGAAGACGACACGGTCGACCTGCATCTCGATGAGCCACTGCCGGCACCCGCCGCACGGGGACGCCGTCGTGGCGACGACCGCGAAGTCGCCGGGCCGGTAGCCCTCCGCGATCGCGCGTGCAAACGCCGTGCGCTCGGCGCAGACCCCGAGCGGATAGGCGGCGTTCTCGACGTTCACGCCCTCGATCACGCGGCCGTCGCGGGCGAGGATCGCGCACCCGACGTCGAACCCGGAGTACGGCGAGTAGGCGCGGGCGGCGACCGCATCAGCCGCTGCAAGCAGTTCGGTATCCGTCATCCGAACGCCTGGAACAGAAACAGCGTGACGAGCGCCCCGAGCAGCCCTCCGCTCGCCACCTCGGAGGCTGAGTGCACACCGGTCTCGACGCGGGTCTGGGCCACGAGCAACGCCATGATGAACGTCACCGAGGAGATGAGGAAGTGGTGGGTGGAGTCGTCGAGGATGAGCGTCACCGCCATCCAGCCCGCGAACGCGACCGCGGCGTGCCCGGACGGAATGCCTCCGCGCAGGGGGGTGCCGCGGCCGGTGTAGGCCTTCACGGCGATGACGATGATCACGGTGACCGCCAGGGCGACGAGGGTGAGCTCCGCCTGGGCGTCCGAGAGACGCGTCAGGAACCGGGAACTCCGGGTCGCCACCTCGCCCGAGAACACGAGGTAGCCGACCGCGACCGCGTTCAGCGCTGCGATCAGGACCGCGCCCGCAGCGATGTCCTTCGCGAGCTTGGCCATCGGGTCGAACGACGTCGACGCGACGTCGACCGCTGCCTCGACCGCGGTGTTCACGAGCTCGGCCACGAGGACGAACGTGATCGCCAGCAGGAGAACCGCCAGCTCGAGCTTCGTGGCGCCGAACCCGATCGCCGCGACGAGCACGCCGACCGCGAGCGCGAAGTGGATCCAGAGGTTCCTCTGCGTGCGAACTGCGTGGATGATCCCCTCGGTCGCATGGTTGAAGCTCTGGAAGAGCGACTGGCTGCGTTGTCGCGTCGTCACGCGGCGTAGGTCCGCTCGCGGGCGTCCATCTCGTCGCCGTGCTCGTAGCCGAGGAGGTGCAGGAGTCCGTGCACGAGCGGCGCGCGCCACTCCGCACCGACCACCTCCGGGCAGAGGACGACGTCGCCGAGGGCACGCGGGACGCCGTCGGGGAGCGCGTCGCGACCGTCGAGCGGGAAGGACAGCACGTCCGTCGCCTCATCGATCCCGAGGTGCTCGCGTTTCAGCGCGCGCATCTCCTCGGAGCCGACGAACGCGATTCCGAGCTCGCCCTCCTCGACGCCCTCCGACATGAGCACCTGGAGCGCGACCTCCTCTGCCGCGTCCTCCTCGACGACGGCGCCGCTGCGATTCGACGTCTCGACGACGATCACCGGCGGCGCGCCGTGCCGGTCTCCTCGGCATGACGCTTGTACGCCTCGACGATCCGCTGCACGAGCGAATGCCGCACCACGTCTTCGTTCCCGAACTCGACGAACCCGATCCCGTCGATGCCGGCGAGGATGTCGCGCACCTGGATCAGCCCGGACGCCTGCTCGCGCGGGAGGTCGACCTGGGTCACGTCACCGGTCACGACCATCTTCGAGCCGAACCCGAGGCGTGTCAGGAACATCTGCATCTGCTCTGGCGTCGTGTTCTGGGCCTCGTCGAGGACGATGAAGGAGTCGTTGAGCGTCCTGCCGCGCATGAACGCAAGTGGCGCGACCTCGATCGTGCCGCGCTCCATGTAGCCGGCGAGCCGCTCCGGGTCGAGCATGTCGTAGAGCGCGTCGTAGAGCGGACGCAGGTACGGGTCGACCTTCGCCAGCATGTCTCCGGGAAGGAATCCGAGCCGCTCGCCCTGCCTCGACTGCGGGACGCGTGAGGATGAGCCGGCCGACAGCGCCTTCGGAGAGCGCGGAGACCGCGAGCG
This sequence comes from uncultured Gaiellaceae bacterium, assembly GCA_963802865.1. GTDB lineage: Bacteria > Actinomycetota > Thermoleophilia > Gaiellales > Gaiellaceae > GMQP-bins7. The sequence goes on from CAWDKB010000009.1 coordinate 351,913, forward strand.
CCATCGCGAGGTAGGTCTTGCCCGTTCCCGCCGGACCGATCCCGAAGGTGACCGTCGCCCCCCGGATCGCGTCCACGTAGCGCTTCTGGTTCACCGTCTTCGGAGTGATGTTCTTACCGCGGTGACGCCACACGACGTCGTCGAAGACGTCCCGCACGTCCTCGGCCTGGTCGAGCGCGTTCAAGACCGTGCCGACCGTGTCCGGCCCGATCTGATGGCCGCCTTCGACGAGCTCGACCAGCTCGTCGAGGACGGCACGCGCCGCCACCACGTGCTCCTCGTCGCCGCCGAGCGTCAGCCGGTTGCCGCGGAGCGCGATCGTGCACTCCAGCCGTTCGCGGAGCGCGTCGAGGACACCGTCCTCGACTCCGGCGAGCTCGGCCGCGACCTCGTTCGAGACATCCAGCACCTGCTGCATCAGGCGCAGTGTAGGGAGGGCGTCACGCGTGCCTGGCGTCGCTGGGGCGTCGCTCGCAGCCGGCGGCCTGCGGCGTCAGGCGAGCTTTTCCTTGACCAGCTGGGATACGACGGAGCCGTCCGCGCGGCCGGAGACCTGGTGCATCACGCCGGCCATCACGCGTCCCATGTCGCGGATGTTCGTTGCGCCGACCTCGGAGATGACGTCGTCGATGATCTCCTCGAGCTCCTCCTCCGCAAGCGGTTCGGGCATGAACTCCTCGAGGATCTCGAGCTCGTACTCCTCGTCCTCGGCCTGCTCCTCGCGACCGCCGGCACGGAACGCCTCGGCGGCCTCGACACGTCGTTTCCGCTCGCGCTGGAGCACCTGCAGCTCCTCGTCGTCGGACAGCGTGCGCTGCAGTTCCTTCTGCGCTCCCTGCAGCGCGTGCAGGACGAGGCTCAGGGCATCGCGGCGATCCTCGTCGCGCGCCAGCCTGGCGGACTTGAGCTCGGCCTCGATGCGAGCGATGAGGCTCACCTAGGCGTCCTTCTCCAGGGCGGCGGCGATCCGCGCCGCGTCGGGGCGGCCGCCGAGCACGTGCCAGTGGAGGTGGAACACGGTCTGGCCCGCCCCCGCGCCCACGTTCACGAGCACGCGGTAGTCGTCGAGACCGGCCTCGCGCGCTGTCTCCGCGACGAAACGCACCATGCGACCCGCCTCCTCCTCCGGGAACTCGGCGACGTCCTTGAACGTGTCGATGTGCCGCTCGGGCAGCACGAGGAGGTGCGTCTCCGCGAGGGGATTGATGTCGCGAATGGCGACGAACCCGTCCGCGCTCGCCACGTGCTCGCCCTCGCGGACGAGCCGGCAGAAGAGGCAGTCCTCACGCGGCGACGGCAAGGATTCCCTCCTCCGAGCAGGCGACGGCGCGCGCCTCGACGAAGCTGCCGACCTCGGCGTCGAGAAGCCACGGGGTGTAGTCGTCTGCGTACCCGCGTCCCGGCCGGTCGACGAGCACGCGCGCGGTCGAACCCACGCTCGCCTCCCATCTGCGACGGCAGAGCTCGTTGGACAGCGCACGCAGCCTCGCACTTCGCTCCTTCTTCACCTGCGGCGACACCGCGTCCTCGGCCTGGGTCACCGTTCCGGGCCGCGGCGAGTACGGGAAGACGTGCACCTTCGTGAGCCCGGCCTCCTCGACGACCTCGAGCGTCCGGGTGAAAGCCGCCTCGTCCTCGTTCGGGAAGCCGACGATCACGTCGGCGGTGAGATTGAAGTCCGCGAGCGGCGCGAGCTTCGCGAGGTACTGGGTCGCCGTGTAGCGACGTCGCATCGCGCGGAGCACGCCGTCGTCGCCCGACTGCAGCGGCACGTGCAGGTGCGGAGACGCGGCCGGAGTCTCGCGAAGCGCCGCGACGAGGTCGTCCGTCAGGTGGTTTACCTCGATCGACGAGAGACGAAGCCGCTCGACTCCCGGAACCGCGCCTGCGGCCCGGATGAGACGCGCGAGGGTGTATCCCGCCTCGCGGTCGCGGAAGCAGCCGAGGTTGACGCCGGTGAGCACGATCTCGCGGTGACCCTCACGGACACGCCGCGCGACCTCGGCGAGCACCGCCGACGCGCGCCGGCTCCGTGTTCCGCCGCGCACGAGCGGAATCACGCAGAACGCGCACGAGAACGAGCACCCGTCCTGGATCTTCACGAACGCTCGCGTCCGCTCGAGGCGAGCGTCCGCCTGCACGCACGCGATTGCTCCGACGTCGCCGGCGACTGCTCCGGGCACGTGCTCGCTCGTGCGCGAGACGACCGTCACGTTCTCGGGAAGACCGTCGGAGCGCCCCTCGAGGTTGGCGCCGCACCCCGTCGCGTACACGCGCGCGTGCGTCCGAGCCGCGCGGGAGAGCGCCTGCCTCGACTTGGAGACGGCCTCGTTCGTGACGCAGCACGTGTTCACGACGGCGACGTCCCCGCCGGACTCGACCTCGGTATGGCCGTCGCGGAGCAGGCGCTCGCGCACGGCTTGCGCGTCCGTGTACGAGACCTTGCAGCCCAGAAAGCCAACGGTGAAGCTCGCCACGAGACGCCAAGCTTAGTGCTCACGCGCGAGCACATCTGCCGCCCAGCCATCGACCTCGGCGCGCGTAACAGCGTCCCAACCCTCCGCTCGGGGCCGGTCGCCGAGCAGGTATCCGGAGGTGATCGCGACCGCTGCGGACGTGCGCCCGAGCAGCGCCTCGACCGCTGCGAGCTCGATGTTGGCGACGACGACGTCGGTCGGCGGAACGTCATCGTGAACCGCGTCGGCGCATCGAACGGCCACGGCGACGCCGTTCAGACGGACTGTCTCGCGCGCCACGTCGACCGCGACCGGGTCGATGTCGACAGCGTGCACAGGGCCGAATCCGAGCCGCACGGCCGCGACGGCGAGCACGCCCGAGCCGCAGCCGGCGTCGAGCAGGCTTCCGCGCTCGACGCTCGCGAGGAGCTCGATGCATGCCCGCGTCGTCGCGTGACCGCCGGTCCCGAACGCGCGACCCGGGTCGACGACGACACTCGGCTCACCCGCGGGCGGCTGCTCCCAGGGTGGGCCGATCCACAGCCCGGCGACGCGAAACGGGTCGATGGAACTCGCGCCACCGGTCCTCCCAGCCCGCATCGACTGCCTCCGCGGTGACGTCCTCGAAGACGTCGCGAAGCGCCGCCTCGCCGTGCTCGTCCGTGTACACGACGAGCTCCGTCGCGTCCGCTCCTGCGATCTCCTCGAAGCCCGCGGGGACGAGCTCGAGCAGGCGCAGACCGACGACGTCCGCCTCGTCGGGAGGCACGCGCACCGAGACGCGTCGCAGCGGCTCCGTCAGCGCAGCGCGCTCTTCAGGCGCCGGAAGAACCCTTCGTCGTCGTCGGGCTGGACGTAAGCGTCGGGGCCGAGCGTGTCACCGAGCTCGGCGAGCACCTGTCGCTGCTCGTCCGTCAGCTTCGTGGGCATGGCGACGTCGAGCCGCACGTACAGATCGCCGTGCCGTGAGCCGCGCAGCGCGGGCATGCCGCGACCCTTGACGACGTGCACCTCTCCGGGCTGCGTGCCAGGCGCGACCTCGAGATCGACGTCCTCGCCGAATGCCGCGACGCGGGCGGTCGTGCCGAGGGCCGCCTCCGTCATCGTGAGGCGCAGCGCCGTGTGCAGATCGTCTCCGTCGCGGACGAACCGCGAATCGGGCCGAACGCGGACGACCACGAAGGCGTGCCCGCGGTCCGTGCTGCGGAATCCGGCGTGCCCCTGTCCGCGAATTCGAATCTGCTGGCCGTCGTGAATCCCCCTCGGCACGTCGACCTCCAGCTCCTGCGACGTGACGATGCGTCCGTCGCCGCCGCAATCGCCGCAGGGCTGTTCGAGGATCGTGCCGACGCCCTCGCACTCGGGGCACGGCCGCTGCTGCACGAACTGCCCGAAGATGTTCTGCGAGACCGTTCGCACGACCCCGCCCCCGCCGCACGTGGGACACGCTCGCGCGGACGTGCCGGGCTCCGCGCCGCTCGCTCGCGCAGCGCTCGCACGGCAGCGCGACCCGCGCGGGAGCCGAGACCGCGATCCCCGTGAACGCGTCCTCGAGCTCGATCTCGACGATTGACTGGACGTCTCCGCCGCGCTGTCCTGATTGGCGCTGGCGCGCAGCCCCGCCGAGCAGGTCCTCGCCGAAGAACGAGGCGAAGACGTCCGCGAGGCTTCCGAAGTCCGCGAACATCGGCTCGAAGCCACCTCGGCGGAGACCGGCCTTTCCGAAGCGGTCGTAGGTCGCGCGCCGCTCGGAGTCCGAGAGCACCTCGTACGCCTCCGCGACCTCCCGGAACCTGAGCTCGGCGTCCGCCTCGCCGGACACGTCGGGGTGGAGCTCGCGCGCGAGCGCCCGGAACGCCCGCTTGATGTCCGCATCGCTCGCGTTCCGGGGAACGCCGAGCAGCTCGTAGTAGTCGCTCTCGGTCGTCGCCACGGTACGGGTCAGACCTCTTCGTAGACGTCTTCGACGAACCGCGAGAGCTCGAAGGCGGCCGCGCGCACGACCCGGATCGCCTTGTCGTAGTCCATCCGCAGCGGGCCGACGAGCCCGACCGCGCCGAGCGACGTCGAGCGGATGCCGTAGGTCGCACCGACGAGCGAGACGGCGTGCATCTGGTCTCCCCCGACCTCGGGGCCGACGTGCACGACCGGCCGCTGCGGCTCGAGCGCCTCGCTCACGAGCTCGAGCACGGCCGCGCGCCGCTCGAGTAGCTCGACGAGACGCATGGTCGCCTCGACCTCCTCGGCCCGAGCACCGCCGAGCAGGCCGGCCGTCCCGCCGACGAACACCTCCGGGCGGGACTCGGACCCGACGTCGAGCAGCGTCTGCCCGATGAGCGCGAGGAACGCTCGCTCGCGCGGGGCGAGCTCCGGCGCCTCGAGGCGGCGCCTGACCGCGGTCGAGCCGAGCCGCTGCCCGACGAGCCGGTCTTCGAGGTACTCGCCCGCCCACGCGACGAGCCCGGTGTCGACCGGCGCCTCGAGGCGAAACATGCGCTTCGTCACCCCGCCCGTGGACGTGATGACGACGACCATCACGCTCGTCGGCTGCAGCGCGAGCACCTCGATGTGCCGGATCGAGGCCGTCTCGAGCGACGGCGCCGACACGAGCGCCAGCAACCGCGTCGCCTCGGAGAGCGTCTCCGTGGTCACGCGAAGGGCTTGCTCGATCTCGTCGCGCATCGAGCGGAGATCGACACCCAGGCCGTCCGGCCGTCCCTCGAGCGTCTCGACGAGCTCGTCGGCATAGATTCGATATCCGCTCTCGGTCGGTATGCGACCCGCCGAGGTGTGCGGGTGCGTCAGGAGTCCGAGGCCCTCGAGCTCGGCGAGCTCCCCGCGCACCGTCGAGGGAGAGACCCGTAGATCCGAGCGCTCCACGAGCGCGCGCGAGCCCACGGGTTGCCCGGTCGCGACGTACTCCTCGACGACCCGGCGCAGGATCTCTCGCTTCCGCGGGGTGAGCTGCATCCCGGGGTCGATGGTAGCCGCGGATCCTGTCGATGCCTGCGTTCGCGCGTGCTCGTCCCGGCGCGGGTCGGAGGTGTGTGCGCGGCTCAGGCCGGCTCGAGCTCGAGCAGCTCGGCGGTGACGCCCCCACCGAGAAAGCGGCCGCGCCGAGTGAGGCGAAGCTCCTCGCCTCGACCGTTGCTCGCGATCTCCACCAGGCCTCCATCCGCGAGTCGCGCGAGTGCCGCACGGTCGATGGCGCGGTCGAGCGCCGCGACGAGAAGCGGCTCGTCGAGCCGCAGGCCGAGCAGGAGCCGCTCGCGTTCGCTCGTGGCCGCGTCGATCGGCTCGAACTCGCGCGCGGGCCGTTCGCGCGCCGCCAGCGCCGTGACGTACCGCGCGAGCCCGGGCGCGTTCCGGCGCCTCTCGCCGGCGACCGTCGACACAGCGCCGATGCCGACGCCCAGGTAGTCGCGGCCGCGCCAGTACGCGAGGTTGTGTTGTGCGCGCAGGTCGCGGCCGCCCGCGAGCGGGCCGTCGAGGCAGAAGTTCGCCGTCTCGTACCAGCGAAAGCCCGCGCCGGTCAGCGTGTCGACGACCTGCTCGAAGTAGCCCTCCATGGCCTCGGCCTGCCGCGAGAGCTCGTCCCCGTGCGCGTGCGTGAACCGCGTTCCGGGCTTCGCCTCGAGCTCGTAGCAGGACAGGTGCTCCGGCTCGAGCGCCAGCGACTCGGCGAGATCGGCAGCGAGGTCGGCGGAGCTCTGGCCGGGGATGCCGTAGAGAAGGTCGAGCGAGATGTTGTCGAATCCGGCATCACGGAGGGTGTGCACAGCGCGTCGGACGTCGTCGGGTGAGGCCTCGCGCTCCAGCACCTCGAGCAGCGCGGGCTGGAAGCTCTGCGCGCCGAGCGAGACGCGCGTCACCCCGTGCGCGCGAAGCAGTGCCGCCAGCTCGGCCGTCACGGTCTCCGGGTTCGCCTCCACGGTCACCTCGTCGCCCCGCGGCATCGCACGGAGCAGCCGTTCGAGCTCTGCAGCCTCGGTGAACGTGGGCGTTCCCCCGCCCAGGAACACGGTGTCGAGACGATCGTCGAGCACGTGACCCTCCAGCTCGAGCTCGGCGAGGAGCGCATCGACGTAGCCGCCGTGCTGCGCCGCGCGTCCGACGACCGTGACGAAGTCGCAGTACCCGCAGCGATGCGCACAGAACGGGAGGTGGACGTAGAGGTGGCGGACGTCGCCCACGGCTAGCGCTTCCGCTCCGAGTCGAGGTTGAGCACGGCGAGGAAGGCCTCCTGCGGCACCTCGACCCCACCGACCTGCTTCATCCGCTTCTTGCCCTTCTTCTGCTTCTCGAGCAGCTTGCGCTTGCGCGTGATGTCGCCGCCGTAGCACTTGGCGAGCACGTCCTTCCGCCGCGCCTTGACGGTCTCGCGTGCGATCACGCGCGAGCCGATCGCCGCCTGGATGGGAACGTCGAACATCTGGCGCGGGATCTCCTGCCGCAGCCGCTCGACGAGCTGGCGCCCTCGCTCGTAGGCCGCGTCGCGGTGGATGATCAGCGAGAGAGCGTCCACCTGCTCGCCGCCGACGAGGATGTCGACGCGCGACAGCTCGCCGGGACGGAACCCCGCGAGGTCATAGTCGAAGCTCGCATAGCCGCGCGTGCGCGACTTCAGCTGGTCGTAGAAGTCGAGGACGATCTCGCCGAGCGGCAGCTCGTACATGAGCAGTACGCGATCCTCGCTCAGGTACTCGAGGTGGTCGAAGCTGCCGCGCCGCTCGTTCGCGAGCTCCATGACGGCACCGACGTAGTCCTTGGGCACGATCACCGAGGCCTTGACGTACGGCTCCTCGACCGCCTCGAGCTCGCGGGGCATCTCGGCGGGGTTGTGCACCTCCACCTCGTCGCCCGTACGCGTGGTCGCGCGGTAGGCGACATTGGGAGCGGTGATCAGGAGATCGAGGTCGAACTCCCGCTCGAGGCGCTCGCGGACGATCTCCATGTGCAGGAGACCGAGGAACCCGCAGCGGAAGCCGAAGCCGAGCGCCTGCGACGTCTCCGGCTCGTAGGACAGCGACCCGTCGTTGAGCTTGAGGCGCTCCAGCGCATCACGGAGCTCCGGATAGTCGTCGGAGTCGGTCGGGAAGATGCCGGCGAACACCATCGGCTTGACGTCCTGGTAGCCGGGCAGCGGCTCGGCGGCCGGCCGGCGGCGAGACGTGAGCGTGTCGCCGACGCGGAGCCGGGACACGTCCTTGAGCCCAGTGATGACGTAGCCGACCTCGCCCGCCGAGAGCGACGTGACCGGCCGGCGCGCAGGCGCCAGGAATCCGAGCTCCTCGGCCTCGAACGTCGTTCCCTGCGCCATCGCCTTCAGCGGCTCGCGGGTCTCGAAGCTGCCGTCGACGACGCGGACGAACGCGACGACGCCCCGGTACTGGTCGTACGAGGAGTCGAAGACGAGCGCGCGCGCCGGCGCCTCGCGCTCCCCGGTCGGGGCCGGGATCCGCTCGACGATCGCGTCGAGCACCTCGGGCACGCCGGTCCCCGTCTTTGCGGAGATGCGGAGCACGCGCTCGGCCGATTCGCCGAGGAGATCGCCGAGCTCACTCGCGGCGCCGTCGGGGTCCGCCTGCGGGAGGTCGATCTTGTTGGCCGCGGAGACGATCTCGAGCCCGCCCTCGATGGCCAGGTACGCGTTGGCGAGCGTCTGCGCCTCGATCCCCTGCGCCGCGTCGACGACGAGCAAGGCGCCCTCGCACGCCTGCAGCGAGCGCGACACCTCGTAGGTGAAGTCGACGTGCCCCGGGGTGTCGATGAGGTTGAGCTGGTGGCCGCGCCAGGTAACGCGGACGGCCTGCGCCTTGATCGTGATCCCACGCTCGCGTTCGAGCTCCATCGAGTCGAGCAGCTGCTCGCGCATGTCCCGCTCGCTCACCGCACCGGTCAGCTCGAGGACGCGATCGGCGAGCGTCGACTTCCCGTGGTCGATGTGCGCGATGATCGCGAAGTTGCGAATTCGGTCTTGCTGCATAGGATCAGCGCTCGTCGGAGGGGTCGTCGCGCCGGGATCGCAACAGTAGCAACGTCTCGAGCTCACGCAGGCCGAGCGCTCTCGCCAGCCCCACGTACGCGAGCCCGCCGACCGCGAAGCCGGCCCCCAGCGCTACGAGCTGAGCGACGAGGCTCCGTCCGAGGGCTGCGTCGAGGCCGTACCAGGCCGCGAACGCCAGACCCGCCGCGACAGCGGCTCCGAGTGCGATCCGAAGCACGACGACCATCGTTCGCCGAGCGTGCTCGAGACCCAGACGGCGCCTCATCATCACGAGCAGGACGACCGCCGCGACCACGTTCGCGGTCGAGGTCGCGAGCGGGATGCCCCAGATGCCCAGGCGGTAGAAAACGGCGTCGAGGCCCGCGTTCAGCAGGACCGCGCCGAGGGCTATCCCCGTCGGGACCCAGTTCGTCTGCACCGCATAGAAGCTGCGGTTGAGGATCAGCATCCAGCCGTTGAACACGAGCCCGATCGAGAACGCCTGCAAGCACTGCGCGACGATCACGGTGTCGTCTTCAGTGAACTCGCCGCGCTGGTAGACGAGTCGCACGATCGGCTCGGCGAGGACGATCGAGAGCAGGCCGGCGGGCACGAGCAGGAACGCGATCTGACGCAGCCCGCCGTCGAGGGTGCGCCGGAGTCCGGCCGTGTCGGTGCGCGCGGCGAGCCGCGCGAGCGTCGGGAAGAGCACCGTCGTCACGGCCACGGCGAAGATGCCCTGCGGCAGCATGTACAGGCGGAACGCCTTGTCGATCGCCGCCGGCGCGAGCTCGGGGTCGAGCAGCCGTGACGCGAACAACGTGTCGACGACGAAGTTCACGTTCACGAGGCCGATGGTCAGCGTGACCGGCAGCATCAGCACGAGCACGCGCTTCACCGCCGGATCGCGCCAGTCGATCACCAACGTGAGTCGCCCGTCGAGCGTCCGCAGCCACGGGATCGGCAACAGCAGCATGACGAGCGTGCCGAGCACGACCACGCCGGCGTACAGGTAGAGCTGCGCGCTCTCGTCGTCGATGCGCGGGACGCCGAGGAGGAGGCCCAGGACGATCACCGCGTTCCAGGCGACCGGCGCGAGCGCCGGCAGTGCGAAGTGGTTGTACGTGTTGAGGATTCCGACCACGATCCCGGAGAGACCGAGCAGGACGACGATCGGGAAGAGAACGCGGGAGAGCCCGACCGCGAGGTCGAAGTCGCCGCCGGGGTCGCCGAACGGGCGCATGAGCAGCGGCGCGAGCAGGATGAAGAGCGCGGTGACGCCGCTCAGCACCAGCAGCGTCAGCCAGAAGAGCGTCGACGCCACTCGCCACGCACGCTGCTTCTCACCCCGCTCGAGTAGCTCGCTGAAGACGGGCACGAACGCACCCGAGAGTGCGGCGTCCGCGACGAGGGCGCGGACGAGATTCGGAATCTGAATCGCGACCGTGAACGCGTTGATCAGGCCGGTGACGCCGAAGAAATACGCGCTGACCATCTCGCGAACGAGGCCCAGCACCCGCGAGACGGCCGTCGCCGCGGAGAACACCGCGGTCGACCGCGCGATACGGCGGCTGTGTCCGGCGTCGCCCGCGGGCGCAGCCGAACCGGTGTCCGGAGCGGTCTCCATTAGCGGTGCCTCACTGGCTTCCCGAGCCGATTTTCACAGTCGGTCCTGCTACCATCCCGCGGCCCGCGACAGCGGGCGCTCTCTCGAAATGGCGAACATCAAGCAACAGAAGAAGCGCGTGCGCACCCAGGCGCGGGAGCGAGCCGAGAACCTTCGCTACCGCTCGACGATCAAGACCCTCACCAAGCGGCTCGAGAGCGCCGCGGCCGAGGGTGACGCCGAGCGCGTGACCGCCGACCATCGTGAGCTCGTCCGCACGATCGACCGTGCGACATCGCGCGGCGCGCTCCACCGGAACACCGCGTCGCGCAAGAAGTCCCAGGCCGCGAAGCTCGCGGCGACCGCCGGTTCGTAGCACCTTCGCCGACGCGGCCGGCTACTTCGCGGAAGGCGCGCCCGGGCTACGCGTGAGCTCGATCAGCGCGCGCTGAAGCTCGAGGTCGGGTGCGAGCTTGCTCTGGCCCTTGAGCGCACCATCGAGAGCCGCCAGCTCCTGTGTGGCGTCGCCGAGCTGCGCGGTCGAGAACGACTCCACCTGCCCGAGGAGCTTCTGCGTCCGGAACGGATGCAGCCGGAGCTCGCCGGCGATCTCCTTCGACGCCTTCCCCTCCGCCGCGAGGCGCTTCACCGCGCGAAGGCGAGCCAGGTGGCCGCCGAGAGCACCGGCGAGGCGCGCGCTCGTGTCGCGCCGCTGACGCGACTCGCGCTCGAGGAGCGTCTCGCTCGCGGCGAGCGCGCGCTCCGTGTCCCGCACGGCCCAGGCCTCCGTCAGCTCGTAGATCGGGAGGTCGGCGGTCGGCGCGACGAGCGCCCGCACCTCGCGCTCGCCGACGGGCTCACCCTGGGCCCAGGTGGCGAGCTTGTCGATCTCGACAGCCAGCGCTTGCGGATCCGCACCGACGAGCTGAATCAGCTCGTTCGCAGCCTCCGGCTCCGCACGCACGTTCCGTTGGCGGAACTGCTCGAGCACCCACCCGTGCAGCTTCTTCTGCTCGACGTCGAAGTCGAGTACCTGACCCGTCTTCTCGCAGACCTTCCAGAGCGCCGTGGTCTTCTTGAGCGTCTCCGCCACGAGCGCGAGGACCGTGTCCGGGGCGGGACTGTCGAGGTAGGCGACGACCGCGTCGACGTCGGCTGCCTTCCAGCCGCCCTTTCGCCGTCCCTCGGAGTCCGACCAGCCGTCGACCTGCTCGACGACCACGAGTCGCCGATCGCCGAAGAGACTGCCCGCGTTGCACAGCGCAACCGCCTCGGCGCCCGATGTGTCGGCTGTCGTCACGACCTCGATCGCCTCTGGCTGGAAGTGCGCGCGCAGCCGGGAGAGGGCTTTCTCGATCTTCGGGCGGTCGCTACCGGTCAGCAGATAGACGGGCTTGTCGGGAGCCTCCGCCACGACGCCCACCCTACCCGGCGGTGGTGACCCGAAGCCCACGTCCGTCGGACTCGACGACGACCTGCCCGTCGGTGTCGGTCCGATAGACGCTGGCACCTGGCGAGCCGGCGAGTGCGGCGAGTGTCTCCGCCCGCGGATGCCCGTAGTCGTTCCCGCGGCCGCACGAGATGACGGCGACGCGGGGCCGGAGGTCGCGCAGCTCGTCCTCGAGACCGGGGTCTGCCGAGCCGTGATGGGCGACCTTGAGGATCTCGAACGCGGAGAGGGGAAGCCGCGCCGTGACGTCCGACTCGGCGTCTGCCGGCAGAAGGACGTCGAGCTCGCCGAAGGACGCGGCGAGGACGAGGGCGTTCAGGTTCGGATCCTCGGTCGGCGTGCCCGGGTCCGGCGGCCACAGCGTCCGAAGCGTGAGTCCGCCTGCCCGGAAAGTCGCCCCCGCGCGCACGACGCGCACCGGGACGCGGCGCTCGCGCGCGGCGGCCAAAGCCTCGCGATGCTCCGGTCCCGAGGCGGCGAGCCCAGGGTCCAGCACCTCGCGGACGCGGAGCCGCCGGATCACGTCCGCCGCACCACCGACGTGGTCGCGCTGCGGGTGGGTCAGCACGACGGCCGACAGCGAGCGAATGCCCATCCCCGAGAGCTGACCGGCGACGTTCGCCTCCGGCGGCCCCTGATCGACGAGCACGCGTGCGCTCGGCGTCTCGAGCAGGATCGAGTCGCCCTGCCCGACGTCCAGGAACGTCACCCGCAGACCGCCCGGCTGCTGCCATGTGGGCGGACTGGGCCGCGCGGCCAGCCAGGTCGCTCCGCCGAGTGCCGCGACAGCGACCACGACGAGAACGGCCGCCCGCGGCGGGCGAGCGCCGAGTGCGCACGCGCGCCCGCCGTAGAGCGAGCCAGGCGGCCGCAGTTCCGAAAGCGACGACGAGTGCCGTCCGGGTTCCGACCTGCGCACCGGGCAGAGCTGCGAAGAGGCGTGCCACCAACTCGAGCCACGCCGCGGCCAAGCCCGCGAGCCAGGCGAGCCCGGCCGCTGCACCGGGCGATACGGGATCGACCGCAGCCGCGAGCAGTCCCAGTCCGAGGACGAGCGGAGCGGCGACGAATGCGGTGACGTTCGCCGGGACCGTGTACACGGGCGCCTGACCGAAGTGGAGGAGCACGATCGGCGCGGTCGCGAGCCCGCAGACGAGAGCGACTGCGACCGCATCGGCGAGCCCCGGCGGCAGCGGATAGCCCGCTGCGATCTGCCGCGCCCTCGGAACCGCGACGAAGATCGCGGCCACCGCCGCGAACGAGAGCTGGAAACCCGGCTCGAGGATCGACGTCGGTGTCCAGGCGAGCAGGATGAGGGCCCCGAGCGCGAGAAAGTGCCAGCGATCGTGCGGTCGAGCCGCGAGCCAGGCGAGCGACGCCAACGCTCCCGCCACTCCGGCCCGGACCACCGACGGCTGCCAGCCGACCGCGAGGACATAGCCGCAGATCGCAGTGAGGACCGCGAGCTCGCGCCCAACTCGCGACAACCGCAGCAGCCACGCGAGGCCGTAGATCCCGGCCGCGATGAAGACGACGTTCTGCCCGGAGACAGCCAGCAGGTGGTAGAGCCCCGACGCGCGGAACTCGTCCTGAACACGGTCGGGCAGTCCCTCGTCCTCGCCCAGCACGACTCCGAGCACGATCGCCCGGCGCACGCCGCTGGCGCCTCGCGACACGGCGCGCTCGACGCGGTCGCGGACGTCGTCGCCGACGCCGGTGATCCCGCCGCGTCGCCCGATCTGGCTCCAGGCTGTCGCCCGCAGGACGACGTGGATCCCCTGTCGTCGGAGCCACCGTCGCTCGTCGAACTCGCCTTCGACCTCGGCGCGGCGCGGCTCGAGGACCCGGACCGTCGCGCGCAGGATGGCGCCCCTCGGCGGGGAGCGGCCGACCGGCAGGATCAGCAGGACGCGCTCGCGAACCGAGGCGCCACGAAACTCCCGCGTGGTTGCGAGGACACGCGTCGACCACGAAGTCCTACGAGCAGCCGCGGTTGTGACGATCTCGGCACTCCCCGATTCGCCGACCTCGCTGGATAGGACGCTCCGCTGGAGCGCGTCCATGCGCAACGAGCCCCACCAGAGCCCCACGACCGCCAGCGCGACACCGAGCGCGGCAACCCGCGCCGGGCCGTCGAGAGCTCCCACCGCCACGAGCGCCACGGCGACGAGCGCGCACGCAGCAATCGCGTCGAGCGAGACCCACACGGCCAGCACGAGCCCAGCACACGCCGAGCCGACGAGCAGAGCTGGCCACTCGAGCTCGAGCGCCCGTCTCACGGTGTCACCAGCTCGCGAAGTTGCTCGATGCGGGTCGGGCCGATCCCCGGGACCGCGTCAAGGTCGTCGACGGACCCGAACGGGCCGTGCTCGAGCCGGTAGTCGACGATCTTCTGCGCCGTGATCGGGCCGACTCCGGGAAGTTCGTCGAGCTCCGCGATCGTCGCCGACGAGAGACTCACGGGCGGACCCGGCGCAGTGCCCGAACTCGCGCCACCTCCCGACGACTCGGGCGCGGGGCCTTTCACACGCGCGGCTCGCGGCGGGACGAGCACCTGGATGCCGTCCACGAGCGGGGCTGCGAGGTTCAGCGCCGCGAGATCGGCGCCGCGCGTCGCACCTCCTGCACGAGAGATCGCCGTTGCGACGCGCGCGCCGTCGCGGAGGCGGTACAGCCCGGGTCGTCGCACCGCACCGACCACGTGGACGACGAGGGCTGCGCGCGCCGGCGGCTGTGCGATGGGCTCCAGCGGAGCGACGGCCTCCGGAGCTTCGGCTCCCGCGGCGGAGCCGGTGGCCGCGAGGCGCTGCCCGGCGAGCGCGAGCACGACGAGCACGAGGCCCACGCCGACGAAGGCCGTCGAGCGGGACAGGGTGAAGGGCACGTCACCGATCGTGCAGACGAAGGAGTTACACGTGGTTCACGGCTCGGTTCCGAGAGTGCGCCAACTCCAGCGAGCGGCGAGCCCACGCGAGCAAGAGCCTCCCGGGCTGCACTACGACGTGACGAAGTTGACGAGCTTCCCGGGTACGACGACCGTGCGCGCGACCTCGCTGCCGTCGAGGTGTGCCTGTACGCGTTCCGACGCGCGCGCAAGCGCGACCAGCTCGTCCTCTCCCAGCGCGGGCGAGACGCGCAGTCGATCCCGGATCCGCCCGTTCACCTGGACGACGACCTCGACCCAGTCGACCTCGAGCAGCGCCGGGTCGGCCACCGGCCACGGCGACTCCCACAACCGCTCGTGCCCCAGCCGCTCCCACAGCTCCTCGCCGACGTGCGGCGCGTACGGCTGGATCAACGAGACGGCGGTCTCGGCAGCAAACCGCGAGTCCCGCCCGGTCGGATCCTTCGAGAGCTCGTTCAGGAGCTCCATGACGGCCGCGATCGCCGTGTTGAACGCGTAGCGCCGGCCGATGTCGTCGGTGACCTTCGCAATGGTCGCGTGGGTTTTCCGCGCCAGCGGTCCTCCCTCGGCCGGGCCGGCGGGAGCTCCCTCGACGACCTCGCTCACGATGCGCCAGAGCCGCCGGACGAAGCGGGCCATGGCATCGACGCTCTCCTCGGTCCACTCCATGTCCTCGTTCGCCGGGCCCAGGAAGAGGATGTTCAGCCGGCAGGCATCGGCCCCGTAGCGCTCGACGAACTCGTCCGGGCCGACGACGTTGCCGGCGCGCTTCGACATCTTCGTCTTGCCCATGGTTACCCAGCCGTTCGAGAAGAAGCGCGCGAACGGCTCTCGGAAACCGATCAGCCCGATGTCGTTCAGCACCTTCATCCAGAACCGCGCGTAGATCATGTGCACGGTCGCGTGGTCGACTCCGCCGATGTAGAGGTCGATCGGGTTCCAGTAGTCGACGACGTCCCGGGCGAACGGCGCCCCGTCGTTGTCGCGGTCGCAGTAGCGCAGGAAGTACCAGGACGAGTCGACGAACGTGTCCATCGTCTCGACCTCGCGCCGCCCGGGGCCACCGCAGCGCGGGCACGCCGTCGCGACCCACTCGACGGCCTTCGCAAGCGGAGGCTCGCCCTTCGGCTTGAAGTCCTCGATCTCGGGCAACAGCACCGGGAGCTCCTCGTCGGGCACGGGAACGATCCCGCAGGAGTCGCAGTAGACGACCGGGATCGGGCAGCCCCAGTACCGCTGGCGCGAGAACCCCCAGTCGCGCAAGCGGTAGTTCACGGTCGATCCCCCACGGTTGTCAGCGGCAAGCGTCTCGACGATGCTGCGTCCGCCCTCGGGAGCCGGCATGCCGTCGAACTCGCCCGAGTTGACGAGGATCTCGCCCTCCGAGTGCCCGGCGTACGCGGTGCTCTCGTCGACCTCGCCGGTCGCGGGACGCACGACCTTCCGGACCGGAAGCCCGAAGGCCTGCGCGAAGTCGAAGTCGCGCTGGTCGTGGGCCGGGACGGCCATGATGGCGCCCGTCCCGTAGTCCATCAGGACGTAGTCGGCGACGTAGATCGGGATTCGCTCGTCGTTGACGGGATTCACGGCGTGGAGCCCGGTAAAGACGCCGGTCTTCTCGACAGCCGCCGCACGCTCCGCTGTCTTCCGCGCGGATGCACGGCGCACGTACTCACGCACCTCGTCCGAGTCGATGCGCGGGACGAGCTCGTGCTCGGGGGCGAGCACGAAGAACGTCGCACCGAACAACGTGTCCGGGCGCGTCGTGAAGACGGCGACGTCCTCATCGAGCTCCTCGACCCGGAACAGGATCTCGGCACCCTCGGAGCGTCCGATCCAACCTCGCTGCCGGGCCTTGATCGAGTCGGGCCAGTCGACCGTATCGAGGTCGTCGAGAAGGGCCTGCGCGTAGTCCGTGATCCGGAAGAACCACTGCTCCATGAGACGTGATTCGACCTCGGCGCCGCACCGCTCGCACAGGCCGTCGCGTACCTGCTCGTTCGCCAGCACCGTCTGGTCGTTGGGGCACCACTTGACGGGCGCTGCCTTGCGGTACGCGAGCCCCTTCTCGTAGAAGCGCAGGAACTGCCACTGCTGCCAGCGGACATAGTCGGGCTCGTGCGTCGCGAGCGAGCGGCGCCAGTCGTACGCCCACCCCACGCGCCGCATCGAGCGCGTGATGTGCTCGATGTTGCGGTCCGTGGTCGGGCGCGGATGGGCACCCTCCTTGATCGCGGCGTTCTCAGCCGGCAGGCCGAACGCATCGAACCCCTGTGGGTGGAGGACGCGCATGCCGTTTCGCGCCCGGAAGCGAGTGACCACGTCACCGATCGTGTAGACGAGCATGTGCCCCATGTGCAGGTCGCCCGAGGGATACGGGAGCATCTCCAACACGTAGCTCTTCGGAGTGGTGTCCCCCGGGACGGGGTTGTCCACCTCGAACGCGCGCGCGTCGGCCCACACCGCCTGCCACTTCGTCTCGATTGCGTGTGCGTCGTACGGCTCCATGCTCGTCCTTCTTCGTGTCGGGGCACAAAAAAGCCTCTCACGCGAGAGGCTCCAGGGGAACGTCCACGGCGTGCGCCGTGCGCGTTCCCTGACCTACGTAAGCAGCTGCACCATGAGCGAAAAACGGTAGCAGGCAGACTTGCCCGATGCTCGAGCTGTTCCCGGATTCCGCGCGCGTCGAGCAGGGCGAGCTCGTGGTCGGTGGCGTCCGCGCCTCCGAGCTCGCGGATGCCTTCGACACGCCGCTCGTCGTCTACTGCGAGGAGACGCTCCGGGCCCGCGCGCGAGCTCTCGTCGCAGCCTCGGGCGCCGACGGCAGGGTGTTCTACGGGACGAAGGCGTTTTCGAACGTCGCCGTTCTGCGCCTCCTTCGCGAGGAGGGAGTCGGCGCGGACGTCGCCTCCTCGGGCGAGCTCGCCTTTGCACGCGCCGCGGGCGTTGCGGGCGACGAGCTCGTCGTGCACGGCAACAACAAGGACGCGACGCTCCTGCGGGAGGCCGCGCAGGAGAATGCCCCGGTCGTCCTCGACGCGCCCGACGAGGCCGAGCTCGCCGCGGCGGCGGGCGTCGAGCGAGTTCTCGTACGCGTGACGCTCGGCGTCGACGCGGACACGCACGAGGCAGTCGTCACGGGGCATCACGGCTCGAAGTTCGGCCTCGAGCCCGCGCAGGCCCAAGTCCTCGTCGCCGACGCGCTCGCGCGAGGGCTCGACGTGCTCGGTCTCCACGTCCATGTCGGCTCGCAACTCCCCGACTTCACTGCGCAGGCCGAGACCATCCGCCGCCTGGCGGAATTCGCTGGGACGTGCCGCGACGCGCTCGGCTGGGAGGCTCGGGTCGCGGATCTCGGCGGCGGGTTCGGGATCCGGCATCACGCCGAGGACGACGTGCCCGAGGCGGCCGAGCTGGCGAGCGCTGCCGCGACGACCGCGCGCGAGACCTTCGCCGCGGTCGGGCTTCCCGAGCCTTCGGTCTGGCTGGAGCCCGGACGCTCCCTCGTCGGACGAGCCGGGGTGACGCTCTATCGCGTCGGCGCGGTGAAGCGGCTCGCCGAGCGCACGTGGGTCGCGGTGGACGGAGGCATGTCGGACAACCCCCGTCCCCAGCTGTACGACGCGAGATACACGGCAGTGAATGCGGAGCGGGCGGAGGCAGAGCCCGACGAGCTCGTCAGCATCGCCGGAATGCACTGCGAGTCGGGCGACGTGCTCATCGACGACGTCACGCTTCCCTCGGCCCGTCGCGGCGACCTTCTCGCGATACCCGCAACGGGCGCGTACACGCTCGCGATGAGCTCGAACTACAACGGCGTGCCGCGCCCGGCGGCAGTTCTCGTCCGCGACGGCGAAGCCCGCGTCATCCGCCGCCGCGAGACGATCGAGGGTCTGCTGGCCCTCGAAGCCGCCGACGATCGGGCTTGAAGCGTTCCCCACCGTCCGGCATGGTGGAGGCCGCCGACGGACAACGAGGGAGGGGAACGATGGCTCGTACGATGCTCGTGGAGAACATCGAGCGTGTCGTTGCGCGCGTCGCTGCCGAGCACGGGCAACCGACGACGACACGGGCGGGCCTGCTGAGACGCGCCGGAGTCGCCGGTCTCGGTCTCGCGGGAATGGGACGGCTCACCCCGACAGCGCGTGCGGCTGCTCCGGCCAGCATCGTCGTGGTGGGAGCAGGCCTCGCAGGCCTGACGTGCGCCTACCGCCTCGAGCAGGCGGGCTACGTCGCGCACGTGCACGAGGCCTCCGATCGGATCGGCGGACGCTGCTGGACTGGCCGTGGCTTCTTCGACCAGGGTCAGATCTACGAGCACGGCGGCGAGTTCATCGATCAGGGCCACCAGGCAGATCCGCCAGCTCGCGCAGGAGCTCGGCCTCCCTCTGGACAACCTCCTCGCGGCCGAGGTCAACGGCACCGAGCCCCTGTACTTCTTCGACGGCGAGCCGTACACGTACGCCGAGGCGACGGCCGACCTCAAGAAGATCTGGCAGAAGCTCCACAAGGACGTGTCCGCCGCGAGCTACCCGACGCTGTTCGACAGCTTCACGCAGCGCGGCTTCGAGCTCGACCACCTGTCGATCATCGAGTACCTCGACGAGACGATTCCGAACGGTGGTGCATCCTCGAAGCTCGGACAGCTACTCGACATCGCGTACAACATCGAGTACGGCGCCGAGTCGGACGTCCAGAGCTCGCTCAACATGCTCTACCTCCTCGCCTTCTCGGGACAGGGGCAGCTCCGGATCTTCGGCCGCTCGAACGAGAAGTACCACGTGCGCGGCGGCAACGACCAGATCACATCGCGCATGGGCGACCGGCTGGCCGGTCGGATCACGACCGGATCGGAGCTCGTGGCCGTGAAGAAGACGGCGGCCGGCGGGTACGCGCTCACCTTCAAGCAGGCGAGCGGCACGAAGACCGTCACGGCGGACAAGGTCGTACTCGCACTTCCCTTCTCGATCCTCCGCAGCTCCGTCAACCTCTCGAAGGCCGAGTTCTCGGCGCGGAAGCTGCAGGCGATCGCAGAGCAGGGCATGGGCACCAACTCGAAGCTCCACCTCCAGTTCACGCGACGTCACTGGAACGACCTGGGCGTGAACGGGGACACGGTCGCCGACACCGGCTACCAGAGCACGTGGGAGGTCTCCCGGGCGCAGCCGGGAGCGGCGGGCGTCCTCGTGAACTACACGGGCGGCGACGTCGGTGCGAGCTTCGGCTCCGGGACACCACCGAGTCGGGCGCAGCGGTTCCTCACGCAGGTCGCACCGGTGCTCCCGGGCCTCGCCCAGCACTGGAACAGGAGAGCGACGATCGACTTCTGGCCCGGGTACGAGTGGACGCGCGGCTCGTACTCGTACTGGAAGGTGGGCCAGTACACGGCATTCGCCGGAATCGAGGGCCGCCAGGAGGGGAACGCACACTTCTGCGGCGAGCACACGTCGATCGACTTCCAGGGCTACCTCAACGGCGCCGTCGAGACCGGCGAGCGGGCTGCGAGCGAGGTGATCGCCGACCTCGGCTAGCGTCTCGAGGTGACGTTCCGCTTCTGCGACGACCTCGGTGAGGACGGCTTCGGCTGGGTCGTCGAGGAGGCGGCGACGCGGACCTCACACGCGCTCGTGGCGAACGGGAAGGTCTGGTTCGTGGACGCGCTCGACTGGCCCGACGCAGTCGACCGCGCACTCGACCTCGGCACGCCAGCAGGCGTCATCCAGCTGCTCGACCGTCACCACCGCGACTGCGCCGCGCTCGCTGCCCGGCTCGGCGTGCCGCACGTCATCGTGCCCGACGCGGTGCCGGAGAGCCCGTTCACGCTCGTGCCCGTAGATGCGAAGGAGGCTCTGGCGGGAATCGGCGCTGTGGTGGCCGGAGACGCGAACCCTCGTCGTTCCCGAAGCGGTCGGCACGAACCGCTTCTTCACCGGCGGCACGGCACCGGCGGGTGTGCACCTGGTGCTGCGGTTGACGCCGCCGAAGGCGCTGCGCCGGTTCGAGCCCGAGCGACTCCTCGTCGGTCACGGTGAGGGAGTGGTGGGCGGTTCGGCCGCGGCCGCGCTGCACGACGCGCTCGCCGGCAGCCGGAAGAACCTCCCCGGCGTCCTGCTACGCCTTCCGTTCGCCGGCCGCAGCCAGTAGGCCGGGCCGCACGAGGCGCGACGGTGCCACGAGGCCCGCGTCCTTCACCGGCGGATTCAGCGGCTCGGCCAGGGGCGGAACACCGAACGACGCACGGACGCGCTCCTCGGGCGGCGTGCCGTAGAGCGTGGTCCGCTGGCGCGGGATCCGGTCGGCTGACCGGATGAGCTCCTCCATGTCCTCGGGCGGCAGCTCCTGGCCGTACGCCGCGCCGGCGGACCGCGAGATGGACTCGTTCATCAGCGTTCCGCCGAGATCGTTGACCCCTGCGCGGAGCGCCTGGCGCGTCCCCTCGGGGCCGAGCTTCACCCAGGAGGCCTGGATGTTCGTGATCTCCGGGTGCAGCGCCAGCCGGGCGACGGCGTGGACGAGGAGGGTCTCGCGGAACGTCGGCCCGCGGCGCGCCCGGCCCTGGACGTACATCGGCGCTTCCATCGGCACGAAGGGCAGCGGGACGAGCTCGGTGAAGCCCCCCGAGCGCCGCTGCTGCTCCCGCGCGCGCAGGAGGTGTCGCGCCCAGCTCCTCGTCGTGTCGGCGTGGCCGAACATCAATGTCACGTTCGAGCGCAGGCCGACGCGATGGGCCGCGTCGTGGACGGCGAGCCACTGGGCGGTCGTCACCTTGTCCGGGCAGATGACTCTGCGCACCTCGTCGTCGAGCACCTCGGCAGCAGTCCCCGGCAGCGAGCCGAGCCCGAGCTCGCGGAGCCAGGCCAGGTAGTCGCCGAGCGTGAGGTCGAGCGTCGCCGCCCCCTGCCAGATCTCGAGCGCGGAGAACGCGTGCACGTGGATCTCGGGCACGGCTGCGTTGATCGCCCGCACGACGTCCGCGTAGTACTCGCCGGTGAATGCTGGGTGGATCCCTCCCTGCAGGCAGACCTCCGTCGCCCCGCGCTCCCATGCCTCCTCGACGCGGCGGACGATCTCGTCGCGCGGAACGAGGTACGGCGCGCCGCGGAGATTCGCGGCGAGCTTCCCCTTCGAGAACGCGCAGAAGCCGCATCGGAAGTAGCAGACGTTCGTGTACTGGATGTTCCGCGTGACGACGTAGCTGACCTCGTCGCCGCAGGTTTCCCGGCGTAGCCGGTCGGCGGCCGCGAAGACGCGCTGCGACTCCTCCCCGCGCGCCTCGAAGAGGCGCGTGAGCTCGTCCTCGCCCAGCTCGTCCCCCGTGAGCTCGACGGGCGGCACGTCGCGGCGCACGACGAACGGGATCGCGTCGGGCTCCCCCGGCGCCCAGGTGTCGTCTCGAGCGAGCCCGGTCGCGTCGGAGGCGCGGCGGACGTGGGGCGCGACCGCGGAATCGACCCAGCGGTCGAGCTCGGCGACGTACTCCGGGTAGACGGCGAGGCGCGGCGCGAGCTCGAGCCCGCGGCTCTGCGTCGCGTCCGCAAGACGCTCGAGCTCGGGCCACGGGGCCTCGGGATTGACGTGGTCGATCGTCACCGGCGAGACGCCGCCCCAGTCGTCGATGCCCGCGTCGAGCAGGCGCGGGAAGTCGTCGAACGCGAGATTCGGCGGCGCCTGCACGTGCCAGGAAGGGCCGAGCAGGATGCGGGCGACCGCGATCGTCCAGAGGTGGTCCTCCAGCGACGGCTCGGGATGCGCGGCCATGCGCGTCCCGGGCTTGGCGCGGAAGTTCTGGACGATGACCTCCTGGACGTGGCCGTGCTCGTCCCCGAGCGCCTTCAGGGCGAGCAGCGCGTCGATGCGCTCCTCGCGGGTCTCGCCGATGCCGATCAGGATGCCGCTCGTGAACGGGATCGCGAGCTCGCCCGCAAGCCGAATCGTCTCCAGTCGTCGCGCCGGGATCTTGTCCGGCGATGCCCAGTGCGGACCGCCTCGCTCGCCGAGCCGGTCGGCGGTCGTCTCGAGCATGATCCCCATCGAGGCCGAGACCGGCCGCAGCAGCTCGAGCTCGTCGCGAGACATGACGCCTGGATTGACGTGAGGCAGCAGACCGGTCTCCTCGAGCACGATCCGCGCACAGCGCGCGAGGTACTCGATCGTGGTCTCACAGCCGAGCGCGCGCAGCTCCCGGCGCGCGACCTCGTACCGGAGCTCGGGCTTGTCGCCGAGCGTGAACAGCGCCTCGCGGCAGCCCGCCGCGGCCCCCGCTCGAGCGATCGCGAGCACCTCGTCCTCCGTCATGTACGCACGCTCGCCCCGCCGCGGTGGGCGCGCGAACGTGCAGTAGCCGCACACGTCGCGGCATAGCGTCGTGAGCGGGATGAAGACCTTCGGCGAGTACGTGACGATCGAGCTCGGGCGCAGCCGCCGCGCCTCGGCGAGCAGCTCCTCGACGGGTGCTGCGAGCAGCTCGGCGGTGACACTCGTCATGCCACGAGCATACGTCGATCGCATGCGCCCACATTCGTCATAGATTTGACACCGACGAGGGAGGAAGAGATGCGTTTTCTATTTCTCGTACACGGAGACGCCGAGGCCGAGACGGCGATGTCAGCGGAGGAGCGGCGCGCGATGGTCGGCGAGCACATGGCGTACGCCGACATGCTGCGCGCGCGTGGCGCCTACGTCCTCGGCGAGGCGCTCAGCGGAGAGGCCGCGACCGTTCGTCCGAGCGAATCGCCGATCGTGACCGACGGCCCCTTCGCCGAGACGAAGGAGGCCGTCGGTGGGTTCTACGTGGTCGACTGCTCGGGTCGCGACGAGGCGATCGAACTCGCCGGCCGCGTCCCGCAGAGCCCGGGCGTCACGGTCGAGGTGCTGACGATCGCGGAGCTCTGACCTCTCTCGACGCCGCGGCTGCAATCACGGCGTGAGGTGGAACACGAGGCTCGTCTTCGTCTCGGTCCGGTTGCGGACATCGAGGTACCCGCGCGCGTCGGCGTACGCGCCAGTACCGCCGACGATCGGGAACCTCAAGGTCGACGGACCATCCGCGTTGACCTGCCCGTAGCCCTGCATGAGCAGCGTCCCGCGGGGCAGTTGCGCCTGGGCGACGAAGAGCATGGTCGCCTTCCGGTCGAAGCGGGGGCCGAACCCGGTGATGAAGGTGTGCAGCACGCGGACATGGCCGACACGGGCTCCGTTCTCGAGGAGCGCGTTCTTCACGACGAACTGATCACCCGCTGCGGGCGCCCGATCGAACGAGAAACCACCGAGGGCGCGATCGTTCTTCGGGACGCTGACCTCGGTCAGCGAGATCGTCTGCGGGCTGCTCGCCGCCGAGGCCGACCACGACCAGACGGCGAGGAACGACCCGACGAGCGCGAGCAAGAGCGCGTACTTGCGCTTCGAACCTGGTAGCCGGAGATTCGACATGGAACCCTCCTTGGGTTGCCTACATTGGATTGCCTGCGGCGAGGCTAGGCGGCCTCACACCGCGGCACATCGACGCCAGCACCGGATGCGGCTCGGTGCTGGTACCGAGATCGACTACGCGACCGAGGCGCGGAGGTAGGTGACGACGGCGAGCACTCGGCGGTGCGTGCCGCCGTCCTGGGGCAGGTCGAGCTTCCCCAGGATCGACCGCACGTGCGTCTCGACGGTCTTCTCGGTCAGCCAGAGCTCCTTCGCGATGCTCGCGTTCGTACGCCCCTCGGCGACGAGAGCGAGTACCTCACGTTCGCGAGGTGTCAGCGCGGCCAGTGGGTCGTCCTCGCTTCGGGCAGGCGCGAGGAGCTGCTTGACGACCTCGGGATCGAGCGCCGAGCCACCGCGGCTCACGCGCTCGGCCGCGTCGAGGAACTCCGCGACGTCGAGCACGCGGTCCTTGAGGAGGTAGCCGAATCCGCCCTCGGAGCCGACGAGCTCGACCGCGAACCGGCTCTCGACATGCTGAGACAGGACGAGCACCCCGGTGTCCGGGTGCAGCTTCCGGATCTCGACGGCAGCGCGCATACCCTCGTCCTCGTAGGTCGGCGGCATCCGTACGTCGACGATCGCGAGGTCGGGGTCGTGCTCGGCGACGACCGCGAGCAGCGCCTCACCGTCGCCGACACGCGCGACCACGGAGTGGCCGGCGTCCTCGAGCAGCCCTGCGAGCCCCTCGCGCAGGAGGACGGCGTCCTCGGCGATCACGACTCGCATGGAATCGCCACCTCCACCGTTGTCCCGCCGTCTCGCGGACTGGCGATGTGGAAGGTGCCGCCGTGCGCAGCAACCCGGTCCCGCAGACCGGCGAGCCCGGACCCGCGTCGGACGGTCGCGCCTCCCACGCCGTCGTCAGAGACGCTCACGCGCAACGTGCCGTCGTCGCGGACGGCCCGGACAGCGACCTTCGAGGCCGATCCGTGCTTGACGGCGTTCGTGATCGCCTCGCACGCGACGAAATAGGCGGCCGCTTCGACGCTCGCGGTGACGCGGTCGCTCGGGGCGTCCACCTCAACCGGAATCGGAGACGTGCGCGCGAGATCGCGCAGTGCGGCGGCGAGGCCGTCGTCGAGCCGCGCCGGTCGTACTCCCGCGGCGATCTGGCGGAGATCGCCGATCGCCGCGCCGACCTCGTCCACGATCTGGTCGAGTGCGGGCGAGAGGATCTTCGCCTCGGAGGGAAGCGTGAACTGCAGTCGACGGAGCTGGACGCCGAGCGACACGAGGCGCTGCTGCGCGCCGTCGTGGAGGTCGCGCTCCAGGCGTCGGCGCTCCTCGTAGCCCGCCTCGACGATGCGTGTACGCGACGCCTCGACCTCGGCCAGCTGGATTCGGACCTCGACCCGGAGCCGCGCCATTTCGATCGAGAGCGCGGCGGCCGAGAGGACGCCATCGAGCAGATCACGGCGCTCGAGCAACGTCGGGTCGTGCAGGAGCATCGCGGTGCGGGCATCGTCGCGCCGGATCTCGCGGCGAGCTCTCGCATCGACAGGAGGCTCGACGATCTCGCCCGCGGCGTCCGCGTAAGCCTCCGTCTCCGGCAGCCAGAAGTAGAGGTCGGCGAGCGGATCACCGAGCGCCTCGGCCAGGACCGCGCCGATCTCCTCGGGTGCGCGCCGACCATCGCGCACGTCGTCTTCGAACGCGCGGACGAGACGCACACCCTCGTAGCGCGCACGGCGAAAGCGGCGGTCGACGAGGTCCTGGATTCGCGCGCGCATCGGACGGAAGGCAAGGGCGACCACGAGCGTCGCGACGGCGACCACCCAGGTCGAATCGCCACCGACGAGAACCCCGAGTACGACGGTGACCCCGGTGTAGACGCCAAGGAGCAGGAGCGTGAGCGATACGTAGACGAGCGTGCGATTGATCAGCCGCTCGATCGCATACAGGCGATACCGCACCACGGCTATGCCGATCGCCGCCACGACCGCGACGAGCGCGAACATGAGGAGGATGAAAGAAGTGGTGCCACCTCCTCCGAGCAGGAAGTTCGCCAGCGTGTCGTAGCCGATCGCCAGCGGGATCAGCGCGACCGCCCATACGAGCCACAGCATCTGCAGCCGCTCGACGCCGACCGATCGGCGAAACCGAACCACGACGGCAAGGGCGGCTGCGAACAGGCTGGCAAGCAGTCCGATCGCGAACGGGATCCAGAGGCCGGCGTCGATGACGAGCTCCCCGAAGCTGTTGCCGAGAACAGGGTTCCGGATGTCCGCGTTCGGCGGCTCGAACGGCGTGGGATCGAAGATCCTCAAGGCGATGGTCAGGCCGAAGCTCACCGCGGCGCCACCGGCGACCCAACGCCAGCGGCGGGACAACAGCCGGCCGTTCGGGAAGACGAATGCGACGGCGACGGGCCAGGCGAAGAGCAAGGGCAGGGTCGCACGCTCCGACTGGTACGACCAGGCCGCGCCGACGGTCTGCTCGGCGCTCAGCTGGAAGGAAGGCAGAAACGCGCCGAGCAGGAGGATCCAGGCGATGAGGTTGCGGGGCAGCTGGAGGGCGATCAACAGGCCGACGACCGTCGGGGCGAGGAGCGCAAGCGCCAGGAACGGATAGACGCCGAGCGGAATCCAGTCTTCTTGCTCCGACGGGATCACCTCCAGGACGTGCAGGAGGCCGACCGTCAGCGATGCGGCCGTCGCAAGGGCAGTGACACAGGCGAGGATCCGAAGCCGACGCATCCCGGAATCCTCTGCCTGCACGAGCCGAACTGCAATAGGCGCTGGCACCGAGATCCATCTCGGTACGGGCGCTGACGAGGATTGCGGTGGTCGCGTCGATGTGGGCGCGCCAGGAGAGCGCTCGGACGCGTCGTCTACCCCGAACGAGAGTAGCGGCGGCTCGAGATCAGCTGCCCGACACGCTGGAAGAGGCCGGCGACCCCGTTCGGGAGGATGAACATCAGCAGGATGAGCACGGCGCCGAAGACGATCGCCGGGCCCCCGGGCTTCTGGGTCTCCTCGATGATCCGGTCGGGGAGGAGCGACCCGACGTCCTGTCCCTGAGCCCACAGCGGCAGGAACTGGACGAAGATCGCGCCGACGACGAGCCCCGAGAGCCTGCCGAGGCCGCCGACGACGATCCCGACGAGCAGGAAGATCGAGAGCGCGACCGGGAACGTGTCCGGGTTGACGAACGCGCTCGCGAGCGCGAACAGCCCGCCCGCTACGCCTGCATACGCCGCGCTGACGGCGAATGCGAGCGTCTTGTAGCGCGCAAGGCTGACTCCCGACGAGACCGCGGCAGTCTCGCTGTCGCGCACCGCGCGCAGAGCGCGCCCCGTGCGTCCGCGCAGGAGCAGCCATGCAAGCCCGAACGCCACGAGGGCGATGGACCACGCGAGGTAGTACATCCAGTCGTTCGGGGTCAAGGACCAGCCGAGCATCTCGACGTTCGAGATCGACCCGGTCAGCTCGGGTATCCCGAACAGCTGGATACCCGTGCCGCCGCCCGTGAACTCCTCGAAGCGCCTGAGCGTCGACGGCAGTGCGACCGCGATCGCGAAGGTCGCGAGCGCGAGGTAGAGACCGGAGAGGCGCAGCGCGGGAATCCCGAACGCGAGCCCGAGGAGGCCCGCGACGAGACCGGCGATCGGCAGTGTCCACAGGTCCTTCATCCCGCCCGACATCGGCCCGCCGAACTGCTCGTTCCCGGCCATCAGGATTGCGGTCGTGTAGCCGCCGATGGCCATGAACGCGCCATGGCCGAGCGAGATCTGCCCCGTGTAGCCCGTGAGGATGTTCAGGCCGAGGAGCGCGATCAGGTAGATGCCGACGTAGGAGTACTCGCGCGCCTTGAAGTCGCTGATGAAAGCAGGCAGGACGAGGACGAAGGCGACGAAGCCAGCGAACGCGACGAAGCCGATCAGCTGCTTCTGCCTGGGAGTCAAACTCGTTTCACCTCGGGTCGACCGAAGATGCCGGCCGGCCGGACGAGCAGGACGACCAGGATGATCAGCAGCGCCGTCGGCAGGCGCAGCTCCTCCGAGAACCAGTCGAACGCGTCGTACTGGCTCAGGTACGAGAGCATGTTCAGGAGCACGCCGAGAGCGAGCCCGCCGACGACCGCGCCGAGCGGGGAGTCGATCCCGCCGACGATCGCGGCGGCGAACGCGTAGATGAGCACCGGCGCCATCATGTTCGGGTCGAGCCCGACCGTCGGCGCGGTGAGCACGCCGGCGACTGCGCCGAGCAAGGCCGCAAGCCCCCAGCCGAGCGCGAGCATCCACGAGACGCGGACGCCGACGAGTCGCGCCTCGTGTGGGTTCACGGCGGCGGCGCGCAGGGCAAGCCCGATCTTCGTGAACTGGAACAGGCCCCAGAGCAGAAACACGATCCCGAGCGCAACCGCGATCGTCCCGATGTCGTGCGCGGCGACGACGACGCCCCCGATGTCGTAGACGTCCGTCCCGAACGGGCTCTCCAGCTGCTTCGGCTCGCCGCCCCACTGCCAGATGACGAAGCCGTTGAGGGCGACCAGCAGCCCGATCGTGACGATCACGATCCGCAGCACGTTCCCGCCGCCTTCGACCGGGCGAATCACCGCCGTGTGGATGCCGATCCCACCGAGGAACGAGAACGCCAGTGTCGCGGCGAAGGCCGGCCAGTAGCTCCAACCGTGGTTGAAGGTCAGCGTCCACGCGATGTACGTCGAGACGGTCGCCATCTCGCCCTGGGCGAAGTTGATGACTCCCGTCGAGCGGTGGATGATCACGAGCGCGAGTGCAAGCAGCGCGTAGATGCCACCCGACGCGAGGCCGGACACGACCTGCTGCATGAAGTCCGCGAAGGCTGCGACCAGCACGTCTCAGTACCCCAGGTAGCTCCGTCGCACGGACTCGTCGTCGCGCAGCTCCTTGCTCGTCCCCGTGAGCGCGACCCGGCCGACCTCGAGGACGTACGCGCGCGACGACGCGTTGAGCGCGATGCGGGCGTCCTGCTCGACGACGAGCACGGTGAGGCCCTCGTTGTCGTTGAGCTCCCGGACGATCCGGAAGAACTCGCGGACGACCAGCGGGGCGAGCCCGAGCGACGGCTCGTCGAGGAGCAGCAGCCTCGGTCGGCCCATCAGTGCGCGCCCAAGCGCGAGCATCTGCTGCTCGCCGCCCGACAGCGTTCCCGCTCGCTGGCCACCGCGCTCGCTCATCCACGGGAAGTACTCGGCGACGCGCTTCAGGTCGGCCTTGACCGAGCGGTCGCGACGCGTGTAGGCGCCGAGCTTGAGGTTCTCGGTGACGGTGAGGTCGACGAAGGTTCCTCGCCCCTCGGGCACGTGGGCGACCCCGGCCCTGGCGGAGGACTCCGGCCCGCCCTTGAGCTGCTTCCCGGCGAGCTCGATCGTGCCGCTCCGCGAAACGGTCCCCGAGATCGCGCGCAAGGTCGTGGTCTTGCCGGCACCGTTGGCGCCGAGGACGGCGACGACCTCACCCTCGCGGACCGTCAGCGAGACGCTGTGGAGCGCCTGCACGGGCCCGTAGCGGGCGGCTACTCCGTCGAGCTCGAGAAGCGTCGTCACGCCTCCTGACTCTCCTCTTCACCGGGCTCGGGCTCGTCTACTCGAGCTTCGGGCTCGTGCTCGTCGTCGGAGCCGAGGTACGCCTCGATCACGGCGGGATCGGCCTGGACCGTGGCGGGCGAGCCGTCTGCGATCTTGCGGCCGAAGCTGAGCACGTTCACGTGGTCGGAGATGCGCATGACGAGGTTCATGTGGTGCTCCACGAGGAGCACGGTCAGGTCGAAGTCGGTGCGGAGCTTCTGGATGAACGTGCCGAGCTCGAAGACCTCCTCGTTGTTGAGACCGCCCGCCGGCTCGTCGAGGAGCAGGAGGCGGGGCTTCGCGACGAGCGCTCGCGCGAGCTCGACGCGCTTCTGGACCCCGTACGGGAGCGCCGCCGCGGGGAAGTGCGCGCGCTCGCGGAGGCCGACGACGTCGAGCATCTCGAACGCCTCCTTCTCGCCGACCGTGCGGCCGCGGCCGTGCGCCCCGATGAGCACGTTCTCGAGCACCGACATCGTGCGAAAGAGCTGGAGGTTCTGGAACGTGCGTGCGACGCCCTTGCCCACGATTCGATACGCCGGCTGCTTCAGGAGCGACGCGCCGTCGAGCGTCACCTCTCCCGAGTCCGGCTTGTAGAGCCGCGTGATCACGTTGAAGGCGGTCGTCTTGCCGGCGCCGTTCGGGCCGATCAAGCCGGAGATCTGACCTTCCTCGACGTCGAAGGACACGCCGTCGAGGGCGACGATGCCGCCGAACCGGAGCGTGACGTCCCGTACCTCGAGGAGGGGCATCGAGACGAGACCCTAATCGGGCTACGAGGACGGCCGCAACGACCAGGTGTGTACGCAGGACACGAGGAACCTGCCCGCGCCGAGCCAGGCGTCTAGGATCGGGCGCGATGGAACTGCGCGACACGCCGGAGGAGGCCGCCTTCAGGGCCGAGCTGCGCGAGTGGCTCGAGGAGAACGTCCCCGACTCGGTTCGCGGGAACCGCGGGGGCGAGGCTCGCTTCGACCGCCCCGAGATGCGCGAGTGGAGCCGGGCGCTCTACGACGCGGGGTACGCGGGGCTCACGTGGCCGGAGGAGTACGGAGGCGCAGGCGCGCCGTACACCCACCAGGCGATCTTCCTCGAGGAGATGGCGCGCGCCGAGGCACCGCCCCACATCGGCGTGATCGGGATCGGCATGGCCGGCCCGACGATCATCGCGCACGGCACCGACGAGCAGAAGTCGCGCCACCTGGCCGCGATCCTCTCCGCCGAGGAGATCTGGTGCCAGGGGTTCTCCGAGCCCGGTGCCGGGTCCGACCTCGCGGGCGTCCGCACGAGCTCACGCCTCGACGACGGCCACTTCGTCGTCAACGGGCAGAAGGTGTGGTCGTCGTTCGCGCACATCGCCGACTACTGCATCCTGCTCACCCGCGGCGATCCTGACTCCACGCGCCACGCCGGGCTCAACTACCTGATCGTGGACATGCACGCACCCGGCGTCGAGGTACGCCCGCTGCGCCAGATCACGGGCGAGGCCGAGTTCAACGAGATCTTCTTCACCGACGTACGCGTTCCGGCCGAGAACCTGCTCGGCGAGATCGGCAGCGGCTGGCAGGTCGCGATGACGACGCTCCTGCACGAGCGCGGGACCCTCGGCTTCGCGCTGCAGGCCGTGCTCGAGGTGCAGATCGGGAAGCTGATCGCGCTCGCGCGCGACCGCGGGGCCGACCAGCTACAGCGCGACCAGATCGCGCGCGAGTGGATCGAGCTGCAGGGCGTCCGCTACACGAACTACCGCTCGCTGTCGGCGCTCATGAAGACCGGCATGCCAGGCCCGGAGGGCTCCATCTCGAAACTCGTGTGGTCGGAGGCGAACCAGCGAGTGACGAAGCTCGCACTCGAGCTGCTCGGCCCGGATGCGGCGCTCGGCGCCGAGAACGCGCCGTACGGCGGCTACTGGCAGCACCAGCAGCTCCGCAGCCGCGGCAACACCATCGAGGCGGGCACGTCGGAGGTACTTCGCAACATCGTCGCCGAGCGCGTGCTCGGCCTTCCCTACTCGCGCTAGGACCAGGAGCCCATGGACTTCACGTTCACGCCCGAGCAGGAAGCCCTCCGCGAGCAGGCGCGTGAGTTCCTCGCTGCGACTCCGGAGCCCACCTGGGCGCAGCTCGCCGAGCTCGGCTGGACGGGCGTGTCCATCGCAGAGGAGGATGGCGGCGCCGGGCTGTCGTTCCTCGAGGAGGCCGTTCTCTTCGAGGAGCTGGGGCGGGCGCTCTACCGCGGCCCGTACTTCGCAACCGTCGGGCTGACGTTCCCCGCGCTTCCCGCGGAGCTGCGTGCGGAGGTCGCGGCGGGAGAGGCGAGCTGGACGCTGGCCTTCGGCCCGCTCGTCCCCGACCTCGACAGCGCCGAACGCGTGGCCATCGTCGGCGGGGACGGCATCTACGAGCTCGAGGGCGCGGAGCGGGAGGTCCTGCACACGACGGACGCCACGCGGCCGCTCGGCGTCGTCCGCGGCGGCGAGCCCGGCCGCCGGCTCGCGGAGTCGAGCGTCCTGCCCGAGATCGAGGCGAGATCGCAGACCGCGCTCGCTCTCGAGGCATGCGGCGCCGCGCGGCGAGCGCTCGAGTACGCGCTCGAGTACGCCTCCTCGCGCGAGCAGTTCGGGAAGAAGATCGGGACATACCAGGCCGTCTCCCATCCGATCGCGGACTCGTACACAAAGGTCGAGCTTTCGCGCTCCCTCGCGCTCTGGGCCGCGTGGTGCGTCGCCACCGGCGACGCGCAGGCCGCCATCGCGGCCTCGGCGGCGAAGTCGTACGCGGCGGAGAGTGCCGTGTTCGTCTGCGAGCGCGCGATCCAGGTCCTCGGCGGCATCGGCTTCACGTGGGAGCACGAGCTGCACCGTCTGTACAAGCGCGCGCTCGGGATCGAGAGCTTCGGCGCCTCCGGCACCCGGCTGCGGGCCGAGGTGGCGGCGGCGCTACTGGACGAGTCACGCGGCGAGGCTCCCGCCGCGAGTCAGGTACCGGTCGCGGCGACGGAAGGAGGCTAGAGGTGGACGGCCTGATGATGGACTACCAGCTCAACGTGCCCGCGATCCTGCGGCGCGCGGACGAGCTCTATGGCGAGAGCGAGATCGCGAGCCGACTGCCGGACAAGAGCTGGCATCGGTACTCGTACGCGGACTTCGTCTCGCGGACGAAGAAGCTCGTCGTTGCGCTCCGGAAGCTCGGCATCGAGGACGGCGACCGCGTGGGGACGTTCATGTGGAACCACTCGCAGCACCTCGAGACGTACATCGGCGCGCCCGTCGGCGGCTTCGTCACACACACGCTGAACCTCCGCCTCCACCCCGACGACAACACCTACATCGCGACCCACGGCGGCGACCGCGTCCTGATCGTGGACAAGGTGCTGTGGCCGCTCGCGGAGCAGTTCGTCGGCCGCTGCAAGTTCGAGCACGTCATCGCCGTCGGCGACGGGCCGACTCCGAACGGCGCGGTCGACTACGAGGAGCTGCTCGCGGAGGCTGACGAGTCGGAGTTCTCGTATCGAGACCTCCCGGAGCGCTCGGCCGCGGCGATGTGTTACACGAGCGGCACCACCGGGCGACCCAAGGGCGTCCTCTACTCACACCGCGCGATCGCGATCCACGCGCTGACGGTGATCACCGGGCTCGGGTTCACCGCCGACGACGTGTGTCTCCCGGTCGTGCCGATGTTCCACGCGAACGCGTGGTGCTTCCCGTACTCCTGCACGATGACGGGCGTCAAGCAGGTCTTCCCGGGCCCGCACCTCGATCCGGTCAGCCTCCTCGAGGCCTTCCAGCAGGAGAAGGTCACGGTCACGGCCGGCGTGCCGACGATCTGGATGGGGATCCTGCAGACGCTCGACGCCGACCCGAACGCCTACGACGTGTCGTCGATCAAGTACATGACGGTCGGCGGGGCGGCGCCGCCGCGGGCGATGATCGAGGCGTTCGCCGAGCGCCACGGGCTGCACATGGTCCACGGCTGGGGGATGACCGAGATGAGCCCGGTCGGCACGCTCTCCGGCGCGCCCGGGCAGGAGGCGGGGCTCTCGCCCGCAGGAGGCGTACACACGGCGCGCGATGCAGGGGCTTCCGATTCCGTTCTGCGAGATCCGCGCCCGCGGCGCCGAGGGGCTCGTGCCCTGGGACGGCGAGACGATGGGCGAGCTCGAGGTGCGCGGCCCGTCGATCGCCTCGGCGTACTTCGAGTCCGACGAGGGTGCCGACCGCTGGACGGACGACGGCTGGTTCCGGACGGGCGACGTGGTCACGATCCACCCGGACGGCTTCGTCGAGGTGCAGGATCGCGAGAAGGACCTCGTCAAGTCGGGCGGCGAGTGGATCTCGACGGTCGCGCTCGAGAACGCGCTCATGGGGCACACCTCGGTGGCCGAGGCGGCCGTCATCGCGATCCCCGACGAGAAGTGGTCGGAGCGGCCGCTCGCGGTCGTCGTGCTCCGCGAGGGCGAGGAGGCGTCGCCCGACGAGCTGCGCGAGTTCCTCGCGCCGAGCTTCGCCAAGTGGTGGCTGCCCGAGAAGTTCGAGTTCGTGGACGAGATCCCGAAGACGGCCGTGGGCAAGTTCCGCAAGACGGCGCTCCGCGAGCAGTTCGCCAAGCAGCCCGCGGAGACTGCGTAGATGGGCGACTTCGTATCGACCGAGCTCGACGGCTCGGTCGCGATCGTCACCATCGACCACCCGCCCGTCAACGCGCTCTCGGCGCCACTCCTCGAGGAGCTCGAGGCGGAGGTCGAGCGCCTCGACGCCGACGACGCCGTTCGCGCGATCGTCCTGAAAGGCGCAGGCGAGCGCGCTTTCGTCGCAGGTGCGGACATCTCCGAGTTCCCGTCGCTGCGCCAGGCCGCGGCCGAGGCGCAGGAGAGCGGGTCTGCTCGCGGGATCCAGAAGCTCGGCGCACGCATGGACGCCGCCGACAAGCCGTTCGTCGCCGCGATCCACGGCTTCTGCCTCGGCGGCGGGCTCGAGCTGGCGATGTGCTGCGACATCCGGGTCGCGTCCGACGACGCGCAGCTCGGGCAGCCGGAGATCAAGCTCGGGCTCATTCCCGGCGGCGGCGGGACGCAGCGGCTGCCGCGAATCGTCGGCGTCGGGCGGGCGCTGCTGCTGAACCTCACCGGCGACTTCGTCGACGCGGCGACCGCGTACCAGTGGGGGCTCGTCGAGAAGGTCGTCCCGCGCGCGGAGCTGCACGACGCCGCGCTCGAGATCGCCCGCGCCATCGCGGCGCGGTCACCGGTCGCGGTGGCCGTCATCCGCGAGCTCGCCCGTACGACGCGCGACCTCCCACTCGAAGAGGGGCTCCGGCGCGAGGCCGACGGCTTCAGGCGCTGCCTCGAGTCCGAGGACGGAGCCGAGGGCGTCGCCGCGTTCCTGGAAAAGCGCGAGCCGCAGTTCACGGGTCGGTGAAGGCCGCCGTCCTCGAGGGTGTCGGCGAGCCCGAGCAGCTCGTCATCCGTGAGGTCCCCGAGCCCGAGGCCGGGGAGAAGCAGGCCGTCGTCGGCGTCCGGGCGGCCGGGATCAACTTCGCGGACATCCTGATTCGCCGGGGCATGTACCCGCAGATGCCCGAGCTGCCGACCGTGCTGGGATCGGAGATCGCGGGCGAGCTCGACGGGGCTCGCGTGATGGGATTCGCCCATTCGGACGGCGGGGGCTACGCGGAGCGCGCCGTCGTCGACCGGCGCTGGCTGCTTCCGCTGCCCGGATCCGGCTAGCTTCGCCGAGGGGGCCGCGTTCCCGATGGCGTTCCTCACGGCCTGGATCCCGCTGTCGGAGCTCGTGCGGATCGCGTTCGGCGCGCGCGTGCTCGTCACGGCCGCCGCGGGTGCGGTGGGCACAGCGGCGGTTCAGATCGTGCGTGCGCTGAACGGGAGCCCGGTGGCCGCAGTCGGCAGCGCCGAGAAGTTCGAGCTCCCCCGCTCCCTCGGAGCCGTCGAGGCGGTCACGTACGAGCAGATCGGCGAGCTGGAGCCCGTCGACATCGTGTTCGATCTCGTCGGAGGCGAGGTCTTCGCGGCCTCGCTCGAGCTCTTGAAGCCGATGGGAACCGCAATCGCGGTCGGCTACGCCGGGGGCATGTGGCAGGACGTCAGCCCGACCTGGCTCGTCGGCCGCAACATCGGAGTCCACGGCTTCTACCTGGGCAGGCTCATCAGACGCAATCCCGAGCTGGTCGAGCGCGGCGCGAAGGACGTTCTGAAGCTCTGGGAGGGCGGGGCGGTACGGCCGGTCGTCGGCGCCGAGTTTCCGCTCGAGCAAGCCGCCGACGCGCATCGGCTCGTCGAGACACGGCAATCGACTGGAAAGGTCGTACTCACACCATGACGGCACTCGTAACCGGCTCGGCCGGAGGAATCGGCGCGGCGATCGTCACCAAGTTGCGGGCCGAGGGGTTCGAGGTGAAGGAGCTCGACCTCGTCTCGGGCTTCGACGTCAGCGACCCGGCAGCCTGGGAGCACATCGGCTCGGTCGACCTCGCCTGCCTGAACGCGGGCGTCCTCACAGGGAGCGAGGACATCACGGCGCTGACGGACGACCAGTACCGCCGCGCGGTCGGCGTCAACGTGGACGGCGTGGTGTACGGCGTCCGCCGTCTCGACCGCGTGATGCCGAACGGGAGCACGATCGTCGTCACCGCCTCGCTCGCCGGCCTCGTAGGCATTCCGGACGACCCCATCTACGGCCTGACGAAGCACGCCGTCGTCGGCTTCGTCCGCTCGGTCGCCTCCCAGCTCGAGCGCCGCGGGATCCGCATCCAGGTCGTCTGCCCCGGCTGGGCGGACACACCGCTCTCGCCGCCGGAGTTCAAGCAGGAGCTCGAGTCGCGCGGCTACAGGCTGCTCACGCCCGAGGCCGTCGCGAACGGTGTCTGGGCCGCGTACCAGAGCGAAGGCACGGGCGAGGCCTGGGTCGTGCAGCCGGGCCGCGAGCCGCTTCTCTACGAGTTCAAGGGCGTTCCGGGCCCCCGCTAACCGCGCGTCAGTGGCAGCGGGCGGAGCCCCTGTCCGTGAACGACCCCACCGCCGGCCGGAAGCGCCACGCGTAGGCCGACTTCCCGAGCGTGAGCTCGAGCACGCCGAAGCTCGATGCGTTGCGCACCTCGCTGTTCGGGCGCAGCTTCGGGAAGCCTCGGAGACTCCTCCCGCCGGTGCCGACGACGAACTGGCGAAGCCCACGGCCGAGATCGCGGACACCGTCGGCCCGCTGAGGCGCGAACCGCTCGTACCCGTGGTCGTGAGCGACGAGGACGAGGTCCGCATTCGCGTTGTAGAGCGCCCGGAAGAACGCGACGTACGTCGGGTCGCTGCCGTCGTCGCCCGACGAGAAGCGCGGGTGATGCCAGTAGGCGAGCGTGCACGTGGCAGGGTGACCCGCGAGGTCGGCACGCAGCCAGCGCAGCTGGCGTGATCCCGGCCCGCACCCTCCGACGTCGTCACAGTTCGAGTTGAGCGCGACGATGTGCCAGCCGGCGAGGTCGAAGCTGTACCAGCCCCTCGCCGGGTCGCCGGCCCGCTTCCCGAAGTAACGGAAGTAGTCCTCCGCACCGTCGGTCTCGTACTCGTGGTTCCCGGGGACGGGCCTCGTGATGCCCTTGACGCGACCCCAGGTCGGGTCGTACGACCCGACGAACTCCTCGTACGAGCCGTCCTCGTACTGGATGTCCCCGAGCACGAGCACAGCCTTGTACCGGCCGCGGACGAGGAGATCCGATGTCGCCTTCTGCCTGCACTCGAGCCCCTCGCCCTTCCCGTCGTTGAAGGAATCGCTGTCCGGATCGCACGCGATGTCTCCGGCCGCCGCGACTCTCGGCCCGGTGACGTCCGGCGCGACGACGACGAGCGGCTCGGCCCGACCCGGGGCGCCCGCGGCAGCGAGGAGCAGGGCCAGCCCGAGAACGGCTGCTGCCGCGACGACTACTCGAAGCGCCACGGGTCGCCGGCGGCGAACGACTTCAGGATCCGGCGCGCGACGACCATGCGGTGCACCTCGTCCGGACCGTCGTAGATACGGGCGCCACGGGCCATCGAGAGCATCCCGGCGAGCGGCGTCGCGTCCGTGAGGCCGCGCGCGCCGTGCACCTGCACTGCGCGATCGATCACATCGTGGAGGACGCGAGCGGCGTAGAACTTGATCACGGAGACCTCGACCCGCGCCTCGTCGCCCTGGTCGATCTTGTGCGCCGCGTCGAGGGTCATGAGGCGGCAGGCCTGGATCTCCGCCGCTGAGTCGGCGATCCAGTTCTGAACCGTCTGCTTCTCCGCGAGCGGCCCGCCGAACGACTCCCGCTCGAGCGCGTACGTGCACATCAGCTCGAAGGCGCGCTGCATCTGCCCGAGCCAGCGCATCACGTGGTGGATACGGCCCGGCCCGAGTCGCTTCTGGGCGATCCGGAAGCCGTCGCCCGCCTCGCCCAGCGTGTTCTCGACGGGAACGCGGACTCCCGTGTAGCGCACCTCGCAGTGCGTCGTCCAGCCTCGGCCGCGATGGCCCATCGTCGGAATCGCGCGCACGATCTCGACCCCGGGCGTGTCGGCCGGGACGACGATCTGCGTCGCGCGTCGGTGCGGGTCCCCGTCGGGATCCGTGACTGCCATGACGATCCCGAAGGCGGCGCCCTCAGCGCCCGACGAGAACCACTTGTGCCCGTCGATCACCCACTCGTCGCCATCGCGGACGGCACGCGTCCGCAGCGTCGTCGGATCGGAGCCCGGAACCTCGGGCTCGGTCATCGAGAAGAAGGAGCGGATCTCGCCGGCGACGAGCGGCCGGAGCCAACGCTCCTTCTGCTCGTCGGTTCCGAACATCCAGAGGATCTCCGCGTTGCCCGCGTCCGGCGCCTGGCAGCCGAAGATCAGCTGGCCCCAGATGCTCCTGCCGATCTCCTCGTTCAGGTGGGCGTACACGAGGAAGCTCCCGCTCGACCCCCCGGCTTCAGGCGGCATGTGCGGCGCCCACAGGCCCTGCTCCCGGACGAGCCCGCGGAGTCGCTGGACGAGTGCGTCCGCCTCCTCGTCCTCGCCGTGGAGCACGGCCTCGTTGGGATAGACGTGCTCGTCCATGAAGGCGCGGACGCGCTCCTTGAGCTCGAGCACCTCGTCGGTAGGGCGAAGGTCGGCGATCGTCATGGCGTTAGCATCGCAGGCTGATCCCTATGCGACCAGAGAGGTGAGCGTGCAGTTGGGGTTCTACATGGGCTACGCGCCGCCGGGGACGAGCCCCCTCGAGCCGATCACGCTCGCCCAGGAGGCGGAGCGGCTCGGCTACGACTCGGCCTGGGCCGCCGAGGCCTGGGGAACCGACTGCATCACCGTTCTCTCCTGGCTGGGCGCGACCACCGAGCGCATCAAGCTCGGGAGCGCGATCATGCAGATCCCCGGCCGGACGCCGGCGAACACGGCGATGACCGCGGCCACGCTCGACCTCCTCTCCGGCGGCCGCTTTCTCCTCGGCCTCGGAACCTCCGGACCTCAGGTCGTGGAGGGCTGGCACGGCGAGGCGTGGGGCAAGCCGCTGACGAAGACTCGCGAGTACGTCGAGATCGTGCGCGCCGCCCTGCGGCGGGAGCTCGTCGAGCACCACGGCGAGCACTACGACATCCCGGTTCGGAACGGAACGGGGCTGGGCAAGCCGCTCAAGCTCATGGCGCGTCCTCTTCGCGCAGACATTCCCATCTACCTCGCGGTCATGGGCCCGAAGGCTGTCGCACAGGCGTTCGAGATCGCCGATGGCTGGCTTCCGATCTTCTGGTCGCCGGCGAGAGCGCGCGACGCGTTCGGGGACGTCATCGCGAAGCGCGCGCGAGGGCTTCGACATCGCCGCCACCGCGCCGGCGATCCTGATCGACGACGTCGAGGCGGGGCGCGAGTTCCTGAAGCCGTATTACGCGCTCTACATCGGCGGGATGGGCGCGCGCGGCAAGAACTTCTACAACGACCTCGCCTGCCGCTACGGCTTCGAGGATGCCGCCCGCGAGATCCAGGACCTGTACCTCGACGGGCACAAGCGCGACGCTGCGGCGGCCGTGCCGGACGCGTTCGTCGACGAGGTCGCGCTCGTCGGGCCGAAGGAGCGCCTCGCAGAGCGAGTCGACGCGTGGCGTGAGTCCGGCGCGACCTCGCTCCTCGTCTCGACCCAGCAGCCGGAAGCCCTACGGGCGCTCGCCGAGATCGCGCTGTAGATCAGCGCAAGCGATCGCCGCAGCGGCAGACTCGGCGAGGAACGGCACGCCTTCCTCGAAGCGTGCGGCACGCTCGTCCTCCGCGCCAAGCTC
The DNA here is from genome assembly GCA_963802865.1 of uncultured Gaiellaceae bacterium. Classification (GTDB taxonomy): domain Bacteria; phylum Actinomycetota; class Thermoleophilia; order Gaiellales; family Gaiellaceae; genus GMQP-bins7. Next base: position 391,617 of record CAWDKB010000009.1, read on the forward strand.
CCCGCGCAGGAACCGTCCGTAGATCGCCTCGCAGAAGACGGCCGCCTTCCAGAGCGCGAGCGCCTCGAACCAGCCGAGCGGCTCGACGGCCCGGCCGCTTCCGGCCACGTAGCGCTCGACCAGCTCCGCCCTCGACGGGAAGCCCTCGAGGGCCGTGACCGGAGACGTCCCGAGCGGGTTCGGCGGCCCGCCCGGCTCGCTGTAGGTCGCGAGCAGGTAGCCGACGTCCGCGCGGGGGTCGCCGATCGCGCCCATCTCCCAGTCGAGCACGGCGAGGATCCTCGACGGGTCGTCGCGCCCGACCATCGTGTTGCCGAGCCGGAAGTCTCCGTGCACGACGGTCGACGGGAGTGGCTCTGGGATCGCAGCCGCGAGCTGAGCAGCGACTCGCTCGACGACCGGAAGGTCACGGGTCTTGTTGATCTCCCAGAGCTGCGTGAAGCGTCGGACCTGGCGCTCGTTGTAGCTCCCGGGACGGGCGAATGCCGCCAGGCCGGGACTCGACACGTCGGCCGCGTGGATCTCGACGAGCGCGTCGACGAGGTCGTCGCCGAGGGCCCGGCGGTCGGTTCGACTCTCGAGGCTCACCGACGCTGCGTCTGTGGGGACGATGCCGTCCAGATACGTCATGACGTAGAACGGGACCCCGAGCACGCCTTCGTCCTCGCCCACGGCGACGATCGTCGGCAACCGACCGAACCCCGCCTCCCGCAGAGCGAGCTGGAGCCTCGCCTCGCGCACGACGTCGTGTGCGGATGGGGGCAGCGGCGGACGCGGCGGACGGCGCAGGACGAACGTGTCCGTCTCCCGCTCGAGCAGGAACGTGAAGTTCGAGCCGCCGCCTTCCCCGATGCGCTGCGCGCGCACGGGCCCCGCACCGAGGTCGTGCTCGTCGAGGAACGCCTGCACGCGATCGAGCACGAGCAGCGCCGGCTTGGTCAGACCAGAGGCCTCGGCCGACGTCTCGACGATGTCGCCTGAGGGCACGGCAGCGGGCGGCACGGTGCGATCCTATGCAGCGCATGCGCCGCCGCCTGTACCTGATGCGCCACGCCGAGGTGTCCTACTTCGCCGAGGACGGGACGCCCGTGAACCCGGCGGAGGTGCCGCTGAACGACGAAGGGGTCGCGCAGGCGACGGCCGTGGCCGAGGCGCTCGACGGCATCGAGGTCGACCGCGTCGTGACGAGCGGGCTGCCGCGGACGCTCGAGACGGCCGCGATCGTCGCGCCGGAGCTCGATCCCGAGGCCTGGCCCGAGCTTCGCGAGATCCAGGGCGGCCGGCTCTCCGACATCCCGGCCGACGCGCTCGAGCGGGAGTTCGTGCATGCGTTCCGGGGAGTGATTCCGAACGAGACGCGCTTCCTGCGCGGCGAGTCGATCGGCGAGCTCTTCGACCGCGTCGTCCCGGCCCTCGAGCGACTCGTCGGCGCGGACGACTGGCACACGGCGCTGGCCGTCCTCCACGGCGGCGTCAACCGGGCGCTCCTCTCCTACGCGCTCACGGGCGAGCGGATGTTCCTGGGCCACTTCGAGCAGGCGCCCGCGTGCGTGAACGTCCTCGACCTCGGGGACGAGGGAGAGTGGATCGTGCGCGCCGTCAACGTGGCGGCGTACGACCTCCTCCACCTCGCGCACCGCTCGACGACGATGGAGCGCTACTGGGAGCAGTACCGGCTGCGGACGAAATAGGGGCCGGTCACCCGGCCCCCATTCCAGTCACACGTAGAGAGAAGCCTCTAGCGCGGGCGACCCTCGATCAGCTTGCCATTGGGCACCCAGAGCTTCGTCGTCGAGTTGTACCGATGGAGCTGCATCTGGCTCACGATGAAGCGATCCGTCTTCGACGACTTCTGGACGACCCCTGGGAGCAGGAACTTGTTCGGGTAGTTCATGCTCGTAAGGGCGTTCATGAGGCTCGCGCGCGTCGGGTTCTTGCCGGCCCGGTAGAGCACCTGCACGAACGCCTCGGCCTTGGCGGCTCCGATGTAGACCTGACCGTCGTCCGGATTCAGGCCACCGCCGTACTTCGCGATGATCGTCTTGTACTGCTTCATCGCGGCGTCGTTGGCCCACCGCGGATCGGCCGGATCCTTGGTGTAGAGGTCGGTGATGATGCCGTTCACGTACGGCGCTCCGAGCGAGGCGACGAGGCCGTCCATGATCGGCTTGATCGCGGCGACGGAGTTCAGGTAGATCTGGTCGGGGTTGACGCCGAGCGCCTTGGCCGTCCCGATCGTCGTCGCGCTCGGCCTCGGGAGCTGGAACACCGTAAGGACCTGCGCACCGCTCGCGCGGATGCGGATCATCTGGGCTGCGACCGACGTGGCTGTCGTCTCCACCGGCTCCCGGGCGACGACGTTGGCGTCCGCGTACTGCTTCCCGAGCGCAGCCAGGAAGCCGTACAGGTAGTCCTTGCCGTAGTCGTCGTTCTGGTACACGATCGCGATCTTCTTGCCACGGTGGTTCGCCTTGGCGTGCAAGCCATAGAGGCGGCCTTCCGCGATGTAGTCGGGCTGCCACCCGGTCGTCCACGGGTACTCCTTGTACTGAAGGCCCCAGTAGGAGGCACCGGTGAAAACGAGCGCCTGCGGAACCTTCTGCTGGTTCATGTAGGCCCGCGAGGCGAGAACCGGCTCGGTGCCGAGCTGGCCGACGGTCGCGAAGACCTTGTCCTGCTCGACGAGGCGCCGCGTGAGCTGGGCCGTCTGCGCGGTGTTGTACCCGTCGTCGTAGTACTTCCAGACGATCTGGCGGCCCATGACGCCGCGCTTGCCGTCAGGACCTTTGCGAGCATTGATGTAGGCGAAGTACGCCTTCATCCCGACCGGGATCGGCGCGTACGTCGCCGCAGGCCCGGTGAGCGGGAACGTCCCGCCGATGGTGATCGACTTCGCCGTGACGCCCGGTGTCTGGGCAGCGCCACCGAACGCGCCCGGCACCGTGAGCGCAAGCACGGCTACGAGGCCGACCCCGCACACAATGAGCTTTCGCACCGACTTCCTCCTTGTAGGTCCCTCTCCGACTCCTGCCTGTCGCCGCGAGAGTACCGCCGGTACGCGCGCGCCGCTAGACCTTAGAACGACGGTTTTGCCCTCGTGGTTAGTGCAGTCCGTTACGTGATGGCGCACGTGGAGCGATGATGACACGCGCACGCCGCTGTTTCAATACACGGGAACTCAAATGTTCCGAATCCGCGGTATCCTCGATCGGTCGTGACCGCTGTCGACACATCCGCGCCGCGTCGAGGCCGCCCGGCCGCGGCCAGCCGCGCGGACGTGCTCGAGCGAGCGCTCGATCGCTACCTGCACGGACAGCGAATCGACGTGCAAGCACTCGCCGGGGAGCTCGGGCTCGGGCGCACGACGATCTATCGCTGGTTCGGCTCCCGCGAGCGGCTCCTGGGCGAGGTTCTCGTACTGGCTGCCGAGCCGATCCTCGAAAACGCGCGCACCAGGGCGACCGGCTCGGGTGCGACGGCGCTGCTCGACACCTTCGATCGGATCAACCGCGAGCTCGCCGCCGCGCCGGCGCTGCGAGCCTTCCTCGCGTACGAGCGCAACGCACTGCGGATCATCACGTCGAGCTCGGGCGTCGTGCAGCCGTCCATGGTCGCCAAGGTCACGAGCTGCATCGAGGACGAGGTGCGCCGCGGGACATTCGCTCCGGCCGTGGAGCCCGACGTGCTCGCCTACGCGATCGTCCGGCTCGCGGAGGCGTTCCTCTACAACGACACGATGACCGGGATCCGCGGCGAGGTCGATCGGCTCCGCCAGGTCGAGGCGGTCCTGCTCGGGCTTCCTGCCGAGTCGGCGGCCTAGCTCAATCCCAGCTCGCCCGCGAGCGCCTCGGCCTCGTCGAGCTCCGCGGCGAGCGCGTCGATACCGCTCGCCCAGATCGCCGGGTCGGTGAGGTCGAGCCCGACCATCTCGGCGAGCTCCTGCGGCGGCTTGGACGCGCCCGCCCGGAGCACGTCGAGGTACGGCTCGACCATCGAGTCGCCCTCGAGCTCGTACTTCCTGAAGATCGAGAGCGCGAACAGGAAGCCGTACGAGTACGCATACACGTAGCCGGGCGTGCCGATGAAGTGCGGGATGTAGCTCCACCACGTCCCGTAGCCGTCGATGTCCACGGAGTCACCGAACATCGCCGTCTGCGACGCGAGCCAGAGCTCCTCGAACTTCTCGATCGAGAGCTCGCCCTCGTCCCGACGCCATGAGTGCACCACGTTCTCGAAGCGATTCATGGCCACCTGCCTGAAGACCGTGGCGATCGAGTCCTCGATCCGCCCTGCGAGCAGGTTGAGCCTGCGGTTCGGATCCTCCTCGATCGCGAGCAGCCGCTTGAATGTGAGCGCCTCGCCGAATACAGACGCCGTCTCGGCGGTCGTCAACGGCGTGTTCGAGTTGAAGAGGCCGAGCGGCTGCGACAGGTAGCCGTGCAGGCCGTGGCCGAGCTCGTGCGCGAGGGTGAGGACGGAGCGCCGGTCACCCGTGAAGTTCAAGAAGACGTACGGATGGACGCCCGGGACTGTCGTCGCGCAGAACGCGCCCGGGCGCTTGTTCTCCCGCGGCGGCGCGTCGATCCAGCCCTCGTCGAAGAACTTCCCGGCGACCTCGCCCGACTCCGTCGAGAAGTCGGAGTACGCGTCGAGCACGAGCTGCCTCGCCTCGTCCCAGCCGACCTGGGTCGGGTCGTCGCCGATCGGCGCCATGCGGTCGTAGTAGGTGAGCTTGTCGAGACCGAGCATGCGCGCCTTCAGCCGGTAGTAGCGCTGGACCACGTCGTAGCGCCCGACAACCGCGTCGACGAGTGCCTGGACCGCCTCGTCGGTGGTGTCGTTCGACAGGTTGCGCGCCGAGATCCAGGTCTCGTACCCCCGCAGCCGATCGTCGATGGACTTGTCCACGGCGATCGTGTTGAAGACGTACGTCCGCGTTCGCAGCCCCGGGTCGAGCGAGGCGGTCACGGCCTCGGCCGCGCGGCGGCGCTCGTCGCGATCGGACGAGTAGAGCTTGGCCATCGCCTGCTCGAAGCCGACCTCCTCGCCGTCGAGGTCGACGCGGATCGCGCTCAGGAGCTCGTCGTAGAGCCTGTCCCAGGCGGCGAAGCCGGAGACCGCCTTCTCCGTAACGATCTTCTCCTCCGGCTCGGTGAGCAGGTACGGGCGGAACTTCCGGACCGTGCGCAGCCAGTGCCGCCAGTGCGAGAGCGCCTCGTCGGCGAGCAGGGCCTCCGCCCGCCCGTCCTCGAGCGCCGCCAGCTCCAGGCCGAAGAAGAGGAGCTGCGTGTCGATCGCGGCGCCCTTCTCCGTGAGACGCGCCACGAGCGCCCCGCGCGTCGAGTCGGCCATGTCCGTCGAGAACTGGAGGTGCGCGAAGTAGATCGCGCGCGTGAAGGTCGACTCGATCCGCTCGCGCTCCTCGATCGCCTCCCGCAACTCGTCGGCGCTCAGCTCCGCGACCTTGCCGTAGTACCGCTCCCTGAACGCTGCCGCGCTCGTCTCGGTCTCCTGCACGTCCTGCTCGATGCGCGGGTCGTCACCGTCCTCGTACAGGTGTGTGAGGTCCCACGCAACGTCTTCTGCACCCGTCAGCTCTGTCGTCGCCATGAGGCAGGACGCTACCTAATGACCGGCAGCAGTCGTTCACCGACCAGTGCGACCATCTCGTCGTCCGAGTGGTTCAGGTGCTGGAGGAAGACCCGCGACGCGCCGAGTGCCTCGAGCTCCGCGATCCTGGCAGCAACCTCGTCGACGGTTCCCGCGAGCCAGCTCCCCCGGCGCTCGGTCAGCAGCGTCTCCGGGTCGGCGTCGCTGCCGCGGATCGCGAGGAAGCGGCCGACGCGCTCGACGACGTCGCCATGGCTCTCGCCCGCGAAACACGCCGTCATGACCGAGTACGCGAGCGTCGCCGGGTCGCGGCCGGCCTCCTCGCACGCACGGTCGAGGACGGCCTTCCGCGCGCGAAGGTCGTCGTTCGGTGCTCCGAGCGTGTTGACCTCCGTGGCGTAGCGGGCAGCGAGCGCCGCGAAGCGCGGCTTCGCCGTGCCGCCGAGCACGAGCGGTGGATGGGGCTGCTGCACGGGCCGGGGAAGTGCCTGCTGGTCGCGGAGGCGATACGACGCCCCGTCGTGGTCGAACCGCTCTTCCGTCCACGAGCGGACGACGATCTCCACCTGCTCGGCGAAGAGCTCGAAGCGCTGCCTGCCGTCGAGGAACGGGAACCCGTGGGCCTCGTGCTCGCGCTCGTACCAGCCGGACCCCATGCCGACGTCGACGCGCCCACCGGACATGTGGTCGACCGTCGCGGCCATGCGCGCGAGAACGCTCGGGTGGCGGAACGTCGACGGCGAGACGAGCGTCCCCAGCCGGATGCGCTCCGTGACAGCCGCGAGCCCGGCGAGCGTCGCCCACGCGTCGAGGGCCGGCGCGTCGGCGCGGATGATCGCGGTGTAGTGGTCGGAGCGGAAAAGCCCTTCCAGGCCGTGCTCCTCGGTCAGGCGGGCGAGTCGCACCCAGTCCTCCCAGGTCACGCCCTCCTGCCCTTCGATCATGAGGCAGACCCGCATCACCCGAACACCTCCTCGGGTTCGGTCACCGGGGCCCGGCAGGCGAACCGCTCGCAGACGTACACCGCCGGCTTGCCGCCGACCAGATCCTTGCCCGCGAGCAGCGGTACCTCTTCCGCCGGGCCGACCGCGACGACGGTCGTCGGCTGGAACGGCGTCAGCGCGGCGCGCGCGACAGGTGCTTCCACGTGCCCGACGACCGCGATCTCGCGCGGCGGGCTGAACCAGAGGTCGAGGCCGCAGAGCGCCCAGGCGAACGCGCCGGGCGCGCGTCTGACGGCAGGCTCGACGAGCCGGAAGACCTCGACCGCCTTGCGCTCGAGGTCGTCGTCACCCCAGATCCGCCCGACCCGAAGGAGCACGTACGCGAGCATCGAGTTGCCCGAGGGCGTCGGCGTGTCCTGCAGCTCCTTCGTGCGCGGCACGCGCTCGTCGCCGTCGGCTGGCGCGAGGAAGAAGCCGCCGTGCTGGTCGTCACCGAAGAGCTCGACCCCCAGCAGGGTCAGCCGATGCGCCTCGAGCAGCCAGCGGACGTCGCCCGAGGCGGCGTGGAGCTCCGTCAGGCCGAAGGCGACGTTCGCGTAGTCGTCGAGGTAGGCGGCGCCGCTCGTGCGACCGTCGCGACGCGAGCGCAGGAGGCGACCGGTCTCGTCCGAGAGCGGGCCGAGCAGGAAGTCGGCCACTCGCCGCGCCGCGTCGAGCCAGTCGTCGCGCTCCAGCCGGTAGCCGGCCTCCGCCAGCGCGGCGAGTGCGAGCCCGTTCCACGATGCGAGCACCTTGTCGTCACGGAACGGCTGCACACGTGTCGACCGCTCGGCGAGCACGCGTGCGCGCAGCTCGGGGTCGAGCTCGCCGCGAACGATCAGGCGTCCGTGCTCGAACGGCTCGAGCAGCTCCGGTGCGATGCCCACGGCCGCAGCCTCCTCGGGCGTCCACGTGTACGTCAGCCCCTCGACGCCGTCGGTGTCGGCATCCTGCGCCGACGCGATGCCTCCGTCCGGGAGCGCCAGCTCCCGGAGCACGTAGTCGAGCGTCTCCTCGACCACCTCGCGGTAGCGCGGCCGCCCGGTGACGACCCAGGCGTGGAGATACGTGGCCGCGAGGAGTGCGTTGTCGTACAGCATCTTCTCGAAGTGCGGCACGAGCCAGCGGTCGTCGACCGAGTAGCGGTGAAAGCCGCCCCCGACGACGTCGTACATTCCTCCGGCGGCCATGCCGTCGAGCGTCGCCGTCACCATCGCGAGCGACTGTTCGTCGCCGCGGCGCAGCAGGAGCTCGAGCGTCGAGGCGGCCGGGAACTTCGGCGCACGCCCGAAGCCGCCGAACGCGGGCTCGAACGTGCGGGAGATGCCCCGCGCGGCTTCGGCGAGGAGCGACGTCGTCAGTGGCTCGTTCGACGGCGCAGCCTGGGCGGTGCTCCGCGAGTGCGTCGTCGATGCGCGACGCCTGGCGCTCGATGTCGGCTCGACGCTCGCGCCACGTCTCGGACACCGACTGCAGCAGCTGCTCGAAGCTCGGCAGCCCGTGTCGCGGCTCGGGCGGGAAGTACGTCCCCGCGTAGAACGGCTTCGCCTCGGGTGTCATGAAGACCGTGGTCGGCCAGCCGCCCGAGCCGGTCATGCCGACGGCCGCCTCCATCGTCACCGCGTCGACGTCGGGACGCTCCTCACGATCGACCTTGACGTTCACGAAGAGCTCGTTCATGAGGGCGGCGGTCCCGGCGCTCTCGAACGACTCGTGCGCCATGACGTGACACCAGTGGCACGAGCTGTAGCCCACGGAGACGAGCAACGGCCTGTCCTCGGCGCGCGCTCGCTCGAACGCCTCGTCTCCCCACTCGTACCAGTCGACGGGGTTCTCGGCGTGCTGGAGGAGGTACGGGCTCGTCGCGCCGGCGAGGCGATTCACGGACCGGAGCGTACGCGTTGGCCTCGTCCCGTCCGGCCGCCTAGAGAGGATTCTGCTCGATGAGGCGAGCGTTCCTGTGGCTGCTCCTGATCGGCTCGGCCGTCGTCGTCCTCGGCGTGCTCTGGCAGGCGTTCTCGATCGCAGCCTACGTTCGCGGGGCAGGAGACGGCGCGCTGGACGCGCACCAAACCGGCTCGATCTTCGTGCACCTCGGGCAGCTCGCCGTCATCGTCGGCGCCATCGGCGGCACCTGGCGCAACGGGACGGTGACGATGATGGCGATCTCGTTCTTCGTCCTCTCGTTCCTCCAGCTGGTCGCGCTCGGCGACACGGACGAGCAGGGAGGTTGGGTCAACGGCCTGCACGGGCTCATGGCACTCGTGATCCTCCTCGCGGCGGTCGCCTTCGGGCTCCGCGCGTGGCGCGATCTCGGGCTCAGGTCGCCTGCCGGCGCTGCCGGTAGTGCCTGACGGCTTCGACGACGAAACCTAGGGTCAACGCGATGCCCAGGGCGAGGGCGACTCCCCAGAGCGGGTGATCCTCGAACGTCTTGCCGCCGAAGTAGCCGAGCAACGCCGCGTACGTCGCCCACAGGACCCCTGCGACGATGTCGTAGACGATGAAGCGGCGCCACGGGAACGTGTTCACGTACCCGGCGGAGAAGGTGACGGCCGTGCGGCCGCCCGGGATGAAGCGGGCGATGAGGATGATGTAGGCGCCGCGCTCGTCCAGCGTCCGCTCGGCCCACTCGAGCCGCTTGTGCCACTTCTCGCTGGCGAAGACGCGCTTGACGGTCTTCTCGCCGACGAAGTGCCCGAGCCAGAACGAGATGTTGTCCCCGACGATCGCGCCCGCGGCTCCCGAGAGGATGACCAGCCAGAGGACGAGGTCGCCGGAGCTCGCGAGGTTCCCGCCGATGACGACGAGGCTCTCGCTGGGGACGAGCGGGAAGAACGCGTCGACGACCGCGACGCCGAAGATGACGAGGTAGCTCCACCACTCGCCCGAGACCCATTCGGTGAAGCGGTCGAAGTCGAGCCAGTCGGGCATCCGCGCATCTTCTCAGCAAGGAATGATTGGCCGATGCCGCTCCTCCCGCTCGCGGGGACGCGCGTCGTGGACGTGACGACCTCGATCGCCGGCCCGTACTGCGCGGAGATCCTCGCCGCGCTCGGCGCCGACGTGGTCAAGGTCGAGCGGCCGGACACCGGGGACGACGCACGTGCGTGGGGCCCTCCCTTCTGGAACGGCGAGGGCGCGATGTTCCTGTCCGTGAACGCGGGCAAGCGCTCGCTCGCCGTCTCGTTGAGCGACGAGCGCGGCCGGGACGCCGTCCTGCGCCTCGTCGACGGCGCGGACGTGTTCCTCCAGAGCCTCCGGCCCGGGCTCGCGGAGCGCATGGGCCTCGGCGCCGACGCGCTGCGCGCTCGCAACGCACGCCTCGTCTACTGCTCGGTCGGCGCCTACGGGCACGTCGGGCCACTCTCGGCCGAGCCGGGTTACGACGCGCTCATGCAGGCGGCCGGCGGCCTCATCAGCGTGACGGGCGAGCCGGGACGATCGGGCGTGCGCGTCGGCTCGTCGCTGATCGACATGGGTACGGGCATGTGGTCGGCGCTCGGCGTCGTCGCCGCCCTGTTCGAGCGCGAGCGCAGCGGCACCGGTGCGCTCGTCGACGCGTCCCTGTACGAGACCGCGCTCGGCTACATCGGGTACCACCTCGTCGGCTTCCTCGCTGACGGCACCGTGCCGACGCGGGAGGGAACCGGGTTCCCGATGGTGGCTCCCTACGAGGTGTTCCCGACGCGCGACGGCGAGCTCATGGTCGCGGCCGGCAACGACCGGCTGTTCGGGCTCCTGTGCGTCGCACTCGCGCTTCCGGAGCTCGCAACCGACGAGCGCTTCCGTTCGAACCCCGACCGCGTGCGGAACCGCGACGCGCTGATCGCTCTCGTCACCGCACGGCTGCGCGAGCGCGATACAGCGGAGTGGCAGGAGATGCTGACCGCTGCAGGAGTGCCCGCCGCACCCGTGGCCGACGTGTCCGACGTCGCGGGCTCAGAGCAGACGCGCGCGCTCGGGATCATGCAGCCACTCGCGCACCCCGCTATCCCCGACCTCCAGCTCATGGCGCTCCCGCTCTCCTTCGACGGCGACCGCGCCGAGCATCGCTCCCCTCCCCCGCTCGTCGGCGAGCACACGGCCGAGGTCCTGCGCGAGCTCGGCTACTCCGAGGAGGAGATCGCCGCGCTCGAGGGCGACGGCGTCATTCGTACGCGATAGCGCGCAGCGGATCGAGCTTCGCGGCGCGACGGGCGGGGAAGATCGCCGCGACGATCCCGACCACGATCGCCGCGATCACGAAGATGATCACCTGCGTCGTCGGGAACGTGAAGACGAGGAAGTCGACGCGCGCGATGAGAAGCGCGGCCAGGACGATGCCGAGGACGATCCCGAGCGCCGCCCCGATGAGCGCGGTGATGACGCTCTCGTGGCGGATCATCCGGCGCACCTGCCGTCGCGTCATTCCGATCGCGCGCAGCATCCCGATCTCGCGCGTGCGCTCGAACACGGTGAGGACGAGCGTGTTGACGATCCCGAACAGGCTCACGATCACGGACAGCGCAAGCAGCACGTAGAGGATGTTGAGGATCGAGCTGAGCCCGGAGATCTGGTTGTCGATGAACTCCTGTCTCGTCTGGGCCTTCGCGTTCGGGAAGTCGGCGAGGGCCTCGTCCAGGGTCGCCTGGTTCTCGTCCGTCTCACCGCCTTCCATCCTCAGGAAGGAGTAGAGGTTCCGCGGATTCTCCACCTGCGCGTCCCACGCGGCCGCGGAGATGGTGACGACGCCGAACGGCGACCCGCCGGTCGGAGGATCGAAGATTCCGTCGACCTCGAACTGCCTCGTCACGCCGTTCGGGAACGTGACCTGGACGTCGGAGCCCGTCGTCAGCTCGTTGTCGTCGGCCCAGCCCTCGTCGAGGAACGCGCCGTCGTCGCCGAGGTCGGCGATCACGTCCTGGGAGCCTTCGACCCAGTCCATGTCGATGACCTCGCGCATGCCCGGATCGACCGCCGTGATGAAGTCGGCGTCGCCGTTCAGGAGCGCCTCGCCGGTGCGGACGTTGCCGACGACCGTGACCCGCGGCGTCTGCGCCGCCGCTTCGGCGGCGTCGATCGGGATCGGCGAGAAGTTGTTCTGCGCCGTGATCGCGTAGTCGCCGGTGAAGAGGTCGTTCACCGCGCCCTTGAACGACGACACGATGCCGGCCGCGAGCGTGGCGACGAGCGTGACGAGCGCGAGCCCGATCATCAAGCGCGGCCGCGGTCGATGCCGTCCGCTGTGGGTTGCGCCGTGCGTTGTCGCGGGCGAGCAGGCCGGCGGCGCCGCCCATGCGCGTCGCCGGCCAGCCGAGGACGTGTGCCAGCGGACGCACCAACCGCGACGAGAAGAGGGCGACGCCGAGGAACACGAGCAGCGTGCCGAGCCCCATCCAGATCAGGACCTGCGTCGTGTCGAGACCGCTCTTGAAGAGGCCGTAGAGAAGGGCTGCGAACCCGGCGACGGTCATGAGCACGGCGCCGATCCAGCGGAAGCGGGCGAATCGTCCTGGCGGGAGCGTGGCGCCCTCGCGGACGGCCGCGATCGGGGGAACGCGGGTCGCGCGCAACGCGGGCCGCAAGCTCGCGAGGAACGTGACGAGGATGCCGGCGAGGAGCGCGACCACGATCGTCCGCGTCTCGAACACGAGACCGGTGTTCGGGAGCGTGAAGCCGACCGCGTCGAAGAGCCAGAACAGGCCCTTCGCGAGCAGGAGCCCGAGGAAGAGGCCGATGATCGACGCAACGATGCCGACCACCAGCGCTTCGACGATGATCGAGGTGAGCACCTGCCTCCGCGACGCGCCGAGCGTGCGCAGCGTCGCCAGCTCCCGGGTCCGCTGCGCGATCGTGATCGACAGCGAGTTCGCGATCACGAACGAGCCGACGAAGAGCGCGATCCCGCCGAACGCGAGCAGGAAGCTCTGGAGGAACGTGATGAACTCGTTCGTGCCCTCGGCGTCGGCCTCGGCGACCTGCTGGCCCGTCCGGACCTCGGTGTCGGGCGGGAGGATCCCCTCGACCTGCCCCAGGAGCTCCTCCTGCGATGTGTCGGGCTTCGATGCGATCGCGATCTCGTCGAGCTTTCCCTCCTTGCGCAGGAGGCGCTGCGCCGTCGGCAGGTCGAAGCCGGCGAGCGTCGCGCCGCCGATCGAGAGCCCGGACGAGAACTGCATGATCCCCGAGAGCTCGAGGCGCTCCACGGGTCCCTCGGCCTGCACCCCGATCGTCTCGCCGATCTCGAAGTCCTCCTTGTCCGCCGTCTCCTTGTCGACGATGACCTGATTCGGGCCCGGCCACCGACCGTCGACGAGCGTGAGTGGATTGAACGGCGAGCTCGGGTTGGCGATGGAGAAGCCGAGGTTCGGCGCTCCGCCGTAGACCACCGCCTTGCCGTCGTCGCCGATGAGCTGCGTCGTCTCCGAGTCGACGGAGCCTTCGGCCTCGGCGACCGCCGGCAGCGCCTGCACCTCGGGCAGCAGCGACTCGTCGAAGGACGGCTCGGTCACACCGCTGCCGTCCGAGAGCTCGAACTCCGACCTGCCGCTGATCACCGCGTTCGAACCCTCGCGGATGTCGTTGAAGATCCGCTCGAACGCCTGATCGATCGAATCGGTCAGGACGTAGGTGCCGCTGATCATCGCGACACCGAGGACGATCGCGACCGCGGTCAGCGTGGTCCGGAGCTTTCTGCCCAGGATCCCGCGGAGCGCGAAGCGCGTCATCGGACTACTCGTACGCGATCGCTTCGAGTGGCTTGAGCTTCGCGGCGCGGCGGGCGGGCGTGATGGCCGCGAGGATCCCGATCACGATCGCGACGATCGTCAGCACGATCAGCTGCCCCCACGGGATCGAGAAGCGCAGGTTGTAGTCGGAGAGCGCGCGCGTCCCGAGCGCGGCCAGGAGGATCCCGAGCGGCAGCCCGAGCGCGGCGCCGATGAGCGCGGTGATGATGCTCTCGTGCCGGATCATGCGGCGCGTCTGCCGGCGCGTCATGCCGACCGCGCGCAGCATCCCGATTTCGCGCGTCCGCTCGTAGACCGAGAGGACGAGCGTGTTGATCATCCCGAAGATGCTGACGAACACCGCGAGCGTGAGCATCACGTAGAGGAACGAGATGAACTCGTTGATGTCGGCGTCCTCGCGTTCGATCCACTGCTCACGTGTCTCGAGCTGCGTGTCCGGGAAGCCGACGATCGCCTCCTCCATCTGCGCGCGGTTCGCGTCGCTCGACTCACCCGCGACGTTCGCCCACGTCCAGCGGTTGCGGGGCCGGTCGTAGAGCGAGTCGAAGAGCTCCGTGGAGACGTTCACGCTCTCGAGCAAGGGGTAGAACGGCGGCGGCTCGAACGTCCCGACGACCGTGACCTCGGCCGTCCTGTCGGCGGTCGAGCGAAGCGTGAGCACGCTTCCGACCTCGGCGTCGTGGTCCTCTGCCCAGTTCGAGCTGACGACGGCGTTCGTCGTGCCGAGATCCGCGAGCACCTCGTCGTCGCCATCCCGCCAGTCGAAGACGTAGGCGTCGGTGATGGTGTCGGGCTCGATGCCCCCGATCTCGGCATCCGAGCCGTTGACCTCGCCGACGTCGGTACGCACGCTGGTCACGACCTCGGGCACGGGCGAAGCAGCGAGCGCGTCACCGGCCGCCGCGACGAACGGCGTGTACCCGTCCGTCGAGGTCACGACGTAGTCCGCGGCGATTTGCTCCTCGATCGCCTCCCGGTTGGACGCCTTCATCCCGTTCGCGAGCGTCGCGATGAACGCGACGAGAGCGATGCCGATCATGAGCGCGGCAGCGGTCGCCGCCGTCCGGCTCGGGTTGCGCACCGCGTTGCCGCTCGCGAGCTTGCCGGCCACGCCCCCGAGGCGTCGTGCAGGGAGCCCAACGGCAGCGGCAATCGGCCGAACGAGCTTCGACGAGAGCATCGCGACGCCGACGAACAGGAGCAGGACGCCGGCGGCCATCGAGAGCAGCCGATCGGTCGTTCCCACGTCGTCCGCGAACATCGCCCGACCGAGCAGTGCGAGAGCACCGATCACGATGACTCCGGCGATCCAGGGCGTGAATCGGTGGAAACGCCCGTGCGGGAGGGTCGCGCCCTCACGCACGGCAGCGATCGGCGGCACACGCGTCGCACGGATCGCCGGGAAGAGCCCCGCGAGCAGCGTCACGCCGACGCCGACGATCAGGGCGACGATGACCGTCCTCAGCGCGAAGACGCGATCGGCCGACGGAAGCTCGATGCCGAAGCTCCCGAAGAGCGCCTTGATCCCCTCGGCCAGGAGCACCCCGAGACCGAGCCCGACGAGTGACGCGAGAAATCCGATGACGATCGACTCGAGGATCACGGATCCGAGGATCTGGCGCCGCGAGGCGCCGATCGTGCGCAGCGTCGCGAACTCGCGCGTGCGCTGGGCGACCGTGATCGAGAAGGTGTTGAAGATGACGAACGACCCGACGAAGAGTGCGATCCCCGCAAAGGCGAGCAGGAAGTAGCGGAAGAAGGAGGTGAACTCGCTCACCTCGTCCGTCGCCTCCTCCGCCTCGGCGGTGGCGCTGGTGACCTGGGCCTGCGAGGGGAGAACGGGCTCGATCGCTGCAACCAGCTCGTCCTCGCTCACACCTTCGTTCGCGGCGACCGAGATCGCGTCGAACTGACCCTCCCGGTCGAGCAGGGCCTGCGCGGCGGGAATCGTGAACACCGTGAAGCTCGCGTTCCCGAGGCTGTCGACGCTTCCGTACTGGGCGATGCCGACTAGCTCGAAGTCACGCGTCGGCTGCAACGTGCTGATCCCGACCGTGTCGCCGACCGCGTACCCCTGGTCGTCGGCGGTACCTGCGTCGATGACGACCTCGTTCGCCGCGGCGGGCCAGCGTCCCTCGAAGAGGTTCAGCGGATTGAACTGCGCAAACTCGGCGCTCGTGTCGATGCCGAAGCCGAAGGTCGGCGCGCCCTCCGAGCTGATCGCCTCGCCTTCCGGTGTCAGGATCTTCGTGTTGGACTCGTCGAGCACGCTGCCCGTGGCGAGCGCGGCCTCCGGGACCGAGCGGACCGTCTCCAGCACAGACGCGTCGACGGGCGGGTTCGGGACCGAGTCGCCGTCGACCGAGATGTCCAGGCCCCGTCCGGTGACGACGGCGTCCGTACCCGCGTACGACTCGGTGAAGAGCGTCTTGAACGCGCTGTCGATGGTGTCGGTGAGGATGTAGGTGCCGCTGATCATCGCGACGCCGAGGACGATCGCGATGGCGGTGAGAACCGCGCGGAGCTTGCGGCCGAGGAGGCCGCGCAGGGCGACCTTCGTCATGCGGCGGCGATCTCTTCTATCACCGCGAGGATCTCGTGCTGGTTGCACTCGCCGAGCTCGCGGACGATCTCGCCGTCGGCGAGGAAGAGCACGCGGTGCGCGGATGCGGCTGCACGCGCATCGTGCGTCACCATCACGATCGTCTGTCCGTACTCGTCGACCGAGCGGCGCAGGAGCTCGAGGATCTCCGCGCTCGTGGACGGAGTCGAGGTTGCCCGTCGGCTCGTCGGCGAAGAGGACGGTCGGCTTCGAGACGAGCGCACGCGCGATCGCGACGCGCTGCTGCTGGCCGCCCGAGAGCTCCGCCGGCCGATGCGAGAGGCGATCCGCGAGGCCGACGTCGGAGACGAGCTGGTCGAACCAGCCGTCTTCGGGCTTCTCGCCGGCAGATCGTCAGCGGCAGGAGGATGTTCTCCTTCGCGTCGAGCATCGGAAGCAGGTTGAAGAACTGGAACACGAAGCCGATGTGCTCGCGCCGAAGCTTCGTGAGCGCGTTGTCGCCCAGGGTCGTGATCTCCGTCCCCGCGATGCCGACCGAGCCCGACGTCGGCTTGTCCAGGCCGGCGAGGATGTGCATCAACGTCGACTTCCCGGATCCCGACGGGCCCATCACCGCCGTCGCCTTCCCGGGTGCGATCTCGACCGTGACACCGCGCAGCGCGTCGACCGCGGTGTCTCCCTCGCCGTAGCGCCGCATCACGTCGCGTGCGACGACGACTGCTCCGTTCCCGTTGGTGCTCACGTGGTCCTGCTCCTCTCGGTTCGCTGTGGCGCAACCCTCGCGCTGAGCGCGAGGATCCGCATCGGCCGCACGGACGACCTTGCATCCGTCCGACGAACGATTTCCGCCCCGACTTCGTGCGGAAGGCTAGCGGCTGGCGTTGTACCGGCCGAGCGACATCTCACCCGATCGGTGCAGGCGCGCTCCGACGGCTTCGGCAGAGTTGGAGATGTGGAGATGCGAGTCGAGCTTGCCGCGACTCTCGAGAACGCGCGGGCACAGACGGAAGCCCTGCTCGAGCCGGTCAGCGAGCGCGAGCTCGTCGCGAAGGTACCGACGGGCACGCCGCTCGTCTGGCAGCTCGCGCAGGTCGCCTACCTCGAGGAGCTCTGGCTGCTGCGCAACGTCAAGGGCGACCCGCCGATCCCGGATCGCCACAGCGACGTCTATCGGGCGTTCACGAACGGCAACGCCGAGCTTCCCTCGCTGCGCCCCACCAAGGCACGCGACTACGCAGCACGACGTGCGCGAGCGCGTGCTCGACATGCTCGAGGACGTCGATCTCGAGGCGCCGAGCCCGCTCCTGCGAAACGGGTTCGTATTCGGGCTCGTGATGCAGGCGGAGCTCGAGCAGCAGGAGGCGATGCTGGAGACGATTCAGCTCCGCGAGAGCCTCGTCTATCCCGCGAGCGACGCGACCCTCCCGGATCGTGCGCCGGGCGGCCCCGAGGAGATCCACGTGCGCGACGGCTCGTTCTCCCTGGGCGCCGTCGACGAGCCGTGGGCGTACGACTGCGAGCTCGAGGCGCACGACGTGGAGCTGCCGCCGTTCTTCATCGACCGAGCGCCGGTGACGAACGCGCAGTTCGCCGAGTTCGTGACCGAGCGCGGCTACCGCTCGCGCAAGGCGTGGAGTGCGGAGGGCTGGGAGTGGCGCAGCCGCGAGGGCATCGAGACGCCGCTCTACTGGGAGCACGGCGACGACGGCTGGCAGCGGGTCCGGTTCGGGCTCCGCGAGCCGGTCCCCGGGCACGAGCCCGTCCAGCACGTGTCGTGGTACGAGGCCGAGGCGTTCGCGGCGTGGGCCGGGAAGCGCCTGCCCACGGAGGTCGAGTGGGAGCGCGCCGCCGGCTGGCACGACCACGAGGGCAAGTTCCGGTACCCGTGGGGGCAGTCCTGGATGGGCTTCGAGGCCAGCCTCGACCGCCGCCGCTTCTCCCCCGCTCCCGTCGGCTCGTACTCGGGCGGCGTCAGCCCGGTCGGGTGCGTGCAGATGGGCGGCGACGTCTGGGAGTGGACGTCTTCGAGCTTCCAGCCGTATCCGGGATTCCTCGCGTTCCCGTACCCGGAGTACTCGGAGATCTACTTCGGCGACGAGTACCGCGTGCTGCGCGGCGGCTCGTGGGCGACGGACGCGCTCATCGCCCGCGCGTCGTTCAGGCGGAGGGGACACCCCACGAGCCGGCACCACTTCTCCGGCTTCCGCTGCGCGCGCGACGCCTAGAGCGACTCGAGCTTCGCGCGGACCTGCTCCGCTCCGCCCGCCTCGAGCGCGACCAACATCGCCTCGCGCCCGGCCGCGGCTGCCCGGTCGAGCGCGGAGAACTCGCGCAGCGCGACGTCCTGCACGTCGGGCGTCACGACGAGATCCGCAAGCCGACGATTGCGCTCGGCGCGCTCCACGCTCCCGAGAACGGTCGCACGGGAGAGCGTCTCCATGATCGAGGGGAGCCCCGGCGCGACGGACTCGTCCGCCTCGTCGAGCCGCCGGATGACGTCGATGGCCACGATCGGGCCCTCGTCGTCGGCGGCCATCACGTCGACGGGCAGGTTGTTGAGCACGCCGCCGTCGACGAGCAGGTGCCCCGGTCGCGAGAGCGGCGGAACGAGCCCTGGGATCGACATGCTCGCGCCAACCGCTTCCAGCACGAGCCCTCGCCGGTGGACGACGGTGCGGCTCGCGAGCAGGTCGGCGCTCACCGCGAAGAAGGAGATCGCGAGCTCCTCGACGATCGCGTCTCCGAACACGCGCTCGAGCATGCGGCCGGCCTTGCGCGACCGGATGAGCGACACGCGAGGAAGCGTGTAGTCGTTGAACGGCGAGCGGCGTACGAGCTCGGCGCGGCACTGCTCTTGCATCTCCGCTGCGTCGTAGCCCTCGGCGTGCATCGCTCCGATGAACGAGCCGATGCTGCAACCGCCGATCCGGTCGATCTCGAAGCCGTGCTCGCGTAGAGCCTCGATCGCCCCGATGTGCGCGTAGCCGCGGGCACCGCCTCCGGAGAGGACCACGCCGAGCGAGCGGCCGACGAGGCGACGCGCGACTCGCGCGACTGAGGCCGCAGAGCCACCCGGGTCGAGACGATGGTGAGCGCGCGGCTCGACCTCGTCGAGCAGGGACACGAGCCGATCTCGGGAGACGCCGTCGCCGAAGACGAGATCCACGCCCTCCGGCACGGCTGACGTCTCTTCGGCGTCGCCCGTCACGAGCAGGACGCGGCGATCGGACTGCCGCCCACAGAACGCACTCCAGTCGTCGTCGCCGAAGGCCGCGAGCACGACGTACGCGTGCTGCCGCTCCGCACGATCGAGCGCCGCGGCGTGGTCGTCCCCGCAGTCCTCGGACGAGAGCAGCGCGACGCTGCCGAAGCGACCGAGCGCGTCCGAGAGCTGTCCGGCGAACGAGACCGCGTCGGAGCCGGCGTCGCCGAGCGAGCCGACCGAGATCACGCTCGGACGAACCGTCGGCGGGAGTAGCTCGCCGCTCGCCTGCAGCTGCAGCGCGAGCGCCCGCGCAACCGAGACCGCGAATCCCGAGTCGCGCTCGAGCAGCGAGTGGAACACGTCGGCCTCGAGCTCGAGCAGCTCACCGTCGCGGACCGCCTGCACGGTCGCCGAGCGCGGCGAGCCGGTGAGGAGCGCGAGCTCGCCGATCGCCGCTCCGGCGCCGAGCTCGCGCACCACTTTCGGGCCGTCCTCCTGCTCGACGAGCACCCTCAGCCGGCCGCTGCGCACGAGGTAGAGGCGATCGCCCGCGTCGCCCTGGCGGATGAGCACGTCGCCCGCCCGGACCTGCAGCGGCCGTGCGTGCTCGAGGAGGGCTTCGAGCGTTTCCGCGTCGGCGCCCGCCAGAAGCGGAAGCTTCGCGAGCAGATCCTGCGCCGAGACGAGCTGCCCGACGCTCATACGCGCCCGCTCGTGAGAGAAACGGCCACGGGCAAAGCTAGCGCAGCGCCGGGCGACGAACAAGCCCCAGCGAGCGAGCGCGCGCCTCAGCGCATGAGCGCCGACGCCTCGGTGAGAACCTCGCCGAGGATCGACACGATCTCGTCGAACTCCGCCTGGCCGGCGACGAGCGGCGGCGAGATCTGGATCACGGGGTCGCCGCGGTCGTCCGCGCGGCAGATCATCCCCGCGTCGAAGAGCGCGTTCGAGAGGAAGCCGCGCAGGAGCTTCTCGCACTCCTCCTCGGAGAAGGACGCGCGCGAGTCCTTGTCCTTGACCAGCTCGATCGCGTAGAAGAACCCGGTCCCGCGGAGATCCCCGACGATCGGCAGGTCGAGGAGCTGAGCGAGCGTCGCGCGGAAGTCGTCCTGCTTCTCGCGGACGTGCTCGACGATCCGCTCGCGCTTCATGATCTCGATGTTCTTGAGCGCGATCGCGGACATCACCGGGTGCCCGCCGAACGTGATCCCGTGGGAGAACATCGACGTCTCTCCCATGAACGGCTCCATCACCCGGTCCGTCGCGATCACGGCGCCGATCGCCGCGTACGAGGACGAGAGGCCCTTCGCGCTCGTGACGATGTCCGGGCGGATGTCGTACCGCTCGGAGCCGAACCAGTAGCCGAGCCGCCCGAAGGCGGTGATGACCTCGTCGGCGGAGAGCAGGATGTCGTAGCGGTCGCAGATCTCGCGCACGCCGTGCCAGTAGCCCTCCGGAGGCGTGAAGGCGCCGCCGGCGTTCTGCACCGGCTCCATGTGCACGAGGCAGACCGTCTCCGGGCCCATCGCGACGATCGCCTGCTCGAGCTCGTCGAGCAGGAACCGCGTGAACTCCGCCTCGGTCTCCTCGGGCGGCCGGTGGTAGCGATTCGTGTTCGAGACGTGCCGCACCTCGGCGAGGAGCGGCTCGAACGGCGTGCGGAGCGCCGGGATGCCGTTGATCGAGAGCGCGCCCATGGTCGTGCCGTGGTACGCGATGTGCCGCGCGATCGCCTTGTAGCGCCGCTGCGGCGCGCCCAGCGCGGCGACGTGCTCGTCGTGACGCGTCTCCGCCGTCCCGGACGCCGCGAGCTTGCGCTCTCCGCGGGCGGCGTAGTACTGCCGTGCCAGCTTCCAGGCGGACTCGACGGCCTCGGAGCCGCCCGAGCAGAAGAAGACGCGGTTCAGGTCGCCCGGCGCGAGCGACGCGACCTCGGCCGCGAGCTCGATCGCGCGCGGGTGCGCGTACGACCAGTTCGTGTAGAAGGGCAGCTCGCGCATCTGCTCGAGCGCGGCCTGCCCGATCTCCTCGCCGAACGAGTAGCCGATGTTGACCGAGAAGAGCCCCGCGAGCGCGTCGAGGTAGCGCTTTCCGTTCGCGTCCTCGAGGTAGCAGCCCTCGCCGCGGACGATGATCGGCACGTCCGCCGCCCCGTACCCGCCCATGCGGGTGAAGTGCATCCACAGGTGCTCCTTGCCGCGCGCTGCAGGTCGAGGGTCTCGAGCGTCGTCACGTGGCTCCTCGGGCTCGCCGTGCGTTTCGGTACTGCCAGAGGACGTTACCGAGGGCGAGGGCGATCGCGACGAGGAAGATCGCGCTCGCGACGACGTTCACCTGGGGCGGCACGGCGACGCGCGCGATACCCCAGACGAAGACGGGGAACGTCTGCTCCCCACCTGCGTTGAAGTACGTGATCACGAAGTCGTCGATGGAGAGCGCGAACCCGAGCAGCGACGCGGCGACGATCGCGGGGGCGAGCAAGGGAAGCGTGATCTTTCGGAAGGTCGTCCACTCGTTGGCGCCGAGATCCATGGCCGCCTCCTCGAGATGGCGATCGAAGCCGATCAGGCGCGCCTTCACGGTCACGACGATGAAGCTCACGATGAACATCACGTGCGCAATGAAGATCGTCCAGAAGCCGAGCGTGATGAAGCTCGTCATGTTCAGGAAGAGCGTCAGCAGCGAGGCGCCGAGGACGATCTCCGGCGTTGACATCGGCAGGAAGACGAGGACGTTCGTCGCGCCACGCCCCCGGAACTGGTGTCGGACGATCGCGAGCGCGATCAGCGTCCCCAGAACCGCGGCGACGACAGTTGCGAGCACGCCGATCTGAAGCGACTTGATCACGGATCCGCGCAAGCCGAGCACGGAGTCCCACTCGACCCAGTTGTCGAACGTGAACTCCTGCCAGACGTAGTTGAAGCGGCCGGCCGGCTTGTTGAACGAGAACAGGATCACCACCGCGATCGGCAGCATCAGGTAGCCGACGACGAGGATCGCGTACGCCGTGAGCAGGTGACGCTTGACGAACCTCATGGGCCGAATGGCCCTTGAGGCTGGGGAGGGGTGGGGGGAACCGGGAGGTTCCCCACGACCTCAGAAAGAAGGGGGCACACGGGGGAAACATGGTTTCCCCCGTGAACGCGAGCCGAAGGCGAGCGTTGCTTCATCCCGTGAGCTTCTCCGTCCCGACGAGCTTGGCGTACACGAGGAGCCCGACGAGGATCAGTGCCATGAGGACGAACGAGAGCGCCGCGGCGGTCGGATAGTCGAGCGACTCGAGAAACTTCCCCTGGATTACGTTCCCGATCATCTGCTGCTTCGGCGTCCCGAGGAGCTCGGCGTTGATGAAGTCGCCCGTCGCAGGGATGAACGTGAGCAGCGTGCCGGCGACGATGCCGGGCGCCGAGAGCGGCAGCGTCACGCGCAGGAAGGTCTGGGTCGGGCTCGCGTAGAGGTCCTTCGCCGCCTCGAGCAGCCGCGCGTCGATCTGCTCGAGCGAGACGTACAGCGGCAGCGCCATGAAGGGGAAGAAGTTGTAGGTGATGCCCGCGACGACCGCGAGCGTCGTGAACAGAAGGCCCTGGCCTCGTCGAGGACGTGGATGTCCTGCAGGAACCCGACCACTGGGCCCTCGTCCGCGAGAATGTTCAGCCACGCGAGCGTCCGGATGAGGTACGTCACGAAGAACGGCGCGACGATCGCGAGCAGGAACAGGTTCCGCCACGGGCCTGAGCGGAACGCGATCCAGTACACGAGCGGGTACGCGAGCAGCAGCGAGACGACGGTCGCGATACCCGCGTACAGGAACGAGCGGAAGAACTGCTCGCGGTACTCGGCGAAGGCATCCGTGAAGTTCGAGAACTCCCACGTGAACTCGAAGTTCGGAAAGACACCGGACTGCAGCGACTGGTACCCGAGGAACACGAGCGGGATCACGAAGAACAGCCCGAGCCAGGCCAGGCCTGGCGCGAGCAGGAGGTACGGCGTTAGCCGCGGGTGGCGGTGGAAGAACGTGACCACGCTGCGTCCGGGCGTCCTACTGCCCGAGCACCTTCTGCCACGCGGTGATGTACTCGTCGTTGTCGAGCGCCGCAGAGTCGAACTGCTTGACCTGCGCGAGCGTCGCCTCGTCGGGGAAGATCAGAGTGTTGCCCGCGGTGTCCGGGTCGGTCTTCGCGAGCTCTTCCTTCGCACCCTTGACCGGCGTCACGTAGTTCACGTACGCGGCGATCTTGGCCGCGACGGCCGGGTCGTACACGGTGTTCATGTACGTCGAGGCAGTGGGAACGCTTCCGCCCGTGGGGACGAACATGTTGTCCGTCCAGATCATTCCACCGTCCTGCGGGATCGCCCACTTGAGCTTCGGGTTGTCCGCGAGGAGCTGGACGACATCGCCGGACCAGGCCACCGAGGCCGCGAACGTCCCGTTCGTCAAGGGCTGAGCGAAGTCGTTGCCCGTGAACCGCACGATCTGCTCGGAGTCGACAGCCGCCTGCACGCGGTCGATCGCGCGCTGGTACGTCTCGTCGGTGACCGCCGTCGGATCGTCGCCGTTGGCGAGCATCACGAGGCCCACCGAGTCCGCGAGCTCCATCAGCATCGACACCTTGCCCTTGAGCTTGGGGTCCTCGAGAAGCTGCTCGATCGTCTCGACGGGCCCGGTGAGGTCCTCGTTCCACGCGATCCCGGTCATCCCGGACTGCCACGGCAGTGAGTACTCCCGCTCCGTGTCGAACGGCGGGCTCGCCTGCGCGTCGACGAGGTTCGCGATGTTCGGGATGAGCTCCTTGTCGAGGGGTTGCACCCACCCCTGGCTCACGAGGAGCCCCGGGAAGCGTGAGTTGTCCGTGAACACGACGATGTCACGGTCGATGCCCTCGCCTTGCGAGAGCGGTCCCTGCACCTTCGCGAAGTACTCGGCGTTGTCGTTGATCTCCTCGAAGTAGTTGACTTTGATGCCGGTCTCCTCCGTGAACTGCTCAAGCGACGTGGGCTTCTCGGTGTCGATGTAGAGGGGCCAGTTCGCGAAGTTCAGGACGTCCTTCAGCTCGCCGCCGTCGGCGCTTCCGCCGCCGTTTCCGCCGCCACACGCCGCCAGCAACGACGGGAAGGCCAGGAACGTCCCGCCGACAGCACCGCGCCGCAGGAGCTCGTTTCGGGTCAGCCTGGGTTCATCCGCTCTCCTCCTCGCTCACGGAGCTGTCGGGGTCGACGACGAACGTCGAGTCCGGGGCCCAGCTCAGGACGACGTTGGTACCGGGGGCAGGTACCCGCCCCCCGGCGTCGATGTTCTGCGCGAACACCTGCACGGCGCCTGCGGCGGTGCGGACGACGACCTGCGTCGCCACACCGATGTATGCGCTCTCCGCGACGGTGCCGTGGAGCTCATTCGCTCCACCGCCGGCGCCGAGTGTGATCTTCTCAGGCCGCACTCCCGCAGCGACGAGGCCGGACCGGCCGTCGACCTGCGCTCGCACGAGGGTCCCGTCCTCGAGTCGGATCGCATCCGCACCCTCGACGGTGCCGGACAGCAGGTTCGAGACGCCGAGAAAGCCCGCGACGAAAGCCGTCGCCGGCCGCTCGTAGAGCTCGGCCGGGGAACCGAGCTGCTCTATGTGACCCTGGTTCATGACGGCGATGGTGTCGGCCATCGTCATCGCCTCTTCCTGGTCGTGCGTGACGTGGACAAAGGTGATCCCGACCTCGCGCTGGATCCGCTTCAGCTCCATCTGCATCTGCTTGCGGAGCTTCAGATCCAGCGCACCGAGCGGCTCGTCGAGGAGCAGGACGCGCGGGTGATTCACCAGCGCGCGGCCGAGCGCGACGCGCTGCTGCTGGCCGCCCGAGAGCTGCCTCGGCTTGCGCTTCGCGAAGCCGCCCAGTCCGACGAGCTCGAGCATCTCCGCGACGCGGCCCTTCACCTGACCCTTGTCCACCCCGCGCCGCTCGAGCCCGAACGCCACGTTGTCCTCGATCGTCATGTGCGGGAAGAGCGCGTAGCTCTGGAACACGGTGTTCACGTCGCGCTTGTACGGAGGCAGGCCGACGACGTCCTGGTCGCCGAGGAAGATGCGCCCCTCGGTCGGCTCCTCGAAGCCCCCGATCATGCGGAGCGTGGTCGTCTTCCCGCAGCCGAAGGGCCGAGCAGCGCGAAGAACGATCCACGTGGAATCCCAACGGAGATCCCGTCCACGGCGACGGCGTCGTCGAACCGCTTGACGACGTTCTCGAGACGGACGTCGGGCGCTGCGTGGCCGGCTTCCGTCACTCGGCCAACTTCACGACCACGTGCTTGACCCGGGTGTACTCCTCCATCGAGTAGATCGACATGTCCTTGCCGTAGCCGGACTCCTTGAAGCCACCGTGCGGCATCTCGGGCGTGAGCGGGAACAGGTGCTCGTTGACCCAGACCGTCCCGAAGTCGAGCTTCGCAGCGACGTTCATCGCGCGGCCGACGTTCTCGGAGAACACGGAGGCCGCGAGCCCGTAGCGCACGCCGTTGGCCATTTCGATCGCCTCGTCGTCGGATGCGAACGGCTGCACGGTTACGACCGGGCCGAAGACCTCGTTCTGCACGATCTCGGCCTCCTGGCCCACGTCCGTGATCACCGTCGGCTTGACGAAGAAGCCGCGCTCGCCGAGCGCCTCGCCGCCCGTCACGATCGTCGCCTTCGCGTCCGTCGCCCGCTCGAGGAAGCCGAGCACGCGCTGCTGCTGCTCCTCGGAGATGACCGGGCCCATCTCGATCTCGTCGTCCGTTCCAGGGTCACCGACGCTCATGCCCTCGACCACCTTCACCGTCTGAGAGAGCACGTCGTCGAAGATCCCCTTGCTCACGAGGATCCGGGACGACGCCGTGCAGTCCTGGCCCGAGTTGAAGTAGCCGCCGATCTTGACCGCCTCGGCCACGGTCGCCGGATCGGCGTCGTCGAGCACGACCATCGGCGCCTTCCCGCCGAGTTCGAGATGCAGGCGCTTCACGGTGTCCGCGGCGTTCTTGGCGATGATCTTCCCCGTCGCCGTGTCGCCCGTGAGTGACACGAGGCGAACGTCCGGATGGCGAACGAGCGCGTCGCCTGCAGGAATGCCGTCGCCGGTGACGACCTGGAGCACCCCGGCCGGGATCACGTCCTGCGCGAGCTCGACGAACCGAAGGAGCGTGAGCGGCGTCTGCTCGGCCGGCTTGACGATCTGGACGTTGCCGGCGGCGAGCGCGGGCCCGATCTTCCAGATGGCCATGTACAGCGGGTAGTTCCACGGGCAGATGCCGGCGACGATCCCGAGCGGCTCGCGCCGGATCATCGACGTGTAGCCCTCGACGTACTCGGCCGCCGACTTCCCCTCGAGATTCCGCGCCGCGCCGGCGAAGAAGCGCAGGTGGTCGGAGATCGCGGCGGCTCGTCCTTCGCCACCCACCACGGCTTGCCGACGTTCTGCGACTCGAGCCGCGCGAGCTCCTCGGCTGCTCGTCGATGACGTCCGCCATGCGGAGCAGGAGCTCCATGCGGTCCTTCGGGGTCTTCGATTTCCACTCGGACCACGCTGACTTGGCGGCCTCCACGGCGCGCTCGACGTCCTCGGCGCTGCTCGCGGCACCTCGGCGATGACCTCGCCGGTCGACGGGTTCAGGACCTCCATCGTCTCGCCCGATTTCGAGTCCACGACTCGCCGGCGATGAATCTTCTGCTGGGTGACGGACACGCTCACGCAAACCTCCTGGCTGGGATCTGCCGAGGAGCGTAACGCCGTCGCGAGGGCCCGCGACAACTGCCGCGTCGTGTAGAACCGGCTCTCCGTGAGGACTCTCGTGATCGGCACCGGCGGGGTCGGCTTCGCGGTCGCGGGCGGGACGAGATGTCGATGAGTTTCGTCGCCGTTCGTCGTCTAACGAGTGATGCGATCTAGGATCGACGCATGGCGACGGTGAGGCTTCGCGCGCCGCTCTCCGAGCTCGCGGGCGGAAAGCGCGAGCTCGAGCTCGAGGGGGCGACCGTCGCGGAGGTGCTGAAGGCGCTCGAGCGCGAGCATCCCGGACGCGCGGCTGGATCCTCGACGAGCACGGGCCGATCCGCGAGCACATCAACGTCTTCGTCGACAAGGACTACGGACGGGAGGACACGGCGGTCGCCGCAGGCGACCGGCTCCACGTCATCCCCGCGATCTCAGGAGGGTAGGAACGAAATGACGCAGCTACTCGTCGGAACGAAGAAGGGCCTGTTCGTGCTGGAGGGGGCGGCCGGGGGGCCGCTCGAGGTGACGTCGCGCGCATTCGCGGGCGAGCCGGTCGAGTTCGCGACGCGCGACCCGCGAACCGGTCGCTACTTCGCCTGCCTGACGTCCGCGTTCTACGGCCGAAGCTCTTCTACACCGACGACCTCGCCGCCGAGTGGCAGCAGGCGGGCGGGATCGAGCTCCCCGAGGACGCCGAGAAGCCGATGAGCGGCTCTGGGTGGTCGTGCCGGGCGAGGACGACGGCCTTCTCTACGCGGGCGGCGACCCCGGGGTCCTCTTCGAGAGCCGCGACGGCGGCGCGAGCTGGGAGCTGAACAAGGCGTTCTGGGAGCAGCCGACGCGGCCCGAGTGGAGCCCGGGCGCGGGCGGCATGTGCATGCACTCGATCGCGACCTGGCCGGGCGACCCGTCACGCGATCGCGCTCGCGATCTCGGCGGTCGGCGTCTGGCTCTCGGACGACGGCGGCCAGACGTGGCGGCACGGGAACAAGGGCCTCTATCCGCGGTACATGCCGGAGGAGGCGCGCGAGGAGACGATCGACCTCTGCGTCCACAACATGCACCGCGCGCCGACGCGCCCGAGCGCCTCTTCATGCAGTTCCACGGCGGCGTCTACCGCTCCGACGACGCCGGCGAGAGCTGGGCCTCGATCGCCGACGGCCTGCCGTCCGACTTCGGCTTCCCGATGGTGATCGACCCCGACGACCCGGACAGCGCGTACGTCATCCCGCTCGTCGCGGACCTGGACCGCACGACGCCCGAAGGCCGGGTCCGCGTCTACGAGACGCGCGACGCCGGCGCGACCTGGACCGCGCACGGCGACGGCCTCCCGTCGGAGGACGCGTACCTCACGATCCTGCGCCAGGCGTTCTGCGGCGAGGGCTCGGGCCGGCGATGGGCCTGTACTTCGGCGCGACGTCGGGCGACGTCTTCGGCTCGGCGCGACGCGGGGCGACTGGTTCACGGCGGCGGCGAACCTGCCGCCCGTGCACTCCGTGCGCGCCGCCTAGAGCCTCAGTCGCCGGCCCGCGGCTCAGGATCCGGTCCGGCGTAGATCCGGACCGAGACACGCTGCTCGCCCGGCTGGCGACTGGCGTAGACCTCCCGGCCCGTGTACTTCTTCGACAGCCGGTCGATCTGCGCGTCGGCGCCCTCGTCGACGAGAGTCGCCGTTCCCGCGAGCTTGAGCCAGCGGTACGGGTCCTCGGGTCGACGACGACGAGCGAGATCCGCGGGTCGCGGGCGAGGTTGCGCGGCTTCACGCGCCCGTAGGCGGTGTTGACCGAGACGCCCTCGTCGTCGACGTCCACCCAGACGACGGTGGACTGCGGCGAGCCGTCGGGCGCAAGCGTCGTCACGACGCCGACGAACGGCTGCTCGAGGAACGCCCGCTCCGCTTCGCGTGAGGTCTCTCACGAGATGGCGACCATCCGGTCGATCGCGCCGCGCGCCCGCTCGGCGATCTCGTCGGGCACCGTCACCTCGTACTTCCAGTCGCGCAGCGAGTCGCGCAGCTTCGGCAGCGTGATCATCTTCATGTAGCGGCAGATCGCCTTCTCGGAGACCGCCTCGAAGCGCTTGTCGGGCGCCTCCTTCGACAGCCGGTGGAGGATCCCGGTCTCGGTCGCGACGAGGAAGCGCTCCTTCGGGGACTGCCTTCGCGAAGTTGATCATCCCCTCCGTCGAGAGGATGTGCGTCTTCTCGTTGCCGAACGCCATGCACTGGCTCGCGCAGCCGCACTCGGGGTGGACGAGCAGCTCGGCGTCGGGCGCCTCGGCCTGCCAGCGCGTGATGTCCTGCGGGCGGATGCCCGCGTGGACGTGGCACTCGCCCATCCAGATGCGCAGCTTGCGGCCCGTGACCTTCTCGAGCCAGAGGCCGAGGAACATGTCCGGCAGGAACAGGATCTCGCGGTCGGCCGGGATCGCGTCGATGACGGCCTTCGCGTTGCCGGACGTGCAGCAGTAGTCGCTCTCGGCCTTCACCTCGGCCGTCGTGTTCACGTAGGAGACGACGACCGCGCCGGGGTGCTCGGCCTTCCACGCGCGCAGCTGGTCGGCCGTGATCGACGCGGCGAGCGAGCAGCCGGCGTCGAGGTCGGGGATGAGCACGGTCTTGTCCGGGCACAGGATCGCCGCGGTCTCGGCCATGAAGTGGACGCCGCAGAAGACGATCGCGTCGGCGTCGGTCGCGGCGGCCTGGCGCGAGAGCCCGAGCGAGTCGCCGACGTAGTCGGCGACGTCCTGGACCTCGGGCACCTGGTAGTTGTGGGCGAGGATCACCGCGTCGCGCTCGGCGGCGAGCGCGCGGATCTCCTCCTGCATCGTGCGTGATCTCGAGCAGTGGTCATGTGACCTCCAGGGAGACGTCGAGCGAGCGGGCGGAGTGGGTCAGCGCGCCGACGGAGATGAAGTCGACGCCGGTCTCGGCGATCGGCGCGGACGGTGTCGAGGGTGACGCCGCCCGAGGCCTCGAGCGGGACGCGGCCGGCGACGAGCGCGACGGCGTCGCGCAGCTCGTCGAGCGTCATGTTGTCGAGCAGGATCGGGTCGGCGCCGGCGGCGAGCGCCTCGCCGACCTGGTCGAGCGTGTCGCACTCGACCTCGATCGGCAGGCCGGTCGCGGCGCGCACGAGCTCGACCGCGGCCGCGATCGAGCCGCCGAGCGCAGGTGGTTGTCCTTGATCAGGATCGCGTCGTGGAGGCCGAAGCGGTGGTTGCGTCCGCCGCCGCGCGGCGACGGCGTACTTCTCGAGCGCGCGCAGGCCCGGGCGTGGTCTTGCGCGTGTCGAGGATCGTGGCGCCGGTGCCCGCGACGGCGTCGACGTAGCGGCGCGTGAGCGTGGCGATGCCGGACAGGCGGCCGAGCAGGTTGAGCGCCGTGCGCTCGCCGGTGAGGACCGCGCGCGCCGGCCGTCGACGCGCGCGACGACGCCGGCGCGCTCGACGACGGTCGCCGTCGGCGACGAGCGCCTCGAATCGACCTCCGGGTCGAGCGCGCGAAACATCGCCTCGGCGGCGTCGAGCCCGCACACCACGCCCGGCTCCTTACGAGCAGCTCGGCGGTGCCGACCGCGTCCGCCGGCGACGGTCGCCTCGGTCGTCACGTCGCCGGCGCCGACGTCCTCGGCGAGCGCGGCGTGGACGACGCGCTCGAGCGTGTCGGTCGCTCAGCCATGTCTCCAGCGCCGGCTCGGCGCCGCGCCGGAGGACGACGTGGCCCTCGAACGCCGCGTCCTCGGCCGGGAAGTCGAGCGGAAGTGGCCGCCGCGGCTCTCCTCGCGCGCGAGCGCGCTCTCGGCGACGAGCCGCGCGAGCAGGTGCGGCGCGCGAGCAGGCGCTCGAGCCCGGCGGCGTCGCGGATGAGCCCGGAGTCCCGCCACAGCGCCGCGCGCAGCTCCGGCGTGACCGGCTCGCGGCTGGCCGGGGCTGCCGGGTCAGACCTCGGGGCAGCTGCGCTCGGCAGGCCGGGCTCGCCAGCGCGGCGAGCGCCGCACGACGGCCGAAGACGAGGCACTCGAGCAGCGAGTTCGAGGCGAGCCGGTTCGCGCCGTGCACGCCGGTGCGGCGCACTCGCCGGCCGCGTACAGGCCGGGCGAGCTCGGTGCGCCCGTCGAGGTCGGTGACGATGCCGCCCACCGTGTAGTGCGCCGCCGGCGAGACCGGGATCGGCGTCTCGCGCCGGGTCGTAGCCCTCGTCGGCGAGGCGGCCCATGAGCGCCGGGAAGCGCCGCGGTCGATCGGGCGCAGGTCGAGCAGCGCCGTGCCGCGCGCGGCGATCGCGCGCGCGACGACGTCGCGCGGCGCGAGCTCGTCGGTGAAGCGGTTGCCGTCGTCGTCCAGCAGGAGCGCGCCCTCGCCGCGCAGCGCCTCGGAGAGCAGGAGCGACGAGTCGACGAGCGCCGTCGGGTGGAACTGCACGAACTCGAGGTCGGCCAGCGCGGCGCCGGCGCGGTACGCGAGCGAGGCCCTCGCCGATCGCGCCGGGCGGGTTGGTCGTGCGCTCCCAGAGCGCCGCGTAGCCGCCGGTCGCGAGCAGCGTCGCGCGCGCGGCGATCGCGCGGCGGTCGGTGAGGACGCCGACGCAGCGCCCGTCGTCGCGCCAGACGCGGAGCACGCGCTCGCCCTCGGCGACCGCGATGCGCGGGTGCGCGAGCACGCGCTCGGCGAGCACGCGCGCGATGCGTGCCCGTCTCCGCGCCGCCCGCGTGCGCGACCCGCCGGCGGGAGTGGCCGCCCTCGAGGCCGAGCTCGTCGTCGAACGGGACGCCGAGCTCGACGAGGTCGCTGATGCGCGCGGGCGCCTCCTCGGTCAGCGCGCGACGGCGCTCGGGCGGCAGAGGCCGCGGCCCGCCGAGCGTGTCCTCCGCGTGCAGCACGGGCGTCGTCGGCGGCGACCGCGGCGGCCACGCCGCCCTGGGCGAGCAGGCTCGTCGACGCGAGCAGCGGCCCCTTCGTGAGCACGAGACGTCGCCCTCGGCCGCCGCGCAGAGCGCCCCGAAGAGGCCGGCGACGCCGCCGCCGACGACGACGAGCGCCAGTCGCCGCCGCTCCGTATCGTTCGCGCGCATGCTCATGGTAGTTTTCGCCTCTCAGTCGATAACCTCGTGGCTGAGTCTCCGCACCCCACCCCTCGTCCCCCGCGCACGTCGCGCTCGCCGTGGTGTTCCAGGTGCGCGCGGCTCGCTCGCAGGTGCTGCTCTGGGAGCGCGCGCGGGAGCCGTTCCGCGGCGCCTGGTCGCTGCCCGGCGGTACCTCGCCGCGGAGGAGACGCTCGAGCACTCGATCCGGCGGCACCTCGCGACGAAGGTGGACGTCCGCGAGCTCTCGCACCTCGAGCAGCTCGGGACCTGGAGCGAGCCCGCGCGGCACCCGAGCGCTGGGAGCTCGCGACCGCCTACCTCGGCCTCGTGCCGCTCGGCGTCGACCCGCGGTCCCGCCCGACACCCCTGGCACCCGGTCGACGCGCTCCGCGGATGGCGTTCGACCACGGCGCGATCGTGCTGGCCGGCCGCGAGCGGCTGCGCGGCAAGCTCTCGTACTCGAACGTCGGCTTCGCGCTCGCGCCCGAGAGTTCACGCTCGCGGAGCTGCGCGACGTCTACGAGGCTGCGCTCGGGTACGAGGTCTCGGCGACGAACCTCAAGCGCGTGCTGCTGCGGCGCGGCGCGATCGAGGCGGTCGGCGAGCGGCGCGCGCACGGGCCGGCCGGCGGGCGGCCGGCCGAGCTGTCGGTTCCGCGCGCGCCGCCTCGAGGTGACGGATCCGTTCGCGGTCCTGCGTCCCCGGCCTGAGCGCATATGGATCGATCGGCGCTTGTCGTTCGATGCTCCAGGGTCAGACCTCGTCCGTCCCTCACACTGGGTCCGGCCACGGCGTCCCCGGACGCTCGAGTTCACTCGTTTCAAACCGATCACCCGATGCGGCACTTTCGTATGTCGCTTCTCGTGATCGGATCCGAGCCTCCTCGCGGAGGCGGTCGCGGCGGCAGCCATGTTCTGGCGCGGCGGCAGCCGCGCCTCCGGCGCCCGCGGCTAGAACGCGAAGCGAACGAGGGCGGTCGCGAGCGGCGGCGACAGCCATCGCGATGATGATGTCGCGCGGAACACGATCGCGACGACCGCGGCCCCCACGCCGACCACGCGAGCGTCGACCTCGATCTCCTCGTCGCCGCCGAACGTCTGGGTCGTGACGAGCGCGACGAGCATGACCGGTGCGAGGAGCTCGACGACGGACTGCAGGCGCGGAGGTAGCGAGCGACGGCCGATGAGCACCGGCCCGGCCGCCTTGAACGCGATCGTCGCCGACACCGACGACCGCGACGACGATCCAGGCGTCGCTCACCTGCCGGATCCCAAGAAGCGCCGCCGCCGAGGCGGCGATGATCGGCACGCCTGCGGGCGTGAACGGCGTCAGCGCCAGCGTGATGACCGCGGCGAGCGCAGCCGCGCGGCGAGCCGCGGCTCGCGTAGGTACGGAACGGCGAGTGCGAGGAAGAGCGCTGCGAACGCCGCGTCGAGCCCGAGCGCGTTCGGATCGTCGAGCACGCCGCCGAGCAACGTGCCGAGCGCGGTGCGAGCCGACCCAGAGCACGTAGAAGAGGAGCCCGGAACCGACGAGAATCGGCCATTCGAAACTGCCGCGACGACCGGAGAGCGCCCACGACTCGTCCACGATCGACTGCGACTCGACCAGGCGCCGGAGCCTTCCGCCGGGGAAGATCGAGGCGACCGTCATGCTGATCGCGACGTAGCGCGCGTTCAAGAAGATCGCTGCGAGTGACGCTGCTGCGATGGTTCCCCCGGCGTCGAGAACGGAGACCGATGCGAACTGCGCCGCGCCCGCGAACGTCGTCGCCGACATCGACGACCGCCGCGAGCGCCCCGAAGCCGGTCGCGTCGGCGAGAACTCCGAACGAGAGACCGAAGAGGATCGGGCTCGGCGCGAGAGGGAGAGCCGCGCGCACTCCGTCCCTGATGCGCGGCTCGCCCGGAGTCACGGCGGACACGGCCGAACCTTAGACAGCCGCCCCCACGATGCCTGCTGGCACAATCGCGTCGTGAAGATCGTCGTCAGCGGCGCGTCGGGGCTCATCGGAACGAGACTCGTGCCGACCCTGCGCGCGAGTGGGCACGACGTCGTCAGGCTCGTCCGCCGAGCGCCCTCCGGGGCGGACGAGATCCGCTGGGATCCCGCCGCGGGCCAGCTCGACGCCTCGCTTCTACGGGGAGTCGACGCGATCGTCAACCTCAGCGGCGAGAACATCGGCCAGCGCTGGACCGAGTCGCGCAAGCGGGAGATCCTCGACTCCCGCCTGCAGTCGACCGTCCTGCTCGCGCGCACTGCCGCGAACCGCGACCCACGGCCCTCCGTCTTCGTCTGCGCCGGCGGTCTCGGCGTCTACGGCGATCGCGGCGACGAGATCGTGACCGAGGAATCGACACTCGGAAGCGGATTCGAGGCCGACGTGGTTCGCGCCTGGGAGGCGGCGCGGGATCCGGCACGGGAAGCCGGGGTCCGCGTCGTCGACTTCCGGCAGGGGATGGTCATCGCGAAGGAGGGCGGTGCGCTCGCGCGCATGCTCCCGTTCTTCAAGCTCGGGGTCGGCGGCCGGGTCGGGAGCGGGAAGCAGTGGTGGAGCTGGGTTGCGGTCGACGACGTCGCCGCCGCGTACGTCTTCGTGCTCGACAGCGACCTCGCAGGAGTCGTGAATCTCTGCTCTCCGAACCCGGTCACGTGCGCCCAGTTCACCGACGCGCTCGGGAGGGCTCTCCACCGGCCGACGGTCTTCCCCGCTCCTGCGTTCGCGATTCGCGCACTGTATGGCGAGATGGGCGACAACGTGCTCCTCCGAGGCCGGCGTGCCCTTCCCGCGCGACTCCTCGACGCGGGCTTCGCGTTCACGTATCCCGATGTCGACTCGCGCTCGAGCACGCCCTCGCGGCGTAACCGCTTCGGCATGAAATGGTGACCAGCCGGGTACGCAGATGCTGTACCGGGGTGTTACGGGTACCCGCATCGCGACGAGGGAGGAGCCTTGAAGTCACTCATCACGGCAGCGGCGATCGTTCTCGTGCTCGCCAGCGGCGCAGCCGCGGCGAGCTCGAAGGAGGCCGACGTGCGCTTCGCGACCTTCAACGCATCGCTCAACCGGCCGTCCGCCGGCCTTCTCACCACCCATCTTGCGAACCCGAACGTGGACGACCAGTTCCGCCGGCAGGCGAAGAACGTCGCCGAGGTCATACAGCGCGTCGCGCCCGACGTGCTCCTGATCAACGAGTTCGACCCGCTCGAGAACGCCGCCGCCGACGGCGGGCCCGAGGACCTGCTGCGGGAGAACTTCCTCGAGGTCTCGCAGAACGGCGCTCTGCCGATCGAGTACCCGTACGCATTCGTCGCCCCCTCGAACACGGGCGTCGCGACGGGCAAGGACCTGAACAACAACGGTGTGGCGGTCACGACGCCCGGCGCGTCCGGCTACGGGGACGACGCTTTCGGGTTCGGTGCCTTCCCGGGCCAGTTCGGGATGGTCGTGTACTCGAAGCACCCGATCGACTACGACAGCGTGCGCACCTTCCAGCTCTTCAAGTGGAAGGACATGCCCGGCAACCTGATTCCGACCCCGTTCTACTCGCCGGACGAGGTCGACATCCTGCGGCTCTCGTCGAAGAGCCACTGGGACGTCCCGATCCTCGTCGGCGGGAAGACCGTTCACTTCCTCGTCTCCCATCCCACGCCGCCCGTCTTCGACGGCGCCGAGGATCGCAACGGACGGCGGAACCACGACGAGATCCGATTCTGGGCGGACTACATCAGTCCCGGGAGGTCCGCGCTACATCTACGACGACGAGGGTCGGCGCGGCGGACTGAAGCCGGGCGAGCTGTTCGTGATCGCGGGTGACCAGAACTCGGATCCACTCGACGGCGACAGCATTCCCGGCGCGATCCAGCAGCTCATAGAGCATCCACTCGTCAACACGAAGGTGACTCCATCCAGCCCTGGTGCCATCGAAGCCACGGCACTACAGGGCGGTGCGAATGCGACCCACAGGAGCGACCCGCAGTTCGACACGGCGGACTTCTCCGACACCGCGCCCGGCAACCTGCGCGCGGACTACGTCCTGCCGCGCAAGACGCTGCAGCTCGTCGACGCCGGTGTCTTCTGGCCGCTGCGATCAGATCCGCTGTCCCGTCTGACAGGAGTGTTCGACTCCACCGCCTGGGGCCTGGTCGGGGGCTTCCCGACGTCCGACCACCGGTCTGTCTGGATCGATGTCGCCGTCCCGAGCGCGAAGTGAGCCGGTGCAGCCGACGAGGTAGGAGGGCTCGGCGAAACGTGCCTCGTTTCGCCAAGCCCTCCTAAGGGACAATGAGCGGGTGCCCGACCTCGAGACGCTCGGCTGGAACTCCGCGTGGAGCACAGCCTTCGAGCCGTATCGAGAGGGGAGCCTGAGGCCGGGCCGCGTCGCCGTCCGCCACCGCGGCGCCTACGACGTCCTTACCGAGACCGGCGAGGTGCGCGCGCGCATCACGAACCGGCTGCGACGCGAGGCGCGCCCGACGGAACTGCCGACGGTCGGCGACTGGGTGGCGCTCGACGGCGAGGATGCGGTCGTCGCGGTCCTCCCGCGCCGAACCACCTTCTCGCGTCGTGCGGCTCACGATCCCGCGTCGGGAGCCGCGCAGGAGCAGGTCGTGGCGGCAAACGTGGACGTCGTCTTCGTCACGGCTGCGCTCGGTCAGGACCTTGACCGCCGCCTCCTGGAGCGCTTCGTGACGCTCGCGCTCGAGAGCGGGGCGCGGCCCGTCATCCTGCTCACCAAGGCCGACCTCGAGCCCGGCGCCGAGGCCATCGCGAGGGATCTCGAGGGGATCGGTGGTGCGATCGCCGTCCACGCGGTGTCGACTCGCGAGGGCACGGGCCTCGACGCCGTGCTCGGCGCCCTCGCTCCGGGCGTCACCGGCGCGTTGCTCGGAGCCTCGGGTGTCGGGAAGTCCACGCTGGTCAACGCGCTCGTCGGCGACAGCGATCGGCTGACGACGGGCGAGGTGCGCGCGGACGGAGCGGGCCGGCACACGACCACTCGGCGCGAGCTCGTGCAGCTGCCCGGAGGAGGCCTGCTCATCGACAACCCGGGGATGCGCGAGGTCCATCTCTGGCTGGCGGACAAGGGGCTCGAGGAGGCCTTCGAGGACGTCTTCGCGCTCGCCGCCGAGTGCCGGTTCGCCGACTGCAGGCACGACGCGGAGCCGGGTTGCGCCGTGAAGGCCGCCCTGGCGGACGGACGGCTCGCGCCTGAGCGCTGGGAGAGCTACCGCGCGCTGGAGCGCGAGCTCGCCGAGCTCGAGGAGCGGCTGGCGCAGCGCGAGCGCTCCCGCGCCCGGCGCGGTCGGCCGGGCGCGGAAGCGTCGTAGTGGGCTACGGCGAGGCCACGTTCGCCGTGCCCTTCGTCTTCGTCTCGGTGAAGGCCCAGTCGGCAGCGGCGCTGTTCGTGTCCTGCCTGTCGGGAAGCCGCGACAGCGAGCCGTCGACGGTGTTGGAGTCGACGACGGTGTCCGCGAGCGCGGTGCCTTCGACGAGGCTGTACGTCTGTCCGCCGATCGTGGCCGCGGTGATCGCTCCCTCGTAGGACAGCGCGTCCAGCAACGTGCCGGCCGCCGTGTTCGACGAGCGCGACGCCGTCGGGCGCCCCGTTCTGCGCCTCGATGTCGATCGCGAGGTACGCGCCGGCGGCCAGCGAGCCGGTCAGGTCGACCCGGTCGTACTCCGTCCCGTCCCCGCCGTTGACGAGGACGAGCGCGATGCCGTCGAGGGTGGCCGCCGAGCGCACCGGCATTCGCGATCTCGACGAAGCCGCCCGTGTCCGCCCCGACCTGGTCGTAGTCGATCTCGTTGATCACGAGACCTCCTGTCGGCGGCGGGGGAGGCGGCGGCCCACCAGAGCCCGTGCAGCGCAGCTCGATGACGTTCGTCGATGTCATGACGACGTCGAGCGTTCCCGCCGCGCCGTCGAACCGCGTGCACGCGGTTCCGTCGAGAGCTGCGAGCGTCGCCGCGCCCGCTGGCCCCTGTGGGCCTGCCGGCCCGACTGGCCCAGCCGGCCCCTGGGATCCCGCGGGCCCTGCTGACCGATCGCGCCTGCCGGGCCTGCAGGTCCTGCTGGACCAGCTGGCCCGATTGGCCCGGCTGGCCCTCGCAGGCCGTCCGCGCCGCGTTCGCCGTCCTGTCCGGCCGGACCCGCAGGCCCGATGGGACCGGCGGCCCGGCTGGGCCTGCAGGACCGGCCGGCCCGCGCTCGTTCCAGGTCAGCACGCGCTCGCTCCTGCGGCAGTCCGACGCCTGGCGTACGACGCGCAGCGAGCCCTTCCCGGCCTTCTGACAGGCGATGATCGTTCCATTCGCAGCTCGAGCCCGCGCCCGCCACGGAAGCGATGCCCACGGCCGCGACAGCCGCTCCGACCACGATCGAAATCATGCGTGCGTACACGCATCCTCCCTTCGTCGATGACCCGCCGTTGGTATCCGCGGGCCGCCGTTGCCACCAGGCGTCCGAATCCGACAGGTGCCCGCTCTTCCGCATGGTTGAGCGGAGCTGTGGACAGCTCGGCGCGCACTCGTGACACGAGGAGACGAGGTGTCCCGCGCCTCAGTCAGAATCAGGTGCGAATGTCCGCCGATCCGATCAGTCCCGAGCTCGCGCTCGTCGACCCCGAGCTCGGCGCGCGCGCGCGCGCAGCGCTCGGGGACCCGGTGCCTGCTCGCGTGCTCGTACGGCACGCGCATGTCGAGGCACCGGTGCCTGCTCCGGCAGACCACGCGCACCGTGCGTATCCGTTCTGGGCACGGGTGACGGCGGCGCTCTGGCTGCTCGTCCTCGGGATCCTCGTGGGCGGCGCGGCGATCCCGCACGCGCAGGACACTCCGCGCGTGATCCCCCCGAACGAGGACATCACGATCTGCCGACCGGGCGACCAGGCTCCGACGACGCCCGTCGCCCCGAACCGCCCCGGCACCTGAGCCTGACGCGCGGGCCGGCGCAGCCGGCCGCGGCTACAATCGGGCGTCCCCGGGGCTATAGCTCAGTTGGGAGAGCGCCTGGATCGCACCCAGGAGGTCGGGAGTTCGAGTCCCCCTAGCTCCATCGTTTAGGTAAGCGAAGAATGGCCCTCCACGCGGGGGCCGTTCTCGTTCTCGGGGGCGAATCTCACATGAAATCTCACACGTTCATCCGCCGATGCCTCGCGCCGCCGCGTCGAGCGCCGCCGGTTCCGGGCGTAGTAGTCGGGACGCTCCATCCAGCGATCACGAGTCAGGTCGACCGGTAGGGCGAGCACGGTTGTAGCCGCTAGCCCGCTCGTCGTATTGTGGCCGCATAAGGCCGTCGATTTGCGTATCGGGACTGGCGCTCCTCGGAGCCACCGTTCTCACGGCAGCGCTTCTCACATGGAGGTCTCGAACGATGACGGCTCCGCCTCACCGACGACGGCGGCAAAGTCGAAGATCGCCTTCCTCAGATCGAGCGAGCGTGGATTCTACGTCGGGCTCTACGTCGTCAACGCGGACGGGAGCGGGAAGCGGAGGCTGTTGGAAACCGCGCAAGGCCGATCCGGCTGTCCCCTACGAGCTCGCTTCGCACCCCGCCTGGTCGCCCGACGGGCGACGGATCGCCTTCGTCCGAAAGGGTGACGACGGCAACGTGGACGTGTCCGTCGTGCGGGCCGACGGGCACGGGCGGCAGCGGCTGACGCGCCATCCGGCGGTGGACGGCAGTCCGGCCTGGTCGCCCGACGGGCGGGAGATCGCGTTCACGAGGAAGAGCGCATCGAGAGCGCCACAGCACCAGATCTACGTCATGAACGCGGACGGGAGCGGGCAGCGGAGGCTGACGCGCAACGGCTATATCCATTTCTCAGTTGCCTGGTCGCCTGACGGGCAGAAGATGCTGTTCGAACGCCCAGACCGGCCCCACACCGAAGCGGAGGAGATTTGGATCATGAACTCCGACGGCAGCGGCCAACGGAGGCTGACACGCCACCCTGCCCGTGACGGCGGCCCGGTCTGGTCGCCCGACGGGCGGCGGATTGCCTTCTCGCGAGAATGGACGAACGACCACCGGGAGATCTACGTGATGAACGCCGACGGCAGCGGGCAGCGGAGTCTGACCCGGAATCGCTCGTCCTTCGGCCCGGA
This sequence comes from uncultured Gaiellaceae bacterium, assembly GCA_963802865.1. Classification (GTDB taxonomy): domain Bacteria; phylum Actinomycetota; class Thermoleophilia; order Gaiellales; family Gaiellaceae; genus GMQP-bins7. Next base: position 431,634 of record CAWDKB010000009.1, read on the forward strand.
GTGGTCGCCCGACGGGCGAAAGATCGTCTTCTTCAGTGACCGCGACGGCAACGACGAGATCTACGTCATGAACGCCGACGGGAGCGAGCAGCGGAGGCTGACGCGCGATCCGGGGAACGACTGGGGCCCTCGTTGGTCGCCCGACGGGCAGATGATCGCCTTCGAGCGCCACCTTCCCTCCGGCGAGGAGCTCCACGTCATGAACGCCGACGGCAGCGGGGATCGGAGCCTGACCCGCAACGGCGTGAGGTTCGTCATTCCCTTCGCCTGGTCGCCCACGCTGCCGAAGCGCCCGTAGGGCGAGCGGGCGTCCCGAATCGAATGAGGTTCCCGCTCCTCGTGGTCGCCGCGATCATGATGGTCGTCGCGCTCTGGCTCCTGATGCGGTTCGTGCTCAACCCGCTCGACGCGCAACAGGGCTGACCCTCAGCGTCTCGACGCCGCCATGAGCGGGGCTGAATAGACCCAATCGTGTCCTATCGGGCGAGGCGAGGACAGGACACGCTCCCTGGCGATGGAGGGGGAAGCGCCCGCCTCTCCCTCCGTCCTCTACTTGTCGAATGCGAACGGACAGCGGCTAGCGCCGAAGGAGACGGACATGAGCACGAAGTACGAGATCCACTCAGGAGGCAGGGTCGTGTCGACCCGGTTCTCGGACAGCGCGTCACTGGCCGTCATCGACTACGTGCGCTCGCACGGCGTCAAAGACGAGGAGATCACGCGACTCGGAGTGGACTGCGTCTCCTGGGCGGGCGCTCGGTTCAGGGCAGTGCTCGTTCCTACGGAATCCTCCGTTGATGCCATGAGAGCGGCTGGCCTCCTTGGTTGCATGACTCGCGACCAGCGCGACTTCCTCCGCAAGCAGATCGACGCTCGAATGCGCGAGCGCCTGGACGGGTCGTCGAAAGGTGGCCCACGCCCGCTCGGTCACGCCACGCCGCGTGCGAAGTCGTGATCGGCCCCGGGCTGAACTAGACCCGCACGCGACACCCATTGACTCACCTCTCGCCCCATGAGAGGGTTCCGCGCCAACGGCGCAAGTCTCCTTCGAGGTCGATGCATGAAACGGTGTTGCAGTTGACGAGGTCGCACTTGATCGCCGTAACGGCGGGCGTCTCAGCTCTGGCCTTCGCTGGGACGATGTGGGCGGCCGTCATACCGGGTACCGGTGGGAACGACACGCTCCGCGGAACGGCTCGTGCCGACAGCCTGTACGGAAAGGGCGGTAACGACAGGCTGCTTGGGCTCGCTGGGAACGACCTACTCGTCGGTGGGCCCGGAAACGACCGCCTCACCGGAGGGCCGGGAAGCGACAGGCTCTCCTGTGGCCCCGGGCGCGACACGGCGAACGCCGACGCGAAAGACCGGGTCGGGAGCGACTGCGAGTCGGTGAAGGGGATCCCGAATCCGACACGAGCAGCCGACACCCGAGCCACCGAGCTGACACCCGAGCCACCGCCACCTCCGGCGACGGGGCAGAAGATCGACGTCGGCGGCTACAGCCTCTACATCGAGTGCGCGGGCAGCGGCAGCCCGACGGTCATCCTGGAGTCGGGTGGTGCGAGCGCGTCGAGCCAGTCCCCAGGCTGGGCGGCCATGCGAGCGGGTGTCGCCGCCGAGACGCGCGTGTGCGCCTATGACCGCCCGGGTGCTCTGGGGGGACGAAGCGATGAGCGCCCGGCCGGGGTGGCTCCGAACGGCGCGACGCTTGCCAACGAGCTCCAGCGGCTGCTCGCGACCGCGCAGATCCCGGGGCCCTACGTGCTGTTCGGAGCCTCGCTCGGAGGCCTCGTCAGCCTTTCTAACACCGTCAGACTGCCGAACGCGGTAGTTGGCCTGATCTTCGCGAACGCGCTCGGCCCCGAAGGAGCGGCCGTGGCGATCACAGGGGCGGAGGTGGACTTTCGCGCTGACGTGGCGCAACTACTGAACGCGACGCTGGGAGATCGTCCGGTGGTCGTGCTGGATTCGGACTCCACCAGCGACGGAGCCGCTCTCGCCAGACGCTCGACGAACAGCATCTTGGTGAACGCCCGGGGCACCGGTCACCTCATTGCCGTCGACGCACCCCAACTCGTGGTCGAGGCCATACGACTCGTGGTTACGTCGGTGCGAACGGGCGGGAAGCTGCCGCCCTGCGCGCAAACACCGTTGCCGGGCGTCGGCGGAACCTGCGAGTCGCTCGGCTAGCGGAGCGTCTTCGTCTTTGCACGGGCCGTAGGCGTTACCACTCTCGCGAGGTGACATTGCGATGCGGAGCGCCGCGGTTGCAACCGGCATGCTCGGGGCCTGAGTAGTACCGAGGGTCGTGATCGTCGTGACCAGCGTCCCATAGGGAACCTGGCTCGATCAACTCACCACAGCGAGCGCACCTCGCGGTGCCGCTGGCGACGAGCTTGGCGAACTCGACCCTCACTCGCTTGTGTCAGGCTGTTCCGTACCGGCGATTCTGGATCCTCTTGCGTGTTTTCGCATCCATTCCGCTTCGCTCCTCTGGATCGCTGAGTTTCCGGCAGCCTCAGGGGGGATACGCGGAAAGGAGTGGGTGAGCGGCTCTTGATCTGGCTAAAACTGGGAAGTGACAAGGTGACGCCGTTCGCACGTGGCCGTGAGGTGAACGGTCGGTGACGACCCTGGTTGACGTTGCGAACGGGGCTCTCTCCTTGTGCCCGCGGCGATTGAGACACTCGCGAGAGTGGTAAGACCCGGTCAGGGGCGGCGCTGGAGTGCCAAACTGTGGTGCCGCCCCTATCGGGTTCCTCCCCGATGATCTAGACGCGTGAGAATGCGCAAATCTTTCGCGGCGAGATGAATCGGCCGGGCCAGCCACCAAAACGCATCTCCCTAGGGGAAGAGAGGGGACACGCACCGGCCCGGCCACCAAAGCCCTACGCGTGAGCCCGACCCTTCCCAGGCGACATCGCGCGAATCCTGCGCGTCGTTCGCTTCGTGCCCCGTTTGGGTCACGACGGCAGGAGCGTCCTGTGACTAAGTGCGTGTAGCCCGGGCGTCCGGGTTACCCGTGCCTTGCCGCAGGGCACTCGATGGCGGCCCCCGCCCGGGCCTTCTCGATAGCCACCCAGCTACCGGGCAGACGACGGAGCACGAACGCGCACGAACGAGGAGGCCTACGGGCCTCCTCTGCGTTGGTGGGTCAGTTCGGCCAGCGCGCTCCCGGAAGCGGAGGCGTTAGGCACCGCCGGGTTCGGTGCTTATGAGGCTCAATGTCCAGGAGTTGGCAATGGCAAGAAGTGAGAGTGCGACTACGGCCGCAGCGAGCAAGAAGAGTGCCCCGTCGAAACCGGCGAGCAACCCGGTGCCAGCGACCAGGATGAGCAACATCGCTCCGTTGTAGACCGCGATGAGCAGCGCGAACCTGCGCCGTTCGGTTGGGGGCGTCGTGGTCATTCCGCGCACTTGCCTGGGAACAGCGACCACGAGATTGAGGACCGCGAGGCACAGCAGCTCTGCACCGAGCACCCAGTCCGCCTGATCTGGGATGAGCACGACGAGAGAGATGACGAAGACGTACACGAGCGCGTAGAGCGCCTGCCGCGCTTGGCCCCTGAAGTGAGCGTGGGCCGCGATTGCCTCCCGGTTGATCGAGAGCGCGACGAACAGCAGGCCGATAAGCACGGCCGCGGAAGCGCCAGCGACCAGATAGAGGTCGGCCCAGGCTTCCGCTTCGGTCAGGAGCAATCTCCGTTCCCGGTTCGTCTGAGCGAGGGTGCCTTAGCTTCGCGTGCCCCTCGGGGTCGCGGAGCCTACGCAGGTACGGCGGTGGGCGCAAGCACCGCGAGGCCGGTTAGGCTCCCGGTGTGATGCGCCTGGTGAAGATCGCCGCTCTCGCGGTCGCCGTGTACGCGGTTGCCACGAAGAGTGGGCGCGAACGACTGATGCGCGCTCGCGAGGTGTACAGCAAGGAGGTCGCCTCCGGGTCGCGGCCGATCGAGGCGGTCGGCACCGCGATCGCTGCGTTCGTCGGCTAGAAGGCGTCGCACGAACGCGGCTCGATCGAGGCGGACCTCGGCTGACCACCTCCTGAGACAACGAAAGCCCCGGTATGCGGGGCTTTTCGTTTTTCGTCGGGTTGATGTCAGGCTTCTACTTACGCCGTCTTCTTCGACGCGTTCCGACCGTGAACCAGGAACTTGACGCACTGACCCTGGTTCTTGAACGTCGGGTTCGTGAAGTCCCTCCAGCCGCCCTTCTTGCACGGGCGGGCGAGGTCGGCCTTGCCCGGTGCCAGCTTCTGCAGCTTGCCGTTCACCTTGACGTTCGTGAGGTCTGCAGTGCCTTGAACGTCGATGAGCACGCTCACGGACTCGATCGTGCCGGTCGGCGTCGGAACCTGCTGTCCGGCTGCGGCGAGCGTCGCTGCCGTGAACGTGTAGGTCACGGTCCCGTTCGCATTCGTCGTCGGCGTCACGTTGTTGCAGCCAAGGAAGAAGAAACCCGTTGTGGTGTCGACGTTGAACCGTGGCGAACCGCCCTGACACTGACTCGCGCTCGCCAGCGTGAACGACGCCGATTGGAACGTCTGGCCACTGATGCCAGTGATGTCAGCGCCTGCGGACGCGTTCGTGGGCGTCGGGCAGTTCTTCTCCAGGTGCAAGGTCTTGGTCTTCTTGATGAATGTCGCCTCGACGCATCCCGTGTTGCCCGGGTCAAAGACGCCAGGAACCAACGCCGCTGATGCCGAGACAGTGAGAACGAGTGCCATTGCCGTGACACCCGCGAGTACGAGCTTCCTCATCTGAAGTCCCCCTTTGGTTTCGTGCTTCAGCATCCGGGACCTTTCCCCGCACGTCCGAACGCACACGCCTGAGCGCCAGGCTTTACGAGGTGCTTACTTGTCGTCCCTCGCTCGGGGGACATGAGCCCGTTAGAAGTGATTCGTGTACGACAGGAAGCGCCAGCCGTCGGGCGTCCTGAGAAGATGGTAGGTCGTGCGGGTGTCGCGGAGCACCTCGCCCTCCGCGTCGAGTGCGTTCCAGCGCACCGTCGTGAAGACGGCGTGCTCGCCGAGTTCGCGGATATCGCTTTCGATTCGCTTCCACGTCGCGACACCGCCGCCGCGATACGCGTCGATCATCGCCGTGAAGTGGTCGCGCACGGCGTCGCGGTCCGGCAGGTGGATCGGAACGCCTTCCCTAACGGCAAGAAAGGGCACAAGACACAGTTCGGTCACACCCTCCACATCGCGCTTCGAGTACCGACGGATGTACTCGTCCATGAACACATCAACCGTGGCTTGCACGGGCATGACTTTCGCAGTTGGAGCACATTCACGTCGCTGCGGTCGGTTCAGCAAGCTCGTAGCCAGGCGAGGGCCGGCCGCGGGTAGCGTCTGCGCGCAATGCCGGACGACGAGCTCCAGTCCCTGAGCCGCCCCGCGGCCGGCGAGCCGGACGGGCTCCTCGTGCTCTTCCACGGGCGCGGCGCCGACGAGCGCGACCTGTTTCCAATCCTCGATCACCTCGACCCGGAGCGGCGTCTTCTCGGCGTCACGCCGCAAGGCCCGCTGCGCCTCCCGCCGGGAGGCGCGCACTGGTACGCCGTGCATGAGATCGGCTTCCCGGATCCGGCGACCTTCGACGAGACGTTCGCGCGCGCCTGCGCGTGGCTCGACGCGCTCGCCGAGTCGAGTGGCATCGCTCCGGCGCGCACGATTCTCGGAGGCTTCTCCCAGGGCGCCGTGATGACCTACGCACTCGGTCTCGGCAGCGGTCGCCCGCGGCCGGCCGGGCTGCTCGCGCTGAGCGGCTTCATGCCGACGGTGCCGGGCTTCGAGCTCGACCTCGCCCCTCCGCTGCCGCGAGCAACGATCGGGCACGGTGCACTCGACCCCGTCATCTCCGTCGAGTGGGGCCGTCGTGCCCGCGATCTGCTCCAGGACGCGGGTGCCGAGGTCACGTACCACGAGACGCCGAACATGGCGCACTCGATCGACCCTGCGCTCCTCCAAACGCTCCCGGCCTGGGTCTCCGGGGTTCTGGACGAAGCCGAGTGATCCTCGAGACCGGCGCCGAGCTCCGGGTCACGGGGCCTGCGACGCCCTGCGCCGTCGTCTGCGTGAACGGCGGGCAGGCACGCGCGGTCGAGGGAACGTGGAGCGCGTCGGTCGAGTGGCTGGTCGAGCGGCTCTCGCCGAGGTTGCCCGACCTCGGGTTCGCCGAGGTGAGGTACCGCGTGAAGTCCTGGAACCGCCTCGAGTCCTGCGTCGACGACGCGCGGGCCGCGGTGCGCGAGGTCGGCGCGTCGAGGGTGGTCTTGCTCGGCTTCTCGATGGGCGGCGCCGTGTCGATCGCGATCGCGGACGAGCCGTCCGTGGAGGAGGTCCTCGGGCTCGCCCCCTGGATTCCCGATCAGCTGGACGTGTCCCGGCTTCGTGGGAAGCGGTTGACGGTGCTCCACGGCGCGCTCGACCGCTGGCTACCCGGCGTTCCGGGTGTGTCCGCAGCCCACTCGCGCAAGGGCTTCGACCGGGCTCGAGAGCGCGGTGCCGAGGGTCGCTACGAGGTCATCCCCGGAGCGGTGCACGGGGTCGCTCTCCGCGCCCCGTGGGGGAAGCTCGTCCCGCTCCCGCGCGCCGAGCGCTGGGCCGAGCGGGTGGAGACGGAGCTCCGCCGCTTCGCCAACTCGTCACGGGGCGCAGCTGGCACGATCAGCGCGTGAGCGACGCCACGAACGTCTGGGACGAGGTTCCGGACTGGGGCGGAATCGGCGCGCGCCGACTCGTCCGCTCTGGCTCGAACGCCCTCGGCGGGTCGGTGTGGGAGCTCCAGCCGGGCGCCTCGCAGTTCGTCTACCACTTCCACCACGGCTCCGAGGAGCTCCTCGTCGTCCTGCGCGGCGAGCCGACGGTGCGCATGCACGACGGCGACCGAATGCTCCGCGAGGGCGACGTCGTGCCGTTCCCGCGCGGGCCGGAGGGCGGGCACCAGATCCGCAACGACAGCGACGCGACCGCCCGCGTCCTGATCGTGTCCGCGCACGCGGACCCAGACGTCGCGGAGTATCCCGACACGGGGAAGATGGCGACCATCGTGGGCGGGACGCACGCCTACCATCGCACGGTCGACGCAGTGGAGCACGCCGGGCCGGAGTAGCTGCCGCGTCAGGCTTGGAACGCCGTCAGGCGCTCGGCCTCGGCGGTCACGTCGCGCGCGGCCGAGCGAGAGAGGCGCTCGAATGCGGTCCACTCCACCTGCCCGCTCGCGTACCTCCACGTCCCGGCGACGCTCCCGTCCACGAGGAAGGTCCCGATCGACTGCGGCATCTTCGTCGAGAAGATCAGCGGGCGGTACTTCTCCGGAAGGACTCCCGTGCGCCTCGCATGGACGAGGAGCAGCGCATCCCAGGTCGGCAGGAAGCGGACCGGTGCCGGCGTTTCGGGGTCCGGAAGCGGCGCGCGCGGGAGATCGAGCAGCTCGCCGCCCTGTTCGTCGCGAAAGCGGCGGAGCGACAGTCGCTCGAGCACCGGCCCGATGTCCCCGAGCTGAAGGTGGGACCACTTGCTCAAGTCCTTCCGCGAGGCCGGCCCGAAGGCTGCGAGGTAGCGGCGCACGAGATGGTCGCGCGCCTCGTCTTCGTCGACGCTCTCCTGCCCCACCCACGCCTCGGCGGTCTGGAAGAGATGCGCGCGCCTCTGCTCCCACGTGCCAGACGGTGGCACCCGCACGAGCTCGAGCCACGGTCCGACCATGCCCCAGCGGCGACCGACGATCTCGACGAGCTCCTCCTGCCGACGCGGCCCCTCGGCCAGCAGCGCGCGCAGCTCGGTCGCCTGCCGCTCGAGGTCGCGTTCCCTCGGGCTCGGCTTGCGCACGCGGAGGAACCACTCCCGCTGCGCCGCGCGGATGGCGACCGCGAACGGCCAGTAGTCGCGGCGCGAGACGACGTGGATGGTCTCGCGCATCAGCGTTGCCTGCACGGCGCTTCGCCGCTCGAGCGCCCGGGTCAGATCGTCGCGCCGGAATCCCTCGAGGCACGACCAGAGCCGGATGTATGCGTTCGGCGCGTACTGATCCTGGATGCCCGCGATCCGTTCGAGCGCTCGTGGGATCGGGAGCCGCGCGCGCTCGAGGAGGAGCTGCCGCGCGAGGACGGCCCGGTTCAGCTCGCGCTGCGTGAGGGTGCGCTCGCCCACGGCTCGACGCTAGTGGACGCGCGCCGCCGCGGCGTCCACTGTGTCGCGGCGATCCCTCCGACCACGAGCGCGCCGCCGAGGACGAGCCAGACCGTGACCGGCTCGTCGAGCACGATCGCGCCGATCGCGAGTGCGAGCAGAGGATTCGCGTACGTGTACGAGACCGCACGGGTTGGGCCGAGCCCACGGAGCCCCACGTTCCAGCCGATGTACCCGAGGAGGGTCGCCAGGACTCCCAGATACAGCAGCAAGGCGACGTCCTGCGACGACGCGTCGGTGACCGCGGTCACGGTCGACACACGCGCGAACGGGACGAGCCCGACGATGCCGACGAGGCTCGTTGCCGCAGTCAGCGCAAGCAGGTCGTGGCGGGCGAGCAGCGGCTTCAGGATGACGTTGTAGAGCGCGAACGAGAGCGGGGCCCCGAGGACGATGAGCGGCCCGGTCGCGTTGTCGAGCGACAGCTCCTGACCCGTTCCGAGTGCGACAACGATCGCGACGCCCGTAAAGGCGACGCCGAGCCCCAGGACCTGCCGCGCGCGGAGCCGGTCGAGGCCGGCGGCCGTCGCGAGGAGCAGTGTCATTCCGGGTGCCAGCGCCACCACCAACGCGGCGATGCCCGACGTCGTATGGCTCGTCCCGACGTTCAGGAACAGGTGGTACCCGACGACGACGAGGAGCCCGGCCGCGATCAGTCTCACTGCGTCGCCGCGGGACAGGCCGGGAAGACCGCGTGCCCGCCAGAGGATGAACGCAAAGCCGGGCGCCGCGATGGCGTAGCGAAGGATGGCGATGTCACCCGCAGCCACCCCGTTGTCGAGTAGCGCCTTGATGACCGAGAAGGAGCCCGCCCACACCATGACGACGCACAGGAGCGTGAGGTGCGCACGGGTCGCCACACCTTCCTTCAACGCAAGCGCGGAGCCGGCATCGTGAGATGGCCAACGACGTGCGGCGCGCGATACTTCCGGCGTGCTCGAGACGCTCCTCGCCTTCGTCGCCGTCTCCGCCGTCGTCATCTGCACGCCCGGTCAGGACACGGCGCTCACGATCCGCAACACGCTCACCGGTGGACGGAGGACCGGGATCGCCACCGCGGGCGGCGTCGCGCTCGCGCAATGCGTCTGGACCGTCGCGGCGAGTGCCGGTCTCGTCGCTCTGCTGAGCGCGTCCGAGCCGGTGTTCAGGGCGCTCAAGCTCGCGGGCGCCGCGTACCTCGTCTACCTCGGCGCGCAGTCGCTGTACGCGGCCGTCACCCGCCGGAGGCATGCGTCGACCGTGCGCGGGTCGGCACCGCTCACGGAGACGCGGGCGCTGAGACAGGGAGTGCTCAGCAATCTCGGGAACCCGAAGATGGCGGTGTTCTTCGCCAGCCTCCTTCCGCAGTTCGCGCCCGGCGGGAGCGAGTCGTTTCTCGGCCTGCTCGCGCTCGGCCTCCTGTTCTGCACGCTCACGTTCGCGTGGCTGACGCTCTACGCAGTCGCCATCGCGCGGCTCGGACGGCTGCTCACGGGTGCCGTGCGTCGCGTGCTCGACGGGCTCACCGGGCTCGTCCTCGTCGTGTTCGGTCTACGGCTCGCGGCGGAGTCGCGCTAGCGCACTCGCGCGAACCGGTGCACCGCGTCGAGGAGCTCCTTGCTCTTCGACTCGGCCTCCGACGGATCGCCAGAGGCGAGCGCCCCGGCAACGCAGTGGTTGACGTGGTCGTCGAGGATCTTGAACGCGAGGCTCTCGAGCGCCGTGTTGACGGCCGCGATCTGGGTCAGGACGTCGATGCAGTAGCGGTCGTCCTCGATCATCCGCTCGATCCCGCGCACCTGGCCTTCGATCCGATGGAGGCGCTTCACGAGGGCGTCCTTGCTCTCGCTGTAGCCATGGGCGTGCGCGGTCTCGCTCATGCGGCGACCTCCCGGGCGGAGCGGAAGCGACGGAGGCGCAAGGAGTTCGTCACGACGAAGACGCTCGAGAACGCCATGGCGGCCGCAGCCACGATCGGGTTCAGGAGCCCGGCGACGGCGAGCGGGATCGCAGCGACGTTGTAGGCGAAGGCCCAGAACAGGTTCCCCTTGATCGTCGCGAGCGTCCGCCGAGCGAGCGCGATGGCGTCGGGGGCTGCGCGCAGGTCTCCCGAGACGAGGGTGATGTCCGAGGCCTCGATCGCGATGTCGGTTCCGGTGCCGATGGCGAGCCCGAGGTCCGCCTGCGCGAGAGCGGGCGCGTCGTTGATCCCGTCGCCCACGACCGCGACGACCTCTCCCGCCTCCTGGAGTCGCCGGACCTCGGCAACCTTGTCCTCCGGGTAGACCTCGGCGCGCACCTGCTCGATGCCGACGTCGTCGGCGACCCGCTCCGCAGTCTCACGCGCGTCGCCCGTCAGGAGGACGGTAGTGAGCCCGAGCCGCTCGAGCTGTGCGACCGCCTCCGCGCTCGTCGTCTTGACGCGATCGCGAACCGTGAGGGTCGCGCGGGGAGCGCCGTCCCAGGACACCGTGATCGTGCCATCGCGCCGTCCGACCTCGACCCGGTGCTCGTCGACGATGCCGACGACGCCGACACCCGGGACGTTGCGGAACTCGGCGACCGGGGGAAGCGTGCCGACCTCGTCGCGGGCTGCACTGACGACGGCCTGCGCGATCGGATGCTCCGAGGCCGCCTCCACGGCGCCAGCGAGACGAAGCACCTCCGCCCGCAACGCGCCGTCGAGCAACGCCACGTCCGTGAGCTCCATCTTCCCCTCGGTCACCGTGCCGGTCTTGTCCAGGACGATCGTGGTGATCCGCCTCGTGCGCTCGAGGATCTCCGGGCCGCGGATGAGGATGCCGAGCTGCGCGCCGCGTCCCGTGCCGACCATGAGCGCGGTCGGCGTCGCGAGGCCCGAGCGCGCACGGGCACGCGATGATCAGGACCGCGACCGAAGCCGCGAACGCGGCCGTTGCGTCACCCGTGACGAGCAGCCAGCCCGCGAGCGTGACAGCGGCGATCGCGAGCACGATCGGGACGAACACGCTCGAGATGCGATCGACGAGCCGCTGGACGGGAGCCTTGCCCGACTGCGCCTGGGCGACGAGCCTCGCGATCTGCGCGAGCGCCGTCTGCTCGCCCACGCTCGTCGCGCGCACGACCAGCCGGCCGAAGGTGTTCACGGTCGCTCCCGCGACCTGGGAGCCGGGCGCCACGTCGACCGGGACGGGCTCGCCGGTCAGCATCGCCTGGTCGACCGCGGAGCTTCCCTCGACGACGACGCCGTCGGTCGCGACCTTCTCGCCGGGACGAACGACGAAGACGTCGCCGACCTGGAGCTCGCCTACGGGGACGGAGACCTCCTCGCCGTCGCGGAGCACCCATGCCTCCTTCGCCCCGAGCTCGAGCAGGCCGCGTATCGCCGCGCTCGAGTGGCGCCGAGCCCGCGCCTCGAGGTAGCGGCCGAGCAGGATCAGCGTCGTGATCACGGCCGCGACCTCGAAGTACATGTCGGCGTGGTGGAGGAAGAGGAGCGCGTACAGCGACCACCCCCACGCGGCGAGCGTTCCGATGGAGACGAGCGTGTCCATCGTCGCCGCCGCGTGTCGGGCGTTGAGCACGGCGGCCCGGTGGAACCCGAATCCCGCCCAGAAGACCACGGGTGTCGCGAGCGCGAACGCAAGCCACTCCCAGTCGTCGAACTGCAGCGGAGGAAGCATGGCGAGCGCGACGAGCGGTGCCGTCAGCGCTGCTGCGACCACGAGACGGCGTCGAAGAGGTCCGCTGCGATCGGTCGGCTCGCCCGCCTCGGACGCCGGCCTCGCTCCGTAGCCGGCAGCTTCGACCGCGCCGACGAGATCGGCCACCGTGACGCGCCGCGGATCGAAGCGAACGTCGGCCTGCTCCGTCGCGTAGTTGACCGCCGCCTCCACACCGTCGAGCTTGTTGAGCTTGCGCTCGATGCGATTCGCGCACGCCGCGCACGTCATCCCGTCGAGGGCGAGATCGACGCGTGCACCCTCGGGTGCTGCCGTCGCGCTCATGCCGCCTCGTAGCCGGCTTCGACGATCGCGCCACGCAGCGCGACGTCGTCGAGCTCGCGACCGCGCACGACCACGACCTTCGAGCCGAGATCGACGGCGACGTCCTCGACGCCGGCGACCTCGGACAGCTCCTCGCGAATCGACTGCACGCAGTGGTCGCAGTGGATCGCAGGCACGGTGTACGTGAGCGTCTCGCTCATGCCCCGAGTATACCCCGTCAGGGTATATTGGTCTAGGTGGCGAGGCCTTCGATGCGCGAGGCGCCGACGATCGCCTCCGCCCCACCCTCGAAGCGCACGAGCGCCTTGCCCTTGCCGTCGTAGTCCGGCGACCAGACGACGATCGTCGCCGCCTCGCCTTGCACGCGACACGCTCGCCCGTCCTCGCCGTCGAGCCCGCCGCCAGAAGCGCACGAAGGGGTTCTCCTCCCATTCGCGGCCGATCGTGGTCTCGACGGTGTGCCCGGGCAGAACGCGCGTCTCGGGTGGAAGTGCCATGAGGACGTCCATCACCGACGTCCGCACCTCCTCCACCGACCCGCCGCCCACGGCGTCGCGGAAGAGCGTGTCGCCCGTGAAGCAGAGGTCGCCCACGACGAACGAGATGCCGTCGTCGGAGTGGCCCGGCGTTGCGAGCGGCTCGATCCGGAGGGCGCCGGTCGAGACGGCGTCGGAGGTGATCGTGAGCCCGAAGCGCTCGACGAGCTCGTCGTTGCCCGCGACGTGGTCGGCATGCCCGTGCGTGACCATGAGATGAGTCGGGGTCACGCGCTCGCGCTCGACCGCCTCGAGCAGCGGCTCGAGCGGCGCTCCGCTGTCGACGAAGACTGCGGTTCCGCCCGGCTCGTCCGCGACGAGGTACGCGTTCGAGAGCCAGGACGAATGCATGCTGCGCTCCACGAGCATGCCGGGATCGTACGGCAGGAGTCCGCGCGGGCGCGGAGAATGCGCGGGAGCCGGGTCATCGAACCAGAGGGAGGCACCATGAGCGCCGTATTCGTGGAGCGCGAGGTCGTCGAGGAGGCCGCCGATCGCTGGTGGTTGTTCCTGCTCACGGGCATCGCCTGGCTCGTGTTCGCGTTGATCGTCTTCCAGTGGGACTACACGTCCGTCTCGGCGATCTCGTACCTCTTCGGCGTGGTCGCGATCGTCGCCGGCGTGAACGAGTTCTTCCAGCTCTCCGTCGTCACCCGCGGGTGGAAGTTCGTGCACGGCCTGCTCGGCCTGCTCTTCATCATCGCGGGCATCTACGCCCTCTGGCACCCGTACGACACGTTCGCGACCCTCGCCGCCCTCGTCGGGATCTTCCTGCTCATCAAGGGCATCTACGACATCACCGTCGCGTTCATCACGCAAGGGCGAGTTCGAGCTCTGGTGGCTGCAGCTCGTCGTCGGCCTGTTCGAGATCGGGCTCGCGTTCTGGGTCGCGGGCAACTTCCGCGAGAAGGCGATCCTGCTCGTCGTCTACGTCGGTTTGATCGCGCTCATGCGAGGCATCAGCGAGATCTTCGTCGCCTTCAAGCTCAAGGGACTGAGGCGGAGTCTGGCCCAGGCGTGAGCGTGTTTCGGCTCCGCCGAAACGGTGTACGATCGCCCAGATGCCCCGCATCGCAACGCTGTTCGTGATTCTCGCCGCGGTGCTCGGCGTCGCTGCGTTCGCAGCAGGCTGCGGTGGCGAGGAGGAGCAGTCCGCGACTCCGGAGACGGTCGAAGGCACGACGACCGAGACCACCGACACGGAGACGACGGACACCGAGACGACCGAGACGGACGAGACCGAGACGACGGAGACCGACGAGACCGAGACGGAGACAACGGACACGTCGGCCGCCGAGGGCGATCCGGTCGCGGGCAAGGAGGTCTTCCTCGGTGCGGCGGCGTGCGGCGGTTGCCACACGCTCGCCGACGCGGGCACCTCTGGCCAGGTCGGCCCGAACCTGGACGACACGCAGCCGAGCGCCGACCTCGTCGTCGAGCGCGTGACGAACGGCCTCGGCGCCATGCCGTCCTTCTCGAACACGCTCAGCGAGCAGGAGATCGCGGACGTGGCTGCATACGTCTCGTCCGTCGCCGGCAGCTGAGCCGGCGCACAGCTTTCTAGACTCCCGGCGTGATCGATCTCAAGGCCGCTCGTAGCGACGCCGAACGCTGGCGCGCCGCACTCGCCCGTAAGGGCGCCGCGTCCGAGTTCGACGCGCTCCTCGAGGCCGACGAGCGCTGGCGAGCGCTCATCCCGCGCGTCGACGAGCTGCGTGGGCGGACGAAGCTCAAGGGGAAGCCGTCGCCGGAGGAGCTCGAGGCGCTGCGGCCCGTCAAAGCGGAGCTCAAGCAGGTCGAGGAGGAGCTCGCGGCCGTCGAGGCTGAGCGCGACGCTGCGCTCGCGCTGGTGCCGAATCCTCCGGACGACTCCGTGCCCGACGGAGAGACCGAGGACGACGCGGCCGAGCTGCGCCGTGTCGGAGATCCGCCTGCTGCTGACGAGCCGCGCGAGCACACGGAGATCGGGCGCTTCGACATGGAGCGCGCGGCCCGTGTCTCGGGCGCGCGGTTCGGCTACGTGATCGGCGACTCGGCGCGCGTGGCGATGGCGCTCTACCAGTTCGCGCTCGACCATCTGTCGCAGGCCGGGTTCACGCCCGTGATCCCTCCGGTCCTCGTCCGCGAGGAGGCGATGTACGGCACCGGGTTCTTCCCCACCGACCGCTCGAACATCTACGCGCTCGAAGCCGACGGGCTGTTCCTCACGGGCACGTCGGAGGTCGCACTCGCCTCGCTCCACATGGGAGAGATCCTCGAACGAGCTGCCTCTCCGCTACACGGGCTTCTCGACGTGCTTCCGCCGCGAGGCGGGCGCGGCCGGCAAGGACACGCGCGGGATGTTCCGCGTGCACCAGTTCAACAAGGTCGAGATGTTCGTCTTCGTCGAGCCGGACGAGTCGTGGGCCGAGCACGAGCGAATGCTCTTGCTCGAGGAGACGTTCCTCCAGGCGCTCGAGCTCCCGTACCGGGTGGTGAACGTCGCGGCGGGCGACCTCGGCGCCTCGGCGGCGAAGAAGTACGACATCGAGGCGTGGTTCCCGTTCCAGAAGCGCTACCGCGAGGTCACGTCGTGCTCCAACACGACGGACTACCAGGCGCGGCGACTCGGCATCCGCTACCGCTCGGAGCGCGGGCTCGAGACCCCGCACACGCTCAACGGGACGATGGTCACCGACCGGGCGCTGCTCGCGATCCTCGAGAACTTCGGGGGCGACGTCCCCGACGCTCTGTCGCGCTACGGCGCCCCGGCGCGCGTCGACTCCTAGCCTCGGTCAGAATGCGTCCCGGCGGGGTGCCGGAGCGGTCGAACGGGGCGGTCTTGAAAACCGTTGGGCGTGCAAGCGCCTCGTGGGTTCGAATCCCACCCCCGCCGCTAGCGCGTGGTCGACCTCGGCACGTCGGAGCGTTCCACCGGCGACTCCTTTCAGCGCAACGAGCCCACAGCGGCCGCGCGCCGATACCAGTTGGGGCGGGCTGACCCCGCCTTGACCACGGATGAGCCCAAAGGAGGGTCTGATGTCGGGGACGGAAGACGGTCGCCGAGGCGCCGATCAACTAATCGTCGCAGCCCTAGCGGCTGGGTACACATACGACGCGGCGGCTCGCGCTGCGTGCGCAATCCGTGCGATAGCCGACCGGACGAGTTCGGCCGGCCGCCGGGGCAGTCGACACTATGGTTCTTCTGACGTGAATCGCGCACGACATAGGTACGTAGGAATTTTCGGGGTCGCGCTCGTCTTGGTGGCGGCGACTGCCGGGGCCGCGATCGCCGTCGGGGTCGGGTCGTCCGGCGTGGGATGGGGGCAGGTCGGCGATACGCCTGTCCCGGGTAACTACGACGGCGTCGGTGGAGCCGATGTCGCCGTCTACCGAAACGGTGAGTGGTATGTCATGGATCAGCCGCCGTACCCGCGACTCTGGGGCAAGGCCGGCGACGTGCCCGTCCCCGGAGACTACGACGGCGACGGTACGACTGACATCGCTGTCTTCCGTCCTTCCGAGGGCGGCTGGTACGTGCAGGGCCAACCGCCGTATCCGCAGATTTGGGGAACTGCCGGGGACATGCCAGTGCCTGCCGACTACGACGATGACGGCACGACCGACATCGCGGTCTTCAGGCCCAGCGAGGGGCGGTGGTATGTCAAGCCTGACCCCGTTTCCGACGTCGTCGTCGCAGCGGCAGGAGACCTGTGCTCGACTCCCATGGACTGCGCGCCGTCGGCAGCTGTTGTCGACGCCATCGATCCCGACAAGGTGCTCGTCCTCGGGGACAACGCCTACCCGAACGGCTCGACCTCGGACTATGCCGCTTTCTACGCGCCGAACTGGGGGCGGTTCAAGGAGAAGACAATGCCGGCTCCGGGGAACCATGAGTATCAGACGGCAGGAGCGTCGGGCTACTTCGGCTACTTCACGGGAGTCGCGCCCTACTACTCGTTCGACCTCGGAGCCTGGCACCTGATCTCTCTCAACAGCGAGATCCCGGTCTCGGACGGCTCGGCGCAGGAGAACTGGCTGGAAGCCGACCTCGCAGCCGTGCCTGCGGGCAAGTGCATCCTCGCCTACTGGCACCAACCCCGCTTCTCGTCAGGGCAGCACTCCTCGAACACGGCCTACCACCAGCTCTGGGTCGACCTGTACGCCAAGGGCGCGGACATCGTGCTGAACGGGCATGAGCACAACTACGAGCGCTTCGCAAAGCAGAACCCCTCCGGGGTGGCTGATGCCAACGGCATCCGCGAGTTCATCGTGGGCACGGGCGGCCGAACTCTGAGGGCGATGGGGACGACGAAGGCCAACAGCGAGGTACGCAACAACAACTCCTACGGCGCTCTCAAGCTGACGCTGAACGCTGGGAGCTACGACTGGCAGTTCGTTCCGGTCGCCGGCTCCTCCTTCACCGATACCGGTTCATCGTCCTGTTGAAGTCGCACAAGGACTAAGGACGCGAATCGTCGCCGAACGGGCGAACACGGCCGCTCTCAGCTCCGTGCCAGCTCCTCTCGTTCGCAGCCGGTGGCAAAGGGGGGCCGAACGCTCTCTCAACGATGGTGGCACCGACGGGAAACCCGTTGTCGCCGCAGCCACGCCGCCCGCCCCGCCTCGTCGCTCACGGTCGTCAGACCGGGGCGACAGTATCCCGCTCGCGTTGTCGAGTCAAGCGTCCGGTCGGCAACGACGGTGCTCGATGTCGACGATCTTTCCTGCTCATGATTCTACGTCGCAGTCTCCAGAGAGTGCGGCGCCCAGCTGTTCTCCAACTCGGCGCCGTCGTTCGACGCTCAGAGCCGACGCCTGTCGATTCAACGACTGATTCGAAGCCGTTCGACCGTAACGCCAGGATCTATGGTTCGATCCGGTGCGCATATCACGTCGATGCCTCTGGCCCGAGTGGTCATTGGTCATGCGTCCCGAGGTCGACGCGAAATCCTCCTCCGCGGCGGGACCGGTGGCACTATCGACTTCTCTACATCGCTCTAGTCGAGTCGGCGATTCTGCAAGGGGAGGAGCGTGGATGGATCGTAAGCTCGTTGGCGGGGTCGTGACCGCTGCCGGTGTCGCACTCCTCGTCCTCTCCGCGCTCGCAGATCCGATCGGAATCGGAGACGACGATGAATTCGGCTGGAAGCAGACGACTGGGGTAATCGTCGCCGCGGTGGCGATCGTGGCCGGCTTGGCGTTGCGCGCGCGAGGGAGAACGGGCCTGGCTCTAGGCGCTGGTCGATGACCGGGCGAGGATGCGGGGGCTTTACGGTGCAGCCGGCCGCGGCTAGACTCGCCCAAGATGAGGATCCTGGCGGCTGCATCCATCGTTGTGCTCGCCGCCGTCGCCGCAGTGGTGACCGGCACAGCGTCGAGCTCGCCGGCGGAGCCTGCGTCCTGGCAGCAGTACGGCCCACAGAGAGTACTCGTGTGCCACAAGACGGCCTCCCGCAGCAGGCCATTCGTCACGTTGACCATCTCTCGTGAGGCGCTTTCGACGTACCTCCGACGCGGGGCAACCGTCGGCCCATGCATCTACGGTTCGGTGAGAACTGGAGGGGCTGTATCTCTCCGAACGTGGAGAGGCCAGCGCGTAGCCGCACTCGATGCTCGGCCGTCTGTACTCGATCGTCGTCACCGACGCGTCTCGGACCGAAAACTTCCACCTGCGCGGGAAAGGCGTAAACCGACTCACAGGGATTAAGGCCCGGGGAACCGTTCGCTGGAAGGTGAGGTTCGTCCCAGGTCGTTACAGCTATCGATCCGACGCGCATCCGCGACTCCAGCGCTTTTTCACCGCGCGCGCGCAGGGCTCAGCCTAACGCGAGGAGTGTGCCGGGCTCCGGCACACGCTGTTGTTCGCCTCGGGCTTCCGCCATCGGGGGCGACTCCAACTTCCCTGCCGACTATTCGCCGAGCCTGCGGAGTCAGTGGGACGAACGATCGCCCCGCGTTCACCTGCGTAACACGCGCTCACCCGTCCGCACACCCCCCGCGCAGAATGAGGCTACGAAGCGCATAGGGAAGCGGCTGCGGGATGTCGCAGACGGCGCCCCAGATTTGCGGGTAGGGAGGCTGTCCCTGGACATACCAGTGCCCGTCTCGGAAGACGGCAATGTCGCTCGTGCCGTCTCCGTCGTAGTCGCCGGGGACGGGGATGTCCCCGCTGGTTCCCCAGATCTGCGGGTAGGGCTCCTGGCCCTGGACGTACCATCGCCGTTTCGGAAGACGGCGATGTCGGTAGTGCCGTTGCCGTCGTAATCACCGGGAACGGGGATGTCTCCGCTGGCCCCAGATCTGCGGGTAGGGCTCCTGGCCCTGGACGTACCAGTCGCCGTCTCGGAAGACGGCGATGTCGGTGGTGCCGTCTCCGTCGTAATCACCGGGAACGGGGATGTCCCCGCCTGGCCCCAGATCTGCGGGTAGGGCTCCTGGCCCTGGACGTACCACTCGCCGTTTCGGAAGACGGCGATGTCGGTGGTGCCGTCTCCGTCGTAGTCACCGGGAACGGGGATGTCCCCGCTGGTTCCCCAGATCTGCGGGTAGGGCTCCTGGCCCTGGACGTACCACTCGCCGTTTCGGAAGACGGCGATGTCGGTGGTGCCGTTGCCGTCGTAGTCGCCGGGGACCGAAATGTCGCCGAGCGCTCCCCAGATTTGCGGGTAGGGCTCCTGGTCCTGGACGTACCAGCCACCTTCGGATGGCCTAAAGACCGAGATGTCGGTCGTGCCGTCACCGTTGAAATCAGCAACGACCTGCCCTGGAGTAGCCACCTGACCGGTCGTGAAGGCGACCTGCTCTACGAGCGGGGTGTGCTCGCCTCCGCTCGAGGAGAGCAGCGCCCGGTACTGGGCATAGCGACCCGCCAGGCCGATCTGCCCGCCGGAGCTCGCGATCGGCGTCCAGGCGCTCCACGAACCGTCCGGGGAGGCCGTGTCACCGGTGCGGACGCTCATCGCCAGAGTCGTGCCCAGCGGCAGCTGCGCCTGCCAGGAAAGCGACTGCCAGCCCACCTGCTGGCTCGCGTCGAACACGCGCGAGAGGAACGTCCCCGTCGCCGGATAGGGGCTCATGCGCAGCCAGTCGATGGTCGAGCGCCGGCCCGCCACTCGTGAAGTCGGAGACGAGCGGGCGCATCTGCGCGGTGATCGTCGCGTTGTGCCGGGCGACCTCCTGGCCGTCGACGAAGTAGACGACCTCGCCGGTGCCCCAGGCGATCTCGGAAGCGATGCGGCTGCCCCAGCGAGACGCCGCTCAGCTCGGTCTCGGTCGCTTGCCCGCCGTTGTTCGTCCGGGCATAGAGCGTCGTCGCGGTGTTCTTGGTGCTGAACATCGCCCAGTTGGGCGAGGTGTTGTAGTCGACGCCCAGGCCGGCGTGCTCGAAGGAGGCGGCGCCGAAGGTGGCGCTGAACTCCAGCGAGCGGCCGGCGGCGAAGAAGGCGTTCGTTCCCGCCCAGGCGCCGTCGATCGAGAGTGAGCCGCCGCCGACGGTCACCGAGCCGGTACCCGCATTCCAGCTGTCCGAGGTCCAGCCGGCCGGCAGCGCCGAGCCGCCGAACTCGCTGCCGACGGTCGGAGCCAGCAAGAGCTCGCCGTCGCCGTCCTCTCCCACGTACAGGTCTGTGCCGAGCGTGCCCGCCTGGAAGTCGGCGGTGGTGGTGTCGGTCAGGCCTGGCGTGGATGTGGCCTGGACGGTGATCGAGACGGTCGCCGCGTTCGACTGTGCGGTGCCGTCACTCGCCTTGTAGGTGAACGAGGCGGTGCCGGTGAAGCCTGCAGCGGGCGTATAGGTGAACGACCCGTTCGCGTTCAGGGTCACCGACCCGCTCTGCGGATCGGTGATCTTCACTGCCGACAACGAGTCACCCGCATCCGGATCGCTGTCGTTACTCAGCACACCCGGTGCGGCCACCGTCAGGGGCGTGTTCTGCTGCGTCGCGTAGCTGTCGGCTACGGCTGTCGGCGGCTGGTTGGTCGGGCTACCGGCGTAGCGGGCTCGGAAGGAGGCGGCTGCGGCCGGGAAGACCGCGTACTCGATGCCCTTGATCGTCTGTCGCTCGAAGGCGATGGCGCTCCCGTTCTTCGTGAGTTCCGACAGCGAACCGCTGCCGGCCAAGGTCGGGAGCATGGCTTGCAGCCCGTTTGCGCCTGCGCCGACGGCAATATCGAAGGAGAGACTGTCGCCGCTCCAGCTGAGGGACTCGAACGAGGAGCCGTCCCGACCGTTGAGCCACGTCAGAAGCTGGCGCGCCGAGACGACCGGCACGCCGCGCTGCTGCGCGGAGTCGACGATCGCGTGCGCAGGCGCGCCGCTGCGATCGGTGTGGATGTTCGCGGTGAATGCTCCGTAGTACCCCTCGGCCCCGACGGCCTTGTCCAGCAGCGCGTCGATCGTCTGCGGGTATGTCTGACCCGACTCGTCGGTCATCTGCGTCGTCGCCTGGTAGACGTCGATCAACGAGCCGTCGACGTCGGCGAACCGCATCGGGATGCCAGAGCCGGTGAACATGCCGGGGCGATCCTGGATCCATTCGGGCGGGTAGTAGTAGTAGTTCGTGTCGAGCCGGATACCGTGGTCGAGCTCGACCTTCGGCTGGCTTGCATAGTCGTTCCAGGAAATGCAGTGTGTCCTGTTCGTCGTGGGCGCCGGAACGCTCGGGAACGTCGAGCTGAAGCTCGCGACCTCCCCGTCGTAGATGTCCTGGAGCTCGGAAGCCGTCCAGGTCGCGGTGCAGCCCGTATTGACGTGGAGCGCGACCTCGAATCCCTGCGCCTCGTAGGAGGCGGCTTGGGCGTCGGTCAGCGGGCCGCTCGTGTAGACGTAAGCGGTCCCTCGGACGCACTCCCATTCGACGACCGAGCAGCTCGCCGGATCCTGCTGCTTGAGCAGTTCGAACCGGCCGGCCGGGTTGCCGCTGCCGTGGTCGTCGCCGGTCATGACGACGACGGCCTTCTCGCCGCGCGGGAAGTACCAGAAGCGCGGGAGCGGCTTGCGATCGGCGTTCATCGACCTCGATCAGGTTCACGAGCAGGCGCTGCTGCTCGTCCGCCTGCGGGATCGCGACCTTTGTCGAGGTCGACCCAGTCGGGAAAGAACAGATCGTTCGAGCGGATGCCGGCGATCCCGTCGCGCTCCTGGCCGGACCAGGCGGTGTTGCCCTGACGCGTCAAGACGACCGACCGCGCGAGGTCGAAGGCGAACGCCGCGGCCTGACCGCCGTTCGGCCCGACCGAGCGGAGCGTAACCGCGGGATTCGACGACGCAGCGGACGCAGTGTCGTAGAGCGTCGCAACCACGGCAGGCGCTGGCGACCGTGTACCGGTTGGCGTTGCCGTGGAACTGAATCGTCTCGCCGACGATGCCGCTGTCCTGCCGCTGTCGCCTGGTTGATCTTGAGGTATGCGTTCGCGAGCGTCCCGCTTCCGCGGTGAGGCCGAGCAGCCCAGCGAGCTGCGGGTCGGGCCGCATTGCGATGAGATTGCCTCCGGCCTGCACCCAGTCGGTGAGCGCCGTCACCTGGGCCGCTGTCAGAGGCACCTCTCCGAGCACGACGACGTCATAGTCCGACAGCAGGCCCGGCGTGAGGAGCGATACGTCGGTGGCGGTGAAGGCGTTCAGCCCCTCCGCACGCAGGATCTCGGCGTAGTAGCGGCCGAACGGGTTGGAGCCGCTTCCCACGACCAGCACCGGTCCGCCCGGTCCGTCGGTCGGCGGCGGAGGCGGCGGGGCCGCCGTCGTGAACGACCAGTTCTTGTCCGCCTGGAGCTCATTGCCTGCGAGGTCCGTAACGCCGTTCGAGCCGCCCTTCACCGAAGCGCGTGTAACTCGCGGAGCTGGAGAGCGCCGCGTTCGGGTCCAGCGTCGCTGTGCGGGTCGCCGAGCTGTATGAGACCGCCGCCGGGACGAGCGCACCCGACCCGTCGCGGAGCTCGAAGTTGCCCGTGAGCCTCGACTCGGCGATGCCCTCGCTGAACGTGACCGTGACGTTCGCGCTCGTACCGATGCCCGCCGCGCCATCACCCGGCGAGACGGACTGACGGTCGGCGCGGTGTTGTCCGGGCCTACGTCCGTGACGAAAACGACGTCCACCCAGTAGTTCGTGGCGTTGAACGACTGGTCGGGGAAGGAGCCGCTCGCGCCGTACTTGTAGATGCTGTTCGGCCCGTCCTGGCCATCTCGGAGCGCTGTCAGCGGCGGATTGTCGACGGCGGAGCCGGCGAAATAGCCACCATCCGCCGCGTAGCGGCCGTTCGGCGCGTGGTAGGAGGCCACGTAGGTCGTGCCCGCCGCCACCGCCGCTGGACTGGCAAGCGAGACCTGCTGCCAGCCGGAGGCACTCTCGCCGCTGAAAGTCGCCTGGGCGAGGAGCGTGCCCTCCGCTCGTCCACAGGTGACCGACGTGCGTGCCCGTGTTCGCCGAGCCCTTGTAGAACCGCAGACCGGTGATGAAGCCGTCGACGTCGGTGCGGAACTTCACTCCGAGCTCGACGGCCGCCGTGTCCGGGTCGCTCGACCGTCGCGGGCGTCGTGGCGTTGCTCCAGATACTGCATGGGCAGGTTTGGCCAGCAACCGTGACGGTCGTGCCCGCTGATGGCGTCTCGAGGTTCCCGCTGTCGTCGGCCGCCCGCGTCTTGAGCGTGACGCTGCCGGCTGAACTCGGTGTCCAGTTGTACGTCCACGTATCCCGGCCCTGGGCAGGAAGCCATGTCGTGCCCCCGTCGGTGGACACCTCTACCCCGCCGACCATGCCGGCCGTGTCCGACGCCGTGCCGGTAACTGTGACAGCCTGGCCCGCGGCGAGCGTCGCGCCTGTAGACGGCGACGTGATCGTCGACGACGGCGGGCCTGCGTCCGACGACTCCGTCGGGGGGTGAGCCCAGGCTGCAGGGTGGCGGGCGGCGCGCTCATGTCTGCGAACAGATTGGCCGTTGCCTGCTGCATGCCGACGTCCACGGGCACGCCGCTGCCCCGATCGTGGGTTCGCGTCAAGCCCCCACGGCCACTGAATCGTGCCCGCTCCGAAGACGAGCGCGCCGCTGGAGTGGCGATACATCGTCAAGTTGTGCGTCGCCGTTCCAGAGGCGTACGTGGAGCCGTGATCCTGGAGAACCGGCTGGTTCTGGCGGGTGGTGGACGACAGGCGGAAGAGTCCGGGCGGACGAGAGCCGTTCGCGAGATCCTCGTCCCACTCGTATCCCAGCGTCCCAACGGGAAGCGACGCGAACTGGCCCTGGGTCAAGGTCGCGATATCGGTGTCCCGCCAGAACCGCATCTTCCCGTCGCCGCAGGGACCTCGATCGCCTGAGGACCGCCGCCGTCGTTGACCATGAAGATCGTCCCGGTGAGCGCGTTCTCGGGCCGGCGCCGTCGGCGGGCGGACTGAACCGCGGATCGCGCCAGGTACCGGTCCAGACGCTGGCGGCTGGATCGATCTTCGCGTTTGCGTGCGTCTCCTTGTACGAGACGAGCGTCCGGTAGGCGCTCGTCGAGCCGTCGATGCTCGGTCTCCCACCGCGTCTTCCAGAAGACCTCGTTGCCACTGAAGAACGCGAGATTCACGCCGGCGTCGCGCGCCGCCTCGACGTTCGCGCGCTGCTCGCCCGACCAGTACTCGTCATGGCCGACCGAGAGGAACGCCTCGTGCTCGAGCAGCTCGGCGCCGCGCGCGATCGGTGTCGACGCCGGTGGTGTAGCTGACGTCGTAGCCGTTCGGCTCGAGCCAGCGGAGCATCGGGTACTCGGCGTTGAAGAACCAGTCTCGGGCCGCGTAGTCCGCGCGTCGTGAACGGGCGGTTGTAGCTCACCTTGTACGCGCGCCCGGCCGGCGACTGCCGACGTAGAGACTGTTGCCGCCGTAGCTGTTGTACGCCTGCCAGGTCGTGTCGGACGTCTGGAACAGCAGGTCGGAGTGCGCCGTCGTCGTCGCGCACGATGAACGACGATGTGGCTCGCCGCCGCTGCGTGTCCGTCGCGGACGAGCTTCGCGAAATAGATGCCCGGAGACGGCGTCGGCGCGGCACGGCCCAGGAGGCCGACACGGCCCAGTTGCCGCAATCGACGAGGCCAGTCGCCGCATCGCTCAGGCAGTCGGCTGCGACTGCGGCAGCGACACCGACGGGCTAGACCGTCGTGATCTTGCGCGCGCCGGCCCCGCCGTAGTAGCCCAGCCGGTAGATGTCGAGGCGGTACGCGGTCGCGTCCGTGTCGACCTTGAACTGACACGTCTTGCCCTGGTTGACGCTGATGTCGGTGGCGAACCCCTGGATGGCGGGTCACCGCACCCGAAATGTCCCACTCGCTGCTCGGCGTGCCGGGCAGCGGGTTCTCGCACACGATCGCGTTCGCGCCGCATGGGCCGGCCGCGGCGACGCGATCCGAGCCGACGATGAGCATGAGCACTGCTGCGACGAGCAATCCGAGCAGCGACCAGCTCGGCACAAGACTGCGGCGGGCTTCGTGAGTCGCCGAATCGCACGTCGCGCGAGTCAGGGAACCTTCATCCCCGGTGACACGCGCGCGCATCGCATCCTTGGAGGACGAAGGCTCCGCTCGCGCTGCGAACGACGGATTCACGTACCGAGCGTCATTCGGATCGCGTACGGCAGAACGACGGCCTCGTCCGTCTCGACACCCCAGCCGACCGTCGCCCCTCCGCGGACGTACCAGATACCTTCCGAAGGCCTGAACACCGCGATATCGCTCGCGCCGTTTCCGTCGTAGTCGCCGGGAACCGGGATGTCCCCGCTGGTTCCGTAGATCTGCGAGTAGGGCTCCGGACGCCCCGGCGTGCCAGTTGCCGTCTCGGAAGACCGCGATGTCGGTGGGGCCGTCTCCGTCGTAGTCGCCGGGAACCGGGATGTCGCCCGCTGGTGCCGTAGATCTGGGGGTAGGGCTCCCGCGCCCCGCACGTACCAGTTGCCGTCTCGGAAGACCGCGATGTCGGTGGGGCCGTTGCCGCCGTAGTCGCCGGGAACGGGGATGTCCCGGCTGGTCCCGTAGATCGGGGTAGGGCTCCCGGCCCCGCACGTACCAGGTGCCGTCTCGGCAGACGCGCGATGTCGAGGTGCGGCCGTCGCCGTCGTAGTCGGCGGGCACGGGAATGTCGCCGGACTGGCCGAGATCTGGGTAGGGCTCCTGGCCCCGCACGTACCAGGTGCCGTCTCGGAAGACCGCGATGTCGGTGGGGCCGTCGCCGCCGTAGTCGGCGGAGACGGAGAGATCTCCGGAACTTGCCCAGATCTGGGGGAAGGGAGGCTGACCGGCGATGTACCAGCCACCCTCGGATGGCCTAAAGACCAAGATGTCCGTGGTGCCGTCACCGTCGAAGTCGGCAACAACCTGCCCTGGAGTAGCCACCTGACCGGTCGTAAACGCGACCTGCTCCACGGGCAGGGTGCGCTCGCCTCCGCTCGAGGAGAGCAGCGCTCGGTACTGGGCATAGCGACCCGCCAGGCCGATCTGCCCACCGGAGCTCGCG
>CAWDKB010000010.1:0-239691 GCA_963802865.1 uncultured Gaiellaceae bacterium
ATGTCGGAAAGCCCTGCTCACGCGGGGCTTTCTCGATTAGAGGGCAGAGCCGACCAGCGCAGGGGCATCGTCCCCCACTCGGGTCTCGCGAGCCAACTGCAGATCGAGGAGCGGAGTTCGAGTCAGGCGAGCTGAACCACGAGCCGGTGGGCAATACTCGCTGGCGGCGTGTCAGGAGTCCGCGTCCGCTGCGCGGTCGAGCTCGAGTTGGCGGAGCTCGACCCGACGGATCTTCCCGGTAAGCGTTTTCGGCAGCTCGGATACGAATTCGATACGGCGCGGGTACGCGTACGCGGAAAGGCGCTCGCGAACATGGCCCTTGATTTCGTCCGCTAGCGCCTCCGATGGCTCGTACCCGTCTGCGAGGACGATGAATGCCTTCACGACGTTGCCCCGGAGTTCCTCGGGCGACGCGACGACTGCTGCTTCCCGCACCGCGGCATGCTCGAGGCAGGCCGACTCGACCTCGAACGGGCCGATCCGGTAACCCGCTGCGATGATCACGTCGTCGGCGCGTCCGACGTACCAGACGTAGCCCTCGTCGTCCTGCACGGCGGCGTCCTTCGTATGGAACCACGCACCGCCAAAGGTCTCCACGCTCGCTTCGTCGTCTTCCCAATACCCGAGCGGATAGTGCGGGTTCGAGCGGGCGCGCAGGCAGATCTCGCCTCGCTCCCCCTGTCCTACGGGCTGTTCGTCCTCGTCGAGAATCTGCACGTCCCAGCCCGGCATCGGCTTGCCCATCGAGCCCTCACGCACCTCGAGAAACGGGTAGTTCGCGACGAGTGGATACGACTCAGTCAGGCCGTAATAGTCGAGCACGGTTACGCCGTACTGCGCGCGAAACCAGCGGATTGCCTCCGGATTCAGCGGCTCTCCCGCCGAGCACACGCGTCGGAACACCTGCGGGTAGCGCGTGCCCGCATCTTCGACCGCCATCATCGATCGCATCGCCGTTGGCGTGGTGAAGACGTTCGTCACCGAGTGCCTGCTCAAGAAGTCGAGCTGCTTGTGTGGGTCGAAACCGCTCTCGCGCCGGTAGACGCACTGCAGCGCGCCGAGCCGCCATGGGCCGAGCAGCGGTGCGATCCCTGCGGCCCAGGCCCATTCGCCCATTCCGTGGAAGCGCTCACCGTCCTGTACCTCGTGGCAGTAGCGGAACTCCTCGTGGCCGAGGATGTAGCGGTGCGCATGGACGATCCCCTTCGCAGGCCCTGTCGTTCCGGATGTGTAGTAGAGCTGCGCAGGGTCGTCGGCCGCGGTGTCGGCGCATACGAAGTCCGTCCGGGCCGCTGCCAGCGTGTCGGGCTCGAGCACGAGCGTGTCGGGCGCCCAGGCTCGATCAAAGCGAGGCGCATTGCCGGGGTCGGTAACGAGCAGCCTCGCGCGCGAGTCCGAGAGCCGATGTTCGATCCCATCGTCGCCGTATAGCACGGACATCGAGAGCAGGATCGCGCCGAGCTTCCAGATTCCGAAGAAGGTCGCAGCGGCCTCCGGCGTCGGCGGGAGGACGACCGCGACCCGGTCGCCCTGCGTGACACCGCACGCGGCGAGCGTGTGCGCGGCCTGGTTCGCCAGGTCCTGCATGGCGCCCCAGTCGAGCTCACGGGTCGAGCCGTCGAAACTCTCCCAAACCATCGCCGGCTTGCGACGCGCGTGCTTGTCGCAGACGTCGGCCGCGATGTTGTACCGCGCCGGCACCTCCCAGCGATGACCTGCGCAGATTTCGTCGTATCGCGTCGAGCGCATCGCGACCCATCCAGCCTAACGAGTCCCCCTCGAGGGACCCGTGAGGAATGATCGTCGCTTCGTCGACGAGGTTCGCCGCGAGGCCGTTTGCCTCGCGATTCCCCTGCGGTCGAGCAGCGCGAGCTCGAGGCGGACGGACGAACTAGACGAGGCTAGCCCACCAACGTTCTGGCCCTGCCAGGTCGGAACTCTGTTCGCCTAGGCTCCTCGCCTCGCGCGCAGTGGAGCGCGTCGGCGGCCTGTGGGCTTTCGGCCGGGGTTCTGGCCAGCAGGGCCAGTCCAACCAGTCTACTCCCCCCGGCGCTGCGCGCGTTGACGCCGATTCCGAAGCGCAGAGTCGCGTCGAGTGCGCTCGGCCGCTGTGAGGTTGGCATCGAGGATCGCACGCTGCTTGTCCCACTTCGCTCGCTCGGCGCGCGTCATCTGACGCACGACCAGAGCACCCGACGAAACCTGCTCGCGGATGTGCTCGAGCTTCGCCTGACGCGCCTCGGCTGCTCGCTCCTGCACACTCGCCACCCTCAAAGTCTAGTTGCCGAGGCCGCCGCCACTGGCAGCTTTCGTGAAAGCGGCGACGTCCGCAGGGATTGAGCCTCGATGCTGCGAGCCGAGCTAGCCCCTTCTCTCCCTCTCCAACGCGATGATCCCGATGAGGAACGCGACGATGACGGCCACCGCGACGGCTTGTGGCAGCCAGTCGGTGCCGGCGACCGCGAGAAAGACGACGCTCGCGACGATCACGAAAAGTGACAGGCACCCCCCGCAACCGAGACAACTGAAGCCTCCGTCGTCTCGCCGTCGATCGCTCATGGCGGCTGATCCTAGACTGGTCTCGGTGGAATCCGCCCGTCTTCCGTCCTCGTACCTCCCGGCAGGACAATCGGTGCCCTAGCGAGTCCGAGGAGGCGAGTCGTGACGGAGATTCAGCGTTACCTGGCAGAGGAAGTTGCCGAGGACCACGCCGATGGGCTCGTCTCCCGGCGCGAAGCCTTGCGTCGGCTGGGATTGCTCGGGTTGGGCGGTGCTGCGGCCGCATCGTTGCTCGCGGGAGCAGTGGCAGACCAGGCGAAGGCGCTAGCCGGTGTTGCGTCCGGCGCGGGATCGACCACGGATCCGAACGTTGCGAATGACGAGGTTGCGGTGCTCCAGACCCGCGAGATCACCTTTCGTGGGCCGCAAGGTCGGAGATTGATGGGTGCGTGGGCGGCGGCCCGCCGGCCCCGTGGAGGTGTGCTGGTGATTCACGAGAACCGGGGACTCAACGACTCGATCCGTTCCGTCGCGGGACGCCTCGCCGCGAGCGGCTACTCGTCGCTGGCGATCGACCTGCTGTCGGAGGAGGGCGGCACCGGGTCGTTCGCCGACGAGTTCGAAGCGATGGCTGCGCTCGGCGCGGCTCCTCCGTCGCGGTTCGTCGCAGACATGAAGGCGGGCGTGACGGAGCTCCGCAGCCGACTACCGGGGAAGAAGGTCGCGGCTACCGGCTTCTGCTTCGGCGGTGGCATGGTGTGGCTGCTGCTCGCATCGAAGGAGCCTCGCCTGGCGGCGGCCGTCCCCTTCTACGGCCCCTTTCCCGAGAACGGGAACCTCGCGGGCTCGAAGGCTGCCGTGCTCGGGGTCTACGCGGAGCTCGACTCGAGAGTCAACGCCACTCGCTCGGCGGCACGGTCGGCTCTTCGCAAGGCGCGCCTGCGGCACCAGATCGCGACCTTCCCGAACGTCGATCACGCATTCTTCAACCCGACGAGCTCGCGGTACGACCGCACCGCCGCGTCGGCCGCGTATCGCCGGATGCTGGGCTGGTTCGGCACGTACGTCGCGACCTGAGCACCAGCTAAGGGCAGCTGTTGACGCTGTTCTTGCCCGTACCGGCGTTGCATGTGTCGTTGCCGGCTCCACCGTCGACCGAATCGTTGCCCGATCCGGCCGTGATCGTGTCGTTGCCGGATCCGCCCTGGACACCGTTGTTGCCGTGCCCGGCGTCGATCGTGTCGTCGCCGTCTCCGCCCTGAATCGAGTCGTTGCCCGAGGCAGTCGTGATCGTGTCGTTCCCGGTACCACCGTTGACGGTGTTGTTGCCGGTGCCGCCCACCGTGATCGAGTCGTTGCCACCGTCGCCGTCGATCGTGTTGTTACCCCCGGCGTCGATGATCACGTCGTTTCCTGCCGTGCCGGCGATCGTGTTGTTGCCGGCGCCGCCCTGGATCACCGTGGAGTTCCCCGTCGGCACCGGAGCCGTCGCGCCCCCGATCGTCAGGGTCACGCCGACGCCGCTGACGTCCGTGAGGGAGATGGCGCCCGTCGTGTTGACCGTTCCGGCGGTCCCCGCGGGGAACGAGACGACCACGCCCGACGCGTTGACCTCCACCGACCCCGTGCCGGGTCCGGTCACGTTCTCGACGATCACGCTTCCACACGTGATGGTGACTGCGAAGCCTGCCGGGATCACGAGCTGGGGTGTCGGAGGCGACGCGGGCCCACACACCCAGACCACGACGTCTGTCATCGTGCTCGCGGTTATCCGCACGCCCTTCGTCGGGTCGGGGACGTCTTCGATCATGGCCGAGCCACTCACGACGGTGCCCGTCGTCGGAGTCGCCCGTCCCTGCACGACGTTCGAGAAGGAGCCTGATGGGGTTCCCGGTGGCTGCAAGGTGTCCGCGATCCCGTCGCCGTTGGCATCCGGGTCGCACGCGTCTCCGAGTGAATCGCCGTCGCTGTTCGCCTGGTCGGCGTTCGCGACCGAGGGACAGTTGTCCACGGCAGTCGGGGACGCCGTCATCGTCTGCATCGGGTGCGAGCACGTCCGATTCGTAGGAACCGACGTCGCAGCCTGCACCGAAGGGTCGCGCGACCCCCCGCTGGTCGGTGGCGGGGCAGTTCGCAGAGAGGGCTGCGTCGATCGCCGCGCTCCCCGGCCCCAACGCCATCGTCGGAGTCGGACCACCATTGTCAGCGAGCGTGGCCAGGCGAGGGTCGCCGTTGATGCCGGGGCAGCCCGAATCGGGCCAGTCGAGGTTCCCCCCGCCGTCGGTGATCGTTCCGGCGCAGCCGTTGCCGGCAAACAGGGAGTTTTCGACTGTGACCGGACCTCCCCGAACGGGATCGGGCCGTCCAGCGCCGCGCCACCTGACGGAAGCGGTGTTGCCCGAGAAGGTGCTGTGCGTGACCCGTAGGGTTCCGAAGCCCCGGACGTAGATCGCGCCGCCGGACTCGGCTGAGTTGCCGAAGAACGTGCTGTTCGTGATCGTCAGGACGCTCGTGCTGTTGGCGATCGCTCGCTCCTGCCACTCCCGAGTTCCCACTGAAGGTGCTCCCCGTGATCGTCAGCGTGCCGCCGATCGCGTTCGAGATCGCACCGCCGCCGAATGCCGAGTTACCGAGGAACGTCGGAGTCCGACGACGCTCACGGTGCCGCCGAAGTTGACGATCGCGCCTCCGCTCCCGATAGCGCCGGCCGCGCCGTTGGCCAGCGTCAGGTCGCGGATGTTCAGGACCGAGCCTCGAGTCGACGAACAGCGAGTTGGCTGGTTCGATTGCCGCTGACGGTCAGAACCTTCGCGCCAGGCCCGTCAAGCGTGAGAGAGCCGCTGACGCCGATGAAGCCGCTCGTGAGGGTGATCGTGCCTGCCACGCCAAACGTGATCGTGTCCGAGCCTGGCGCAGCGTTTGCGTCCGCCACAACCTGACGAAGCGACCCTGGACCGGAATCGGTCGTGCTCGTGACCACCAAGGGCGGCCCGACGGGCGGGCTCACGGGTGGGCTGACGGGTGGGCTCACGGGCGGGCTCACGGGTGGGCTGACGGGCGGGCTCACGGGTGGGCTGACGGGCGGGCTCACGGGGGGCTGACGGGCGGGCTCACGGGTGGGCTGACGGGCGGGCTCGCCTGGGAGGCGGCGCCGATCTCGCCTGCGGCGATTCCCGCACGCACGCTTGCGACGAGTGCCGCGACGGCCAGCGCTGCGAGCACGGCGAGGAATACACCGGCCAAACGGCGCCCTAGGCCGGGATGGGTTCGCTTCTCGACTCTGGCTGTCGCCCAGACGCGTGACATGGTTTCTCCTCCTGATCTGCCTGCCACAGCGTCAGGTTTGCGCGTAGCGCTCAAGAAGCGCTCAAGAGCCCACTGTACTCGGATCGCCATGTGCGTCAAACCGGCGAACGACGAGGCTGGAGCAGCTCTTGGCAGCACCCTCCGCCACGCGCAGCGACCCGGCGCAGGTTGTCCGACGATGCCTCAGTCAGTATCCGGTCGGCATGGCGAGGCGAGAGACTGGGTCGGCCGCCGGCCGAGGCACGGGCGCCGCCCTTCGTCCATCGCGACGCCCGACCGCGCTCTTCGTCGTCATCGCGGTCGCCTGCGTGGCCGTCCCCGCGGTGTTCACAACGCGGATGCAGGCGGTCTTCGTCGTCCCGAAGCTCGGAGTCCTGTGGGGGCTGCTTGCGATCTGCATGTGCCTCGCTGCGTTCCAGGCCCTGTTCGCTCCGCAGCCCCCGAGGCTGCGACCCGTCTGGGCAGTCGACGCGGCGGTCGTCTCGTTCCTCGGTCTCACGACTCTGGCTTGGATCTTCTCGGGCGACGGCGAGCAGAGCCTGTACGGGGAGCGGCTCCAGCATCAGGGGCTTCTCACGACGCTGCTCTACGTCGCGTGGTTCTACGTGGCGCGGATCGCGATCTCGGACGTCGGCGATCTGCGGCGGCTGCTCGCCTTCGTCGCGGCTGGTGGTGCCCTTGTCGCCGGCTACGCGCTGGTGCAGAAGGCCGGTCTCGACCCCGTCTGGGAAGGTTTTCTACCGGGCGGGCGAGTGTTCTCGTCGATCGGCCAGTCGAACGCCTTGGCCGCGTATCTCGTTCTCGTCCTTCCCCTCGCGGCCTCGTTCGCCTTCGACGCACGACCAGTGGTGAAGGTCATGTCGCTCGTCGTGAGCAGCGCCGTGCTCCTCGCCTTCGTATTCACACAGAGCCGGGGGGGCTACGTTGGGCTCCTGACCGCAGGAATTGTCGTCGCGGTCGGGTGGCGCGATGAGCTCCGACTGCGGCGGAGGTTCGTCGCATTCGCCGCGGTGGCCGTCGTGACCGTCGCCACGCTCGCTGCGGGCGGTCAGCTTGGACGCCTCGCCTCCGCCAGGGATGCCTCGACTCAGTTCCATCTCGATGCTTGGAGGGTTGCCGCCGAGATCGCGAAGGACCATCCCGTCCTCGGCACAGGCCCGGAGACCTTCCCGGACGTTCTTCCCCGATACGCACACGACGTGCTGCCGGCCGAGCGGGCGTCGGAGCTCGATGCCTTCCGTGTCGAGAGCCCCCACAACGTCTACCTCGGAATCGCAGCTGGGAGCGGGCTCCCGGCGCTCATCGCCTACCTCGTGGCGATCGGAGGTTTCGTCGTGGTTGCCGTACGGACGCTTCGCGTGGCCACGCGCGACGTCAAGATCGCCGTCGTCGCAGTCCTGGGAGGCGTCGCCGGGCACCTCGCCACGGACGCCTTCATGAGTCCCGAGGTCACGAGCACCTGGCTGGCGTGGATCCTGATCGGGGGGTCGCTCGGAATGATCGCGAGCGAGCTGCGCCAAGTCGAGCTCTGATCACAACCCTGCCTCGCGCATCACCGTCAGCGCTTTGCGGACGGCACCGGTCGGGAGGCCGGTGCCGAGCGCGCACTGGCGCATGTCCATCTCCCCGAGAACGGCTCCTACCGGCTCCCCGCTCCGGCCGGCGAGCGCCTCCACGTACCCGCGTATCCGCTCGGTCGCTGGATCCGGCTCGGCCGGACCGGAAGGTTCGATCCCACGGGCTCCTTCCTCGCGCCCATCTGGATCCCGCCACGACGTCCAGATTCCCGTCGTGATCAGGTGTGCCGCCAAAGACTCTGCTGGGGACCCGCCCACGATCGCACCCGGCTCGAACGCGTCACGCCGAATCGCAGCCGCGTACGAGGCAGCCAGCATCGGCGGCCACGAGACCCCTCCGTCCGCGCCCAGCGCGCGACGCTGGCCGCTCGCCTCCTCCACCATCCAACGGAGCGCGAGGACGTCCGGGTGATCGCCCACGAGCTCGGACAGGTTGCCGACCACGGTGTCGAGAACCTCGAGATTCGGCTTCGTGCCGAGGAGCAGGACATGCGCGCCGAAGATCCCAAGCATCGGATTGCGGAACTTCGTGTGGAGGAGGAGGTTGAGAAACTTCGGCGAGATCTCGGGCCGCCCGAGCCGCAGAGACCAGCGGGCGGCCTCGGCGGCGAGATCGAGGTCGCGCCGGTTGCTCTCCGGATTCCAAGCATCGTTCATCCATGTCATGTGCACGGCCGCGCGGTCCGGCACGAGCCCTTCGTCCGTGTTCGCGACGAACACGAGCGTTTGCCAGCCCTTGGCTACCCAGACGGGCTGGAACGTCGGAGCCACTGGGTTCTCGAGAGACTCGACGCGAAGCGCGTACCCACCCGGACTCAGCGGGTGGACAGCCGTCGCCCAGGAGTCACCGTGGCTCCTGGGAGCCTGCAGTTCGACGAGCTCGGAATCGACGAGCGTGACGCGCTCGGCGACACCTTGCTCGAACGTCGCGTTGCTCTCCCGCGGGACGCGCACCATCAGCACGGCACCTCCGGAGGCACCGGAGTTGGACAGGGCCTTGCTCGCCTCGTACGCGTAGTGCATGTGCTCCTCGCGCGTCGTCGACGTGCCCCCGACCGGCGCTGCCGACGGCATGGCGAGTTGCACTGCGTCCTGGTCGGTCACCGCGTTTGGATCCGCGAGTTGCGCACGCTCCTCGTGCACCACGCCGGCGTCGAGCTTGAAGAGCCGCCGTTCCTCCGACGGGCCCACGCGAACTTGCAGCTCGTAGATCCCCGGCGGAAGCTGCTTCTCGACGCTGCCGGTCCCCTCGGCGACGATACCGAAGCTGCCGTCGAGCACCGTCACTTGGACGGCGTCGTGCGTCGACGTGACCCGGAGTGTCGCGAGCTCAGAGCTGGACATCTCGGTCCGCTCCGACGACCGTGAACAACCCGTCCTCCGCAAACGCCGCCGGGGGCGCAGCACTGACCGGCGCGATCTCGTAGCGCCCTTCCTCGAGGGGCAGCGACCACGACTCGCTCGCCGCATCGTGGGTGCCGACGGGCTGGACGCCACGCCGCAGCTCGACGGTCCCGGCGTAGCCCGGCGGGAACGAGATCGTCACCTGCCGCACGGCCGGCGCCGCCGGCGGCTGCGTGCGAAAGACGACACGCGCCCCGAGGTCGCCGTACAGCTCGGCTGTCTGCGGGTAGCGCTTCTTCTTCGTCTCCTCTGCGACGGTTGTCTTGACGTACGGCGCCAGGGTCGCCGCGGTGACCGCGCCGGTCTCGTCGGGCTTCGCGTTCGTCAGCCCTTCGATGAGCGCGCGCGTGAAGTACCCGCGCGCATGATCCTCGTACGTCGGGTCGCCCAGCCCTGAGCCGAAGCCAACGACCCAGGTCGTCGGGCGATTGTCGAAGGGTGCGTCACAGTCCGTGAGCGTTGGCGCGAGGACGCGCGTGGTGCTGTCCCGGGTACGGCAGCAATCGGCGAAGAAGACGACCTCGTGAAAGTACGCGCACCGCGTACACCACTTGCGGTACTCCGCGAGCTCGAGATGACGGCTTGCGTCCTCCCGCGCATTGGCGAGGTAAAGCGCTCCCTCACCCCCGCTCGGTGCGAGCCCGTGGCCGGCGACGTACACGTAAAGCCGCGTCTCGTCCCAGACGCCCGGATCTGCCTTGACCGCGGCACGCACGGCCGTGGCCGCGTCGGCGAGCGCGTCCTCGATCTGCTCCCGCACCGGCCGCGCCCCGCCGGGGTCGCCGAACGTGGCCTCCTCCTGCGCCGTCGCCATCACGCGCGTGACGTTCTTCGCCGGGAGCCCACCACCCGCGGGATCCTCGAGCCACGTGGCGAACGCCTCCGCATCGGCGCGCGCGCCCGTGAGGTCGCTGAGCCCCGGGTAGCGGTTGATCCCGACGACGACTGCGTAGTGGTGGTCGTTCACTCGCGGAGATTGTGACGTTCGCCTCGAGGGTACGCCTTCGACGGCCGCGAAACAACCCTCCCTATAGGTGTTCTAAGCTTCGACCCGGTCGGCCGAAGGAGGCGATGATCCGTCTCATTCCAGGCTGCGGCTTCGTTTTCGCGCTTGCGCTCGTTGTTGCGCCCACGGCCTCTGCGAGGAGCGGCGAGTCGATCGCAAAGGAGCTCCGCGCCGGTCAGGCCGTCGTGCTCTCCGGCGCGACGGTGACCGGGCCGCTCGACCTCAGCCGCGCGGACGTGCGCGGGATCTTCAAGTGCCGCGCCTGTACGTTCGCAGGGCCGTTCACGGCTCCGGATGCGACCTTCGAGCGGACGGTCGACCTCAGCGGCTCGCAGTTCCGACGATCGGTCGATCTGAGCGGCGCCACCTTTCGTGCTCCGGCGCTGTTTCGCGTCGCGTTCGTCGCGAAGGAGGGCGCACTCGTCGAGCAGCCGACGACGTTCAGCCGCGACGCCGATTTCTCGCTCGCCACGTTCGAGGACCTCGTGAGCTTCGCGGGAACGGAGTTTCGGGCGTCGGGGACCTTCCGCGACACGCGGTTCGCAGACGTGACGTTCGCGTCGGCGACGTTCGCGGAGACCGGCGACTTCGAACGAGCCTCCTTCCGCGGGGCGGCGAGCTTCAACCGTGCGACGTTCGACGGCGAGGCGCTGTTCACCGAGGGCGACTTCAGACGGGGCGCCCGCTTCGCGCAGACGAAGTTCCTCGGAGGCGGCATCTTCACGCGCGCGCAGTTCGGGGAGGACACGACCTTCCTCAACGCGCGCTTCGTCCCCGCGAAGGGCGCAGAGGAGGGCGCGCGGTTCCAGGACGTGACGGCGGTCGGCAACCTCGACTTCACCTTCGCCGAGTTCGAGGCAGGCGTGAGCGCGACGTCGCCGGAGCAGCCAAGCGTCATCGCGATCTTCTCGGACCTCGTCTCTGGACGGTCGATCGTCTTCAGGAACACGACGTTCGCCGAAGGTCACCGGCTCACGATGCTGCGGCTCCAGGCGCGGGATCTCGTCCTCGACGTCGACGCCGTGCCGATGATCGACGACCCCGCCGACCAACGGACGATCCTC
This sequence comes from uncultured Gaiellaceae bacterium, assembly GCA_963802865.1. Lineage (GTDB taxonomy): Bacteria > Actinomycetota > Thermoleophilia > Gaiellales > Gaiellaceae > GMQP-bins7. The sequence goes on from CAWDKB010000010.1 coordinate 10,857, forward strand.
CAGGCGGTCGAGGAGAGCGCGAAGAGCCGTGGCGACCTCGGAGCTGCGAACGACGCCCACTATGCGCTCCTGGCCTCGAAGAGCGAGGACTACTGGGGCGGCTGGCGCGTCCTGGACCTCGTCTTCTACCGCGGGATCGCCGGGTACTTCGTGCGCCCGTTCCGACCGCTGCTGGTCCTGCTGGCCCTCGCGATCGTGCTCTCGCTCGTGCGTTTCGCGCGTGGTGCCTCGACAACGGCGGTCGCGGACGACACCTCGCGCCTGAGGCGCTTCGGAGCTCGCACGCGCTCCGGAGCAACTGCCCTCATGGCCGGCTTCCTCGACACGCTCTCGAGCGTCAAGTCGGGGCGCATCGGCAACGACGACGAGGCGCCGAGCGTCGGCGAGCGGGTCGAGGTGTTCGTGTACCGGCTGCTCCTCGTCTGCGCCGCCCTGGGGCTCGCGAACTCGAACCCCACCCTGCGCGAGATGTTTGACACGCTCGTCTGAACGCGCAATCGTGAGTGACATGCGAATGTCGGCTGTGGCCTTCGGGCTGGCCGGCCTTGCGGCAGCCGGAGTGGGACTGGTCGCTCACGGTTCCTCGACCGCGGCGCCGCTGCGCGCCGAGATCGTCGCCGCCTCCTGCTCGCCCGGGAAGACGACGGGGCAAGCGAAGCGCGTACAGCCGACGCTCAGGGTGAACGGCGCATCGCGCTCGGAGGCCGAGCTCCGCCCGGGCGACCTACTGCAGACCGACTCGGACGGGTCCGGCGACCTCTGCCTTCGAGTCGCAACGCTGGACTGCCGCATCCCCGCCGACACCATTGTTCGGGTGCTGCCACCGAGGAAGCCGAAGGTTCTGCTACGCCTCGTCAAGGCCGAGGACCCGTTCACCTGCACCGCGATTGCAGCAGGCAAGGACTGGGAGCTCGAGACCGGCGAGAGGACGAGGATCCTGATGGGCGAGGCCGTCGAGGAGAGCGTGCGTGCCCGCAACGTGACCGACACGAGCGGCGAGCGAGACGTCGCCCAGGCACCTCGCTCCGCCTACGCCCTGTCGCTCGTCGTGAGCAAGAGGCAGACCCTGGTGAAGGTTCGCCGCGGTGCGACGATCGTCGCCCAGGGCGCGAACACGCGGCGGGCCGTGGTGCTCGGACGCCAGCAGCAGGTCGTCGTCCCGAGCGGGCGCGACCCGCGCCAGCCGACCGGGATCTCGCTCTCTCGCTCCGAGAAGCGCACGTTCAAGCAGCTCGAGAAGTCGCTGCCGCCCGCGACGGACAAGACGCCGCCGGCCGTCACGATCCAGGGGCCGCGCAACCCGTCCTCCGTACGCTCGGCGACGTTCTCGCTCGGGACGACGGAGGTCGGCACGACGTTCAGCTGCGCGCTCGACGGGAGCGACTTCCGCCTGTGCGGCACGCCCTACCGGGTCGACGGCCTGAGGCCCGGCCGGCACACGCTGAGTGTGAGGGCGCTGGACGCGACCGGAAACATCCGAACGAGCGCGTACTCATGGACGGTCGACTCGAGCCGGATCGCCTTCACGACCGACCGCGAGGGGAACCTCGACATCTGGACGATGGACCCGGATGGGTCGAGCCAGCTCCGGCTGACCTCGACCGGCGGCCCCGACGACGCGCCGGAGTGGTCGCCTGACCGGAGGCGGATCGCGTTCCACAGCGAGCGGGACGGCAACGCCGAGATCTACGTCATGAGCGCCGACGGCAGCAGCCAGACGAGGATCACCAACAATTCCGCAACGGATCGCAACCCGTCCTGGTCGCCCGACGGCACGAGAATCGCCTTCGAGAGCTTCCGCGACGGCAACCGCGAGATCTACGTCATGAACGCGGACGGCACCGCTGTCAGGCGGCTGACGACGCATCCCGCACTCGACTTCGACCCCGCCTGGTCTCCCGACGGCACGAGGATCGCGTTCGCGAGCAACCGGGACGCCGACAACTACGAGATCTACGTCATGAACGCGGACGGCGGCGCGCAGACCCGGCTGACGAACGATCCGGTCGTCGAGTACAACCCGGCCTGGTCGCCCGACGGGAGGCGGATCGCGTTCCACAGCTTCCGCGGTCCTCCCGCGCAGTACCAGAACCTCTACACGATGAACCCGGACGGGAGCGGCGTCATCCGGATCACGCAGACCCAGCGGAACGACTGGAATCCCGCGTGGTCTCCCGACGGCGGGCACCTCGTCTTCCAGAGCGACCGCGAGAACCCGAGCTTGCTGCAGATCTACGCGATCGACGTCGACAGCAAGGAACAGACGAAGCTGACGAGCGGCTCGAGCAACAACTTCGTCCCTGACTGGTAGCCGGCGCGCGCCGTTGCCAGACCCGAGCCCCGCGCATAGAGTGAGCCAAGGCAACCGAGGCGGTCTCGCGTGCGTGACGCGCTACTCCCATTCGTTGCTGCGGCCTTCTCGAGCCCGCACCGCGGGCCGGTCGACGCTGGGTCGAGCCGATGAGCACGACGGCCGACGACGAACTGGTCGTCGCGCTCGCGCGTGCGACGGTCGAGCGCGCCGCGCCCGAGGAGATGGTGCTCTTTCCCGCCGTGAGCGAGGCCTATCTCGAAGGCGAAGACCCGACCAAGGCCACCCGTGGCGACCCCATGCTGGGGTTCGGGGTCGACGCGGCAGTCGTGCTCCTCACACCGATCGCGCTGACGGTGGCGAAGGACGTCTACGGATTTCTCAAGGTTCAGCTCGCCAAGCATGCGGAGGAGGGCGGTGACGACGCCGTGGCGTGGCTCCGGAACCGTCTTTCGGCCGGGGGGACGATGAGGACGCGGCATCGGCACCGCCCGCCGACGCAGCTCCGGCGGCTGCAGAGCTCGAGCTGACGGATGAGCAGCTCGAGCAGGTGCGCGAGCTGGCGCTCGAGAAGGCGAAGCAGCTGAAGCTCGCGGACGACAAGGCGGAGTTGCTCGCCGATTCGCTCGTCGGCAGCCTCGCAACCGCGTGACCACCGAGGTCGCACCGCCCGAGCCGACGCGACCTCGCCTCAATCCATTCGTCTTCCCGGCGGACACGACGTTCCGCTTCGCGCTGCTCTTCGTAGCGGTGATCGGTGCCAACCTCTATGTCTGGAACTGGCTGTGGATCGCATGGGGCGCGGACCGGGGTGCCGTCCGCACCGGCTATCTCGACTGCTTCTCCTTCAGGCCCGCTCTCGAGCTCTCGGGTGTCGACTCCGCGACGTACGCCGCGGCGTCGAGTGCCTTCACCGAGTGCATCGAGGACATCAACCGGCCGCTGGCCTGGTGGATGGTCGGAGGCACGGTCGCCCTCCTCGCGGTTGCGGCGGTGATCCTCCTGCTCGTCCCGCTGTGGATCACGCGGCGCCGCCGCCTTCGTCCGCTCGGCCATGACGACGCACCCGCGGTCGTCGAGGAGCTGCGGGTGCTCGCGAAGGAGGCCGGCCTGGACGAGGAGCCGAGCTGGCGCTGGAACCCGCTCGATCCGTCGCCGACCGGCCTCGCCTTCGGTCACCCAGGGCGTCAAGCCGTTGCCCTCAACGGCGGCCTCGTCACGCGCCAGCTCGTCGACCCGCCGGCCTTCCGCGCAGTCGTGCGCCACGAGCTCGCGCATCTCCGCAACCGCGACGTCGGCCTGACCTATGCCACGGTCTCACTCTGGTACGCATTCCTGCTCGTCGGCGTGCTGCCGTTCGCCGTCGCAGTGGCGGACGAGGGCGTCCGCACGATCATCTCCCTCGGCTGGCGGCTGCTCGCGCTGACAGCGCTGGTGTACCTGACGCGCAATGCAGTGCTGCGCGCGCGCGAGGTGTTCGCCGACGTGCGAGCGTCGGTGCCCGACGGCCACGAGGGAGCCCTGCGCAGGATCCTCGGTGGCATGCCCCGCGTGTCGACCGCGCACTGGCGCCGGCTTCTACGCGTCCATCCCGATCCCCACGTACGCCTGTCCGCCGTGAACGACACGCGCGGGCTCTTCTCTCTCGGGATCCTCGTGGCGTTCGGCGCCGGGGTTGCCGCGACGATCGCGTATGACAGCCTCGTCACCTTCGTCGGCTTCTTCGTCGCCGATCCGTTGGAGATCCGCCTGCTCGCCGCCGCACCGGTCGCGCCGCTCGTGATGGGTGTCGTCGGTATCGGCGTCTGGCGTGGTGCCTGGGGCGCGCTCGTCGACGGTCGGCCACGCCCTCCGACCTGGACGCTCGCGCTGGCGCTCGCGGCGGGACTGCTCGTCGGGCCGCAGCTCGCGCTCCAGCGTGCGATCCGGGTCGAGGGCGACAGCACGTTGCTCGAGACGGCGATCGGGAGCGGCGCGCCGTGGATCCTGCTCCTGGTCGTCTCGCTCGTCCTGCTCCTGGCCTGGGTCGGAGGATCGGCCGAGTCGTGGATCCGCGCTCGCGCCGGCGCCGAGCGTCCGACGTGGACGACGCTGCTCGGACTGCTCGTGGCGAGCGGTTTCCTCGCGGCGTTCATCGCAGTGTTCAACTACGCGCGCGAGTCCAGGAACGAGATTCCGAGGTTCTCGGCCCTCGAGTACTCGATCGCGGCAGATGTCGCCTGGGTGGGGCCGCGCTGGCTCTGGAACGTCGTCGAGAACGCCTGGCTGCTCAGTGTGCTGACGGTGCCGGTGATCATGCTCGCGCTCGTCGTGCCCTGGCTCCTGCCGCTGGCGGCGTGGCTGCGACGCCGGAGCGAGACCGACCAACCCCGCTGGGCGTTCCTCGAGGATGGCGGACGCTTCGACGTGCGCGTTCTGGGCCGAGCGCCACTCGAGCCATGGCTGATAGGCGTCGCCGCCGGCATCGCCTTCATCGTCGCGCTCGTCGCGCTTCGCGCCGGTATGCGCGCGAGCTTCGACGCGAGCGTCCGCGAGCAGTCGCTCGGCTTCATCTACGCGTTCTCGTACTGGCAGTACCTGTTCGCCCTCGGCGCACAGTTCGCGGCAGGGATCGTGGCAGCCGCCCGCACACGAGAGCTTCGGCTCGTATACGCGCTCGCCGCCGCGTTCACCGCGGGCGTGGTCGCCGTCGTCGGGATCGAGCTCGTCATCTCGGCGGCGAGCTGCCTCGAGGTGCTCTCGTTTCGCGCCGACCCGACGTGCCGCTGGCTGGGAGAGGCCGACGCGGCGTGGGGGAACTTCAAGCTCATCGTGCCGATGGGTGCGCTGGCCGCTCTCGCCGGCGGGCTCCTCGTGGTCGGTGCGCAGGCCGTGCTCAGGCGCCGCCACGCGCCCGTCCCGGCGGAAGCGCAGTAGCCCTTACAGGACGATGTCGTCGAGGCGATCGATCTCGGCCGAGGCCACGACTCCCTCGAGACGTTCGAGCGGATCCGCGTCGACGAGCGAGCCGAAGTCGAGGCCGGTGAGCTCGCCGACTCTGCGCACAGTCACCTGGAAGGTCTTGTAGGCGCCGTAGGAGAAGGCCTCGGGCGCGACCTCGAGCCCGGCGATGAGCTGCTCCTGGCTCAGCAGGTAGCCCGTCGCCGAGAGCTCCCCCGACTCCTTGACCATCACGACCACCTTCCAGAACTGGCGCGGTAGCTGGACTCCGGCGAAGTGCTCATCGTCGGGAGCGAACACCGGACCCGTGAAGACGGTGACCTTGAGGTCTCTGTTGTCGGCGTTCTCGAGGACATAGTCCTCGAGACCTGCCCAGGTCGTCTGGTTCTGGTTGAAGTCCTCGTGCTGCGGGCTGCAGTTGGTGAAGTGGAACGTGTCGTCGTTCGAGCGCTTCGCCTCGTCCCTCGAGGCGCCCCAGGCCGGGTCGAGCCGACGCACGAGGTGCCCTCGGTCGAGCGGGTTGTTGCGGTACGCGTCCTCACCCGTCTGCACGTCCGCCGGCAGTCGTGGGTCGAAGAACCAGCGGTCGCGTTCGCGCTTGAGGCGCATGCTCGTCACGCCGTCGATGTTGACGGCGGTGAAGAACGCGAGTCGCCGCTCACGATTCATGACGACGCTGAAGTGGTGGTACGGCAGCACGTAGCCGGGCTCCGCCGTTGCCGTCTCGCTCACCGCAGCGAGCGCGGCGAGTTCGTCGGACAGCACCGGCAGCGAAACGCTCTGCGTGTCCGTGCCGAGGAAGTTCGGCTCGTACCCTCGCCGACCCGCGTAGTCGGGGTCGATGGTGATCCCTTCGAGGACCGAGGACGGGGATGTCGGAGCGTCGCTCATGCGAACAGCTCGTCCACGAGCGCCTTCTGCTCGTCCGAGAAGCTCTGGGCGGTGATGAACTGGCGGAGCCCGCTCACGCGGATGCCCTCGTTCAGGAACCCCCCGAGCGCGGCCTGGTCGGGGGCTCGCACGCTCGCGTGATGGAGGGCCACGACCTCCCAGCCGTCGTCGAAGACCGGCGAGCCCGATGAGCCCGGCTCGGTGTCGGCCTCGTAGTGGAGGAAGGCATCGAGGACGTCGACGATGCGGTTCTCGCGGAGCGCGATCTGCTTCTTCTCGCCACCCGGATGCTGGACGATCGTCACGAACCGGCCGACGGCGGCGTCGCCTTCGTCCTCGTGCAGGCGGTTGAAGCCGAAGTCGGTCAGCTCCGGTGCCGCACCGACCGCGACGAGCGCGAAGTCGAGCTCCTCGTCGGCGAGAAAGAACCGGCCGGGGTCGAGAGCCACGACGACCGGCGTCAGCGGCTGACCGTCGAGGCCGTCCTCGAAGCTGAACTCGACGCTCGATCCCTCCGCGACGTCGGCGCTCGAGAGGACATGGTGGTTCGTGAGCAGGAGTGACGGCGAGACGAGCGAGCCCGTCCCGAAGCCCGCGATCTGGCCTCCCTCGCGGATGACGACGCGTCCGACAGCACGTGCAGCTCGGACTCCGGCGGCGAGGTATGCGACGCCGAGGAAGTCCTCGGTGCCGACGATCTTGCGCGGGCGCCCATCGGGATCGGTGAACGTGCGGATCTTCGCCGTACGAGATTCGGCTGCGGCCGCGACTCGTGCGGCTGCGGCGTCCTGTTGCTTCTGCTGCGCGGCGGTGAAGTCGTGCATCTCAGGCTCCTTCTCCTCGACGGAGTACCTGCCGCAGCGCGGACTGATTATGGGCGCTCTCGCCCGGATCGGCAACCACGGCCCTTGACGGACCGACGCCCGTGGTCCTAGATACGGCGAATCCGGCCGACAGACTAGGGAGCTCGCCATGGACTGGCACGGACGCCATCCGGTGATCTCTGCGGCGTTCGGCTCCACGGGGAATCCGCGGAGGTCGGCCGAGTGAGCGCCGTGAACGTCTTCCTCGAGCCGCTCGAGCTCCCGAACCTCACGGTCAAGAACAGGATCTTCCGCTCGAGCCTCGCGGGCCGCTTCAGCAACTACGACGGCACGGGCACCCAGACGCACGTCAACTGGGACCTCAAGTTCGCCCGCGGCGGCGTCGGCACCATCATCTCCTCGAATGCGCCGGTGCATCCGCGCGGGCTGATCGTGCCCAACTACGCGCACATCGACCGCGACGAGACGATCCCGTTCTGGCGCGAGCTCATCCAGCGGGTGCACGAGCACGACTGCAAGTACATCGTCCAGATCGCGTTCTCGGGACGCCAGCGCGACATCGGAGGCGTGCAGTTCGAGAAGGGTTGGAGCTCGACGGACAAGCCGGAGCCCGTTCACGGGCTCGAGTGCGAGCGGATGACGACGGCGCAGATCGCCGAGATCCTCGACTGCTTCGCGCAGGGGGCGCGGCGGGCGCGCGAGGCGGGCGCGGACGGCATCGAGATTCACGGCTGCAACGGCTACCTGATCACGCAGTTCCTCTCCTCGGCCATCAACGACCGCAAGGACGAGTACGGCGGCTCGCTCGAGAACCGGGCGCGCTTCGCGCTCGAGGTCGTGCACGCGGTGCGCGCGGAGGTCGGCGACGACTACCACCTCCAGTTCAAGATCAGCGCGATCGATGACAACGACGCCCTCTTCCCGTGGGAGAAGAAGGGCAACACGCTCGAGGAGTCCGTCCAGGTCTGTCGCTGGCTCGAGGAGGCCGGTGTCGACGCGTTCCACGTCTCATCCGGCGCGTCGTTCCCACATCCACGAAACCCTGCCGGGACCTTCTCCCTCGACGACATCGTGCGCGGCTACGACACGATGATCTCGAGCGGGCGGCATACGTTCCGGAACTACCTGATGTTCCGCACCTGGCCGCTGAACCGTGTGTTCAAGTGGCTGTGGGAGCGCCGCAGCCGGAACGGCATCGAGGGGATCAACCTGCCCGAGTCCCGCGCGGTGAAGCAGGCGGTGTCCGTCCCCGTGATCTGTACGGGCGGCTTCCAGACGGCGTCTGTGGTCGCCGCCGCGATCGAGCGCGGGGACTGCGACGGTGTCACCATCGGCCGGCCGCTGATCGCGAACCCCGACCTCGTCCAGCTCTGGCAGGCAGGGCACGACCGGCCGCCCAATCCCTGCACCTACTCGAACCAGTGCCTGATCAACGCGGTCGAGAACCCGCTCGGGTGCTACGACCGGAGCCGCTTCTCGTCGCGTGACGAGATGGTGCGCGAGATCCTCTCCGTCTACAACCCGGCGCCGTACGCGTGACTGCTGCGATCTTCGAGCCGCTGCAGCTCCGCAGTCTCACGGTCAAGAACCGCGTGCTTCGTTCGAGCATCTCGGGGCGCTTCGACAACTACGACGGATCCGGTACCCGGACGCGCATCAACTGGGAGCTCAAGTTCGCCCGCGGCGGTGTCGGGGCGATCATCTCCTCCTGGTGCGGCGTCGACCAGCGCGGGTTCATCGTCCCCAACTACGCGGCGATCGACCACGACGGGACGATCCCGTTCTGGCGCGAGCTCGGCGAGCGCGTCCACGAGCACGACTGCAAGTACGTCCTCCAGCTCGCCCACGGCGGCCGGCAGCGAGACGTCCGTGGGCTCGACCTCGATCGGAAGGGGCTCAGCTCGACGAGGAAGTCCGACCCGCTGCACGGATTCGAGGCCGAGCGGGCGACGCCGGCTCAGCTGCGAGAGATCGCGCGCGCGTTCGCGGCCGGGGCGCGTCGCGCACGAGAGGCCGGGCTCGACGGCGTCGAGCTCCACGCGGCGAACGGCTACCTCTTCACGCAGTTCCTCTCCTCGGCCATCAACGACCGCAAGGACGAGTACGGCGGGTTGCTCGAGAACCGCGCACGCCTCCTGCTCGAGACCGTGCGCACCGTGCGGGCCGAGGTGGGCGACGACTTCCACCTCCAGGTGAAGATCAGCTCGACCGAGAACGCAGACGCCTTCCTCCCCTGGCTGGGGAACGGCAACACGGTCGAGGACTCGGTTCAGGTCAGCCGTTGGCTCGAGGAGGCGGGCGTGGACGCGATCCACGTCTCGGCCGGAAGCACTTTCCCCCATCCGGACAACCCGGCGGGTGACCTCCCGCTGGAGGAGGTCGTTCGCAACTACGACACGATGATCTCCAGCGGCGTCCACGCGTTCCGCAACTACATCCTCTTCCGGCTGTGGCCGATGAACCGGATCATGCGCGGCCGCTGGCAGCGCCCCTTGGACTCGGTCGAGGGGGCGCTGCTCCCGGATTCGGCGGCCATCAAGCGGGCTGTCTCGATCCCGGTCTTCTGCACGGGTGGGTTCCAGACGGCGTCGGTCATCGAGCGCGCGCTTCGCGACGGAGCCTGTGACGCGGTGACGATCGCAAGGCCTCTGGTCGCGAACAACGACCTCGTCCGGCTGTTCGCGGACGGGGCCGAGCGGGCACCAAGGCCGTGCTCGTACTGCAACAAGTGCCTCTTCAACGTCCTCGAAAGCCCCCTCGGTTGCTACGACGAGCGGCGCTACGAAAGCCGCGAGGAGATGATCCGCGAGATCTACTCCGTGTACGACCCTCCTCCCTTCGTCGAGGCGGCCAGGGCTTGACAAGCGGCACGAGTGCAGGAAGATGCCCAGGGAGAACCATCGAAAGGGGACATGTGGCGGGGTCACCGCCTATCGCCGATGCTGCGGCGCACCGGTCGCACGCATCCGCGGGCGCGCCCCTGTGCACTGAGCTCCTTCACGACGCGGGACCGAGGTCGTGACGCGCCCCGAGACGCCTCGACTCGAGGAGCTCCAGGCGGCGCTCGACCGCGCAGACCTCGACACGGCTCGCCGGATCCTCGTCTCGCTCGACGCCGAGGAGCAACGCCTGCTCGAGCAGGAAATGGGGCAGGAGGCGTTCGCGCGCGCCCGCAGCGCCGCCGCTCGCGGGCGGCGGCGCGGAAAGCTCGGCAAGGTCGTCGTCCTCCCCGGGATCATGGGCACGGAGCTCGACGCCGTCGACCGCAAGGGCGACTCCGATCGCATCTGGATCAACTTCGTCCGCCTCATTGCCGGCCGGATCGGCGATCTCGAGCTGAAGGCCGACGGCGAGTCCGCCCGCCCCGGCGTCCACGTCCGCCCGGCCGGGATCCACCGTAAGACATACGTCCCGCTGCTCATGGAGCTCGACACCCGTTGGAACGTGCGGCCGTTCCCATTCGACTGGCGAGAGGACATCGACAAGAGCGCCGGGCGCCTCGACGGCGAGATCCAGGCGTTCGGCGCCGGCGAGCCGGTGCACCTCGTCGCACACTCGATGGGTGGGCTCGTCTCGCGCCGGTTCATCCAGCTCTTCCCCGACACCTGGAAGGCGATGGACGACACGAGCGGAAGCGGGCGCGGCGGGAGGCTGGTCATGGTCGGCACTCCGAACCGCGGCTCGTTTGCGATTCCAATCACGCTCTCGGGGGCCGAGAAGCTCGTGAAGCTCCTCGCAAAGGCCGACCTGCATCACTCGGAGCAGGAGTTGCTCTCGATCATCGGCACGTTTCCGGGCATGTACCAGATGCTGCCCTCGGCCCTCGTGGACCTGGCCGACGACCACAAGAAGCTCTTCGAGACGTCGAGTTGGGGGGAGCTTCCCGTCAGCAAAGCCCTACTGGCGAAGGGCGACAAGCTCCTGCGAAGCCTCGACAAGGTCACGGACGCCGAGCGTCTTCTCTACATCGCCGGGGCGAACCTGGAGACTCCCGCGCGGATCCGAATCGATTCCCCGGGGCAGTTCTCGTATCGCGAGTCGCTCGACGGCGACAGTCGCGTCCTCCATGAGCTCGGCCTGCTCGAAGGCGTGACGACGTACTGGGTCGACCGCGGCGTGCACGGCGATCTGGTCAAGCACATGCTGGTCCTGGACGCGATCACGGAGCTGCTCCAGACCGGCAAGACCGCGATCCTGCCGACCGCCAAGCCGGCGAAGTCTCGGGCAGCTCGCGCTCGCACTGGCTGGGTGAGCAGCGAGGACGTGGCGCCGCTTGATCCAGAGGTCGACGCGATCCTCGCTCGGCCGAAGCTCGAGCGCAGCGTCGGCGCTCCGCCGGAGCTGACACCCGAGGAGCAGATCCGGCTCGAGAACCTCGCGTTCGCCGAATACCTCGGGACGGGCGAGGAGCCCGGAGCGGTCATGCGTGGTCGGACCGAGGAAGCGAGAGCCACGGCGGCGACGGAAGAGGAGCTCGCCGCCATCCGGCCGACGCTGGCCATCCAGGTCGTGTGGGGCGACGTGACGAAAGTCGTGGCGGACGTCTACACCGTCGGGCACTACGACAGCGTCCTGCCCCAGAACGCGGAGCTCGCCCTGGACAAGGCCGTCACGGGTGTCCTTGGGAAGAAGGACTACGACCCGCGGAGCCTCGTCATCACTCAGCACACGCGGCGGGGGAACCTTCGCTCCGATGTAGGCGACGTCTCGTTCTTCCCGTGGGGCGAGAAGAACGGCGCCGGACGGGTCGTCGCGGTCGCGGGCATGGGACGGCCGGGCACGTTCGACAGCGAGAGCCTGCGCCGTCTCGTCCACAGCACCGCGATCGCCGTCAGCGCACTCCCCGGCGTGCGCACGGCGTGCAGCGTGCTCATCGGCTCCGGCGAGGGGACGCTCACGATCGCCGACGCCGTGCGCGGGTACGTCGAGGGGATCGCGGATGCGGCGGACGAGGTCGCAGCGGGCGGGGACAAGGTGTTTGCAGTGCCCGTCGAGAAGCTGATCGTCGTCGAGCGCGACCGGGGACGCGCGGAGGAGATCCTCGAGGCTTTCGAGGAGGAGCTGAAGGCTGGCGCCGGACACGCCAGGGCGCAGTCGGTCGAGCTCGACCTGTTCAGGGGCCTGAAACGGGGCCCGGGCGGCACGGTCTCCGTCGAGGACGGGATCGGTCTCCTCGCCGAGTCGCTCGTGAGCGCTGCCGGCGCGACGGGCAAGGCGCCGGAAGCCAAAGCGCTCACGATGCTGCTGGAGCTTGCGGGCTCGAACCGAGAGGTCCGCGGGATGGCGCTCGAGTGCCTGAAGGCAGAAGCGACGTCGCCTCGCGGCTCGAGTCGCCGGCCGCGCTTCAAGGTCGCGCGAAGGACGGTCGAGCAGGCCGCCGCGAACATTCCCGCTCGCATCTCCTTCTGGCACGACCACGACGAGATCAGGACGGCCGCGATCAACCAGACCGCGACCGTCGCGGAGCGCCTGGTGCGCGTGAGCGGCGACGTCGTCGACGATCTCACCACGAAGATGACCGATCCCGCACCGGACGAGGTGGGAGACCTGTGCGACCTCCTGTACAGGCTCCTCATCCCCAGCGAGTTTCGGGGCGTTCTGGAGTCGGGGCCGCTGGTGTTCGAGGTGGATCGCGCGATGGCCCAGCTGAACTGGGAGATGCTCGCGACGGGCAACGGCGGGGTCATGCCGCTGTCGGTCCAGCGCCCGTTCGCCCGGCAGCTACGCACCACGTACAGCCCGGACCCGACGAGGCCCCGGCGCCCGGGCGAGGAGTTCCGCGTGCTCATCGTGGGCGACCCGGGGGATCCGGCGAACGGCGACGACCTGCCCGGCGCACGCAGCGAGGCGCTGAAGGTGAAGGAGATACTCGACGGCCAGCCGGGCATCGTGGTGGACGCGAGGATCGGCGCACCGAGCGTCCCGCGAGAAGGCGCCCTGCAGGGAATACAGCCGGCCGACCGGCTCGAGGTGCTCTCCCTGCTTCTCCGCGGCGACTACGACCTCGTCCACTACGCAGGGCACGGCGACTTCGATCCCGCGGAGCCCGATCGCGTGGGCTGGGTGTTCGCGCGCGGGCTCCTGACGCCCGGCGAGATCAGTCGCATCGAACGGGTGCCGACCATCATCGTCTCGAACGCGTGCCTCTCCGCCCGAACCTCCCAGGTGCTCGACGGAGCTCGCCAGGTCGAGGAGGCCCGAACAGAGGCCGGGCTCCTCCCCAGCCTCGCGGACGAGTTCTTCAAGCTCGGCGTCCGCAACTACGTCGGCACGGCCTGGGAGGTGAACGACGTGGGCGCCGAGGTCTTCGCACAGGAGTTCTACGGCGCACTCCTCGCGGACGAGTCGGTCGGCGAGGCAGTACGTCGCGCCCGCGTGGAGCTCTGGCGCAGCCGGGGAACGTACGGCGCGCTCTGGGCCGCGTACCAGCACTACGGCGATCCGGCGAGCGAGTCCGGGCTCGCGTCAGGAGCCTGAGGACATGGCCGACGAAGAGCTGCTCGCCCGCTACTCGCCGTACCTCCAGTACGACTCGCTCGAGAGCTTCCGCGCGGACTCCGCAGCGGTGATGGCCGAGCACTTCTTCGACGGTGGCTCGAAGTGGAGCTACGCGAACGTGCTCCGGAGGAGCGGCAAGGTGTTCGCGTCTGCACGGCCGAAGGAGAAGTCCGAGAAAAAGCTCGACCTCGCATTCCTCGGGAAGCGCTACGCGAACGGCCAGTCGGCGCAGGAGACCGACTTCCTCGACGCCGCCGGTCGACGGTATGTCGAGGACGCCAGGCGGCTACACGGAGATCCCCGGTACGCGGACCGGATCTACGGCAACATCGTCCGCGAGTCGACGGGCGCGACCTGGCTCCAGTACTGGTTCTTCTACTACTACAACGACAAGAACTTCTTCGGGGTCGGTCTCCACGAGGGCGACTGGGAGATGATCCAGCTGCGGCTCGGACGAGATGGAGAGCCGAACGCTGCAACGTTCGCGCAGCATCGCGAGGGCCAGGCGTTCAACTGGTCCGACCTCGAGCTCAAGCCGTCGCCGAGCGGTGACGTGCCGATCGTGTACGTGGGCCGCGGCTCGCACGCGTCCTTCGCCTCGGCCGGCGAGCACTATCCGATGCTCCCCCTCCCCTTCCCCGACTACTCGGACGGCGAGGGCCCGCTCGTGCGACCCGCGCTCGAGGTCATCACCCTCGATTTGCCGAAGTGGGTCCTCTGGCCGGGCAAGTGGGGATCGAGCGACTCGAGCCCGACCGGACCGAGCCAGAAGGGCCAGTGGAAGAACCCGACGGCATTCCACCTGAAGGTCGGCGGCGTCACGCGCGGCCGCGTCAGGAAGCCCCGGGCCGTCCCTCCGACGCTGCCCATCCCGCCGGCTCCCGACGTCACGTTCGCGCGAGTCGAGGACCAACTCGTGGTGACCTACGCGTTTCCTGAGAAGCTCCGCTCCGGGGCGGCCCGCCCGGAGCGAATCGTCGTCTCGATCGACACGCCGGAGGACGACATGCCACCTGCGAGCCACGCCTTCACCGTGCGGACGCCCACCGGCGTCTTCGCGCATCCGCTGCGCCTCGGCGACATGCCCTACGTCGTGCGGACCGTCGCGTACAGCGAGGATGGCATCCAGAGCAAGCTCGTCGCGACGGACCTTCCGGCTGCAGGTTGACGTGGAAGCCGCGGCCGAAGAGCACTTCGACGCGGTGGTTGTGGGGTCGGGGTTCGGCGGCTCCGTGACCTCCTTCAGGCTGGCCGAGGCGGGCATGCGCGTCTGCCTCCTCGAACGCGGCAAGGCGTACCCGCCGGGGTCCTTTCCGCGCAGCCCGTGGGGCACGAGCCGAAACCTCTGGGACCCGAGCGAGGGCCTGCACGGGCTCCTCAACGTGTGGGAGTTCCGTGGGCTCGGAAGCATCGTCGCCAGCGGGCTCGGGGGCGGCTCCCTCCTGTACTCGAACGTCCTCATCCGCAAGGACGCGTCGACCTTCGTTCGCGAGGACCTCGAGCGCGGCGGCTGGGAGCACTGGCCCGTCACGTACGAGGAGCTCGAGCCCCACTACGCACGCCACGAGGAGATGCTCGGCGCCAAGCCGTATCCCCTCGAGCACCCGCCGTACGACGGGACGTTCAAGACCAACGCGCTCCGCGAGGCCTCGGAGCAGCTCGGGCTCGAGTGGTACCTCCCGAAGCTCGCGGTCACGTTCGCGCCGGACGGCGGCGCGCCCGTCCCCGGCGTGCCGATCGTCGGTGGCGAGGACAACCTGCACGGGAGCCCCCGGCTCACGTGCCGGCTCTGCGGCGAGTGCAACTTCGGCTGCAACTACGGGTCGAAGGACACGCTCGACTTCAACTACCTCTCGCTGGCGAAGCTGCGGCACGGCGTGGACATCCGCACGCGGTGCGAGGCGAAGACGCTTGCGCCGCGACCTGGCGGAGGCTACGCCGTCGGCTACGTCGATCACGCCGAGGCCGTCGAGGGCGAGCCCCGCCGGGCGCCCCTCCCCGAGCGGACGATCACCGCCGACCGGCTCGTCCTCTCCTGCGGGACCATCGGCTCGACCTTCCTCCTGCTCAAGAACCGCGCGAACTTCCCGGGTCTCAGCGAGCGTCTCGGGACGCGGTTCTGCGGCAACGGCGACCTGCTGACGTTCGTCATGCGCACGCACGAGACGGTCGGTGGGAAACGGCGGGGGCGGCAGATCGAGCCGGGCTATGGCCCCGTGATCACGAGCACGATTCGTGTGAAGGACGCGCTCGAGGGAGGGCCAGGCAGGGCCTACTACGTCCAGGACGGCGGCTATCCCGAGACGATCAACTGGATCATCGACGCCGGCGACCAACCGGCGGCGATCGTGCGGGGGATCCGGTTCGCGTGGCGGCTCCTCAAGCTCTACCTCAAGCGCGCGGGCTCGAGCGACGTCGGCGCAGATCTCTCCCGCCTGATCGGTCCGGCGCCGACCTCGTCGACGACGCTCCCCCTGTTCGCGATGGGCAGGGACATACCGGACGGGAACATGCGACTCACGTCGGAGGGCCTGCTCGACGTCGACTGGAGCAAGCGGCGCTCGAATCCCACCTTCGAGGCCGTGCGCCGCACGGGTCGCGACATCGCCAAGGTGCTCGACGGCAAGTTCAAGGACAACCCACCGTGGTATGTCGGGCGGGTCGTCACGGTGCACGCACTCGGCGGCTGCCCGATGGGTCGGAACGACCAGGAGGGCGTCGTCGATTCGTACGGGCAGGTCTTCGGCTACCCGGGCTTCGTCATCGCCGACGGGTCGGTCATGCCCGGCCCCGTCGGCCCGAACCCCTCGAACACGATCTCCGCCCTGGCCCACCGTTTCGCCGAGCGGTCGATCCAGAGCGCGTGAGGAGATCGTCGACGCACAGCTGACGAACGACTGACCAGGAGGAAGATCATGAACAAGCGCCTACCTCTCATCGTGTCCTCGATCGCGCTCGTCCTCGCGTTGCTCGGCTCCACGCCTCTGGGCCAGGCCGCCGAGAGCGCGCTCGAGCAGGTCGTGCCGCGGGCGAAGAGGGCCGACTTCGCCGCGAACGCGGGCAAGCTCAACGGCCACAAGTCCGCGGTCAATCCCAAGCGGGGCCAGATTCCGGTCGTCGGCGCCAACGGAAAGCTGTCCCCCGCGATCGGCGCCGTCGGCGCGGCGGGCCCGACCGGCCCACCCGGGCCGCAAGGCCCCGCTGGGGTGGCCGGGTACCAACGCGTCAGCGAGAACGTCACCGTGCCCCAGAACAGCGAACGCGAGTTCGGCGTCAGTTGCCCCGGTGGCAGGTCCGTGTTCGGAGGAGGCTGGTTCTACGACGAGAACTTCGTCGATCAGCTGTTCGTGTACGAGTCGCGTCCCTCCTCCGACTCGGTCTGGCGCTTCCAGGTCAGCAACGAGACGCAAGGGAACAAGCCAATGACCCTGTTCGCGGTCTGCGCGAACGCGGCCGCCTAGGAGAGCGATCGCGGCCCGTGGAACCCGACGACGGCCACTTCTCGATCGTCGCCGAGCTCCTGGAGCTCGGAGACATCGTCCCGTTCCTCGGTGCGGGCGCCAACCTCTGCGACCGGCCGGACGAAGCGGCGTGGGAGCCCGAGCAGTTCGCACCGAGCGGTGGGGAGCTCGCGCAGAAGCTCGCCTCGAGGAGCCGCTACCCGGACGCCGACCTCGACCTGTTGCGAGTGTCCCAATACGTGGACGCGATCCTCGGCGAGCGACGCCTCTATCGCTTCCTGCACGAGGTCTTCGACGCCAACTACCCGCCCACGTCGCTGCACAGGCTGTTTGCCCGCCTGCCGGCGGTGCTGAGGGAGAACGGAAGGCCGCAGCTGCTCGTCCTGACGACGAACTACGACGACTTGCTCGAGCGCGCTTTCACGGAAGCGGGCGAGCTCTTCGACGTCGTCTGGTACGAGGCGAAGCGAGGGCCGCTCCGCGGCCGCTTCCTCCACCGTCCGCCGGGCGGCGACGTCGTCAACATCGAGCGGCCGAACGAGTACACGGGCCTCGCTCCGAGCGAGCGGCCGGTGATCCTCAAGCTCCACGGGGCGATCGACCGCGCGGACGTACGGCGCGACAGCTACGTCATCACCGAGAACAGCTACATCGACTACCTCGTCGCCTATGACGTCGGGGCGCAGATCCCCTTCCAGCTCCTGGAGCGGATGGAGGACAGCCACTTCCTGTTCCTCGGCTACTCGATGCACGACTGGAACCTGCGGGTCATCCTCAGCCGCATCTGGGGCGCGCAACAGCTCGACCTCAAGTCCTGGGCGGTACAGCGCGCCCCCACCGATGCCGGCGCGCGCAAGGTCGAGGAGGCGCTCTGGCGGGACCGCGGCGACGTGGACCTCCTCTACGTGGAGCTCAAGGAGTACGTCACCCGGGTCGAACGCGAGCTCTTCCCGTCGGGCTCTCCGGCATGACGGACGACGTCGCGGGGGCGGACGAACTCGTCGATCGGCCGGCCACACCCGTACGTCGGCCTCGTCCCCTACGGCGAGGACGACGCCGACTTCTTCTTCGGGCGCGACGAGGAGAAGCTGATCGTCAGCGGCAACCTCCGCGCGTCGCGGCTGACGCTCCTGTACGGCGCGAGCGGCGTCGGCAAGACCTCGCTCTTGCGCGCCGGCGTCATCCACGACCTCCAGCTCCAGATGCGCGCGGTGTCGGCCGCACACCGGGAGCGCGCGCCCTTCGCCGTGTGCGCGTTCGCGGCCTGGCGGGATGATCCCTTGCCAGGCCTGATGGAGACGATCAGGTCGGCGGCCGACGAGGCGCTCGGCGACGGCGGCCTCGAGGCCTGGAGCCCGGGCGCCTCCGTCGAGGACACCCTCCGTTCCTGGACCGAGCGCGTGCGCACGCTCCTCGTCGTCGTCGACCAGTTCGAGGACTACTTCCTCTACCACCCGGACGAGGGGGGCGAGGGTTCGTTCGCCGAGGCGTTCCCCGCGATCGTCAACGAGCCAAACCTCAGGGTTCACTTCCTGCTGTCGATTCGGGAAGACGCGCTCGCGAAGCTCGACCGCTTCAAGGGGCAGATCCCGAGCCTGTTCGCGAACTACGTGCGAGTCGAGCACCTGAGCCGGGCGGCGGCGCGCCAGGCGATCGAGGAGCCGGTGCGCGAGTGGAACCGGCGGCACGCGGACGAGGAGCCCTACACGCTCGAGCCGGCGCTCGTCCAAGCCGTCGTCGATGCCGCGGCCACCGGCGAGCTCGCACTCGTCCCCGCCGGTGCCGAGCCCACACTCTCGGCCGACCGGAAGCGCGTCGAGGCGCCGTTCCTTCAGCTCGTCCTGGACCGCCTCTGGCGTGCGACCGTCGCGGCCGGTTCGCGGGCCCTGACGCTCGCAGGCCTCGAGACGCTCGGAGGGCCGCAGCGCATCGTCGAGAACCACCTGCTGGACGCGCTCGCCGCGCTCGGAACGCGCGAGCAAGGCGTCGCGGCGGACCTCTTCCGCTTCCTCGTCACGCGCTCGAAGACGAAGATCGCCCATCCGGCATCCGACCTCGCGGAGTGGTCCGGTCGCCCCGAGGCCGAGGTCACGGTCGTCCTCGACAAGCTCTGCACGGGCGAGGGCGGTCGCATTCTCCGCCGCGTCCCACCTCCTCCGACCGGTGGGGCGACGCGCTACGAGCTCTTCCACGACGTCCTCGCGGAGCCGATCCTCGACTGGCGCCGGGAGTTCGAGGCAGACCGGCGACGGAAACGGGCCGTCCGTCGCTTCGTCCTCGTCGGCGGCAGCCTCGTGGCGCTGGTGGCGCTCTTCGGAACGCTCGGGATCTGGGCGCTCGTCCAGCGGAACGAAGCCCAGAGCGCGACCCGGGACGCAACGTCGCTCGCGCTGGCGTCGGCCGCGAAGGCCGAGGTCGGGGAGCACGTCGAGAAGTCGCTCCTCCTGGGTCTCGAGGCGCTCCGGTCGAATCCGGGCGCCGAGGCGTCGAGCGCCATGATCGAGGCACTCCAGTCCGCCCGGCGCTCGAGCGCCGAGGCGATCCTGCGCGGCGGCGCGGATGGTGTGCGGACGATCGCGTACAGCCCTGATGGCCGCACGCTCGCCTCCGTCGACTTCGACGGCACCGTGCGGCTCTGGGACACGGAAGCGCGGGAGACGCTCGGGGACCCGTTTCGCGCCCACGAGGAGGAGGTCTGGGGCCTTGCGTTCAGCCCCGACGGGGAGACGCTCGCGTCGTCCAGCTTCGACGGGACCGTACGGCTCTGGAACGTCGAGGACCAGCGACCTCTCGGCGAGCCCATCGACCCGGGGGCGAGCGCCCTCAGGAGCATCGCGTTCAGCCCCGATGGGCGCCTCGTCGCTGTCGGCGGCGCCGACGACACGGTGCGTCTGTTGGTGGTGAACGACGGACGGATGCTCCAGCCCTTGCGTGGCCATCGGAGCTCGGTCATGGCGGTCGCGTGGAGCCCGGACGGACGCACGCTGGCATCGGGCGGCGCGGACAACTCGGTGCGGCTGTGGGATGTCGAGGGAAACGCCGGACGGGGACGCACACTCGAGGGTCACGAGGGCAAGGTCGTGAGCGTCGCGTTCAGCCCAGACGGGCGGACGCTGGCGTCCTCGGACCTCGCGGGGGAGGTCCGCCTGTGGAACGTGCGCACGGGAGAACCGCTCGGCGAGCCGCTCCGGAGCGGGACGGACGAGATCTGGAGCGTCTCGTTCAGCCCGGACGGGCGCACGCTCGCGTCGTCCGGCTTCGGCAACCCCGGGACGGTGCACCTGTGGGACGTGGGGACGGGGCGCGCGATCGGGCAGCCGCTCCGCGGGCACTCCGAGTCGGTCATCGCCCTCGCGCACGCGCCCGACGGCACGCTTGCTTCCTCGAGCTACGACGGCACGGTCCGCTTGTGGGGCGCCGAGCGAACGAGCCTCGGCGAGCCGATCGGCGAGCACGAGGACCGGGTGACGACGGTCTCGGCGAGCCCGGACGGACGAACGGTCGCTTCCGGCGGCTTCGACCAGCTCGTCCGGCTGTGGAACCTCGACGCCGGCCGAGCGGCGGGAGAGCTGGGCGAGGGCCGCGTCGACTCGCTGGAGAGCGTTCGCTACGACCCGGACGGGAGCACGCTCGCCTCAGCGGACGTCGACGGCTCGATCTGGCTCTGGGAACCGCCGGCAGCCACGCCGGTCGGGCAGCTCCAGGGCCACGAGGGCGCTGTCCAGAGCGTGGCGTTCGACGGCGACGGGGCAACACTCGCGTCCGCCGGCTTCGACGGGACGGTGATGCTCTGGGACGTCCCGGGCCGGAAGCGGATTGGCGGGCCCCTGACCGGGCACGAAGGCCCTGTCTGGAGCGTCGCCCTGAGCCCCGACGGGAACACACTGGTCAGCGCCGGATCGGACTCGACGCTCCGCGTCTGGGACGTCGGCGAGCGCCGCGTGGTGGATCAGCTCCCGCTCCGCGAGGGCGAGGTCGTGCAGGCCGTGGAGTTCGCGTCCGACGGGCGCACGCTCGCGACCGGAAGCGTCGACGGAGCCGTGCGTCTCTGGGACGCGCAGGCGCGCGTGCCGCTCGGCGAGCCGTTGACCGGGCACACGGCGGAGGTCGAGGACGTCGCGTTCAGCCCGGACGGCCGCATCGTCGCCTCGGCGGGCGCCGACGAGTCGGTGCGGCTGTGGGACGTGCGCGGTCGCCGCGCGCTCGGCGCGCCGCTTCTGGGCCACGAGGGGGAGGTCTTCGGCGTCGCTTTCGCCTCCGACGGGCGCACTGTCGTGTCCGGCGGCGACGACAAGACGGTGCGGCTGTGGGAAGGGATCCTCTGGCGTGATCTGGCTGACCTCGAGACGCAGGTGTGCGATCTCGTCGTCCGCGACTTCACCGAAGCCGAGTGGCAGGAGCTCGTCCCCGGACTGACATACCGCAGAACGTGCGAGACATAGCCGAGACGGGCTCCGTCGTCGGCGTGGTCGAGCGGATGGCGGCGATCCTCGAGCCGTTGTCGCGCACGGACGGCGTCGCGTGCTTCACGCGTCTCTATCTCGAGGTGACGAAGGCCGTCCAGACGGAGCTCGCGAGCACGACCTTCGCAGACCCGCGCTTCCTCGAGCGTCTCGATGTCGCCTTCGCGGACCTCTTCTTCGACGCCGTCCGAGCGCACGAGCGGAGCCCGCGCGAGGCACCGCGGGCTTGGGCGCCACTCTTCGAATGCCGGTCCACCCGAGGCGTCGCTCCGCTCCAGTTCGCCCTCGCAGGGATGAATGCGCACATCAACCGCGACCTACCCGTGGCGCTCGTCACCACCTGGGCCGACGCCGGAGCTCGATCCGAGCATCGGCTCGCCACAGCACTCGGACTTCGAGCGCGTGAACGACGTCCTCGCACGGGTCGAGCAGCGCGTCAAGCAGGAGTACCTGACGGGCTGGCTCAAGGCGCTCGACCGTCTGCTCCATCGCTTTCACCGGCTCGACAGCATCCTCGCGATGTGGAACGTCCGCGCCGCCCGTGCCGCAGCGTGGGTGAACGGCGAGGCTCTCTGGGCTCTCCGCGGCGACGCAAGACTGAGCACGGAGTACCTGCGCACGCTCGACCGCACGGTCGAGCTCTCCGGCCGCGGCCTGCTCATCCCGGCCGACACGACGCTCCGGCGAGCCGATCGACGAATCCGTCGCGGCCGCAACGATCCCCTGTGGTGGGTCTAGTGGTGACGAGTTGACGGAATTGCCGAATGGGGGGAAGATCAGCGCGCCGTCTCGCCAGGAGGACCACCATGGCCAAGCGCGCGTTGTGCGTGGGGATCAACAAGTACCCGATCCCGGGAAACGACCTGATGGGGTGCGTCAACGACGCAAACGGCTGGCGTGACCTGCTCGTCGAGGAGTTCGGCTTCGCCGACGCCGACGTGGCGGTCGTCACGGACTCCGACGCCACGAGGCAGGCGATGATCGAGGGCCTGAAGGGGCTTATCGAGGGATCGAGCTCGGGCGACGTTCTCGTCTTCACCAACTCCTCGCACGGCTCGTACATCCCCGATACGAGCGGCGACGAGGAGACGTACGACGAGGTGATGTGCCCGTACGACACGCGCGAGGAGGTCCTGAGCGACGACGACCTCCGCGCGATCCTGGACACGCTGCCCGCCGGAGTCTCGATGACCGTGATCTCCGACTCGTGCCACTCGGGCTCGAACACCCGCGGACGCGTCAACGACCTGCTTCCGGCGAAGTACCAGATTGCCGAGGACCTCCGGATTCGCTTCCTCAACCCGGCGCTGATTCCGGACCTCGCACGTCGCGGGCCCATCCTCGCCGACCCGATGGGCGCCAAGCCGAGGGCCCGCATCGCCTTCTCGGAGTCGGGCATGAACCACGTGCTGCTCTCCGGCTGCCGGGACGTCGAGGTCTCGTGGGACGCGAAGATCGGAAGCACATACCACGGTGCGATGAGCTACCACGCGCTCAAGGCCATCCGCGACGCAGGCTCGACGATCACGTACGCGGAGCTCGCCGAGCGCCTGCAGGCGATGCTCGACGACGCGGGCTACGACCAGCACCCGCAGCTCGAGGGACCGGACGACGGGAAGCAGCGGCAGGTGTTCAGCTAGCGATGGCCGACAACTGGCTCGAGGAGTACCGGTTCACCGCTCTCGAGCTGCCCCGTCGCGACCTCGCCCCCGCGGACGTGCTCTTCCGGAGCAACGGCAGCTTCGACGAGAAGGTCGGGAACCTGTCGATGCTCTTCTCCGGCGGCGGGAACGTGCCCGCGATGTCGAGCGGGGAGCCGACCGGCTCGATCGCACGATCCTTCGAGAAGCATGTCGAAGCCAACATCGGCTTCAAGATCCTCGGTGCCCTCTTCGGCGGAGGCGCAGGCAAGCTCGGGGCCGGTCTGGAGGCGAAGAACGCGAAGACGCTGGCGATCACGTACGAGGACGTCACACAGGACTCGCTCGCCGTACTCGAGCTGCAGTCCTGGCTCGAGCAGTCGAAGATCTCGACCTCGCGCCAGGCCACGGAGTGGCTGAACAAGGAGAAGCTCGCCGCCGTGAGTGCGGTGTTGCGAACGGCGACGCTCTCGATCGTCGCCCAACGCGAGAGCGGCGTCGCCATCGACCTCGACGTCCCTCAGATCCAGGGTCTCGTGGAAGGCGGAGCCAAGGTGTCGGCGGGATCCGGCGACTCGTCGAAGATCACCTTCACCGGCAAGGAGCCCATCGCGTTCGGGTTCCAGGCTTTCGTGATGCTCTTCGACGACGGTGTCTCGCTCGGCGTCGAGCAGACCCGCGGGAAGCCGGACTTCAGCGACGATGCGTGGGTCGCGGACGCCGAGCTGGAAGCCGTCGGCGACCGACGGCTTCCGACCGACTAGCTCCGGAGCTCCCCTTCTCAGGTGCCCACGGGGTTCAGCAGCCCTTTCTGGCCCTTGAACGCGAACAGCAGCAGATCGACCATGCGGAAGGTCTGGTTGTTCGGGCCGAGCGACGGGCGGAACGTGGTGTCCCGCACGATCGAGTGCTGGCTTCCCTCCATCGCACGGTGGAACGTCTCCACGACGATGCGCGCCCCGACTCCTTTCAGCTTCCCGCTGTTGAACTCGGCCTCGCGCAGGATGTAGAACCAGAGCGGCGTGTCCTGGAGTAGCTTCGCCCGCTGCGACGGAGTGAGCGCGCTCAGATCGGCGCCGTTGTTCCCGTCGCGGAGCTGGACGTTCGTGAGCTTCGTCAGCGGCGTCACGCCCTTGTTCTTCAGGAACGTGACCATCTGCTGGCCGGTAGCGAGCTTCACCATCTTCGCCCTGACCAGATTCCGGAATGCCAGGTTCGCTTCGCCGGCCGGGAACCCCGGAAGCGTCGCGAGCGTGTTCGTGAGCGTCGTGTCGATGCGCATCGCGCGGTTGAACTGCGCCGGTGGCACCGCGAGGTCGGCACGACCCGCCTCCGTGAAGTCGTAGAGGCGCCGCCAGTCGGCGATCCAGTTGCTCGGAAGGCGCAAGAGGCCGCCGAGGCTGCCGCTGAGCCCCGAGAACTCGAAGAGCAGCCCGAGCGTTCCGCCGACGCCCTCGAAGATCTTGTTCCAGGCGTACTCCTCGCGCACCATCGCGTGCCCGAGCCGAAATGCGGCGACGGAGAACTCGATCGGCATCGTCGGGACGTCCATCGGTGGCACGCCGACCTCGAACGCCTTCCGCCCGTTGTTGAAGACGGCGGTCACGACGCCGGGCGCGCAGATCCGCGGGAGGTAGTCGGTGCGGAGCATCCACTGGTAGTGCTTCGTGACCTTCCGCCGCGCGACCGCGAAGCGTTGCGCGGGGGGAACCGACGCGGGAAGCGTGTCCACCACCCGGTTGTGGAAGCGGATGAACGCCAGGTGGGTCTGGGCGACGGCGAGGTTCTCGTCGTTTCTCTCGTCCGGGATCAGCGCCTTGCGCTTCTCGTCGTCGTTCGACCCGGCGCCGACACGAGGAAGGTCGAAGCCGTCCTTCGCCGAGATGCCGCTGGCCGCGATCGTCTTGCCCATCTTGAGATGGAGACCGTCGGCCTCGTAGAACTGCGCGGAGGCCGGATCGCTCGGCCCGCCGCCGTAGAGCGAGTCGAGGTCGAGGCTCGGTGAGCGCGCCTGAACGAGCATCGCCGGCGTGACGTTCTCGCCGAGCATGACCTGCGGTCTTGTCGAAGGTCAGGTCGTGGTCGACGAACTGGCCGAGGTACGTGAAGCCGGCCGGTATCTGCGAGGCGCCGCCTCCGCCGGCAGCCATCGCCTGACCGACCTTCCTCGCATTCGCCTCGCCGAGCTGCTTGTTCGTCCCCTGTGGCCCGAGCCGAGAGAATCGAAACGGCGGCGTGACCTCCTCGGCCGCTCTCGGGAGCGTGCGCTCCTTGCCTCCGAGGGCCTCGCCGAGCAGGCCCTCATCGATGACGAAGTAGCTCTGGGAACCATGTCTCTCCACGGTGCCTCCTGTTCGTTGGATTCGGCCACTAACGCCGGGCTGGTGCCCCGTTACGATGGAATCGATGGCCACGGTCGTCGTCGCGATCTCCATCGAGGGCGAGGAACGCCCGCCCCCGGGCGCACGGCTGCGCGTCGAGGTCAGGGACACGACCTACGCGGATACGCTCGCCCCCCTCGTGGCAGAGACGTCCGGCGAGGTCGAGTCCGATCGCAGCCCGCGGCTGGGCACGGTGCAACTGGACGTGCCGTGATGATGCACCGTCCGAGCTGACGATCTTCGCCCACGTCGACGTCGACGGGGACGGCGCGATCAGCGCGGGCGACTTCATCACGACGCAGGCGTACCCGCTCGTGCAAGCGGACGCTGGGACGCCGATCGCCGTGAGCGTTCGGAGGGTGTAGCGAGCAACTCCGCGACGGCGCGGGCAATCGGCTGCTCCGTCCGTTCCTCGACGAACAGGAACTCTCCGGCCGTGTTCACCTCGAGGAACACGTACTCGCCCTCGGGGGTGCGCCTGAGGTCGATCGCCCCGTACTCGAGACCGAGCCGTTCCATCAACGACAGCAACCGCCGCTCGAGCGCGGGTGGGACGGTCGCCGGCTCGGTTCGCGCCTGACCGAGGCTCATCCGAAAGTCGGTCGGGTAGTCCGTCTCCTGCGAGTGGATCGCCGCCGGGAACACACGCCTGCCGACGACGGTGACACGGAGGTCGAAGGCCGCAGGGATGTACTCCTGGAAGATCACCGGAGCCAGGCGCACGGTGTCGAGCAGCGAGAGCGCGTCCTCCCCCACGAGCCTGGTCTCCCGCCAGATCGCGTGCGTGCAGGAAAAGGTCTTGAACACCGTCGTGCCGATCCCCTCGGCGTCGACGAACGCCCGGGCTCGATCCGGGTCCGAGGTGATGAGCGTTCGGGGGACTCGCAGCCCTAGCCCGGCCGCGAGGCGCAGTTGCAGCGCCTTCCGCGCGGCGACCTCGTCGCGAACCGGATCGTTCACCCAGTGCACGTCGAGCAATTGCCAGAGCCCGTTGATCGCCTCGTGCCACTCGTTGACCGTGAAGAGCCGCACCTCGGGATCAGCGATAGACGACGGCTCCGCGGCCTGTGGCCGGCGCCACCAGGCCGCACTCGCCCGCCCGAGGTCGATCGGCGGGCCATTGTCGCGGCCGATCTCCATCCGCGGAGAGCCGTGGTCGTAGTCGACCGTCAGCGTCGCGCAGTCGGGAAGATCGGAGAGGTCGAGGAGGACGGCTTCGTGCCCCGCGTCCGCGAGGTGCTCCAGAACACGCAGAGCATGAGGATCGTCCGGATGGGAGATCGCGACGATCACGCGCGAACGTGACTCCTACGGCCCCGAGGCTTGGTCGTGGGCGTCGAGCGCCTGCTGGAGGAGCGCCTGCAGCTCGTCGTATTGCGCCTGCAGAGCCCCGCGCTGTGCGTCGGACTGCGCGAGCTGGTCCGCGATGACCTGGAGCTGAGCGTCGATCTCGGCGGCAGTCGCCTGCAACTCGTCCTGACTTCGGCCGGCGAGCTCCGGAGCCTGATGCGGTGTCGCCACGGCGAAGGGCAGGTTGCCGATCGGACCGATCGGCGTCGGTCCGGGTTGGACGACCGGGCCGGGCGTGACGACGGGGTCGAAGCGCTTCGTGAACGGCGGATCGAGCGGGCCTTCCTTGAGCAGCTCCTTCTGGGTGTCGAGGACGACTTCTTTCCGCGTGTCGAGGCGAATGTCCTTGACGAGCTCCTTGCGCGTGTCGAGGCGGAGATCCTTGATGTGCTCCTTCGGAGCCTTGATCACCGGACATACGGAGTTCGCGGCAGCGATGTCACCCGCGCTCAGGGCGGTTCGTTGCCCGATCACCGCGGCCGGATTCGTGGGAGTGATCGTGTCGCTCCCGTCGATCGAGAACGCGTCGCGCGGGTAGTGCATGATCGACCCGTAGTCGTAGGCGCCGATGTCGTCGCCGTCCGTGATGTGCTGGTTGAAGTTGCTGATCGCGGCCGGCTGGATCTTGGTCCAGTTGATCGTGACGAACGCGTCGCGGTCTTCGCGACTCTGCTCGTGCCAGAGCCCGATGACGTGGCCGATCTCGTGGATCGTGTTTCCCGTCGAGCATCCGGCCGCGAGATTCACGAACTGCTGGCCTCCCTGACGCCCGACGGACGACGAGCATCCGCTTCCCGGCCGAAACGTGACGAAGTCCGCCTCGGTCGTCCTCGCGACGAACCGGAAACGCGTGCGCGACTCCCAGTGCGCGATCGCATCCGTCACCCGAGCCTGATTGGGAAGCGCGGCGTCGATCGTGAACGGGACCACGCAGTTCGGCCAGCGAAACTGAGCACCGGTGCGGAGCACGCCGGACTCGAGCTCCCCCCTCATCACGCCCCGGAGCTCCTCCGTCTTCTGGTCCATCTCCTCGACGGTGCCGAGCACGATGTCGCCCTCGAAGAGAGCGAGCCCGTCGCGCACGACGTACTGCACGGGCTGAGCGAAGAACGTCGCGCCGGTGATCAGGCCGGTCCGAACGTCCTCGCTGGTGATCAGCTCACCCGAGTCCGCGCTCTCCTTCGAACGTGCGGAGCTGCGACTCCTCCGAGGGGGCGTCCTCCGTGTCCCTGCCATGGCGTCTCCTTTCGGATACCGCCCGCGAAGCCGCCATCACGATCTCCCCCTGCCTCGCGAGTGACGGTTGTTCTCTGACAGCGGATCGAGCCCGGCCGCAGCGGTCACGGACACCCCCGCCGTCGCGCCTATTAATACAAATGAGAGCGCGTCACGCCACACGGAGGCGAGACAGGTGCGCGAGGCGACGAGCTCGTCGCCGCCCCGCGCGCACCGTGCCTACCGCCGGCTGTACCCGACGCCGCCCGTAAGCAGCAGAACCAGCAGCACGATCAGCAAGATCCAAGCCCATACCGGCACCGAAATCACCTCTCCTTCGGCTTCGACGACGTTCTGTCGTCCACGGTCTTACCCGCGTCGAGCGCGCGTCACACCTCGAACGACGAGTACGTCAGAGAACGATGCGGAGAGCGAGGTGGAGCGGGCAGCCGGCACCGATGAGCGACCGCGCGGCCTGGAGGTCGGCTCCCGAGTCGACGAGCAGCCACGCGTCCTCGTCGCCGAAGCCGAGCAATCGGAACTGGTCGTACCGCCAGCTCGCGACGCGCTGATCCTCGACGCGAGGGCGCTTCGGGCGTGGGGATCTTCTCGGAGGCTGCCATGTCGTACATGCTGAAACGACGGGTATCGCCGGAGGTTGTTGGCATTACGTAAGAACCGGTTGCGTCCCGGTTGCGGGGACGACCTTTTCGCGGCGCGGCTGGCCCGTTAGAGTCGCCCGATGGCCGACTACACGATCAAACGGCTGCACGATGTCGCCGACGTGCTCGGCGACTATCCCGGCGAGATGCGGATGATGACGTCCGACCTCGAGGCGGAGCAGGTCGCCTTCACGCACAGGCGAATGCCGCAACACACGGGCGGGAAGGGCTCGTACGGGCATCGGCACAAGCAGCAGGAGGAGATCTACTACGTCGTCTCCGGAAAGCTCCAGTTCAAGCTCAACGACGACATCGTCGACGTCGAAGGCGGTACGGCGGTCCGGGTACCACCCGAGACCTGGCGCTCCGTCTGGAACGACGAGGAAGAGGACGCGGTCCTGATCATCGTCTCGAAGGTCGTCCCGGGCGGCTCACGCGACGACGCCGAGTACCTCGAGAACTTCTGGCCCGAGTAGCCGGCGCTGTCTAGTCCCGCGGCCAGCGGAGGACTTCGGCGACAGGGCGGCGCCACTGCTGGCGTACGGCGGGGCCGCGAGGGCTGCCGCTGTACGCGATCGGATCGTTGTTCGCGAAGTGGACGTAGCCATCCTCGCCCCAGGTCCCGTCGAACGTCATCCAGGATGGACGCGTCGCCGTGATCGGGACGAGCCTCGGGCGAACCATCGTGCCGGCGCCCGTGTGGTCGACGAGCCGCAGCGCACGCACGACGTCGCGCAGCTCGCGCGGCCAGCAGCGCGGGTCGTGAGCGAACGTGCCCGGCGCGAAGTAGTTCGCGTGCGAGCCCAGCGCGACGTACACCAGCGGACGGGAACCGCGCTTCGGTGTGCGGTTCCACGCGCGCCGCGTTCCCGCACAGTGCTTCGAGAGCCCAACCTGCAGCGGCCGTCCGTCGGAGTCGAGGATCACGGTCACCGACTCCCAGTCCCCCTCGTGAACCTGCCAGACGTCACCCGCCGGAATCGTCGGGCTGTAGTCGTTGAACGGGTACCAGAGCCAGTACTGGAGGGCGATGCGCGTCGTCGTGCGCTGGGCAGCGCCGTAGACGACCGGCGCCGCCCATGCGCCGACTGCGCCTGGACGTAGCAATCGGCGGCCGCGATCCCGTCGACTGCGAGGCAGGGCTGCTGATCCAGGCGTAGAGCTCTGCCTCCCGACGGAAGCGGACCGTCGACCTTCTCCCAGCCCGAGGAGGTGCGCCGCTGGAGCTCGGCGTCCGCAAGAAAGCCGTCGACGGCCGACAGGGTCTGAATCGCTCGGCCGGATGCAGGATCAGGACCGGCGCGTGTCGCGCCAGGAGCGTCGTCAATCGCGGAGTCGACTCGCCGGCGCCGAGGGGTACGAGCACGATCGCAACGCAGACACCGACAGCGATGAGTCGCCCGAGACGCACGGCGCCCCGGAGTATGCGTCTGGGCGGACCGATCGCGTACTAGCGCCGCGCCCAGGCGGCGAGCGCGTCGAGCACGACGCTCAGGCGCTGGCCCTCGCTCGTCAGGACGTACTCGACGTGAGGAGGCCGTGAGTCGCGCACCTCACGTCGCAGGACGCCCGCTTTCTCGAGCTCGGTGAGCCGCTGCGCGAGCGTTCCTGGCGGGATCGTGCCGATGGCGTGCCGAAACTCGGTGAACCGCGTGCATCCGTGGTGCGACGCGTACAGGATCGAGACGGCGTAGCGCCGCTCGAGGACGTCCGCCGCGCGACGGACGTCCTCGGGGACCGGATCGCGGTGGTTACACCGCGACACTGGACTGCACCGGCTTCTCCTCGAGAGCGAGGTGCAGCACCTCGTCGATGGACATGACGGGATGGAACGCGATCTCCTCGCGCACGTTCTCGGGGATGTCCTCGAGGTCGGCGCGATTCCGTTCCGGGATGACGATGTCGGTGATCCCGGCGGCATGCGCGGCGAGCACCTTCTGCTTGAGACCGCCGATCGGCAGCACGCGACCCTGGAGCGTGATCTCTCCGGTCATGCCGACCGTGTGCTTCACGGGGCGCTCGGTCAGGAGCGACGCGAGCGCGGTCGCCATCGTGATCCCGGCACTCGGCCCGTCCTTCGGGATCGCGCCCGCCGGGACGTGAACGTGGAACGAGCGGTTCTCGAACGACTCCTCCTCGAGTCCCAGCTTCGTCGCCAGCGCGCGCACCGAGGAGAGCGCGATCTGCGCTGACTCCTTCATCACGTCGCCGAGCTGGCCGGTGAGGACGAGCTTGTCGCCGTCCTTGTGCGACGTCGCCTCGATGAAGAGCACGTCGCCACCGGTCGCGGTCGCTGCGAGCCCCGTCGCGACGCCCGGAACGGCGGTCCGTTCCGCCACCTCGCGGTAGTACTTGCGGCGCCCGAGCGCGTCGCGCACGGCCGCTTCGTCGATCTCGACTGGCGGCTCGACCGACTCGGACGCGATCTTCGTCGCGGTCTTGCGAAGGACGGTTCCCAGCTCGCGCTCGAGCTGGCGGACGCCGGCTTCGCGCGTGTACTCGGACACCACGAGCTCGAACGCATCGTCGGAGATCTCGACCTCGTCCTCGCGGAGACCGTTCCGCTCACGCTGGCGCGGCCAGAGGTAGTCGCGAGCGATCGCGACCTTCTCGTCGGTGGTGTAGCCGTCGAAGCGGATCACTTCCATCCGGTCGAGGAGCGGGCCGGGAATCGTCTCCGCCATGTTCCCGGTCGCGATGAAGAAGACCTGCGAGAGGTCGACCTCGACGTCGAGATAGTGGTCGCGGAACGAGTGGTTCTGCGCGGGGTCGAGCACCTCGAGCAGCGCCGAGGACGGGTCGCCGCGCCAGTCGGCCCCGACCTTGTCGACCTCGTCGAGCATGATCACCGGGTTCATCGTCCCCGCGTCGCGGAGCGCACGGACGAGACGACCCGGAAGCGCACCGATGTACGTGCGGCGATGCCCGCGGATCTCGGCCTCGTCGCGGATCCCGCCGAGTGACATGCGGACGAACTCGCGCCCGGTCGCGCGCGCGATCGACTCGCCGATCGAGGTCTTGCCCGTCCCGGGCGGGCCGATGAGGGTCAGGATCGCGCCGGAGCGCTTGTCGTCCTCGACGCCGCGCTCCTTGCGGAGCTTCGCCACCGCGATGTACTCGACGATGCGGTCCTTGACGTCGTCGAGGCCGGCGTGGTCGGCGTCCAGCACCTCGCGCGTGTGGATCGGATCGAGCCGCTCGTCGGAGCGCTTGCTCCACGGCACGGCCAGAAGCCAGTCGAGGTAATTGCGGATGACGGTCGCCTCCGGCGTCTGGTCGCCCATGCGCTCGAGCCGGGAGAGCTCGCGCTCCGCTTGCTCGAGGACGTTCTCGGGCATCTCGGCCTCGGCGATCTTCGCGCGGTACTCCTCGACGACCGAGGCCTCGTCCTCACCCAGCTCCTTGCGGATGGAGTCGAGCTGCCGGCGCAGGATGTACTCGCGCTGCTGCTTGTCGACGTTCGTCTCGACGTCCTCCTGGATGCGCCGCCGGATCTGCATGAGCGCGAGTCGCTCGCGCTGCAGCTCGAGCGCGAGCTCGAGCCGCGCGCGGACGTCGACCGTCTCCAGCAGCTCGACCTTCTGCTCGAAGGTCAGGTCGGGCGAGTACCCGGACGTGTCAGCGAGGGCGCCGGGCTCGGAGATCGAGCGCACGAAGGCTGCGATGCGCCCGTCGTCGCCGCGGAGCTCGAGGATCTCCTCGACGACGGCGCGGTACTCGCGCTCGAGCTCGCGGATGCGGCCGTCCGCAGACTCCTCGTCGGGCTGCTCCTCCACCTCGACGAACAGCCGTCCTTGCGAATCGGTGACAGCCGCGCCCGCGATCCCGCGGTGGAGACCGTTGAGGGCGACGGCTCGCCCGCCGCCGGGGAGGCGGATGCGGTCCGTGACCTCGGCGACGGTGCCGACCTTCGCGTACCCGTCCTCGTGCTTGGGCACGAGCAGGACGCGCTCCTCGTCGCCGACGTCGACGGTCAGGGTGACGTTCATGTTCGGGAAGACCACGAGGTCCTCGAGGGGGACGAGCAGAAGGCGGATGGAGTTCTCGTTCTCGTTCTCGTCTCACGATTCTCGCTTTCGTACGGATGCCATAGTTAGTCCAGAAACTGTACCGTCCAGGTCAAGGTCTCTGCCGGAGCCGGTCAACCTTCGGTACGGCGGAGGCGCGCGAGGGCGACGGCCGCGACCCTCCCCGCAAGCGCATCCGAGCCCAAGCCGGCTCCGCTCGACTTCCACGTCATGACGCCTGCGACGAAGACGCCACCGTTCCAGAAGACGAGACCGGTGTCGTGCCGCGCCGTCGAGATCCACCCGGCCTTGTGCAGCACCGCGACGCCACGCTCACCGCGTGTGCCGCTGTCGAGCTTCGGGAGATCGCGTACATGTGCAGTCAGCCACAGCAAGTGGCGTGCGTCGGCTGGTGTCAGACCGGGCTGGGCCGAGCGAAGCGGCCCCGAGCCGGCCGACGCGAGCCAGAGCGCGCGCCAGAGCCGCGTCATGTCCCAGGCCGTCGTGTACTTGCCCACGCCGAATGCGGGCGCATCGTTCACCCGCGCCGGAATCGGTCCCGAGAGCGCGCGCGTCTCGTAGCCGCCGTACATCAGCGTGTCGGTCAGGCCGATCGACTCCATGAGCGCGTTCACACGGCTCCCGCCGGAGCTCGTCGAGCCCGCGAGCCAGACGAGCAGCGCATTGGCCGCCTCGTCGTCGGACGGCACGATCATCTCGCGCAGGAGCACACCGACCCGCGAGGCCGGCGGCGGGATACCGGAGTGCGACGCGAGCACCGCCACGGCGATGGCGAGCTTGACCGTCGACGCCGCCGGGAAGCGCGCCTTCGCGTTCCAGGCTGCCCCCGAGCCTCCGGTGAGGCTCTGGACGTAGTAGCCGGGCGTGCCCGAGTAGTCCCGCGCCAGCCCTCGCAGCTTGCGCGCGAGGACGGGATCCACTCGCGAGGCGACGTGGCGCGGACGCCCGGCCGCAGGGAGGCCGAAGACGTCGTGGACATGGGCCGACGATCGACGTCCGCCCCGTCCGCTCGTGACGACGCGAACCGTCGCGTCCCCGACCGGAAGCATGACGCGGAGCGAGAACCGCCGGCCGCGAAGCGGCTTCGACGCGAGCCTCCGGCCGTTCGCGAGCACGACGACGCGTGTCGCGCCACGCGCAGCCCGTCCCGTGACGAGCCCGTACGACACCTGATACGGAGCCGGCTGCTCGATTCGCAGGCGGTGGGAGCGGTGGAGCGTCGACCACGATCCCCACCTTAGACCGAGCCGCTCAGGACGCCGGGCAGGCCCTTTGCCGGCGGAGCGAGAGCGTGACGCGCAGGACGAGCACAGCGCCCGCGACGCCCGCCAGGTCGACGAGGATCAGCGGCACGTCGCCGATCGCGACGCCGTATGCGAGCCAGATCGCATAACCCGCCAATGCCAGCAGCCGAACCGGAATCGAAACCTCGCAGGCACTCCCGAGCCTGGCCAGCCTGCGAGCCTGGAACAGCAACGACGTGGCCGCGATGAGCCCGATCACAGTTCCCGCGGTACCGAGGAATGTCGTGTCCTCCATGCCACAAGCCTGCCGAGTCGTGGCTCGTGCGCATCGGCAGGTCTACCTATTTGTCGGACGACGAGATGAGACCGTGTTCCATCGCGAAGAGTGCGAGCGCCGGCCGGCTCCTGACCCCGAGCTTGCCGTAGATGTGCTGGACGTGATGCTCGGCGGTTCGGCGCGAGATGACGAGCTCCTGTGCGATGTCGGGATTCGAGAAGCCGACGGCTACGAGCCGGAGGACCTCGATCTCGCGCATGCTGAGGCCCCCGGGACGCAGGTCGTGCGGGCGCGGCCGCGCCTGGCCCGCCACCTCGACCACCGCGGCCACGCATTCGCCGTCCAGCGTCCCTGCACGCGCGTCCTGGACGAGCTGCTCGGCCGCCTGCTCGGCAGAGAATGCCGAGCGATACGGCCGCTCCTGGGTCATGGCCTGGAACGCATCGGCTGCGGCGAGCACGCGAACGGCGACCGGCTGGTCCCCCGCACTCGAGCCCCGGTGGTATCCCGAGCCGTCGAGGCGCTCGTGGTGCATCCCGGCGAGCGGGGCCAGGTGCTCGAGGGTGTCCGAGGTCGCGAGAACTCGCTCCGAGTGGTACGGGTGCATGCGCACTAGCTCCCATTCGGCGGATGTCAGAGGTCCAGGCTTCTCCCAGATCACGTTGGTGACGGCGAGTCGCCCGAGGTCGTGCAGATGAGCCGCAACCTGGATGTCGGTCTCCGTGCGGCCGTCGAGACGCAAGCACCGTGCCGCGCCGCGCGCGAGCGCGGCGACGCCCGACGAGTGGCCGTGAAGACTCGGGAACTTCAGATCACCCACGTCGCCGAATACGGCTGCGATGAACGGGAGCTCGTCCAGCCTGCGCTCGTCGACAGGCTCGGGCTCCTCCTCCAGGAGGTGCGCACGGGGATCGCCGGTGCGATCGAGGATCTCGGACACATTCGCCGCGAACGTCTCGACGAGGCCGGGATCGAGGATCGAGGCGCGGCGCTTGCGCACGCCTTCGACGGCCAGTTCGGCGCCGCCGACATCTTCGAGAGCGACGGCATCCGCGGCGAGATGGGCGACCCGAGCAGCGGGAGCGATGGCGTCCTCGCGAAGTCTCTGCGGAGCGCCGCCGCCGTTCCACCACTCCGCAACCTCGTACAGAGCCCGCTCGACGCCCGGACCGATGCCGATCCGGCGAGCGACCCAGCTCCCGACCTCGCAGCTCGCCGTGTCGTACTGCTCGCCGAACGCCGGGCCGTCGCGGATCAGTCGCTCCGCGACACCTCGGCCCGTTGCCGCAGGGAGTCCCCGCGTCGCCTCCGGGATCAGGGTCGCCTCGTAGTCCGACGGGTCGGCCAGGTTCGTACGGGCGACCGCGCGCGTGAGAACGAGCTCGTTCCCGAAGAGTGCGGCGGTCTCGTGCGAGAAACCGGGACAGCCCACATGCAGCAATAGGCTCGCGAAGAAGCTGTTTCGGACGTCGTCCTCGGCAAGGCCGTGGGCACGGGCGAGCCGCGTCGCGGCGAGGCACGAGCGCATGGCCGACTCCGGGGGCAGACCGAAGCCGAAGTCGATCGCTATCGAAAGGCCGGCGAGCAGATCAGCGAGCCGCACGCGAGCAGACACGCCGTCCATTCTCCACCGTTCCGGCTCCGCCCCGCGCTCTAGCCTTGCCCCCGTGGGCCGTCCGTCACCGCCGATCCTGGCGCACCTTGACCTCGACGCCTTCTTCGCCGCAGTCGAGGAGCTCGAAGATCCGACGCTTCGCGAGAAGCCGCTCGTCGTCGGCGGCGACCCGCATGGACGCGGTGTCGTCTCGACCGCGAACTACGTCGCGCGGAAGTTCGGCATCCACTCGGCGATGAGCGCCGCGGAAGCGCTCCGGCGCTGCCCTTCGGCCGTGTTCCTCCGTCCTCGACACGCCCTGTATCGGCAGTACTCACGTGTCGTGTGGGACGTCATCTCGGAGATCGTTCCGCGCGTCGAGCGAACGGGGATCGACGAGGGCTACCTCGACCTCGGCACGGTCGCGAGCGACTTCACGGGCGCGCGAGCGGTTGCGTCCGCGATCCAGACCGCCGTGCGCGGCACGACGAGCCTGACGTGCTCGCTCGGCGTCGGCACGTCCAAGGTCGTGTGCAAGATCGCCTCCGACCGGCGCAAGCCCGGCGGCATCACGGTCGTGCCGGCCGGCTCCGAGGAACGCTTCCTCGCGCCGCTTCCGGTGCGCCTGCTCCCCGGCGTGGGTCCGCGCGCCGAGGAGCGCCTCCGGCGCGGCGGCGTCGAGACCATCGGCGCGCTCGCCGGCCTACCCGATCCGGACCTGAGAGCGCTTCTCCCGGGTTCGCTCGGACCCCTCCTGCGGAATCGCGCTCGCGGCGTCGATCCGCGCGACCTGGAACTCGAGGTCGAGCAGGTCTCGGTGTCGGCCGAAGACACCTTCCCGCGCGACGTCACCGATCGAGCCGTGCTCCACAGCGAGGTGAACCGGCTCGCGGAGCTCGTCTCCGAGCGGCTTCAGAGCTCGGATCTCTCGGGTCGCACGGTCACCGCGAAGCTCCGTTACGGGGACTTCTCCATTCGCACGCGCTCGACGACGCTGGCCGCGGCCGTCGACGACGCCGAGGTGATCGGCGCCGTCGCACGCGGTCTCCTCGATCGCGGGCTGCGCGAGCGGCCCGGTGCGTTGCGGCTCGTCGGCGTCGGCGTCTCCAGCCTGTCGCCCTTTCGGCAACTGACGCTCGGCGAGTCGTAGAGTCTGCGCATGCTCGAGGCGGCGTTCTGGGGTCTCGTGACCGCCGGCTCGCTCCTCGTCGGCGCCGCTATCGCGATCGTCGCAAGGCCGAGGCAGCGCTGGATCGGCCTCACCATGGCATTCGGTGCCGGTGCTCTGATCGCAGCCGTCGCATATGAGCTGGTGCTCGAAGCGTTCCAGGAGGATCCCGGCCTCACGGCAGTCGGCTTCACGAGCGGGACGCTGGTCTTCTACGCGGGAGACTGGGCGATCGACAGGATGGGGGGGCACGGCCGAAAGAGCATGGTCGGCGCGCCACAGCTCGCGGGGAGCGCGTACGCAATCGTGCTCGGGACCGTTCTCGACGGGATCCCCGAGTCGTTCACCCTCGGCGCCTCCATCTTCGAGGACGGGACCGTTCCCGTCGCGGTCGTCGTCGGGGTGTTCGTCTCGAACGTCCCGGAAGCGCTGTCGGGGACTACCGGACTCCTCCAGGCCGGCTGGCCGCGCAATCGCGTGCTCGCGATGTGGAGCCTGGTCGTGCTGGTATCGGTCGCCGCTGCGGTCTTCGGCTGGCTCATCCTCGACACGGTCCCCGGCGCCAGCACGTTCTCCCTCGCGTTCGCGGGCGGGGCGCTGCTGGTGATGCTCGCGGACACGCTGATGCCCGAGGCGTTCGAGCTCGGCGGGCGCGAAGCCGGCCTCCTGACCGCGCTCGGCTTCGCTCTCGGCTTCTCGCTGTCGGCGTACTAGACCCTGAGGAGCGGCCGAGTGAGGCACGTCGGGCCGCCGTCGCCCTTCTTCGAGATCTCGTCGCCGCGGTAGACGCTGACGTCGACCCCCGCGCGCTCCATGCGCCTGCGCGTCTCGGCGTTCCCCTCCAACGCGAGAGCGCGTCTCGGTCCGAGCGCGAGGA
This sequence comes from uncultured Gaiellaceae bacterium, assembly GCA_963802865.1. Classification (GTDB taxonomy): domain Bacteria; phylum Actinomycetota; class Thermoleophilia; order Gaiellales; family Gaiellaceae; genus GMQP-bins7. Next base: position 48,681 of record CAWDKB010000010.1, read on the forward strand.
CGTTCGGGCCCTGGGACTCGAGCTCCTCGTCGGGCACCTCGACGATCGCGACGTCGTGCTCGCGCAGCAGCTCCACCAGCCGCACCGGTGCGATTCGCGGATACACCAGCGCGAGGTCGCGATCCAGCGGCGAGAGAAAGGACATCAGGTGCAGCACCTCGTTCCGGCCGTTCCAGTGCGGGAGGTCGAATGCGACCACATCGACGCCGGGGAACACAGCCTCGAGCGCCGGGATCGCAGCCGGGGTCGTGCGGTAGCCGATCCCGACGAGGAGCGTTCGCTCGTCCAGCCACACCGTGTCCCCACCCTCTGCGAACGCGGGTGTGGCGAGCTCGCCCACGATCGGTACGCCTGCGGCCTCGAGCGCGACGGCGATCGCCGCGGGCTCGCTCCGGCGCAGTTCCTTTCCGGGGCGCAGGAGCACGGCGCCGTCGCGGCCGACCAGAACCGGGTCGTGCACGTAGATCGCGTCCGGGTTGCCAGGATCGTGGCTAGACGCGACCACCTCGGCGCCTGCTGCTTCGAGAAGCGCGCACAGCGCCTCGTGCTCGGCCGTCGCCCGAGCGAGATCCGGTGCGGCGTGCCAGCCGTAGTCGCGCCAGTTGCGGATGTCCTCCGCGAGCGGTGGCCGCACGAGGACGCGTGCGAGCGAGCCGACCATCGACGCGGCGCCGAAGCCGTGCACGCACTCGTTACGGGTCGACGACGCGGGGACTGTGCGACGAGGAGTACACGTCCTTCCGCAGGATCAGCCCGTTCTCGAACGGAAAGATGTCGACACCGTCCCACTCGACTCGCTGTCCCTCGCGATTCGTCGCGCTCGCCCTCCATTCGCTGACCACCAGCCCGTCACGGACGTAGAGCCGGCGGCCGCTGAACGCCAGGTCGGGGTTGCGCTCGAAGATGCCGGCGAGATGCGGGCCGACGTCCTCGCCCTCGACCCGCTCGCCCGCGGTGTGGTTGTGGAACACCATTCCCGGCGCGTGGAACGAGAGGATGGTGTCGACGTCGTGCGCGTTCCAGGCGGCGTTGTAGCGCTCGATGACGTCCTCGAGCGCCGTTGCCGAGTCGCGTGAATTCACGCGGGCGAGTATCGCAGCACCTACGCGAGCAGGGCGCGATTCCCGCGCAGCGCCACGAGCACGCGGTCGACGTCCTCGTCGACGTTGTAGAGGTGGAGCGAGATCCGGACGTTGTCGTCGCGGTGCGACACGACGATCCCCTGGTCGAGCAAAGCCGCCACGAGGGCGTCGACATCGGTCGACGCGACGCAGACGAGAGGGCTAGGTGGCCCGCCGCCGGGCGCGGCGACCGTCGCCCCGAGCTCCTCGAGGCCGTCGCGCAGCCGCGCGGCGAGCGCGCCCACGTGCGCCTCGATCGCGGGGACGCCGACCTCGGCCACGATCTCCATTCCCACGGTCCCGGGATAGAGCGAGGGCACCGGAGGCGTACCGCTGTCGAACCGCCGTGCGGAGCCGTGCGGCGAGTAGTCGGCGATCGACATCTCGAAGATGTCCTCGTCGGCGAACCAACCGGTCTGGGTGGGGAGCAAGGACTCGACGAGCGAGCTCCGGATCCACATGAACCCGAGCCCGGCCGAGCCGAGCAGGTATTTCACGGTTCCACCCGTCACGACATCGGCCCCGAGCGCGCCCACGTCGACCTCGATCGCCCCGATCGCCTGGTAGCTGTCCGCGAGCACGAGTGCGCCCTGGGCATGCGCGACATCGGCGATCGCGGTTACGTCGTGGCGATAGCCGGTGCGGAACGAAACAGCGGTGCAGCAGACGAGTGCGGTGCGCTCGTCCACGACCTCGGCGAAGCGCTCGGGCGGGATCGAGCCGTCGGCTTCCGGCGTGACGTGCACGACCTCGGCGCCGCGCAGCGCCTGTGCGTGCGCGATCTGGCCGACGGTCGGGAACTCGTACTCGCTGATGACGATGCGGTTCCGCTCACCGCTCAGGTCGAGAGCGGACACGAGGGCGCTGACCCCCTGGGAGACGGACGTCGTGACCGCGACCTCGTCCGGGTCGGCATGGATGAGGCCTGCGAAGCCAGCCCGTGCGGCTTCGTTCCGCTCGACCCAGAACTCCCACTCCGCGCCGTTGGAGTCCCAGCCGCCCAGCCACTCCTCGACCGCTGCACGCACACGGTGCGAGAGCGCGCCCTGCGAGCACGAGTTGAGGTAGACGGCGTGCTCGAAGATCGGAAACTCCGAGCGGATCGCGTGCCCGACGCTCACCGCCCGAGGTATGCCTTCCGGAGGTCCTCGTTCTCGGCGAGCTCCGACGCCTTCCCCTCGAGAACGATCCGGCCGGTCGACAGCACGTAGCCGCGATCCGCAATCGAGAGCGAGACGTTCGCGTTCTGCTCGACGATGAGCATCGCGACACCGGACTCGTGGACCTGCCGGATGATCTCGAAGCTGCGCTCGACGAGGATCGGCGCGAGGCCCATCGAGGGCTCGTCCATGAGGAGGAGCCGCGGCTTCGACATGAGTGCCCGTCCCATCGCGACCATCTGCTGCTCGCCGCCGGAGAGCGTTCCCGCGAGCTGCGAGCGGCGCTCGTACAGCAGCGGAAACAGCTCGTACACACGCTCGAACTCCTCCTCGAGGTCGGCCTTGGGCCGAAGGTAGGAGCCCATCTCCAGGTTCTCGAGCACGGTCATGGGGCCGAACAGCCTGCGGTTCTCGGGGACGATGGCGAGCCCGCGCTTGATCCGGCGCGAGGTGGGCACGTGCGTGACGTCCTCGCCCGCGAAGGTCACGGTGCCCGTCCGCGGCCGGACGAGGCCCAGGATCGTCTTGAGCGTCGTCGACTTGCCGGAGGCGTTGCCTCCCAGGAGGCAGACGAGCTCACCCTCCCCCACGTGCAGGTTCGAGTCCTGGAGGATGTGGATCTGGCCGTAGTAGGTGTTCACGCCCTCGAGTCGCAAGAGCGGCTCGACAGCGCTCATTTGCGCTCCATCGCGCCCGTGCCGAGGTACGCCTCGACCACACGCGGGTTGGTGGCCACCTCGTCGAACGTTCCCTCGGCGATCTTCACGCCGTGGTCGAGCGCGATCACGCGGTCGGAGATCCCCTCGACGACGTGCATGTCGTGCTCGATGACGAGGATGGTGTACCCGCCCTCCCCCCGCAGTTGGGAGATGAGCTCCGTGATCTCCTGGGTCTCCTTCGGGTTCATGCCGGCCGCGGGCTCGTCGAGCAGCAGGAGCCTCGGGTTCGTCGCCGTGGCGCGCGCGATCTCGAGCCTGCGGCGATTTGCATACGAGAGGCTGTAGGCCGGCTGATCCCAGCGGTAGCCGGTGAGCCGCTCGCCGAAGAACGCGAGCCGCTTCTCGGCGAGCTCGCGGATCTCGCGCTCCTCGCGGCGCATTCCAGGGGTGCGCAACATCGAGCGCAGCACGCCGGCCTTGGTGTGCCCGTACGCCGCAGCCATGACGTTCTCCCGGACCGACATGTTGAGGAAGAGCCGGAGCGTCTGGAACGTGCGCGCGATACCGCGCTGCGTGATCCGGTGTGGCGTCAGGCCCTTGATGGACTCGCCCTCGAAGACGATGTCGCCTGCCGTCGGCTCGTAGACGCCCGTGACGAGGTTGAAGAGCGTCGTCTTCCCGGCCCCGTTCGGGCCGATGACGCTGACGATCTCACCCTCGTCGACGTGCAGGTCGAGGAGGTCGACGCACAGAAGGCCGCCGAACGTCATCGAGACACCCTTGAGCTCGAGGAGCGGCGCGTTCGTCGGCAGATCCTCCTGAAGGACGGCGGTCATCAGACGATCTCCACCCGGCGCTCACCGAGGATCCCGGACGGCCTCGTCACCATGACGGCGACGAGCATCGCCCCGAGGAGCACGAACCGCGTCACGTCCGGCTGCGCCGACATCACGTTCTCCCAGACGAACGCGGCGAGGTAGAGCGTGGGCACGAGCACGGCCCAGCGCCAGATGCCCTTCACGGTGGTCGCGAGCATGACCAGGGCGACGAGCCCGACGTACGCGATCGTCCTCGCGTCGCCGGGCGCCGTGGGGATGACCACCCACGCGTCCAGGAACCGCGTGACCGAGTCCGAGTCGGGGGGCGCGGACGTCGTCCACGAGTCGTCGATCGCACCGGCGATCGCGTGGACGACGAACCCGAACACGGCAGTGGCCGCCAGCACACCGACGACCATCCACCGTGGACGGATGACCAGTACGAGAGCGAGCACGATCGCGATGTAGAACACCCAGCCCGAGACGTCGGGATCGCGGAGCGCCTCGAGGAAGACGTAAACGACGACTGCCCCGAGCACGGCACCCGTCTGGCTGCCGACGCCGCCGAGGATCAGCATTGCGTAGACGGTGATGAGCAAGGTCAAGGAGAACGTTTCCGGGAACACGCCGATCTTGAGCGACGCGAAGAGCGAGCCCGTGAGCGCCGCGACCGCAGCTCCGAAGGAGAACGCGAGGAGCTTGAGCCAGTCGGTCGGCATCCCCATGAGCTCGGCCGCGAGCGTGTCCTCACGAAGCGCGCGCCAAGCCCGCCCGATGCGCGAGTTGTTCACGAGGTAGAGCGCGGCGAAGACGACGACGAAGACGCCGAGTGCGATGTAGACGTAGTTCGAGTTGAAGATCCCCTGGTGACTCACCGGGATCTCGCGGCCGAAGAGGTCGAACGGGTCGAAGTTCGCGATGCCGTTGACGCCCCCGGTCAGATCGACCCCGAACAGGTCGTGGCCGTTCGTGACGATGCTGATGAAGATCTGGTAGACGAACAGCGTCACGATCGCGAGGTAGTCGCCTGAGAGGCGCCACGACGGTAGGCCCACGAGGAGCCCGAGGAGCGCGCCGAGCACGACGCAGATCACCATTACGAGAAGCGACGACAGGTGGATGTCGAACTTGTCCGAGCTCAGGATCGCGTACGTGTACGCGCCGATCCCGAAGAACGCGATGTAGCCGAGATCGAGGAGGCCGCCCCAGCCGACCACGACGTTCAGGCCGATCGCGAGCAGACAGAAGATGAGCGTGTCGAAGACGACCACGTTGATGTAGCCGTCGTCGGTGATCAGCGGTATCGACGCCACCGCGACGACGAAGAGCGCGAGACGCGCCCAGCCCGGCACACGGTCGAGCGCCCGCACCACGCGGTGCCGCTCGATGTTCTCTCCCGAGCGAGCTACCCACTCGTCCTTGCCGATGCGCGGTCCCTCAGCCACTCACACCTTCTTGATGTCGGGGCGACCGAGGATGCCCTGCGGTCGCACGAGCATGAACACGATCAGCAGCGAGAAGATGACGAGGTTCGACAGCCCGACTGGGATCCCGATCCACTGCGTGATGTAGGTCACCGTCACGGCTTCGACCGTGCCGAGAAGGAATCCGCCGAGCATCGCGCCGGGAATCGAGCCGATGCCGCCGATCACCGCGGCCGTGAACGCAAAGAGCCCCGGCGTGAAGCCCATCTGCGGGAAAACGTCGGTGCGAAGCGCGAACAGCACTCCCGCCGCACCCGCGAGAGCGCCCGAGAGGACGAACGCGAACATGATCACGCGGTCGATGTCGATCCCCATCATCGCCGCTGCGTCGCGATCGATCGAGGTCGCCCTCATCGCCTTGCCGATACGCGTTCGGGCGACGAGGAACCAGAGCACGACCATGAGCACGACGGCTGCCACGATCCCGATGACGCGGAGCCACGAGATCGTGAACGAGCCGATCGTGATGGCCGGCGCGTACAGCTTGCCGCCGGCCATGTTGAACGTGTCGTACGTGCGGTGGTTCGCCCCGTAGAGGAGCTGCATGCTGTACGAGAGAAAGAACGAGACACCGAGGGCGCTGATGAGCGGAGCGATGCGCGGAGCGTCGCGCAGTGGCCGGTACGCGAAGCGTTCGATGACCACGCCCAGCACCGCACACGCAGCCATCGCGGCGAGCGCCATCAGGATGAGCACGACCCAGATCGAGATCGTCGGATCGATCGCGCCGCCGAAGACCGTGAGGACTCCGAAGCCGACGTACGCCCCGACCATGAAGACGTCGCCGTGCGCGAAGTTGAGGAGCTTGAGGATCCCGTAGACCATCGTGTAGCCGAGAGCGATCAGCGCATACGTGCTCCCGAGCGTCGCCGAATTGACGACCGTCTGAAAGAGCTTGTCGTAGTCCACGGAGGTTGCGGGAGCCTACTCCGCCGCTCCCGCGGGGGAAACGGCGCCGGCACCGAGATCGAAACGTGTGGCCCCGGCCGGAGCCGAGGCCACACGTTGCGGCGTTAGAGCCTGCCGATCTGCTTCAGCGTGCCGTCGGCCTGGATCTGGAACACCCAGAAGCCGCCGTTCAGCGGATCGTTCGTCTTCGACGAGAAGCGGAACGAGCCACCGAGGATCCAGTTCGGCACCGGGCCGGCCTTCATCTTGCGCTTGATGTTGATGCGGTCGATGGACGACTTGCCCGCACACGCGCGCTTCGCCGCGTACAGGATCGCCTGCACCGCGCCGTAGGCAGGCGGTCCGAACACGTCGGCCGTCCGCTCGGGGTTGTCTCGCTTCCATGCAGCCAGGATCGCGGCCTTCCCCGGCACCGAAGCGATGTCCGGAGCGAAGTTGGACACGTACGAGCCCGGCACCTTGAACGCCGGGTCGACCGTGCCGTCACCGCCGAACACGATCGCACGCTTGCCCTGCTCCTTCAGGAGCACTGCAACCTGGTTCGCATTCGCCGCGACCTGGAACGGGGTGAAGACCACGTCCGTGTCTCCCGCGATCCGCGTCACGAAGCTCGAGAAGTCGCTCGTCGTGTTCGTGACCGACAGCCGCTGCACCGGGACGTTCCGGCGCTCGAGATACCGCTCGATCGTGTTGGCGAGGCCGACCGAGTACGGCTCCTGTGCATCGAAGACCGTGGCCTTGTCGGCGTTGAGCTTCTCGACCGCGTACTTCGCCTGGCCCGTTCCCTGCACCGAGTCGTCCGCAACGACGCGGTAGAAGAAGCCGGTCGCCGTCGGCGACCCTCCCTTCGTCAACCCCGTATTCGTGGCCGAAGGCGTCACGTGCACGACACTCGCGTCCGCCAGCGTCTTGCTTGCGGAAGCGACGCCACCCGACGTCGCCGGCCCGATTGTCGCGATGACGTTGCGGTTACCGACGAGGCGCTGTGCTTGAGTTAGCGCAACGGCCGGATCGAGCACGGTGTCGTACGGGATGACCTTCGCCTTCAGCCCGAGCTGTGCGCCGACGCGCTTTGCTGCGAGCGCGGCCCAGCTCTGCTGCGACTGGCCGAGGAATGAGGCGGCACCCGACATGACTGTCATGTTCCCGATGTTGATCGTGCCTCTGCAACTGACTGCCGCAGCCTCGGAGCGCGCGCCTGCCTGCGTGTCTGCTCCTGCGGACGCCGCAAGCGACGCCGCGACCAGTGTTGCGAGAGCCGCGGCGATGAGTGCGCGTCTCTTCATAGAGTTCCCTCCTCCTTCGTGGTGTTCACGCTGAGACGCCCCCGCGATGCCGTTTGTTGCGGGGGAGGTCGGACACTGTCGCACCGCATCCGTGTCGTGTCAACGACCGATGAACTCGCTCAGCGGTAGAGTATCTGGCACGCGCCGCAGCCCGCGCCACTGGGCCAGATCGTGTCCGTAGACGAGCAGCGCGTCCTCCGCCTCCGCGAGCTCGACTAGCCGCGCCGCGCTCGAGCGCGCGACGTCCTGATCGGACGCCCCGCCGTTGACGCCGGTCTCGAGCTCCGTGGGCCGCGAAATCGCGTCTCCCGCGAGCAGAACAGAGCCGCTGTCGCGAAGCCGCACCAGGAGGGAGAGGTGTCCGGGCGAGTGCCCTGGCGTCGCGAGCAGCGTCAGGCCGGGAGCCAGCTCCAGGTCGTGCTCGACCAGCACGTACTCGGCGTGGACGGGCCAGTCCGCCGGCCGCGCGTCGCCGAAGTACCTGGGCGGGCCGCTCTCTCGCTCCCGGCGCGAGACGACGATCGTGGCGCGCGGGAAGTCGTGGAGCCCGCCGATGTGATCGACGTCGCCGTGCGTGACGACGAGGTCGGTGACCTTCTCGACTCCGAGCCCGGCGAGCGCGAGCTGCGCCTCGGGAGTGTTCGCGGGAGTCAACGAGACGACTCGACCGAAGGCATCGAGCCCGTCCCGGCGACCGGCTGCGTCCGGGTCTTCCCGGTACGCCTGCGGAAAGCCGGTGTCGACGAGGACGACGCGCGCGCCGCTGACGACGACGTAGCCGAGAATCGGGATGCGGCGACGATCCTCGGCAACCTCGAACGTCCCGTAGTCGAGGATCCCGAGGAGGTCTGCGTACCCGCCGGGAGCGCTCAGAAGTAGAACTGCTTCCAGGCGTCCCACCAGGAGTCGGCGCGCGAGACGATCGTGCGCTCGTCGACCCGCTCGACGCCGGGGCGGAAGCGGAGCCGGTCGGGCTCGGTGGTGTTCTTGAACTCGGCCCGTACCTCGCAGGGCCTGCCCGGGTCGTACGGCTTCACCGCTTTCAGGTCCCCGAGCGCACGCTTCGCGCCCTCCTCGATGAGGCGCCGCGCGCGAACGGGCGGGATCATGCGGGCCGACCCGGCGCCGATCCCCCACTTCACGGCGACGGTCGTGAGGCCGTCTCCCAGGAGCTCGGTGCCCTCCCGGCAGGAGGCATCGTCGCCTGTGACCAGGAGCACCGGGCAGCCCCAGGTGCCGCACAGCGCCGCGTTGATCCCGGTCTCGCCGACCAGGGTGCCGTTGAACCAGAGGTTCTGGTAGTCGCGGCCCGAGATCGTGTGGTTCATGACGCCGGCAGGCGTGCCGGCACGTGCGTGCATGCCGACGAAGAGCGCGGCGTCGCATCCCCGCTCGAGGAACTCCGTGTACTCCGTCCATTCGTCCTGGACGACGTACTCGCAGTCCGGATCGAGGTCCTCCGGGACGAGTGAGTTGAACGTCCAGCCCTTGCCGGCGCCATGGCAGTCCATGACGACGATCTCCGTCGCACCCGCCGCACGCGCCCCGCGCACGGCCGCGTTGATCTCCTGCGTGTACAGCTTTCGCCCCTCTTCGTACAGGGCTTCGCCGCCCGTCGTCTGCTCCCACTTGACGATGCCGGCGACGCCTTCCATGTCGCTGATGACGTGGACGCGCACGCGAGAAGCCTACGCCGCATCGAGACATGCTTCAGGACACGACCTGGGACGACGTTTCGAGCTCAAGCCGTCGGGCTCACCTGCCGATAGCGAGAGCGACTCCAGGCTGGGACTGACGGCAATCAGCTCGGGCCCGGAGCTTCGAGTAGGGGCGGCGGACGACGCCGCCCTACTCATCCTCTGGGCCGATCGACCACCGCTCTACACTGGCCCGCGTGAGCGTGAGCCAGCGGTTCGTCGAACGTCTGCGCGACGGGCCGCCGATCGTGGCCGACGGCGGTATGGGCGCCCTCATCGGTGCGGCCGTCCCACGGTTGCGGTGTCCCGAGGAGGCGAACCTGCGCGCGCCGAAGGCTGTCGTCTCGCTGCACGTCGGCTTCATCGCCGCGGGAGCCGAGCTGATCGAGACGAACTCGTTCGGCGCCAACCGCACGAAGTTGCGCCAGCACTTCCTGGAGGACGAGCTCGAGGAGATCAACTCCGCGGCGATCAAGCTGGCCCGCGAGGCTCGGGAAGTCTCCGGCCGTGACGTCTTCATCGCGGGCTCGATCGGCCCGCTCGGCCAGACTGCGACCTCGCGCATCCGGCGCGAGGTCTTCGCGGAGCAGGCGCGAATCCTCGAAGGCCGCGGAGCGGATCTCTTCTCGATCGAGACGTTCTACGATCTGGACGAGATCCAGGATGCGATCGAGGCGGTTCGCTCCGTGTCGATGCTCCCGATCGTCGCGCTGATGACCTTCGACGAGTCGGCGGAGACGCTCGCCGGCGTGACCGCGCGCGAGGCCGCCGAGCGGCTTCGCACACTCGACGTCGCCGCCATCGGCGCGAACCACGGAAGCGGCCTCCTTGCGGCTCTCGCAGCGCTCGAGCAGATGCGGGACGGCGAGCTCCCGCTCGCGACCCTGCCCAACATCGGGCTCGCGAGCCTCGCCGGTGGTCGCGTCATCTACCCGCATGCGACGCCCGAGTACTTCGCCGAGTTCGCCGCGCACGCGCGCGACCTCGGCGCCGGCCTCATCGGCGGCTGTTGCGGGACGACCCCGGCGGAGATCGCAGCGATCCGATCGGCGGTCGACCAGGGCCAGCAACCGCGTGCGCCGCTCGAGTTCGCGGAACGGGAGCTCATCACGTCCCTCGGCGAGGAGCTGCTCGAGACGGGGCTCGCGCGCGCGTTTCGGGAGAACGAGTGGGTCGTCTCCGTGCAGCTCGACCCTCCACTCGGAAGCTCGCGGGCCGGACTGCTCGACACCGCACGCTCGCTGCACGAGTCGGGCCTCGTCGGCTTCGTGGACATCAACGACAACGCCACGGCGCGAGCCGGAATGAGCTCGCTCATGGTGTCCGCGGCGATCGAGCGGGAGTGCGGGGTCGAGACCATCCCGCATCTGACGACGCGCGACTGGACGGTGATGGGACTCGAGTCGATGCTGCTCGGCGCGCACGCCGAGGGAGTGCGGAACGTCCTTGCGATCACCGGGGACCCGCCCGAGGTGGGCGACTACCCGGGAGCGCAAGGGGTGTACGAGATCGACGCCATCGGGCTGACGAAGCTCGTCTCGCAGCTCAACCGCGGGGAGGACTTCAACGGCCGCCCGATCGACGCGCCGACGTCGTTCTACGTCGGGGTGGCCGTGAACCCGACGGCCGACGACCTCGAGCTGGAGGTCGAGCGGTTCCGCGAGAAGCTCGCGGAAGGTGCGAAGTACGCGATGACGCAGATCGTCTTCGAGCTCGACTCGCTCGAGCGCTTCGCGGAGCTGTTGGGCGGGACCTGGCCCATCCCGGTGCTCGTCGGCGTGTTCCCGCTGACGAGCCACCGGCTCGCGCTCCGGCTGCACAACGAGGTCCCGGGGATCCTCGTGCCCGAGGAGCTGCAGGAGCAGCTCGACCGCGCCGGCTCGTCCGCATCCGAGGTCGGGATGGCGCAGGCGAAGGAGCTGATCGATGCCGCCCGCGAGCGCTTCGCGGGTGTCTACGTGGTGGCGCCCTACCGGCGGCCGCTGGCCGTGCTCGACCTGCTCACTCCGTAGCCCTTCGAGCCGACCGCATCCGCAAGCGCACTTCGCGGCTCCTCGCCTGCCCGCAGGCGCTCGAGAGCGAAGCCGAAGTCGTACAGCGGTAGCCATCCCAGCTCGTCCCGGGCCTTCGCGTTGACGTAGACACGCTCGATCGCAGGAAACATCCTCCACCCGCGCCGGCCGTACTCGTCCTCGTAGCCCGGGAAGAGGCGCGCGACGACAGCGGCGGCATCCGTCCGCAGCTCGACGAGATCCGCCGCCGAGAACGGCGTGGTCGCGCTGACGACGTACCTCCCGAACCCGATGCCGGCTGCGCGCTCCAGCGCAAGCATGTGTGCGGAGACCGCGTCCGCGATGTCCACTCGACGATAGAGGAGCTCGTTGACCTTCGCGTTCGAGTCCTCGTAGGCAGCCGCGACCTCGCGCCGATCGTCCTCCTCCGGGAAGAAGCGCGAGGTGCGAAGCACCAGGCATGGAAGCCCGTGGTCCCTGTGCGCGAGCTCGCACAGGTCCTCGGCTGCGACCTTGGTGACCCCGTAGACGTTCCGCGGGACCGGTGCCACCTCCTCGGTGATCCACGTTGCCGGCTGCCCCGGCGGCGGCACCAGCGCTCGACCGAACGCGCTCGTCGTGCTCGTGAAGACGAATGCGCGAACCCCGGCGGCCACTGCCTCCTCGAGGAGGTTGACCGTGCCGGAGACGTTGACGTCGACGAACTCCTGCCACGACCTCACGCCGACGTGCGGTTTGTGCAGGCCAGCGGCGTGCAGCACCGCGTCGACCCCGTCCATGCACTCCCGCACGCGATCGCGATCGGCGATCGAGCCGACCACCGTCGTGAACGGCGACTCGACAACGTCCAGCGACACGACCTCGTGGCTCTCGATCTCGAGGGTGCGGACGAGCGCCTCGCCGAGGTGGCCGGAGCTACCCGTGACCAGGATCCTCACGGGTAGCTCCTGCGGACGGTCCTAGTACCGATACTGGTCGTTCTTGAACGGCCCCTCGACGGGGATGCCGAGGTACGCGGCCTGCTCGGCACGCAGCTCGGTGAGATTCGCTCCGAGCGCATCTACGTGGAGCCGTGCGATCTTCTCGTCCAGCTGCTTCGGCAGCACGTGCACGCCGATCGGATAGCTGTCCGTGTTCGTGTACAGCTCGATCTGCGCGACGGTCTGGTTCGAGAAGCTGTTCGACATGACGAAGCTCGGGTGCCCGGTGGCGTTCCCCAGGTTCAGGAGCCGGCCTTCGGAGAGCACGATGATCGCGCGCCCGTCCGGGTAGACCCACTGGTCGACCTGCGGCTTGATCGTGACCCGCTCGATACCCGGCACCTGCGCGAGGCCGGCCATGTCGATCTCGTTGTCGAAGTGGCCGATGTTCCCGAGCACGGCGTTGTGCTTCATGCGATTCATGTGCTCGACCGTGACGACGTCGCGGTTGCCCGTCGCGGTGATGACCACGTCGGCCTGCTCGATCACGTCGTCGAGCGTCCGCACCTCGAGCCCGTTCATCAGCGCCTGCAGCGCGCAGATCGGGTCGATCTCGGTCACGACGACGCGGGCGCCCTGGGCCGACAGCGAGGCAGCCGAGCCCTTCCCGACGTCCCCGTACCCGCAGACGACGCACAGCTTTCCGGCCAGCATCAGGTCGACGGCGCGGTTGATGCCGTCCACGAGCGAGTGGCGGCAGCCGTAGAGGTTGTCGAACTTCGACTTCGTGACCGAGTCGTTCACGTTGATCGCCGGGAACAGCAGCCGGCCGTCCTCGGCCATCTGCTGAAGGCGGTGCACGCCGGTCGTCGTCTCCTCGGTGACGCCGAGGATGCCTTCGGCGATTCGCGTCCAGCGCTGCGGGTCGGCCTCGAGCGACGCCGTGAGGGCCTCGAGCACGATCCGGAACTCCTCCGAGTCGGCACCTGCAGGGTCGGGGACTGCGCCCGCGCGCTCGAACTCGACGCCCTTGTGCACGAGCAGGGTTGCGTCGCCACCGTCGTCCAGGAGCATGTTCGGACCGCTCTCGGGCCACGTCAGCGCACGCTCGGTGCACCACCAGTACTCCTCGAGGGTCTCGCCCTTCCAGGCGAACACCGGGATCCCGCGCGGCTCCTCAGGCGTTCCCTCGAGCCCGACCGCGACGGCGGCAGCGGCGTGATCCTGCGTCGAGAAGATGTTGCAGGAGCACCAGCGCACCTCGGCACCGAGCGCGACCAGCGTCTCGATCAGCACGGCCGTCTGGATCGTCATATGCAGCGAGCCGGTGATGCGGGCGCCGGCGAGCGGCTGCGCCGCGGCGTACTCGCGCCGGAGCGACATCAGGCCCGGCATCTCGTGCTCGGCGAGCTCGATCTCCTTGCGGCCGAACGCCGCGAGCGAGAGGTCGGCGACGCGATAGTCCGCATCCGAGAGCGGACGAAGCGCAGTCTCTGTCATCGAAGTCTCCTGTTCTGAAGTGTCAGCGTGAGTCGTTCGCGAACCGGAGATGGTACGTGTCGCGCGGCCTTATCGACCCGTCCGCAGGGCGACGGGCTGAGCCTCGAAATGGGTCATCCGCTTGAAGTCGCCGAAGCGCGCCTCGATCTCGGGGAAGGTGAGCCGCTGCAAACGCTCGCTCCCGAACTCCTCGATCGTGAACGACGCGAGCACCGATCCGTAGACCGCAGCGCAACGCAGGGTCTGGTCGGTCATCCCGGCCTCGGACTGGCAGTCCAGGTACCCGAAGAACCCGCCGGCGAAAGCGTCTCCGGCTCCGGTGGGATCGACCACGGTCTCTAGCGGGTAGCCGGGAACGGAGAAGAAGCCGGCGTCCGTGAACATCGCCGCGCCGTAGCGGCCCTGCTTGACGACGACGACACGCGGGCCGAGCGCGTGGATCTGCTGGACGGCGCGCGCGAGGTTGGGCTCCTCCGTCAGCATCCGCACCTCGCCGTCGTTCAGCACGAGCACGTCCACGAGACCCATCGTGCGGACGAGCGACTCGCGCGCCGAGGAGATCCAGTAGTTCATCGAGTCGAGGCCAACGACCGCGGCCTTCACGCACTGCTCGCGCACGCGGCGCTGGACGTCCGGCTGGATGTTGGCGAGAAACACGACCGACGCGTCACGCGCCGACGGAGACAGCACGGGATCGAACTCGGCGAACACATTCAGCTGTGTGTCGAGCGTCTCCGCCGTCTGCATGTCCTCGTCGTAGCGGCCCGCCCAGAAGAAGGAGCGCGAGCCGTCGATGTGCTCCACATCGCCCAGGTCGACACCGCGCGCCTCGAACACCGCGCTCTCGTCCGCGCCGAAGTCCTCGCCAACGACGCCGACGACGCGGACGTCGGTGAAGAAGCTGGCAGCGAGCGAGAAGTGCGTGGCGGCGCCGCCGAGAATGCGCTCGCGACTACCGAACGGCGTCTCGAGCGCGTCGAACGCGACAGAGCCGACGACGGTGACCGCCATCGGACCCTTAGGCGACGGCCTGCGGCTCGTGCACCGCCAGCCCGGCCGCCTGCCGGAGGAGCTCCGCCTTGTCGGTTCGCTCCCAGGTGAAGTCGTGGTCGTCGCGGCCGAAGTGGCCGTAGGCCGCGGTCTTCGCGTAGATCGGTCGCCGGAGGTCGAGGTCGCGCAGGATCGCAGCCGGGCGCAGATCGAAGTGCTCGACGACGAGGTCACGGATGCGGGCGACCGGGATCGTCTCCGTGCCGAAGCACTGGATCTGGATCGAGAACGGGTGCGCGATCCCGATCGCGTACGCGACCTGGAGCTCGCACCGGTCCGCCAGACCCGCGGCGACGACGTTCTTCGCCACGTAGCGGGCGGCGTACGCTGCAGAGCGGTCGACCTTCGTCGGATCCTTGCCGGAGAACGCGCCGCCGCCGTGACGGGCGGAGCCGCCGTAGGTGTCGACGATGATCTTGCGTCCGGTGAGACCCGTGTCCCCCATAGGGCCGCCCACCACGAACCGACCGGTCGGGTTCACGTACACGAAGTCCTTGTGCTCGAGCCGAGCCTCGTCGTACATGTCGCGCGGCAGGATCGGGTGGAGGACGCGCTCGATCAGGTCCGGCTTGATGAGCGCCTCAGAGTCGAGGTCGTCGGCATGCTGCGTCGAGATGAGCACCCGCTCGATCTCGACTGGGCGCTGCCGACCGTGCTCGTCGACCTCGTAGCGAACCGTGACCTGCGCCTTGCCGTCCGGCCGCAGGTACTTGAGCTCGTCGGCCTTGCGCACCTCGGCGAGGCGCTTGCAGATGCGGTGCGCGAGCGTGATCGGCAACGGCATCAGCTCGTCGGTCTCACGACACGCGTACCCGAACATCATCCCCTGGTCGCCGGCGCCGAGCTTGTCGAGCGGATCGTCGTCGGCGGGGTCGTGCTGCGCCTCGAACGAGGTGTCGACACCTTGCGCGATGTCCTTCGACTGCTCGTCGACCGCGACGAGCACGCTGCACGTATTCGCGTCGAAGCCGTAGTCGGCGCGCGTGTACCCGATCTCCGCGATCTTGGCCCGCGCGATGCGCGGGATGTCCACGTACGTCGACGTCGTGATCTCGCCGCCGACGAGAACGAGGCCCGTCGTCAGGAAGGTCTCGCACGCGACTCGCGCGTGACGGGTCCTCGGCGAGGATGGCGTCGAGAACCGCGTCGGACACCTGGTCGGCGATCTTGTCGGGGTGGCCCTCCGTGACGGACTCGGAGGTGAAATGGAAGCCGTCCGGGGTGTCCGGCGGAGAGTCATGCGTCATGAGTGGAGATCCTAGGCTCGAGGGCGGACCGGCAGGAAGGTCGGATCGTAACTAATCTACGGGCGAATGCCCAGGGCATCGAAGACCGTTCGGTTGAGCGCGAAGATCCCGTCTCTGGACCGAACGGATCGTCAACTTCTCGCTGCTTTGCAGAACAATGCGCGGATCTCGAATAAGGAGCTGGCCGCCTCGATCGGAATCGCCCCCTCGACGTGCCACGAACGACTGCGCCGGCTGCGCGCCCAGGGCGTGGTCCGGGGCTTTCACGCCGACGTGGATCCTGCGCTTCTCGGACGCCCGGCCCAGGCGCTGATCGCCGTTCGACTCGCCGCTCACCATCGCCACGAGATCGCTGCGTTCCACGACCACGTCGTCGCGCTGCCCGAATCGTTGGCGGTGTTCCACGTCACGGGCGACGACGACTATCTCGTCCATGTTGCCGTGCGCGATACGGACGACCTGCGCCGGCTCGTCCTCGACGAGTTGACTGCGCGGCCCGAGGTGCAGCACGTCGAGACACGCCTCATCTTCGAGTTCGTCCGGAAGCCCGTGCAGGAGCCGCTGGAATAGCGAAGGCGAGGTCGGCGTAGGAGCCCTCTACGCTGTCCGCCGGGTCGAGAGCAAGCAGTCGGAAGACGCGGTCGTGCTCGGCGTGCTCGGCCGGGGTCGGAGCGCCCGCGCACACCGTCTCGAGCTCGACGAAGTCACCCAGCCCGACCACGCTGTCGAGGTGGATCCGCGTCGCGCCGACGAGCCAGAGCCCTCTGTCCTTCTCGACCACGCCTCGAATGCCGTGGTCGGCAGCGAGCTGCGCTCGTGTCTCCGTTGCGTCGACGACCTCGGTCCGCTCATACGCGCTCACGCGCGCCCCGGCCTCGTCCGGGCGCTCGTAGCGGATCAGCTCGCCCTTAGCGGACGTGTCGCCCGCCGGCTGGGTGTGCACGATCTCGCGGAGCTTGAGCCTGCCCTGCTCAACGGCGAAGTACGTGTCGACCTGGTGCAGCCGACCTTGGTAGCGAGCGCCCGCTACCGCGGCGAGCTCGGCGACCTCCCCGAGATCCGCGCAGCGCGTCTTGCTCTCGACGTTGACCCCGATCATCGGGCGCAGTCTGTCGCGGCGACGGGCCGGCTGCCCGCCTTGCGAACGACTGCGCTCACGAGGTCGGACGGGATCCCGTAACCCCCGAGCTCGCCCGGCCTGCGCCCGAACACCGTCGTTCGCACCCTGCCCGCGCCGTCGATTCCCGGCCCGCCCGAGCTTCCCGGCCCGACCGCGCCCCTGAGAGCCGTGACCCGTCTCGTGATCGGACCGTCACCGTACGCGTCGCGGCTGAGGATCGCTCGCGTTCCGCCGAGCCGCCCCGGCGTGAGCGTGAGCGGCCCGTTCCCCGGGTAGCCGACGAGGGCGACTGCGGTTCCACGCTCTGGCTCGGCCTGGAGCAGAGGCTTGCCCCGAAGACCGGGCGCACGCAGCACGGCGAGGTCGTTGCGTCGCGTCGAAGGCGACGACCGTCGCCGTGTGGGCGGACCCGTCGAAGCGGTCGATACGGGGTCGCTCGATGCCGGCGACGACGTGCGCGTTCGTCACGACCAGACCCGGCGCGGCGACCCAGCCGGAGCCCTCGATGCCGAGCCCGCAGGCGATTCCGGTGACGCGTACGACGCTCTTCGACGCGCGGACGACGTCCGGATCCCTCGCCAGCTTGGAATCAGGCCGCGGGACGATCGCGGGCGGCCCCAGGAACACTCCGATCGGATCGACGCGCTCGAGCGTCTCGAGCACGCGCTCGGGCGGTACCACGTCGTTGATCTCCGACAGGATCGTCGACCGCTGCACCGCCCGTCGGAGATCGGACTGCCCAGGGACGTAGAGGAGCACGGCGCCGATCGCCCAGCAGAGGAACACACCCGCGGCGACCCCCAACACGAGACCCGCGATCCGGTCGAGGAACCGCAGGCCGGGGATCACGCCCAGGCTGGTCCGCAGGAAGCTCGCGAGCAGACCGGCGAGCCCGCGCATGAGCATGCCGCCGACGATCGCTCCGGCGAGCGCCACTACGGGCACGTACGGCGACGCGTCGGTCAGGAGCGCGGGTGCGATCCGCGCCCCGAGGTACGCGCCGACCGCGAAGCCGGCGAGCGAGAACGCGCCGCGGAGGAAGCCGGTCGCGACGCCGTACAGGGCGGAGAACGCGATGACGCCGATGACGACCCAGTCCGCGGTGGACACGTTCCGAGAGGCTACGTCCCGCGGCCTCCGATCCCTGCCGCGCGGCTACACTTCCCCGGCCCAGGGGGCGTAGTTCAGTTGGTTAGAACGCCGGCCTGTCACGCCGGAGGTCGCGGGTTCGAGTCCCGTCGCTCCCGTCCTTTGTTCAAGACATTCGCGCCGCGATGGAGAGCCTGTCAAGGTCGGCCGAATCGTGGATTGGTCAGATTTGGTCAGATCTCAGACACGAACCAGACCACCCAGAGCAGCAGCCAGGCGCTCGCCAACCTGATCCCGACGCCGGGCGGTCTCAAACTCATGGACATACACGTCCATCGTGATCGAGGGCCGCGCATGCCCTAGCTGCCGCTGCACCCCAACCGGGTCGAGTCCGCTCCCCGAGTGTGCGGGAATGTCGCTTGAGCTGTCTGCGGCGAGGGACGACGGCAGCTAGGTCTTAGGCGCGCCGTGTTCGAGCTGGCGGTCGTATTCGTCCTGGTCGTAGCTGCCGCGCGACACGGCGACGAGGCCATCGTCTCCGAAGGTCCACTCCTCGGAGCCGGTGATCCGGACGGCCTGTCCGGTACCGCTCGGCCCGTGTTCGTGCCTGTGAACGTCCAGTGATACTCGACCGTCTCGTCGTTGAAGAGGACGTCGTCCATGAAGACCTGAATGTCCGGAAAAGCCTCGATGAACGAACGAGCGACCTCCGTGACCTCGGTCGGCTCGCCGCCGTTGGTCGCGATCGTCCCGCCGCTCACGAAGTGATCGGCAACCCTCTTGGGGTCGTGCCACGCGTCGGTGTAGCTGCGGGCGGACTCACGTATCCGAGCCTGATCGTGCGCCACCGGTGCCTCCTGTCGTCGAGATCGCGCTGCACGACGGCTCGACCCTAGTGCGCACGTTCTGGTGAGACAACATCGGCGTGCCCGAGTATGCGGGAATGTCGCTTGAGCGACGTGGATTGCGACGCCCTCTCAAAAATCGCCGCCGATGTAGTACGGTCGGCCCTACCCGGCCCGCAGACTGCGACACGAAGGGAGTCGTTATGCCCAAAGTCGTCATCACGCACGCCGTTGAAGACATCGACCGCTGGCTGCAGGGGAAGGCAGAACGCGCCGCTGCCGTCGAATCGGGTACGGGCAGCAACGTGACCGACTACGTTGCCGCCGACGGGAGTACCAACGTCGCAATCACAGCCGACGTTTCCGATGTTGCAGCCATGCAGGGGATGCTCGCGTCGCCGCCGCCTGAAGTCCTGGCCGCCATGGAAAACCACGGTGTCGTACAACCGATCACTGCGTACGTCGAAAAGTAGGCACAGTCAGGCGCAGCTGAAACCTTGTGAGCGCACTCGCGGAGGCCCGCTTCGGCGGGTCTTCCCGTTTCCAGCACGGTCGCCACGATCCCTAAGCAAGCGTCGGTTCTCAGTCCACGTCGCCCCCGGTCGACGCTGCAGCTCGAGCAACGAGAGCGCGAAACGGGCGGCTCCATCTCACTCCACGGCTCTGAGAGACTGAACTCCAGGATGCAGGTGCACGTTGTCGGCGCAGGACCTGTGGGTCTGATGCTCACGGCATTGCTCCAGCCGATGGAGGGGTTCTCCGTGCGCCTCTACGAGAAGAGGCACGAGTACACGCGAACGCGCATGGTGCAGCTCGCGCCCTACCTCGTAGCCGATTCACTGGAGAGCTATCGAGCCGACGCGGTCGACGGTGACAGCGTGGAGGCGATCTTCGATCCGGCGGAGCTCGAGCAAGGGCTGGCGTTCCGACGGTCGACTGCTCCGGACCTACGTGCACTCCTGCAGAACTGGGTGCTGGGGTTCTGCCCACTCAACTCGATCGAGCGCGCCCTCAGCGATCTGATCGATGCGCGCGGGCCGAATGGGGTGGAGCGCACCGCCGCAGTCCTGACTGCGGAGGACGCGACGGCGATGCTCCAACCGGGAGACGTCCTCATCGACGCCACGGGCAGCAGGTCCCTGCTTCGAGATCACCTCGCTCCCGGCCCCGGGGAGGCGACCGAAGGCGCGAACACACGCGCAGCAAGATGATCAAGCACAACAAGGATCTGTTCGAGTCGCTCGACGACCCGCTCGCGCTTCTGGACAAGCTGCACATCTACTAGCCGAACGCCTGTCGTCAGGTGCCGTGTCGCCGTACCGTTTCGACCTGTCGTGCGAAGCGGGGTTCGAGCAACCGACGCCCACGCTCGATGAGGCGCCTGCTCGTGTTGACCAGCGATACGACGAGCACCGTCGTCACGACTGCACCGATGACGAGGCTCAGCTCGGATCCTGTGCCCGCAGCGTTTGCGACGAGCCCCACGACGACCCCGGCGAGAGCTGCGTTGATCACCGCGACGAGCGTGGAAGTCTCGCCGATCATGCGGTAGGACCGGCTCCCCGTGCCCGGGCCATACGTCTCGTCCAGACCCTGCTCGTCGTCGTGGTGGCCCGTCACGAAATACGGCTCAAGCCCCGGCGAGATTTCGAGATAGGCGTGACGGATGCGATTCATGCCGGACAGCAGCCAGAAGTCGTCGATCCGAGCTTCGATGAGGCGGATGTATGTCGCCACCCCGACGAAGAGAGCGACCGGTAGAACGAGGAGTGCAAACGCGGTGAATCCGTCGCCGAACTCGGTCGCACGAGCGACCAGGGCCAATGCAACGACGCTCGCGGAAACGACCGTCAGAAAGATGGCGGCCCGACTGAAGACCGCGCGGTAGGTGACGTCCCTCGCCGCGAGCAGGCTCCAATGCTCGGTCGCGAGGATCTGAGCACGCACGCTCTGGGGCACGTCGGCGCGCGGAGAGGACGGTGGCTCCTGCTGTTCGTGCATGCGTCCGGCTTCCGCCGATCGGGCGAAGCGGGGTTCGAGCCTGCGACGCCCGCGCGCAATGATGCGCCTGTCGGCGTGGACAAGCAGCGCGACGACCACTGAAGTCACCACTGCGCCGATGAGCAGGCTCAGCTCGGATCCTGCGCCCACGACCTTTGCGACGAGGCCCCCAACGACCCCGGCGAGAACGGCGTCGAGCACCCCGACGACCGTGGACGTGCTGGCAATCAGGCGGAGGACCCGGTTCTCCGTGCCTGGGCCGTACGTCTCGGACAGGCCTCGCTCGTCGTCGTGATGGCCCGTCACGAAATACGGCTCGAGCCCCGGCGCGATCTCGAGATAGGCGTGACGGAGACGATTCAGGCCGGACAGGAGCCAGAAGTCCTCGATCCGGGCGTCGACGAGGCGGATGTATGTCCCCAGCCCGATGAAGAACGCAACCGGCAGAACGAGGAGTGCGAACACGTAGAAACGGTCGCCGAACTCGGTCGCCTCGGCAGCAAGGGCCAACGCAACGACGGCCGCGGACACCACAGTCAGGAAGATGGTGGCCCGGCTGTAGATCGCGCCGTATGTGATGTTCCTCGCCGCGAGCAGGCTCCAATGCTCGGTCGCGAGGATCTGTACGCGCACGGCCTCAGACACGTCGAGGTGCGGGTCGGTGGGCATCGCGCCTCCTCCATGTCGGGGGCCGAGCCGTCACCGGACCCGGTTCGCGAGATCGTACGCCCGAACGAACGCCCGCCTCGATGATGTCCGTCCCTGGGACGTACCGCGCGAGAGAGAACTGCTCCATGGGCGAGCGTACTGTCGCTCGAGAGGCAGTCGGGAATAAAGACTACTTCGGATCGCGCGTGCCAAAGGCGTGCCAAACGTCCCGGCTAGCGGCCGATCGCGAACCGCGGAGCCATGCGGCCGAGCCCGCGCAAAACCCGCATGGCTAGTGGGATTCGTCGCCTTTCGTCCTCGTCCGTCGTCTCAACGAATCTCGGGCGGCGCGGCCTGTCACGCCGGAGGTCGCGGGTTCGAGTCCCGTCGTTCCCGTCTCATCATCCCTCAACGCACGCGGTTTCTTGCCACGGCGAAGAGACGCCAGTTGCCCGGGATTCCCTTGAGCTCTGCGGTACCGCGGTCCTCGAACTCGATGCCGGACCCGGCGACGAGGTCCTTCACCGTGCTCGACACGAGCACTTCGCCCGGCTGGGCCTGGGATGCGACACGCGCTCCGGTATGGACGGCGATTCCGGTCACCTTGCCGTCGACGACCTCGCACTCGCCCGTGTGCAGACCAGCACGCACCGCGATCCCCAATTCCTGCACTGAGTCGGTAATCGAGCCCGCGCAGCGGATCGCCCGCGCCGGCCCGTCGAAGCTGGCAAAGAAACCGTCGCCCGCAGTGTCCACCTCGACGCCGCGATAGCGAAGCAATTCGCGACGGACGAGCTCGTGATGTTGTTGGAGGAGATCGCGCCACCCGCGATCGCCGAGCCGTGCCGCGTGTTCGCTCGAGGCGACGATGTCGGTGAAGAGCACGGTCGCGAGAACGCGATCGGGCTCGGTATCCCGGTCCGCTGCGGCGTTCCACGCACGTTCGAGGAACGACTGGACCTCGCGGAGATACGGCTCGGACTCAGCGACCGGCGGGATATTCCCCTTGTCGTGCAACTCGACGTACGTCGCGCCGGGGATCTGATCCGCGACGAACCGAGCCGCGTCGCGAGGAACCTGGGGATTCTCGCCGTGCTGCAGAATCAGCGTCGGCACGCGAACCGCCGGGAGGACGTCACGCACGTCGATTGACATGACCCACTTCACGAGCGCGAGGCGTGCCCCAGGGCTTGCGCCGTGCCGCCAGTAGTTCACGAGGGCGGCTCTTTCTTCCTCGGTCGCATTCGGTGATGCGAGTCGCGCAGCATCCGCGAGTCGCGTCGGATCGTTTGGGCGTGCAGTGATTTCCTCGAGCGCCGCGCGTGCGTCCATCTCGGCCGTGCCCCACGGGTAGCCTTGCGCCCAGCTCGAGCGCGCGATCGCCCCGTCCAGGATGAGCGCCCACGTCCGATCCGGGTAGGTGGCCGCAAAGAGGGTGCTCATCGGCGCACCATCGAACATGCCGAAGATCGAGGCGCGTTCGGAACCAACCGCGTCCATGACGGCGCGCACGTCGTCCATTCGAACCTCGAGTGGAGCAGCGGCATCCGCCGCGTCTGACATCCCGGTGCCCCGCTTGTCGAAGTGGATCAGCCGTGCGAAGGACGCAATGCGCTCGAAGAGTGCCTCGAAGAACGGCACCTCCCACGCGAGCTCGACGTGCGACGTGGTGCCCGGGACGAGCACGACGTCGAAGGGCCCTTCGCCCGCCACGCGGTAAGCGATGTGGACGTCGCCGCTGCGCGCGTATCGAACCTCCGAGACCATGTCCGCATAGTCTTGCGCGCCGGAGGTCGCGGGTCGCAGATCCCGCACGAGGTCGCCGGTAGCCCTCGGCGGCACCCGCGATCCCCGGACGGGAACGCGAGCAAGGCCCTGCTCTCGCAACTGCGCGCGAAGAGCATCAGGGAGTGCTGAGATCTGGGGTGACCGATGGGGCGCCAACTCGGGTCATCGGCTGCTTGGTGCCGACGATCGGACTCGTGGCCGCACCTGGGCGAGCCCTTGACATTCGAGACAGGATTTAGTCAAATGTATTAGGCGTATGTCTAACGTGGTCGTGCGTCCAGGACACGAGACCGAGCAAGCGCTGCTCGACGCCGCCGAGCAGCTGCTCGTCGAGGTCGGCGCAGCCGGGATCACGACGCGGCGCGTGGCCGAAGCGGCCGGTGCAAACCACGGTCTCGTCCACTACTACTTCGGCTCCGTGGAGCAGCTGCTCGTGCGGGTGCTCGAGCGGTTCACGGAGCGCGTCATCGCCCGTCAGCGCGAGCTCTACGCGTCCGACGAGCCATTCGTGGAGAAGTGGCGGACGGCGATGCGCTATCTCGTGAGCGAGGACGCCACCTACGAGAAGATCTGGCTCGAACTGCAGGCGCTCGCGTGGAACCGCCCCGAGCTACGGGATCGGCTTGCGCATGTCAACGCCGAGTGGCGCGCCGTCCTCACGGACGCGTTCGACGAGCCGCGGCGCGAGCTGAACATCGACATGCCGCTCGAGGCGCTCGTCTCGCTCGTCATGACGTTCAACATCGGGATCATGGTCGAGCGCCTCGGTGGCATCGAGAACGGCCACGCGCGCGCTCCTAAACTGGATCGACGGATGGCTGTCGAGCTGACGGCACCGCCACGCGAGCAGACGCGGGCCCGCTACCCGGACGAGTCCGGCTTCGCCGAGCGCGACGGCGTCCGCCTTTTCTACGAGGTCTACGGATTGGGCGAGCCTACGGTCTTGCTGATGCCGACGTGGTCGATCGTCCATGCGCGGCACTGGAAGATGCAGATCCCCTACATGGCGCGACACTCCCGCGTGCTGACGTTCGACGGGCGCGGCAACGGCCGCTCCGACCGGCCCGCCGACGCCGACGCCTACCGCGAGGAGGAGTTCGCCGAGGACGCGATAGCGGTAATGGATGCCACTGGCACCGAGCGCGCGGTGCTGGTGTCGCTGTCACGGGGGGCCGAGCGGTCGCTCCACATCGCGGCGAGCTACCCCGGGCGGATCGACAAGCTGGTCTTCATCGCGCCGGCGCTGCCGTTGCCCCCAGCGACTCCGCGTCTGAAAGCGATCGAGGACTTCGGCGAGCTGCGTGACGAGTACTTCGGCTGGGCAAAGTGGAACCGCCACTACTGGATCGAGCACTACGAGGACTTCCTCGAGTTCTTCTTCTCGCAGTGCTTCACCGAGCCGCATTCGACGAAGCCGCGGGAGGACTGCGTCGGCTGGGGTCTCGAGACCGACCCCGAGACGCTCGTCGCCACTCAGCTCGCGCCCCGGCTCCAGGACGAGGAGAGCGTGCGGGAGCTTCTCTCCCGGATCGAGTGCCCCGTGCTCGTGATCCACGGAAGCGACGACGCCGTGCGGCCGTGCGGATCCGGCGCGCGGCTCGCGGAGCTGGCGGGCGGCGAGCTTGTCGTCCTCGAGGGGTCGGGCCATATGCCCCACGTCCGCGACCCGGTGAAGGTCAACCTGCTCGTCCGCGACTTCGTGGCCCCGGCCGCGCCGCCGCGGAGTTGGGTCCGGGGCAAGTCCCGCCGCAAGCGCGCGCTCTTCGTCTCGTCCCCAATCGGGCTCGGGCACGCGCAGCGAGACGCGGCGATCGCCGACGAGCTGCGCAAGCTCCACCCTGACCTCGAGGTCGACTGGCTCGCCCAGCATCCGGTCACGGCGGTGCTCGAGGCGCGCGGCGAACGGATCCATCCGGCCAGCGCGTTTCTCGCGAACGAGTCGCACCACATCGAGAGCGAGTCGGCCGAGCACGACCTGCACTGCTTCCAGGCGATCCGGCGGATGGATGAGATCCTGCTCGCCAACTTCATGCTCTTCCACGATCTCGTGCGCGAGGAGCAGTACGACCTCTGGATCGGCGACGAGGCGTGGGAGCTCGACTACTACCTGCACGAGAACCCGGAGCAGAAGCGGTCCTCGTATGTCTGGCTCACCGACTTCGTCGGCTGGCTGCCGATGGCCGACGGCGGCGACCACGAGGCGTTCCTGACCGGCGACTACAACGAGGAGATGATCGAGCACATCGGGCGCTTCCCCCGCGTGCGCGATCAAGCCGTCTTCGTCGGCAACCCCGAGGACATCGTGCCGGAGCGGTTCGCGTCGCACCTTCCCTGGATACGGGACTGGACCGAGGAGCACTTCTCGTTCGCCGGCTACGTCACGGGCTTCGATCCCGCCGACTTCGCCGACCGGGCGGCGCTCAGGGCGGAGCTCGGCTACGGCGAGGACGAGCAGGTCTGCATCGTCACTGTCGGAGGCTCGGGCGTCGGCGGCGACCTTCTGCGGCGCGTGATCGCCGCTTTCCCCGAGGCGAAGGAACGCGTGCCCGCGCTGCGCATGATCGTCGTCGCAGGCCCGCGGATACCTCCGGAGACGCTGCCCGAGCACGACGGGCTCGAGGTGCGCAGCTACGTCCACCAGCTCTACCGGCACCTCGCCGCCTGCGACCTCGCCGTGGTCCAGGGTGGCCTCACCACGTCGATGGAACTGACCGCGAACCAACGCCCGTTCCTCTACTTCCCGCTTCGACACCACTTCGAGCAGAACTTCCACGTCCGCCACCGACTCGAGCGATACGAGGCAGGTCGCTGCCTGGACTTCGAGCAGGAGACGCCGGAGACGATCGCCGCCGCCATCGCGCAGACGATCGGCGGAGAGGTCGACTACCGGCCGGTCGAGACGGACGGCGCCGCACGTGCAGCCGCCCTGATCGCGCCGCTTCTGGAAGAGGGAAAAGGGTCGAGAGCAAGAGCTACGTCTTGAAAGGAGTTGTCATGCACGGACATACCAAGCCCGCTTCGTTCCACGGCTCCCCGAAGGAGGCGATGGAGGCGCCGGCCGAGGAGTTCCTGTACGTCGCGTGCCTCCGCGAAGGCACTGGTGTGGACGCACCCGACTTCCTGGCCGTCGTCGACGCCGAGGCAGGAAGCATCGTCCACGAGATGCCTTTGCCGAACGTCGGCGACGAGCTTCACCACTACGGCTGGAATCGGTGCTCGTCCGCGTGCCACGGCCCCGACCGCTCGCACCTGATCGTGCCCGGCTTTCGCTCCTCGCGCTTCCACATCGTCAACGTCGCCGACGACCCGCGACGGCCGCGGATCGAGAAGGTGATCGAGCCCGAGGAGGTCATAGCCAAGACCGGCTACACCAGGCCGCACACCGTCCACTGCATGCCCGGCGACAACGTCGTCGTCGCGATGCTGGGTGACGCGGACGGCAACGGTGCCGGCGGATTTGCCGTGCTCGACGCGAAGACATTCGAGGTGAAGGGTCGCTGGGAGAACGGCGGTGAGCTGCCGCCGCTGAACTACGACTTCTGGTACCAGCCGCGCAAGAACGTCCTCGTCTCGAGCGAGTTCGGTGAGCCGAATGCCTACGAGCCTGGGTTCGACCTCGCGGACGTCGAGGCTGGGCGATACGGCCGGCGCATCCACTTCTGGAACCTCGAGCAACGCGAGCTCGAGCAGACGATCGACCTCGGCGAGAAGGGGATGGTCCCGCTCGAGGTGCGCTGGCTCCACGACCCGGACGCCGAGGAAGGCTTCGTCGGCGCCGCGCTCTCGAGCGTGATGTGGCGCTTCCACCGCGCCAACGGCTCCTGGGCTGCCGACCCGGTGGTCGAGGTGGAGAGCGTGCCGCTCGAGGGCTGGCCGTTCCCGGTGCCCGGGCTGATCACCGACCTCGTCCTCTCGATGGACGATCGCTTTCTCTACTTCGCCAACTGGCTGCACGGCGACATCCGCCAGTACGACGTCTCCGATCCGACCAACCCCGAGCTGACCGGCCAGCTCTGGCTCGGCGGGGTCATCGGCAAGCCATGCGATTCGGCGCGAGACCTGAATGGCGGCCCGAACATGCTCCAGCTCTCGTACGATGGGCGCCGCCTCTACGTCACGAACTCGCTGTATTCGACGTGGGACAACCAGTTCTATCCGGAGCTGCGCTCATGGCTCTTGCGGATCGACTGCGACCCGAGCGGGGGCATGAAGATCGACGAAGACTTCTTCGTCGACTTCCACGATCGCCCGGAGGGGCCGGCGCGCGCGCACGAGGTGCGTCTCCAGAACGGCGACTGCACGACGGAGATCTTCCAGTGACGCTCGCACACATCATCGGGATCCCGGTCGAGGAAAGCGTCCTGCTCGCGCCCGCGGGTGCAGCGACGGTAACAGCGGTGGCGATCGCCAGCCGGACGAAGCTCAGCCGCCTGCTCACTCGCCTGAGGAGACGCGGCTGAAGGGCGTGAAGCCCTCGAGCACGTCGACGCCGCGTCTCACGACTAGACCTCGTATCCCTGCGAGGACGCGTACTCCGCGGCGACCCGCTTGGGCACGCACATCGCCCATGCACCCTCGACGAGATCACGCATCTCGTCGGCGTCGATGGCGGCCAGGCGCACGTGCGCCCAGTTGAAGCGCATGTCCGACTGGCTCGGCAGCGAGTACTTGTGCGGCTCGGACTGGACGAGCGCGTCGCGCAACTCCTTCGGGAAGGCGAAGCCCATCGTCTCCTCGTCGTGGGAGAAGGCCAGGTAGACGATCTGGCCGACCCTGAACTTCACGCGCCCGCGCACAACCGCCTCGTAGCTGCGCGGAAGGCTGAGCGCGAGCTCGCGCACATCGTCGAGGGTCACGGGCACGGTCGCCCTCAGGGTACGGGCACCCTTACGGGCGGCTTGCATTCTCGCGCTCACGCGGAGCTAGTCGACCTCGATGCTCCGAAGATCGCGGAGTTCAACCCTCCGAATCACTGTGTGCCCGTGCGGATCGGTGACGCGAACGTCGACCATGTCGTTCCCGGGCTCCGACAGCGGCACTTCGAGCCAGCCGTCCGGCTCGAGCGGCACGGCGGGCTTCGGGTCCCCATCGACAGTCACATCGACCGGCGTGCCGGCCGGAACGTCGTACGCAAGCTCGAGCGCGGGCACGCGAGCGACCTCGGCGCTCTCGGGCAGCACGGGGTGGCGCGCATCCAGCCGGTGCGCGGATGCAGCGAAGCGCTCGAGCGCAGGCTTCGGCGAGGAGTCCTCCGACAGGAGGCCGCTCTGCCAGAGCCCGTCGGCCCGGTCGCGGAAGACAAACCACACGAACATCCGAACGCGCGGATCCTGCGCCGCGAGCTCGAGCGCATCCTTTGCATATCGGGCCTGCAGGGCGGGGTCGATCCCGAGCGGCTCGGGCGGGAGTGTCTCGTGCGCGTACTCCGTGATCCAGATCGGCGTGGCGTCCCGTCCGAACCACTCGTCGAGTTCGGCGCCGAAGCGCTCGAGGTTGCCGATCCCGACGCGGGGCCAGCGCACGGCCCGGTCCGGGGCGACGTGCGGCCGCGGCGGATATGGATGCTGCGCCCAGGCGTCGAAGCGGACCTCGGGCGTCGCCTCCGAGAGCAGGCGTGCGAAGCGCGCCGGTGAATGGCTGTCCTGCACGGGACCCTCCGTCGGGACGTCGCGGCCGCGCGGCGACGTCTCGCCGATCGCGACCAGCGCCTCCGAGTTGCCGCGCTTCACGCCGTCGTAGACCGCCCGGGCGAGCGGCGCGTAGAGCGCAGGCCCGACCGATCGCCCCGCACTGTCGAACTGGGGCGCGAGGAACTGCTCAAGGTTGGGCTCGTTCCACGCAGAGAACAAGCGCACCGCGGGATAGCCGGAATGACGGCCCGAGTAGCGGTCCGCAAGCGCCGTGGCAAATTCTTCGAGGTCGGCGGGATCGTGCGGCGGAATGTTCGGCGCCTGACCCCCGTTCGCCCACTCCGGCGTTCCCGAGATCGTGACGAGGAGCTCGATCCCGCGCTGCTGCGCACTGCGGACGAGGTCGTCGACGTCGTCGAGCTGATATGCGGGATCGAAGGAATCGGTTGGGGTCGTCGGACGGGTCGGAGCCGTGTCCTTCCACACGACGACGGTACGGAGGAGCGAGACGTTTGCGTCGCGAGCCCGATCGAGCATCGCTGCCCGGTCGACGTCCCACCGGAAGCTCGGGTCGTCCTGCAGGCCGACGAGCAGGCGGCCCGGCATCGCGCTTTGCGGAGCGACGACCGGCTCCGAGCCGGAACCGCGCAGCAGGAGCACCGATCCGACCGTCACCACGGCGACGGCGACGCCAAGCAACCCGAGGATGACGCGCATGGTTGGTGATACCCGCCTGGCGCTCGCGCTCCGGCTTCCGCGTCAGGCGGCGGCGAGCCCGACGAGCCTCGGAAGGCCCTCGAGCAGGTCGCATCGCTGCCAACTGTCGCCACGGTCGTGGCTCTCCCACAGCTCGCCGTTGGCGAGCCCGGCGAAGAGGCGCTCGCGAGTCGCAACGAGCGCGTACGGCATCGCCGACAGCGGGTCCGGCAGCCCGTCCGCAAGCGCCTCCCAGGTGCCGTTCCGCCTGCGGTAGACCTTCGCCTGGGGATCGCCGTGCCCATGAGCCGCGAACGGACCGCGGCTCGCGGAGACGTACCACAGGTCGGGGTCTTCAGGGTCGACCGCGACCGACCACGTGTAGTGCCGATCGCGGCCCTCGTCTGCCGGTGTCCACGTGTCTCCGGCATCCTCGCTCCAGGCAGCTCCGCCTCCGCCGGCCTCGTAGGCGCGACCGCGCTCCAGCGGGTGCCACGCCAGCGAGTGCACGTCGCGCTGCGCGCCCGGCCGGTGGTCTTGCCACGTCTCTCCGGCGTCGGTCGACCGCATCAGCCCGCCGAGCTCGATGCCGGCGAGGATCGTGTGCGCCTCGTGCGGGCTGGGCGCAATCCAGCGCACGTGCGATGTCCATGGGCGCGGCGGGAAGCTCCATGTCGGACGCGACGGGAGATCGAGCAGGCCGGTGAGCTCACGCCACGTCGCGCCCCCATCGTCGCTGCGGAACAGCGCGCTCGGCTCGGTGCCGGCGTAGATGGCGCCATCCGCAGCACTGACGGCGACGGAGAAGACCTGCTGTTCGACAAGGCCGACGTCGATCCACGTACGCGCGCCGTCCACCGTCTTGCGTACACCTCCCGCGCCGAGCCCGACGTACACCGTGTCGGCATCGTCAGGATCGCGCGCGAGGCACTGCACCGTGCTGTCGCGCAGCGAAAGCTCGATCGCCCAGCCATCGGGCGTCTCGTCGAGGCGGGCGAACGACGTGCCGGTCGCCGCGTACAGACGTGCCATGACCCCATGCTGCCTACGAGTGGGTGGCGAGCCGAGCGGGTACCGCGAACGAGGAGCTCGGTGCCAGCCACGCGCGCACCTGGCTAGACTGCGCGCGTGAGGCGCTGGGATCTTGGGGCGCTCGCGCCGTCGTCGAAGAAGCAGAATTCGCGTGAGCCCGGGTCGGACGCTCCACGCGTGCCGAGGCGCGACCGACAGATGCCGCGCGTGCTGTTCTCGTCACCCGAGTGCCGGGTCGTTGTCGTCGACCTCGCGAGCGGGGAGGAGCTCGGTGATCACCGCGTCCGCGAGCGGGCCATCGTGGAAGTCGTCACCGGCCGGGTCTCGATCGAGAGCTCCGGGGAAACCGCGGAGGGCGATGCAGGAGCGCTCGTAACCTTCGATCCGGGAGAGGAGCACCGGGTGCGCGCGCTGGCCGACACTCGGCTGCTGCTCGTGCTTGCGCCGTGGCCCGCCGCCGAGCACTACACCGAGTCGGAGCAGGGTCACGGCGACCATCTCCCTGCAAACGCCGTCGTCGAGCCGCTCTCCTCGTCGCACACCGCGGACTGACGACGTCCGTCCGAGGTCGAACTCACTCGAAGCGCACCGAGCCGGCTACCCAGGTGAAGGGCTGCGCGGCACCACGCGGCGTGACATGGCGCTCGCGGCGCGTCGCGAGAACGTCGAACGAATCGCCCAGCGCCGCGCTCAGATCTGCCGCCGAGTAGCGATCGACGGGGAGACCTGAGCACACCTCTGGTCCGTCCTCCGCGAATGTCCCGACGATCACGTTCCCGCCCGATACGACCGCGCGCCTCATGGTGGCGACGTACGTGACGCGATCGGAAGCTGCGACGAGGAACTGGAAGACGGCGCGGTCGTGCCAGAGGTCGTAGCGCCGGTCCGGCTCCCACGTCAGAAGATCGGCGTGGACGCACAGAACCGGCGCGTCGGCTGGGAGCCGTCGTCGCGTCGCGTCGAGCGCCGAAGCGGAGAGATCGAGCACCGTCAGATCGTGGAAGCCGCGCGCCAACAACTCGTCCACGAGGAACGATGCACCGCCCCCGACGTCGATGACGGCGGCGTCGCGGGGGATGGCGAGCACATCGACGAGCTCGAGGGACACTTCGGGCACGGCCTGGTACCAGCTCACGCCGTCGACTCCGCGAGACGAGTACGCGGCGTCCCAATGATCGGCGCGAACCAAGCCCAAATCTAGGTCCTCTTCGCCGATCTCACGACCTCGGGAAGGGTGGGGAAGTCGGTCGGGTAGAGGCCTGCGGCGAAGCCGTACGCGGTGTCGCCCGAGCGCGGGAGCTGCGAGAACTCTCGAACCAGGTCCTCCACCCGCCCCCAGAACTCCGCCGCGCTCTCGGCTGCGATGCGCGCGTGGCGGAGGCTCGTGCGCAGGTCGTCGGCCTGGTGGGCCGGCACCGATTCGGCCGCGGCCACCGCCAGCGCGTTGGCGTGCACCTGCGTCTCGTCGTCACCCGGGCGGTTCACGACACCGACGTAGAACATGCGGGCCGTGCGGCCGTAGTAACGCTCGTCGATCGCCCGTACCCGCCTGGTGCGTACGACCCGCAACAGCCCCGCTTCCGCCAGAACGTTGACGTGGTGGGCGACGGTGCTCTTCGGGCGCTCCACGGCGGCTGCGAGCTCGGCGACGGTGGCGGCCCGTTCCAGCAGCAGCTCGAGGATCGTGACGCGCAGCTGGTCCGCCAGCGCCCGGAGCTGGCCCGGTGCCGTCACCACCAGGCGATCGGGGAGCTCGTAGTCGGGTATCGTGGTGTTGATCGACATCTTTGGATCGTTCTAGTATTCTCGATCGATCGAGGACTACGGATCGTTCATCGTCGCACAACCCGAGGACGAAGGAGGACGAGATGGCCGAGGTACTCCTGTTCCACCACGCACTTGGCCTCACCGCGGGAATCCACGCCTTCGCGGACGAGCTCCGACAGGCGGGCCACACCGTGCACACACCAGACCTCTTCGACAGCCGTACCTTCGACACGATCGACGAGGGTGTCGCCCACGCCGGGGAGGTCGGCTTCGGCGAGATCATCGAGCGTGGCGTGCGCGCGGCGGACGAGTTGCCCGACGCGCTGGTGTACTCCGGCTTCTCGCTCGGGGTGCTCCCGGCGCAGAAGCTCGCGCAGACCCGCGCCGGCGCCCGAGGCGCGCTGCTCTTCTACTCGTGCGTGCCCGTGTCGGAGTTCGGGGAGTCGTGGCCGGCGGGCGTGCCGGTGCAGATCCACGGGATGGACGCCGACCCGTTCTTCGTCGACGAAGGCGACGTCGACGCTGCACGCGAGCTCGTCGACTCGACCGAGCACGCCGAGCTGTTCCTCTACCCGGGCGACCAGCACTACTTCGCGGACTCCACCCTGCCGTCCTACGACGCTGGTGCCGCGAAGCTCCTGAAGCAGCGCGTGCTCGCGTTCCTCGACGCGCGTGGCTGATGCCGGTCAACCCGGAGGCGCGGGAAAGCGGACGTGCATGTGGTTCTCGTGGCGGGGATACGGAACGACGACGTCGCTCGGCCCCCGTAGGTCGGTCGAGTAGCCGACGAACACGACCTGCGCGCCGGCGGCGATGAAGCGGTCGAGCAGGTCCTGCGCGCGGCGCCGGTCGATCTGGCTGCGTGCCATCGGAGGGCTCAGGCGCCGGTCGAGCCGTGGGTAGTACACGTCGACGTCGAGCCCGTTCTGATGTGAGACGTGCTGGTCCATCCAGCTGCCGTGCCGGAAGCTAATGTCGCCGATGACGACTCGCGGCGCATCCTGCGTGGTGCGGTAGGCGGCGAGCACGGAGATGATCGTCCGGATGGTGCGCTCGTGCCCGTAGAGCCGGTTGGGCAGATTCGGAGTGCTGTCGGTCGCCGGGTTCCAGGTGACCCAGTCGGGGCCCTCGACGGGAAGCTTCGTGCCGTTGACCAGGCGACCGGCGTACGGGAGGCCGACCGATGATGCGCGGCGCCACTCGACTCGTGCGAAGGCAGTCGCTGGGGCGCCCGCTCGCGAGGCCGGCTTGCGGGAGGTCCCGCCCGTGCGAGGGACCCGGGGCTCGGCAGGCTCGAGCGGCGCGCCTTCGAGGACTGACGCCAGGCTCGGGGGATCGGTTCCAAGCGTGCCCGACTCCTGTCCGAGGCCGGGCCTGAACGTGGAGATCGGGATCATCGTGGTCGACCCGAGGACGAGCGCGACAGCAGGGACGGTGCGCGTCGTGCGCCGACGCCGGCGCTCCGCCTGTCGTGCCTGTCGGCGCTGGCGCGAAGCTTCGAGCCCCGTCGCGACCGGCCCGTAGAGCGCCTGATCGAGGACGTCGGTGGCAGCCCCGGGCACGGCCAGCGCGAACCCGCCGAAAGGCCCTCGCGACTCCTCGCGGAACCAGAGCATTTCCGTGTCGAGCCACACCTCGTCCACTCGCCAGCTCATGGACATTCGTCCTTCGCCCAGCGGGCTGCGTGTCCTCCGGCTCAGGCCCGACGTTAAACTCGCGGCCGTGCCCGAGGCGCGGCTCGAGGACTCCGGCTCAGGCCTCGCGCCCGCAACCGACGGCTGGTTCGTCGTGAACGTGCGGGACGCCGAGTGGTGGACCTCAGGGTGGTCGGGCTCGAGGTGCTTCTTCGAGAACGAGTACCCGTCCTCGCTCGACACCGAGAAGGTCGAGTTCTCGCAGTTCGGCATCAACATCACTGTCCTGGAGCCTGGCCAGCCCAACGGGCTCTACCACGGCGAGGATGGGCAGGAGGACTTCCTCGTCCTCTTCGGCGAGTGCCTCCTGCTCGTCGAGGACGAGGAGCGGCGGCTGCGCGCCTGGGATTTCGTTCACTGCGCGCCGCAGACCGAGCACATCTTCGTCGGCGCGGGTGAAGGACCTTGCGTGATCCTGATGGCCGGGGCGCGGTCGAAGGACAACCGGGGGCACTACCCGGTATCGGAGCTCACGGCGCGCTACGGCGCGAGCGTGGAGGAAGAGACGTCCGACCCGGACAAGGCGTACGCGGGGTTCGAGTGGTCCCGGCGG
Source organism: uncultured Gaiellaceae bacterium (assembly GCA_963802865.1). Taxonomy (GTDB): domain Bacteria; phylum Actinomycetota; class Thermoleophilia; order Gaiellales; family Gaiellaceae; genus GMQP-bins7. The sequence goes on from CAWDKB010000010.1 coordinate 83,407, forward strand.
GAGCGGCCCTCGTACTGGGACCGCCTGCCCTGGGCCTAGCTGGCGGCCTCCGGGCGGCCCGCGCGGAGGATCACGACGAGGACCGCGGACGTCGACCAGCGCTCTTGAGACGTTCGAGGCTCGCACGCGGCCACAGCGCCTCCGTGTCGTAGTAGGTCCTGAACGCCGGCACGGACTCGGGGAGCGTCACCCAGCCGAGCTTCGACCGGGTGTAGATGTGGACGTCGGGCGTGACCGACGACGGGTCGTCGAGGGTCCCCGCGCGAACGAACCGCACGCTAGCCCTGGTGTACCGGCTGAACAACGCCACCTGGCAGGTCGGACAACGCCAGATCCTTTGCTTGCCGCGGCCGCGTGGCACGTCGACCGGTAGCGGCTCCCCCGCGAGCAGCTCCACCCGGTCGGTCTCGATCAGCACGTTGATGACGAACGCGCTCCCGGTCTGTCGCTGACAGTTCAGGCAGTGACAGCAGTGCGTGAACAGCGGATCAGAGGCGAGCCGATAACGAAGCGCTCCGCACGCGCAGCCACCCTCACGTCTGATTGTCACGGCCTCCTCCTCCTGGGTCTGCGACGGAGCTCGGACGGTACCCGTCTCCTCCGTTGCCAAGGACTGCTCCACACGGCGCGCCGACGGGAATGGTTCCGGGGCTGGCATGCGACACGGGTCCCGCGTACTGGGGCCCCGGCGACCACTACACCTTCCTCGTCACCGGCGAGGAGTCCGGCGGCGCGTACTTCGCGATGGAAGGGCTCGTGCCCCCTGGCGGCGGGCCACCTCTGCACATCCACACCCGCGAGGACGAGACCTTCTACCTCCTCGACGGGAAGATCGAGTTCCAGCTCGGTGACGAAACGATCGTGGCCGGCCCCGGCGACTTCGTGAACGTCCCCCGCGGGACCGTCCACTGTTTCCACAACTCGGGCACGGAGACGGCGCGCTTGGTGCTGACGTTCACGCCGGCAGGCATCGAGCGATGGTTCGAGGAGACGCTCGAGCCCGCGCCGAACGGCGCCACGGATGCGCCCGACAACATCGCCGAGGTCGTCGAGCGCTTCGTCGCCGCCGCGCCGCGGTACGGGATCGAGTTCGTCGACGCTCCGGCCTGAGAAGGGAGGCACCTGGAAGTGCGCTACGCTCGACGTTCCAGGCGCGTCAGGACGCGCGTGGGCGCGCCCCCGCCGCACAGAGAGGGAGGCAGGTATGACCTTGATGGACACCCTCACCGGGCTGTTCAAGTCGAGCGGCATGCAGGACAAGCTGGCCAGCGGCATCGGTTCGATGATCGCCGACGGCAAGATCAACCTTTCGGGGCTCCAGGCGCAGGCCCAGAAGGCCGGGCTCGGCGACATCTTCGACTCGTGGGTCGGGACGGGCGAGAACAAGCCGATCTCGGCGGAGCAGGTCAAGTCGATGGCCACTGAAGGCGGACTGCAGAAACTCGCCGACGACGCGGGTATCAGCTTCGACGAGGCCGCGGAGGAAGTGAGCAAGGTACTGCCGGACCTGGTCGACAAGGCGTCGCCGGACGGCGTGCTTCCGGCGGACGACGCCATCAGGTCGCAGTTCACCTCGTAGCGGCCGCGAAAAGCTGCGGCGCAGGCTGTCCTGACGTCGTAGCTCATGTTGGAATCGAACGCGACGGGCGGCTCAGGCCGCCCGTCGTCGTTGGGGAACTGCTCTCGCAGAGGCGTTATCGTGGCTGAGCCGTGACACAAGAGCGATCCGCGACTCGGCAGGCGGAGCCCGACCAGGAAGAGCTGCTCGAGGAGATCGACAATCCGATCGAGCGGCTGAAGCTGCTCTCGGGAAACGAGGACGAGATCGCGAAGTACCTCGACGCGATCGAGGTCACGAGCCCTCGCGAGCGCGAGATGATGCACGAGATCTCGCGGACGCAGCCGCTCGCGCGCCCGGATCTCTTTCCGCAGGCTCATCGCAACATGGTCGAGGCGCTCGAGTCACTGTCCCGGCACGGTTACCACGGCACGCAAGCGGGGAAGAGCCTGGGACCGCTCCGAGCCACGATCCGCTGGGGCGTCCAGCTCGTCGCTCGCTACCTCGTCGTATCGCACGTCCGGAACACCTCGACGAAGCTCCGAAATCTCTACGGCCTCCGCGAGATCCAGGCGTTGCCGGGCAGCCCGGAGCGCCGCGACCTGACGCGCGCGCGCATCGACTCGGACCGAATGATCGACGCGCTGCAGACCAGGGAGCTTGCGCTCCCGGCATTCCTTCTCGGCGGCGCAGCACTCCCTCTCTTCGCCTCTCTCGGACGCGTCACGGGGTTCTTCGAGAGGACGTGGGTCGCGGCCGCGATCGGCATCGCGGGCATGCTCATCGCGCTCGCCGCCTCGTGGGTGATCCTGCGCGGCGCCGCACTCGCCTCGCGTCGCATCCGGCTCGCGACGCGCGCGCCCCTGCAAACGCTCTGGAACACGATCGGGTGGTGCGGCGACCCTCCCAAGGACTCGACGCGGACGTTCGTCCTCATCTCGGTCGGGCTGACGCTCAGTTGCTGGATCATCGTTCCGATCCTCGTGACGATCGGCCTGGTGACCTGAGTCGCGTGACCCTCGTCGCCCATCTCGAGACCATGGTCGAGGGGGCGTAGACTCGACCCGTGCGGAAGTTCTGGAACCGCCCGCTCGGCTCCAAGCTCATCCTCCTGCTGAGCATCGCGTTCCTCATCGAGATGATCGCCCCGTGGCAGCGCGTGTGCGCGATCACGAGCGGCGGCGACGACCCCCGCGTGTGCGGCTGGAAGTCGGCGTACACGGGATCCGACTTCGGTCTCTATGCAGCCTTCTTCGCGGGAGCACTCGTCGTCTGGGAGCTCCTCCCGATCCTCATCCCGAAGCTGGGCATGCGCAGCTGGCTTCCTGCGATCGTGACGTTCCTGCTCTCCGTCGGGCTCCTGATCTGCACCGTCTGCAAGATGATCATCGACAACGAGTTCCAGACGATCTGGGCGTGGATCGGCCTCGCGATCGCGATCGCGATTCTCCTCACGGCGATCAGCCGCGTGCGTTATCGCTGGGGGCACAGACACGCGGACGAGAGACCCGAGCCGGCGCCGATGGCGCCGCCGCCACCGTTCGAGCCGCCGCCCGCGACCGGATCAGGCGGCCCGTAGCTCTCGGATCCGCTCCACGATCAGAGGGTCACGAGCGCCCCGAGAGCAGAAGCAGTACCTGCCTACAGCAGGTGCCGTCCGAAGTCGCGCTCGAAGTCGCGCCACACGCTGTGGATGTGCGTTCCGCTGTTCCGGGAGTTGTCGAACTCGAGGACGAAGGTCGGTCCCTGGATCCGGTAGTACTGGGGGACGCCTGGACGAGTGCTGCCGGCCCAGCCGAAGCGCGTGCGGGCGAGGCCGCCCGCCCGCTCGATCCGCGCGAAGGCGTTGCGGGCCTGCGCCGGTGGGTGGTTCGCAAGATACGTGCGCACGATCTCGAGCACCCGTCTCTGCCCCGCGGACGGAAGGTCGCGCGTGAGCACGCCGACTCGCTCGAGTGGCCGTACATAGGGAGCGTTCTGAGTCAGGTGGTCGGTGAGCGACTCCGTCGAGAACACGACCTGCCTGCGCAACCGGCCATCCAGCAGAAGCACGATCTCGCGGGCCGCATCCTCCTCGCGCGGCATCGTCCGGTACCCCTGCGCGACGGAACGATACGCGCTCCCCGCACGGGTGGGCCAGGCACCGAGGAAGAACGGCTCAGCGATGACGGTGTCCCGGACCACCGTGAAGTTCCGGGAGAGGTGGTGGCCTTCGAGGCGCCAGCCCCACACCTGCGCGCCGGGAGTGCCGAACACGGAAACGAAGTAGTTGTCGGGGTCGAAGGAGTCGCCGAGGCCCGTGTCCATCCGCTGGAGCACGCCCTGGAGCGCCATGATGTCGAGCGCCTTGCGGTAGCCGGCCGGCGAGGTGCTGGAGCGCAGCAGGGCGAGCCCGAGCCTGCGTTGCTCGGCCGACACGTCACCGAGCGGGAGGCCGTTGCGCGGCACGGATGCGGGCACGGTCCAGTGCCAGCGCGTGCGCTCGGGGCCCGAGAACGGGAACGTCGCCTGATCGCGGTGGGCGGCCGACAGCGACGCGAGGAAGGCGCGTGCGGCGGCCTGGACGGCGGCCGCGTCGTCGGTGGCGGCTCGTGCGGGACGAGCGCCGAGCGCGATGCCGGCCGCGCCGGCGGCTGCGAGCCGAAGGGCGGCAGTGCGCGTGAGTCGTGGCTCGAGGTGGTCGTCGTTCACGTCGGAACCTCCTTCAGAGCTAGCCGTCTCCTCGGAAGCATGCCTGCCGCTCGGCTGGGTCAGTCGAGCTCCTCGAACTGCGGTAGATCGTCCGTGATCTCGAACCACGGTGCCTTCGAGCCGACGAAGATGTGCTGGGTCGGCCGAATGCTCGGAGCATCGACCAGCGACCCCAGCGCGACGTGCACGTACGCGCCATCGCGCACGACCGAGAAGAGCAGTGAGCCGCACAACCGGCAGCGCGTGTCGTTCAGGTCTTCCCCACCGCGGACCAGGAGCGAGTCTCCGCCGTCCGTGAGCTCGAGCTTCTCCCGCTCGATGCCGGCGAACGGCTTGAACGCGGAACCGGTTGCGGCGCGACACCGCGAGCAGTGACAGTTGGCCGCGTACCGGAACTCGTCCGCGACGCGGTAGCGAACGGCACCGCACTCGCACTTCCCGGCGAGCACGCCGCCGGTCACCCGTCGAGCCTCTCTTCCAGTCGAACGGTGACGGTGTCGCCCGCTTCCTTGCCGATCGCCGTTCGGATCTCGGCCTTGACGGGCAGCTTGTGGCCACCGTCGCCCGTGGCCATGAAGGAGCTCCGGAACGGATGTCCGTCGATCGTCCCCCGGACCTTCACGAGACCGCCCGTGCCGAAGAACTCGACCGACTCGGGCCAGACGACGCAGGTCCACCCACCCTTGCTCGGGCTCTTCTGCAAGGTCGCCGTGAATTGCTCGTCCATCGTGATCTCCTCCCGCTGGATCGCCTACGAGTTGGACCGGCGCGACGGCAAGAACTCATCGCCGGCCCCCACGGCATGACGACCCTGACGAGTGATCTTGCGTCTGCGGTCGCTGCCGATACGGGTTCGGTGACCCACGAGACCGGCATCTTCACGCGATGGGCCCTTGTTGCTGTGGCCGTAGCGACCGCTGTCCTCGCGCTCGTCATCGCGACGTGAACTAGCGAGCAGCTCGCCACAGGGTCGGGTGAACGAGAGGCACGCAGCCTTCCCAGCCCGACCGCAGGATCTCCACGAGCGAGGATGGCGTGATCACGGTCCCGGGCTCGCTCTCCCGCGGCATGCGGTCCGCGTAGCCGGCGGGAGTCCACCGCCCGAGCGCAGATCCAAGGACGATCCAGGGAGCACCGTCGCGCAGCACGAAGGCGCCGTCCGGGAGAGTGTCCAGGTGCGCCTCGTGGTGGTGCTGCGCCCGCCCGACGGCCGTGAGTCGCTCGGAGTGGAGCCGGGCGTCGATCGCGTCCGCACCGACCTGGTCTGGATGAAGCTCGCGCCAGAGCTCGCCGAAGCGCACGTAGTCCTCGCGCCGGCAGAGCGCGCAAGGCCGATGTCCCGCGGCGAAGGCGGTCGCCTCGTCGAGGAAGAAGAGCTCGGTGAACCTCCCAGGCTGAAGTAGCGGCTCGCGGTGCCAGCCGCGAAACTCCAGCCGGCAGGCGATCCAGCGCTTGCCCGCGTATCGGCGGCGGATGCGTCCTGTGTCGTCGTGGAGGCAGCCGCGGTTTCCGTACACGAGCCCGCGCGCCGGGTCGGCGATCAGCTCGCCGAGCGGTGTGACCCGATTCTGGAGCGGCACGTCAGGCTCGCTGCTCGGGGAGGAGCCGTGCGGCGGTCGCCTTGAAGGAGGCGACGACGACTTCGCCCTCCCTGAGGCCGAGCTTCTCGGCCGAGGCAGAGGTCACCTCGGCGACGAGCGGCCCGACCCGCACGCGCATCCTGTTCCCGAGCGGCGTGATCGACGTGATCGCGGCCCGCACGTGGTTGACCGCCGAGTCGTCCGTCTGCTGCCGCGCGAGCAGGACGTCCCACGGGTAGACCGCCAACCCGACACGCCCCGAGCCCGCATCGGTCGTCCACGCGGACAGTCCTCCGTCGAGGGCGATCTCGGTGAGGCCGTTCCGTGAGCCCGCGACGGTGCCGTGCAGGATGGTGGCGCCGGTGAAGGTCGCGACGAACGGGTCGATCGGCGTGGCGACGAGGTCGGTCGCGGTACCCGTCTGGAGGATCCGGCCGTCGACGATGACGCCGATCGTGTCCGCGAGCGCAGCAGCATCTTCGAAGTCGTGCGTGACGAGGATCGTCGGCAGAGCGAGGTCGCGCAGGTGATGGTGGAGCTCACCGCGCACCGCGGCCTTGGTGTGCGCGTCGAGCGCCGAGAGCGGCTCGTCGAGGAGGAGCACGCCAGGATCGCGCGCAAGGGCTCGAGCCAGAGCGACACGTTGGCGCTCGCCGCCCGAGAGCTCGCGAGGACGTGCGCGAGCGAGGTGCGCGATGCCGAAGCGCTCGAGCATCTCGGCCGCCTTCCCGGAACGGCGCGCGCCGAAGCCGACGTTCGCCGAGACGTCGAGGTGCGGGAACAGCGCGTACTCCTGGAAGAGGTAGCCGACGCGCCGCTCCTCGGGCGCGAGCGATACCGCTGCGCCCGTGTTCAGCCAGTACTCGTCGTCGAGCGAGACGACCCCCCGCTCGGGTCGCAGCAGACCGGACACCACCCGCAGCACCGTCGACTTGCCGGCGCCCGACGGGCCGACGAGGGCCAGCGTCTCGGCCTGGCCGGACCGTCAGCTCGACCGCGGCGGTGTAGCTGCGAAGGGGATGAGTGAAGTCGACCCAGAGCGCCATCTGATGAGGAGCTTGACGGTGAGGAGAACGGCCGCGCTCACCACGACGAGGAGCGCGCCGATCGCGAGGGCGACATCGAAGTCGAGATCGAACTGCTCGTAGATCGCGAGCGACAGCGTCTGCGTCACGCCCTGCAACGAGCCGGCGAACATGATCGTCGCACCGAACTCGCCGATCCCGCGCGCGAAGGCGAGCGCGGCGCCTGCCCCGAGCCCCCCTGCCGCGAGCGGGACGGCGATCCTGAAGAACACCTTGCCCGGGCCCTGCGCCGAGCGTGCGCGCGGCCGCGGGCAGCGTCGGCTCGATCGACTCGAACGCCGCGATTGCCGTACGAACGTAGAACGGGACTCGCGACGAAGGTCACGGCGAGCACGACCGCGACCTTGGTGAACGCGATGTCGATGCCGAGGAACTCGAACGTACCGCCGAGGAGCCCGAGGCGTCCGAACGCGGCGAGCAACCCGATCCCGGCCACCGCCGGCGGCAGCACGAGCGGAAGCTCGACGAGCGTTACCGTGACGTCGCGCAGGCGCGAGGCTCTCGTGGCGATCCAGTAGGCGGTGGGCGTACCGAAGAGGACGATGAGGAGGAGCGACACGAGGTTCGTCTGCGCGGTGACGATCAACGCGTCGACGACCGCGTCGTCCCCGAGCGCGGCGACGAGGTCGCCCGGTGGCACGCGCAGGAAGATCGCCGCGACGGGGAGCAGCAGGAAGGCGAGCGCGATCCCAGTCGCGAGGAGAAGCGTCGCCCGGAAGACCGTGTTTACGACTGCGCCTTCGGAAGCGCGAGGAACCCCGCGTTACGCAGGGCGGCCCGCCCCCGCGCGGACATGAGCGTCCGGATCCACGCCTGCGCCGCGGCTTTCCTCGTCGAGCTCGACACGACCGCGATCTCGTACCGCACGCGCGGCTGCGCCCAGGCCGGGATGCGGAGAACCGTCACCTGGTCGGCGACCGGACGCGCGTCGGTCACATAGACGAAGCCCGCATCCGCCTGACCCAGGGCGACCTTTCCCGTGACCGCCTTCACGTCCGACTCCTGGCTGACGACCTTCGACAACACCGACGAGAGGCCCATCTTGCGGAGCACCGTTCGCGTGTACCCGCCGACGGGCACGGCAGGGGCGGCGACGACGAGCTTCACGGGCTTGCGTCGCAGGTCGTATACGGAGCCAATGCCCGCCGGGTTCGACCTCGGCACGATCAGCGCGAGTCGATTCGCAGTGAACGTGACCGGCCGCTCGACATGACCGGACCTGAAGAGCCGCTGAGTGTTCAACGGCGCCGCCGAGGCGAAGATGTCTGCCGGAGCACCCTGCCGAATCTGGGCCTCCAGCGTGTTCGAGCCGGCGAAGCTGTATCGCGGCGCGGGGTCGAGCTCACGGAAGGCCTCGGTCAGGGAGGCGGCGGCGTAGATCGCGAGCGGCTCCGCCTGCGAGCGGCCCGAGGTCGCGCCCGCGAGCGCGGCGGCGACCGCGAGTGCGAGTGCGGCAAGCCCTACGCTGAGCCTTCTGATCGGTGACCCCTCCTAGCCGAGATATGCCTCGAGCGCCGCGCTCGCGGCTTCGAGATCGAGGGCAACAGGGAACGACTCCATCGAGACGGGGGCACCGAGCGCACCGAGCTGTTGTCCGACGCTGGCGGCGAGGCTCGCGTACAGCACGCGGTAGCTCGGCTCCGAGATCGCAGCCAGCGCACTCTGGTACGCACCCAGGAGCGGCCGGAGCACTCCGACGCCGGTCTTCCGGACGGATGCGTCGCTCGCGAAGGTCCCGTTCGGCCATTCGAACGCGAAGTCCTCGGCGGCTGGCGCCGTGTCCCCGGCACCGACGAGCAGGTCGGTCAGAGCGCGCGCATGTTGCCTCGCTGCCACCCGTCCGCGGCGCAGGACCCCACCGCTCGTGGCCGTGACGACCTTTGAATCGAGCGCCGACGCATAGAGGTCGGCCAGGAGAAGCTCGCCGGCGACACCGAAGTTCGCGTAGGCGAGCTCGTCGTCCGTCGCAGCACCCGCCGCCGCGACCCACGACCCGGCGAGGGTGAGTGTCCCTGCGCCCAGCGTCCCGGCCAGAAAGCCACGTCGATCCATGCCACGAGGTACGCTAACACGCCGGTAGTTATTAGTCGACTACTCGGAGGATCTTCCATTGAGCCGTCCCACACGCACCGACCCGTCGCTCCAGGAGTGGGCAGCTCTCGGGGTGCTCTGCGAATCGCCGGCGCACGGCTGGGCCGTCGCTGGAGAGCTGAGCCCAACGGGGGCGATCGGGCGCGTGTACTCGTGCACGCGACCCCTCACCTACCGCGCACTCGCCCAGCTCCGCGAGGCGGGGCTCACCGAGGTTCGCGAGACGAGCCCGAGCGACGCCGGGCCCGCGCGGACGATCCTGGGCGCGACGCGACGAGGGCGCTCGGCGTTCTCACGTTGGAGGGGCCGTGTCGTCGAGCACGTGCGGGACGTGCGCTCCGAGCTCATGCTGAAGCTGCTCTTCCACGACCGCGCAGGGGTCGACCCGACCCCGCTCCTGGTCGAGCAGGCGGCCGTGCTCGCACGAACCGAGCGTGCGCTGGAGGCGCAGCTCGCTTCGTCGTCCAGCTTCGACCGGACGCTCGCGCTCTGGCGGCTCTCGTCCGGGCGCGCAGCGCTCGCGTTCGTCGAGGCGCTGCTCGAGCACCGCGCGACGGAGCCGGTTGTCTACCGACCGATCGGCTACGTCGTGTCGGCCCACACGGCGCTCGACGGGATGCCCTTGCAACCGATCGCCGACCAAGGCCATGTGTCGACCATCGAGATCTCCGAGCCGCATCGAGGCTGTCTCGCGGACCTCGACGGCTTCTCGCACCTTTGGCTGCTGGCGCACCTGCACGAGTCGCTCGGGTGGGGAGATACGGTCGACCCGTTCCTCGACGACCAGCCGCGCGGGACATTCGCTACGCGCTCGCCGCACCGCCCGAATCCCATTGCGCTCTCGCTCGCCCGCATCGTCGCGGTCGGCCCTGCGTCGGTCTCGGTCGACGGGATCGACCTCCTCGACGGGACGCCCGTGCTCGACCTCAAGCCGTTCGTCCCGCTCTTCGACACGCCACAGGCGCCCGTCCGCGCGGGCTGGTTCGAGGAACGCGCCGCCCGCGTGTTCGAACGATCCTCCGACGACCGTTTCGCCCTGCGTAGCCGGCGGGTGGAAAATGGTGGCTAGTGGCGAAGACGTGCACCCACCTGGAGACGATCGCGGTGCGCGAGCTGCCGCCTCGTCCGCTCGCCTGCGAGGAATGCGAGAAGACGGGGAGCACCTGGATGCATCTGCGGATGTGCCTCTCGTGCGGGAAGATCGGCTGCTGCGACAACTCACCGAACAGGCACGCGACGGCGCACTTCCAGGAGACAGGGCATCCGCTGATCCGCTCGGCCGAGCCGTACGAGGGATGGTCGTGGTGCTACGTCGACGAGATGCAGCTGTTCCGGCTGACGGACTAGTCTGGCGCGATGGCGCAGGCGCGCGAGCTCGTCCCGGTCCTCGTGGACTCGGCGCTGGCGCTCGAGGAGGTTCGGATCGCGTCGGGCGACTCCCTCTCGGTGACGGACTCGGACCGGGACACGCTCGTCTACGTCGTCGACGGCTCGGGGTCGCTCGCGCTGGACGGCTCGACTGCTGAGGAACTCGACCGAGGAGATGCAGGACTCGTCCTGGCGGCGGAGGCAGCGCGAATCGATGCGGCCGAGGACGAGCTGCTGCTGCTCGTCGCGAGCGTCGGGGCGGATGCCGACCGGCATGCACTACTCGGCGCGCGCGAAACGGTTTCGCGCGGCGGCGGAGCGGGCGCGGAGAAAGCGACGGGCGCGCGTTCGTTCCAGATCCTGCTCGGCCCCCACAACGGCTCGACACGCGCGACCCTCTTCGCCGGCTTCGTCCCGTCCGGGAAGGCTCCCTGGCACTACCACCTCTACGACGAGATCGTGTGGGTGGCGGACGGCCGCGCGCGTCTGCACATCGGCAAGACCGCCGAGGAGCTCGGCGCGGGGTCCGCGTTCCGCCTCCGCCCGCGCCAGGTTCACATCGTCGAGAACCTGAGCGAGAAGGACGAGCTGACGGTGATCGGGATCTTCACGCCTGCGGGAAGCCCGTCCGCCGCCTATCTGACTCCGGACGTCGCCGCCGAGTACCGATTCGCCGGCGAGTGAGCCGGCTGCACCCGTTCTGGACGCTCGTCTGGATCAGGGTCGCGTTCCTGCTCGGAACCGCGGCAACCCTTCTCTGGGCGCCTGCCTCCGGGGATGCGCTTCCCGGAATCGGAGCCTGGGACCCGGTGACGGACCTCGTCTTCGGCACCTTCGCCCACTGGGACGCCGAGTGGTTCCACCGGATCGCCGAGAACGGCTACGACGAGGTCTCGGCTGCGTTCTTCCCCCTCTATCCCGCACTGCTCTGGCTCGTGAGCTCGTCACTCGTGTGGGGAACGCTGATCTCGCTCGTCGCAGCGGGACTCGGCGCCTGGTGCGTCTACGAGATCGCGCGAGAGAAGCTCGGACCGGAGGGTGCGCACGACACGGTCCTCGTCCTGGCCCTCTTCCCGACGGCCTTCGTCTTCACCGCGCTCTACTCGGACGGGCTGTTCCTGCTGTTCTCGGCAGCATCGTTCCTCGCGGCCGAGCGCGGGCGGCCGTGGCTCGCCGGCCTCGCCGGCGCGCTGGCCGTCGCGTCGCGCTCGATGGGCCTCGCGCTCCTCCCCGCGCTCGTCTACCTCCTGTGGCCGCGGAGGCGCAGAGAGCTCTGGCGCCTGGCGCCGCTGCTCCTGCTCCCGGCAGCGCTCGGGCTGTACGCGTTCTACCTCGACCGCGAGGTCGGCGACGCGTTCGCGTTCACGGATGCGCAGGCGTCCGGCTGGGAGCGCGAACTCGCGACGCTCGGCCCTCTCGGCGGGCTCTGGATGGCCGTCGAGGCCGGAGGCCACGGCGCGCTCGAGATCCTGCGCGATCTCCCGCGAACCGGAGCCGGGATCGAGTACTCGCAGCCGCTCCAGGTCTCGTTCTGGAACGCCGCGCACCTCCTCGTCCTCGTCCCGGTCGCATGGTTGACCTGGGTGGCCTGGCGCCGGCTCGGGCCGGCGCTCGGTCTGTACGCGGTCGCGACGTTGCTGGTGATCCTGAGCGTCCCGTCGGAGGGGTTCCCGCTCGTGAGCATGCCTCGCTTCGTTCTCACCGACTTCCCCGTGCTCATCGCGCTCGCCGCGGTGATCCGGGAACGACCGCGCCTCCGCACGAGCGTGCTGGTCGGGCTGGGCGCGCTGAGCGCGGCCGCCGGCGTCGCGTTCTCGCGCGAGGTGTGGATCGCATGACCCTCGAACGACCCGTGCTCCTGTACGACGCGGGCTGACGCTTCTGTCGCTTTGCGGCGCGTGTCGCCGTCAGGCTCGACCGGCGCGAGCGGCTCGCGTTCCTGCCGCTACAGGATCCCGCTGCAGCTCCGCTGCTCGAGTCGCTCCCCGACTCCGAACGCCTCGCGAGCTGGCGGCTCGTGCGCGAGGACGGCACGCTCGTCGGCTACGGAATCGTCCGCGGCCGGGTACCGGACGCCCTCTACGGGCTCGTCGCTCGCCACCGCGAGCGCCTCGGCCGCATCGTTCCCGACGGCGCTGCGCCACGCCGGTACCCCTAGCCCGATTAGGTTTGAATGCTGTGAATCACGACCGGTTCGGTCCATTGGCGGGCCACCGCGTCCTGGAGCTCGGGGGCATCGGGCCTGGACCCTTCTGCGGGATGATCCTGGGCGACCTCGGCGCGGAGGTGATCCGCATCGACCGGCCCGGCGAGACGGGTGACAAGAACCCTCAGCCGGTGCTGCACCGCGGTCGGCGCTCGATCACGATCGACCTCAAGAGCGAGGCGGGGTCCGCGATCGCCCTGCGACTGGTCGACACCGCAGACGCGCTGATCGAGGGGTTCCGCCCCGGAGTCACGGAGCGGCTCGGGCTCGGCCCAGAAATCTGCCTGGCGCGCAATCCGCGACTGGTCTACGGCCGGATGACCGGTTGGGGACAGGAGGGACCGCTTTCGCACGAGCCCGGTCACGACCTCAACTACGTCGGCATCGCGGGAGCGCTCGGCGCGATCGGCCCGCCGGACGGCGACCCCGTCGTGCCGCTGAACCTGATCGGCGACATGGGCGGAGGCGGGATGCTCCTCGCGCTAGGGGTCTCCGCGGCGCTCGTCAACGTCGCGAAGACGGGCGAGGGCCAGGTCGTCGACGCCGCGATGACGGACGGCACGGCGATCATGCTCGGCATCGTCCACGGCCTGCTCGCCCGCGGGCTCTGGACCGACAGTCGTGGCGCGAACCTCCTCGACGGGGGCGCACCGTTCTACAGGACCTATCGCTGCGCGGACTGCGGCCACATCGCGGTCGGCGCCCTCGAGCCGGAGTTCTACGCCGCCCTGCTGCGCGTCCTCGACCTCACGGACGACCCCGGCTTCGCTCACCAGCACGACCGGGCGTCGTGGCCGAAGATGGCCACACGGCTCGCCGAGATCTTCGCAACGCGTTCTCGCGACGAGTGGGCCAACGTCTTTGCAGGCGAGGGCGCGTGCGTGACCGCGGTACTGGGACTCGCAGAGGCCGCCGTCCATCCGCACAACTCCGCCCGGGGCACGTACACACTGGAGGACGGCGTCATCCAGCCGGGAGTCGCCCCGCGGTTCCTCGGCACCCCACCGGGGGCGCCTGCGCCGGCTCCGCGCGTCGGGGCCCACACGACGGAGGTCCTGGCCGAGATCGGGCTCGAACCGACTGCGATCGACGAACTCCGCCGAAGTGGGGTCATCGGCTGAGCGCGGGAGGCGACTAGCTCGTTCGCAATGCGCCGCGAAACTCTCGCAGGCGCAGCGCCTCGACGGCCACGGACGCCGCAAGGATCGCGATCACGACTGCGAGCGTCACGATCGCGTCCGTCCGGTCGAGGAGCACCGCGACGACGACTGCAGCGGCGGCGGCAACCAGCCGTTCCCAGGCGATCGAGCGGACCACCCGGTAGCGCATGAGCACGAAGCCGAGGAGGAAGACCGCGACCCCAAGCCCGAGCGCCCAGCGACCGGCGGTCGACAGTGGATCGCGCGGGTGCTCGAGCGTCTTCTTGGCGGCCACCGCATAGAAGATGATCCCGAGCACGATCGGGTAGTGGAAGAACGTGAAGACGTCGCGAGCGAGGGTCCCGCGTGCTCGCGCCACGGCCCGTTTCAGGGATCGCTCGGCCGCGATTGCGACGAAGTCGAAGTACGCCCACCACAGCGCCGCGACCCCGGCGAAGGCAATGAGCACGGAGAGCGCATACGTCGAGTCGCGCTTTAGCCCGGAGGTTCCGATCCCGATCGCCACGATCGATTCCCCGAGCGCGATGATCACGATCAGCGCGAAGCGCTCGGCGAAGTGCGACGGCGAGATGCGCCACTCTCCCCGTGCCGCCGTCAGCGCGCCGCCGATGTCGAGCGCGAGCGACGCGAGCCAGACCCACGCCCGGAGGTCGCTGTCCACGAATCCGCCGACGAGTGCGAGCACGGCCGCGCCCACGAACCACGGAGCCAGTCGAATGGTCGCGCGGAGATGCCCCGGATGGTCTCGTACTCCCCAGCTGAACAGCGCCGACTGAAGGATGCGCACGACGAAGTAGGCGACGGCGAACCAGGCGGCCTCGTCCTGGAACGCATCCGGCACCGCGAGGGCCATGAAGAAGCCGGCTGCCATCGCCGCGAGCACGAGCACCCGGGTGACGATGTTCTCGACGTCGATGGCGTCCGTCAGCCACGCGTAGGCCGACCACGCCCACCAGACCATCGCGAGCACGAGCGCCGCGCGCAGGAACCCTTCCGCGCTCGAGTCCTCGAGGATCAGAGCCGTCACCTGCGTGAAGGCGAAGACGAAGATCAGGTCGAAGAAGAGCTCGAGGTAGCTGGTCTTCCGCTCCTCCTCGTCCTCCGAGGGCTCGCTGACGAGCGGCGCGATCTCCGGCTCAGAGATCGGCGACCTCCCGCTCGAGCGAGGCGATACGCAACGGCGATCCGGAGGCATGCTCGACGAGGCGGTCCCAACGAACGGACTCGCCGGGCGCGTACAGCCTCTCTCGCAGGAGAGTGCCCGCGTCGGGCCTGTCCACGAGCCCGCCCGCCTCGTCGACGAGCGCGGCCTTCAGCTGCAGCGCGACGATCGCCCCGTAGAGATACGTGTGGTAGTAGACCGGCGCGGCAGCGATGTGGATCTTCGCGGCCCAGTCCGGCGCGCGCCGCTCGTCCGGCGCGGTCACCTGCTGATACCGAGCGACGAGGTCCCACCAGGTCGAGTCGAGATCGCCGTCGGGATCGGCGTACAGCGCGCGCTCGAACGTGTTCATGACGAGCACCCAGCGCGTGAAGACGGCGAGCTCGGCCGCGCGCGCGGCGCGAAGCCGGTCCGCGAGCTCGGCGCCCTCGGCGGCACCGAGGCCGAGCACTTGCTCGAGCCATTCGCGGCTGCCCGCGAGCGACCCGAACAGGAGCGCCGAGGCCTCCGTCGCGACGAGGTGGGTGGAACGATGAAGCCAAGGGAGGTCGTCGTCGAACCCGAGGTCGTAGACCGCGTGCCCGAGCTCGTGCAGCATCGTGTCGGCGCAGTCGTGGTTCGCGACGACGTTGGCGAGGACGCGAATGTCGCCATAGCGATCGACGTCGATGCAGAACGCGTGCTGGCACTTCCCGTCTCGGGGATGCAGATCGCTGCGCTCGAGGACGCCGCTGACGTCGATGCCCATTCCGTCGAAGGTCCGCCGCGAGAGAGCGACGATGTCCGTGTCCTCGAACAACGGGTCGAGGTCGACGGCCCCGCTCGGAGGCGTCTCCTGGAAGAACGGGTCGGCGTAGTGCCACGGCCGCAGCTCGGACGCGGCGCACTGGAAGTGCGACGCGAGCTCCTCGTCGAGCGCGTGCTTCCAGCGCCCGAACGGCTCGGCGGTCACGCGCTCCGCCTCGCCGAGCGTCTCGAGCAGCTTCCTCTCGTCGAGCTCGTCGACCGTCAGCGAGAACGCGAACCAATCCCGGTAACGGAGCGAGCGCGCTGCCTCGTTGCGAAGCCGGGCGAGCTGGCGGACGTCGTCGGCGACTGCCGCGCCGACGGTCTTCGACGCTTCCCAGGCTTCGCGCCGCTCGGCGACGTCGTCTCCGTGACGAAGGATGCGATTGATCTCGACGTCGCCGACCTCCACCCCGCCGACGACGCCGCGGTGGCGCGCGAAGCGCGTCTCCACGGCCGACTCGAGGTCGACGATCCGCTGGCGGAGCGAGTCGTCGATCTGGTGCGGAAGCATGAGATTGCGCAAGAGCTCGAGCTGACGCCCAGTGCCATCGCCGTTCCCCGCGTGCCAGGCCTTCTCGACGGCGCCGAACAGCTCCCGGTCGGCGAGGGCGTCCGACCGTGCGAGCTCCGCCTCGGCCACGCGGCGCTCGTTCTCCGCAGTCGCGTCGACCTGCGCATTCCACCAGGCGACGTTCCGGGCGAGCGCAAGCGGGCGGAGGCGCTCCTCCACGTCGGCGACGAGAGCCGCAGAGCCGGGCGTGATCACGGCGCGAGCTTACCCGTGCCGCCCTTTCTCCTTCTTCCCTGGAAATCCACCACTTTTCTCCACAGCTTCCGAGCGGTTGCGGTCACGATGACCGCGATGCGCAGAACTCTCGGACCGCTGCTCTGCGAGCTCCACGCGCACACACGCTGGAGCGACGGTGAGCTCACCGTCCCCGAGCTCGTCGACCTCCACGGCCGCTGTGGGTTCGACGTTCTCTGCGTGACCGATCACGTCGTACGCGCCGACGATCCCTGGCGCGAGAACGAGGGACTTCTCCTCGGCTCGATCGACGAGGAGTCGTGGCCCGGCTACCTCGCGGAGATCGAGCGGGAAGCGAGCCGCGCCTGGAGAACCTACGGAATGCTCGTCATTCCCGGCCTCGAGCTGACGTTCAACGATCCCGAGCCCGTCATGGCGGCACATGCGCTCGCCCTGGGCCTGCGGAGCTTCGTCTCGGTGGACGACGGGATCGCCGAGGCCATGACATCGGCCGCAGAGGCCGGCGCCGCGATCGTCGCGGCGCACCCGAACGGAGACGAGCCCGCGCTCGCGCGCACGCGGCTGACGAAGCGCTTCTCGCGCGACGTCGGTCTGCGCGGGCTCGCCCACCGATTCGAGCTCTTCAACCGCACGCAGCTCTACGGCTGGGTGGCAGACGCGGGCCTCCCCGCCGTCGCGTCCGGCGACTTCCATCGTCACGAGCACCTCCACGGGTGGAAGACGCTGCTCCCGAGCCTGCACGACGAGGGGGCGGTAATCGACTACCTGCGCTCGCCGCGACCCGTGTACCTGATCCGCCTCGTGGACGAGCTCTCGCGCGTCGCGGCCTGATCCGCCGCTAGCGTTCTGGCCGTGAGCGCGGTCGACGTCAAGACCCTGCCGTGGAGCTGGTACTCGGACCCGGCCGTGTTCGAGCTCGAGCGTGAGCGAATCTTCCGCCGCTCCTGGCAGTACGTCGGCCACGACGGCGACCTGCCCGAGCGCGGGTCCTTCATGGCGACTCGGGTCGCAGACGTTCCAGTCGTCCTCGTGCGCGACCGCGAGGACACCGTGCGGGCGTTCCTCAACGTCTGCCGGCACCGCGGCTCGCTCGTCTGCGAGGGCAGCGGTCGGCGCGAGACGCTGCAGTGCCCGTACCACGCATGGACGTACGGGCTCGACGGTGCGCTTCTCTCCGCTCCCAGGGCGGGGAAGGAGGGCGGGATCGCGACCGGCGAGCTCGGCCTCGTTCCACTGCGGCTCGAGAGCTGGGGACCGCTGCTGTTCGTGAATCCCGATGCGGATGCCCCCCCGCTCGCCGACTTCCTGGACGACGTGCCGGAGCAGATCGCCGGGGCCGGGGTCGAGCTCGATGCCCTCCGCTTCCTGATCCGGACGGAGTCCGACCTCGCGTGCAACTGGAAGATCTCGGCCGAGAACTTCCTCGAGTGCTACCACTGCCCGACTGCGCATCCTGGCTTCTCCGCAGTCATGGACGTGTCACCCGACGCATATCTCCTGGAGACGAGCCGCGGACGCATGACGCAGCACTCGCCGCCGCGGCGACCGGAGCCGCGCGCGTCGCACAACACCGCGGGCGAGATCGAACGCGGCCAGTTCCACCTGCTCTTTCCAGGCACCGTCGTCAACGTCATGCCGGGGCGGGCGAACTTCTCGATCGGCCCAATCGTCCCGAACGGTCCCGAGCGCACGCATCGCTTCCTCGACTACTTCGTCGCGCGCGACGTGGACCAGGCCTGGATCGACGAGTCGCTCGCCTTCGACGCTCAGGTCGGGGCGGAGGACGCGGTTCTCATCGAGCGCGTGCAGGCGGGCGTCAGCGCCGGTCTGATCGACGACGGACGGCTCCTCCCCGAGTCGGAGCAGCTGATCGCGCACTTCCAGGCGCTCGTGGTCGACGCTCTGGCCTGACAGCCGCTACGCCAGCCGCTCTCGGAATGTCTCTGATTGGTTAACGTCCGCGCGCATGCGGATCAGCCTCACCCCGCGCACCGGCGAGTTCTTCACCCTCTTCGCCAAGTCCGGGGAGAACGCACTCCAGGTCGCCCGTCTCGTCGAGCGGCGTTTCCGCGAGCACCCGAACTCGGGCATCACGCAGGAGCAGGTCAAGGCCGAGGAGACGGAGGGCGACTCGATCACGCGAGACCTCGTCGTGCTCCTGAACACGCAGTACGTGACGCCGTTCGACCGCGAGGACATCTACCAACTGGCCACCGAGCTCGACGACGTCGTGGACTATCTCGAGGAGGCGTCCGACCTCCTCGGGCTGTACGGCGTCGAGATGCCGGCTCGCCATGCGGTCGAGCAGTGCCGGATCATCGTGCTCGCGTGCGAGCAACTCGCAATCGCGTGCGACAACCTCAAGGGGATGCGCGGCGTCCAGGAGGCGCTCGTGCAGCTCAAGGCTTTCGAGGACGAGGGCGACCGCGTGCATCGCGACGCGCTTGCCGCGCTCTTCCGCGACGAAGGCATCGACCCGCTGATCGTCATCCGCTGGAAGGACATCTACGCGGCCCTCGAGCGGGCGCTCGACGCGTGCGAGACGGCGGCGAACGTCATCGCGAACATCGTCGTGAAGAACGCCTGAGGCCTCTCGGGCGGTGGAAGACCTCACGCTCGTCGCGGTCGTCGCCGTCGCGCTCTTCTTCGACTTCACCAACGGGTTCCACGACACGGCCAACGCAATCGCGACGAGCGTCTCCACGCGAGCGCTCACGCCCCGCACGGCGGTCGCGCTCGCAGCCGTCCTGAACTTCGCCGGCGCGTTCGTCTCGATCGCCGTTGCCGCGACGATCGCGACGGGCATCGTGAACCCGGACGCGGTGACGCTCAGCGTCGTGCTCGCCGGCCTCGTGGGCGCGATCAGCTGGAACCTCGTCACGTGGTTCCTCGGGCTCCCCTCGAGCTCCAGCCACGCGTTGATCGGGGGCGTGTCGGGCGCGGCAATCGCTGCCGCGGGGTGGGATGTCATCCAGTGGGAAGGAGTCTGGGAGAAGGTGGTCCTGCCCGGACTCCTCTCTCCCACCATCGGATTCGCGTCAGCGCTCGCGCTCATGATCGGCCTCGTCTGGGTGATTCGGAGGCGCTCGCCGACCCGCGTCAACCGCGTCTTTCGGCGCGCCCAGATCGTCTCGGGGAGCTTCGTTGCCTTCACGCATGGGACGAACGACGCGCAGAAGACGATGGGCATCATCGCGTTGGCGCTGATTGCGACCGGCCACCTCGACGCCGAGGAGTTCGACATCCCGTTCTGGGTTATCGCGAGCTCCGCGATCGCAATGGGGCTCGGCACGTACGCGGGTGGCTGGCGGATCATCAAGACGATGGGGACGCGTATCGCGAAGATCGACCCGCCACAGGGATTCGCCGCGCAGACCGCGTGCGCAGGAGTGCTCTGGACGACGGCGCACTTCGGCTTCCCCGTGTCGACAACGCAGACGATCACAGGCTGCGTAATGGGCGCCGGTGCGAGCCGTCGCTTCTCCGCCGTGCGCTGGGGGATCGCGGGCAACATCGCCATCGCCTGGGTGCTCACGCTTCCGGCGGCCGGGCTCGTCGGCGCGACGATGGAGGTCGTCACCCGCATCCCGGCCGGCAACCTGATCGTATTCCTGCTCGCAGCGGCGATCGCGACAGCAGCTTTCGTCGCGCGCCGCTACGAGACGCGGCGCCTCGTGCCGGCCCACGCCTGACGCCGTTCACGCCGATCTCCGAGACTGGTTCCCGCCCCGGAGGGGTAAGGAGGTACAAGACGTGTCGAGCCTCCCGTTCGGTGACGTGCTGCCGTTCACCGCATACTTACCCCACGTGTGCGCCTGCCGATACATGATCTCGTGATGGCGACGACGTTTCGCACCGAGCCGGCCGAGAACCTCCTCAACCGTGAGCTGTCGCACCTCGAGTTCCATGCACGTGTGCTCGAGCTCGCGGCGGACGAGACGATCCCGCTCCTCGAACGTGTGAACTTCTGCGGAATCTTCTCGTCCAACCTCGACGAGTTCTTCCAGGTTCGCGTGGCGGGCCTGCTCGGACAGGCGGAGTCGGGCATCGCGATGCGTTCGGCGGACGGTCTGACGCCACAGCAGGCGCTCGCCCGCATCCGTGAGCGCGTGCTCGAGCTTACGACGACGCAGTCGAAGCTCTGGAAACGGGAGCTTCGCCCCGCGCTCGAGGAACGCGGCATCGTCGTGGGCGGTATGGACGATCTCAAGGGCAAGGAGCTCGACCACCTCGAGAAGCGGTTCCACCGCGAGATCTACCCCGTGCTCACGCCCCTCGCCGTCGGCCAGGGACAGCCGTTTCCGTACATCTCGGGCCTGTCGCTCTCGCTCGCGATCTTCGCGACCGATCCCGACACCGGTGAGGAGCGCTTTGCACGCGTCAAGATCCCCGAAGGGCTGCCTCGCTTCGTCGCCCTCGCCGGACGCGGCCTCTTCATCCCGCTCGAGCAGGTCATCGCGCACTTCCTTCCGACCCTGTTTCCCGGCGTGACCATCGATGAGCGCGCGGTGTTCCGCGTGACGCGCGACGCCGACTTCGAAGTCTCGGACGACGCCGCCGACCTGCTCGAGGCCGTCGAGAGCCAGCTTCGGCGCCGCCGCTTCGGGGATGTCGTCCGCGTGGAGGTGAGCTCGTCTGCCACGTCCGAGATGGTCGCGCGACTGATGAGCGGGCTGGGCGCCGACGAGACGCAGATCTACCGCGTCGAGAGCGTGCTCGACCTCGGAGAGCTCCGCGAGCTGACGGCGCTCGATCGCCCGGACCTGAAGTACGAGCCCTGGGTACCGACCATCCCGTCCCGCCTCGCAGCCGCCCAGCTCGAGTCACCGAGGATCTTCGACGAGATCCGACGGTCCGACCTCCTCGTGCACCAGCCGTACGGGTCGTTCCGCGCGAGCTTCGAGGTCTTCGCCGACGCAGCCGTGCGCGATCCGAACGTGATCGCGGTGAAGACGGCCGTGTACCGCACGAGCGACGACAGCGTCCTCGTCGGCTCTCTCATCCAGTGCGCCGAGGAAGGCAAGCAGTCGGTCTGCCTCGTCGAGCTGAAGGCACGGTTCGACGAGCTGCGCAACATCGAGTGGTCGAGGGCGCTCGAGCAGGCCGGCGTCCACGTCGTTCATGGCTTCCCCGACCTCAAGATCCACGCAAAGCTGACGCTGATCGTCCGCCGCGAGGGCGACGCTCTGCGCAGGTACGCGCACATCGGCTCCGGCAACTATCACGCCGCGACAGCGCGCGTCTACGAGGACGTCGGAATCTTCACCGCAGACGATGAGATAACGGCCGATGTCGCGGATCTTTTCAACTACATCACGGGCTTCGGTCGCCCGCAGCGGTTCCGGAAGCTGCTCGTCGCGCCATTTGGCTTGCGCAGCGGGCTCATCGACCAGATCCGCGCCGTCTCGGTAGCGGCGAGCACGGGAAAGCACGCCCGCATCCGGCTCAAGCTCAACCACCTCGTGGATCCGAAGATCGTCGAGGAGCTCTACGCGGCCTCCAGCGCCGGAGCACGCATCGACGTGATCGCGCGCTCGACGTGCGCGCTGCGCCCCGGAGTGGAGGGGCTCTCGGAAAACATCCACGTGCGCTCCATCGTCGGGCGTTTCCTCGAGCACAGCCGGATCTACTCGTTCGAGGCGGGCGACCAGGTGACCACGTACATCGGCAGCCCCGACCTCATGCAGCGGAATCTCGACCACCGCATCGAGGTGCTGATGCCCGTCGAGAACGGGCGCGCGCGGCAGGAGATTCACGCCATCCTCGACAGCGCGCTCGAAGACGATGCGAGCGCATGGGTGCTCGGCCCCGAGGGCGAGTGGACGAGGGTGCAGCCCGCAAAGTCGTCGAAGCCGCACGTGCACCACGTCGCGATGATGCGTCGAGCCATCAAGCGGGCTCGACGCCGCCCCCGCACTGGGCAAAGTGACGAGTAGCTCGACCGACGCCCCCGAGAGAATCCCCTCCGTGCGTGTCGCTGTCATCGACGTCGGCTCCAACTCAGTGCGCCTGCTCGTCGCCTCGGTGAAGCGAAGCGGCGAGGTGCGCGAGCTCGAGCGCGAGCGTGTCTACCTGCGTCTTGGTGACGACGCCTACCGACTCGGGCACATCGGCGCCGCGAAGCTACGCGAGCTGGCAACCGTCGCGACGTCGTACGCAGCCGCTGCACGGGGAGCACGCGCGCAGCGAATCGAGACGATCGTCACCGCACCCGGCCGCCAGTCCGCGAACGCCGACGAGATCGTCCGCACGCTCGAGCGGGCGACGCGCGCGCCGGTCGTCGTGCTGAGCGCGGAGGACGAGGGTCGGCTGGCATGGGAAGGCGCCGTGGCTTCGATGGATGACCCGCGGGGACTCGTCGGCGTCGTCGATCTTGGAGGCGGGTCCTGCGAGGTCGCGGTGGGAGAGCCCGGCAATGCTTCGCCATGGGTCAGCTCGCGCGATGTCGGTGCGCTGCGCGTAACGCGCGCGTTCCTCCCCGCCGACCGGCCGAGCATGGGGGAAGTCGCAAGTGCCCGCATGGAGATTCGGGAGCTTCTCGCCGACCTCGACCCACCGCGACCCGACGCGGCACTGGCCGTCGGCGGGACAGCGCGCGCAGTCGGGCGCATCGTCGGCCGGCCGTTCGGCGTCCGTCGTCTGGACGAGCTCGTGGAGCGGATCGTCCGCAAGGGCCCGGAGGCGGTGACCGCAGGCCTCGATGTGACGCCCGGCCGGACGGAAACCCTCCTCGGCGGGACGCTCGTGCTCTCGGAGGTCGCGCGCGAGCTCGACGCGAAGCTCGAGGTCGGCCGCGGCGGGCTGCGCGAGGGCGCCGCGCTCAGCCTCGCTCGTGCGCACGCCGCAGCCGCCTGAGATCGATCAGGCAGCGCTTCCCGGCTAGGAGGTGCGTGTGTCGGGGTCGTGGCGGTCTTCGGGCGACCCGGCTCCCGGGAAGCCGTGGGTGCAGGCATATGCCACGACACCCACGATCGCCCCTAGACACGGCGCGACGAGGTAGATCCAGAGAGAAGCCGTTTCGCCCGAGACAACGGCAGGCCCCAGCGACCGCGCGGGATTCAGGGATGCTCCCGAGATCGGGCCGCCGACGAGCGAGGCGAACGCGATGGTGCCTCCGACTGCGATCCCGGCCAGCTGAAGTTGCGCGTCCTCAGCGAGCGTCACTGCGGCGATCACGAGCAGCAGCAACGCAGTGAGAACCGCCTCCCACGCGAAGGACTGTGCCTGCGAGCCCGTGGGCATGGTTGCGCCAAGACTTGCGATGTCTCCGAGTGAGATTCGAAGCACGAGTGCGGCCACGAGCGCGCCGACCACCTGCGCGGCCCAGTACGAGGGAAGCCGGCGAGCGGGAAACCGTCGCGTCAGCGCGAGCCCGAGCGTGACCGCGGGATTGAAGTGGGCGCCGGACACGTGACCGAAGGCGTAGATCATCGCCGCGATCACGAGCCCGAAGGCGAGCGCGACACCCACGGCTCCGAGACCACCGAACTCGGCGTCGACCATGATCGCGCCACAGCCGACGAGGACCAGCGCGAACGTTCCGATCGCCTCCGCGGCGAGGGCCCGCAGGTGAGCCCGCACCGACCTCAGGCGACTGCGGGCTCTGCGCGCCCGCTCAGGATGGATCCGACCTGCTCGAGCGCGCCGGTCACCAGCGTGTAGTACGCGAACGTGCCGCGCTTCTCACGCTCCAGCAACCCGGCCTCGACGAGCTGCTTCAGGTGATGACTCACCGTCGGCTGGGAGATTCCCAGCACGGGCTGGAACTCGCATACGCAGACCGGCTCACCGTCTGCCTGGATGAGGCAGTTGATGATGCGCAGTCGATGGCGATCCGCCAGCGCCTTCAACAGTCGCTCGAGCTCGACCGCGTCGTCGGTCGAGAGCGTCGAGCCGGCAAGTGGCGTGCAGCAGGCGACGAGCGGGAGGCTCTTCATCGTCGGGAGATGGTATCGACTTGTGTCGATGAATCCTGGGCGATCACCACATATTCACCACCGTCGATATTGACCGCCGCCTATGTCTCTGCCACCATCACTGCGGTGAGGTCGCGATGACCGAGATGCTCGACCCGATCACCCGAGCGCACGTCGAGAAGGCGGCCGAGTCGCTACAGGACGAGTTCTCGGGAATCTTCTCGCGCGAGACGATCGCCCGCTATATCGCCGAGTCTGCCGAGCTCCTGGGTGGCTCGCGCCTAGCCGACTTCGTGCCGGTCCTGACGTATCGGTTCGCACGAGAGCGACTTCGCGCGCTCGCCCAGGCCGAGGGGCTGCTCACGAACGAGCAACCGGAGGTCCTCTTCGTCTGCGTCCACAACGCCGGCCGGAGCCAGATGGCGGCGGGACTCGTCCACCTGCGCTCGGGAGGCAACGTGCACGTCCGCTCCGCGGGGAGCGACCCGGCGGACGGGATCAACCCGGCCGTCCTGGAAGCAATGGCCGAGGTCGGCGTCGACCTGCAAGAGGAGTTCCCGAAGCCGCTGACGGACGAGGTCGTGCGCGCCGCCGACGTCGTGATCACGATGGGTTGCGGCGACGCCTGCCCGATCTACCCCGGCAAGCGCTACGAGGACTGGACGCTCGAGGACCCGGCAGGGAAAGACATCGAGACGGTTCGGCGCATCAGGGACGAGCTCGACGCGCGCGTCCAGGCGCTTCTCGGCGAGCTCTCCGCGGCGCGCTAGGTCGCGGTCAGCACTCTCGAGCGCTCGCCGACTGCTGCGGTCGACGGCGGCGGGACGTAGCCGGTGGCGACGAACTCGCCGTCCTGGCGCTCGAGCACGAGGCCGCCTCCGGTCTCCGGCGCCTCGTCCTCGAAGAGCCGCTCGAAGACCTCTCGGTGCGTACACACGATCGCAGTCGGGGGAAGCTCCTCCAGGAGAGCCAGGGCCTCTTCCGCCGAGGCGTCCGGTGCGAGCTCGTCGCGAACCTCGACGACGAGGTTGCGGCTCTCGCTGAGGGGGACGACGGTCTCGACACAGCGGGGAAGCGGGCTCGACACGATCCTGTCGATCGGATGGTCGGCGAGCTCCCACACGAGCTGGCGAGCCTCCGCACGCCCGTCCTCGTCGAGCCGGCGGAACGAGTCGATCGTCGGCGACTTGAGCCTCGACCCGGCACTTGCGTGTCTCAGCAACAACATCCCGTTCCCCCTCTCTGGCCCCGGAGAGCATCGACTCTCGCGTTGTCGACTACGGTCGTGCAAGTCTTCTCTCGGGTGACTGTACCCGGACCGCGGCTGCGGAATCGCGCAGCCCGAACTACGCCGTGGAGCTCACCGCCGGTCTCGTCCGGCCCGCGATCGCGGGTGGGGCGAGGTACTCGGTCGGAACGAGCTCGGCTCCGTGACGCTCCAGGAGCCACGCGCCGCCCTTCTCGCACTGGATCTCCCCGCTGTACAGCTGCTCGAAGCCCTCGCGATGGGTACACGCGAGCGTCGTGTCCGGCAGCGAAAGGAGCAGCGCTCGGAGCTCGTCCTCCGACGCGTCGGGCTCGAGCTGAGGGCGTGTGTCTACCCGAAGTCCGCGATCGTGCGAAAGGGGGACGACGGTCTCGACACAGCGGGGGATCGGGCTGGAGACGATCATGGTGAGCTCCTGGCCCGCGAGCGCCCAGATCAGATTCCGCGCGGTGGCGCGACCGGTCTCGTCGAGTCGCCTGAAGCGGTCGACGCCCGGCGACGACAGTCGAACACCAGCACTCGCGTGTCTCAGGAGTAGCACCTAGCCCCTCTCTCGGCCTCTCCCGGGCCGTTGTCAGGATTCTCGGCCCTCGGAACGCGCTGGTCAAGGGTCAGCGCATCGATGGCGCCGCATCGGGAAGTGCATCGAGAAGCTCACGGTCGCGCTCGTACGAGAGCAGCGCTCGAGCCTTGCCGGTCGTCGCCCACACCGCCTCGTCGACCTCGTGCTCGAAGGCGAGAGTGCCGCCGGTCGGGGTCATGAGCCAGTAGCGCACGCGTTTGGGTCGCCCCCTGGCGTCCGCGTACTCGGTGGTCGGGAGCTCCACCTCGAGCGTGCAGCGCAGCCCCGTCTCCTCCTCGACCTCCCGAAGCGCACAGGCCTCGTCGGTTTCCCCCGCGGAGGCCTTGCCCTTCGGGAACGACCAGTCGTCGTACTGCGGGCGGTGGACCACGAGTACCACCAGGCCGTCGTCGCTCTCACGGACGACAAGGCCGCCGGCGGCGCGGATCACGGCCGCGCCTTCCGGGCTCGCTTCTCCAGCTCCTCCCAGGCGGCCGGCCACTCCGCCCGGGCTGCTGTCCGACGCGCGCGCAGCCGATCGAGGAGGCGCGCGACGAGCTCGGGTGGATCGGGTCGTTCCGCAGCCCAGGCCGCGATTCGCAACTCCGCGACATGAGCGTCCTGATGCTCGCCCAGCACGTCTTGGAGACGCTTGGCCGCGGCGACGAACCGCTCACCCGGCTTGCCGAGCTCCCCCGCTCCGAGCTCGGCCGCGTAACGCGCTCGCTTGACCCGGATCCGCGCTGCATGGAGGTCCTCGTCGGTCGGCGAGCGACCGAGCTTTCCGAAGCGGCGTCGTGTGCGCCGAAACTCGTCCCACCACAGATCGGCAAGCGAGGCACCCGCCTTTCCGGAGCCCGGCTTCGGCTCGACACCGTCGAGCGCGTCCAGAAGCCGGAGGTACCGCGGATCGCCGAGCGCATCGACCACGACCGCCCGCGCCTCTCTGTGCTCGGTCTCGAGCGAGTCGAGCAGAGCGTCAGCGTCACCTGCGTCGGCTCCGATTGCCGCGAGGTCTGCTCGAATCTGCTCGAGCAGGACGTCGAGATCGCGCGCAGGCCCGAGCGCCGAGCCGAGCCACCCGAGCTCGTCGCGCAGGTCCGCCGCCCACTCTCGATCGAGGAGCGGACGCGCGGCCCGCAGGAACGCTCGCGAGCGGCGGGTTGCGACCCGCATCTGGTGGAGATCCTCGGGATCCGTTCCGAGCCTGGTCCCAGGATCGTGCGCGAGGAGCTGCTCGTACTGCGCGGCGAGCGCCATGCCGCAGCGCGGCGAGCGGGCCTGCGTCCGGCGCGGACCGGTCGGGCCGGAGCGGGGAGCTCGAGACCGAGCACGCGGAAGAGCTTGGGCGTGCCCGCCGGCTCGGCGCCCGCGTCGCGCAGTGCCGCGTCCAGGCGTGCGAGTGTCGCCTCGTCGCCTCCGACGAGCTCGATCTCGAGCTCCCGGAATCGGGACGTGACGCGCTGGCCGTCGAGCACGCTGACCGAGTCGTCGACGATCTCGGCGCCGTCGACCTGGCGCGTCTGCCGGCGCGTCCTCAGCCTTGCGACGCGGACGAGCTCCGCGCCGCGCAGATGCGCGACGAGGAGATCGGACAGCCCCTCCGGAGGACGCGCGGGAACGCCCGCCTCTTCGAGCTCCAGGCGCGCGGCACCGCTCGGGATCTTGAGCTGCCACACCCTGCTGCCGTCCTCGATGCGGTGGCGCAACGTGATCCCGCGACGCGCGAGTCGGAGGTCATTGCTGTCGAAGTACGCCGAGACGAACGTCCGGGCCGGGAGCTCCTGCCCGAGGGCAGGAAGCACGAAGTCCTCGCCCGGTACGAACTTCAGCTCTCGCTCGACCGTCTCGCGCATCGACTCAGCCTATTCCGATGCGCGAGGGGCGGCCGATTGGCCGCCCCTCGTCCGGCAGGTGGTCAGTCGGAGGGAGAGATCAGGTGCGTCTCGCGGCCTTCACCGCCAGGTAGAAGTTCGTCCTCGCGCGCTTGAGCTGCACCTTCGTGAGCGGAACGAAGCGAGCCCGTGCGGCGATCTTTATCTCGTTGTCGAAGATGTAGTCGATGAACGCCTGCACTTCGGTGCGCTTGAACGAGGAGCCCTTCGCGTAGATGAAGAGCGGGCGGGAGAGCGGCTTGTAGGAGTTGTTGTGGACCGAGGCGACATTCGGAGTCACGCACTGGTCGGTCTTCGGGTTCCGGACCTGGACGGCGTTCAGCCGGCTCTGATTCTCGATGTAGTACGAGTAGCCGAAGTAGCCCATCGCGCCACGCTCACCGGAGACACCCTGCACGAGCACGTTGTCGTCCTCGGAGGCCTGGTAGTCCGTCCGGCTTGCGCGCGCCCGCCCGTTGATCGCCTCGGTGAAGTACTCGAACGTGCCCGAGTCCGTTCCCGCGCCGAACAGCTTCAGCGGCACGTCGGGGAAGCTCGAGCGGACGTCGCTCCAGTTGTTCACCTTCGAGCCCGGTTCCCAGATCTTCTTCAACTCGGCGACCGTGAGGCAGGTCGCCCAGGTGTTCTGCTGGTTGACGACGACCGTGAGAGCGTCGTTCGCGACGGTGAATGCCCGCCACGAGCCGATGTTGGCCGTCTTGCACGCCGCAGCCTCGGTGTTCCTCATCGGGCGCGAGGCATCCGACAGATCGATCTCACCCTTGCAGAAGCGCTGGAACCCACCACCGGTTCCGGAGATCCCGACGGTCACCTTCACCTTCGCCGCACCCGCGCGCGAGAAGAGCTCCGCAGCTGCCGTCGTGTACGGCCCGACAGTCGACGATCCGTCGGCGGTGATCGAGCCACCGAGGCCCTTCAGGTTGTACGTGGGGTTCTGCTGCGCCGATCCCGCGGCCACCGAAACGATCGCGAGAGACGCCAGAATCCCGCCGGCGACCGCTACTCCGCGGCGCCCGAAAGAGAGCTTCATCGTCTGCCCCAACTCCTCTAGTCGAATTGACCTGCCGCCGCGATGGTCGCGAGCGCGAGGCGAGACGTGGGACGAAGAGGCGTGAACGTGTGGTGGTGAGGTGGTAAAGGCGCGACGTCAGTGCGACGCGTCGGTGAACTCGGCGAACTCGCCGGTCACGACGAAGGCCGTCTGCTCGCCGATGTCGACTGCGTTGTCGCCGATCCGCTCGAAGCAGCGGGACGCCGTGATCTGCCGCATGCCCCACTCGAGTGCTTCGACGTCGTGCACGTAGCTGAGGACCTCCTGGAAGACCTGGCGATTCGCACGATCGACGAGGTCGTCGAGCGAGTGCAGCGAGCGCGCCTGCTCGACGTCCCGCTCTGCAAAGCCGTCGAGCGAGACCTTCACCATCTCGCCGCAGCGGTCGCCCATGTCGACGAGGCTCTCGATCACCCCCTGCTTCGTGTCGAGGTGGCTGGAGAGCTTGGTCAACTTCGCGATGGTCACGCACTGGTCGCCGATGCGCTCGAGATGCAATCCGCAGTGCAGGATCGCGAGCACGAGTCGAAGATCGCCTGCAACAGGCGTCTGCCGGGCGAGGACGACCTCGACCTGCTTTTCGATCGCGAGGTAGCGCTCGTCGATCTCGTCGTCGAACGCGATGACCTCGTCGCACAGTTCGACGTCCTGCGTCCGGAGGGCATCGACGACACCACGAATCGAGCGGACGACGATCTCACCCGCCTCCTGGAACCCGGCCTCCAACCCGTCGAGCTCGGCTTGTAGCCCGATCCTCATCCGAAACGCCCCGTCACGTAGTCCTCCGTCCTCTTGTCGCCGGGGGCGGTGAAGATCTTCGTGGTCGCGTCGTACTCCACGAGAACCCCGCGCCTGTTGCTCCCGTCCTCTTCCACGATGACGCTGAAGAACGCGGTCATGTCGGCGACGCGTGCGGCCTGCTGCATGTTGTGCGTGACGATCACGATCGTGTACTCCCGCTTCAAGTCGTGCATCAGGTCCTCGATGCGCGTGGTCGAGATCGGGTCGAGCGCCGACGCCGGCTCGTCCATGAGGATCACGTCGGGCTCGACGGCGAGCGCCCGCGCGATGCACAGGCGCTGCTGCTGGCCGCCCGAGAGCCCGAGCGCCCCGTCCTTCAGCCGGTCCTTCACCTCGTCCCAGAGCGCCGCGTGGTGCAACGCTCCCTCGACGCGTTCGTCCATGCTCCCCTTCATCCCGAGGACGCGCGGCCCGAAGGCGACGTTGTCGTAGATGGACTTCGGGAACGGGTTCGGCTTCTGGAAGACCATCCCGATCCGGCGCCTGATCTCGACCGGATCCACCTGCGGGCTGTACAGATCCTGCCCGTGGTAGAGAACCGTTCCCGTTACCTTCGCTCCGGGGATGAGGTCGTTCATGCGGTTGAAGCAGCGGATGAACGTGCTCTTGCCGCACCCGGACGGGCCGATGAATGCCGTCACGGTGTTCTTGTGCACTTCGATCGAGACGTGCTCGAGGGCGACCTTCCCGCTGTACGCGACCGCGAGGTTCGAGACGGAGAAGACCTTCTCGCGCCGCTCGACCTCGGAGCGCTCGAGACCGCGAGAGACCTCGGCGATACGGGAGCTGTCGATTTGTGGCGTTTCCATCTGCGTCATGTCACCACTGCTTGCGGTAGCGATTGCGGAGGAAGATCGCGACCGCGTTCATCGTAAGCACGATCGCGAGGAGGACGATGGCGGCGGCCGCCGCCAGCGTCTGGAATCCCGGGTCGGGCTGTTTCGTCCAGTTGTAGATCTGAACGGGGAGCGCGGTATACGCACCGAAGAGCTCCGGATTGAAGGCGACGTACGTGATCGCGCCGACCATGATCAGAGGGGCGGTCTCGCCGACCGCGCGCGAGAGCGCGAGGATCGAGCCCGTGGCGATACCTGGGATCGACGCCGGGAGCACCTGACGCCACACGACCTGCCACTTGGTCGCGCCGAGGGCGAACGCGCCCTGGCGGATCGAGTCCGGCACCGCACGGATCGCCTCGCGTGACGAGACGACGACGGTGGGGAGTACGACCAGCGTGAGGATGAGGGCACCCGCGAAAACGACGCGTCCCACGCCGATTCCGCGGACGATGAACGCCAGCCCGAGGATGCCGTACACGATCGAGGGCACGGCGGCGAGGTTCTGGATGTTGACCTCGATCAGCCGGTTCCACCAGCGATCCCGATTCGCGTACTCCTCGAGGTAGATCGCCGTCAGGACGCCGATCGGCACCGACAGGATCAGGACCAGGAAGCCGAGGTAGAGCGTCGCGAGAATGGCCGGCCGGGCACCAGCTTCCTCAGGCACCGTCGAGGGCGGATCGCTGAACAGCGCCCACTGGATCGCCGGCCAGCCGGTCACGATGGTGTCGACGAGGAGCACCGCGAGCGTTCCGAAGGCCACGAGCATGGAGAAGAGCATGGCCGCGGAGAACGCACGGTTCTTCCACTTGCGATCGTTGCGGTCGCTCTGGAGCGGGGCGTCGAGCGTGCTCATTCGTAGATCTCCCGGTACTTGCGGACGAGCCTGATCGAGATCAGGTTCATGATCAGCGTGATCACGAAGAGCGTGAGCCCGACGGCGAAGATCGTCTTGTACTCGATCGAGCCGGTCGGGACGTCGCCGTTGCCCGTAGCGCCGATGAATGCCGTCATCGTCTCGATCGTCTCGCGCGGATCGAAGGTGATCTGGGCGAGCTGACCGGCAGCGATGAGCACGATCATCGTCTCGCCGACAGCGCGCGAGAACGCGAGGACGAATGCCGCGATGATCCCCGAGACCGCTGCGGGAACGACGATTTGTGTCGACACCTGCAGCTTGTCGGCGCCGAGCGCATAGCCCCCGTCGCGAAGGTCGCGTGGAACCGCGGCCATCGCGTCCTCCGACAGGGTCGCGACCGTCGGGATCAGCATCACGCCCAGCACGAGGCTCGCCGCGAGCGCGTTGAAGATCTCGACCTGCAGTCCGATGTCGCGCAGCAAAGGCGTGACGAACGTGAGCGCGAAGTACCCGAGTACGACAGTCGGGATCGCCGCCAGGATCTCGAGGATCGGCTTGAGGACGCTGGTGACGCGCGGCCGCGCGTACTCGCTCAGGTAGATCGCGACGCCGAGCCCGAGCGGAAAGGCGACCAGAGCGGACCAGAACGAGATGACGAACGTCCCGACGACGAGCGGCACGACACCGAACCTGGCGTCGAGGAAGAGCGGCGCCCAGGTAGTTCCCGTGAAGAACTCCCATGGGCTGATCTCCGTGAAGAATTCGAGCGCCGGCTGGAGGAGCGAGAACACAATGCCGAGCGTGGTGAGCACCGAGATCGCCGCCGCGGTGAAGAGCAGGCCCTGCACGACGAGCTCGCCCCAGCGGATGCGCTTGCGCGGAAGGGCGAGCGCCGGCTGTTCGAGCGCGATGTCGGGGATCGCCACGCGCGCGCTAGCTGGTGGCCTCGTCGAACGTCGACTGCTCCTCGGCAAGCTGGTCGGCGCTCAGGCCGACGAACCGCGCCTCCTCGGCAATCGTCGCGTTCGAGTCGAGCATGAACTGGATGAAGTCGCGCACCTCTTGCTTGTCGTCGAACGAGCTCTGGTTCACGTAGACGAAGAGCGGTCGCGAGAGCGGCGTGTAGGAGCCGTCCCGCGCCGCGTCGGCGCTCGGTGCGACGCAGCCGGAGCCTCCGTCGACCTCGAGCGCCTTCAGAGTGTCCTGGTTCTCCTCGAAGTACGAGAACCCGAAGTAGCCCATCGCACCCCTGTCGCCCGCGACCCCCTGCACCGTGATGTTGTCATCCTCCGTCGCCGAGAAGTCGGAGCGGCTCGCGCCCTCCTCGCCGACGATCACGTCGGTGAAGTAGTCGAAGGTCCCGGAGTCGGTGCCGGCCCCGTAGAGCTTCAGCGGAAGGTCCGGGTACGAAGGGTCGATCTGGTTCCAGTTCGCAATTGTCGAGCTCGGCTCCCAGACCTCTTTGAGCTGATCGACCGTGAGGCACGTCGCCCAGTCGTTCTCCAGGTTCACCACGTTCGTGAGCGCGTCGGTAGCGACGCGGAACTCGACGTACTCGACGCCGCCCTCCTCGCACAGCGCAACCTCGTCCTCGTCGATCTCGCGCGACGCGTTCGAGAGATCGGTCTCGCCCGCGCAGAAGCGCTCGAATCCCCCGCCCGTTCCCGAGATGCCGACCGTGACGTCGGCGCCGCCGTCGGCCTTGAAGTCCTCCGCGGCCTTGGTGACGAAGGGCCCGACCGTGCTCGAGCCATCGGCGGTGATGACGTCATCGCCGTTCGAGTCTCCGCCGCAGCCAGCGAGGACAAGGGCCGACGTCACAGCGGCCACTGCGATCGGGAGTCGCAGACTCACGTAGCGAGTCTGGTCGACCGCCCGTCCGAGCCGGGCGACCCGCTGGTGAAGATGTGGTGTTGATCCGGTGAAGCGGCCTACGAGGGCGCCGGGAACTCGCACCGCACCTCGAGCCCGCGACCTCGGCCGCCACGGGCCTCGACGGTTCCTCCCGCCTGCGTGACGATGTGCTTCACGATCGCGAGGCCGAGCCCGGTCCCGCGGGACGCCCGCGCTCGGTCGGAGCGGAAGAAACGCTCGAAGAGACGGCCCAGCTCGGCGTCGTCGACGCCGACTCCGTCGTCGCGCGCAGAGAGGACCACGGAGTCGTCGACGGACTCCACGGTCAGCGTGAACGTCGCACCCGGACCTGCGTAACGAAGTGCGTTCTCGGCGAGGTTGCGAACGACGACTCCGAGCATGCGCGGCCTGATCGCGAGCTCGATCCGCTCGTCGCAGTCCAGCCGGGTCGCCACTCCTGCGCGCGCCGCACGCTCGTTCAGATCTTCCAGCGCCTCCGCGAGGACCGGGCGGACGGGCGTTGGCCCGAGTGCGACCACGCGCGCGCCCGACTCGAGCTCGCTCAGGAAAAGGACCTCGTCGATGAGCTCGGTGATCTGGTCGATCTCGCCCTTTGCCTGCTCGACGAGCGCCGGGACGTCCTCACCGGGCAGCGTGGTCGTCTCGAGCACCGTCAGCAGTCGGGCGAGCGGAGTCCTCAGCTCGTGCGAGACCGCAGCCGTGAAGCCGGACCGGAGCTCCTCGTAGGCCGCGAGATCGCCTTCGCGGGAGAGGTACACGAGGCGCTCGCGCCTCCCGCCGACCTCGTACGGGACGACGAACGGAATGACACCGCTCTCCCCGGTCATGAGCTCCGAGGGAAGGCGCTCGCCCTCGCGCACACCGTCGATGGTCTGGCGCGCGCGGCGGCTCGCGAGCAGCACACGGTCGGACTCGTCCACGACGACGATAGCCTCGCGACTCTCCTCGACGAGGACGCGCCCCCGGGTCGCATCTGAGTCCGCCACCGTCACGGCGTTCTAACAGAAGGTTTGCGGACCGCTTGCGCGAGCCTCATGGCTCTCGAACTCACATGACGGTGAATGGATGCGTCCACTCGAAAGGAGAGACGCATGAAACTCAAGCTCCTCACGTCGGTCGCAGGGGTGGCGGCCCTGACCGTCGTCGACGGGTGCCGCTGCGCTGGCGATCGCCGGAACGCCGGGCGACGACGTGCTCCGCGGCACCGCTGAAGCGGACCGCATCTCGGCATTCGGCGGGAACGACACCGTGTACGCCCGCGATGGCGCGGACGACGTGCGCCTCGGCTCAGGGAACGATGCCGTCCGGGCGGCCGATGGGGGCGACCTCGTCTACGGCGGCCGCGGAAACGACGTGGTTGCCGGCGGCAACGGAGACGACCGCCTGTCCGGCGGATCGGACGCCGACGAGGTTCGGGGCGGCAACGGGAACGACCGCGCGTCGGGCAACAAGGGCTGGGATGTCGTGTACGGCGGCGAGGGCAACGACTCGCTCTTCGGCGGCTGGGGCCCGGATCGCATATACGGCGGGAGCGGAGACGACAAGCTGCACTCGCTCGCAGCCGACGGAGACTCCGACCTGTTGGCCTGTGGCCGCGGGTCGGACCAGGCGTGGGTGCTTCGCGCCGAGCGGCCGCGCACGCGAATCGTGAACTGCGAGACCGTGTTCGTGGTCGACCGCGTGACGGCCGATCAGGAAGAGGGCGAGAACGCGGACACGGACACGGACGCCGACCAGTAGCTCGACGAGATCAGGAGCCCGATCCCGAGTCTGGCCTCGGGGTCGGGCACCTGTACTTCGCTTCGCGAGTCGGCGCGTCGGGGGGCCGCTGGTTGAAAGCACCGGGCTCGAGGGCAGAAGCGTCGAGGTGGTCGACTGCGGCTCCGGGGCCGAGCGAGCTGTTGGCGCTGCACGCGCTCCGCGTGCTCCGCGCCGCCGGCTGCTCCTATGCCGGCGTTGCCTAATCGGGTACGTGCAGCGACGACGCCGGGTCACACTGAACAAGCCTCAAGGGTGGAAGCGCAGCCGGTCGACGACCTTGTCGACCGTCTTGCGTTCAGCGCGGAACGCGATTCCGACGAGATCGAGATCCTCCGCTGGGACGTCAGCGACGGCGGCGCGATTGGCCGCGTCGTGATTCGTCGCGAAGAGCTCGTGCGTATAGATGGCTGGTGTGACGCCGCGGCTCATCGCGCGTTCGTAGGCCCGCCGCAGCCCGGCGGCGTCGGCCGCGTAGACGAGCACCGGCTGGACGAACATCGGCAGGTACTCGTTCCCGGACGCGTCCCTATACGGCTCGCCGACGACGCCTGACACGGTGCCAGCGATCCCGCTGACGAGAAACGCCGTCACGTTGGTTCTCTCCCAGCCGACGAGGTCGTCGCGGAGGACGACGGCGATCTTCGTGTCGAACTGCATCGCGTGACGCTAGCGACTACGACGACGAGGAGTCTCGTCCGCTTGCTCGCCCTACGCGGTGCTCAATGTGCCCTCCCGATTCGGGATCGGACGAGCGGATCGTCATGCGGGGCGTGGTTACGTGAGCTCGCGCGGCAGCACGAACTCCCTCAGCCGTGCCTCGCCGGGTGACACCTCAGCCCAGCGCTCGACCTCCAATTCGAGTTCCGCGAGCGCGCCGGTCGGGACATTCCCGCACGCCCGCTCGCGCAGCGGACCCGGTTCGGCGAGCAGCAGCAAGAGGTCCATGAGACCCGGGTTGTGCCCCACGAGCATCACCTCGTCAACCTCGTCGGGAAGTGCTCGGACACGGTCGAGCAGCGTGTCTACCGCGGCGGCATAGAGGGTCACCTCGAACCACACGGCAGGCTCGCCGAGGCCGGGAAGCACACGCTGAAGTGTCTGCTGTGCGCGCGCTGCATTCGAGCAGACGACGAGCTGAGGGCGCACTCTGTGCCTCTCTGCCCAACGCGCGACTCGCTTTGCCGCCTTGCGGCCCCGCGGTGCGAGCGGCCGGTCGCGGTCACGGAGCGTCGGATCGTCCCAAGCCGACTTCGCGTGACGAAGCAGGAATAGGCGCTTCACGCCGCCACGATACGAGGCCGGGTGAGGGTGCGCTGCCCATGCTGAGCTCGATCGTTCTCGCTACTCGGGGCACAGCAAGAGCGCTGCCATGGCGCTACTGCTAGCGCACGCTGCGCCACTCGCGTAGCCGGCAGTGGCGCTCAGCGGGAGGACGACTCAACGAGGGGGTCGAGTCAACCCTCCCGCGAGCACTTGCCGCCGGATTCTCTCCCCGCGGCATCGCTGTGATACCGCCTTCTCGCACTCTGCAAACCATGCTGCGAGGAAGGGCCGAGAGCCGGTGCTGAACCCCCGGCTCCACTGGCCCCCGAAAGGAGGGACCGTAGCCCCACGGCGAATGGGTCCCCGTGTCGCCCGGGGGACCGGCGGCCGATCCGCGGCGACGAACTCAACGTATTCGTTCGTACGTGGCCGTGAGGTGAACGCTCGGTGACCACCCGGCGCCCGCCTTGGGTGTGGGTGACGACTGGGGCGGTGGTGCGATCTTCTTCAGCTTCGCCTGGGCGACGAAGTAGACGAAGCCGACCCTGCCCGAGGCGACGTGAGCCGAGTCTTGCTGCCGTCACTCTCTCCGTGCCCCGTTTGGGTCACGACGGCGGGATCGTCTTGTGACTAAGTGCGTTTAGCCCGGGCGTCCGGGTAACCCGTGCCTAGCCGCAGGGCACTCGAGGGCGGCCCTCGCCCGGGCCTTCCGATACCGGCAGACAACTGCGCTAGGGCCTGTGCTCTTCTGAAATGCGAAAGGCACGCAAGCCCCGATCTCTTCTACGACGAGGTCTGGGCGTGAACTCGTGCCCCAACAAGCACGTCGTGCAGTTCGTAGAAGCTGTCCTTCGTCGGCTCGGAGACGGTTTCTGGACTCGGGAACGCGCTCGGCCCCTCCTTCACGAGTGGCTGGATGTGCTCATCGAGGAAGCGTTGAGCCTGCTCCTGCGTCTCCCAGATGTCGATGATCCTGAACACTCCGTCATCGTCATCGAATCCCGCGGTGTGGGCGATCAGGCCGTCGAATGGGCCGTCGCCGACCTTCTCACGGATGAAGTCGTAGTTCGTCGTCGAACGTGCTCCGGTTGGGAACTCCTGGATGAAGGCGACTGCCATGTTCCCCTCCTTGGACGATTGCTTCGATGGTACGCCGGTCGTGCGAGTCCGCGCAACGGCAAGTCCGTTTCGACATGTGAACTTCCCCAGAAGACGGCTTTCTCAGCCCGGAGCTCACCGTTCACCCAGCGACGCAAGACTTCAATCGCGGCGGCGACTTGCACTCAGGTCGGCGCAACCTCGCCGCGATCGTCGCCAGTCACGCTTGCTGGGTCGTCCGAAATCGGTAGCGTCGCGTGAAGATGCACGACGACGCTCCTACGGGCAGAGCGCGGAGACGCGGCCGCAGCAAGGGCCTTCAGAGCCCGCTCTGGGACGCCGCGTCTAGGTCGGTCATGTGAGATGGCGAGCGGCGAAGTTCACCGAACGCAGCTCTTGCACGAGCGCACGTACCTCGCGTGGTGGCGTACCGGTCTGGCCGGGATTGCGGCGGGATTCGCCATCGGGCGTGTTCTGCCCGAGGTAGTCGGCGGCACGAACTGGCCGTATATCGCATTGGGAACCGGGCTAGCAGCCTCCGGGCTGGCGGCCATGGTGTACGGGATCGTGCACTACCGAGAGCTCCAGGCCGCGCTGCGGGAGGACCGAGAATCACACACCGCCGAGGGTTTCCTGCTGGCTCTCGCCGCGGTCGGGATCGCGGTGGGAGCCGTATCCGTCCTACTCGTTCTCCTTGCACCCTGAATCACCAGCGCCGCGTCTTCTCGACGCTACGCTTCGCGAACGTCGAGTCAGAATCGTGTTCATCCGATCGGGATGACGCAATCAGGTACGGCAGCGGTCTACGGTGCTCGTGACACGACCGGGAGCAGGGAGGACAGAGATGGCTAGGAGTCGCACGCGCGAATCACGGCTCTCCGACGAAGACGTGGCGAAAGTGATGGCCCTGATCAAGGACTCCGACAGTGTCGAGCTGAAGCTCACCGTTCCCGAGACAGAGCACAGCTCGACCGTCGCGGCGCTGAAGATGGATCCGCTCGATGCACAGATCCGTCAGGTGTTCTTCTTCGACACCCCGGACCTGACGTTGTACGAGCGCGGCCTGGTCGTTCGTGCGCGGCGTGTGCAGAGGAAGGGCGACGACTCCGTCGTCAAACTCCGGCCCGTCGTCCCGTCAGAGCTTCCCGGCCGGGTGCGCCGCTCGAAGGAGTTTGGCGTCGAGGTGGACGCGATGCCCGGAGGGTATGTCTGCTCGGGCTCGATGAAGGGGACTCCGGGAGTGGATGTTCGGGAGACGATCATGGGAAAGCGGCGGCTGCAGAGGCTCTTCTCGAAGGCGCAACAGGCGTTCTACGCCGAGCACGCCCCGGACGGCCTTGGTCTCGACGAACTGTCGATCCTCGGCCCGATCTTCGTGCTCAAGCTCAAGTTCGCCCCCAAGGCGTTCGATCGCAGGCTTGTCGCCGAAATGTGGCTCTACCCCGACGGCTCGCGCATCCTCGAGCTCTCCACCAAGTGCGCACCCGCGGAGGCGTTCCAGGCCGCCGCCGAGGCGAGGGCGTTTCTGGCCGGACAAGGTGTGGATCTCGGCGGCGAGCAGGAGACGAAGACCCGCAAGGCGCTCGAGTTCTTTTCCGAGCGCCTGAAAGCAGCGTGATTCGAGGTAGTCGAGGATCTCGACGCGGACGGGAACCGCGGCCTGGGCAGCGTGTCCTTCGCGGGTCATCCACTCCTGGGCGATAGGGGGCCGCACGGCTAACCCCGCAGCCGCAGGACCCCGATCGCTCCGAGGTAGACCACGCCGGCGACCGCACCGAGCCACGAGTACGGCAGCCCGTCCTGACCGCGCGCCACCTCGACGACGGAGGCCACGATGACGACGGTGATGAGCGCGAGTCCCGCGATCGCCGTCGCGGCGAAGTCGATCTGACGGAACCCGTGTCAAGCTTGCTTGTCACATACAAACGGAAAGCCCCTTCACCGTTCGGTTACCAGTCGGTAACCACCCGGGCGCCCAGGGAGCGTCCCGGAGCGGCCACTATGTTGTCGCCGGATGGCGAAGGTCCTCATCATCGAAGACGACGACGTCATCGCCCGCGGCATGGCGCGCCATCTCGAGACGGCCGGGTTCGACGCGGTCGGCGTCGCGAACGGCGAGACCGGCCTCGCGCGACTTCGGTACGAACGCCCCGACGTGTGCGTGCTCGACCTCATGCTCCCCGGCATCGACGGGTGGCGCGTGATCGAGCAGGCGCGAGACGAGGGGATCGGAACGCCGATCATCGTCGTGTCCGCCCGCGGGACCGAGCACGATCGCGTGCACGCGCTCGAGATCGGCGCCGACGACTACCTCGTGAAGCCGTTCTCGATGAAGGAGCTCGCCGCCCGCGTGCGCGCGGCGGCACGCCGTGGTGTCAGCGAGGCCGAGCCGCGCCGCGGCGACGCGATCGTCATCGAGGAGCTGCGACTCGACCCCGACAACGTGCAGGCGTACGTCGACGGAGCCAGCGCGGAGCTGACCCCGACCGAGTTCCGGCTCGTGTACACGCTCGCACGCGAGCAAGGGCGTGTCCTGACTCGAGACGAGCTCCTGCAGCGCGTCTGGGGCCGGCGGGCAACACATCGCGATCGCACCGTGGACGTGTTCGTGCGCAAGCTCCGCGAGAAGATCGACCGTCGCGCGACCGAGCACACGTTCATCCACACGCGCTACGGCGTCGGCTACAAGCTCGAAGCCGAGCCGAAGTAGCGCGACCTCACACGGGCGCAGTGGGCACGGCTTCGACGAGCTTCTGCTGCATGCGGTCCTCGGGATTCGGGAGCGCAGTCGCGACGAGCCAGGCAATGGCAGCGGCGAGAACGGCGATCGGAGCGACGTCGAATGCCGACGCACCCATGAGGAGCGACACGAGCAGAACGGCGGTGAACGGAACCCTCAGCACGGCCGTCGTTCCTGCAGCGATCCCGGCTGCAACCGCCGGCGTCGTGTCCAGCCCGGGGAGCACGTCGGCGGCGACCATCGCTACGGCGACGCCGAGCGCGATAGCCGGGAACACGGGTCCACCTCGGAACCCGGCACCGAGCGACAGCGCGTAGGCGAGACCCTTGGCGACGACGAGGAGCATCAGGACCCCCGCTGATCCCTCGGCGACGACAGCCGGCAGCTCGGCCTGCCCCGAGAAGAGGACGAGGTCGACGGGCCGGTCGGCGAAGGCACGAAATGCGACCGCGAGCGCGCCGACCCCGAGCCCGGCAACGATCAGCAATCCGGCAGGGCTCCGAGCCGACTGCGCCGCGATGCCGTGCGCCAGGTGGCGAACGGCGACGACGATCGCGGCGACGACGACGGCCGTGAGCAGGCACCAGGCCAGGTCGGTGACGCGCAGGGTCTCGTACGGCGGGAGCTGAGGCAGCGCGAGATTCGTCTGGTGCAGTCCGCTCCAGCCGGCGACGCCGGTGAAGACGACCGCTCCGGTTCCCGCGGCCACGAACCCGGGGAGGAGCGCGCGCCCGATCTGTTGCGCGGGAATCTTCCCGGCTGCGGCCGTCACCTCGAACAGCAGAAATGCTGCGATCAATGGACCGCCGAAGAGCGCGGCGACTGCCGCGAATGCACCCGCGAGGATCAGGAGCTGAGCTCCCGTTCCCTCCAGTCGAATCAGTCTGACCGAGAGCGCACCGAGACCCAGCCCGAGCGCGATCAGAGGGGCCTCGGGGCCGAGAACGAGTCCGAGACCCAGAGTCGCCAGGGCGGCGGGAAGGATGCTGGCGAGTGCGATCGGGGGGATCGGGTCTGCTCCGAGACCCTCCAGAGGAGAGTGTCCGCCGTGGCCCGGCAGCCGAATCGCCCCGGCGACCAGCAGTCCTGCCAGCCCGGGTACGAGGACGACGTACC
Source organism: uncultured Gaiellaceae bacterium (assembly GCA_963802865.1). Taxonomy (GTDB): domain Bacteria; phylum Actinomycetota; class Thermoleophilia; order Gaiellales; family Gaiellaceae; genus GMQP-bins7. The sequence continues at coordinate 124,906 of CAWDKB010000010.1, forward strand.
ACCAGGCAGGCTCGCTCCAGCCGAGCTCCTCGGGGACGACGTCCCACACGAGGTGGATCACGTCGTGGATCGCGGTTTGGAACAGCACGGCCGCGAACGCGACGGGCACGCCGAGCAGAGCGGCGAACACGAGCGTTCGGACGTATGCCATCGCCTCCGAGTCGCGCATGGGCGGACACTACTGCGACCGCGCACCGGAACCGCGCCGGCTGCCGTGATCGGATGGTATAGTTCACGACGTTAATGATTAGCGAGGTTACTCTTAGTCCCGAGACCGTAGCGGCCGAGCTCCGCCCGGTCCTGCTGCGACTCGCGCGCGAGCTGCGAAAGGAGACGGAGCAGCTGGGAATCACCGCGCGCCAGGCGACGCTGCTGTGGCTGATCAAGCGGCGTCCCGGCCTCGCTCTCGCGGAGCTCGCGGCCGAGGAGGGCATCTCGCCCCCTGCGATGTCGGGGCACGTCGATCGCCTCGAGCGCGCGGGGTTGATCGAGCGTGTCCGCTCGAGCGATGATCGACGGCGGGTCGGGCTGCGGCTGACCGAGGACGGCTGCCAAGCTCATGCGCCGGATCCGCGCGCGTCGCACGACGTGGCTCGCAGAGAGGCTCGAGATGCTCGAGCCCACCGAGCTGAAGGCGGTCGAGGCCTCGCTGCCCGCGCTCGCGCGCCTCGTCGGTGACGAGTCGTGACGACTCTCGCGTTCGCCCTGCGCGCCCGCACCTTCCGCAGCCTCAGGCGGCACCGCAACTACCGGATCTTCTTCACGGGCCAGATCGTCTCGCTGGCGGGTACCTGGATGCAGAACGTCGCGCTGGCCTGGCTCGTGATCGAGCTCTCCGGCTCGCCACTCGCGATCGGCGCTCTGGCGTTCTGGCGCTTCGTCCCGTTCACGCTCTTCGGCCTCGCCGCGGGCGTGGTTGCCGACCGAATCGAGTCGCGCAAGCTCGTCATGGGGACGCAAGCCGCCGCGATGGCGATCTCGATCGCACTCGCGATCGTGACTCTCACCGGCACCGCGACGCTGCCGATCGTCTACGTGCTTGCCGCACTGGGCGGGATCGCGCTCGCGTTCGACGCGCCCGGCCGGCAGTCGCTGACGTTCCAGATGGTCGGCCCACGCGAGCTGCCGAACGCGGTCGCGCTGAACTCGGGTCTGTTCAACGGCTCCCGCGTGATCGGCCCGGCGATCGCCGGCGTGCTCATCGCCGCCGTCGGGACTGGCGCGTGCTTCGTCATCAACGCGTTCAGCTTCCTCGCGGTGCTGACCGCGCTCCTGCTCGTCCGCGAGGACGAGCTCCGAGCGGTCGAGCGCGATCCCTCGGCGAAAGTGGTCGACGGCATGAGGCGCGCCTTCGCGTACGCCTGGAACGACCGCGACCTGCGCCTCGTCCTCCTCGTGGTCACCGTCGTGAGCACGGTCGGTTTCAACTTCCATGTGCTCGTGCCGCTGCTCGCGGCCGACACGCTGCACGTCGGGCCAGAGGGCTTCGGCCTGCTCTCCGCGACGTTCGGCCTCGGCGCCCTGGCCGGCGCCCTGGCCGCGGCGACCTTCCGCGGTGCGAGCTGGCGCCTGTTTGCGACGGGGGCCGCTCTGTTCGGCGTGCTGGCTCTCGCCCTCGCGCCGGTCGGGAACGCCGTGGTAGCCGGGATCGTCCTGTTCGGGATCGGCGTCGCGTTCACCCTCTTCACGGCGAACGCCAATGCCCTGGTGCAGCTGGCTGCGCCGGATCACCTCCGAGGGCGCCTGATCGGCATCTACCTGTTCGCGTTCCTCGGCCTCGCACCGATCGGCGGGCTGTTCGCGGGCTGGCTGGCGGAGCTCGGCGGCACGAGGCTTGCGTTCGCCGTCGCCGGTCTCGCGTCACTCGGAACGATCGCGTTCGCACACATGCGCCGGTCACGCGTCGTCGACGCACTCCACGCGCCGCCGGCGCTTCGCGCCGAGGGCTAGCCCGAGCTCGGCTCGTCCAGCGTGCGCATGTCCCAGAGCGGCTCGCCATGCTGTGAGGCCGTGAGCGCCATCACCGAGATCTGTCGTGAGTCGGGATACTCGACTGCTTCCGGGGACGGGCGGTTCGCGGCCATCAGGTAACGCACGGGCTCGTCGGTGCGGTTGATGAGCTGATGCGCGCCATCCGAGCCGACGGGGAAGAGGATGACGTCGCCCTCCGCGAGCTCGCGCTCGCCCGACGGATCTCGGAGCGTCGGCGTGCCACGAAGGACGACGAGCAGCTCCTCGGCGCCGTGGTGGAAGTGGTAGAGGCCGCCCGTCCGACCCGGCGCGATCTCGTAGACGGTTGCTCCCACCTTCGCGCCGCGGGCGACGCGCGTCGACTTCCCGGCGGACCACTCCTCGTCGCTCTCGTGCTCCCAGACGTCGCTCCAGATGTTCGCGGTGTCTCCCACAGGGGTTCCTCTCGTCGCTGTCATGATCGAAGCGTGGAGTTCTACCGCACCCCCGATGAGCGCTTCGAGGGGCTGACGGGGTACTCGTTCGCACCGAACTACGCCGAGCAAGACGGCCTGCGCATGCACTACGTCGACGAGGGCGCGGGCGATCCGGTGCTCCTGTTGCACGGGGAGCCGACCTGGGCGTTCCTGTACCGGAAGATGATTCCGACTCTGACCGGCTCGGCTCGAGTCGTCGCGCCGGACTACTTCGGCTTCGGGCGCTCGGACAAGCCGCTGCGGATCGAGGACTACTCCTACGACTTCCACTACGGCTCGATCGAGCGCCTTGCGGACGAGCTCGACCTGCGTGGCACGACCGTCGTCGTCCAGGACTGGGGCGGCCCGATCGGACTGCGGCTCGCAGTCGAGCGCCCGGATCGCGTGGAACGCCTCGTGATCCTCAACACGGGCATCGGCGCGGGTCGTGCGCCGTCACCGGAGTGGCTTCGGTTCCGGGAGTTCATGCGCCGCGTCGGAACCGAGATCGTTCCCGGTCAGCTCGTCCGGCTGTCCGCGCTGGGCGAGCTCGCCGACGACGTCGTGGCCGGTTACGACGCGCCCTTCCCGACTCCCGAGTCGAAGCAGGGCGTCCTCGCGTTCCCCGAGCACGTTCCGACCGAGTTGGAGCACCCGAACGCGGCCAAGATGCTCGAGGTTCGCGCCGGGCTCGAGCGCTGGGAGAAGCCCGCGCTCGTCCTCTTCTCGGACTCCGATCCGATCTTCTCCACCACCGCCGCGGAGCACATGGCCTCGCGCATTCCCGGCGCCGGGCCGGCCGAGATCGTCGCCGGGGCGGGGCACTTCCTGCAGGAGGAGAAGGGCGAGGAGATCGCGGCGCGCATCGAGCGATTCCTCGCCGAGTCCCGCTAGCCACGATGCCCGGCGGTCACGGCGTGCTCGCCGCGCGATCGGTGTCGAAGTCGTTCGGCGACACGCTCGTTCTCGACCGGATCTCGCTCACCGTTGCGCCGGGCCGACGCATCGGGCTCGTCGGCCCGAACGGCATCGGGAAGTCGACGTTGCTCCGAGTCCTCGCTGGGCTCGAGCCCGTCGACTCCGGGACCGTGAGCCGCGAGCCGCCCGGACTGTCCGTTGCGTATCTCGAGCAGGAGCCCGAGGGCGCAGGGCGGTCGGGTGGGGAGACCGCCAGGGCGCACCTACAGGAGCTCATCGACTCGAACGCGGACGTTCTCCTCCTCGACGAGCCGACGAACGATCTCGACCTCGCCGGGCTCGAGCTCCTCGAGCGCTTCCTCGACCGCCACCGCGGGGGCATCGTCACGGTCTCCCACGACCGCGCGTTTCTCGAACGGATGACCCACATCGTCGAGCTCGAGGCGGAGACGCGCCGCGTTCGCGAATACGCGGGAGGCTGGAGCGCGTACGAGGCCGAGCGCGGCCGCGGCCGCGAGCGCGACGAGGGCGCCCACCGCCGCTACGCCGCCGAGCGCGATCGCATCGAGGAGCAGGCTCGCACGATGCGGCAGTGGGAGGAGCGCGGATACGGCCAGGGCCGCAAGAAGAAGAAGACGAAGGACGTCGCCAAGCAGTTCGACAAGAAGCTCGGACGGCTGGAGCGCGTCGAGAAGCCGTGGAGCCCGTGGCGCCTCGAGCTCGAGCTCGCGCCGACGCGCCGGGCAGGAGACGTCGTCGCGCGCCTCGAGCGAGCGGTGGTCGAGAACGGAACGTTCAGGCTCGGGCCCGTCGACCTGGAGATCCGAAACGGGGAACGGCTTGCGATCCTGGGGAGAAACGGAGCGGGCAAGTCGACGCTCCTGCACGCGCTGACCGGCGACCTCCCTCTCGCTGAAGGGCGTCGCTGGCTCGGTCCTGGCGTCGTCCTCGGCGAGCTCCCCCAGGGCCGTGGTCCGTTCGCGGACGGGCGCCCGCTACTCGCCTCCTTCTCTGCGAGCTCGGGTCTCGATCAGGGCGCGACGCGAAACCTCCTTGCGAAGTTCGCGCTCGGCGCCGACGACGTCAACCGCACGGGTCGCTCGCTGTCACCGGGCGAGCGGAGCCGCGCCACGCTCGCACTGCTCGCCGCCCGCGGAGTGAACACGCTCGTCCTCGACGAGCCGACGAACCATCTCGATCTCGAGGCCGTCGAGCAGCTGGAAGGTGCACTCGCAGGCTTCGCAGGCACGATCGTGCTCGTCAGCCACGACCGCCGCTTCCTCGAGGCGTTCGAGGCGACGAGAACGATCGAGCTCTGACCGCGGCGGGCTAGGCGGAGACGGTCCAGGTGTCGCCCGAGTGCAGCAACGCCTCGAGGTCGCCCTCGCCGGACTGCTCTCGCGCGGCGTCGAGCTGTGCGCTCAGGAGGTCGTCGTACACCGGACGCTCGATCGCGCGAAAAACTCCGAGCGGCACGGCGCCATCCGTCTCGAACGTGATGCGCGACAGCCCGAACGCGAGACTCGCCTGCGAGCTGGCGGCATCGTGAACAAGGAGCGAGTTCTCGCCGGCCTCGGCCACGTCGACGACGCGCAAGGTGCCGTCCGGGTACTGGACGACCCCTTTCTCCTCCTCCGCCCCGAACCGGATGCGCTCGCCGTCCTGCAGGTAGATGCGGTTGCCCTTGTCCTCGCGCACGAAGTCGAACGCGCCGTCGTTGTAGATGTTGCAGTTCTGCAGGATCTCGACGAACGCGGAGCCGCGATGCCGAGCTGCGGCGCCGAGGACGTCCGTGAGGCCCTTCTTGTCCGTGTCGATGGCGCGCGCGACGAACGAGGCCTCGGCTCCGATGGCGATCGAGAGAGGGTTGAACGGGTAGTCGATCGATCCCATCGGCGTCGACTTCGTGACCTTGCCGGGCTTCGACGTGGGCGAGTACTGCCCCTTCGTCAGCCCGTAGATCTCGTTGTTGAAGAGGAGGATCTTGAGGTTCACGTTCCGGCGCAGCGCGTGAATCAGATGGTTCCCCCCGATCGAGAGCGCGTCCCCGTCGCCCGTGACCACCCAGACGGAGAGGTCTGGACGCGACGCCGCGAGACCGGTAGCAATCGCCGGCGCGCGGCCGTGGATCGAGTGCATCCCATAGGTCTGCATGTAGTACGGGAAGCGCGCGGCGCACCCGATCCCGGAGACGAAAACGATCCGCTCGCGCGTGAGCCCGAGTTCGGGCATGAACCCCTGGATCACGTTCAGGATCGCGTAGTCGCCGCAGCCCGGGCACCAGCGGACTTCCTGGTCGGACTTGAAGTCCTTCGCCGTGAGCTGCACGAGGTTGCCGTTCCCGTCTGCCATCAGGAGTCCACCAGGGCGGTGATCACATCGGCGAGCTCCGCCGACCTGAACGGACGACCTCGCACCTTGTTGTAGCCGACCGCGTCGACGAGGAACCGGGCGCGGATCAACATCCTCAGTTGCCCCAGGTTGATCTCGGGAATCAGCACCTTGTCGTAGCCCCGAACGACATCCTCCGTGTTCGCCGGGAACGGGTTCAGGTGGTGGAGATGCGCGGTCGCGACCTTCCGGCCCGTCGCGCGGACACGACGAGCGGCGGCGCCGATCGCGCCGTGCGTCGATCCCCAGCCGAGTACGAGCGTCTCGGCGCCGTCGGGATCGTCGACCTCGAGCGGCGCGATGTCCGCGGCGATCCCGGCAACCTTGGCCGCGCGCAGTTGCACCATGAGGTCGTGGTTCTCGGGGTCGTAGGAGACGTTGCCCGTGTCCGCTTCCTTCTCGAGACCCCCGATGCGATGCTCGAGCCCGGGTGTTCCGGGGAGGGCCCACGGTCGCGCGAGCGTTTCCGGATCGCGCCGGTACGGGAGGAACCCGTCACCGTCGTTGGGCTCGAGGGCGAACTCGGTGGAGATGTCCGGGAGCCCGGCAACGTCGGGGATCCGCCACGGCTCCGAGCCGTTGGCGAGATATGCGTCGGAGAGCAGGAACACCGGGGTGCGGTACTTGATCGCGATGCGCGCGGCCTCGATGGCGGCGTCGAAGCACCCCGATGGCGTCGACGCCGCGACCACGGGAACGGGCGACTCGGAGTTGCGTCCGAACATGACCATGAGCAGATCCGCTTGCTCGGGCTTCGTCGGCATGCCTGTGGAGGGACCCGCGCGCTGCACGTCGACGACGACGAGCGGAAGCTCGAGCGTGACCGCGAGACCGACCGTCTCGGACTTGAGAACGATCCCCGGCCCGGCCGAGGTCGTCACCCCGAGCGCACCGCCGAAAGCCGCCCCGAGTGCGGCGCCCGAGGCTGCGATCTCGTCCTCGGCCTGGAACGTGCGCACACCGAACTGCTTCAGCTGGGCCAACTGCTCGAGGACGTCGGAAGCGGGCGTGATCGGATACGCGCCGAGGAAGAGCGGCAGGCCGGACAGCTTGCTCGCGGCGATGAGCCCGTACGTGAGCGCCGTGTTCCCGGAGACCTGCCTGTACGTGCCGGGCTCGAGCTTCGCCGGCGCGACCTCGTACGAGCTCGCGAAGTCCTCCGAGGTCTCCCCGTAGTTCCAGCCGGCGCGGAACGCCTTCGTGTTCGCCTCCGCGATCTCGGGCCGCTTGCCGAACTTCCTGTCGATGAAGCCGAGGGTCCCTTCGATCGGCCGGTGGTAGAGCCAGGACATGAGCCCGAGCGCGAAGAAGTTCTTCGACCGTTCGGCCTCGCGCGAGGTCACGCCCTCGATGCCCTTGAGCGCCTCGATGGTCATCGACGACAGGGCAACCTCGTGAACGTGGTAGTCGGCGAGCGAGCCGTCCTCGAGCGGGTTCGACGCGTATCCCGCCTTCTGCAGGTTGCGCTCCGAGAAGGCGTCGGTGTTGAGGATCACCGTGCCGCCCTTCGCGAGGTCGCCGAGGTTCACCTTGAGCGCCGCCGGGTTCATCGCGACGAGCACGCTCGGCTGGTCTCCGGGTGTGAGGATGTCGTGGTCCGCGAAGTGCACCTGGAACCCGGAGACACCAGGTAGCGACCCTGCGGGGGCGCGGATCTCGGCCGGGAAGTCGGGCAGCGTCGCGAGGTCGTTGCCGAACACGGCGGTCTCGCTCGTGAAGCGGTCGCCCGTGAGCTGCATGCCGTCGCCGGAGTCGCCCGCGAATCGGATGACGACCCGTTCGAGCTGCTCGACGGGCTTCTCGATGCTCACATTCGAGGTATAGCTGACATGGCAGCGCCGACGCTGAGTCGAAGCTCAGGCAGCGGCCGCGAAGCGGACGCCTCTAGGGATGTTCCGCGCGACCGGAATCTGCACTCGCAGATTTCGGTCCTGCGCACCCCTTAGCTCAGCCGGTAGACGATCCGGCCGCGCGTCAGGTCGTACGACGACAGCTCGATGCGCACGCGATCTCCGGGGAAGACGCGGATGCGATAGCGCTTCATCCTGCCGCCCATGTAGCCGAGGGCCTCGTGCCCGTTGTCGAGCCGAATTCTGAACATCCGGCTCCGGAGGGCTTCGATCACCTCGCCCTCGACTTCGATCTTCTCTTCCTTTTCCTTCATCCGTCGCTCCTAGTCTCGGGAGAGGAGTGGCCGTGGCCGCCTGGGCGGCCACGGCTCGACTCGGACGACTACGCGACGGCGACGACGTTCGTCGCCTCGGGGCCCTTCTGACCCTCGCGCGGCTCGAACTCGACGCGCGCACCCTCGGCGAGGCTCTTGAAGCCCTCGGCGACGATGTTGGAGTGATGCACGAAAAGATCCTTCGTGCCCTCGTCAGGGGTGATGAAGCCGTACCCCTTGCTGTCGTTGAACCACTTCACGGTTCCAGTTGCCATAGAAAAACACCTCCCTTACCAAGCTCACGAACGGGTAGGAAGGCGCCTGTGAACTGCCGCGCGCAAACCGGACTCGCTCTAATTGCACGGGAACCGTAGCAGGAGAGCCGTTGCCTGCTCGTTGCGTGTCGCTCGAGGCCACCCGAGCACAAGCCCGGCGGCAGCCCAGACCGTGAAGGCGAGCCAGTGGATTCCGATGACGTCGGTCTGGAGGCCGATGAGGAGCACAGTCGCGAATACGGCGGCGAGCCACGCCTCGCGCCGCCAGAGCCCTGCGAGCAACGCAAGGCTCCAGAGGACGAATGCCGTCATGCCCGCGATACCCGCGTCGACTCCGAGCTCCGTGTACGTCGACTCGCCCGCGCGGATCTCCACACCCGTCCGCTTGGCGACGACGCCGGCGTTGCCGAGCCCGAAGCCCTGCGGATGATCGATCACCGTGCGCACGCCTGCGCGCAGGTTCTCCCAGTGGCTCTCCGTCGACGCGTCCTCCGTCGGGAACCGCCCGCCCCCGGTGGCAGGCCCCTCCACCATGGCGTTCGCGCGGAGGAACTCGAGCTCTTCGGCCGTGTAGCTCGTCGACGGCCCGATCGACGGGTAGGCGGCGAGGAACAGGGCCGCGACGGCGAGGGAGGAAGCGGCGAGGACGGCCGGAGCCCAGCGACGCTGCGCGATGGCAAGCACGACGAGCCCGAAGGCAAGCGCGGCGAACGCCGCCCGGGTGTGGGTGAACATCAGCGCCGCATACAGGAACCCCGCAAGGAGCGCCCACCACCAGCGAACGGGCCTCGAGACGACGTAGATCAACGCGACGACGAGCACGTACGCGCTCGCCAGCGGAGAGAGGAACGTCGAGACGAGTCGCCGGATGGGGTTCTCCTCGTCCCCGGTGTTGTAGACCCAGTTCTCGGGGAGCCCCGACAGGCCCTCGTAGTCGAGTCCGAGCTGCTCGCTGTACCACCCGGGAACACCCGAGTCTCGCCACGCCTGCAGCGAGATCAGCGCCAGGTCGAGGAGGCCGACGACCGCCACGACCACCGCGGTCAGCGCGATCAGCCCCCCGAGTCGGCCGCGCTCCGTCCAGGCGATCGAGGCGAGCCGACCCAGCGCGTACGCCGCGACCGGGAAGAGATGGTGGCGGAGCGCGAGGAGCTCTCCGCGTGTCGTCGCCTCGCCCCCGAGCGCGTCCTGGGGGACGACGAAGTACAGGGCGATCACGATCGCGTACGCGAGGGCGAGAACATCCGCGGCGTTGACAGCCGGCAGGCGTCGCACGTGCCAGGCGAGCACGACGAGCGCCACCAGCAGCAGCGCCTCCTTCCACGCGGCGACAACGTCGAGCGCCGTGCCGCGCAGTCCGAGATCCCACAGCTGGGCCATCACGACGTTGTGCACGGTGAGCCCGATCACGAGCGCGGCCGAGACGATGGCGACGAAGCGAAGGGCGCTAATCGACGATCGCCACCAGCGTCAGCCCGAGATTGACGACTCGCACCTTCCCCGGGAACAGCGACTCGAAGCTGCGCTTCGAGAGCAGCTCCACCTCGGTCGCGAACTCCTTCCCTGCGGCGCGATAGAAGCGGTGCGAAAGCGTCTCCGGAAGCCAGTGGACGAGCGGCAGCCGGGTGTGCACCTCCACCGGGAAGCGTCGGTTGGGCGTCGTGATGAACGCCCGGCGCCCAACGCGAAGTGCTTCTGTCACGAAGCGTCGCTGACGGATGCGGTCCCCGACGTGCTCGATCACCGCATTCGAGAAGACGATGTCGAACTCGCCGTCCGCGAAAGGCAGGTCGCAGGCGTCGCCCTGGAGGTACTGAACCGCCGGGTATCGGCTCGTGAAGCCCGTCCCGTCGTGCAGCCCGAGGGCGGTGATTCGCTCGGGCCACGGATAGCGCTCCTCGAAGAAGTTGAGCGTGCCGCAGCCGTCGCCTTCTCCGAAACCGAGCTCGTCGGCACCCACGTCGAGCACCGATGTCTCCGCCGTCGGCTGCAGCTCGTCGAGGAAGAGCCGCAGCTTGCGGGCGCGGGAGCGCTCCGAGATGCCGTCGACGAGCCGCATGGGCGGTAAGTATGGGGTCACGATCTACGGGGCCGGTCGCCTGAGTAGGGTGGGCCGATGGTCGAGGCGATCGTCCGTCCGCGAGGCCCGTACTCGTTGCGGCTCACGACGGGGCGCGACGTGTGGAGCGGGAGGTTCCCGGGGGAGCGCTGGGCACGCGCCGCTCAGCTCGGAGACGGGACGCTCGCGGTCGAGGCCTCGTGCGAAGGTGGCCTCGCCGACGCCCGGTTCGTGCTCTGCGCCGACGACGACACGACGGACTTCCACCGGGCGTTCGGCCGCGATCCGCTCCTGGGACCGACCGTGCGCACGCTGCGCGGCATGCGTCCGAAGCGTCGCTCGACCGTCACGCACGCGACGGTTCGGGCGATCTGCGGCCAGCTCATCCAGGCACGGCGAGCGCTCGAGATCGAGCGGGCGATCATCCGGGCCTGCGGCGAGAGCCCGCCGACGCAGGAGGCGCTCGCACGGCTCTCGCCGGCGAGAGCTGACCGCGTGCGGGCTCGCGGCGAGCCGCTCGGCGACCCTCGTTCGGCTCGCGCGAACGCACGACCTCGAAGGGCTCAGGGCGCGCCCCGCAGATGCGCTCGCGCGGTTACGCCGCGAGCGCGGCATCGGCGCGTGGACGGTGGGCGTGATCGCGCTCCAGGGCCTCGGCCGCTACGACACGGGGCTCGTCGCAGATCTCGGGCTGGTGAAGCTCCTCGCGTCCCTGCGAGGCCGCTGGCCCGACCCCGGCGAGACGGCCGAGCTCCTCGCGCCGTACGGCGAGTGGCAGGGGCTCGCGAGCGTCTTCCTCCTCCAGGGGTTCAAGCGAGGGCTGATCCCTGGGGCGAGCATGGATCGCGCGCGGCTCGCGCGCATGTCCGCGGCACGCGCTGCCTGACGGGCCGCCGTACACTCCGCGAATGCCGGACGAGCGCAAGATCGCGATCCTCGGCGCCGGCCGGATCGGCGAGTCGCTCATCTCCGGCCTGCTCTCTTCGGGCTGGCGCGAGCCGTCCGAGGTCGCGGCAACCGTGCGTCGCGAGGAGCGAGCTTCCGAGCTGCGCGAGCGCTACGGCGTCGAGGCGACGCTCTCCAACCACGACGCCGCCGCGGGCGCCGCGCTCGTGGTCATCGCGGTCAAGCCGCAGGACATCGACGGCCTCCTGGGCGAGATCGGGGCATTGATTCTCCCCGAGCAGACGGTGCTCTCCGTCGCAGCGGCCATCCCCACGGCACGCATCGAGAGCAGGCTCGCAGACGGCGTTCCCGTCGTGCGGGCCATGCCGAACACCCCTTCGACCGTGCACGAGGGCATCGCAGGACTGAGCGCCGGGGCGCATGCCGGGAGCGAGCACCTCGATCTCGCAGAGGAGGCCCTATCGCACCTGGGTGCAGTCGTGCGCGTCCCGGAGTCGGCACTCGATGCGATCACCGCGGTCTCGGGCTCCGGGCCTGCCTACTTCGCGCTCCTCGCCGAGGCGATGATCGAGGCGGGGATCCTCCTCGGCCTCTCCCGCGAGATCTCGACCCAGCTCGTCGTGCAGACGATGTTCGGGACGGCCAAGCAGCTGCGCGACGAGAAGATGCATCCCGTCGAGCTCCGCGAGATGGTCACCTCGCCCGGCGGTACGACGATCGCCGCGATCCGCGAGCTGGAGATGGCAGGCGTGCGGGCGGCGTTCCTGAACGCGATCCAGGCCGCGATGCTGCGCGCCCGCGAGCTCGCCGCCGGCCAGCAGTAACGCGGTCGACGCTACTTCGGCAGGAGCGGGGACTCGAGCGAGACGGCGAGCCCGCGCGCCTCGGCCAGCACCTGAAGCGCGAGCACGGTGTCGGCGACCGCGATGTCCTCCAGGTACTCGGTCCGGCTCTCGAAGTCCGCGACGAGTGCGAGGGCCGCGACCTGGTAGGTCGCCTGGTCGCCGGCGGCAAGTGCGGTCAAGGAGTCGGACACCGCCGACGGGATGGCAGCGTCGCCCGTGAGGGTGGCGGCAAGCGACGCGGCCTCCGCGTCGTCGCCGAGGACGAGCAGCGCAAGCGTCGCGGCGTAGCGCCCGATCGGGCTCTCGGAGCTCGCCGCGCCGGCGCCGAGCGCCCAGCCCGCATCGTCGCGCGCGCCAGTCGTGTCGCCAGCGATCAGCCGTGACTTGATAGCGCCGATCGGCCTGCCCCAGCTCCCAGCCGGCGCATCCGCCCAGCTCTCCCGGTACGTGTCCGCCGCTCGCAGGAGCCACTCGCGCGACTCGTCCGTTTCTCCGTACATGAGGTACGCGAGCCCGGCCGCCCACGCCGCGTTGCCCATCCGCGTGAGCTGGCGCTGGCGCTCGTCCGGCTCATCGGGAAGACGCGCGAGACCGTCTTCGTAGCGCTCGCGCGCTCGCACCGCTCGTTCCTCCCAGCCGCCCATCGCCACCGAAGTATCGTCTCGCCCGTGGGAGAGCTCCGCGAGGTGGTGTACGTGGACGGCGTGCGCACGGCGTTCGGCCGCGCCGCCCCGGACGGCTTCTTCGCCAAGACGCGCGCGGACGACATGGCCGTGAAGGTCGTCCGTGAGGTGCTGCGCCGACATCCGCAGCTCTCGGAGGAACGAATCGACGACGTCGTCTTCGCCGCGACCGCGCAGGTCGGCGATCAGGGCCTGACACTGGGACGGGACGTCGCGCTGCTCGCCGGGCTCCCGAGCTCGGTGCCCGGATTCGCGGTCGATCGCATGTGCGCGGGCGCGCTGACCGCGACGACGGCCGGCGCAGGCGAGATCGCGATGGGTGCGGCGGACGTCGTCCTCGTCGGCGGCGTCGAGCACATGGGTCATCACCCGATGGGCGCGGACGTCGACTTCAACCCGCGGTTCGTCGCCGAGCAGCTCATCGACGAGTCGGCGGCGGTGATGGGGCAGACGGCGGAGAACCTGCACGACGCCTTCCCTCACCTGACGAAAGAGGCCGCCGACGCGTATGCGGTCGTGTCTCAGCGGCGCGCGGCTCAGGCCTGGGACGACGGTGTCATGGATGAGCTCGTGGTACCCATGTCCGTCTTCACGGAGGCCGGCTGGACGGTTGCTGATCGCGATCAGTTCCTGCGCCCCGAGACGACGATGGAGGCGCTCGCCGAGCTGCGAACGCCGTTCCGGGCGGGCGGCCGCGTCACGGCAGGCAACTCGGCCGGGCTGACCGACGGAGCGACGGCGGCTCTGATCAGCTCCGCGCAGACCGCGGACGAGCTCGGCCTCGAGCCGAAGATGCGCCTCGTCGGCTTCGCCTACTCGGGAGTGGCTCCGGAGCTGATGGGGCTCGGCCCGGTGCCGGCGACGCAGAAGGTGCTCGAGCGGGCGGGCGTCGACATCGACGAGATCGACCTCTTCGAGCTCAACGAGCCGTTCGCGGTGCAGGTGCTTACCTGGTGTGACGGCCTCGGCGTCGCCCCGGACGACCCGCGACTGAACCCGTACGGAGGGGCGATCGCGTGCGGTCACCCGCTCGCGGCGACGGGCGTGCGCCTGATGGCGCAGCTCGCGCGCGGTTTCCGCGACCGACCCGAGTCGCGGTACGGCCTGACGGCGCTCTGCATCGGCCTCGGGATGGGTGCCGCGATCCTCTGGGAGAACCTCCAGAACGGTGACTGAGAGGAACTCCCTTCAGGGCAGAGCACGGATCGCCGGGGCACGCTGGACGGCGTGCTGCGTTGTCCTCGGTCGCGTCCATATCTCCGTCGATATGGACGCTCCCTGCGTCCAAGCATCACGCTCGTCCATCGCACCCCGGCGACGTGTGACTGCCCCAAAGTGAGTTCCCCGACCGAGTTCAAGCTCCAGCGCGTCGAGACGCGTGTCGGCCCGATCGCGCTCGTGACCATGGACAACGGCGAGGATTGGCAGAAGCCGAACACTTTCGGCGAGCAGGCGCTCCGCTCCCTGGAGGCGGTCCTCGATCAGCTGCGCACCCGCGACTGGCGTGGACTCCTGCTCACGGGAAAGCCGTTCGTATTCGCCGTCGGCGCGGACATCGGCGAGTTCGGGGAGATCACTCCGGAGCGCGCGCGGCTCGGTGGCGAGGCCGGGCACGAGCTCTTCGGTCGCATCCGCGACCTCCCATTCGTCACCGTCGCCGCGGTCAACGGCGCCGCGGTCGGGGGCGGCGTCGAGATCGCGCTCCACTGCGACTACCGGACGATCGCGTCGTCGGTGCGGCACTTCGCGTGCCCCGAGGTCTTCCTCGGCCTCATCCCGGGCTGGGGCGGGACGCAGCTCGTCCCGCAGCTCGTCGGAGCCGAGCAGGCCGTGACGTTCATCGTCGAGAACCCGCTGCGCCAGAACCGGATGTTGAACGCGCAGAGGGCTTTCGAGGCGGGCTTCGCCGACCTCCTGCTCGAGCCGGTGGAATTCCTCGACGAGTCGCTCGCCTTCCTGATCGAGAAGGTCGAGGGAGGTCCCGGGAAACGACGCCCGAGCGCCGACCTATCGGCCGTCTCCGAAGTCTGCCGCAAGGCGCGGGCGAGGCTCGACGGGCAGATCCACGGCGCGGCACCCGCGCCGTATCGCGCGCTCGACCTCATCGAGGGCGCGGCAACCTGGTCGCTCGACGAGGGCTATCGCGCCGAAGAGGACGCGCTCGCCGACCTCCTCCCCGGCCCGCAGGCACAGGCGTCCGTCTACGCCTTCAACCTCGTGGAACGGCGCGCGAAGCGGGGCGTCGGCCTGCCCGAGGCCGAGCCGCGACGAGTACAGCGCGTCGGCGTCGTCGGCGCCGGGCTCATGGCCCGCCAGCTCGCGTTGCTGTTCCTGCGCCGCCTGGAAGTGCCCGTCGTCCTGCGCGACTTGACGCAGGAGCAGGTCGACGAGGCGGTCTCCTGGATCGCAGGGGAGCTCGACGAGCTCGTTCGCCGGGGACGACTGGGTGAGGGAAAGGCACGCTTCCTGTCCTCGCTCGTGACGGGAGGGACGGAGTGGGACGTCTTCGCCGGTTGCGACCTCGTGCTGGAGGCCGTGTTCGAGGAGATGTCCGTGAAGAAGGACGTCTTCCGCGAGCTCGAGGCCGTGGTCTCACCGGAATGCGTGCTCGCGACGAACACGTCGTCCCTGTCCGTCACCGAGATGGGTTCCGAGCTCGAGCACCCGCAGCGCGTCGTCGGCATGCACTTCTTCAACCCGGTCGCCGTCCTTCCGCTCGTCGAACTCGCACGCACGCCGGAGACGGACGACGAGACACTCGCAACCGCGTGGACCGTGACCAAGAAGCTGCGCAAGACGGGAGTGCTCGTCCGCGACTCGCCGGCCTTCGTGGTGAACCGCCTCCTCGGCCGGCAAGGCTCGGTCGTCATGCAGGCGCTCGACCACGGCAACACCGTCGAGGAGACCGACGAGGCCGTTCTGCGACTCGGCCTACCCATGGCTCCTTCCGTGCTCCTGCAGCTCGTGGGGCCGAAGGTCGCGAGCCATGTGCGACGCACGCTGCACAATGCGTGGCCGGATCGGTACGCGCTCTCGGCGACCCTCGAGAGCCTCGCCGACGGGGGCGAGCCCGTCGTCGTCGAGCACGCGCCGCAGTCGGTGGACGAGATCCATACCGCTGTGCTCGAGGCGCTCGCGGACGAGGCGCGGCACATCCTCGAAGAGGGAGTCGTGGCGGAGGCGGCGGACGTGGACACGTGCATGCTCCTCGGCGCGGGCTTCCCGTTCTGGCTCGGTGGGATCACGAAGCACCTCGATCAGACGGGGGTCTCGGACCGTGTCGTGGGCCGCCCGTTGGCCGAGCTGAGCGCCACGCGCGTTTGACACTTGCGGGTCTCCGCACCCGAAGTCTGAGGTATGCTCCGAGAGGTACGGCTCGCCGGCGAATGGGCGAGCGTCAACTCTTCGGAAGGAGCGGCACGGCATCACGTGCTGCCTGAATGCACGAGGCTAAGACCATCCCGGCGCCCACGTCGGACACACTCGAACACCTGACTGCTGCGGCCCAACGTGCCGAGGCCTGGCTCGGCGAGCCGTTCCTCCAGCCCGACGAGGACGCGCTGGTCGCACTCGCGCCCGGAACCGCTCGCCGAGCCGCGCTGGACGACGCACTGGCCGAGATCGACGCCGGCCAGGAAAGCCCATCGGCCCGCTGGAAGGTGCGCTATGGCCTCATGCTCGGGCTCGAGCGCGTGCTCAACGAGGATCTGCCGCGTACGGCTGCCGGCACCGAGCTGAGGCGCCATCAGGTCGACGCGCTGGCCGGAATGCTCACGGAGCTGATCGCCGCGACGCAGCGCTCCGCGGACGAAAACGGAAACGGGAACGGCGCGGCCAACGGAGTGGTCGCCGAAGCCGAGCCGGAGGAAGAAGCGGACGACGACTACGACGCCGGCTTCGTCGAAGACGACGTGCTCGCCGAGGAGGAGGAACCCTCGGAAGCCGACCCCGGCGCCGTCCGCCGCTACCGCTTTCGCCATCCCACCGCCTCCGGCAAGACGATCGCGGCAGCGGGCTTCGTCGAGGCCGCGCGAGGGCTCGGCGTCCTGATCCTGACGCACCGCAGGCTGCTCGTCTCCCAGTTCACCCGTGACCTCACGACTGAGGGCTACGGAGATCGCTTCACGCCGGCGATCCTCAAGGGCGCGACGCCGGCGCCTGCGAACCCGATCACGATCCAGACCTACGCCTGGTTCGCGCGCCACGGCAGCACCCTCGACCGCAGCGCGTACCACCTCGTCATCTGCGACGAAGCGCACACCGCTCTCGGCGAGAAGACGAGCGCGGCGATTCGCGCGCTGCCCGAGCCGCTCTTCATCGGCATGACCGCGACGGAGCAGCTGATCGCGAAGCAGGTCTCCGACGTCTTCCCGGCCTCGGTGGACGATCTGCCGCTGGCGGACGCAGCACGGCGCGGCCTGATCGCTCCACTCCGGGACCTGCGCGTCCCGCCCGCCGCGGCCATCAACTCGGTACCGATCGTCGGCGGGGACTTCGAGGAGCGCGCGCTCGCCGCAGCGCTGGACCACGAGGCACTCAACCAGGCCGCCGCGAGCCTCTACCGCGATCGCTTCGGCTCGACGCCCGGAATCGTCTACGCGGCCGGCGTCGAGCACGCGTACAACCTCGCGCAGGAGTTCCGCGCGGCCGGGCTCAAGGCCGAAGCCGTCTCCGGGCGGACCCCACCGGCGAGGCTCGCCGAGACGCTCGCCGCCTACGAGCGCGGCGAGATCAACGTGCTCGTCAATGCCCAGCTGCTCGCCGAGGGCTGGAACTCGCCTCGCGCGACGGTCTGCATGCATCTCGCGCCGACGGCATCGCGTCGCGTCTACCAGCAGCGCATCGGGCGCATCATGCGCATCCACTCGCGCAAGGAGGCCGGGATCGTCGTCGACTTCGTCCCGAAGGGGGCGACGCACAACGAGCGCGTCGTCTCGCTGCACGCGCTGCTCGACTCCGACTTCTACCGCGAGGGCGCGCGGGTCACTCCCGCGCCGCGCCGCCGCCAGCAACGACGCGCGCGGCGGAAGCTGTCACCGGCTCCATGGCTCGTTCCCGTGACGCCGGACGTCGCGCGACGGTTGAACGTGATCCAGCGCGAGTGGCAGCGCATCGACCCGAAGTACCTGGACGACGACGAGCAACGGTTCTGGGCCACGATCGCAGGGCGCCAGATTCGCTTCGACCAGCGCGCGGAGTTCGCCCGCAAGTTCACCGAGGGGCGTGCGACGAAGGGCGCGCTCGAGCAGTTCCTCGCCTCGTGCGCCGCCGAGAACCCGAACCGCCGCCTGCGCATGACCGCGCTCATGGATCGCGTCGCGACTCCGGTCGACCGAGCGGACTTCGACGATCTCGTCACGCTCGTCACGCAGGCACCGACCTGGGAGAAGGATCGTGCGGCCGGGGTGCGGATCCTCCTGCGGGCGATCGGCGAGGGAAAGCCGCAGGCACCCGAGCAGATTCTCGCCCGCTGGACGTGGAAGCTCGCTCGCGCCACGCGCAAGCTCCAGGATCGCCGTGTCTCGACCGAGTTCCCCGAGGCGAAGCGACTGCTCGGGGCAGCGGCCAACTCGCGCGGGTACCGGCACGAGGAGAACGTCAATCGCCTCGTCCAGGTCGCAGGCGCCATGCCGCTTCCCGTGGGCGCCGCGCTGCTCGCCTCGGCCGACGGCTACACGCCTCGCTCGAACGGCGCGCTCGACCGCGCCCGTGAAGAGCTCGGCACCATCGACGAGATTGCGAACGCGCTCGCCGACAACCTGCCCGCTCCAAAGCTCACCGCGCGGAAGTCACGGCGGCGGCGGCGCAAGCGGAAGGGCGGCGCGCCCGCGAGCGAGGCGCCCGCCGTCGAGACGACCGAGACGACGGGCGATGTCGTCGCTCTACCCGCTGCGGAGGACGTCGCACCTCCAGCTGAGTCGTCCGAAGACGCCGCCTAGCGCGGGCTCTAGCCGGCGCCGCCCGACCCGGACGAGCCGCTCTCCCCCGTCTCGCGATCGTGGAGGTATCGCGCGATCTCGTCCGCGAGCGCTTCACCCGAAGGCAGGTCTCCCGACTCCTCGAGCCAGTCGAGCGAGTCGGCACGATGCTCGAGCTCCTCGACGTACGTCGCCGTCTCCGAGTCGGTCGCGACCGCCTGCGAGACCTGGTCGACGTACTCGTCCGCCGCTTCGGTCAGCTCGCTGACGTCGATGTCGGCGCCGAGCACGGACGCGAGCCGCTCGCACAGCGCCTTCGCCGCCGGCGGGCTCGGCGCGAGCTGGACGTAGTGGGGCACGGCGGCCCAGAGGCTGACGGACGGGATGCCCGCCCGCCGGCAGGCATCGAGGAGCACGCCGACGATGCCCGTCGGCCCCTCGTAGCGAGAGAGCTGCAGCCCCAGCTCGTCGACCAGCTGTGGATCGGTCGCGGCACCCGTCACGGGCGACGGCCTCGTGTGGGGGACGTCGGCGACGAGCGCTCCGAGCGTCACCGTGAGCTCGACACCGAGGTCGCGCGCGAGCTCCGTGATCAGCTCGCTGAAGGTCCTCCACCGGTAGTTGGGCTCCACGCCGATGAGGAGGACCGCGTCGCGGTTCGCCTCGGGAATCCGCGCGCGAAACAGCGCGTTCTCGGGCCACTCGATCTTTCGCGTCCGTCCCTCCTCGAGCGACACCATCGGTCGCGTCGCCTGGAAGTCGACGAACAGCTCCGAGTCGATCTCCGCGAACTTCCTCGCGCCCCAGAGACGTGCGAGGTATCCGGCTGCGAGGGTCGCCGCCTGGCCACCGTCGTTCCACCCGCGAAACGCCCCGATGAGGACGGGCCGTTCGAGGGTCGGGCGTTCGAAGATCCTGAGCTCCCGGGTCATTCGAGGAGCTTACTGACGCCGTGTCAGGGGAGTCGGCGGCCGCCAGAGCACCCATGCCAGCGCGAGACTCGAGCCCCAGATCGCGGCCGCGAGCGCGACGTGGACGAGGACGAGACCCCACGGGAGCGCGCTGCGGTACTGGATCTCGCCGAGAATCGCCTGGGCGACGAGGAGGCCGAGGAGCACCGCCCAGAGGCGGAAGACTCCCGGAAACGCGGCACGGAGCCGCCAGAGAAGCCAGCCGACGACGAGCACCCCGATGCCGAAGGCCGCGGCAACGCGCACGTGCACGTAGACGGTGTCGACGATCCCGAGCCCGAGCCGCTCGACGTCGGAGCTCGACCCGGGATGGGGGCCCGAGGCGGTCGCCACTGCTCCCGTGACGACGAGCGCTGCGCAGAGCGGCAGACCCGCCCACGCGACCAGCTGGCGAAGCCAACGTGGGCCGACGGGTGCCGAGCGGCCCGCGTCCAGGCTCCAGGCCTCCAGCACGACGACGATGGTCAGCGCGAAGGTCGCGAGCCCGAGGAGGAAGTGCGTCATCACCGCCAGCGGGTGCAGGTCGAGCGCGATCGTGATCCCGCCCATCGGGATCTGCGCGACCGCGACGAGGAACGCGCCGAGCGCGGACCAACGCGCGTAGCTCGAGAGCCCGTCGACGCGCCGCGCGCCGAGCCAGGTCGCCAGGGTGAGCACGATCCCGACCAGCGCGACCATGCGGTTGCCGAACTCGACGAACGCGTGGAAGCCCTGCTCGGGATAGGGCTTCGCGCCGCAGCTCGGCCAGTTCTCGCAGCCGAGCCCCGACCCGGTGAGGCGCACGAAGGCGCCGGACGTGATGACGAGGAAGAGCGCGATGCTCGAAGCGAGCGCGAGACGCACGAACGTCCTCGACGAGAGCGTTCTCGCACGGACCGCCGCGACCGCCATCGCTACTCGAGTACGACTCCGGAGCCGTCCTCGATCCGCCCGATGCGAGCGATGAAGCGGCCTTCCGCCGCGAAGGTGGCCTGCAGAACCGCAGCGCGCTCCCGCGGCATCGAGACGAGCAGTCCGCCCGCCGTCTGCGGGTCGTAGGCGAGTACCTCCGCGACCTCCGAGGCTTCGCTCGCGACGTGCGGCCCGGCGAAGTCCCGATTGCGACGATCGCCCCCGGTGACGACGCCGCGCTCGGCCAGCTCGAACGCACCGGGCAGCGCGGGAAGCTCCTTCGCCTCCAGGACCGCGCGCACTCCGCTCCGGGAGGCGAGCTCGTGCACGTGACCGAGCAGGCCGAAGCCCGTGACATCGGTCACGGCGTTCGGCGCGAGCGGCCGAATCAGGTCTGCGGCCTCCCGGTTCAGCTCGAGCATCGACTCGATCGCAGCCTCGAGCGCTTCGGGAGGAGCGATCCCGTCGCGCTGGGCCTGGAGCACGATTCCCGTGCCGAGCGGCTTCGTCAGGAAGAGGACGTCGCCCGACCGCGCGCCCGCCTTGGGCCAGATCGCGTCGGGATGGACGGTTCCGACGACGGCGAGGCCGTACTTGGGCTCGGCGTCCCTGATCGTGTGCCCTCCGGCGAGGATCGCTCCCGACGCGCGCACGCGCTCCTCGGCTCCCGCGAGCACCTCGCCGAGCACCTCCGTCGGCAGCTCCTCCGGGAAGGCCGCGACCGAAAGGGCGAGCAACGGAGCGCCGCCCATGGCGAAGACGTCGTTGAGCGCGTTCGTCGCCGCGATCGCTCCGAAGGTTCGCGGATCGTCGACCAGCGGCGGGAAGAAGTCGACGGTGAAGACGATCGCGCGCTCGTCGTCGAGGCGATAGACGGCCGCGTCGTCGGCCGGGTCGAGGCCGACGAGGAGATCCTCGGCGTCCGCCGGAACCAGTCCGGCGAGAACGTCTTCGAGGCGGGACGCCGCGTACTTGGCCGCGCAACCCCCCGCCTTGGCCAGAGACGTGAGAGGAACCGTCGTCACGTCAGGACTGTACGCGGAAGGGATCGCCGTATCGGTCACGAACCCAGACGGCGGAGAGATTCATCACCTTCTCCTCTCCCCCTGACGCAGCGGCCGCCGCCCCCTCGGCGGCCGCTGATTTATTGGGAGTGCCGGCCGCCTGGGATACTCAGCCCGTGAAGTCGGCGCTCATCACGGGTGGCTCCTCCGGAATCGGGCTCGCACTCGCGCGCATGCTGCGCGACGAGGGCTTCGAGCTGACGCTCGTCGCACGACGGCCGGAGCCGCTCGAGGAGGCCGCTTCCGAGCTAGGCGCAGCCGCGGTCGCTGCCAACCTCGGCGACGCCGACGAGTGCGCACGCGCCGTCGCGGCTCACGCCGAGCGCTTCAGCGGAATGGACGTCCTCGTCAACTCGGCCGGGATCGGAATCGGCGGGTTCCATCGCCGACCTGGACACGAAGAGGATCGGGCTCCAGCTGGACGTCAACCTCCGCGCGACGATCATCGTCACGCGCGAGTCGCTCCCGCTCCTCCGCGCCTCGCGTGGCCACATCATCAACCTCGCGTCGATCGCCGGAACGATCCCGACACCCGGCCTCGCGGTGTACGGCGCGACGAAGGCCGCAGTCATCTCGCTCACGAACTCGCTGAACCGCGAGGAGGCAGAGAACGGAGTGCGAGCGACGGCGATCTCCCCCGGCTTCGTCGCGACCAAGATGACGGACTGGACCGGGCTCCCGCCCGAGGAGCAGATTCAGCCCGACGACGTCGCGGCGCTCGTGCGCACGGTGCTGCAGCTGAGCCCGATGGCGCGCGTGCCGAACATCGTCATCGAGCGCGTCGGCGACGCGTACTGACACGCGCAGCCTGACGGCTAGCCGACGAGCTTCTCCTGCACCGCCGTCTCGAGCTCGTTGACCGAGACGCTGCCTTCGAAACGCTCGACGATGCGGCCGTTCGCGTCGACGACGAACGTCCACGGCTCCGTCTCGAGGTTCCACTCGTTCATCCAGCGGTTGAAGCCCTTGGCGGGATCGTTACCCTCGTAGACCTCGACGTGGATGAAGCGGACACCGCTCCCTTCCGAGCGTCGCCGGACCTCGTCGACGACGTCGACCACCGGCCCACAGGTGCGGCTCGTGCAGAACTCGGGCGTCGAGAACGTGACGACGAAGGGGATCTTCGCCTCGAGCGTCTCGGCGACGGAGTGGGTGACGAGTTCCTCGTCGGGCGGCCGCCTCGTCGTCACCTTCGACAGATCACCGCCGACCGACGCGATCGTCGGTGTCTCGGACGCGACCGCGCGATCTCCGACATCAGGAGCGGAGTCCTGCGTCGCGACAACCACGTTGCCGAGCGCCTGCACCTGACGCGGCCCACCTTCGGGCTCCGCGAGCAGCCAGTACTTTCCTGGGCGCGGGAGCTTCAGGGATGCGACGTAGATGTGTGTCACATCGGCCTCGTCCTCGCCGGGTAGGCCTACGCGCTCGAGCTTTGCGCTCGACTCGAGGAACGGCGGGGAATCGAGCGCCCTCGCCACCCAGACCCGCGCGGTCGGCAACGTGACGAGCCGGTTCTCCGAGTCGAGCACGAGGAACGAGACGCGAACGTCACCGGCCTCGTGGCTCACGGTTCCGGGGACGACTGCGACGTCGTCCCCCGGAGCACGCCACAGTTCCTCGAGCGTCTGACCGGCCCCGGGGTCGACCGTCGTCTCCGAACCGTCGCTCGAGCCGCCGCAGCCGGAAAGGAGCAGGCAGGACAGCACGGTCACTGCCGCAGCAAGGCGCATACGCGCCCGAGTGTAGCCGTGGCTTTCCTAGTTGCCGTCGGGCCAGGAGCGCATGACGCTCCACTTCCCGAGCCACGCCGCCAGCAACGCCAGGTTGACCAGCAGAAGAAGCAGTCTCGGCTTCATGGCGACCTCCTCTCTCTTAGAAGCGGATTTCTTGAAGCGCCTCTGCGGCGCTCCGGTAGAGACGCGAAGCTTCGCGGTCACGACCCTGCCGTGCCGCGAGGTCCCCGAGTGCAACCCACGCCTCCGTCCGGTGGCTGATCGATGCCATCTGCTCTGCAGCTGCATCGGCCGCCCGGAAGCACTCCTCCGCCTCTTCGAGCCGTCCGCGCTCCAGCAGCGCTCGTCCCAGTACGAGCTGCGACGGACAGAGTTCGTGGAGGTAGTCCTCCCGACCTTGCAGAAGATCCAGCGCCTTGCGCGCCAGCTCGTCCGCCTGGTCGTACTCGCCACGGTTGAGATGCACCTTGGCGAGACCCTCGAGCGCCTGCGCAGCGTCCGCAGGCGAATCGGTGTCGAGCGCCCGTGAGTAGGACGCCTTCAGATGCTCGACGGCGTGCTCCTCGTCTCCCAGGAGGAGCGTGAGCCCACCGAGCATGAGCAGGAGCCGGCCGACGCTTCGCTCGTCGTTGACGGCCTGGTACAGCTCCTTCGCTCGTTGTGCGTAGCTGCGGGAGAGGACGTAGTGCCCCTGCCTTTGAGCGATGAGAGAAGCCTGGAAGTACGCGTTCGCGATGGAGGGCCGATCGCCGGCGTCCTGCGCCAGCTCGAGCGCCCGCTCGACGTCCTCGCGCGCGGCCACGTAGTCGCGCGTGCGGCGGTGACAGCGCGAGCGCCACTGCAGGACGTCGGACCTCAGCGCGTCGCATGGAAGCCCAGAGCGCTCCGCGAGCTCGAGCGCCTGGTCGAAGAGCCCGATCGCGGTCTGAATGCTGGAGAGCTTGTAACGACAGACCGCCAGGCGGAAGACGACGACCTGCGCGATCGACGTCGGAGAACCTCGGCTGCTCGGAAAGCTCGCGTGCCCGCTGCAGGAGCTCGAGTGCCTCCCGAACCCGACCAGCCTCCTGGAGCGCCCAACCCTCGCCGACGAGAGCGCGCTGCTCGAGGAAAGGCGCGGCGAGCGCTCGGCCGCCGGTCCTCGCACTCCGAAACGCCGCCATTGCCTCGTCGTAGCGGTGTGCCTCCGAGAGAGCCTCCGCCCGCTCCAGCTCGGCCTCCACGCGGGTCAGCTCCTGCGACGACACGCCGGAGGCCAGGAAGGACGGATCGACGCCGAGCTGTGCGGCGAGCCAGTCCGTCGTCGCCGGCGTCGGCCGAGTCTTCCCGCGCTCGATCTGGCTGATGTACGCCTTCGAGAAGCGCTCGCCCCCGAGCTGCTTCTGCGTCAGCCCGGCGGACACGCGAAGCGCGCGCAGGCGCGCGCCGAGGCGAGCGTCGCCCGGTAGCTGCGATGCCGCAGGTGAGATGGCGCCGGCCGCGGCGCGCGTGATCTCGTGCATGCCCGTATCAGTGAATTCGGTTTCCACGCCGCCCGGCTCCCCCACGAGGGGTATGTGCCACTACCCCGATCGAGTCAAGTGACCCTATCCGAAATCACTTGACCTGGCTACTTGACTTTTCTGGACATGGCTCATATAGTCAGGCCCACACCGCAGACGATCGACGCCAGATCGGATGCGCGGGCACCACCGCCGGATCCGCCGGCGGGCGCAGGACGAGCGTGACTGGGCCGCAGAGTCACGATTCGCCGGTCCGCCGCCCCGGAAAGGGGTCGCCTCGAACGGGAAGCGCCCCCGGAGCCGCAGCCGGGGGCGTTTTCATTGGCGGGTGAAACCTGCGGTTTCCCCCGCCGTCCCCCTTCCCTCTTGCCGTGCACTTGCCAACCGGCGTTGGCCTACGGCCGAATGAATCGGCCTTCGGCCCTCTTGCGGAGGGACGACTCAGCGCTCTTCGCTGCTAGCTCTTGCCCGTCAGCCAGCGTTGGCGCTCGGCTCGGATGGCGGCGAAGTCCTCGTCGTTCAGGGGGCCGCCGAGGCGGTCGGCGATGGAGACGAGCAGGGTTCCCGCGACGAAGATCCACGCTTCCGCATCCGGGTTCCGATCCTTCGGGATACCCCCTTCCGCCTGCACGCGGCGCAGCACCTCCGCGAAGAAGTCGTGCACCTCGCGCATATGCCCGCGCACGTGACGCCGGATCTCGAGGTCCTCGCCGGCCTCCGTGATCGCCTGCATCCAGAGGCTCGGGAGCAGGACCTTGACCTCGCGCATCGTCGCCGGGCCGATCGCCATCCAGCCCTCGGCCGCGCCGAGCTCGTCGATCTTCTCCTCGATCTTGCGCCTGATGCGTAGCCAGGCCTCGTCGAGGCACGCGAAGTACAGCGAGCGCTTCGAGTCGAAGTGGCGGTAGAGGATCGGTTCCGACACGCCCGCCTCACGGGCGATGTCCGCCGTCGTCGCGCCTGCGTAGCTCCCCTCCGAGAAGACCTCGAGCGCCGCATCGACGAGCGCTCGGCGACGCTCGACGGCGGGAAGACGCGTGCTCGCAGGCGCCATCACGCGACCGGCCCGAGCTCGGGCTCGACACCGTGAGGGGCGCGGCCGGCACCATCGTGAGGGCGGATCAGCACGTAGGCGACGATCGCGCCTGCCACGGCGATGACAGCAGCCACGAGGAGCGCGTTCTGGAAGCCGTCCATGAACGCCTCCGGCGTTCGCTCGCCCGCGACGGAGCGAGCCATGATCGCGCCCATCAGCGCGATTCCGATCGAGCCGCCGACCTGCCGGGAGGCGTTGAGCACGGCAGAGCCGACCCCGGCCTTGTCCACGGGCACGTTGCGCGTGGCCGCCGCAGCGCTCGGAGTCATGGTCAGCGCCATCCCGATACCGCCGGCGAGGAAGGCGGGCAGCAAGCTCCAGAACGTCGCGTCGGTGCCAAGCGTCGAGAAGTACAGGAGCTGAGCGGCGACGAGCACCATCCCGGCCGTCATCAGGCCGCGCGAGCCGAGGCGGTCGCTCGTCTTCCCCGCGATCGGCGCGACCAGGATGATCAGGATCGTCATGGGCAGGAACGCGGCGCCCGTCTGGACCGCGGAGTAGCCGAGGATCGTCTGCATGTACAGCGACATGAAGAAGAAGACGCCGAACATCGCGAGCGCAACCAGGAGGACGGCGAGGTTCGCGCCGGTGTAGGTCCGATTGCGGAACAGTTCGAGTGGAAGCATCGGCGCACGCTGATGGCGCTCGAGCAGGACGAATGCGAGGAGCGCCAGCCCGGCGACCGCAAACGCGCCGACAATGCGGGCGGATCCCCAGCCGTAGGTGTTCGCCTCGATGAGCGCATACGTGAACGCGAAGAGCCCCACACCCGAGGTGGCCAGGCCCGGAAGATCGAGACGGACATGCGTCTCGTCTCGCGACTCGTCGATGAAGAGGAAGCTGGCCGCGATCGCCACGATCCCCACCGGGACGTTGACGAAGAAGATCCAGTTCCAGCTCACGTGCTCGGTGATGAGGCCGCCGACGAGCGGGCCGATCGCGAGTGCGAGCGCCGAGACGCCTGCCCAGATGCCGATCGCCGTTCCTCGCTCCTTCGGGGGGAACGTCGCAGCGATGATCGAGAGCGTCGCGGGGTTCATCAGCGCTGCACCGGCACCCTGGAGCACCCGCGCAGCGATGAGCTCCTGGCTCGAGCCGGCGAGCCCGCACCACAGCGACGCCGCGGTGAAGACGACGATGCCGATCACGAAGATGAGCCGGCGTCCGTACGCGTCCGCGACCTTCCCGCCGATCAGCATGAGCGCGGCAAACGTGAGCGCGTACCCGGTCACGATCCACTGCAGCTCCGACAGGTCCGCGCCGAGGTCCTGCTGGATCGCCGGCAGCGCCACGTTCACGACGGTGTTATCGAGCATGATCATGAAGAGGCCGAAGGAGACGGCCGCCAGCGTGAACCACTTCCGGGTGTCCTCTGCGAAGATCCGGGCCCGCACGTGAATCCTTTCGTTGGTTAGTGGCCACTAAGCTAGCAGATACTAACTTGGGCGAGACCGGCTTCACCTGGTCGCCGAGCGCCGAGCGCCTTGCAACGGCGAACGTCGCGCGTCTCGCGGCGTCGCTCGGCTGCGCGGACTACGAGACCCTCCACCGGCTCTCCCTCGACGAGCCCGATCGCTTCTGGCGCGCGGTCGTCGCCGACCTCGGCATCCCGCTCGTCCGCGACTGGGATCGGGTCCTCGAGCAGTCCCGCGGTATCGAATGGACGACGTGGTTCGTCGGGGCTCGCCTGAATCTCGCCGACGCGTGCGTCCACCGCTGGGCGCGGGAGACGCCCGACCGCGAGGCCGCCGTCTGGGCGCCGGAGGAAGGCGACCGGCGTGCGCTGACCTGGCGGGAGCTCTCGCGCGAGGTCACGAAGCTCGCCGAGGCGCTGGTCGCGCTCGGCGTCGGCGCAGGAGACGCGGTCGGCATCTTCCTGCCGATGTCGCCGGAAGCGGCGATCGCGTCGCACGCGTGCGCTCACATCGGCGCTGTCCAGGTGCCGATCTTCTCCGGCTTCGCCGGGCCCGCGGTGTCGTCGCGGCTTGCCGATGCCGATGCGAAGGTCGTGCTCACGGCCGACGCGTCGTACCGACGCGGCCGGCTCGTCCCCATGAAGGAGGTCCTGGACGCCGCGCTGGCAGACGTCCCGACCGTCGAGCACGTGCTCGTGTGGCGCCGCGCCGGCCTCGAGTGCCCGATGGCTGCGGGGCGCGAATCCTGGTGGGAGGACGCTGTCGCCGACCAGCCCGGCGTGCTGGAGCCCGTCGACGTCGACAGCGAGCACCCCTACCTCATCGCGTACACGTCGGGAACGACCGGTCGTCCCAAGGGCGCGCTGCACGTCCAGGGCAGCTTCCTCCTCTCGATCGTGCGCGAGACCGCCTACCAGGCTGACCTTCGACCCGGCAGCCGCGCGCTCTTTGCCACCGACATGGGGTGGATCATGGGTCCCTGGACCGTCGTCGGCGCGATGGCGTGCGGCGCGACCGTCGTATTCATGGAGGGCGCGCCGGACCGCCCCTCGGATCGCCTCTGGACGCTCGTCGAGACCGAGGGCATCACGATGCTCGGCGTTTCTCCCACGCTCGTGCGTGCGCTGATCCCGCACGGCGAGCCGACGACCCAGCTCGGCTCACTCGAGTCGGTGGTCACAACGGGCGAGCCCTGGAATCGCGGTCCGTACGACTGGCTCGACGAGCACGTGTGCGGCCGGGGCCGGATTCCGATCGTCAACTGCTCGGGCGGTACGGAGGTCGGTGCGTGCTTCCTCTCCGTGACGATGCTGAAGCCGACGAAAGCGTGCTCGGTGGGAGTTCCGGCGCTCGCCGAGGACATGGACGTGTTCGACGACCAGGGTCGGTCGGTACGCGGCGAGGTCGGCGAGCTCGTCTGCAAGCGAGCCTGGCCCGGGATGACCCGCGGGATCTGGCGCGATCCCGAGCGCTACCTCGAGACGTACTGGCAGCGGTTCCCTGGCGTGTGGACGCACGGCGACTGGGCGTCCGTGGACGACGACGGCTACTGGTTCCTGCACGGCCGCTCGGACGACACGCTGAACATCGCCGGCAAGCGCATCGGGCCCTCGGAGCTGGAGTCGGCCGCGGTCGGGCATCCGGCCGTCGTCGAGGCGGCTGCGATCGGCGTGCCACACGAGGTCAAGGGCGAGGTCGCCTGGGTCTACTGCGTCCTCGCACCCGGAGCGGCGGCGTCCGCGGAGGAGGTGGCGGGAGCCGTCGCCGACGAGCTCGGCAAGGCGTTCGCACCGGATAGGGTCGTCTTCGTGTCCGCCCTACCGAAGACGCGGAGCGCAAAGGTCGTGCGGCGAGCGGTCCGCGCGCGCGCGCTCGGTCTCGATCCCGGCGACCTCTCGACGCTCGAGAACCCGGAGTCGCTGGAGGAAATCGCGCGTGCCGGCTGAGCGGCTCGACGGAGTCGCCCTCGTCACGGGCGGCGGTCGCGGGATCGGCGCCTCGATCGCGCGGGAGCTCGCCGACGCCGGCATGCGAATCGCCGTGACGGGACGCAACCGTGAGACGATCGACGCCGTCGCCTCGGAGATCGACGGTCTCGCGCTTCCGGGAGACGCGTCGAGCGCCGAGGACGTCGAGCGCTGGGTCGACGTAACCGAGCGCGAACTCGGGCCGATCGACCTCCTCGTGTGCAACGCAGGGATCGCCGGCAGCGGCACACCGTTCCTCGAGGAAGCACCGGACGAGTGGTGGCACGTGTTCGAGGTGAACGTGCTCGGCCCGTACCTCTGCTGCCGAATGGTGGCTCCGCGTATGGTCGAGCGCGGAGGGGGCCGAATCGTGAACATGGGCAGCGGCGGCTCGTACCTCCCGATCACCAATCCCACGGTCGCCCTCGGGACGCCGTACGGGGCCAGCAAGGCAGCACTCGGCCGCTTCTCGGAGACGCTCGCGGCGGCCCTCGGCTCGGTCGGCGTTCGCGTGTTCCTGATCAGCCCCGGCCTCGTCCGAACGGACATGACCGAACGGTTCGGGGACAACGCTCCCTGGACACCGCCCGAGCTCGCGCCTCGGCTCGTCCGCGTCCTCGCCTCCGGCCGCGCCGACGCGCTCGCCGGCCGCTACCTGCACGCCGAGCACGACGACATCGAGGACCTGATCGCCCGCGCCGACGAGGTGGTCGCGAACGACCTGAACGCGATCCGCCTGCAGCGCTAGCTCCTACGTAACTGCACGTGAACGGCCTCGGCCCCTACGCTGAGCCGCGCGTGCCGTTCTTCATCTGCCCGAACTGCAAGGAACGCTCCGTCGACCTCGACGGCTACGACGGGTTCTCGTCGCAGGCCGTTCAGTGCCGCAGCTGCGCGTTCGGCTTCCTGTTCGAGCTGCTCGAGGACTACTACCCCGCGCCGGAGACCGGCTTCGTCGTCTGCGACGGCGACTCGCGGGTCCTCGCAGCCGGACGCGGTGTCTTCGAGCTCACGGGCTTCCGCGACGCCGATCTGATCGGGCGCGAGGTCTCGTCCGCGCTCGGGCTCTCGGACACGTCGCCGATCGAGGTCGTACGCGAGTGGGGCGTTCGGAAGATGGGCCAGGCGCTCGAGATTCGTACGCGCGCGGGAATCGAGAAGCGAGTTGTCGTGGACTTCTTCCCCGCGTACGACGACGACGGCGGCCTGCTGCTCGCGTTGACGCCCCGCTAGCCCTCGGAGCCGCGGGGCACGATCCAGACCTGCTTCGCGAGCGCCAGGAGGTCGCCGTTCTCGGCGAAGAGCGCCGTCCCGGCGAAGAGCTTGCGGCCGTCCTCACCGACCGGCCACGACGTGACGACGCATTGCTCGCCGGGATCGGGAACCCGGAGAACCTCGGCGGTCATGCGGCCGAGAACGATGTCGCCACGCCCCTCGGCACCGACCGCGTATGCGCCGGGACAGTCGATCGCCGCCCACACGAGCTCCGGACCGACCTCGGAAAGCGCGATCGGCGACGCATGCAACGGCTCCCGTCCGGGGACGAGCCCAACGCGGATCTCGAGACCGTCGTCACGGATGCCACACACGTAGCACTCCCTGAAGTCCGGGCTCCAGTCGCGCACGTGACGCTCCCTCGCCGCGTCGGCCTCTGCGACCGACACGGGCTCCGGCGGCTCGAGGGCAACCGGTGCAGCCCGCGCCTCGGCCACGAGAGCCGCCCCGTCGAGGAGACGCACGTGCCCAGAGTCCTGCTCCACCACCAGCGCGCGATCCAGCGGCGGAGGAAGCCGGAGGGTGACCTCGACCGCGTCCGCGTCGACGAACGCCGCGACCCGGCCGCACGCATAGCCTCCGTTCGCCGAGGTGAGCGGGCCACGGAAGCGATGGGGGAACGTCACCTCCATGCGCGTCAAGCCTACTGACTAGACTAGGTTTGTGACTGTGAGGCGAAAACCTTGAGAATCGCGCTCGCACAGCTGAATGCGGTCGTCGGCGACCTCGAGGGCAACCGGGAGAGGATCCTCGCTGCGATCGCCGAGGCGAAGGCCGCCGAGGCTGATCTCGTCGTCGTCCCCGAGCTCGCCACGACCGGCTACCCGCCCGAGGACCTGCTCCTGCGGCCGGCATTCGTCCGCGCGGCGCGGGAGTCCGTCGAGGAGATCGCTCGCCAGACCGAGGGAATCCTCGCGCTCGTCGGCACGCCGTGGTTCGACGACGACCTCGCGAACGCATGCGTCGTGTGCGCCGACGGCGAGATCTCGGCGATCTACCGCAAGCAGTTCCTGCCGAACTACGGCGTCTTCGACGAGCAGCGGTACTTCGTCGCCGGTCGCGAGCTCGTTTTCTTCGACCTGGGCGGGACGACCGTCGGCCTCACCATCTGCGAGGACATCTGGCAACCGGGCCCGCCCGCAACCGAGCTCGCTGCCGCAGGGACACAGCTCATCCTCAATCTGTCCGCCTCGCCGTTCCACGTCGGCAAGGCGGAGCTGCGCGAGGAGATGCTCGTCGACAGGGCGCGCGACAACGGCTGCTTTCTCGCACTCTGCAACCTGGTCGGTGGACAGGACGAGCTCGTGTTCGACGGGCACTCGGTGGTGATCGACGCCTCGGGGGCGGTCGTCGCGCGCGCGCCCGGATTCGAGGAGCACCTCGTCGTCGTCGACGTCGATCCGTCACAGACGGCCGCCCCGCGTGCCCCGGTCGCGCCGTTCGCCTTGGAGCTCGAGCAGATGCGGCTCGCCCTCACGCTAGGTCTCCGCGACTACGTCGAGAAGAACGGGTTCGCCGAAGTCGTCGTCGCCGTCTCGGGCGGCATCGACTCGGCCGTAACCGCAGCGCTCTGCGCCGAGGCGCTCGGGCCCGAGCGGGTGCACTGCGTGTCGATGCCGTCGCGCTTCAGCTCCGCGGAGACGCGCGCGGATGCCCGCACCGTCGCCGACGCGCTCGGCTGCAAGTTCCGCGAGATCCCGATCGAGTCCGTCGTGGGCGCGTTCCACGAGGCGCTGCACGGTGAGATCGAGGGCGGCGGGCTCGCCGGACTCGCAGCGGAGAACTTGCAGGCGCGCGTGCGGGGCGTCCTCCTGATGGCGCTGTCGAACACGTATGGCTGGCTCGTGATCTCGACGGGGAACAAGTCCGAGCTCGCGGTCGGCTACTCGACGCTCTACGGCGACATGGTCGGCGGCTTTGCACTCCTCAAGGACGTGTTCAAGACCGACGTGTACCGCCTGGCGCGTCACCTCAACGAGCGCGCGGGGCGCGACGTCGTCCCCGAGAGCACCATCGAGCGCGCGCCGAGCGCGGAGCTGCGGGAGGACCAGCGCGACGCCGACTCCATTCCGTCCTACGACCTGCTCGACCCGGTACTCGAGGCGTACGTGGAGGAGGACCGGTCGCGCGAGGAGCTGCTCGAGGCGTTCGACGCCGAGGTCGTCGAGCGCGCGATAGCCCTCGTCGACCGTGCCGAGTACAAGCGCCGCCAGGCGCCTCCGGGAGTGAAGCTGCGGCCAAAGGCCTTCGGCCGCGACCGCCGCACGCCGATCACGAATCGCTACGCGGGTTGACACTCCTTTACCGTAAGTGGTACCTTACGGTAAGTGAACGCTAACGGACACCCTCTCGACGCGCTCGGCGACCCGACGAGACGGCAGGTCTTCGAGCTCCTGCGCACTGGGCCGCGCTCCGTAGGCGAGCTCGCAGCGGAGCTTCCTGTGAGCCGGCCCGCCGTGTCCCAGCATCTCCGGGTGCTGGCAGACGCCGGTCTCGTCACGCACCGGCGCAACGGGACGAAGCACCTATACGAGCTGGAGACGGCCGGAGTCGCGGAGCTCCGCGAATGGGTGGACGGATTCTGGACCGAGGCCCTCACGCGGTTCAAGGCCGCGGCCGAGGGCGAACCACGAGCAGGAGGTACGTCATGAGCGATGCTCTCGTCATCGAGGTCGTCCGCAAGACCGTCACCGTCGACTGCCCGGTCGAGGAGGCGTTCCGCGTGTTCACGGCGGACGCCATGAGCTGGTGGCCGGTGGCGAGCCACTCCATCAGCGGAGCCGTCAGCGAGATCGTCTTCGAGCCGCGCGAGGGCGGCGAGGTGTACGAGGTCTCACGCTCCGGGGAGAAGGGTCACTGGGCGACCGTCGTCGACTGGGATCCACCGACCCGCCTCGTCCTCGCGTGGAACATCCTCGAGCGCGAGGAGGACGTGACCGAGGTCGAGGTGCGGTTCCTCCCCGAGGGCCGCGGCACACGCGTGGAGCTCGAACACCGCGGCTGGGAGCACGTCGCTGCCGACGCGGAGGCCAAGCGCGACGACTACGACTCGGGCTGGGGCTTCGTGCTCGGCACGCTCGTGGAGCGGCTCTAGATCGACTCCGCGAGCGCTCGGAACCAGCGCAGCCGTTCCTCCCACGGGACGGCTGCATTGGCCGGAGAGGTCGAGGGCAGGACGAAGAGGCGCGTCTCGCGAACGGTCCGTGCCTGTGCGCCGTGATCGCAGCGCTGGCGGAAGACACCCTGGTACGCGGTCTTCCCGACGAAGGCGATCCAGCGTGGCTGGTACGCGTCGACGACGCCTTCGAGCCGCTCGAGTGCACCCTCGAAGTCGGCCCGGCGGAGGTCACCGGCTCCTCGTGTCGTCCGTTTGGCGGCGTTCGTCAGGCCGAGCCCGTGCGTCAGGAGCTCGGACTGCTCGTGCGGCTCGAGCAGGCGCGGCGTGAAGCCGGCCGCGTGGAGCAAACGCCAGAAGTCGTTGCGCGGGTTCGCGAAAGCGGCGCCGGTGCGCGCGCTCCAGTTCCCGGGGTTGATGCCGCAGAACACGACCCGCAGGCCGGGCGCCAGGACGTCCGGAACCGCGGACTCGGTCAGGCGGCTTCGGCTTCGCGGGCGTCGAGTCGAAGCTCGAGCAGCCTGCGGAGTCGTTCGCCGACCTCCTTGCGCTCTGCCGACGCGGCGGCGACGCGCGGAAGCACCTTCACGGAGTCCTCGTTGTAGCGCCAGCCGTAGCAGCGCTCGTAGCACTCGGCCTCGCTGAGCGTGCGGAGCCGCTCCATTCGCGCGCAGGCTAGGCCACGGACCGGACGGTGCGGGTTAGGCTCCGGCCGTGCCGGTTCGAAGTCGCGTCCTCCACTTCGACGTGTCGGTCGACCGCTCCGGTGACGCGCACAGCGCCCTCGGAGGAACCGCGATCACACAAGAGACCGAGTGGTGGGCGGAGCATCTCGTCCTCGCCGGCCTCGTCCGCTGCACCCTCGCGAGCATGTCCTACGCCGCGCACCGGTCAGGGCTCGAGTCGGTCGGGCGCGGGAGCGCGCACGGAACCGTCACGAAGCGCGACGACGGCCTGCACGCATTCGTCGCGATCGAGACCAGGCTCGAGATCGACCTGTCGCCGACGCCGACCGAGGACACAGTGCGCACCGTCGTGGCGAAGGCGGAGCACGGCTGCTTCGTCTCGAACTCCCTGACCGCGCGGCCGCGCCACACCTGGATCGTCAACGGCGAGAAATTGTCGTGAGCGCGGTGGGGCTCGATGTCGGTGCGGTGCGCGCGCGCTTCTCGGCGCTGCAGCGGCGACTGGCGTTCTTCGACGGTCCGGGCGGCACTCAATGTCCCGACGAGGTGATCGACGCGATCTCGCGCTACCTGCGCGAGTCGAACGCCAACATCGGCGCGCCCTACGAGACCAGCAGGCAGACGGACGAGGTCGTCGAGCGCGCTCACGAGCGCGCCGCGTCGTTCCTGGGCTGCACGGCGGACGAGGTCGCCTTCGGTCCGAGCATGACCGCGCTCAACTTCCTTCTGACCCGAGCGCTTGCACGCACGCTGCGCGAGGGCGACGAGATCGTGGTCACGGCGCTCGACCACGATGCGAACGTCGCTCCGTGGCTCGAGATCGCGCACGACGTGGGCGTGGCCGTCCGCGTCGTCGGGCTGACGGACGAGCTCGCTCTCGACTACGAGGACCTTGAAGCGGCACTGAACGGCCGGACGCGAGTCGTCGCATTTCCGGTCGCGGCCAACTCGGTCGGGACGGCGCCGGACGTCCGCCGCATCGTCGAGCTCGCGCACTCCGTGGGAGCGCTGGCCTGGGCGGACGCCGTGCACTACGCCCCGCACGGCCCGATCGACGTCGCGGCCTGGGACGTCGATGTCCTCATCTGCTCGCCGTACAAGTTCTTCGGGCCGCACATGGGGATGGCGTTCGGGAAGGGCGAGCTGCTCTCGTCCTGGAGGCCGTACAAGGTGCGGCCGGCTGCGAACGAGCCGGTCGCGCATCGGTTCGAGCTCGGAACCTCGCAGCACGAGCTGCTCGCAGGCTTCGTCGCGACCGTCGACTACGTCGACTCGCTCGGCTGGGAGGCGATCCTCGCGCACGAGCACGCGCTCGGCGAGCGCGTGCTCGCCGGATTGCCCGACGCCGTCGAGCTGTACGGCCAGCCGACGATGGCCGGTCGCGTGCCGACGTTCTGCTTCAACGTCCCGGGCCGAAGCCCGGAGGAGGTCGCGACGTTCCTCGCCGACCGCGACGTCGCCGTCTGGCACGGCGATTACTACGCCATCGAGATCATGCGGCACCTCGGTCTCGACGACGGCGCCGTCCGCGCCGGCGTCGTCCACTACAACACGGAGGACGAGGTCGACCGCTTGCTCGCCGGGCTCTCCGAGCTCGCGTGAAGCTGCTGATCCTGGGCGGGCCGAGGTTCCTCGGCCGCGCGCTCGCGGACGCAGCTCTCGTTGGCGGTCATGAGCTGACCTTCTTCAACCGCGGCACCACCAACGCGGAGCTGTACCCCGACGTCGAGCGCCTCGTCGGCGATCGCGGAGGTGACCTCGCTGCGTTCGGCGGTCGCAGTTGGGACGCCGTGATCGACACGAGCGGATTCCTGCCCGACGCCGTGCGAGCCTCCGCCGAGGCCCTCGCCGGCTGCGGTCTCTACTGCTTCGTCTCCAGCATCTCGGTGTACGCCGACTTCTCCCGGCCCGTGGACGAAGAGAGCGCCGTCGCGGAGCTCGGCGACCTGCCTCGCGACGGAGTGACGAACGAGAGCTACGGCGCGCTGAAGGCGCTGTGCGAGCAGGCGGTCGCAGAGATCTTCGAGGAACGTGCGCTCGTCATACGTCCCGGGCTCATCACCGGGCCGCACGACCCGACGGGGCGTTTCACGTACTGGCCGCACCGCTTCGCGCGTGGCGGCGAGGTACTCGTCCCGGGGCCTTCGGAGAGGCCGCATCAGTCCGTCGACGTACGCGACCTTGCAGAGTGGGCCGTCGCTCTGTGCGAGTGCGAAGGGAGCGGCGTGTTCAACGCCACGCATCCGGGACTCACCTGGGACGATCTCGTGGCCGCCTGTCGAACCGTGGCGCCCACCGACGTGGATGTCGTCTGGGTGCCGTCCGAGTTCCTCGTCGAGCAGGAGGTCGGCGAGTGGATGGAGCTTCCACTCTGGATCGCCGATCCCGCACTGGCATACGCCGATCGCGTCGACGTCACGCGCGCGCTCGCCACCGGCCTTCGCTTCCGGCTGCTCGAGGAGACGGTGCGCGGCGCGCTCGAGCACGCGGAGACGACCGCAGCGGCAGGGCTGTCCCCGGAGCGCGAGACGGCGCTGCTCGCGAAGTGGCATGCCTGCTGACGACCACGGGGTACGCGTCAGACCGCTGCTCGCCGGCGATCTCGACCACGCCGATCGGGTCCTGCGGTTGGCGTTCGGCACCTTTCGCGGTCTGCCCGATCCGTCCTCGGCCTTCGGAGACAGGGATTACGCGAGCACACGGTTTCGCGCCGCGCGGGATTGCGCATGGGTAGCCGAGATCGACGGCACCGTCGTGGGATCGGTGTTCGCAACCCATTGGGGTTCGTTCGGCTTCTTCGGTCCACTCACCGTCCATCCCGACCTCTGGGATCGTGGCATTGCGAGCCGGTTGCTCCAGCCGGTCCTGGAGTCGCTCGAACGCTGGGGCGTGCGGCAGGCCGGGCTCTTCACCTTCGCGTCGAGCCCCAAGCACATCGGCCTCTACCAGAGACACGGCTTCTGGCCAGGCGGTCTCACGGTGGTCGCGGCCAAGCCGACCGCCGCGAATACCAACGGCCGGTACGCACTTGCCTCGGCGGAGACCGCGAACGGCCGAGCCACGCTGCTCGACGAGGTTCGCGAACTCACTGACGCCGTCTTTCGCGGTCTCGACCTCGAGCGCGAGATCATCGCTGCGGCCACGCAGGGGATCGGCGACACACTCGTCCTACCCGGCGACGACGGGCTCGACGGCGTGGCTGTCTGTCACTGCGGCGCCGGGAGTGAAGCTGGGAGCGACACCTGCTATGTCAAGGTCGCGGCGGTTCGTCCGGGCGCGGGCGCGGCCGACAGGTTCGAGCGACTCCTCGACGCATGCGAGGCATTCGCCTCGAGCTCCGGGATGGGGCGGATCGTCGCGGGCGTCAACACCGGTCGTCTCGATGCATATCGACGCCTGCTCTCGCGCGGCTTTCGCATCGAGCAGGTCGGCGTCGCGATGCACCTCCGGCCCGGCGAACCGACTCTCGACACACCGGAGCACTACGTCATCGCCGATCTCCGCTAGCCGAGACGGCCTAGACGATCTCGAGCCCGACGTAGTTCTCGGCGAGCGATGCGGCGGCGGCGTGGGAGGTCGTCACGTAGCGCAGCTGAGCGAGCTGGAGTCTCAGGTCGAACGGCTCCTGGCCCTCCGGGCGGTGGAGCATCTGCGTCATCCACCACGAGAAGTGCTCGGCGCGCCAGACGCGCCTCATGCACGTGTCCGAGTAGGCGTCGATGCCGCTCGTGTCTCCCGATCGGTACCAGGCGGCGAGCGCCTCGGCCAGCACGCGCACATCGTGGAGCGCGAGGTTGAGCCCCTTCGCGCCGGTCGGCGGCACGATGTGGGCTGCGTCGCCGGCGAGGAAGAGCCGTCCGTAGCGCATCGGCTCGCAGACGTAGCTCCGCATCCCGGTGACGCCTTTCTCGAGGATCGGTCCTTCGGCCAGCGTCCATCCGTCGAGGCCCAGGCGGGTCTGCAGCTCCTCCCAGATGCGCTCGTCCGGCCACTCGGTCAGGTCCTCGTCGGGTCGGGATTGGAGGTAGAGGCGGCCGAGCTCCGGGGAGCGGAGGCTGAGGAGCGCGAACCCGCGCTCGTGGTGGGCGTAGACGAGCTCGTCGCTCGAGGGCGCGACCGCTGCGAGGATCCCGAGCCAGCCGAACGGGTATTCGCGCGAGAACTCGGACAAGACGCCTGCCGGAATGCTCGGGCGACAGATCCCGTGGAACCCGTCGCAGCCCGCGAGCAGGTCGCACTCGAGCTCCTCGTCGCGGCCCTCGTGCCGGTACCGGATCAACGGACGCTCGGTCTCGAGCTCGTGCACCGAGACGTCCGTGGCCTCGAAGTGGAGAGGCAGATCCGTCTCGAGGCGAAGGCGAATCAGGTCCTTGACGAGCTCGGTCTGGCCGTAGATCACGATCGCCCGCCCGCCGGCGAGGTCGCTCAACGGGATCCGGTGGCGCTCGCCCGCGAACTGCAGCTCGATCCCGTGGTGGACGAGCCCCTCGCGCTGCAGCCGCTCGCCCGCTCCCGCCTCCACGAGGAGGTCGACGATCGCCTGCTCGATGACTCCGGCACGGGTGCGCGCCTCGACGTACTCGCGGCTCCGGTCTTCGAGGATCACGGTGTCGATGCCCTCGAGGGCGAGGAGATGGCCGAGCGTGAGTCCCGCCGGACCGGCGCCGACGATGCCCACCTGCGTGCGCCTGCGACTCAGGCGGCACCCTCCTCGAGCACTTGCTGGGCGATCGCGAACGCGCCGTTGGCCGCGGGCACCCCGCAGTAGACGGCGCACTGGAGCAGGACCTCCTTGATCTCGTCCGGGGTGACCCCGTTACGGAGCGCGGCGCGTACGTGCAGCGCGAGCTCGTGCTCGCGGCCGGTCGCGACGAGCGCCGTGATCGTGATGCAGCTCCGCGTGCGGCGATCGAGGCCGGGGCGCGACCAGATCTCGCCCCACGCGTAGCGGGTGATGAGGTCCTGGAAGTCGGCCGTGAACTCGGTCGTGCCGGCGATCGCCGTATCCACGTGCTCGTCCCCGAGTACCTCCCGTCTCGTCGTCATGCCCTCGTCGCTCAAACCGCTACCTCCTGTCCGAGATGCTCGAGTACGGCGCTCGTGAACGCGTCCGCGCGCTCGACGTTCGCGAGGTGCGCCGCGCGCTCGAGAACGTGAAGTCGCGCTCCCGGGATCCGGGACGCGATCAGCTCGGCGTGCTCGACCGGCGTGGCCGGGTCGTCCACTCCCGCGACGACGAGCACGGGAACGGCGATCGCGAAGATGCGCTCCCGCGCGTCCCAGGCGCCGACGGCTCCGCAGCAGCGCGCGTAGCCCTCCGGCGGCGTCGCTGTCAGCATCGCGCGGAACCGCGTCACGGTGTCCGGCTCCTTGCGCACGAGCTCGGGCGTGAACCAGCGTCCGACGACGGCGTCCGCGATCGCCTCGATTCCTTCGGTGCGCGCGATCCGTGCGCGCTCCGCCCACGCGCCGGGCGGTCCGAGGTGCGCCGAAGTGCAGGCGAGGACGAGCCGCTCGACGCGCTCGGGCGCCTCCATGGCGAGCGCCATCCCGACCATCCCTCCGAGCGACACGCCGCACAGCGAGACGCGCTCGAGCCCCAGCTCGTCGAGGAGCCCGAGCAAGCCGCCCGCGAAGTGCTCGACCGTAGACGGTTCCTCGGGGAGCTCGGACGCGCCATGGCCGGGGTGGTCGTACGTGAGCACGCGGAAGCGGTCGGCGAGCACCGGAACCTGGCGCTCCCACAGTCCCTGGGTCGTGCCGAGCGAGTTCGAGAGCACGACGACAGGTGCCTCCTCGGGGCCTTCCAGGCGGTACGAGAGACTCACTGCCGTGACCTCTCGAGCTCGGCGAGGGCCCGGTCGACGAGCGCCTCGGCCGCGCCGAGATAGGCGGTCGGCTCGAGGAGTGCGTCCAGGTCGTCCGCCGAGAGACCAATCCGCTCGTCGGCGAGGAGCGCCTCGCGAAACGAGGCAGTGCTCGCGGCGTCGGCGACGACCTCGTGCGCCTGGCTGCGCCCGAGGCGGGGCGTCAGAGCGAACGAGATGCGCTCTGCGACGACGATGCCACCACCCGCGTCGAGGTTCGCGCGCATTCGCTCGGCGTCGACCTCGAGGCCGGCGACGGCGTCCGCGGCGGCGGCTGCCGATCCGCCGGCGAATGCGAGCGCGCCCGAGAGCGCCTCCCACTCGGCGTGCCAGCCGCCAACTGCGCGTTCGTGCTCGTGCGCGAGCTCGGCGAGCAGGACTCCCGCATGCGCGTTCGTCAGGCGAGCGCAAGCGATCGCAAGGGTGGCGCGGACGGGATTGCGCTTCTGCGGCATCGTCGAGGACCGTCCGCCCGACGCCTCGGCGACCTCGCCCACCTCGGTCTGCGCGAGGAGCACGACGTCGCGGCCGACCTTCGCGGCCGCCCCCGCGGCTCCGTCCAGTGCGGCGCCGAGCTCCGCGAGGCGTTGGCGGTTCGTATGCCAGGGCAGCACGGGCTCCGCGAGCCCGAGCTCCTCTGCGTAGAGCCGGACGAGCTCGAGCGCATCGCCGCCGAGCGCGGCGAGGGTTCCGGCGGCACCGCCGAGCTGTGCTGCGAGCCGCTCGTCTCGGACGGCGGCCAGCCTCGTCCGCGCCTCGAGCACCGCGACGAGCCAGCCCGCCGCCTTCAGCCCGAACGTCGTCGGCACCGCCTGCTGGAGGAGGGTACGCGCAGTCATCGGCGTCGAGCGGTGGGCACGGGCGAGCGCAGCACATCCTTCGGCGAGCCGGTCGAGCTCCGCGAGCACGAGTGCAGTGGCGGAACGCGAGACGAGCATCGCAGCCGTGTCGACGATGTCCTGGCTCGTCGCGCCCAGGTGGACGTAGTCGGCAGCTTCGTCGCCGGCTGCAGAGCGGAGCTCGCGGACGAGTGGCTCCGCCGGATTCCCGACCGTGCGGCCGTCGACCGCGAGGCGCGCCGCGTCGTAGAGCTCGGCGCGGCACGCTTCGCCGATCCGAGCCGCGGCGTCCTCCGGGACGAGGCCGATGGCCGCGCCGGCCTTCGCGAGGGCGCTCTCCGCGTCGAGCATCCCCTGCAGCCACGCGCGATCCGAGACCGCGTCTCGCAGCTCCTCCGGCACGAAGATGGCCGAGAACGGCGTCACACCGCGAAGAACGTCGTCTGGCCGGCGCCCTGGAGGACGATGTCGAAGCGAAGCGTCGCCGTCCTCCGCGCGCGCGACGAGGGTCGCCTGCTCCGCCGGTTCGAGCCCGAGGAGCACGGGGTCCTCGGCGTTCGCCGCCTCCTCGTCGGGGAAGTACATGCGGGTTGCCACGCGCTTCAGGAGTCCCCGAGCGAAGACGCCGACGAGGAGATGCGGCGCCTGGAGCCGCCCGTCCACCCACGGGACGCGACCGGGTTTCATCGTGACGAACGCGAAGCTGCCGTCACTCTCGGTGCCGGAGCGCCCGAAGCCGATGAAGCCAGGCTCGAGCGAGATCTCTTCGCGATCGTCCGCCGGGTGGGCATAGCGACCCGCTGCGTTCGCCTGCCAGATCTCGATCATGCCGTCCGGGACCGGCTCTCCGGCGCCGTCGAGGAGGACGCCCGAGATACGAATCGCACGCGGGTCGGACTCGTCGACGAGACGGTGCGAGATCGGGCCGCCGAGGAGCCCGATCTCGAGGTACGGCCCGGTGGTCTGGGACGGAGTGAGCGCCGTCTCAGTCGTCATGCGGCTCCTCGAGAGGCGTGGCCCCGCGGCCGCCGAGCACGATGTCGAATCGGAATCCGAGCGCCCAGTCCGGCTGCGTCAACTCCAGCTCGAAGGTCGAGACCAGCCGCTGCCGTGCGCGCTCGTCACGGATGGAGTTGAAGATCGGATCGAACGGGAAGAGCGGGTCGCCCGGGAAGTACATCTGGGTGACGAGTCGTTCCGGGAACGCGCGGCCGAAGAGCGAGAAATGGATGTGCTTCGGTCGCCATGCATTCGGGTGGTTCCCCCACGGATACGCACCCGGAAGCACCGTCGTGAAGCGGTAGGCGCCATCGTCGTCCGTCAGGCAGCGTCCGCATCCGGTGAAGTTCGGATCGAGCGGCGCATCGTGCGTGTCGACCGCGTGCCGGTAACGGCCGGCGGCGTTCGCCTGCCAGATCTCGACCAGCTGTCCGCTCACGGGCTTGCCGTCGGAGCCGAGGACCCGCCCGGTCACGGTGATCCGCTCGCCGAGCGGCTCCCCCGCGTGCTGGCGTGTGAGGTCCGAATCGGTCTCGCTGAGCGCACCGTTCCCGTACACCGGGCCGGTCAGCTCCGACAGTGATGCAGGAAGCAGGACCAGCGGATCCATGGGCGCGCGAAGCCGCGTGCCGACGTAGTCGGGGTAGAGGAGCGGCGGGTCGGACTCGGTGAGGGCGGCGTCCGAGATCCGGGCGAAGGCGGTCTCAGGCTGCACGACGATCCTCGAAGTCGACTTCGAAGGAAGCACTCGTCGCGGCTCGTACGTGCTCGACAGTCGCGTCGCCGAGCAGCTCGGTGAGCACGAGCGCGCCGTCCCGGAGCCGGAAGACGGAGAGCTCGGTGACGACGACATCGGCGGCGCCGCGCGCCGTGAGCGGGTACGCGCACTCGGAGACGACCTTCGGCTCGCCCGTCGACGTCGTCGCGGTCATGGTCACGATCACGCGGCGCGCCCCGACCACGAGGTCCATCGCCCCACCGACGCCGAGCACGTCCTTCCCGGGCACGGCCCAGTTGGCGATGTCGCCGGCGATCGAGACCTGCAGGGCTCCGAGCACGGCGACGTCGATGTGCCCGCCCCGGATCATCGCGAAGCTCTGTGCGCTGTCGAAGTACGCGGCACCGGGAAGCGCGGTCACCGGCTGCTTCGCTGCGTCGATGAGGTCGGGGTCGAGCTCGTCCTCGCCCGGGCGCGGCCCGACGCCGATGAGGCCGTTCTCCGTGTGCAGCAGGACGGTCGCGCCGTCGCCGAGCAGTCCGGGAATGAGGTTCGGGATGCCGATCCCGAGGTTGACGATCTCGCCGGGCCGCAGCTCCTGCGCCGCTCGAGCCGCGATCAACGCCTTGACGTCGCCGGTCATCGCGAGAGCACCAGCTCGTCGACATAG
This sequence comes from uncultured Gaiellaceae bacterium, assembly GCA_963802865.1. GTDB lineage: Bacteria > Actinomycetota > Thermoleophilia > Gaiellales > Gaiellaceae > GMQP-bins7. Next base: position 168,302 of record CAWDKB010000010.1, read on the forward strand.
AGGTGCGGAGTGTGGATCGACTCCGGCTCGAGCTCGCCCACTGACACGATCTCGCCCACCTCGGCGATTGTCACCCGTGCGGCCGTCGCCATCAACGGATTGAAGTTGCGCGCCGTACGCCGGTACCAGAGGTTGCCGAGCTCGTCGCCGCGCGCGGCGTACACGAGCGCGACGTCCGCGTGGATCGGCCGCTCGAGCACGTGCGGAACACCGTCGACGACGTGCTCTTCCTTCCCCTCGGCGAGCAGCGTGCCGGCGCCGACCGGTGTCAGGAAGCCGGCGATTCCGGCACCGGCGGCGCGGATCGCCTCGGCGAACGTCCCCTGCGGGACGAGCGTCGCGTCGATCTCACCGCGTGTTCACCGCCGCCACAGCCTCCGGATTCGAGGTGAAGTACGACGAGATGCCGCGCTTGATCCGTCCCTGGCGCAGCAGCTTCCCGAGCCCACGACCCGGCTCGCCGATGTTGTTCGAGACGATCGTCAGCTCGTCGGCGTCCGAGCTCTCGACGAGAGCGTCGATCAGCGTGAGCGGCGCTCCGACGAGCCCGAACCCCCCGACCATCACCGTGTCGCCCGAGCGAATCGCCGATACCGCCTCCTCGGCCATCGATGGGGCCGCGCGCGATCGCCATGCCTCACATCCCTTTCATCGCCGGATCAGGCGGGAGCCTAACCGCGCTTGTATGCAAACGCGGGGCGCATGCCGCACGGCGCAGCGTTTGCTGGACTCCGCACCCGTACGTGTTGTATACATGCGCCGATGTCCTCGTGACGCGCTGGCCGAGCCGCTGGGAGTGTCGAGGTTCGCACACCGTTGAGAGCGCACCGTCAGGGATATCGAACAGAGGTGTCGGGCAGGCCTGGTCGGTGGCAGGCATGACGGAAGGAGAGAGTTCGTGAAGCGATACAGATTGATTGCGGCCGTGGGCGCCGTCGCGCTCTTCACTGCGGTGTTGAGCGGTTCGAGTGCGTACGGCGGGTCGAACGGGTCCGCGCAGGGAAGTCCGATCAAGCTCGGCTTGATCACGCCACTTACTCCGGGTGCTTCCAACTTCGTGCCCTGGGGTGTCCAGGTTCGTGCCGGGGCGGCGCTCGCCGTGAACGAGATCAACAGGTCGGGAGGCGTGAAGGGACGGGGGCAGGGGCGCAGGCTCAACCTCGTCGTCGCCGACGACCAGGGCACGAACACGACCGCGGCCATCGACGGCTTCAGGCGGCTGACCCAGCAGGAAAACGTGGTCTCCGTCGGAGGCATCATCGGCAGTCCGATCGGGCTTGCGACGACGCGACTCGCCGAGGAGGGAAAGATTCCGTTGTTCCTGGTGAAGTCGGGGAACAACGAGATCCTGACGCCGTCGAGCCGCTACACGTTCCGCACGTGCTTGCCCGCCGCTGCGATGGTTGCCCAGTCAGTCGTGCAGCTCGCGCAGCGACGTGAGATCAGGAGCGTCGGGGTGATGATCGCGGACTACGCGTGGGGCCAGTCCTTCAAGTCGTCGCTCGAGGATGCGGCAAAGTCCGCGCCGAACATCAGGTTCAACGTCCAGGTTGCGCCGGTTCCGACACAGAACTTCACGCCGTACCTGCGTGCGTTCGGTGACGTGTCGTTGATCGTCGCGACGGGCCATCCGCCGGGCGCACCGCTGGTTCTGGCACAGGCAGGACAGCTGGGCCTGAAGGCACCGGTGGTTGGCGCAGATGGGCCGTGGTCGCTCACTGCGAAGAGCACGACGACGTCGGCGTTCGGCCGCTACAGCGACTTCAAGTGCATGGCCACGGCGACCAAGGAATACAAGGTGCTCGCGAAGCGCTACCTCCGGACGTTCCCGCAGAACGAGTTCATGGAGGACGACGCGGTGGCGGGCTACGCGTACGTCAAGATCGTCGCGGAGGCGATCAGCAGGGTCGGGCCCAACCGCGAGAGAATCGCCGCCTATGTCCATGCGAACACCTTCAACATCCCCGGCTACGCTTGGCCGCTCAGGTGGACGCCGTGGGGCGAGATGATCGGGGCGCGACCGCAGTACGCCATCCTGACCAAGGGCGCACCGCCTGAGGCCGGCTTGAACACCGCTTCGACCACCTTCTGGCCGAGAGTGATATTCAAGTCGCCGGCGCTGACGCCGTATCGTCCCCCGTCCTAGCCGTGGAGATCGGATCTGCTTCTCGAGGTTGACGACGTCACGAAGCGCTTCGGCGGTCTCCCGGCCGTCGACGGCGTGACGTTCGGGATCGACGACGGCGACATCGTCGCCGTCGTCGGTCCGAACGGGGCCGGAAAGAGCACGCTGCTGAAGCTCATCGTCGGACTGGAGCGGCCGACACGCGGCAGCGTCCTCCTCGACGGGGCGCGGATCGACGGCCTCATCGCCCATCAGATCCGGCGCAAGGGGATCGCGCTGGCCATGCAACGGCCGCTTCCGTTCGGATCGATGACGGTTCTCGAAAACGCTCTCCTCGCCGCGATGTTCGGCGTCGAGCACGGCGTCCTGAGCGAGCGGGAAGCCAGGCAGCGGGCGACCGAGGCGCTGGCGTTCGTCGGGTTGGACGAGCGAGCCGGCCAGCCGGTTTCGAGCCTGAACCTCCACCAGCAGCGCTTCCTCGAGATGGCGAAGGCACTCGTGGGCCAGCCCAAGGTGCTGCTGCTCGACGAGGTGATGGCAGGTCTCAACGAGGCCGAGCTCGCGCACTCCGTCGACATCGTTCGGAACGTCCGCGACACGCTGGGGACGGCAATCCTCTGGGTCGAGCACGTGATGAGCGCGGTCATCCAGCTCGCCGAACGAGCGATCGTCCTGAACTTCGGTCAAGTCCTCGCCGAAGGCGAGCCCGAGGTCGTCATGCGGGACCCACGGGTCGTCGACGCGTACCTCGGACAGGCACGCGTTGCTTGAGGTCGCCGGGCTGGCGGCCGGGTACCTCGGCGAGCGGGTCATCGACGGCATCGACGTCGAGGTCGGAACTGGCGAGGCGGTGGCGATCGTCGGCTCGAACGGCGCGGGCAAGACGACGCTCTTCCGGGCCATCGCCGGGCTGCTTTCGCCGATGGCGGGTCGCGTGGTCGTCGACGGCAAGGATCTGACAGGCCGTCCGGCGCACCGCATCGCTCGCGCGGGAGTCGCGTACGTCCCCGCCGAGCGGCACCTCTTCCCGGCGATGACCCTGAAGAGCAACCTCACGCTGGGCGCCTATCCCAGGCGGCCGGATCGGCAGACGCTCGAGCTCGTCTACGACCTCTTTCCGCGCCTGAAGGAGCGACAGCGCCAGCAGGCGGGAACTCTCAGCGGCGGCGAGCAGCAGATGTTGGCCGTGGGTCGCGCGCTCATGGCGCGGCCGCGGCTCCTCATGCTCGACGAGCCGACGACCGGATTGGCGCCGAAGATCGCGCAGCTCGCGTTCGAGGCGCTCGAAGGGCTGAAGAAGGAGGGCATGACCCTGCTGATCGCCGAGCAGCAGGTGCCGCTCGCGCTCTCCGTGGCCGACCGCGGCTACGTGCTCGAGAACGGGCGCGTCATGCTGAGCGGCACGTCCGCGGAGCTCGACCGGAATCCGGAAGTACGACGCGCGTATCTGGGCGTCGCATGAGGGCCGTCATCCTCGACGGCATCGTGGTCGGGCTGGCGTTCGGGCTGCTCGGCGTCGGCATGACGCTCGTCTACGGTCTCGGCGGCGTCCTCAACCTCGCCTACGGCCAGATCGTGGTGCTCGCGGCAATCGTCATCTCGCTCCTCATGGAGGACGGCGTCGCGACGGTTCTCGCCGCCCTCGTGGGTGTGCTGGCGGCGGCAGGTGTCTCCGTTCTGCTCGATCTCACGCTGATGCGGCCGGTCTACCGCCAGCACGGAGAAGAGCGGACGCTCCTGGGCCTCCTGCTGACGCTGGGAGCCGCGTTCGTCATCGGCGGCCTCCTCGTGTGGCGGTACCCCGCGGGCGCGTTGTACATCTTCGTCAGCGGGGACCCGATCTCCGTCATCGGCGTCCCGATGTCGGTGGGGAGCATCTGGGCCTCCGCGATCGCCCTCGCGGTAGCGGCGGTACTCGTGTTGTTCTTCGGCGCGACCACGTTCGGTCGCGGCGTCCGCTCCGTGATCCAGGACGAGACGGGCGCACGACTCGTGGGCATCAATCCTGCGTTCACCCGCACCGTCGTCTTCGCGCTGAGCGGCGCGCTCGCGGGGATGGTCGCGATTGCGCAATCGATGACCGGACCGCTGACGGCCAACGCCGGGTTCGAGCTCACCACGTTCGCGCTGATCGTCACCGTGGTCGGAGGGCTCGGGAGTGTCGCAGGAGCGTTCCTCGCGGGCGTGCTCCTCGGCGTGGTGAACGCGCTGAGCGCCCACTACATCGGGCAGTACATCACGACCATCATCCTCCTCGGTGCCGCCGCCCTGACGATCCTCATCCGACCGCGGGGGCTGCTCGGGCGATGACCGAGACGGAAAAGACGAGCAGTCTGCCGCGTCTCGGGAGCGTCGGCTGGGCGCTCCTTCCGATCGCCGTCACGGCGGCGATCCTTGCCGTCCTTCCGCCAGTCTGGTTCGGGGACTCGCCATACACGACGTCGTTGGCCGTCCAGGCGCTCGTGTTCGCCTCGTACGGCGTCGGCTTCAACCTCATCTTCGGAAGCACGAACCAGCTCTTCCTGTGCGTGGGCGCCCTGGCCGGCGTCGGTGGCTACGGCGCCGGCATCATCGCCAACGAGACCTCCCTGCCCCTGGTGGCGGGCGTGATCGTGGGAACCGTGAGCGCGGCGATCGTCGGTGGCCTTCTGAGCTGGATCGCCGTGCGGCGCTCGCTCGGCATCATCTTCACGGGCATCGTCACGCTCGTGTTCTCGCTCGGGTTCGCGAACCTCCTGCTCGGCCAGCGCGAGCTGACCGGATCCGAGACCGGTCTCGTCGTGGAGGGCGTTCCCGCCGATCTCGCCGACGACAGCGTCGGCGGCTACTACCTCTTCGCGGGCCTCCTCGTCGCGTTCTTGGTCGTTTTCCGCGCTCTTCAGCTCTCGCACGTGGGCTGGGCGTTCCGCGCCCTCCGCGACGACGAGATGGCCGCCGAGCTCGCGGGTGTGAACGTCGCGCGCTACCGGATCTATGCGGCGACCGCGGGTTCGGCGATGATCGGCCTCACCGGAGCACTCCTCGCCTACAGCGCGGGGTTCATCAGCCCGGCGACGTACGGCTTCGAGCGCGTCGACGTGCGCGTTCTCGTGATGGTGGCGTTCGGCGGCCTCGGCACGCTGCTCGGCCCGGTGGTCGGCGCCGCCGTCTTCGCCGTCCTCGACGAGAGGCTGACGGCGAGTCTCGAGCTGCGCGAGGTCCTGTACGGCGTCTTCGTGATCACGATCTTCCTCTTCTTCAGGCGCGGTGTCGTACAGGCGGTCGTCTCGCTCTTCGACCGCTTCTTCGGGCCACGCCGCGGGAAGCAGGCACTCGGGACGTCTCACGAATAACCGAGCAGAGTTACGCTGCTGATCGTGCCGCGCGGAAACCACGCGAACTCGCAGACGACGAAGGCGACGCTCGGACTCCGTGAGCTCCTGCTCGACGGAGCCTTCGAGCCACGCGAGCGGGTTCCCGAGCTCCGTCTGGTCGAGGAGCTCGGCGTGTCGCGGACACCACTCCGGATCGCCCTCATGACACTCGAGCACGAAGGCCTCCTCGAGACGCTCCCGGGCGGCGGGTTCGTGGTTCGTGAGTTCACCCGTACCGACATCGACGACGCGATCGAGCTCCGCGGCGTGCTCGAAGGAACGGCAGCCCGCCTCGCGGCGGAGCGGCTCGAGTCGGAGGACGAGCTCGAGCCTCTGCGCGACTGCTGTCGCAGGCTGGACGCCATCGTCCGCACGCGGACCATCGAGACGTTCATGGAGTACCTCCGCCTCAACGAAGAGTTCCACCACGGGTTTCGCGAGCTGGCGAAGAGCGCGCAGCTCGACCGGGCGCTCGAGCACGCGCTCGCGCTCCCGTTCGCGCCCCCGAGCGCTCTGCTGATGGTGCATTCGGCGCTGCCCCAGTCATGGGAGATCCTCCTCGTCGCGCAGCACCAGCATCACGCGCTCATCGACGCGATCAGCCGGCGTGAGGGCGCGCGTGCGGACGCGATCGCGCGAGAGCACGCGCGCATCGCACGTCGGAACCTCGACATCGCCCTGGAGAACCGTCAGCTCCTCGAGCGCGTCCCGGGCTCGAGTCTTCTCCGGCTGCCCGCGGCCTGAGCCTGCCCGCCGCGCTCAGACCCCGGCTTTCGTGCGCCAGCCCTCGGCGTACTGCGTGCGGGCGACCTCGGAATACGGACACGGGCTCACGACCGCGCGGATCTCGACCTGCGTGTGTCGCTCGACGACCGGGCGGTCGCTGCCACCGTCCTCCTCGCCCCAGAGGATGACCACCTCGTTGCCCATCGCGACGTCGTCGTCCACGATCGCGAGAGACAGCATCGAGCGCTCGTTGTAGCTGTATCCGGAGAACGTCGAGACGCCGACGATCTCGTCGTTGGCCGTCACGCGGTCGTACGGCCAGGTCGCGTAGTTCGAGAGCGGAAGGTCGATGTACTTGGCCGGATCGCCCATGTCGAACAGCGTGCCCATGATTCGCGCGACATCCTCGCCGTTCCATGCGAGCGTGACCTTGCGGCGTGACTGGGACTCGGCCATCCCCTCGAGCGCCGCTCGGCCGACGAAGTCGTGGTCGAACCTCACGAACGAGTCGTAGCCGAGGTCCCAGGGCGTGAGGTAGTAGTCCTCGATGTCGCCGGACACGAAGCTGCCTCCGAGCGAGCCCGTCGCCTCGTACCAGTCGGCCGGCAGCCACTTCCGGTACGGCTCGAGCTCGTCGCCCGTGAAGACCGCCGGAAGCGGCGACGGGATCCAGCCGGATTCGAGCGTGTTCGTGGCGTAGGCACGCGAGCCGACCTGCCGGAGGCCGAAGTCCTCGCCGGCCTCGACGATCGCGCCTCGCACGTCCTCGCGCTCTTCCCACGGGCCGAAGAGCTCGAGCCCCGGCACGCCGGACATCCCGTGGTGGAGCGCACGAACCTTGCGGCCCGCGATCGTGAGCTCGCCCATGTTGAAGAACTTGATCTCCGGCAGTGCGCCGCCATTCGCCTTCGTGAGGACGTCGAGCGCCGTCGGGCCTTGCACCTGGAACCGGTAGAGCTCGCGTCCGCCCGTGGGATTGACGGCGGTCCTCTCGTCCCGAGAAACCGTCACGTCGTAGTCGCCCGTCTCCGCGTGGTACTGAACCCAGTTGTGCGCCGACGGCCGCCCGACCAGGCGCACCTGGTTCTCGCCCAGGAAGAAGAGGATCGCGTCCCCGATGACGTACCCCTCGTGGTTGCAGGCGACGAACTGCTTGGCCTTGTCCACCCTGAAGCTCTCGAACGAGTTGACGCCGAGGTCGGACAGCAGCCTGATGACGTCGGGGCCCTCGACCTGCAGATCCGTCATGTGGTGGGACTGATCGAAGAGCGCCGACGTCTCGCGCCAGGACACCTGCTCGTCCCGCCAGTTCGAGAACTCGGCGGGTACCCCCGGATAGACGTACGGCCCGATCTGCGAGCTCCGCGCCATCTCCACGGCGCCACCGGCGTCGCGCAGCTTTTCCTCCAAACTCCCGTGCGCCATGTCCTGTATCTCCTTTCTTGGCCGCGGAGCGTCGCGGCCAGTGATTATGACTCCGTGGCCGAGCCGATCTCGCTCTGCGGCACCTCGTGCGCCAGGTGGTCGCGGGCGAGAAACGTGTTCGCCCATGCGCTCGTCCCGGCGAGCGCGTTGTCCTTGACCACGACGGGGCCGTCCAGCATCGACTCCTCCTCGCCGTAGGCCTTCAGGCGCTCGTACGCCTCCGACCAGATGCACTCCGTGTCGTACACCTCGCACAGGCCGTCGCGTGTGCCGCCACACGGGCCGTTGCGCTGGTTCTTCGCGCACTGCGACTCGGGGCAGACGTAGGCGATCTCGGGGAGCGAGCAGTCGCCGCAGTCCTTGCATGCGAACAGCGGCACCTTCGCGGCCTGCTCGAGCGCATGGGCGACCCGCTTCACGGCTCGTGGAGCCCTCTCGATGCGGCCGTAGAGGCGCTGCCCGGACGTGAAGAGCGGAGCGTCGCTCGCGAACACCGCCTCGTGGAGACGGCGGCTGAACCGGTACTTGACCGGGACGCGCAGGTCGGTTCGCCGCTGACGCTTCGACGCGAGGTAGGCCGCGTTCACGACGTCGGACGAGAGACCGGTCTCCGGATCACGCTCGAAGAAGTGGAACTCCCCCGGGCGCGCGAACTGGATCTCGTGCGCGAACTCGCGCCAGTCGTCGGCGCCGAAGGCGCCGGCGCGATCGATGATCTCGCCGAACGTCTCCGCCGGCATGTGACCGCCGAGGTAGACGCCGTCGTATCCGAGGCCACGCACGACGGCGAGGTGCTTCGACGCGAGTTCGACGAAGAATGCGCGGCCCTTGTCCGGGCTCGCGCCGTGTCGCTCGGCAAGCGCGAGCAGCTCGTCGGTCACGACGATGCCCGGGATGATCCCGCGGTGAAACGCGCGCGCGGCCGTGCGCGACAGCAGGTAGACGTTCGCGAGGACGTGCAAGTCGAGACCGTCGCGGCGGATCCAGCGAACGAGCTCGTCGTCCTTGCGGGTGTTCCAGCCGGCCTGGTTGATGACGAAACGGGCGCCTGCCCGCACCTTCTTGCGGAGCTTGAAGTATTGAGGCATCACCTCGCGCTCGTACAGCTTGTGATTCGTGACGACTCCGCCCAGGAAGAAGTCCGTCCGCTGGAGCCGCGCGGCCGGTCTGCGCACGTCCGGCAGGCCATCGTTCATGTCGGAGAAGAGGCTGATGAGCCCGACCGAGTCGATGTCGAAGACAGGGGCTGAAAGCCCCCGGTGGCCCATGACCGGGTAGTCGCCGGACAGCGCGAGGACGTTGTGGAACCCCGCCGAGCTGAGCTGCCAGCCGCGACTCTCGAGCGCGTTGCGGTTCCAGTCCTTGCAGGCGAGGTGGATGATCACTTCCTGCCCGCGCGAGATCAGGTCGGTCCCGAGCGCGTCGGGCGAGAGCATCGCGTGTCCGCCGGGGTTGTCGGTGATCGAGAGCGCGTCGATCCTGGGATCTGCGGCGAGATCCCTGGCGAGCGCGAGCACCCTGGCGCCTCCCTCCGAGGTCATCGGGCCGCGACTCGTGACGAGCTCCGCGAGAATGACGAAGCCGCCCGGTCGTGCGAGGGCGTCGCGGAGCGCGCCCATGTCGTCAGGCCTCGCCGTCGACGTCGGGCGTGCCATACGTGTGGAAGCTCTCGATCGTCTTCACGCCCCAGTACTGGCCGCGAGCGCGCTCCGCGGCGGTCCAGGTGATCGGCTCGAAGTCCGGGTCGTACACGAAGTACCCCCCGGTCGTGACCTCGATGCGATTGCCTCCGGGCTCGAAGCCGTACAGGAAGAAGCCCTGCGCGACCCCGTGCTTGGAGGGGGCCGCCTCGATGGGAACGTCGTGGTCGACGAAGATGTCTGCCGCGCGCAGGCACTCCTCGCGCGTGTCGACCCAGAACGCGAGGTGGTGGAGCCGTCCAGTCGCGCCATACGCGTCGGCGACGTAGATGAGCTCGTGCGCTGCGATCGAGAGGCTGAGCCAGGCACCGGTCTCGGTTCCGTCGTCGAGCTCGATTCGCTCGTACAGGCGGTAGCCGAGCACGTCCCGGGCAAACGCGCTGTTCGCGCGAACATCCGCCGCGAGCAGGTTGACGTGATCGAGCCGCTTGACCGCCGCGCCCCGACCGACGTAACGCTGCGGCTGATTCCTCCACGACGGCCGTAGGTGCTCGGGCGCCTCGTAGCGCTCGGCCTCGGAGTAGAGCTCGAAGAGGTGCCCGTCGGGGTCCGTCAGGCGGTACGCCGGGCCGTGGCCGAAGTCCCCGTCGATCCAGCCGAGCCCGCGCCCCGTGGCTTCGACGGCCGCGACCCGGCGCTCGAGCGCCTCGGGGCTCCACGCTCGTAGCGCGACATGCTCGAGGCCCGCCCGGGACGACTCGGTGAGCTTCAGGCTGTAGCGCAGGTAGTCACCCCAGCCGCGCAGGAAGACGGACTGTCCCTCGCGCGCCTCCTCTTCCATGCCGAGCACGTCGACGAAGAAGCGGAGGCTCTCCTCCGGCTTCGGCGTGAGGAGCTCCGCATGCCCGAGCCGTGCGAGGTCGTGAATCGGCTCGGTCACAGCCGCTCCGGCGCCGGCAAAGCCGGCACCTCCGCTCTTCGGGAGCCTCCGTCGAGCCTACGGCTCATGACTCGACGAGCTTCCGCAGGCCGTCGAGGTCGTACGAGAGCTCGCCCGCCTCGAGCTTCGCCCGCTTCTCGCGCTCACGCTCCGCGCGCGCATGGCCCGCTTCCAGAACATCGTCCACCCGCTCCCGTTCGACGACAACGGCGCCGTCCGCATCGAGCACGACGAGGTCGCCTTGACGGATACGCGCGCCGGCGACTTCGACGGGCTCGCCGATGATGCCAGGAACGTTCTTCTCCGCGCCACTCACGCGCACATAGCGCGCCCAGATGGGCAACCCGACCTCGCGGAGCTCCTCGAGGTCACGCACCGCGGCGTCCACCAGCAGCGCAGCAACGCCGGCGACCTTCGCCTGCGTTGCGAGCAGCTCTCCGACGAGTGCGACGGGCCTGGGCTCGGGCATCGTGAGGACGAGCACCTCGCCCGGTTCGGCCTCGGCCACGGCCGCGTGGACCATGAGGTTGTCGTCCTGGCCACAGCGCACGGTCCGCGCCGGGCCGGCCGCACGCGAGCCCGGTACGACCTGGATCAGCGGTAGGTCGACCACCTGCGCGCGCCCGGCGGCCTCGTGCAGGGTCGCGGATCCCAGCCGAGCGAGCTCGGTGAATCGGTCCGTCACAGGGCGTTCACCACCTGAGGCGTGACGCGCTGGAACGCCTCGGCATACCGGATCGCGGCGTTCCCCGAGGAGCGTCGCGCGTGGTTGGCGCGCTGCTCGGCACGCTGGGAGTAGTAGGTGTGGAGGTAGGACTGCGCCTTCATCTCCGCCATGGCGGCGTTCTTCTGCTCGATCACCGGCGTGATGTCGACGAAGGTCGTCGGCACGAAGTTGCACAGCTCGGGCTGGTGCGGCTCGAAGAGGAGCAGCTCCGGCGGCTCGACGGTCTCGAACGCGCTCGGGACGCCCGCGCCGGCGGCGAGCGCGCGGGCCTTCTCGACCGCAAAGAACGCGGCCGCGTGGTCCGGGTTGAAGGGGTCTCGGTCCGTGTGCGTGAGGACGACGTCGGGAGCGAACCCGCGGATCCGGTCGGCGATCGAGACGAGCGCGTCGCCGTCGATCTCGAGGGGATAGTCCCCGAGATCGAGACACTCGAACTCGGCGCCCAGCGCGGACGCCGCTCGCTCCGCCTCTCCATGCCGGACCTCCTTCACGCGCTCGACGGTCTGCCCCTCCTCCTTCCATAGCTCGCCGGACTCCCCCCGCTCGCCGTAGGAGAGGGCGAGCACGCGGGCTGCGCCGCCGTTCGCTGTCGCGACCGCGATCGCGCCTCCCGCACGCCAGACGAAGTCGGCGGAGTGAGCGCCGATGACGAGGAGCTTGCGCGTCATGCTGCCCCGGCCAACCGCCGCGACTGCCCCACGATCATCTCGCGCACCTCGTCCTCGTCGAACCCGCCGCCGAGCAGGCGGTCGGCCCAGAGCGCCAGCCCGTCCTCGACCGGCGGGTAGTCCGGGTTCCCGCAGTCGCTCGAGAAGAGGGAGCGCTCGGTACCGACCGCGCGCACCCCGTCGAAGACGTGCTCCCAGTCGGTCTTCCCGCTCAGCGGCGTCGACAGGCAGCGCTCCAGGAGGCACCCGCGCTCTGCGAGAGCGCGCTGTTCGCCGAGCGAGAAGTTCTGACACGGGAACTCCGGGTGCGTGACGACGATGTGCGCGACGCCCTCCTCGAGCGCCGCGTCGACGACCGCGAACGTGTCGTCGCGGTCGAGGTGGCCCGTGGCGAGGATCAGGTCGTTGCGTGCGATCGCCCGCAGCACGTCCCGCGTCTCGGGCAGGAGCGCTCCCTCGGAGTCGGTGACGTGCACTGCGTCCACGCTCAGTCCGAGGCCACGGAGCTCGTGCTGGAGTCGCGCCCACTGGGGAACCTTGTCCCCGTCCTTCGGCTCCGTCCTCCCCGCCGTCTCCGCGGGCGAGTCGACCGTCGGCATCCAGACGATCCGGGCGCCTTCACGTGCGGCGATCTCGACCGCGAGCGCATTCATGCCGCCCACGGCCCAGTTGAGGGTCAGCGTGCCGACGACTTCCACCTCCGGGAAGAGCGCCGAGACGACCTGCGCGCGCTCGGCGGTGGACGTGTAGTGCGACTTGAGGGCGAAACCGGCGAGCCCGAGCTCGGAGAAGCGGCTGCGCGAGCGTACGGTCGTCGATCCGCCGCTGAGGCACGTCCGGAGCGACGTGGACGTGCAGGTCGTATGCACCTTCCACCAGCACACGCGCTCGTTCACTCGGAGACGTCACCGCAGCCTGCTGCGTCGTCACGGCCGCACCCTGTCGCCGCCCGTCGGCTCGCTCGCAGCGAGCTCGGCGAGGACACCGGCACTGGCTGCGGCGATTCGCGGCTCGACTCCGAGCTCGAGGAGCAGCTCTCGCGCCGCTTCCATCTCGTCGACGCGACGCACGGCGTGCCGGCGACTCCCCTCGATGAAGCGCTCGAGCAGCGGCTCGCCGATGATTGCGGCGATCTCACCTTCGAGCCACGTCGCGTGCCCTGCGGACTCGGCCGCGCGCAGGCTCTCGAGCGCCGAAGCGGCGAGCCCTTTCACGAAGACCGAGCGCAGGAGCTTGCGGGTTGCCGCGTCCCCCGGTCGGTCGGACACGACCTCGACCGGCATACCGAGAGGTCCGAACACGTCCGCGAAGCCCTGCGCGCCGGGGCCCGACGCCAGAGCCGGCGTTCCGAGCCCGCGCGCCGGGACCGGCCCGAGCAGCGCGACGTCCGCGAACCGCGCTCCGGCTCCGGCAACGCGAGCGGCGACGTCCTGCTTCAGCGCGGGTGACGTCGTATTCAGGTCGGCGTAGATGGCACCAGCGCGCAGACTCGGGAGCGCCGACTCGGCAGCGGCGAGGGCAGTCGACGCCGTCGTCAGGGCGAGGACGACCGTGCTCCCGGAGACCGCCGAGGCCGCATCGACCGGCTCGAGTGACACCGTGCGGACGCGCGCCGTGCAGCGGGTCGTATCCGCGGACCTGAACGCCGACGGAGGCGAGGTCGGCGGCGAGTCGGCCGCCTGCCTCGCCGAGTCCGAGCACCGCGACGACCGGCGCGCTCACGGACTCAACGTTCGTCGAGTCGGCCACGCTGACATGAAAACAGAATTGTTGACGATCTTCGCGACATTCGGGCAGTATGCGTCTCGCACGATGGCGGTCACCTCGAGCTACGACGCCCTCCGCGGGGCCATCGTCCGCGGTGACATCGCCCCCGACGCTCGCCTCGTCGAGTCCGACCTCTCGACGGCGTTCGACATGTCGCGCGGCGCAGTGCGCACCGCGCTCATCCGTCTCGAGCAGGACGGGCTCGTGGTACGCGAGCCTCATCGAGGGGCTCGGGTGCGCCGCGTCTCGGACGACGAGGCGGTCGAGATCCTGCAGGCGCGCGCCGTGCTGGAGGGACTCGCCGTCCGCCAGGCCGCAGAGAGGATCGACGACGCGGGCGTCGCCCGCCTCCAGGCGTGTGTCGCGCGGCAGCGCGAGCTCCTCGAGCACGGCGATCTCCTCGGGGCGTCGGACGCGAACGCCGACCTGCACGCGACGCTTCTGGAGCTCTCCGGCCACGCGACCGCGGTCCGCCTCATCCACACCCTGAACGCGCAGACGGTGCGCTACCAGTACCGCACCATCCTGATCCCGGGCCGCCCCGCCGCGTCCGTGGCCGAGCACGCGGCGATCGTCGAGGCCGTGGTCACCGGGGACGCGGCCGAGGCCGAGCTCGCGATGCGACGACACCTCTTCAACGTAGCCGACGCCGTTCGGCGCGGTCTCCTGCCGGGCGGCATCGACAATGCGAGTCGTGGTGTCCTCTAATCGGAGCCTCGAAGACGTGCTGGCGACGGCCGAGAGCCCCGTCGAGCTGCTCCGCAACGCACAGGCGGGACCGAACGTCTACCCGGGAGTGCCGCCGGAGTTCACGAACTGGCGCGACGAGCAGCGGGCCTGGCAGGAGACCTGCGTCCTCTTCGATCTCTCGTTCCACATGAACGACCTGACGGTGGAGGGCCCGGACGCACTCAGGCTGCTCTCGGACCTCGCGGTCAACAGCTTCGACGGATTCACGGGCGAGCGAGCCAAGCACTTCGTCCCGTGCAGCCCCGACGGCTACGTCATCGGAGACGTCATCCTGTTCGCACTCGGGCAGTCGCGCTTCAACCTCGTCGGCCGGGCTCCCGCGCTCAACTGGATCATCTACCACGCGGAGACGGGCGGATACGACGTGTCGGTCGAGCTCGACCTGAGAACCGCGCTGCGCACCGACGGTCGCCGCAGGTCCTATCGCTTCCAGGTGCAGGGCCCGACCGCGATGCAGGTGATCGAGAAGGCGCTCGGCGGCCCTCCTCCCGAGCTCGGCTTCTTCCACACGACCTCGGTGACGATCGCCGGTAACACGGTGCGCGCGCTGCGCCACGGCATGGTCGGCCAGCCGGGCTGGGAGCTCTTCGGCCCCTGGGACGACGGGGACGCGGTGCGCGAGGCGCTCGTGACCGCCGGAGAGGAGCTCGGTCTGAGGCGAGCAGGTGGACGGGCGTACTCCGCGAACACGCTCGAGTCGGGGTGGATCCCCTCGCCGCTTCCGGCCGTGTATTCGGGCGAGAGCATGAGGGCCTACCGAGAGTGGCTGCCGGCTGCTGGGTACGAGGGGTCCGCGTCGATCGGAGGCAGCTTCGTCTCCGAGGACGTCGAGGACTACTACTTCACGCCCTGGGATCTCGGCTACGGGAGCTACGTCAAGTTCGACCACGACTTCGTGGGGCAGGAGGCGCTACGTGAGATGGCCGACGGCGACCACCGCCGGAAGGTCACCCTGGCGCTCGACGACGAGGATGTGACCCGCACGATCGGGACGATGTTCCAGAAGGGCGACCGGGCGAAGTTCATGGACTGGCCCTCGGCCGTGTACTCGATGCACCAGTTCGACCGGGTCACAGTCGACGGGGAGACGGTCGGCGTCTCGACCTGGATCGGCTATAGCGCGAACGAAGGCAAGATGCTCACCCTCGCGGTCCTGGACGCCGACTACGCGTCGCCCGGAACCGACGTGAGGCTCGTGTGGGGCGAGGAGGACGGCGGGACCGCGAAGCCCACCGTCGAGCCCCACGTGCAGGTCGAGATCGGAGCGGTGGTCAGCCCGGTGCCATACGTCGAAACAGCACGCACGTCGTACGCGCCCGGCGGCTGGCGAGCGTCACACGCCTAGACGGGACGTGTCTTCTGTATCCCCGGTCTGCCGAGTATCGCTCGATCGAACGCCGCGGTCACGCCGTCCGAGTCTTGACCGCTGGTGTCGGACCGGCCGTGTCCGGATGGGGTGAACTGGTTCGAGCCGTAGAGTGGGCCGATGCCGCTTCGACGGATGGACAATGTGGGCGTTGTCGTCGACGACCTATCGGCCTCGATCGCGTTCTTTCGCGAGCTCGGCCTCGAGCTCGAAGGGCAGGCCACGATCGAGGGAGAATGGGCGGGGCGCGTCACTGGACTGCCCAACCAGCGCGTCGAGATCGCCATGATGCGCACGCCGGACGGCCACAGCCGGCTCGAGCTCTCGCGATTTCTCACGCCGCCTGCGGTCGCCGATCACCGGAACGCCCCGGTGAACGCTCTCGGCTACCTACGCGTCATGTTCGCCGTGGACGACATCGACGAGACGCTCGCCCGGCTCCGCAAGCTCGGCGCGGAGCTCGTCGGCGAATTGGTCCAGTATGAGGACGTGTATCGGCTCTGCTACATCCGAGGGCCCGAAGGACTTCTCATCGGGCTCGCCCAAGAACTCGGCTGAGCGCCGGCAGCGCACGCTGGACTTCCGCCGCAAGCCCAGAGTACGTTCCTGGTCGAGCACTACCGCCCCGGCCTGACCGGTTCGAGTCCGACAGAGAGCTTTACCTATCGTGGCGTCATGGAGCAGCGGATCGGCTTCCTCCAGACGGACGATGGCCGCGTTGCGTTCGCCAGCGTCGGAGACGGCCCGCCGCTCATGCTCGGCTGCTGGTGGGTCGGCCATCTCGAGCTCCAGTGGGAGTCGGTCTCGTTCCGCGCATGGATCGAGCGCCTCGCCGCGGCGCACACGGTGCTGTGGTACGACCGGCCCGGGACGGGGCTTTCGACCCCCGGCCGGATCGAGCTGAGCGTCGCCGACGAGGCGGCCGTCTCGTCCGCAGTTCTCGAGGCCGTCGACCTCGGGCCAGCCGCACTCTTCGGAGCGTCGTCCGCAGGCTGCGCGGCCGTCGCACTCGCGGCCACGCGACCAGATCTCGTCACTCGGCTCGTGCTGTACGGCGCGTACGCCACCGGGGACGAGCTCACGAACGACGAGGTTCGGGACTCGCTCGTCGGACTCGTCGAGGCACACTGGGGGCTGGGCTCGAAGGTGATCGCGGACATCTTCATGCCGGACGCGGATACGCACGCGCGCGAAGACTTCGCCCGTTTCCAGCGGAAGGCGATGACCGCGGACCATGCTGCAACCTGTTTTCGGCAGGTCTTCCGAATGGATGCCGGGCCCTGGGTCGGCGACGTCACCGTGCCGACCCTCGTCGTGCACCGGCGCGGAGACAGGGCGATCCCACTCGAGCAGGGCCGCGAGCTCGCGGCGCGCATCCCCGGCGCGCGGTTCGTCGCTCTTGCGGGCCGCGACCACTTTCCGTGGGTGGGCGACGTCGACGGCGTCCTACGGACGATCCTCCCGTTTCTCGGCTCGGCAGCGCCCCCGTCGCCCGAGGCTGCCGACAACCCGCTGTCCGACCGCGAACGGGAGGTGCTCGCGCTCGTCGCGCTCGGACTGAGCGATGCCGAGATCGCAGGGGAGCTCGTCGTCAGTCCGCACACGGTGCATCGCCACGTCGCGAACGTCCGGCGCAAGCTGCTCCAGCCGTCGCGCGCGGCTGCGGTCGCCGAGGCGTCGCGTCGCGGCTGGCTCTGAAGCGACTTCCGGCCATCCAGCAGAAATGGCCGCTTCGAGCGACGCGCCGAAGTCGGCGCGGAAGGTTTCCTTGTTCTCCTACACAACGCTCCCAGAGGCGGAGGTATCGGCTCGATGACCACGATCACCGCTGAAACACGACAGGAACACTCAAGTGCGCTCAGGTGGGGTGTCAACCTGATGACGTTGGCCGCCCTCGCGTTCGTCGGGTATGCCGTCATCTTCTTCGTCCTGAACTTCACCGACAGCTTCCTGGAGCTTGGCATCGGCCGCGAGCAGGTGGCGAGCGGCAAGGCCGAGATCAAGGCGTTCGACAACGACCTCTACCACTACATCAGTCACTTGCACATCACCGTCTCCGGCTTCATCGCCTCTACCGGTCTCGCCGTCGCTGCGCTCGCCTGGTTCGGAGTCCGACGCCGCTACGAGTGGGCCTGGGCGGCAGCAGTCGCGGCGCCCGTGCTCGGCGTGGTGGTCGCCCTGCCCGCGCACTACCCGTGGGGCCTCGCCACGATTGGCCACCTCGGGCTGGTCTACCTGGCAACGGCGATATTCGTCGTCGGCGCCGTGCTGTCGGGCAAGGCGTTGCTGGACGAGCAAGAGTGACGAGCAACAACGGCCCAACGCTCTCGATCGGTCGCCAGGCGGGATCCTTCGAGGCGGAGGAGTACCGCCGCACGAGCTTCGAGCCCTGGCAGGCGACGGCACCTGGCCCCGAGACCCGCGCGAAGCGAATCGAGCAGACCGTGCGCATGGCGGCGAAGGGGCTGCGCGCACAGTTCGATCGCGAGTAGCACCCGCGCTTCGCTCGTCGACGGCCTCACGGATCGGCCATGAATTCCTGCGCCTGACGTGCCCTGTTCCAGGGCTCCTCGTCCCAACGAATCATGTCCGGGTCGATCCCGCGTGCCTCCGCCAGGTCGCACGCGAGGCGCTGGAAGCGGACGATGTCGACGACGGGGTGCGTCGTCGGCAGGAGCAGTGCGTCGCAGCCGAGCTCGCCGAGGGCCCGCATGGTGTCGACCGCCCGTTGGGCGGCGCGACCTTCTCCCTCGAGCACGAAGCAGCGCACGGACGAGTCGACCGCCGCCAGGTGCCCGTGGAGAAGCTGCTCCGTTTCGTATGCCTCAGCGACGACGTGCGCGCCTTCGCGGAGCTTGAGGACGGCCTCGAGCGCCGTGGCCTCGTCGAAGCCCGCGCCTGCGACGAGGAACCTGTCGTGCGCCGATTCGCCGAGCGGCTCGGCGTAGAGCTCGCGGAGGACGTCGCTCGCGAGCCCGCTCACGTCCTCGCCCTGGAGCGCACGACCCGCCGCCACCGCACACGTGTAGCTCGCCGTGTGGCAGTAGCTCTTCTCGATCTCGGGCGTCACGACGACGACGTGGTCGACGACCCGCGCGAGCGCGCTCTCCGCCGCACCCGTGATGAGCCAGGTCTCGCCCTGGAACCGCTGGACGGCCTCGAGCGTCAGCGCCGTGCCTCCTTCGTGACTGATCGCGACGAGCACGTCGGCGTGGGTGGCACTCGCGGTGACGAGCTCGAGCGCCTGCACCGCCTGGCCGCACGCGAGGGCCGCGTGGAACGAGGTCCCGCACCCGGTGAAGAGCACGCGGGCGCCGGCCGGAAGACGACGGTCGCCCACCCGCTCGGGCACCTGCGCGAGCCACTCCGGCTGCTCGGCCATGGCCTTTCGGGTCAGCTGTCCCGGCACGAACCGTGTCTATACCATCGCGCGCGGTGGCGATCTTCGAGAAGACCACGCTCGGAAACGGCGTTCGAGTCGTAACCGCACCGAACCCGCAGGTCGGCTCCGTGTCGTGCTTCGTCATGCTCGCTGCGGGCTCGCGCTACGAGACGCCGGAGTCCAAGGGGATCGCGCACTTCGCCGAGCACATGTTCTTCAAGGGCACCGAGCGTCGCCCGACCGCGCGCACGATCTCGACCGAGATCGACGCCATCGGGGGAGAGTTCAATGCTTTCACCGGCAAGGAGTTGACCGGCTACTACGTGCGCTGCGGATCCGAGACGCGAGACGTGGCGCTCGACGTCCTCACGGACATGCTCCTCGAGTCCCGGTTCGACGAGGCCGAGATCGCGAAGGAGAAGGGCGTCATCCTCGAGGAGATGAACGTCTATCTGGACACGCCGCAGCGCTACGTCGGCCACGTGTACGACCGGCTGCTGTACGCGGACCAGCCGCTCGGCTGGGACATCCTCGGCACGCGGGAGACGATCGAGGGCGCGACGCGCGAGACGTTCGCCTCGTACCTCGACACGTGGTACCGGCCGGAGCGAATGGTGGTCGGGATCGGAGGACGCATCGGCGACGGGCTCACAGAGCGGCTCGAGGAGCTCCTCGGCGGCATCGAGGCGCGGCCTACGGGCCGGGCGCTCGACGTCGAGCTTCCACCGGAGACGTCACCCGTCCTCATCCACACGAAGTCGTCCGAGCAGGCGCACCTGATTCTCGGTGTGCGCGGCTATCCGATCGGGCATCCGAACCGCTACGCGCTCCAGCTCCTCTCGGTCGTCCTCGGCGGCGGCATGTCGTCGCGGTTGTTCACGGAGGTTCGCGAGAAGCGCGGCCTCGGCTACTACGTCCATGCCGGCGCAACCGCGTACATCGACACGGGGACCTTCCACTCGAGCGCAGGAGTCGACGTGTCGCGTGTGGACGAGGCGATCACGACGATCCTGGCGGAGATGCGGAAGATCGCGTCCGAGCCTGTTCCCGCCGACGAGCTCGAGAAGGCACGCGGCTATGCCAAGGGCCGCTTCGTGCTGCGCCTCGAGAGCCCGCAGGGAACGATCCAGTACGGCCTCCGGCGCGAGGTTCTCGAGGGGGAGATCGAGGATCCCGACGAGTTGCTGCGACAGCTGGACGCGGTCACCGTCGAGGACGTGCAGCGGGTCGCGAAGGACCTGTTCGAGGACAACCGCCTCTACCTCGCGCTCGTCGGCCCGTTCGACGATCCAGCGCGTTTCGAGGAGCTTCTGGCCGCCTAGGAAGAAGTCGCGGGTCGCGACCGTAGACTCCGCAGCGTGACTGACGAACGCGAGCTCCTGCGCCGGACCGCCGAGATCGCAGCGGACTTCATCGGAACGCTCGACGAGCGCTCGATCCAGCCGGCGGCGAACGTCGAGGAGCTTCGCGCGGCGCTCGGAGGCCCGCTGCCGGACGAGCCGAGCGATCCACTCGAGGTCGTCGAGGCTCTGGCGGCCGCGGCCGAGCCGGGTGTCGTCGCCATCCCGAGCGGTCGCTATTTCGGCTTCGTCATCGGCGGAGCGCTGCCAGCCGCTCTCGCCGCCGACTGGCTCACGTCGGTCTGGGATCAGAATGCCGGCCTCGTGGTCTGTGGCCCCTCGGCGGCCGTCTGCGAGGAGATCGCCGGCGCCTGGCTCGAGGAGCTGCTCGGGATTCCGGAGACGGCGTCGTTCGCGTTCGTCACGGGTTGTCAGATGGCTCACGTCACGTGCCTTGCCGCGGCGCGGCACGAGGTCCTCGGACGAGTCGGCTGGGACGTCGAGCGCGACGGGCTCGCAGGCTCGCCGCCGATCGCCGTCGTGGTCGGGAGCCGCAAGCACGTGACCGTCGACCGTGCGCTCCGGCTCCTCGGTCTGGGCAGCGGGGCAACCCGTCCCGTCGACGTCGACGCACAGGGCCGGATGCGACCGGACGCGCTCGAGGCGGTGCTCCGAGAGACCGTCGGCCCGACGATCGTCTGCGCACAGGCAGGGGAGGTCAGCACGGGCGCCTTCGATTCGTTCGGCGAGATCGCGGAGCTCTGTGACACCGCCGGCGCGTGGCTCCACGTCGACGGCGCGTTCGGGCTGTGGGCTGCTGCGTCACCTGCACTTCGCCACCTGACGCGCGACGTCGAGCGCGCCGACTCGTGGGCGACCGACGCGCACAAGTGGCTGAACGTTCCCTACGACAGCGGACTTGCGTTCGTCGCGCACGCCGACGCGCACCGAGCCGCGATGCGGCTCACTGCCGAGTACCTCGTGACAGGCGAGGGTGCAGCACGTGACCAGATGGACTGGACGCCCGAGTTCTCTCGGCGTGCTCGCGGGTTCGCCGTCTACGCCGCGCTGCGCTCGCTCGGACGCTCGGGCGTGGCCGACCTCGTCGACGGCTCGTGTGCCCGGGCACGACAGTTCGCAGCGGCGATCGCGGAAATCCCGGGCTGCGAGGTCCTGAACGACGTCGTGCTCAACCAGGTCCTCTTCCGCTTCGAGGACGATGCGACGACGGACGCGATGCTCGCGTCGGTGCAAGCGAGCGGCGAGGCCTGGATGAGCGGGACGACCTGGGACGGCCGCGCCGCGATCCGCCTCTCGGTCTCGAACTGGCGGACGACGGAGACGGACATCGACCGTACGGTCGCGGCCTTCGAGGCGGCGCTCGTCGCTGTCTAACCTGTGCCCATGGACGTGGTGACCCGCGTTCTGAGGCACGAATCCGAGCTCGGACGGTGGGAGCTCCTCCTCCGCCCGCCCGATCCACGCCTCAGCGCATTCGTCGGCGAGTACCAGGGGTATGTCGAGTCCGTCCCGCACGGCCCATTGCGCAGGCAGCAGGTGCCCACCGCGCGGCTCCCACTCATCCTCAATCTCGGGAGCCGGTGGAGCGTCGCCGACTCCCCGGACCATGAGCCCGAGCGTCACGACAGCTTCTTCGCCGGGCTCTTCGACCGTTCCGCTTTCGTCGCCGCGGAAGGACCTGCGGCGTGCGTCCAGGTCGACTTCACGCCGCTCGGGGCGCACATGTTCCTCGGCGTCCCGATGCACGAGCTCGCGAACCGCGCGCTCGCGCTGGATGACGTCCTGCCGCGACGGGCGCGGGAGCTCCCTGCACAGCTCGCGGCGAAGCAGTCCTGGGAGGAGCGCTTCGCCCTCCTGGACGAGGTGTTCGCCGCCGGCCTCGCCGATGCTCGAATGCCCGCGGCCGACGTCGCATGGGCCTGGAACGCGCTCGCGCGGACGCACGGCCGGGCGCCGATCGGCTGGATCTGCGATCGGCTCGGCAGGAGCCGCAGATACCTCGCCACGCGATTCCGAGAGCAGATCGGCCTCCCGCCGAAGACGGTCGCCCGGATCCTCCGCTTCGACCGCGCGTTCGGACTGCTCGAGCGCGGCGACGTGAGTCTCGCGCAGCTTGCCTTCGAATGCGGCTACTACGACCAGGCGCACCTGACCCGGGACTTCCGCGAGTTCGCAGGAACCTCGCCGGCGAAGCTGTCGCGGCGACTCATGCCGGACGGCGGCGTCATCGCCTAGCGCGGGTCACATTCGTCCAAGACGAGCCCGCCCGGGCCGCCGTACCCTCGGAGCACCACGAGAGGAGGACGAATGAACTGCATCGCGTTTCTGGGTTACGACGACCCGCGGGCGGCGCTCGACTGGCTCGAGGAGGGCTTCGGCTTCGAGCGCTCCACCGTGCACGAGGGCACGAACGGCGCGGTCGCGCATGCCGAGTTGCGGTACGGCGACGGCATGATCATGCTCGGCAGCGCCGGCGACAACGGTCTTGGAATGAAGACCCCGCGCGAGCTCGGGGCGGTCAGCCAGGGCGTCTACGTCATCGTCGACGGAATCGACGCCCACTACGAGCGGGCCCGAGCGGCGGGTGCCGAGATCGTGCGCGAGCTCCACGACACGGACTACGGATCGCGCGACTACATGGCCCGCGATCCCGAAGGCAACCTGTGGAGCTTCGGGACCTACCGGCCCGACTGATCCAGCGCTCTACTCCTCCGTCGGCTGGGCGACCGAGCGGTCCGCGATCTCCGTCACGACGGCGGGGTCCGCGAGGGTCGTCGTGTCGCCCAGCGGACGGTTCTCCGCGACGTCGCGAAGAAGGCGCCGCATGATCTTCCCGGAGCGCGTCTTGGGCAGCTCCGGCGTGAAGACGATGTTCGCGGGCTTCGCGATCGGCCCGATCTTGACCGCGACGTGGTTGCGGAGCTCCTCGAGCCGCTCGACGCTCCCCTCCTCGGCGCCTTTCAGCGTTACGAAAGCCACGATCGCCTGCCCCGTGAGGGCGTCGCTTCGGCCGCACACCGCCGCTTCGGCCACGCTGCGGTGGTCGACGAGCGCGGACTCGACCTCGATCGTCGAGATGCGATGGCCCGACACGTTCATGACGTCGTCGACGCGACCGAGCAGCCAGTAGTCGCCGTCCTCGTCGATTCGCGCTCCGTCGCCGGCGAAGTACATCCCGGGGAAGCGCTCCCAGTAGGTCGCGCGGAAGCGCTCGTCGTCGCCGAAGATCCCACGCGTCATCGCCGGCCACGGCCGCTTGAGGACGAGGTAGCCGCCACCTCCAGGCCCGACCTCGTTCCCGTTGTCGTCGACCACTCCCGCGACCACTCCCGGGAAAGGCTTGGTCGCCGAGCCGGGCTTCGTCGTGGTGATGCCCGGCAGGGGCGTGATCAGGATCATCCCGGTCTCCGTCTGCCACCACGTGTCCACGATCGGCGTGCGCTCCGAGCCGATGTGCTCGCGGTACCACATCCACGCCTCGGGGTTGATCGGCTCGCCGACGGTGCCGAGGAGGCGCAGCGACGAGAGGTCGTGCTTCGCCGCGTGCTCGGGGCCCCACTTCATGTGCGCGCGAATGGCCGTCGGCGCCGTGTACAGGATCGAGACCTTGTAGCGCTCGACGATGTCCCACCAGCGATCCTTGTCGGGGAAGTCAGGCGTCCCCTCGTAGAGCACGCTCGTCGCCGCGTTGCAGAGCGGCCCGTAGACGATGTAGCTGTGGCCGGTGACCCACCCGATGTCGGCGGCGCACCAGTAGACGTCGGTCCCCGGCTTGAGGTCGAAGACGGAGTTGTGCGTCGCGGCCACGCCGACGAGGTAGCCCGCGGTCGTGTGGGCGATGCCCTTCGGCTTCGCCGTGGTGCCGCTCGTGTACAGGAGGTAGAGCAGGTCCTCCGAGTCCATCGGCTCGCACGGGCACGACGCGGGTTCGGTCGACTGTCCCTCGACGAGCTCGTTCCAGGTGACGTCGCGGCCGGGCGTCATCGGCACCTCCCCGCGCGTGCGCTGCCCGACCACGACCTTCGTCACCCCCGGACAGGACTCGAGCGCCTCGTCGGCGTTGCGCTTGAGGGGCACGATCGTCCCGCGTCTGTAGCTCTCGTCCTGGGTGAGGAGCACCTCGCAGCGCATGTCGTTGAGCCGGTCGGCGAGCGCTTCGGCCGAGAACCCTCCGAAGACGACGGTGTGTGGCGCGCCGAGGCGTGCGCATGCGAGCATCGCCACCGGTAGCCCAGGCCCCATGCCCATGTAGATGCCGACGGGCGTGCCCTTGCCGACCCCGAGCGCCCTCAGGCCGTTCGCCGCGCGCACGACTTCCTCGAGGAGCTGCCGGTACGTGATCGCCGCCCTCTCTCCGACCGGCTCGCCCTCGTAGTAGTACGCGACCCGGTCGCCGAGGCCGGCCTCGACATGCCGGTCGAGACAGTTGTAGGTCACGTTGAGCTTCCCGCCGCCGTACCACTTCGCGTACGGCAGCTCCCACTCGAGCAGCGAGGTGAACGGCTCGAACCACGTGACGCGGTCGCGGCCCTGGCGCTCCCAGAACTCTTCGAAGGGAATGTCGTACACGTCCGGCTGCGTATTCGCCTGCGCGGCGAAGTCGCGCGGCGGCGGATACTTGCGATCCTCCGCCAGCAGCGTCTCGATCGCCTGCTCGCTCACGCAGGACCTCGAGCTCGTAGGAGCAGTCGGTGAGGAGCTCGTAGCCGTCGTCCGTCACCAGGAGCAGGTCCTCGACCCGTACGCCACCGAAGCCGTGCCGATAGAGGCCGGGCTCCACCGTGATCACGTCGCCTGCGACGAGCGTCTCACCAACCATGCCCAGTGCTGGCGACTCATGGACCTCGAGACCTACGCCGTGCCCGAGGCCATGGTAGAAGCCGTCGCGGAGCACCTCGCCATCCGCCTTCGTCAACTGTGTCGGAAAGCCGTGATCGGCGACGAAGCGCGAGACGAGGCGGTGGATCTCGCCGCCGTCGGCCCCGGCCCTGACCTCCGCGGCCCCGAGCGCGAGCGCTTCCTTGCACAGGTCGTGCCACTCGCGGATCTCGCTCGGCGCGTCCCCGACGACGAGTGTCCGGGTGATGTCGGCGTAGCACGCCGACTCGAGGTCGATCGGGAAGAGATCGAGGATGAGCACGTCGTCGCGCCCGATCGCTCCGGACCCCATGTCGTGCCCGACGGCGGTCTGCGGCCCGTGGGAGACGATCATCTCCTCGGCGAGCGCGCCGTGCGCGAGGAACGTCGCCTGGATGCGCTCCTTGAGGAGCTCGCAGGTGACGGTCTCTCCTTCGACGGCGAGACCACCGTTCGAGGGCTCCGCAGCGGCGAGGATCTCTCGCGCGGTTGCGATCCCTGCCTCTGCAGCTCTCTGCGCGCGCCGTATCCCTTCGAGCTCGTGCGGGCTCTTCACCCGGCGACGGTCGTCGAAGAGGCGCTGGTCGACGACGAGCTCGACGCCGCGCTCGCGGAGCACGTCGGCGATCCCGACCGGGAAGTTCCGCGGCACGCTCGCGCCACCGATGCCGAGACCCTGCACGATGCGAGCCGTCAGCTCCCGCTCCGCCTCGTGGACGTCGACTCCGCTGCGCCGAATCTCGTCCGCTCCGAACTCCTCGGTCGGCCGAACGTCGAGCCCGGTTCCGAGCTCCTCCACTCGCATCGCCTCCATGGAGCTGCAGACGACGACCCTCCGGCCGTCGAGTTCCGCGTACACGAACGCGTCCGGAATTCCGAGCGGAACCTCGTGCCGGAGCTCGGGCATCCGGACCGTGTCGCCGACCAACAGGACGTTCCCGGCCATCGAACGCCGATCCTAACCGCGTCCTAACCGCGTGGGTAAAGTCCTCCGCGGTGGACGCCGACCTTCGCGCGCTCCGGGAGCGCCTCGCCGAGATCTCCGATCTCCGTCGGGCAGTGATGGTGCTCGCCTGGGATCAGAAGGTGACGATGCCCCCCGGAGGGCATCCTGCGCGTGCCGAAGCCGTGGCGACGCTGGCGCGGGTCGCGCACGACCGGATCGTGGACGACGAGATCGGCCGGCTGCTCGAACGCTTGCGGCCGCTCGAGGAGTCGCTCGAGTACGACTCCGACGAAGCGTCCCTGATCCGCGTCACGAGGCGCGACTGGGAGAAGGAGCGCCGCGTTCCAACCGAGCTCCGCACGGACCTCGCCCGCGCGGCCTCGCTCGGAAACCAGGTCTGGGTCGCGGCACGCGCGGACAGCGACTTCGCGAGCTTTCTGCCCGCGCTCACACGCAACCTCGAACTGAAACGCCAGTACGTCGAGTGCTTCGACTGGGACGACTCGCCGTATACCCCGCTGCTCGACGACTACGAGCCGTTCATGACGACGAGCGAGGTCGCGGAGATCTTCGGGGCGATCCGGCCGGTACTGGCGGAGCTCATTCGCGAGGCGCCGGAGGTCGATGCATCCTTCTTCGAGCAGTCGTTCGAGACGGACCGGCAGGAGGCGTTCGGGAAACGGATCCTCACCACCCTGGGATTCGAGGAGGGCTCGTACCGAATCGATCCGACCGCCCATCCGTTCTGCACCTCGTTCTCGACCCGTGACGTCCGCCTGACGACGCACTACAACGACACCGGACTGCACTCCCTGTGGTCGACGATGCACGAGGCGGGGCACGGCCACTATGCGCACGGGATCGCGAAGTCGCTCGAGCGGACACCTCTCGCCGGCTCGCCGTCTCTCGGGCTCAACGAATCGCAGAGCCGCACCTGGGAGAACCTCGTCGGGCGGTCGCAGCCGTTCTGGACCTTCTGGTACGAGCCGCTCCAGGAGACCTTCCCCGCCCAGCTGGGCGACGTCGACCTCGAGACGTTCCTCAGGGCGATCAACCGAGCGAAGCCGGGCCTCATCCGCATCGACGCCGACGAGACGACGTACAGCCTCCACATCATCCTGCGCTTCGAGCTCGAGCAGCAGCTCATCGAAGGCTCGCTCGACCCGAAGGACCTGCCCGAGGCGTGGAGTGCCGGAATGTCCGAGCTGCTCGGCGTCGAGGTCCCGGACGACGCGCACGGCGTGCTCCAGGACATCCACTGGTCGCAGGGAGGCATCGGCTACTTCCCGACCTACGCGCTCGGCAACGTGATCTCGCTGCAGATCTGGGCAGCTGTTCGCGAGGCGATCCCCGACCTCGACGCGCAGCTGGAGGCCGGCGACGTGACCGAGCTCGCGGCCTGGCTCCGGGACAACCTCTACTCGCTCGGCCGCAAGCTGACGCCGAAGGAGACGATCGAGCGCATCACCGGCGCCGAGAGCATCGAACCGGAGCCGTATCTCGCATATCTCCGCGAGAAGCTCGCCGCCCTGCCCGCCGGTGCCTGAGACACTCGAGTTCGAGGTCAACGGCGAGCGCCGCTCGCTCGAGGTGGAAGGCCGGACGCTGCTCGTCCATGCGCTGCGCGACGGGCTGGGGCTGACGGGGGCCCACGTCGGCTGCGATACAAGCCAGTGCGGAGCGTGCACGGTGCTCCTCGACGGCCGCGCCGTGAAGAGTTGCACGGTGCTCGCGCTGCAGGCGTCCGGCTCCGCGATCACCACGATCGAGGGGCTCGCACCAGATGGCGAGCTGCACCCGATCCAGCGCGCGTTCGTCGAGCACCACGGCCTGCAGTGCGGGTTCTGTACCCCGGGAGTCATCCTCACGACCGCTGACCTACTCGCGCGCGACCCCGACCCCACCGTGGAGACGATCCGCGACTCGCTCCGCGGGAACCTCTGCCGGTGCACCGGCTATCAGACCATCGTCGAGTCGGTGAGTGCCGCCGGTGCGGCGCTGCGGGACGGAGGAGCGTCGTGATCCCGGCCCCGGTCCGGTACGAGCGAGCCTCGGACATCGACGGTGCGTTGACCTTGCTCGCCGAGCCCGACGCCAAGGCGATCGCAGGCGGCCAGTCGCTGATCCCGGTCATGAAGCTCCGCATCGCCCGGCCGTCGCTCGTGGTCGACATCACGAGCCTCGACCTCCGCGGCGTCGATGTCCGCGGGGAGGTCCTCCACGTTGGGCCGCTGACGACCTGGGAAGCGCTGATCGCCGCCGATCCGCTGCGACGACCGGCGCTGGCCGCGATCGGGGAGTGCGCCCGCGACATCGGCGACCTGCAGGTGCGAAACCGCGGCACGATCGGCGGAAGCATCGTCCACGCCGATCCTGCGTCGGACATGCCGGCCGTCCTGCTCGCGCTCGGCGCGACGCTCGAGCTGCAGTCGCAAGCAGGCACCCGAGCAGTTCCGCTGTCCGAGTTCGTTGCCGGGCCGTTCACGACCGAGCTCGGGCCGCAGGAGTTGCTCGTGGACATCGCCTTTCCGATCCCGCCCACCGGCTCGGGCTCGGCGTACGTCACGGTCGAGCATCCCGCGTCCGGATTCGCGCTCGCGGGAGCCGCGGCGCTCGTGGGCCCAGCCGGGGAATCGGTCTCGGTGACCGGCATCGCGGCCAAGCCGTTCGTCTTCGCGGCGGCAGACGCGACCTCGACACTCGACCAAGCCGAGGTCTTCGGCGATCGCTTCGCCCCCGCCGACTACCGCCGCCAGCTCGCGCGTACGCTTGTCGATCGCGCGCTCGCGAGCGCACGGTCTCGAGCGGAGGAGGACGCTTGAGCGACGCTCTGATCGGCGTCCCACGCCCGAGGATCGACGCGCCCGAGAAGGTGACGGGTGTGACGCGGTATGCGGCGGACGGCTACGTCCACGGGCTCCTGCACGCGCGGCCCGTGCTCTCGACCGAAGCACACGCGCGCATTCGCGCCGTGAACGGCGAAGCGGCTCTCGAGGTGCCGGGTGTGGTCGCAGTGCTCACTGCAGGGGACATCCCTACGGTCGGCCGCGGGGACCGCACGGCGGAGCCTCTCGCGCGCGACGAGGTCGTGTTCGCGGGCCAGCCCGTCGCGATCGTCGCCGCCGTGAGCGAGGCGGCAGCCCAGGACGGCGCGGAGCTCGTCCTCGTCGAGTACGAGCCGCTGGACGCGGTCGTGGACCTCGAGCAGGCCATGCAGGTCGGCGCTCCGCTTGCACGTCTCGCCGAGGACGACGAGGAAGGCGGCGATCTCGAGTCGATCCACGCGGGCGTCGACGCCACGAAGCAGGAAGCCGACGACGAGCAGCTCTCGGGCAATGTCCTCGATCGCGTGAATCGCCGCTCGGGCGACGCTGCCGCGGCCCTCGAGGCGAGCGACGTCGTCGTCTCCGCAACCTTCAGAACGCCCTGGGTGCATCAGGCCTACATCGAGCCGCAGGTCGCGACCGCGTGGACGGAGCCGTCCGGGACGCTCGTCGTCTCCACGAGCACGCAGGGCTCGTTCGTCACGAGAAACGAGCTCGCGCGCGCTTTCGACCTCCCGCTCGAGCGGGTCCGCGTGATCGCGGAGCCCCTGGGAGGAGCGTTCGGAGGGAAGTTCGCCCTCGTCGAGCCGATCGCGGCGGGCGCGGCGCTCGCGTTGGGGCGGCCCGTTCGGCTCGTCCTCACCCGCACCGAGGACTTCCTCGCCACCAACCCCGTCTCCGCGCAGGTGACGCACCTCCGCCTCGGCGCCCGCAAGGACGGGACGCTGACGGGCATCGAGGCGCGGATGCTCGTCGATCGCGGGTCGAATGCCGGCTGGGGAGTCGAAGGCATCACGTCGCTCCTCGTCGCCGGGCCGTACCGCTGGGAGGCCCACGACCTGCGCGGGTACGGCATCCAGACGAATCGCTTCACATTCGGTGCCTACCGCGCCCCCGGCGCTCCCACTGCGGCGTTCGCCGTCGAGTCGCTCCTCGACGAGCTCGCCGAGAAGCTCGAGCTCGACCCGATCGAGCTGCGCCTGAAGAACGCCGTCGTCGAGGGCGACGTCGGCGTCAGCGGCAGCCCGTTCCAGGTGATCGGAACCGTCGAGGTCCTCGAGCGCATTCGTGAGCATCCCCTGTGGGCGTCTCGCTCGAGCCTGCCCGAGAACGAGGGGATCGGCTTCGCAGCCGGCTACTGGCCCGGAGGGAGCGAGCCCGCGGCGGCGGTCTGCCGCATCGACCCCGACGGGACGATGACCCTCGTCACGTCCGCCGTCGACATGAGCGGCGTGAACACGGGCTTCGCCGTCATCGCGGCCGCCGCTTTCGGCCTTCAACCGGAGAAGGTGCGCGTGGTCACCGCCGACACGTCCTCAGGACCGTATGCGGGAGCGAGTGGAGGGTCGAAGATCACCTACACGGTCGGCGCCGCGGTGCTCCGTGCGGCCGAGTCCGCACGCCAGAAGCTGCTCGCGGCGGCGGCGCAGGAGCTCGAGATCGCCCCCGACGACCTCGAGGTCGTCGACGGCGTGGTTCGCGCGATCGGCGCGCCGGACCGCTCGATCACGGTCGAGGAGATCGCACGTAAGACGCTTCGCTTCGGCGGGCGCTACGAGCCGATCGAGGGGCACGGCGGTTCTGCCCAGACGCGCGGCGCTCCCTCCGTTGCGGCGCACCTCTCCCACGTTCGCGTCGACCGCGAGACCGGCGAGATCGAGCTCCTCGGCCATGTCATCGCGCAGGACGTCGGCCGCGCTCTGAACCCCGCGCTCGTCGAGGGACAGATGCGTGGCGCAGCCGTGCAGGGGATGGGCTGGGCAGTTTTCGAGCAGCTCGACCACGACGAGGACGGGCAGCTGCTCTCGGGCTCGTTCATCGACTACGCCATCCCCACGTCCGACCGCGTGCCGGACATCGACACGCTCATCGTCGAGGTTCCCGCTCCGGACGGCCCGTACGGCGCCAAGGGAATCGGCGAGGCGCCCGTGGTGGCCGCGCCCGCTGCGATCGCGAACGCCGTGGCGGCCGCCACCGGCGTGCGGATGCGCGAGCTGCCGATGACACCGCCCCGCGTCTGGGCTGCTCTCGCCGCTCCGACAGCCGGATGACGCTGCTCGAGAGAGCGCGCGCGATCGTCGACTCGTACGACGCCGACGTCCGTGCAGAGCTTCCGGACGGCGCCCGGCTCTTCGACGCCCACACGCATCTGGGCGACGACATCGACGGGATGCGCTCACGATACGACGAGCTCGCGGCCGTGCTCGACCGGTACGGGATCGAGGGCGCATTCGTCTTCTGTCTGGACGAGCCCGACCGGGAGCCGGCGTTCTCCGTTGCGAACGACCGAACGTTGGCGCATGCCGCCGGCTCGAGCGGCAGGCTCGTGCCGTTCGTCCGCCTCGATCTGACGGCGCAACCTCTCGAGGAGGCAGTCCGGGCGCTCGACCTCGGCGCGAGAGGGATCAAGCTCCATCCGCGATCGCAGGCCTTCGCGCTCGACGACGAGCGGCTGCAGCCGATCTTCGCGCTCGCGCAGGAGCGCCGGGTCCCGATCCTGATCCACGGTGGTCGTGGCCTGCCGCCGATCGCCGAGCACCTGGAGACGCTCGTCCTCCGCAACGAGGGCGTACAGCTCATCGTCGCGCACGCCGGGATCGCGGACATGGGCGAGCTCGCGGGACGGCTCGGAGGCATCCCGGGCGTTTTCTTCGACACGTCGGTCTGGAGCTCACTCGACCTCCTGGACCTCTTCCGCCAGATCCCCCCAGAGCAAGCGGTGTACGCCTCCGACTACCCGTACGGGCGACAGCCGAACTCGCTCCTCGCCTCGGTGCGGGCCGCGAAGCTGTCGGGGTTCGACGACCGTCAGCTGCGGATGATGCTCGGCGAGACGGCCGTCGGAATCGCGGCGGGAGAAGCGCCTCCGGAGCACACCACGCCCAGAGGGGGAACGTCACTCGTCCAGGACCTCACCCTCGCGCGCATCCATTCGTACATCTCCATGGCCGTGCCGATGCTGTGGCTGCGGCAGCGAGACGCGATCGGGGCGCTCGGTCTGGCGGTGAACGCATCACGAGAGCAAAACGGCAGGCCTGCCGAGACGGAGCGCATCCAGGAGCTCCTCGCGACTGCCCAGCAGCTCTGGCGCGAGAGCTCGGAGCTCGAGGAGGACGACGAACGCATGGCCGTGATTCGCGCCGCGATCCAGCTCGTCAACCTCGCCGACCTGCTCGCGGTCACGACCCGCGCGTAACTTCAGCGAGTCGCGAAGACGCGGCGCGGCCCCTCGATCCCCTTCAACTCGTGCTCGCCGCGGTCCTCGAACTCGAGCCCGGAGCCGGCAACGAGGTCGTGGGTCGTCGAGCTGACGAGGACGTCACCGGCGCCTGCCAGCGACATGATCCGCGCTCCGACATGGACGGCGATCCCGCGCGGCTTGTCAGCGGATCGACGTTCCACCTCGCCGGTGTGCACTCCCGCTCTCACTTCGAGCCCGAGCTCGCCGAGCTCGGTGCGGATGGCTAGAGCGCAGCGGATTGCCCGGGCCGGACCGTCGAAGAGCACCAGGAAGCCGTCTCCCGAAGTGTCGATCTCTTCTCCGGAGAAGCGAGCGAGCTGTCGCCGGACCGCAGCGTGGTGCGCCTCGAGCAGTGTGGCCCACGATGCGTCTCCCAGAGCGCGCGCCTTCTCGGTCGAACTGACGAGATCCGTAAAGAGAACGGTCGAGAGAACGCGGTTGGGCGAGGGTAGGGGGCGCACGCCCGTCAGAAACTCTTCGATCTCGTCAACGATCTCATCGGGCCGCACGGCGGGCATGTGATCGTCACCGCTGAGTTCGATGAAACGCGCGCCTGGAATCCGGGACGCAACGTAGCGACCTTCGTCGACCTGCGAGTCGCGATCCCCACTTCGATGGAGGACGAGCGTCGGACACTGCACCGTGGACAACGCATACCGGACGTCGGCCTTGGAGTTCATCAGGATCAGATCCCGCGCAGCTGCCGGGCTCAGCGACGCTCGCCCGCGGCGCTGGTACCAAGCGCGCATCGCGTCGTCGGCATTCGGCGACATCTTCATGAGATCGACGTTCTCACCCCAGCTGATCTCAAGCCAGTCTGCGTACTCGCGCCGTTGCTCAACGGTAGGGGCCCACGGGTAGTCGTCATCGGGGTCGCGCCGCTTCGCGTAGGTCCCGTATAGGACCAGGGCACGGGTGCGCTCGGGGTACATGGCTGCGAAGAGCACGCACATCGGTCCGCCCTCGGAGTACCCGAAGAGTGCTGCTTGCGTACTGCCGGCGGCGTCCATCACCGCGCGGACGTCATCCATCCGCGTCTCGAAGTCGGGGAGGCCGACCGTACGATCGGAAAGCCCGGTCCCGCGCTTGTCGAAGCGGATCAGCCTCGCAAACGATCCGAGCCGGTCGATCATGTGCGCCATCGAAGGATGCTCCAGATCGATCTCGAGGTGCGAGAAGAATCCGGGAACGAGGACGAGGTCGAAAGAACCGTCGCCGCTCACCTGGTAGGCGATGTTGACATCGCCGCTCCGCGCGTACCTGATCGGCGCGTTCGCGTTCATCCGGCGCGGCGGAAGCAGTCGACGGTGTGGTCGTCGACCATGCCGACCGTTTGCATGAACGCGTAGATCACCGTCGGCCCCACGAAGCGGAAGCCCTTGCGCTTGAGGTCCTTCGAGATCGCCTTCGACAGGTCGGTCTCGGCGGGAATCTCCGAGAGCGTGCGGAAGTCGTTGACGATCGGCCGGCCGTCGACGAACGACCAGAGGTACGCGTCGAGGCTCCCGAACTCGTCCTGCACCTCGAGCACCCGGGCGGCGTTGTTGAGCGTCGACTCCACCTTCAGACGGTTGCGGACGATGCCCGGATCTGCGAGCAGGCGCTCGACGTCCTTCGCGCCGAAGCGCGCCACCTTCGCCGCGTCGAAGCCGGCGAACGCTCGGCGATATCCCTCCCGCTTCCGGAGGATGGTCGACCACGACAGCCCGGCTTGTGCTCCTTCGAGCGTCAGCAGCTCGTACAGGTGACGGTCGTCGTGCGACGGCGTACCCCACTCCTCGTCGTGGTGGGCGAGCATGAGCTCGTCGCCTCCCGCCGCCCACTCACACCGCGTCGTCGATGGCATCGGTGGATAGGATCGCAGCCCGTGCGCGCCATCTCCATGCTGCCGGTGCTGCTCGCTGCGCTCGGCCTGGCCGTCGGGTGCGGCGGAGACGACGAGACGACCACCACGACGACGGGCACGAGCGCCTCGGGCAACGAGGAGTGTGCCGTCGTCGAGCCTCCCGCGCCGCGCGAGACCGAGGCGACCGCGTCGCCGGGAGAGCCGCTCGACGACGCGACGACCTACACGCTGAACTTCGAGACGAGCTGCGGCTCGTTCGCCGTGCAGCTCGACACCGAGCTCGCTCCCAACACCGCGCCCTCGCTGGTCGCGCTCGCAGAGGACGGCTTCTTCGACGATACGGTCATCCACCGGGTCGTTCCCAACTTCGTGATCCAGGGCGGCGACCCGACGCAGACGGGTGCAGGCGGTCCGGGATACTCGACCGTCGACGTCCCGCCGAGCGACGCGGCGTACACGAAGGGCGTGGTGGCGATGGCGAAGTCGGGCAACGAGCCGCCCGGGACGGCGGGCAGCCAGTTCTTCGTCGTCAGCGGGGCGGACGCGGGCCTCCCGCCCGAGTACGCGATCGTCGGCGAGGTGACCGCAGGGCTCGACACCATCGCACGCATCAATGCGCTCGGTGAGGGTGACGGGCCGCCGTCACTCCCGGTCGTGGTCGAGAGCGTCACCGTCACCGAGAGCTGATGCCGAAGCGTCGCCGCGATCGTGCTCGCCGCAGGCGAGGCGACGCGGTTCGGAGGCCCGAAGCAACGGCTGCTCCTTCCCCGTGTGCTCGAGCGGCTGGGCCGCGCCCCGGTCGACGAGGTCGTGGTCGTCGCAGGCGCCTATCCGCTCGAGGTGGCCGACGAGAAGGTCTGCGTCATCCACTGTGAGGCTTGGGCTCGCGGCCCCGGCGCCTCACTTCGGTGTGGTCTCGAAACGCTTGGAGGCGACATCGACGCCGCGGTGGTCGTGCTCGCCGACGGTCCCGATCTCGCCCCTGAGGCGGTCGAGCGCGTGCTCGACGCCTGGCGCAAAGAAGGCGGCATCGTCGCCGCTTCGTACGTCGGCGACCGAGGACATCCGCTCGTGCTCGGCCGCGACGAATGGAGCGAGGTCCCGGACCAGGGGCTGCACGGACGTCCCGTTCGCCTCGTGCCCTGCGACGACCTCGGCTCGCCCGGCGACGTCGACACGCCGGACGATCTGGACCCGGCGTAGACCGCTAGGCGGTCGCGTCGAGGCCGCGGAGCTCGGTGAGCTTGTCCATGAGCCCCGGCGGCATGCGTTCGGTGGCCGAGGTGCGCACGTACCGTCTGAGGCTCTCCTCGAAGCGGTACCGCCGCCGGCAGTAGTCGCAGCCGACGAGGTGGGTCTCGGCCTCTTGCCACTCCGAGTCGGTCAGCGTGCGGTCGAGGAAGTCCTGGAGCAGCTCCTCGCAGCGGTCGCACGGCTCGTTCACGATATGGCCTCCTCGGCAAGGTGTTGCTTCAGCGCGCGCCTCCCGCGATGGAGGCGAGACATCACGGTTCCGATCGGGACGTCGAGGATCTGCGCCGCGTCCGCGTACGTGAAGTCGCCGATGTCGACGAGCACGACCACGTCACGGAACTGCGGTGGGATCTCGGCCAACGCGTTCACGATTGAATCTTGCGACAAGCGCTCGACGATGTCATCACTCTCGAGCGCATCCTCCCCCGCGGACGAGGCCATCTTGTTCGCGAGGTAGTAGTCGGTCTCCTCGAGCGGCTGTGTCTGCGGAGTCCGCTGGATCTTCCGGCCGCGATCGACATTCAGGTTGGTCAGGATACGCAGGAGCCAGGCGCGCAGGTTGGTTCCGGGGGTGAAGGACTTCCAACTCCGAAATGCCCTTGCGTAGGTCTCCTGCACCAGATCCTCTGCTTCCTCGCGGGTTCCGACAAGCCGACGTGCGACGCGGTAGACCACATCGGCGAGCGCGAGCGCGTTCTCCTCGAATCGCGCCCGATCGCGAGCCTCGCTCGCGATGCGTCGTGCCTCCGAGTCCGGTCCCGGCTCGCTCACCGGCCTACCGTGCCCTTGCGTGTACCGGAGCCTGGAACGAGCCGCTTCCGTCCGCTATTCCCGTTCGACTCCGGCCTCCCTGAAGCCGGAGCGCGAGAGCGCCGCGACGAGATCGCCGCGGGACGTGACCTCGTCGTCCCATTCGAGCGTCACGTCGCCCATGAGGTTCGCGTTCGCGTACTCGAGCCCGTCGTGACCCCGGAGTACCCCCGCGAGTCGCCCGACGCACCGCTCGCAGCGGATTCCGCTCACCTGCAACGTCTCGCGCACCACCGTCACGCGCTCGATCCTACCCCGGCCGTTCGCCTCGGCGCCTCAACGCTTGACGCCGTGAACCGGACGGCCGGCCGCCTCCCAGGCGTAGTAGGACGCGCTCGGGCCGAAGCCGTTCTCGTACCCGACGATCCTCGGGTTCCTGCCGACCTCCTTCGCCCGCTGCGCGTGCCAGAGCAGGTTCGGATCGTCGTGCTCCTCCCAGACGAGCACGAGATGTGCGGCGGTCATGAAGTCCGCGACGTACGTGCAGCCCTCCGCAGGGCACGGGAACGGATCGGTGCTGACGCAGAACCAGCCACCGTGATCGGTGTCGCCGTCGTCCTGCCAGAGCTCCTCGTCCGTCTCGATCCCGGTGTCCGCGAGGACCGCTGACCCTCGGCGAAGCTCAGACTCCACGGGGGCACAATAGCCACGTGCCTTCGCCCCCAGACCGGGACGTCGCGATCGTGCTTTCGGGCGGAGGCATCAACGGCGTCCTCCTCGAGCTCGGTTTCCTGCGGCGCGTGCGCGAAAGTCCGCTCTGGGAGCGGGTCGGCTGGATCTACGGCACATCGGCGGGAGCGCTCGCCGGATCGCTCGGAGCGCTCGACCGGCTCGACGACCTCGAGTCGTTCTTGCTCGCCCTCCAGCCAGAGGATGCATTTCGCCCGCGCGCGGTCTGGCAGTTCCCGGGAGGGCTGCACGACTACACGCTTCCTGCCACGATCGCCGAACGGTTCGGGGACACCGAGATGCTCGGCTCCGAGCTCGCTCGAGCCGAGATCGAGCTCGTCGTCTTCGCGACGGACGTCAGCGACCACGCCGAGGGGGACGAGGAGCGCGACTTCGAGCTCCGCTACGAATCGCACTCGAGCTCTCCCGAAACGATGGGCCTGGCCGTCCTCGCGTCGGCGGCCGTCAGCGGGCTCGTCTTACCGGTCAAGGTGGGCGACGTCATCGCGACGGACGGGGGCTGGGTGCGGAACTTCCCGCTGGAGCACGCGTACCGCAATCCCGAGGTCGCAGCGATCGCGGCCTTCCGCTACGTCCCCAGCTATCCGCCGACAGGTGGCAGCGTCTTCCTCGAGAGGGCGCGTGAGCGCCTCGAGCGGTTCCGCGCGGTTCCTCCTGTGCGCGCGCTGCTCGAGGAGATTCGCCTCGCGCAGGAACGCTCCTCACGCGGCGAGCCCGCACACTACGGCGAGCTCATCGTCAGGCTCATGCGCGTGTCGTTCGGGCGCAACGCGGTGCTCGAGGAGCGACTCGCTGACGATCGGGAGACATCCGTGCGCGAGCTCCATCGGCTTCGCGCAGACGTCGTCTCCGCAGCGACGTCGGCGGCGCTCCCGTGGCGGCGGCGGCGCCTGCACAACGAGCTCGAGGAACGCTTTGCGGCAGCACGCTTCCCGTTTCGCCACGAACGCGAGATTCCGACCCTCGTCGTGCGGAGCACGTCCGGGGAGGACAGTCTCGATCCGACCTTCCGAAGCGACGCCCGCTGGCCAGAGGAGAACAAGCGAGCGCTGATCGAGCGGGGCTACGAGCTGACCGACCGAGCGCTGGCCGAGTCCGAGGAATTCGGCACCACGTGAGAGGTCGGCTGGGGTCCGGGCAGGCGGTCGGACCCCAGGCCGTCGTTGGTGAGCAGGCCCCGGCGCGCCGGGGCCCCGCTCGCGGCTAGCCCTGGGGGGAAGCGGGCTGCCGTCCGAGCGTGACTGTCACGCTCGACTTCTTCGCGTCGCGGTAGATCGCGAGGGTGACCTTGTCGCCCGGAGCGTGCGAGGCGATCACGTCGCGGAGCTCTTCGATCGAGGAAATCTTCTTGCCTTCGACGGAGACGATGATGTCGCCGCCGAGGACGTAGGTCTCGCCGGCGACGACGACCTGGGTCGAGCCTCCTTCGAGTCCCGCCTTGCCGGCACCCGAGCCCGTCGTGACGGACTCGACGATGACGCCCTGCTGGACGGGGAGGTTGTACCGCTGGGCCACGTCATCGGTTATCGCCTGTCCCGTGATGCCGAGGTAGGCGTGGTCGACGCGGCCGGTGCGCAGGATCTGGGCGACGACGTCCTTCACGGTGCTCGCCGGGACCGCGAACCCGATCCCGACGTTGCCCGAGGTCGCTGTCCCCGTGCCCGTCTCGATCTGCGTGTTCACGCCGATCACCTGCCCGCGCGTGTTCAGTAGCGGGCCACCCGAGTTGCCCTGGTTGATCGGCGCGTCCGTCTGGATGACGTGATCGATGGTGAAGCGATTGGGCGCCGTGATCAGCCGCTGGAGCGCGCTCACGATGCCAGAGGTGACGGTCCGGTCGAGGCCGAACGGATTCCCGATCGCGACGACGGAGTCGCCAACGCGGACCGAGTCCGAGTCGCCCAGGACGAGAGGCGTGAGTGCGCTGGCCGACGACTCCACGCGGAGGACGGCGAGGTCCGTCGAAGGATCGGTGCCCACGACCTCGGCCTTCACCGTGTCGCGATTCGAGAAGCTGACGGTGATGTTGTCCGCGTCGCGAACGACGTGGTAGTTCGTGACGATGTGCCCTGCCTTGTCGATCAGGAAGCCGGAGCCCAGCCGAGCGCTCTCGGGGACGCCCTGGAACGGATCGGTCTGCGGGTCGGGATCGGTCGACGTCGAGTTGTTGGTCGCGTTGACCCGGACGACACCCGGCGCTGCGCGCTCGTAGATCTCGTTGACGCTCATTCCGGCCCCGGACGGAGCGAAGGTCGAGCTCGGCCGGGCGACGGTTTGCGTCACGACGGTCGTGTCGCCGTCGACCCCCCCGATGAGCACAGCGGCCCCCACGGCGACAGCGCCGCCGAGGACTGCGGAGACAAGCAGGGCGGCGAACTGTCGCGGCGAGGGGGAGGAGGACATCTCCCGACGGTTATAGCCCGGTCGCCGTAAACCTCGGGTTAGCCGCCGTTAAGGGCGAGTTGCCTGCTGCCAGGAGTGGCTAGCCGACGAGGATCCCGGTGACGAACATCGCCGTGATTCCGGCGAGGAAGCCCAGGATCGCATGGCCCGAACGCAGGCCGCCGGGGGCCGTGCGGGCGACGTAGCGACCGACCTCGACCACGACCTGGAGTGCCGCACCGGCGGCGATCGCGAAGAACAGGGCCCCGAGGACGTCGCTCGACGAGTAGCCGCCGATCCAGGTCCCGAGGATCGCCGGCGCGCCGGCGACGAGAGCGAGCCCAACCAGCGTGAGTACCGCCACGCGCGTCTTGGCGACGGGTGTGGCGATCCCGAGACCCTCGGTCACGTTGTGGATCATGAATCCGACGATGAGGAACGTCCCGAGCTGGAGGTCGCCGAGCGCGAACGAGGCACCGATGGCGAGCCCTTCGCCGAGGTTGTGGAGCCCGATCCCCACGGCTACCAGCACCGCGAGCGTGAGCCCCGCGGCCGACGCGCCGCGCGTGAGCCGCGCCGAGAGCGCAGTCATGCCGAGGAAGCTGAGCGCCACGCCGAGCAGCACCAGACCGGACCCGCCGAGTGCCGACGGCAGGAGCGCCTGGAGCTCGAACGCCTCCGCGAGCGACTCGACGCCCAGGAAGGTCAGGAGACCTGCCGTGAACGCCATGAAGCCGGCCAGCCAGGCGGGGCCTGCGTGCCGAAGCGCAGGCAGCCAGAGCAGCCCGAGCGCAACGGGCACCACGCCGACGAGCACCCCGATCAGCGCATAGCCGAGGAAGCCCTCCACCGACGGGGTCGGTGTCTCGATCGCGGCGGGGACCTCCTCCACGGTCTGGATGCCGGTGGAGCTCGTGACGCCGACCGAGATGGGGTCGTCCTCGACCCAGTCGAAGGGGACGACGATCGTGCTCGAGCGCAGGCGGCCGAGCGTCGTCGGACCGTCGACCGTGAACGGGACGATCGCGTCGTCCACGTTCACGTTGGCGATCGTGAGGTCGTCGCGCTGGGGGTTCCGGACGGTGATCCGGATCTCGCCGGGCGAGAACTCGACGCGGCGGATGTCGAACTCGTCGGCGGGTGGCGGGTTGGTGCCGACCAGATCGACGAGCGACGAGCCTGCCGTGACGACGAGGCCGACGGCCAGCGTCAACAGGAGAACCGGGACGACGGCCCACAGCCGCCAGTCGATACGGCTCCGCGAAGGCGCGGCCGAGCCGGCTTCCATCAGGCGGCGGCCATCAGTCGACGACCTCGAAGAAGCCCATCCAGCCGAGCTCGGCGAACTCCGACTGGTGCGCGTGGAACATGTGCATCCCGGTACCGGCGAACTCGATCTCGAGGACACCACGCTGGCCCTGGCACTGCATGACGGTGTCCGTGTACTCCCAGTTGTCGCCGGTGCCGGTCGGCTGGTAGCGGAAGAAGTCGGCGTGCAGGTGGAACGAGTTGATCAGGTCGAACTCGGTGAGATTCGCGAGGTAGATGCGGACGAGCTCGGAGCGCTTGACGCGGATCGGGTAGCGCGCGTAGTAGAACGAGCGACCGTTGACGGTGTAGAAGTTGTTCTCACCGTCGGCGTCGGTGTCGAAGCCGTTCATCACCATCACGAGCTCTTGCGCAGGCGGCCGCGGTTCCTTCGGGTCGATGATGAAAGCGCCGTACAGCCCCTTGTGGATGTGCTTCTTGAGCGGCGTCGCGTGACAGTGGTAGAGGTGGAGGCCGGCGGGACGCGCCTCGAACTGGTAGGTGAAGCTCCCGCCCGGGCCGACGACCTCGAAGACGCCGTCCATGTTGGTCGGATGGATCCCGTGGAAGTGGATCGTGTGCGGATGCGAGCCGGCGTTCCGGAACTCGACCCGGAGGGTGTCGCCCTCTGTCGCACGGATCACGGGGCCCGGCGCGGTGCCGTTGTACACCCACGCAGGGAAGAACACTCCCGGTGCGACCTCGAGCTCGACGTCCGTCGCGGTGAGGGTGTACTCGCGGATCCGTCCGGGCCTCGCCGGCAGGGCGGGTGGTGGGTAGAGGAGCGCGTCGAGGTCCTTCGGGCCGCCGACCGCGGGAACCTCGTCGCCGAGCATCGCTGCATGCCCGATGGCGCTGCGGACGTGGCTCGCGTGATCGTGGCCGACGGCCTGCGCATCGCCGTCGAAGGCGAGCTTCCCCACGATCGGGACAGCGGCGAGCGGCGCCGCCGATGCGATCAGCTTCCCACGGGTGAAGCGAGTTTTAGTCATGGCTAAGTCCGAGTAGCAGTGTAACCTAAGACGGCGCGAATGAGTACACAGTCGACCGATCTGACCGTCGCCGCCCAGGACTATCTGAAGGCGATCTACGCGCTCGAGATCGCGGGGGAGCGCGTGACCACGTCCGCGCTCGCAGGGCGCATGGGCGTGAGCGCGCCGTCGGCGACCGCGATGACGAAGCGGCTCGCCGAACTCGGGCTCGTCGAGCGTCTTCCCTATCGCGGAGTCGCACTGACGGATGCAGGACGCCTTCGGGGCGCTGGAGGTGCTTCGCCATCACCGCCTGCTGGAGCGCTACCTCGTCGATCGGCTCGGGCTCTCCCTCGACGCGGTGCACGCCGAGGCGGAGCTGCTCGAGCACGCGTTGTCGGAGGAGCTCGAGGCCAAGATCGATGCCGAGCTCGGCTTTCCGACGCACGACCCGCACGGCGATCCGATTCCGGACCGCGACCTGCAGGTCGCGCACCGCGACGACCGCACGCTCCTCTCCCTGGCACCCGGCGACCGGGCCTCGATCTCACGCGTGCCGGACGGCGACCCGGAGCTCCTGCGCTACCTCGGCGAGCTCGAGCTCGTACCGGGAGCGGATCTCGAGCTCGTCTCGATCGCGCCGTTCGGCGGACCCGTCACCGTCCGCACCGAGAAGGGCGAGCACGCGATCTCGCGCGAGCTCGCCGATCGCATCGCAGCTGCCTAGGCCAGCTCGAGCTCGACGACCTTCACGTCCTGTTCGCGCTCGGCGCCGAGTGCCGAGTCGAGCTTCTGCGACAGCTCGCCCGACTCGAGCAGCTCCTCGGTGATGTCCGCGCCGCCGATGAGCTCACCCTTGACGAACACCTGCGGGATCGTGGGCCAGCCCGAGATCTCTGCGAGCTCCTGACGGATCCGCGGGTCGGGCAGGATGTCGACCGTCGTGACCGGCGCGCCGGCCGCGTGCAGTGCGTTCAGCGCACGGTAGGAGTTGCCGCACATGACCATCTGCGGCGTGCCCTTCATGAACAGCGCGACGGGCTCCTTCGCGATGACGTCGGCGATCTGCTCGTTCAGTGCCTTCATGCCAGTCCTTTCGTCTTGATCCGCAGCTCGTGGATCGACCCGTCGCGGAGATGGGCGGCGAGCGCGTCGTTGACGCGCCGGTGCTGGTCGAGGAGCGAGACGCCGTCGAAGGCCGAGCTCGCGACGTTCACCTGGAAGTGATCGCCCGTGCCCGTGCGGTCCTCGACGGAGAGCTCTGCGGCGTCCGGGAACGCCTGCTCGAGGATCGCGCGGATCGTCTCGGCCTCCATCCCGCGGATGCTAGCCGCCGGTACGCTCGACACCGATGCGCCTCCTGCGGGCACTGCTCCTCGTCAAGCTCGGTGCGTGGGTCGGGATCGCGGTCGCCGCCGCGATCGCGAAGCGCGCCATGCCCTCCCGTGGGGACGAGGAGAGCGACGAGCTCGCTCTCGTCGCGATCTTCGACGGCATCGACCTGAAGAGCCGGGCAGCAGCGTTTCGCGGCGGCTCGATGTTCTCGTGGTTCGGCGGCATCGCGGTCGATCTTCGTGAAGCCACACTTGCCCCGCCCGCGAAGCTCGCGGTGACGACGCTCTGCGGCGGCATCGCGATCCGCGTCCCGCCGGGGTGGAGGATCGAGTCGACGGCGAGAGCGGTCTGGGGAGGCGTTTCGGACGAGGTCCCCGAGCCCGACGATCCGAACGCGCCGACGCTCGTCGTGAACGGGCTCGCGTTGTTCGGTGGCATCGCCATCGGAGCGAAGGCAGGCGACGAGTCCGCCGAGAGCTGACGATGCGCCCCGTGACTCGGTTCGTCGTCTCGCTCCCCGAGCGGCTCGCTCGCGCAGTCGCGGCGGCGCTGGGAGGCACGATCCACGAGACGGCCGAGCTCCTGCTACCACGCCTCGTCCGCAAGTCGCGGCTGTACGAGGCGACCGCCAAGAACCTGCTCCGCATCACCGTCGAGCTGGTCGGATCGGTCGAGCGGCCGCAGGAGCTGCTCGAGGGCGAGTTCGAGCAATCGCCGAAGAAGCTCGCCGTTCGCAAGGCGGGCGGGAACGTCGTCGAGCTCGGCTCGATTCTCGCGTTCGGCTTCTCCCCGCTCTGGCTGCTCGCGGCGACCGCGGACGTGACGCACGGGACACGGGTGTACCTCGACTGCCCTCGTCGGCGAACTGAAGGCGGCGGGCGTCCTCGCAAGGGAGGTCGACGTCGCTTCGGTCGACGACCTGCTCGGTGCGCTCGAGGGAGCCAGCGGCACGACCGCCCGGCTGATCGACATCCCACCGCTGGAGGTCGAAGCGCTCAGGCAGTCTCTGGCCGACCTGCGCTCCGACGCAAGCGGGCTTCCGACGCCACCGGAGCTCGCAGCGGCCTACGCCGGCCTGCGGGCCGAGGCGGACCGGGAGCAGCGCTCGCTCCTCGAGGTCTCCGCAGGAGTCGGGCTCGCGTTCTTCAACTCCGCCCGCAAGGTCGGCCGCCAGCATCTGCTCGACCCGTACTCGGAGGACCTGCAGGCCGGTGCGCGACGAGGGCTTCGCGGCCTACGCCCGCCGGGTCGGCGCGCCCTATGCGACGGCGGTCGGGCGTCACTTCGACCCCCGGCGAACATCGCTCACGGAGCGCGCCCTCGACCGGCTGAACGGGCCCAAGCTGCTTGAATCGAGGGCGATGGACCACCCGAACACCTTCGGCGCGCAATCGACTCTCGCCGTCGGCGGCACCAAGCACGAGATCTTCCGGATCGAGGCTCTGCAGGCCGCGTTCGACGTCCACCGGCTGCCGTACACCTTGCGCGTGCTGCTCGAGAACGTCCTCCGGCACGAGGACGGCGTGGGCGTCACGGCCACGGACGTCGAGGCCGTCGCCGGTTGGGTCGCGCCGGACGAGCCTTCACGGGAGATCTCGTTCACGCCGGGCCGCGTGCTGCTGCAGGACTTCACGGGCGTCCCCGCGGTCGTCGACCTGGCCGCCATGCGGAGCGCGATGGACGAC
Organism: uncultured Gaiellaceae bacterium; assembly: GCA_963802865.1. Lineage (GTDB taxonomy): Bacteria > Actinomycetota > Thermoleophilia > Gaiellales > Gaiellaceae > GMQP-bins7. The sequence continues at coordinate 212,901 of CAWDKB010000010.1, forward strand.
CTCGGCGGCGATCCGGCCAAGATCAACCCGCAGCTCCCCGTCGAGCTCGTGATCGACCACTCGGTACAGGTGGACGAGTTCGCGACCCGCCTCGCGATCGTCCGCAACGCCGCGCTCGAGTTCGAGCGAAACCGGGAGCGCTACGCGTTCCTGCGCTGGGGCCAGGGCGCCTTCGACAACTTCAAGGTCGTGCCCCCGAGCACGGGCATCGTCCACCAGGTCAACCTCGAGTTCCTCGCCCGCGTCGTCGACGAGCGCGACGGCGTCGCGTTCCCGGACACGCTCGTGGGAACGGACTCGCACACGACCATGATCAACGGCCTCGGCGTGCTCGGCTGGGGCGTCGGCGGGATCGAGGCCGAGGCGGCGATGCTGGGCGAGGCGATCTCGATGCTCGTCCCCCAGGTCGTCGGATTTCGGCTGTCGGGCTCGCTGCCGGAGGGCGCCACGGCAACCGACCTCGTCCTCACGGTCACGGAGATCCTGCGCGCGACCGGAGTCGTCGGGAAGTTCGTCGAGTACTTCGGGCACGGGCTCGCGGGCCTTCCGCTCGCCGACCGCGCGACGATCGGGAACATGTCGCCCGAGTACGGCGCGACCTGCGGCTTCTTCCCCGTGGACGAGGAGACGCTGCGATACCTCCGTCTGACCGGTCGCTCCAGCGAGCGGATCGAGCTCGTCGAGGCGTACTGCAAGGAGAACGCTCTCTGGCACGACCCCGACGAGCCGCCGACGTACTCGCAGATCGTCGAGCTCGACCTCTCCACGGTCGAGCCGTCACTCGCCGGCCCGCGGCGTCCGCAGGATCGCGTTCCGCTGCGCGAGGCGAAGCAGGCGTTCCTCGAGACGCTTCCGACCTTCGGCGTCGACTACGGAAACGCGCACGACGAGGCCGTCGCGGAGACCTTCCCGGCGAGCGACCCGCTGGCGTCCGCCGCGCCGGGCAGCACACCGGAGTCCGCGGACGCCGTCGTCTCGACCGGCCCGAGGGTCGTGCTCGCCGAGCGTCCGGCCGTCCAGGTCACGCAGGACGGCGAGACGTTCTCGCTCGACCACGGCTCCGTCGTCATCGCGGCTATCACGTCGTGCACGAACACGTCGAATCCCGCGGTCATGGTCGGCGCCGGGTTGCTTGCGAGGAAGGCCGTCGAGCGCGGGCTGACGCGCAAGCCATGGGTCAAGTCGAGCCTCGCGCCCGGCTCGAAGGTCGTCACCGAGTACTACGAGAAGGCCGGGCTGACCCCGTACCTCGAGGAGCTCGGCTTCCACACCGTCGGGTACGGGTGTACGACCTGCATCGGGAACTCCGGGCCGCTTCCAGAGGAGATTTCGCGCGGAGTGGCGCACGGCGACCTCGTCGTCTGCGCGGTTCTCTCCGGGAACCGCAACTTCGAGGCGCGGATTCACCCCGAGGTGAAGGCGAACTACCTGGCGTCACCCCCTCTCGTCGTCGCCTATGCCCTCGCCGGGCGAATGGACATCGACCTCGCGACCGAGCCACTCGGCGTCGGGACGGACGGCGAGGACGTGTTCCTGGCGGACATCTGGCCGTCGCCCGAGGAGGTGAGCGATACGGTCGCTGCTGCGATCGGCGAGGAGATGTTCCGCTCGACTTACGCGGACGTGTTCACCGGCGACGAGACCTGGCGCGAGCTTCCGGTTCCCGAGGGTCGGCTCTTCGACTGGGAGGAGTCCTCGACCTACGTGCGCCGCCCGCCGTACTTCGACGGCATGCCTCTCGAGCCAGGTGCCGTCGAGGACATCGCAGGCGCACGCTGCCTCGTCTCGATCGGCGACTCCGTGACGACGGACCACATCTCGCCGGCCGGCTCGATCAAGCCAGACTCGCCCGCCGGCCGCTACCTCGTCGAGCACGGCGTCGAGCGCCGCGAGTTCAATTCGTACGGCTCGCGGCGAGGGAACCACGAGGTCATGGTGCGCGGGACGTTCGCGAACGTCCGCCTCCGCAACCTGCTCGTTCCCGGGCTCCGAGGGGACCTGGACGGTCCACCTTCCCTCGGGCGACGAGACGACGATCTTCGAGGCCGCGGAGCGGTACCGCGCCGAAGGCGTCCCGCTCGTCGTGCTCGCCGGCAAGGAGTACGGCTCGGGATCGTCACGCGACTGGGCGGCGAAGGGGCCGAACCTCCTGGGCGTGACGGGCGGTGATCGCGGAGAGCTACGAGCGCATCCACCGCTCGAACCTGCTCATGATGGGCGTGCTCCCGCTCCAGTTCCTGCCGGGCGAGAACAGGGAGTCGCTCGGGCTCAGCGGACGCGAGAGCTTCTCGGTCACGGGTGTCGACAACGGCGAGGCGCGCGAGGTCACGGTGCGCGCCGACGACGTCGAGTTCCGCGCGACGGTGAGGCTGGACACCCCGCGCGAGCGCGAGTACCTCCGGCACGGCGGGATCCTCCCGTACGTGCTGCGTCGCCTCCTCGCCGACTAGCCCCTTCTTGGCGGGCAGCGTCGAGCCCACCCGGTGGCTACCCTCACTCGCCGGATGGCGGCTCCCGAGAAGATCGAAGGCAGCTGGGGGATCGAGCCCGTCCCGCCGCGGTTGCGGGTGCTCGGCGGCGTCGAGACGGGGCTCCTGTGGGGCAACCTCGGCGTCTCGCTGCTCGTCGTCGTCGCGGGCGCGATCCTGGTTCCGGCGCTGTCGCTACCGAGCGCGCTCGTGGCAATCGTCGTCGGCTGCCTCATCGGGAACCTGATGCTCGCCGCCGCCGGCGCGATCGGAACGGACGCGCGCGTGCCCGGCATGACGCTCATGCGAGCCCCTCTCGGCCGCCGCGGCTCGTACCTGCCGACGAGCGTCAACGTGCTCCAGGGAGTCGGCTGGACGGTGTTCGAGCTGCTCCTCATCGCGACGGCTGCCGCAGCGCTGTCGGACGAGCTGTTCGGCTTCCGCGCGCAGTGGTTGTGGACGATCGTCTTCGGTGCCTGCGCGCTCGCGCTGGCGCTGCTCGGGCCGATCGGGTTCGTGCGCAGGTTCATCAGACGCTTCGCGATCTGGGCGGTGCCGCTCGCACTCCTCTACCTGACCTGGTGGGCGCTCACTGGCGCCAACGTCGATCTCGGCGAGCTCTGGGACGCCCCGGGCGAAGGCGGGCTGACGGTCTGGCAGGGCGCCGACGTCGTCGTCGGCATCACGGTCTCGTGGATCCCGTACGCCGCCGACTACACGCGGTTCTCGAAGACCAGGCGCGGCGCGTTCGCCGGCACGGGGCTCGGCTACCTGATTCCCGACGTCTGGTTGCTCGCCCTCGGGGCGGTGCTCGTGCTCTCTCGCGATCTCGGCGATCCCGCGGCGCTGCCGGCCGCGGTCGTCGCCGGCGGCTTCGCCGCGATGCTCGCGCTCGTCGCGCTCCTGGTCACGGAGACGGACGAGGCGTTCGCGAACTCGTACTCGGCCGCCGTCTCGCTGCAGAACGTCGTCCCGTGGGCGTCGCAGAAGCTGCTGCTCGTCCTCGTGACCGCAACCGCCACCGCGGGCGCTCTCGTCATCGACTGGGTCAGCTTCCAGAGCTTCCTCCTGCTCCTCGGCTCCGTCTTCGTGCCGCTCTTCGCCGTCCTGCTCGCGGACTGGCTCGCCGCCGGGCGCCACTACACGCCGGACGACGTGTTCGGCGCGCCCGCGTGGCGTCCGGCGCTGATCGCGGCCTGGCTCGCCGGCTTCGCCCTCTACCAGTGGCTGTTCCCGACCGGCCCTCAGTGGTGGGTGGACGCGGTCTCGAAGCTGAACCCGCCGGACTGGGGGATCGGCGCGACCGTCCCCAGCTTCCTCGTCTCGTTCGGCGTCGCGAGCATCGTTGCGCACGTCGCGCGACGTTCGGCTCCGGGAGCCGCGCCCGCATGAGCTCCATCGCCGCAATCGGCCACCTCGCCCGGGACGTCGTCGCCGACGCCGAGCCGCGCCCCGGTGGCGGCGTCTTCTACGCCGCTCGCGCGCTCGCGCGCCTCGGAAAGGACGCGCGTGTGTGGACCTCGTGCAGCGCGGAGGACACGACGACACTGGTTCCGCCGCTCGAGGCGTTCGGCTATCCGGTCGGCTGGCACGAGTCGACTGCGACGGCGGCGTACAGCTTCCACTACGAAGGCGAGCGCAGGATCATGTCGCAGGACGCGGTGGGCGACCCGTGGACACCCGCGCAGGCGGTCGAGGCCGCGGGCGACTCCGAGTGGGTGGACGTCGGCGCGCTCGTCCGCACGGACTTCCAGTCCGACACGCTCGCCGCGCTGGCGCGTCGCGGCCACCGGCTCCTCGTCGACGCGCAGGGCCTCGTCCGCACCGCGACCATCGGAGCGCTCGAGACCGACAGCGACATCGGCGACGTCCTGCACCACATCGAGATGCTCAAGCTCAACGACGAGGAGGCGGAGACCCTGGTCGGAAGCGTTGCGCCTGAAGAGCTTCGCGCACTCGGTGTTCCCGAGGTGATTCTCACGGCCGGGTCGCGCGGGTCGTGGGTCGTGACCCCCCGGCTCGTCGAGCACGTCCCGGCCGTCGAGGCCGAAGGCCCAGTCGATCCCACCGGGGCCGGCGACACCTACTCCGTGACGTACCTCGCGATGCGCAGCGAGGGAGCCGAGCCCGTCGAAGCGGCGCGCGCTGCGACCGAGACCGTCTCCGCTCTTCCTGACGACGCCCTAGAGCCGGAACTCGCCGCGCGCGACGACGACCGCGCGGCCGCCGCACAGAACTCGCTCGATCTCGCCGTCCCGACCGTCGGCGCGGGCGAACAGCGTCGACGGGCGGCCGATCTCGGCTCCCTGCGAGATCTCGATCCACTCTCCCCACTCGACGAGCCCGTGCCGGCAGAGGTGGCACGCGATGGGGCCCGCGGCCGAGCCCGTCGCCGGATCCTCGGCGACACCCGAAGCCGGCGCGAACATCCGCGTCTTCCACGTCGTCGCCGATCCGGCGAGGCAACTCACGTGCATGTCGTCGAGCTCCGCGAGCGCCCCGAGGTCCGGTTGGAGTCGCGCAACGTCGTCCGCGGATGCGAGCGTGACCAGCGTCGTCACGGGACCGTTGTCGTAGAGCTCGACGGGAAGCGTCGAGCCGGTGACGCCGAGGACCGCGAACAACGCCGCAGGATCGGGATGGGACCGGATCTCGGGCACGGGCTGCGTCATCCGCCCGAAGACGAGCGCGCCCGACTCGTCTCGGTCGATCTCGACCGGAACGATCCCGCGGCCGGTCTCGAGCTCGACGACACCGCGCTGGAGCGGCTGCGCGAGCACCCAGGCGGTGCCGAGGATCGGGTGGCCGGCGAACGGCAGCTCGGTCACCGGCGTGAAGATGCGCACGCGCGCCGTTCCACCTGCATCCGCGGGTAGGAGGAAGGTCGTCTCCGAGAAGCCGATCTCCGCGGCGAGCGCCTGCATCGTCTCGGGCGCGAGCCCCCGTGCGTCCGTGAACACCGCGAGTTGATTGCCGGAGAAGGCTCGATCGGTGAACACGTCCAGGAAGACGTAGCGATAGGCCGTCACCGCTTCGACCCTAGCCGACGAGCGCATAGGCTCCGGGCGCGTGCCGAAGGCCATCGTCGTCCGCGATCTCCGCAAGTCCTACGACGGCGTCGAGGCGCTTCGCGGAGTGAGCTTCGACGTCGACGAAGGCGAGGTGTTCGGACTGCTCGGCCCCAACGGCGCGGGCAAGACGACGACCGTCGAGATCCTCGAGGGCTACCGGCGCCGTGACGGTGGGGAGGCGACGATCCTCGGGCACGATCCGTGGCAGGCGCCTCGCTCGTACCGGGAAAGGATCGGGGTGGTCCTCCAGCACGACGAGCTCACCCCGCTCCTCACCGTCCACGAGACACACCGGCAGTTCGCGGGGTACTACGAGCGGCCCCGCGACGTCGACGAGGTGATCGAGCTCGTCGGGCTCGGCGAGAAGCGCGACGCGCGCGTGAAGACGCTCTCCGGCGGCCAGAAGCGGCGCCTCGACCTCGGGGTCGCGCTCGTCGGGGATCCCGATCTCGTCTTCCTCGACGAGCCGACGACGGGGTTCGATCCCGCAGCGCGGCGCTCGGCCTGGGAGATGATCCTGACGCTTCGCGGGCTCGGCAAGACGATCCTCCTCACCACGCACTACCTCGAGGAAGCCGAGCGCCTCGCCGATCGGGTCGCCGTTCTCCGCGGCGGAGCGATCGTCGCCAGCGGGAAGCCGGCCGATCTCGTCGGCGACTCCCGGAGAACGGAGATCAGGTTCCTGCGCGACGGCGAGCAGGTCGTCATCACGACCGACGAGCCGACGCGCGTGCTGCACGAGCTGACCGCCGACGCGCTGGCTGCGGGACGCGAGCTGGAGCACGTCGAGGTGCGTCGCCCGACCCTCGAGGACATCTACCTCGAGCTCGTCGGCGTCGAAACCGACGACGAGGACGCGACATGACGGTTCTCGCCCATCAGCTCGGCTTCGAGCAGCGCATCTTCTGGCGAAGCCGGGAGGCGGCCGTGTTCGTCTTCATCTTCCCGCTGCTCCTGTACGCGCTCCTAGGGTCCGTGTACGGAGACGAGATCGACGGCGTCCCGGCGGCCGACGTCCTGCTCGCGGGGCTGTTCGGGTACGGGGCGGCCGCAACGGCGTTCGGCGGGCTCGCGATCACGATCGTCATCCGCCGCGAGGCGGGCGTCCTCAAGCGGTTGCGCGCCACGCCTCTTCCGCCGCGCACGTATCTCGCAGCCGTCCTCCTCTCGACCCTCGTCACGTTCGCACTCCAGGCGGTGGGTCTTCTCGTCCTCGGTGGGCTCGCGTTCGGCGCGAGCATGCCCGCGAACTGGCTCGGGTTCGCAGGCGCGATCGTCCTCGGAGTGGCGTGCTTCGCGAGCCTCGGTCTCGGAGCCGCCTCGCTGATCAGGTCGGACGAGGGCGTCTCGGCGGTCGTGAACGTGATCGTCCTGCCGATGGCGTTCCTCTCGGGCTCGTTCGGCCCGACGGACGAGTTCCCGGAGGTGCTCCAGGCCGTCGCCGAGGTCCTGCCGCTCACGCCCTTCCTCGAGATCGTGAACGGCGTCTACCTCGACGGCGACTCGCTCTTCGCCGATCCCGCAGCGCTCGCGATCGTCGCCGCATGGGGCGTTGCCGGACTGCTCGTCGCCCTTCGCTACTTCAACTGGATGCCGCGCGAGCGCTAGGCGCTCGCCGCGACTACCTGTTGTTGAGCATCGACAGGTAGTACAGGAGCATCGCGACCGCAGCGAGCGCGCCGGCGACGTACGTCCAGGCGGCCGCCTTGAGCGTGCTCTTGACGCCGGCCGCCTCGTTCGACGCGACGAGCCCGAGGTCGGTCAGCTGCTGCTTCGCCCTGTTCGAGGCGTCGAACTCGACCGGGAGCGTCACGATCTGGAAGAGGACGGCGATCGCGTACAGGCCCACCGCGACGTAGACGAACCCGAGGATGTTGAGGAAGATCCCACCGATCAGGAAGAGCATCCAGATGTTCGACGCGAACTGCACCGCGGGGAACATCGCGCTGCGGACCTTGAAGAACGCGTACGACTTCGCGTGCTGAATCGCATGCCCGACCTCGTGCGCGCCAACCGCCGTCGAGGCGACCGAGACGCCGTGGTACACGTCGGGCGAAAGATGGACGGAGCGGCTTCGCGGGTCGTAGTGATCGGAGAGCGAGCCGGGCGTCTCCTCGACCGGAACCTCGTCGAGCCCGTTCGCGTTCAGGATCTGCCGTGCGACCTGCGCGCCGGTCATGCCGTTGGCGACCGGGACCTGGAGGTTCTTGGCGAACGTGCTCTTGACCTTGTGCTGCGCCCAGAAGCCGATCACCAGCGGGATGAGGAACGCCGCGAGAAATGCCATGGCGCCATCGTAGCCGCGCCTGAAGCCGGCCCCACAAGGGTCGCGAGTCGTGCTCAGTGCGTTCTTAACGTCCCGCGCGCCGCCGGTACGCTCGACCGGTGCCGCTCCGCGACGACATCAGGGATGTGGCGATCGTCGCCCACGTCGACCACGGCAAGACGACGCTCGTCGACGCAATGCTCTGGCAGTCCGGCTCCTTCCGCGAGAACCAGGACGTCGCCGAGCGCGTGCTCGACTCGATGGATCTCGAGCGCGAGAAGGGCATCACGATCCTCGCGAAGAACACCGCTGTCCGCTACGGCGGCGTCAAGATCAACATCGTCGACACGCCAGGTCATGCGGACTTCGGCGGGGAGGTCGAGCGCGCGCTGACCATGGTCGACGGCGTCCTGCTGCTCGTCGACGCCAGCGAGGGCCCGCTTCCACAGACCCGCTTCGTGCTCCGCAAGGCGCTCGAGGCACGGCTCCCGGTGATCCTCGTCGTCAACAAGGTCGACCGGCCCGACGCGCGCAGCGAGGAGGTCGTGAACGAGGTGTACGAGCTCTTCCTCGACCTGGATGCGGACGAGAGCCAGATCGAGTTTCCGATCGTGTACGCGAATGCGAGGGCGGGACGCGCCGGGCTCGAGCCGGACGGGCTCGCCGACGACCTCCGGCCGCTGTTCGAGCTCCTGCTCGAACGGATCCCGGCGCCGTCGTACGAGGACGGTCATCCTCTCCAGGCGCACGTCACGAACCTCGACGCGTCGCCGTACGTCGGTCGCCTCGCTCTCTGCCGCGTGCGCGAAGGGACGATTCGTCGTGGCCAGCAGGTGGCCTGGTGCCGGGCGGACGGGAACATCGAGCAGCGTGAAGGTGACGGAGCTGTACGTGACCGAGGCGCTCGACCGCGTCGAGGCCGACGAAGCAGGGCCGGGCGAGCTCGTCGCCGTCGCCGGCATTCCCGAGGTGACGATCGGCGAGACGCTCGCGGATCCGGACGATCCGCGTCCGCTCCCGGTGATCGGCGTCGACGAGCCCAGCCTGGCGATGACGATCGGCATCAACACCTCGCCGCTCTCGGGCCAGGACGGAGATCGCCTGACGGCGACCATGGTCAAGGCCCGCCTCGACCAGGAGCTCGTCGGCAACGTCTCGCTACGCGTCTTCCCGACCGAGCGACCGGACGCGTGGGAGGTGCAGGGACGTGGAGAGCTCCAGCTCGCGATTCTGGTCGAGCTGATGCGACGCGAGGGCTTCGAGCTCTCGGTCGGCAAGCCGCAGGTGGTCACGCGAGAGGTGGACGGTGCGATTCACGAACCGGTCGAGCGACTCGCGATCGACGCCCCCGAGGAGTACGTGGGCGTGGTCACGCAGCTGCTCGCGCTGCGGAAGGGGCGGTTGGAGCAGCTCGTCAACCACCGCACCGGCTGGGTTCGGATGGAGTACCTCGTGCCCGCGAGGGGCCTCATCGGCTTCCGCACCGAGTTCCTCACCGAGACGCGGGGCACCGGCATCCTCCACCACGTCTTCCACGGCTACGAGCCCTGGCACGGCGAGCTGCGAACGCGGCCGACGGGGAGCCTCGTCTCGGATCGGCGCGGTCCCTCCAGTACCTTCGCGCTGCTCAACCTGCAGGAGCGCGGGCAGCTCTTCGTGCGGCCCGGCGTCGAGGTGTACGAGGGCATGATCGTCGGCGAGAACGCGCGCGCCGGCGATCTCGACGTCAACGCGACGAAGGAGAAGAAGCTCTCGAACACGCGCTCCTCCTCGGCGGACGAGCTCGTGCGCTTGATCCCGCCGCGTCCGATGTCGCTGGAGCAGGCGCTCGAGTTCGTCAGCGACGACGAGTGCGTCGAGGTGACGCCGACGAACGTGCGCCTGCGGAAGCTCGAGCTCTCCGCCCAGAAGCGCCAGACCGCGGCCTCGCGCAAGGCGCGCGGGCTGGCTCCCGTCTAGGCGGTTACCACTTCGAGCGACGCCCGCGGCGCCCGCTGTACACGAGCCGCGGTTGCGCCGAGCGGAGCCCGGCCTGCTCGAACTGCTCGGTGTGACCCAGGCGGCGCGCGACGTGGCTGGTCTCCGCCTGCTGCTCCGGCAGGACGAACGTGATCGCCTTGCCGCTGCGCCCGGCACGACCCGTGCGGCCGGTGCGATGGACGTAGTCCTTGTGCTCGGCCGGCGGATCGAAGTTGATCACGTGCGTGATGTCGTCGAGGTCGAGCCCGCGCGCGGCGACGTCGGTCGCGACGAGCGTCGACACCTTTCCGGTCTCGAAGCGTGAGAGCGCGCGCTCGCGTGCGCTCTGGGACATGTCGCCGTGCATCGCGACGGCACGAACGTCGTCCTGCGCCAGCTTCTTCACGAGCCGGTCTGCTCCGCGCTTCGTCCTGACGAAGACAAGCGTGAGCCCGTCGTTCGTCCGAATGTGCTTTGACGAGCGTCTGCACCTTGTTGTCCGCAGTGACCGAGACGAACGAGTGCTCGATCTCCCTCGGCTCCGAGCGCTCCAGGTCCGCCTCGAAGCGGACTGGGCTGGTCGTGTACTCCCGAGCGAGCTCGCCGACCGCGCCGTCGAGCGTCGCCGAGAAGAACATCGTCTGCCGGTTGCGGGGAAGCCGCCGCACGAGACGGTCGACCTGCGGTCGGAAGCCCATGTCGAGCATCCGGTCGGCCTCGTCGAGGACGAGCAGGCGAACGTGCGAGAGATCGACCAGCCGACGCGTGGCGAGATCTTCGAGCCGGCCCGGTGTCGCGACGAGGACATGCGCCGTCGCCGCGCGCTTCGCCTGGGCGTGGAGCGGGCGGCCGCCGTAGACGGAGGCGATCCGCAGGCCCTTGGGCCGTGCGAGCGACTCGAGCTCGGTCGTGACCTGGACCGCCAGCTCGCGTGTGGGCACGAGAACGAGTGCGGACGGACGCGCGTCCGTCGTGGTCGTCCGCTCGACGATCGGAAGCGCGAACGCGAGCGTCTTGCCCGAGCCCGTGGGTGACTTCGCGAGGACGTCGAGCCCTCCGAGCGCGTCAGGCAGGACGAGCTCCTGAATCGTGAAGGGGGTGTGGATGGAGCGAGCGGCGAGCGCGTCGACGACGGGCGACGACACGCCGAGCTCGCGGAAAGACTGCTGAGACATGAAGTTGTTCGACTCCTTTTCGGGTTCGAGACTTGCCTACCTCGATGCACCCGAAGGAGGAACGAGAAGCTCATCTCACCGGCCGACCGTATTGCCGACCGTGCGCACACCGTAGCAGCGAAGCCCGCGGGCACTCGCAGCACGCAATCGAACGTGAACCGGCGAAGATGGCGCTGTGACGATCTACACGTCTCTATCGTCTTGTCAGATTGCGACCGAGGGCGTCATGGAAGGACGCTGATTCGCATACAAGCCAGCAGGCAGACGGGCCTCCCGAAGGAGGCCGCCCTCAAGACCAAGGTCGAGGTGATACGCGCCTTGCGCGCTGGGGTTAGTACTTCGCGCGGTCGCCGAGCTCGTCGCCGGTCTCGTCCGACGTGTGCGTCTTTGTCTTCATCTTCGTCTTCGTCTTGCCCGCTTCGTCATCAGCGGGCTCCTCGGTGAGGAATTTGTGTGCCTCGACGTCCTCGTCGTCGCGAATGTCTGTCTGCTCGTCGGACATGCCGACCTCCCTCGGGATCAGTGGCAGCTCATCCGCCACTCTCGACTACATGACTTGAATCGCACGCGGAATCTTCCGCCGTGGCGACTCGAGATGCAAGGCGGCGTGAAATGCTCGTGCGGTGGGCCTGACCCAAGGACTCATCGAGCCGGTTCACCTCTTCACCCGGATCGCCCGAAATGCGGATGTTCGGCGGCTCGAACTCGGGTGGGCGGCGTCGAACTTCGCGAGCCGCGCCTCGGCCGTCGCCGTCGCCGTCTACGCCTACGAGGCCGATGGCGTCGGCGCGGTCGGGGTCGTGGTGTTCCTGCGGCTCGCCGTCGCTGCCGCGGCATCCCCGTGGCTCTCCGTCTTCGCGGACCGCCGCTCGCGCCGGCGCGTCATGATCGTGTCGGACCTCATCCGCTGCCTGATGCTCGGCGCGATGGCGCTCCTCGTCGTCGTCGATGCAGCCTCGCTCTCCGTCTACGTCCTCGCGGTCCTCGTCGCGGTCGCCGAGCCGGTCTTCCGGTCGGCGCAGGCAGCGCTGACGCCCTCGCTCGTCCAGACGCCAGAAGAGCTCACCGCCGCGAACGTCGTCGCGAGCGCCGTTGAGAGCGTCGGCCTGTTCGTGGGACCCGCGCTCGGAGCGCTCCTGCTTGTCGTAGCCGGCACCGGCACGGTGTTCGGGTTCACGGGCCTGCTGTTGCTCGTGTCGGTCGCGCTCGTCGCCCGAATCGGCGTCGCTGGTGAGCCGTCACCTGAGCCGCACGTCGCGCGCTCGGACACGCTGCTCGCCGGTTGGCGAGCGATCGTCTCCGTCCCCGAGCTCCGCGTCGTGATCGGCCTCTTCTCCGCGCAGACGCTCGTCGCCGGGCTGGTGCAGGTGCTCGTCGTTGTCATGGCGATCGAGCTGCTCTCACTGGGAGTCGCCGGTGTCGGCTGGCTCAACGGCCTGATCGGCCTCGGCGCGACGCTCGGAGTGCTCGCTGTCGCCGGTGTCGCAGGGCAGAAGTCGATCGCCCGCTACTTCGCCGTCGGGCTACTGCTGTGGGGCATCCCGCTCGTGTTGATCGGAGTCTGGCCCGAACCGGTGGTCGCGTTCCTCCTGCTCGCGTTGCTCGGCGTCGGGAACACGCTCGTGGACGTCACCGGGATCACGCTCATGCAGCGAAGCGCCTCGGACGACGTGCTCGGCCGCGTCTTTGGGGCCTTCGAGGCGCTTGCGCTGCTCGCGATGGGACTCGGCGCGCTGCTGGCCCCTGTGCTCGTCTCGGCGCTGGGGTCACGCTGGGCGGTCCTCGTTGCCGGGCTGATCATGCCCGCGACGGTCCTCCCGCTCTGGCGCCCTCTCTCCGCCATCGACGCCGCGGCCCCTGTGCCGACTGAGCTCGTCGAGCTCCTGCACGGGATCCGGATCTTCGCTCCGCTACCGGCGCCCCAGCTCGAGCGTCTCGCCCGAGCGCTCGTCGAGGTACAAGTCGAGCCCGGATCCGCAGTGTTCGCAGAGGGCGACCACGGCGACCGCTTCTACGTGATCGCAGAGGGCCGCGCCGGGGTCGAGGTCGGAGGGGAGCCGGTCCGAACGTTGGAGCCCGGCGACTTCTTCGGCGAGATCGCCCTCCTCCATGACGTGCCGCGAACGGCGACTGTCCGGGCGATTACTGCGCTGAACCTCTACGCGCTCGATCGAGAGACGTTCGTCGCCACCCAACGGCACGCGGCGAGCGGGATCGCGCTTCGCCCTGTGCCCGACGAGCTGTATGTGTTCGATGCAGAGAACGGTCGGCGACTGATTGGCTGACAAAACGGCGGTCGCTCGGCGCACGGGCAGGTAGCGACGATCGTTCTCGCGAGGTGTCGGTGACCGTGGGGGTTCACCCACCAGGCTCTGGCTCCTCACGGCTCCTCGCTCCGCCCGCCCGTATGCACGCGCGTCGGTGAGCGGTCCGTGCTCCGGACGTACCGTGTCCACGCGCGCGGCCACACACCGCGCCTTCCGATCGAGGAAGTACCTTCGTGACCATGAGCTGGGGTCGGCTCTCCACTCGGCCCCTCGCGCCGGAGGACGACTGGTTCGTCGAGCCGGATGTCGGGCCGTCCGCGGGCCACGAGGAGCCACGCGAGCGACGCACGAGTGATCCGGAGCCGCGCGAGGGGGCCACGGGCGCCCCAGAATCTCGGGGAGCAAAAGGGCTCGGAGGTGAACGAAGCAGGAAGCTCGTGGCGGCCGCCGTCATCGGGGCGATCCTCTTCATCGGCGGTGCCCTGGTCGGCACCCTGGCCGCGCGTGCGCTCAGCGGTGGTGACGAGACGACCACGTCAACGCTCACGAGAACGACCACCGTGACCACGACCAGCCCGACGACCACCGTGACCACGACTAGCCCGACGACCACACCCACGACCACGACGCCGACCACGTCCAGCCCGGCGGCGCTGCCGCAAGGCGTTGTCCTCCGCAGAGGAGACGAGGGCGGAGACGTGAGCGAGGTGCAGGCCGCGCTGGTCGAGCTCGGTTACTCAGCAAGCAGCGTGGACGGAAAGTTCGGCCCGGCGACGGCGCAGGCTGTCCGCGAGTTCCAACAGTCCTCCGGCCTCAAGCAGGACGGCGTCGTCGGCCCGGCGACGCTCGCTGCGCTCTCAGCTGCTCTGAACGGGCAGTAGCCCGCGCCCGCACCGCCGCCGTTAGGACCGTCGATTCGGCACCCTCCGGTCACGGTTCCGTACGATTGCGTGAGTGGACTCGAGCGACAGAGCTGCACTTTCCTCAACGGTCACAAACACGCGGCTGCACCCGCCACCCCGCGGTCGCGGGTCCCATCTCTCGGGTCCTAGTCGGTCGACAGACACGAGTGCGAGCGCTCCCTCGGGGAGCCGGCCGTCGTGGCGACGTCTGGGAGGACCAAGAACGCGGCGCAACGCGATAACAGCCACGCCCCGGCGGGTCTGTTCGACCCCGACGCGGATCGGCCGCGATTAGGGCCAGAACCGTGACGAAATGGGCTCTCACGCTTCCGTGGATCGAGTCGGGGTCTTGAGGTTCGCCGGACGATCGGAGCGACGGACGCGGACTCGCGACCCCCAGCTTGCAAATTCGGTTGAAGCTAGGTCGGCGTGGGTCAGCGTGGCTTGAAAGCAAGGCGAGCAAGCCAATCCCCTCGTAACCTGCGGCGACGATGGTCACGGTTCGTCAGTCTGATTTGACACGAATCTGACACGCTCGGCGGAGTCGAGCCGAAGTGGTTTTTGGAGAGTCGTGGCCACGACCCATGGCCAGCTATCGTGCGGGTCGAGCTCGCTGAACTGAAGGGCGTAACTCGCTAAGCACCCACGGGCTTGGCCATGGGCCCGACCCTGGGGTCGACGACGATGACACCGGGATATTTGTTGTAGAGGCCGCAGGCGGCAGGCCGCTCCGGCTCACCCAGCATCGGCGACATATCGTGGTCACCCGACGGCCACTGGGTCTCATTCTGGGCCGGCTCGGTTCGGCCGGACCTCTATGTCGTCAGCTCCGACGGGCGAACGCTGACACGTATCGCTCGGCTGGCTCTACGTGAGACTTGGCAGCCGCGGCCGAGGCGGTAGACATCGCGACCGTCCCTTGTGCATGCGAGCAGTGACAGCTGCTAGACCACGTTTCATATGGAAGACGTTTGCATAGCTGCCGCCCAGGTCGTCTGCCGGCTCGGGGACTTCGAAGCAAACCTGAAGAAGCACCGTGACTATGCAGAACGAGCCGCCGAGGCGGGCGCTGCGTTTGTCTGCTTTTCCGAGCTCTCGCTTTGTGGCTACCCCACTGACGGCGACATCCCGCACGAATTGGCGCAGCCGCCCTGACGGGGAACTCGCGAAAGCTATAGGGGCGATGGCCGATGAATTCGGGCTCGTGGTTCTGGCCGGCATGCTGGAGCGCGCTTCCTCGGACGTCCTCTACAACACACAGTTGATCGCAGCTCCTGGCAATCGGCTTGAGGTTTACCGCAAGACCCACGTTCCGACGAGCGAGATCGGCCGATTCCGGCCTGGCTCAGAGCTTGCGGTCTTCCCCTTTGAACGGGCCGTTATTGGCGTGCAGATCTGTTACGACACCCACTTCCCGGAGGCGACCACGGTTCAAGCGCTGGCAGGTGCCGAGATGATCTTCATGCCGCACTCCTCCAGCGCACTGCCCACCGGACCCGAGACAAGGAAGGCGAAGCGCACGCGATGGCTCCGCTATCCGCCGGCGCGAGCCTATGACAATTCTGTCTTCGTCGTTGTTGTGAACCAAATCGACAAGGAGCGCGGCATCCCCGGGATCGCAATGGCCCTTGACCCATGGGGCAAGCTGCTCGCCGAAGCGCGGCCCGACAGCGAGGACTTGCTCGTCGCCAATTTCAAACGCGCGACTTTGAGGGAGCGGCGCGCAGTCGCTGAGACCTTCTTCACACACTTTCGCCGTCCCGAGCTCTACGGACGATGAACTGAGCTTGCCCGCTGGCGCAACGCGTGCTGACGGCACGCTCTCCTGCTACAGCCGCCGCGCGTTCGCGGTGAAGTGCGGCGGCGTCGTCAGCGCGTGCAGCCACGGGTAGTCCTCGCTGTGGACGAGGGGCCAACTAAATCCCGGCCCAAAGCGGGGCTAGCCGATGAAGGGCCAAGGGGAGTCGTGTAAGCGAGCATCCTTCCTGGACTTAGACAGGTTCGTACGCCGCTGACGGCTGACGATCTGGATAGGCGTAGCCTGGATGGTCGTTCGAGAGCCAGCCCGCAGCGGCGCGGTGCAGCGCTCGTAGTCCCGGCCGAGCCTCAAAGACGGATCGCTCGGCCAAACTGAGCGGTCACTGGTGCGGATCCGGCGACTGAGATAGCGTCACGAACCGTGTCAAAACAAGGCGACAAACGTTTGCGCACCGGTGCGTCTACACACGACCCGGACACGCGTCAAGCGGGTGCCGACACGAACTGGGTCGCCCTCGCCGAGCGAGCCTCGCGGCTCTACACGGGCGCGCTGACCGACGTCCTCGACGAGCTCGGCGAGCACGGCCGCACCCTGCCGCCCAACCTGCTGCCGCTGCGCGAGGGCATGCGTCTCGCAGGCCCCGCCTTTCCGGTCGAGGGCGTACCTGCCGTCCAGCTCGACCGCGACGCCTCGATCCGCGGAATCCTCACGATGCTTGGCGAGGTGACCGCCCACCACGTGGTCGTCTACCAGACACACGACGAGGCGTGCACGGCCGCGCACCTCGGCGAGCTATCGGTCGTGGCGCTGCGTGCACGCGGCTGCGCGGGCGCCGTGATCGACGGTGGTTGTCGCGACACCGAGGAAATCCTCGGCCAGGAGTTCCCGGTCTTCTGTCGCTACACGACGCCCGCCGACGCCGTGCCGCGCTGGCGGATCGAGCACTGGAACGCGCCGGTGACGATCGGCTCCGTGCGTGTCGAGCCCGGTGCCTACCTCGTCGCCGACCGCGACGGGATCGTCGTCATCCCAGCCGCGTTGCTCGACGACGTCCTCGCGCGGACCGAGGAGGTCGTCGCGACGGAGAACGAGATCCGTGAGGTGGTGCGCGAGGGCGTCTCGCCGCTGGAGGCCTACGACCGCTACGGCATCTTCTAGCCCACGGGGATCGAGGTCAGGCCGCCGTCGATCGTGACGCAGGCGCCTGTGATGTAGCCGGCGTCGTCCGACGCGAGGAAGGAGCAGAGCTCACCCACCTCCGCCGGGTCGCCAAGCCGGTGCGCCGGGATTAGGTCGAGATACTCCTGCTCATCAAAAAGGCCGAGCGCGACGTCGCGCGTCCACATGGGAGTGCGTTGAACTCCAGGGGCAACAGCGTTCACGCGCACCCCATAGGGTGCCCACTCGCCCGCAGTCACCTTCGCCATGATCAGCACCGCCGCCTTTGCCGCGCAGTACGCGAGCCGGCCGGGATTCGGCGAGAAGCCGCGGATCGACGAGATGTGGGTCACAGAGCCCGAGCGCTGCTCGAGCATTACTCGTCCAGCCGCGCGGGTGCAATAGAAAACGCCGCTCTGCATGATGCCGATCGATTGGTTCCAGATCTCGTCGGACAGGTCCTGAGTGTGGTCACCGACCCGGCTGATCCCGGCGCAATTGACGAGCGCGTCGAAGCGGCCGAAGTCTGCGTGGACCTGTGCGAACACCTCGTCGACCTCGCCGCTCGAGCTGACGTCGGCGCGGTACGGCTGCGCCTCGCCTCCTAGCTCGCGTAGGCGCTCCGCAGATTCGTTCGCAAGCGCCTGGTCGAGATCCAGCACCGCGACCTTCGCGCCTTCGCGAGCGAAGACCTCACATACGGAAGCGCCGATGCCTCCGCCGCCGCCGGTCACGATCGCAACCTTGCCGTCGTGCTTGCCCATAGTCGTTACCTCCTCAATCGAAGCGAATCACCGGAAAGAGCTGCGGGTATTGGGTCGGTCAGCGGACGCACGTGCATACGCAGGACGGCGAGGCCGATCACGATGCCTGTGAGAGCGAGCAGTGCGAAGACGGGGCGATCACCGACGACACTGGCGAGCGCCCCTCCTGTCAGCGGGCCGCCCAGGTTCCCGGCTGCCCAGCACAGATTCATCAGGGCGAGCCCAAGTCCCGTGCCCACTCCGGCTAGCGCAGCGCCGTGGGCCGACAGTGGGTTGGAGATCGTCGAGACGACCGCCCACAGCGGCGCGCGGATGACCAGGAACGCGATCACGGGCAACGCGGAGCTCGCGAACACAGGGATCAGCAGCGCCACGCCGAGAAAGAGCGTGGCGACTCCCGAGGCGGCGAGCAGGGGAACACGGTCACCGAGCCGCGCGACGTGAAAACTCGTCAGCACGAAGAGCGCCATCGAGGCCGTGAAGGCGATCCCGATCGCGCCGGCACCGAGCCCGTCCCCGTCGAGGCGCAGAGGCACGAGGAGATTGACGATCCCGACGAATGTGCCGACGAAGAACATCAGCGCGAGCGCCGACGCCGAGTGAGGCTCACGGACGAGAGCGCGCACGCGAGCGGCAGTGGCAGCGACCGCCGGCGAGCGCGTCGACGGCTGCAGCACCAATCCGACGGTGACGATCGCGGCGGCAGCCGCGATGACCAAGAATGGAGCGCCGGAACCGAAATTCTCCGAGAGGAGTCCCGCGAACGCAGGGCCGACCATCAAGCCGAGCCCAGCGGCGATAGAAATGCCGCCGAGCACGGAGACGCGGTGGCGCGTCGGCACTGAGGCGGCGAGCCAAGCGGGGGACGCAGTGTAAATGATCGCGGACGTGATTCCGAAGAGCGTCCAGCTGGCGAGCAGAACGGCATATGAGCCGGCGAGCGCCTGGCCGAGCGCCGCGATCGTGAGCAGTGCGCTCCCCGCGATCGTCACGGCGCGGGCCCCCACTCGGTCGCTCAGCAAGCCGACTGGCAGCGAAAGAACGAGCATGGCGAAGGCGGGAGCCGCCACGATTAGACCCACCCTGAAGACCGAGAGCCCGTAGTCCTCGGTGTACGACGGCACGAGCGGTATTACGGCGTTTCCGTTCGCCGCGACGAGGAAGTGGAACGCATAGAGGAAGAACACGAGCTGGCGCATCAGCCGATTTCCGCGCTCCGGCGCTGTGTAGAGTCGAGCGCATCGAGGGGCTGACGATCACCCGGATCGAGACCGTGCCGATCCGGGTGCCGCTCGCGCGCACGTACTCGGGGAGCCACTACCGGATGACGCATCGGTCGACGGTGATCACGCGAGTGCACACGGAGGAGGGCATCGTCGGCGAGGCGTACGCCGGCGACGAGGACGCCGGCGCTCGCCGAGATCGAGCGATCGTCCACGCTGAGATCGCCCCGCAGCTCGTCGGCCAGGACGCCTTCGCCGTCGAGCGCTGCTGGGAGCTCGCGCGGCCGGCGACCTACGACATCCTGCGCGACCGCCGGCTCGGTCTCGTCGCGTGCGCCTGCGTGGACGCGGCGATCTGGGATGCGGTCGGCAAGGCGCTCGGCCAGCCGCTGTGGCGTCTCTGGGGCGGGTATCGCGACCGGCTCCCGATGATCTCGATCGGCGGCTACTACGGCACCGACGACGCCGGCATCGAGGCCGAGATCGAGGACTGCGCGAGCTCGGGCTGGCCGGGATGAAGTTCAAGGTCGGCGGCCTCGACGCCCGAGGAGGACGCAGCCCGCGTCCGCGTCGCGCGTGCCGCGCCGGGCCGGACTTCGTCCTCGCCGCGACGCCAACCAGGGCTGGACGCCGCGCGAGGCGATCCGCTTCGCCCGCCTGGTCGAGGACAGGGGCCTCGCCTGGTTCGAGGAGCCGTGCCGCTGGCACAACGATCGGCGCGCCATGCGCGACGTGCGCTACGGCGGCGGCGTGCGCGTCTGCGCCGGGCAGAGCGAGTTCTCCGCCGCGCGGCTGCCGCGAGCTGATGGTCGAGGGGGCGATCGACGTCTGCAACTTCGACGCCTCCTGGTCGGGCGGGCCGACGGAGTGGCGTCGGGTTGCCGCGATGGCGCTCGCCTTCGACGTCGAGATGGCCCACCACGAGGAGCCGCAGGTCGCGAGCCACCTGCTCGCATCGATTCCGCACGGCACGTACGTCGAGTGCTTCCATCCCGACCGCGACCCGATCTGGTGGAACCTCGTCGCCAACCGGCCGCCGCTCGCGCGACGGGCGGATCGAGCTCTCCGACGGCGCCCGGCCTCGGCTGGGAGCTCGACCTGGACTACGTGGAGCGCCACCGAATCAGTACGTGACCATTCCACCGGTGACGTTCACCGACTGACCGGTCATGTAGGAAGCGGCATCCGAAAGCAGGAAGACGATGACCTCAGCCACCTCGCGCGGGTCGGGAGCCGCCCGAGGGGCACGATCCCGATCCGGGTGCGTGCATACTCGTCCGTCTCGATGCCCCGAGGGCGATCCCCTCGAGCACCACATCGTTCATCGGCGTGTCGATCAAGCCCGGGCAGACCGCGTTCACGCGCACGCCCTGTTCCGCGTAGGCGTGCGCGAAGCTGCGCGTCAGAGAGAGGACGGCCGCCTTCGAGGCGCCGTAGACGGCGGCCTCGTGCGTCGAGCCGGTCTTGCCCGCGCCAGAGGCGACGTTGACGATCGCGCCACCCGGTTGCAGGCGGGCTGCGAACGCCTGGGTGAGGAAGAAGAGTGCCTGCGCGTTGACGCCCATGATCGCGTTCCAGTCGTCCTCGGTGACGGCGTCGAGCGCCATGAGCCGGATGATCCCAGCCGCGTTGACGAGATGGCCGCACGACGGACCGGCTGCGTCGACGAGCCGGGCCCGGTCTGCCGGGGTCTGTCACGTCGCAGACGACCGGCTCCGCGCCCGCATCAGCCGCGACGGCGAGCCCTGCCTCGTCCCGGTCGGCCGCGACGACGCTCGCACCGTGCTCGACCAGCACGAGCGCCGTCGCCCGCCCGATTCCGCTCGCCGCCCCCGTGACGACTGCGCGAGCACCTGCGAGCCGCGCGGTCCCGCTCACAGGTGGTCGGCGAGGTCGACGAGGTTGCCGAGTCGCTTCGTCTCGCCGTCGAGGTAGAGCGGCAGGTTCCGGCGGAAGAGCTCGATCGAGCGCGCCCAGCCCTCGGGGCTGCCGCCCGAGATATGGGAGGTCACTATCACCTGTGGATGCGTCCAGAGCCGACTTTCCGGCGGCAGCGGCTGGGGTTCGACGACGTCGAGGAACGCGCCGCCGAGGCGGCCAGCGTCGAGCGCGGCGAGCAGCGCGTCCTGGTCGACCAATCCGCCGCGAGAGACGTTGACGAGGACCGCGCCGGGCTTGAACGCGCGAAACTCCGCCTCGCCGAGGAGGTGCCGCGTCGTCGCGTTGAGCGACGCGGTCACGACGACGTAGTCGCTCGCGCCAAGCAGCCCGTGGAGCTCTTCGCTCGGCAGCAGCCGGTCGAGAGGCTCGCCCGACGTGAGGATCGGCGTGCGCCGCGTCGCCCACACCTCCATCCCCAACGCCTTGCAGACCGTCGCGAGATAGCGCCCTGTCGCGCCGTAGCCGACGATGCCGACACGCTTGCCGTGTAACTCCCTGCCCGCGATCGGCTCGTGGTTCCAGCGCCGCTCGTCCTGCTGCACGAACAGGCGGCGGAAATCCCGAGCAAAGGAGACCATCCCGGCGAGCGCGAACTCGACCATCGCTGGCGCATAGACGCCGGAGCTGTTCGTCACGATCACGCCGCGCTCGGCGAGCCGGGGGGAAACGAAGCTGTCGATGCCCGCGCCGGTCGAGTGAATCCAGTGCAGGCGCGGCATACGGTCGGCGAGCTCGCGGAACGAGAGCGACCCCTCGTAGAGACCGTACACGGCGATCTCGACGTCGTCGAGGACCGCCTCGCCCTCCTCACCGCGTAGCGGCAGCAGGCGGATGCGCCCGCCACCGGCCTCTTCGATCCGCTCGCCGTGCTCGTCGGCGAGCCCGTGCGCGATCGCGACTGTGATCAAGCCATGGGCCTGTCGCCGGCCGAGAGGGCACCGACTCGGACGCCCGACGCGGCAGCGCGCCGGGACAGCTCTTCCAGCGGGATGTGGCAGCGGAGCATGTGTGTGTCGCTCGTCGCCCGCCATGGCGGGTCCACCTCGTCGCAGATGGGGCCGACCTTCCACGGGCAGCGGTCGGCGAACGGGCACGCGCTCGGGGGCCGGGACGAGGAGACTCCCGGATCGCTGCGGACGGCGGACGAGATCACGTTCTCGTCGTCGATCTCGGGCACCGCCGAGAGAAGCATGTGGGTGTACGGGTGGTACGGCGGGGCGTAGACCTCCTCCGCCGTACCGACCTCGCACAGCTCGCCAAGGTAGAGCACGCCGACGCGGTGGGAGAGCGAGCGCACAACCGCGAGGTCGTGGGAGATGAACAGGTACGCGATCCCCTGCTCCGCCTGGAGCTCGCGCAGCAGCTCGACGATGCTCGTCTGGACCGACACGTCCAAGGCAGACAGGATCTCGTCGCAGAGCATCAGCCGCGGCCTCGCCGCGAGCGCGCGGGCAATCGCGACGCGCTGCCGCTCGCCGCCCGAGAGCTCGTCCGGGTAGCGGCTTGCGAACGCGGCGTCGAGCTGCACGTCCTCGAGCGCCTTCGCCACCCCGTCGCGGCGGGCCTTGCCATGCAGCCCGAAGAAGAGCTCGAGCGGCCGCCCGACGATCTGGTGCACGCGCTGCCGCGGATTGAGCGAGGCGTCCGGGTTCTGGAGCACGAGCTGGATCTCGCGACGGACGTCCTTCGACCGCGACCCGACGGTGGCGGCGAGGTTGCGGCCCTCGAACGTGAGCTGTCCGGAGAGCGGCCCCAGCAGGCCGCCGACGGTGCGCGCGATCGTCGACTTGCCGCTGCCCGACTCGCCGACGAGCGAGAACGTCTCGCGCGCTCGGAGGTCGAACGTGACGTCGCGGACGATCACCAGGGGCTCGCTCGGCACGGGCCCGAGTCGGCGGCGCCGGTCGTAGGTGATCGAGAGGTCGGCGACGTCGAGCAGCGCATCGTCTGCCGCCGCCGCGAGCGGGACGTAGCTCGCAGCCGAGATGCGCCCGGCGGTGAGTCGCTCGACGTCGTCGACACGGCGGCACGCCACGTCGTGCGCCTCGCCGACGGGAAGCAGGACCTGCCGCTCCTCGAAGCACGCCTCCTCGGCGAAGTCGCAGCGCGGCGCGAAGCGGCAGCCCTTCGGCAGCTCGCTGCGCTTGAGCAGGCCGCGCAGGACGACCTCTCGGCTGCGGTGCGGCGCCGCGACCGATGGCACGGCGTCGATCAGACCGCGCGTGTATGGGTGACGGGGATGGGTGAAGAGCTCGCGTACCGGCGCGTCCTCGACGAGCTCGCCGGCATACATGACGCCGACGCGGTCGCAGATCGGCGCGACGACGCCGAGGTTGTGCGTGACATAGACCATCGCCATGCCGAGCTCGGCGCGCAGCCGGCGGAGCAGGTCGAGGATCTGCGCCTGCGTTGTCACGTCGAGGCCGGTCGTCGGCTCGTCGAGCACGATGAGCTCCGGATCGCAGGCGAGCGCCATCGCGATCACGATGCGCTGCTGCTGACCGCCCGAGAGCTGGTGCGGGTACTTCCGCGCCGTCCGCGCTGGGTCGGGCAGGCGGACGTGCGCGATCAGCTCGCGCGCGCGCCGCTGGCGCTCGGCACGCGAGCCGCCGACGCCGTGCACCGCCATCGCCTCGGCGAGCTGGTCGCCGATGCGCAGTCCCGGCGACAGCGCGGTCGTCGGGTTCTGCGGGACGAGGCTGACCCGTCGCCCGCGCACCTTCTGCAGCTCGCGGCGCGAAACGTGCGCGAGGTCGCGCCCGCCGAAGTAGATCGTGCCGGAGCGGATGCGGCTGCCCGGCCGCTGGAAGCCGAGCAGCGCGAGCGCGGTCGTCGTCTTGCCGCAGCCGGACTCGCCGACCAGCCCGAGCGCCTCGCCGCGCGCGATCTAGAACGAGGCGCCGTTGACGACGTTGTTCCAGCGGTCGTTCGACCAGAAGTCGATCGTCAGGCCCTCGACGGTGACGAGCGGCTCCTGCTCCCCGCCCCGGCTCCCGTCCGGCTCGTGACGGCCGTCACGGCGTCCGCTCCACGAGCGGCCGAGCGCGCGGGCGATGCCGTCGGTGACGAGGTTGAGGCTGATCACGAGCACCGCGAGGGCGGCACACGGCGCGAGCACGGTCATCGGCGCGGTCACGAGGCCGCCCGGTTCTCGCTGATCATCAGCCCCCACTCCGGCGAGGGCGGCCGGGCGCCGAAGCCGAGGAATCCGAGCGAGCTGATCAGGATCGGCGCGTAGCCGGCGCGGACGCCGAACTCGACGAGCAGCACGCCCGCCGCGTTCGGCGTCAGCTCGCGCCAGACGATCGACGGCACCGACTCACCACGCGCGCGGGCCACCGTGACGTAGTCGCGCGTCACGAGGTCGACCGCCACCGCGCGGGCCATGCGCGCGATGCGCGGCGCATAGACGAGGACGACGACGCCGATCAGGAGCAGCGAGCTGCCCGACGCCTTCGGTCCGGCGGCGGCGATCGCGAGCAGCGCCAGCACGAGCAGCGGAATGCTGATGATCGTCTCGAAGACGCGCATCAGGGTCTCGTCGACCCAGCCACCGACGAGACCGCTCGCAAGACCGATCACACCGCCGATCACGGTTGCGATGAACGTACTCGTGAGCGCGAGGTAGAGCACGTCGCGCGTGCCGTAGACGACGCGGCTGAACACGTCGCGGCCGAGGATGTCGGTGCCGAAGAGGTGCGAGCTGCTCGCGCCGGAGAACGGCAGCCCCGTGCCCGCCTCGTACGGGTCGTACGGCGCCCACAGCGGGCCGGTCAGCGCGATCAGGACATATGCGATCAAGAGGAGCGCCGCGAGCCGCGCGCTCATCGGGAAGCGACGGAGGAACCGGCGAAGGCGAGAGCGCCGCACGGCGACCGGGAGGTCGACTGCGGAGGCGCTCATCAAGGCGTCCTGAGGCGCGGGTTGAGCAGCAGCGCGAGCACGTCAGCGAGGAGGTTCGCGACGATGTAGACGGCCGCGGCGAGCAGCGCGATCGCTTCGACTACCGGCACGTCGCGGACGGAGATCGAGTCGACCAGCACCTGGCCGAGCCCAGGATACGAGAACACCGACTCGACGACGACGATTCCGCCGATCAGATACGTGAGGTTCAGAGCCGTGACGTTGAGCGCCGGTCCGACCGCGTTCGGTAGCGCGTGGCGCAGCACCACGCGCCAGCGTGGGACGCCCTTCAGCGTCGCCATCCGGACGTACTCGGAGTCGAGCACGTCGATCAGGTTGTCGCGCAGCATCCGGATCGCGTAGACGGCCATAGCGACCATGAGAGTCACGGCGGGAAGCACGGTCGCGTGCAGGCGCGTGAGGAGGTCTTCGCCCGGAGTGACGATCGACAGCGCCGGCGCGACCGAGAGCTGGACGGCGAACACGTAGATGAGCAGCGTGCCGAGCACGAACTCGGGCAGCGAGAGCCCGATGAGCGTGGCCACAGAGATCAGTGAGTCCGGCAGCTTCCCTCTGGAGAGCGCCGCGAGCGTCGCCAGGATGAGCGTCACCGGGACGTAGAGGGGGAAAGCGAAGACACTCAGGAAGAGTGTGTTCTTGGCGGCCATGCCGATCGTTGCGGTGACGGTCTCGTCGTTCACGAGCGAGCGGCCGAGGTCGCCGCGGGCGACGTCGGCGATCCAGACGCCGTATCGCTTCCAGACCGGATCGTCCAGGTTGAGCTGTTCCCGGAAGATCTCACGCTGCTCCGCCGACGACTCGCGGCCGAGTACGCGCGCAGCGATGTCGCCAGGGAGGACGCTCGTGAAGAGGTAGACGAGCGCCGAGACGACGAGCAGCGTGACGGCGGCGAGTGCGAGGCGCTGAGCGATGAGCCTGAGAATCAAACGAGTTCCAATGGGACTTCGGACATGGTGTCTCGGTGCGTCACCCGGGCCGCCTTCGCGGGCGGCCCGGGTGACGGGGCTCGATCTACGCCGTACGCGTTCT
Source organism: uncultured Gaiellaceae bacterium (assembly GCA_963802865.1). Classification (GTDB taxonomy): domain Bacteria; phylum Actinomycetota; class Thermoleophilia; order Gaiellales; family Gaiellaceae; genus GMQP-bins7. The sequence goes on from CAWDKB010000010.1 coordinate 238,807, forward strand.
CGCTATGTGCACTGGAGGGGCGCGAGATCGAACTGCACGAACTGGATCGACGGGACATAGCCGCGGCAGTTCGAGCGTTGGGCCGCGACGACACGCTGGAACGCGGGGATGATCGCACCACCCTGCTGGGTGAGCATCTTCCCGGCCCGCTTGTAGAGCGCACGGCGGGCGGCCGGATCCACGGTGGTGTTGGCCTTCTGGATCAAGATGTCGAAGGCTGGCACCTTCCAGTGCGTCTCCGGGTACGGCGCGTTCCGCAGATATGCGATCGACAGGGCCAGCCCCGCCGGGCGGGCCGACCAGGCCGAGACCTGGAACGGATGCTTCAGCCAGACGTTGTCCCAGTACTCGCTGGCGGGGCCGGTGATCACATTGACTTGGATGCCGGCCTTCGCCGCCTGCTGCTTGTACAGCTGCACCATGTCGAGGATGCCCGGAATCATGTCCGCGGCGTAGATGTCGACCTTCAGCGGATTCGACGGATTGTAGCCCGCCGACGCGAGCAGCTTGATCGCACCCGCGACGTCCGGGCCCGGCACCGTACGCCGCCACGCGTCCGGCGAGGTCGGCGGGACTGGGTTGTCGTCACCGATGACGCCGTAGCCGAGCAAGGCGTTCGCCACGATCTGCTTGCGGTCGACCACCTTCTTCAGCGCCTGGCGCACGGCGATCTTGTCGAACGGAGCAGTATCGATCCACATCGGCATCACCATCGACGTCGAGGGGCCCGTCGCAGTGAGCTTGACTTGGGAGTTGTTCCTCAGGGCCGGGACGACCTCGTAGGCGACCTGCTGGGCGAAGTCCACCTGGCCGGTCCGCAACGCGGCCAGCATCGAGTTCGCCTCCTGGATCACGAACAGCTGCAGGCACGGCGCCTTGGGGAAG
>CAWDKB010000011.1:0-74563 GCA_963802865.1 uncultured Gaiellaceae bacterium
TCGCCGGCCCTTCGCGTCGTACGGAGGGAACTTCTCCCTGGAAAGACGAGTGGCCGCTGGGAACGGCCACTCAGAGGGGGAAGAACTGGGAGGATTGGGTACCAGGTTTTCGGTCATGCGGCTCCGGCGCTCGTCCCCCGTTCGGGGGTAATTGGGCAGCTAGAAGCCGTATCTCTCCTCTTCGAAGGGATCCGCGTCGTTGTGGTAGCCGTAGCGCTCCCAGAATCCGGGGCGGTCGTCGGCGGTGAGCTCGATGCCGCGCAGCCACTTCGCGCTCTTCCAGAAGTACTTGCCGGGGATCACCAGACGCAGCGGGCCTCCGTGCTCCGCCGCGAGCGGCACTCCGTCCGCGTGCGTCGCGAGGAGAGAGAGCGGGTCGCGCAGGAACGAGATCGGCACGTTCGCGGTGTAGCCCTCCTCTGCGTGGGCGACGACGAAGTGCGCCGACGGCTTCGGTTGCACCAGCTCCTCGAGCGCGCTCCAGTGGACGCCCTCGAACGTCACGTCGAACCGGCTCCAGCGTGTGACGCAGTGGATGTCCTGCGTGTGACGAGTACGCGGGAGCGCGTTGAGCTCGTCCCATGAGAGCCTGATCGGATTCGCGACCTCGCCGGAGACGAAGAAGTCCCAGCTGGCGAGGTCGGTGTCGGGGATCGAGCCTGCGTGCAGGACTGGCCACTTATCGGTGAGGTACTGCCCGGGAGGGAGCCGCACCGGGTCATAGCCGGCATCGATGACCTTTCGCTCCGCCCGCCCCCTGAACACGGTTCCTACACTAGTCCCGATGGCCGTTACCGCGACCCGCGTCGCCCGCCGCCCACGCGAGTTCGTCGGCGTGCGCGGGCCCGGCGCGGAGAGCTACCTGCAAGCGATGGTCTCCAACGACGTCGAGGCGCTCGGGATCGGCGAGTCCTGCGAGGCGCTCCTCCTCACCGCGAAGGCGCGAGTGATCGCGCCGCTCGTCGTGCTGCGCCGCGGGGTCGAGGACTTCCTGCTCCTCACCGAGACCGGACTGGGCGACAGGGTCCGGACGACGCTCATCCGCTCGCGACTCGCGGCGAAGTGCGAGATCGAGGTGGAGGAGCACGACTCGGTGGTCGTCCTCGGCGACGCGGACGGCGTTCCGACGAGCGATTTCGGCGTCCCGGCGGTCGAGGTGCTCGACGGGCCGCTCGAGGCTACGATCGGTGACGACGAGCTCGAGCTCCTCCGGATCCGGGCGGGAACCCCTCGCCACGGGCGAGAGCTGGACGATCGCGTGATGCCCGCCGAGGCAGGGCTCGACCGGCGAGCGATCGACTTCGAGAAGGGCTGCTACCCGGGGCAGGAGCCGATCGCACGGCAGCACTACCGGGGGCGCGTGAATCGGACGCTGCGCGTGCTCGAGATCGAGGGCAGCGAGCTGCCCGTCTTCGACTCCGAGCTCGGCTACGAGGGCAAGATCGTCGGCCGTGTGACGAGCGCTGTGCTCGACGGCCAGCAGGTGATCGCGCTCGCATACGTCCGTGTCGAGGTTCCTCGCGACGCCAGGCTCACGCTCGGGGAGCGCCTCGCGACGCAGCTAGACTTCGCACCCCCGCGCCCGTAGCTCAGGGGATAGAGCGCTGCCCTGCGGAGGCAGAGGTCGCAAGTTCGAATCTTGCCGGGCGCATGGCGTAACCATGCGGGTTTGCGGCCCGATTTTGCGCGACACGCGCACGGCGGCGTGTCCCACTAGTGCCCTAAACGTGGACGCGGGTGTGCGCACCATCTCTAAGTGGCGTCACGCCTCGCCGTACTCTCCGAGTAGGGTGAGCGTCATTGGCCGGCACTCCGCTGCCCGACGGCTACCACAGCGTCAACCCATACATCGTCGTGGAAGGCGTCGAACGGTTCGTCGACTTCCTCGGCGAGGTCTTCGATGGTGTGGAGCAGGGAGCGCGCGAGATCCGGAGTGACGGCACCATCGGACATGCCGACGTGCGGATCGGCGACTCATTGGTGATGCTCAGCGAGGCGTCACCTGACTACCCTGCCCGCCCGTGCGTCAACTTCGCCTACGTTGACGATGTGGACGCAGTCTTCATGAAGGCGTTGCGTGCAGGAGCTCGCGCGATCATTGAGCCTGCCGAACAACCGTGGGGCGACCGGGTCGGAGGGTTCCACGATCCCTTCGACAACCGATGGTGGGTCGCGACCCATCTCACTTAGCTGCCTGCTCCCGGAGAAGGTCGGTCTCAAAGGCGTCGAGCCTGCCGACGAGCCCGGCATGAGCCCCGCCGATGAGCGTGCCGTAGTGGCGTTCAATCATTGCCACCGAGGTTCCCATCACCTTCGCCAGCTCAAAGACGGTCACGCCGGCCGCAAGCGCGTTAGAGGCAAACGTTGAGCGAAGGTCATAGATGCGCGCCGGCTTCTCAATGCCCGACGCCGTGACCGCCGGGCGCCAAGTGCGCCGGCGGAAGTTGTTGAGGTTGAACTCGCGCGCACGCTGCTCCCGATGCGGCGAACCGATCAGGCCCGGTGATCCCTTCGACACCGGACACGACGATCTCCACCCCTGGCTCTACACCGGCCCCGAGCACCCTGGCTGCAACCGAGGTGCCCCGCATCGCAACGTGACCTCGCGCGAGTGGTAGTAGCGCTCAGCGCGAGGGCAAGAGATGCTTATGAAGTTCCCGTCCGCGTCAAATGTGTCTCGGATCCGCCTCGACGTGAACGTTCCCCCGAATCGGCGGGGCGGACGAGGGACGGCGCGGCGAGCAGTAGTGCGACTGCTGCCGGGAGCGCGAACGCAAGCTCAGCTGTCCGTCTGCGACCGACCACCGAGCCGACCAGGTTGTCCGCCCGAATCACCTCCGAGACCCAGGTCGTTGGCGACACGTCCGCCGATATGAGGGCTCCGCCAAGCGTCGCGACGATCATCCAAAACGCCGATATCGCTGCCGTCGCGAGCGTGACCCACCTCCACGCCGCGAATGCGGCGGCGAGCGGCAAGGCGAGGAAGGGCAGCAGCGGCACGAGGAAGCGAGGCCCGGGCGTGTCGCCGCCGAACGGTATCCAGTACGCCGCGTTGTAGAGAACGAATGCAAACGCCAACGAGCCGACGAAGACGGCCTCTCGGCGTGAGCCTCGACGCCAGAGAGGCAAGAGGCCCGCCACTGCGACGGCTACGACCGGTGTCAGCACGAAGAGGCCGCGTTGGCTGTCGAAAAGTAGGTCGAGCGCGTCATCGGGGCGCGGATACGTGAGACCGAAGAATCCCACGTCGTTCGCACCCACTACGTCGTGCCCCGTGGCGCCGAGCACTGCGACGGCGTCGGAGTACCCGTTTCGGAAGGGCGACCCGAACGCCCAGGCGTTGTAGGCCAGAAGCGGTATCGACCCGGCCACGAGTCCGGCGACATAGAGGCCGCCCCGTTGGAGCCGCTGCCGGTCGACGAGCACCCAGGCCGCAAGCGCCACCGCCACAAGCGCGAGCGACGCCTCCGTAACGACGGCCAGCCCGGCGAGGAGCCCCGCCCCGGCGACGGCGAGTCGCGAGTCGCGTCTGCACAGCACGAGAGCAAAGGCGGCGAAACCCAGCGTCGCAGAGAGAACATGAGCAAAGTACGCCGTCGAGAACGGCAGCAGCATCGTGCCGAGACCGAGAATCACCGCGACGGCGAGGCCGGTTCCGGGCACACAAGCGTTGGCGGCGTACCGCATGAGAAGCAGCAGGCCGAAGAAGGCGGCGACGACGACGAGGTTCAGCTGCCAGACTGCTTCCTTGCGAACGCCGCGCGCGCCGGGAGGCCCTTGCGTGGCCACCTCCTTCGTGGAAACCGCCCCGACGGCGTCGAGGGTCGCGTAGAGCGGCAGCGAGGCGAAGGCGAGGCCGGGCGACTTCGCAGCGTAGAAATGGCCGTCCACCCACGCGATGTCGCCTCCCTGATTCAAGTGTCCGTCGATCCGGGGCGTGCCGTCGGCAAGCGACTCCACGAGGGCGTAGTGCGCGGTCGCATTCCAGCCCGCCTCCGGCAGGACGGTTGCTGCAGCGACTGCGACGAGCGCCAAGGCGGCAACCTCGCGCACAGTCCGCACGCGGGGGAGTCTAGAGTGCTAATCATCTAGTTCAACTCGCTCCGCTTCGAGCTCGCGCTCCTCGATCCGCGCCCCGCATCGCAACGTGACCTCGCGCAAGTGGTGAGCGCGGCGGAGGGGCGGGTTCGGAGGCCACAACGCAGAGAAGGCCCCGTGGGGCCTCCTCAGTCGAGCGCGTTGGTGCGGGGTTGGATCAGCTGCTGAAGTGAACGTGGATGTTGCCCGCCGTGATGGGGTACGGCATGGGATCCGTGCCGGGGTGCGGCACGCCGCCAAGCATCGCGGCGTCGAAGGTGAAATAGTCGCCGGTTCCCAACGAGCCTTCGCCCTGGTCGTAGACCGTCCAGGTGAACGTGTCACCCACGTGCGCGTAGTTGATCGTGCTGGACGTGACCTCCGCCGTGAAGGTGGCGGACGTAGCGCTCACCGTCGCGTCGATGACCTTGGCGGTGTAGAAGCCGTCGGCGTCCTGGTAGAGGACGCTCCCCTTGTCCCCGGTCGGCAGGTCGTGGGCGTTGAACACCCAGTGCGCGGGGCCGGAGGCGTTGGTGAACATCAGATCAGCTGTCGCCTTGTTCGCGGGGCCGTTCCCAGCAAATGCCGTGGGAATGAACAGAGCCGCAGCGAGCACAGGCAGGGCCAGTAGCAAGACCTTCTTCATGATTTTCCTTCTTGCTTGCGGGCGATCACTGTGATCGCCCATCCCTGCCAGCGTGCCCTCGCCTCACCTCGCCCGATCGGACACGTTTGGGTCTATTCGGGTGCTCGCCCAGGCCGAGTCCCTTCCGGCGCGGGGCGTCGAGGGCGCTCGACGGCCGCCTGACCCCGGACGCATGACGGCCCCGCACTGAGGCGAGGCCGTCGAGGTCAAGCAGCTGAGGTCGGCGGGCTACTGCCCTTCCCGGGGTCGAAGAGCGACCCTGTCGTCAGTGCGCCGGCGGGTGACCGAGATACCCGCGACCAGACTGCGGGTATCCGCCCGGATACTCGATCTCGCTGCCCGAGAGCACCACCGAAGCCGATGTGGACGGGTGCCCGAGATAGCCGCGACCGGACTGCGGGTATCCGCCTGGATACTCGAAGGCTGGGTGGACGAGGTTCGTTCTATCCGAGGCGTCCGACGTCAGTGCGGCAACCGCGGTCGGGGCAACTGCCAGCGCTCCGATCACCACCGCGATGAGGAGTCCCTTGCTGCCGTGCTTACCCATGGCCGTTCTCCCTTCCTGCTTTCGTGTGCATTGCCTGTGCGTCCGTTGTCGCAGGGCGCGTTGAACGGACACTTGGCAATCGCTTGAGAGCGGCTTGCGCCTACGCGGAACTACGCGGCGATGCTCGCTGCGACGAATCGTCCAGGGCCGCGGCCGGAGGATCGGCGGCGGCTCGAACAGGCGCGGCCGCGTCGCGAACCTGGACGAGAACGCGAGTGGGTCGGACGAGCTTCCTCAATTGGGGAATCGGAGCGACAAGCGCCGTCGTCGGCCACGGAACCGGTTAGCCGCCCTTCGAGCGTCAGGGTGGACACAGGCTTAGCCCCGTCGCCCACTCCGACCCAGGATCGCTGGATGGATCGTCCCGACTACTACGAGCGGGAGCCTGCTGCGCTCGACGCAGCCGCCCGAGGCATCACCGGCTGACGCCTACTCCACGCCTAAACGCGGGAACTGCACCGCGTAGCGATGCGGAGCGTTCTCGCCGGGTGCGCCGCAAACTCGCATAACTAAAGAGCTTCTAGAACCATCGGGAACCAACGTCGGAAGTGCCTTTCTGCCCTGCGGAGGCAGAGGTCGCAAGTTCGAATCTTGCCGGGCGCATGGCGCGACCACGCGGTTTGTTGGGCGACTCCCGCAACCCGATGCTCCGCCGCCGTGCCCCTTTAGTGCCCGAACGAGCAGAGCAGACCTGCTCGACGAGGTACGCATCTACCTCGTTTCGCTCCTGCGGGGTGAGGGAAGGAGGGAGGCACGATGAGCAAGCTGAGATGTCATATCTCGATCTCGCTGGACGGTTTCGTCGCCGGCCCGAACCAGAGCGAGCAGAACCCGCTCGGCGAGGGCGGCGATCGGCTCCACGACTGGGTGGTTCCGCTGGCCGCCTGGCGCGAAGCCCACGGCCAGCAAGGGGGCGAGGTGAACGAGAGCGCACGGATCGTCGAGGAATCCAAGGAGAACATCGGCGCTGGGGTGATGGGCCGGAACATGTTCGGCCCTGTCCGCGGTGGTGCCTGGGGCGACGAGCAGTGGACGGGCTGGTGGGGCGACAACCCGCCCTACCACTATCCCGTGTTCATCCTCACCCATTACCCGCGTGATCCCGTGGAGATGGAAGGAGGGACCACGTTCCACTTCGTCACCGACGGAGTCGAGTCCGCGCTCGAACAGGCAACGGAGGCCGCCGATGGCAAAGACGTCATGCTTTGGGGCGGCGGCAACATCGTTCAGCAGTACCTGGCAGCCGGACTGCTCGACGAGCTCGAGCTCCACGTTGTTCCAGTGTTGCTCGGCGACGGCGCTCCCCTCTTCGACAACCTCGGGGACGCGGGGGTGCAGCTCGAGCAGGTCCGGGCTGTCGAGGCGCCCGGCGTCACGCACCTCAAGTACCGAGTCGTGACATGAGCCCTGTCGCCGCCGGCTCCGGTCGCCTGAGGCTTCCGGCTATTGCGAGACGGAGCGAGGACCTGCTGCCGCCGGCCCGGATAGGCGCGCGCTCATAACGGACTCCGCGGCCTCGGCGCTCTGCGGGTGGCCGGTCACCGCCGACAGGAAGTCCTCCCGGTCGAGCGCGTACAGGACGGCGTTCGTGCGCGCGGTCACCGTCGCCGTTCGAGGCACGTCGCGAAGCAGCGCGATCTCACCGAAGTAGCCGCCGGCCTCGAGCTCCGAGACCGTCCGCCCGTACTGCGAGACCTCGATCTCGCCCTCGGCGACGATGTAGAAGCGGTCGCCCGCGTCGCCCTCCCGCACGATCACGGTTCCCGGGTCGACGCGCAGCGGAACCAGGCGCGTGGCGAGGTGCTCCAGCGACCCTCCGGGCAGCGGCGCGAAGATGGGCACGGTCGCCAGAACGCGCAACTCGTCTGCCTCGGGGGCGGGCGCACTCGCGTCGATGCGTGCCACGGAGACGGCGAAAACCGCAACCAGCGCCGGCACGACCAGGCCTGTCGCGACGATCGCCGTCTCGGTGCCGAGCCACGCGATCAGCGCGGGCGCGAACGCCGCGCCGATTCCCATGGCTGCGAGCCAGAGCATCTGGAGGACGCCGAAGACCCGCGCCATGACCTCGTCCGGAACCGCCCGCTGGATCAGCGTCAGCCCCGCGACGTCCCCGTACGAGTTGGCGAGCCCGATCACGGCGAAGACGACGAGCGCGACTCCCACCTCCTGCCACACGCCTAGCACCACGAGCGGCAGCCCGGTCATCGCGAGCCCGGCGAGAAATGCCGGGCTCAGTCGCTTGGCCCCGGTCAGTGTCAGCGCGACGACCGCCCCGATGAACGCGCCGATGCCGATCGCGGCGTTCAGGTAGCCGACGCCGCCCTCGCCAAGCCCTAGGAGGTCGATCGACGCGACCACGATGAGCACCTGGACCGCGCCGAACATCCCGGTTTGAACCGTCAGGAGCAGCACCATCACGCGGAGTGGGGCGTTGCGTGCGAGCGTCGTGAATCCGGCGAGCCGCTCGGAGGCGATCGTCGACGCATCCAGCTCTCGTCGCGGCTGCTCGGTCCGCTCCACCGACATGAGCAGCAGGAAGAGCGCCGAGATCAGGATCAGCGCCGCCGTGGCCGAGAAGACGACTCCCGTGCTCGCGACGGCGAGCAGCAATCCCGCAAGGGCGGGGCCTGCAAAGAGGGCGATGCTGTCGATGCCGCTGGCGACGGCGTTGGCGGCCGTGAGCTCCTCGGGTGTGCGGGCGAGCGTCGGCGTGAGCGCAGCCTGCGACGAGCGAAACGGCGTCGTCGCGATGGTGGCCGCGATCGACAGGCCATAGACGACCCAGGGGTCCGCGTCCGCGAACACCGCTGCGGCCGACGCGCCGACGAGGGCGATCCGGGTGATGTTCGTGTACAGGAGGACGCGCTCGCGCGGGTAGCGATCGCCGAGCATTCCCGCGAACGGGGCGACGAGTGCAGCGGGGATGAGCCGCGCAAGAAAGATCAGGCCGACGGCCTTCTCTCCTCCGACCTCGTATGCGTAGACCGAGACGGCGATCAGGAAGGCGTAGTGACCGACGATGGCCGCGGCCCAGGCGAGCTCGAGCCAGCGGAGGTTCGCGTTTCGCCACACGGAGGCGAACGCCGTCAACGAGTCTTTCCAGCGCCGTGCGGCTCCGCCCACGGCGGCAGCATCTCACCGCGACTTGCCGAATGAAAGACTGCGAGGGAAGATTTCGATCGCACGCACTGTCTTGTGTGATGGAACCGCGCTTCGAGCGCCGAACAGGAGGAGCACAGAATGTCGGACGAGATCCGCACAGACGAAGAGGTAGACGTGGAGGCTCACGGATTCCCCGTCGACGGCAACACAGTCGAGGGCAACACAGTCGAGGGCAACACCGTGGAGGCCACGGACGAGGAGCCGGACGTCGAGGCTCACGGGTTCTCGGTCGAGGGCAACACGGTCGAGGGTCAACACCGTGGAGGGGAGCACGGTCGAGTAGCACGACTGACGGGGGAGGTTTTCGAAAGGCCCGGGCAACCCCGGGCCTTTCTCGTTCTACGTGCCCAGCGTCGCGGCCAGGTCGTTCAGGAGCCGTAGGCCTGCGACTCGGCGTTCGTCCTCGAGCGCGTCCACGGCCGCAGCCAGGCGCGCCACGACCGCAAGCTCTCCGTCCCCATCGTCGATGAGGCGCTCCGCCCGCCGGGCCTTGAGCAGCAGGTCGACCGCGATCGCGGCCTGATTCGCGAACAGGCCGAGGAGCTCCATCTCCCTGAGGCTGAAGAGCGTCGCCTCCGGGCGGTCGAGCACGGAGAGCACCCCGAGCGCCCCCTCGTCGTGCAGGAGAGGGGCTGCCATCAGCCCGTTGGGGACGTATCCCGTGTCCTCGGCGACGTCGCGCGCGAATCGCGGGTCGTTGGCGACGTCCTCGATCACGAGCGGCGTGCGCGTCGCGAGCACCCATCCCGCGATACCCGTCCCGGCGGGGAACCTCGTGCCCAGAAGCGTCTCCTCGCCCTCACCGACGACTGCTTCGAAGACGAGCTCCTCCGTCTCCTCGTCCAGGAGCAGGATCGACGAGGCCTTCGCTCCGAAGATCGAGCGCGCGACCTCGACGATCGCCGAGAGCAGCGCCTTGAACGACTCCTCCGACCCGACGACACCCGCCGCCACGGCCGCCCGGAGATCGGCTTTCTCGGTCATGTCGCACCCCCTACGTTCGTCGCGGTGAGATACAGCACGCTCTTGAGCTGGAACGGCGTCAGCTCCGGATGCTTGGAGAGGATCAGCGCACAGATGGAGCTCATGTGCGGCGTCGCGAAGCTGTTGCCCGAGACCTTCAGCACCCTGCCGCCGAGCCACGGCACCTCGACGTTCACGCCGCGGCCGAAGAACTCGACCGGCGGATTCGGGTTGTAGAAGAAGTCGAGCGGGTCGGGCTCCTCGTGGCTCCCGACCGAGATGACCGACGAGAAGCGCCACGGGTAGCTCTCGACCGGCATGTTGTGCGCCGAGGCGACGAGCACCGACCGCTTGAAGTACGCGCTGTCGGCGAGCTCGTGAAGGACGCTCGCGAACGGCTTCTTCGTCGTCGAGAGGCTCATGTTGATGACGTCGAACTCCTGCTCGATCGCGTAGCGCAGCCCTGCGAGGAGGACGGCGCCCGAGCCCGTGAACGTGGAGCCGAGCACGCGCACGCTCGAGATGCGGCTCTCCGGAGCGAGCCGCCGCACGATCCCCGCGCAGGCGGTTCCGTGGCCGGAGACATCGCCCTGGGTGTCCTCTTCCGCGACGACCTCGTCGTTCTCGCCGACGGAGATGACGACCGCGGTCTCGAGCTCGCCCACGAGCGGATGGCTCGCCTCGACACCTGAGTCGAGGATGCACACGCGGACGCCTGCCCCGGTCGAGTCCCCGAGCGCCCACTCGCGCGTCACGCGCTCGGGCCAGTGCGCCGGCAAGGCGATCCGGTCGACCGCGTCCTTCGGAAGGCTCCAGGCGGGAAGTGCGGCCTGGCTCGCGTCCCAGCCGTGGGCGGTGACGTGCTGCACGGGACGGGACTCTACGGCGCCAGAACCGCGGAGTCCCTCCCGGTCAGCTTTCGTGCAGGCGTTCGCGGAGCTCGTCGAGGACGCGGCGATCCGGCTCGTAGCCCTCGAGGGCGAGCGCACCCTCGAGGTCGGCGATCAGCGCCGCACGGAACGCGACGTCCGCTTCGGCTCGCGTGACGATCTCGTCGAACGTGGAACGGGCACGCGGCAGCTCCTGTGCGGCCCGCACCCATCCCTCGGGCGCGGGTCGCAGGAGTCGGAGGAGCACTCCGAGCCGCTCTTCGTCATACGAGCGCGTCATCTAACCCCTAGACCCGTCGGGAGGCTCCTTTCTTCCCTCGAGCTCGTTGCGCAACTTGCCGAGGCAGCGCGCGATGCGACTCGCGATGGTGCCGGACGGGATCTCGAGCTCGTCCCCGATCGTCTTGTAGCTCTGATCCCGGGCGAAGAAGCGGTCGAGGATGTCCTGGCAGGAGCCCGAGAGGGTGGTCAGCGCCTCTCGGACCTCGAAGGCCTCCTCGACGTCCTGGAGATCCGTGGACTCCTCTGGCAGCTCGATGTCCACGCCGGGCTGCTCGCGCCCGCGGGCTGCTGTGAGGTCGATGCAACGCCGGCGTGTGAGCTGCGCGATCCAAGGCCTGAGCGCGGAGTCGTCGCGGAGCGTGTCGAGGCGTGTATAGACACGCGTGAAGACGTCCTGGAACACGTCTTCGGCGTCCTCGTCGCTCATGCGGAAGCCGCGCACGGCGATTGCGTACACGTAGCGCGAGTAACGCTCGACGAGCTCGTTCCAGGCGTCGGGGTCCCCGGTTCGGCAGCGCGAGACGAGCTCGGCGTCGGACGCCGTCGAGAGCGGCTGGGATCGTGCGTCGCTCACCGGGTCGATTGGAGCAGGCGATCGGCCACGTCGTGAGCGGCCCGCTCGCTGGCGAGCGCACGGGCAAGACGCGGATCGGCAGCACGAACGCCGAGGTTCGCGCGCACCAGATGCGCTGCGGCGCTCGCGCCACCGGCCGCCAGGGCCGCTGCTGCGGCGGCGTCCGCCCGGTAGGTCGCGTCGCAGCGCTCGGCCGCGACCGCTGCGAGTGCGGAGGCGTCGGCGCCGAGCGACGCGATCTCGAGTGGGACCGCGGCTGCGAGCTCGAGCTTCTGCTCGAGGGCGAAGTTCCTGCGCGGGTCGTCGTCGACTCCCGACTCGGCCTCTTCGAGTGCCATGAGCGCGTCCTCCCAGGCGCTGCCGTCCGTGTGCGCGAGCGCTACCGCGCGAGCGCTGATCGCAGCGGCCTGTGCGGCGACTCCGCCGGCGTCGTCCCAGTGGGACGAGCAGCGCGCGACCATCGAGACCAGCCGTGCGGCGAACGCCACGGTGAGAGCGGCGGCAGATCCACCGCCCGGCGCGCGGCCGTCTGCCGAGATGCGGTCGAGAAACGCATCGAGTCGAAGCGCGAGATAGTCGTCGGTGCTCAAGGCGGGACGAGTTTACGGCTGCCGCGCCGCACGTTTCTAGACTTCGAGCGCATGCCGCTCTACCTGACCGAGTCCGACGTCACGGCTCTGCTCACTCCGGCGGATGCCGTGGACGCGATCGAGGGCTGCTTCCGGCGCATGGCGGCCGGCGAGGTCGAGATCGCGCCGCGGCGGCGGTTGCGTCTCCCCGAGGGCTCGCTCGCCGACATGGCGGCCTCGGACCTGGGGCTCGGGCTCGCGGGTGGGAAGCTGTACGCGGCGACTCCGCAGGGGACGACCTTCGTAGTGTGTCTCTTCGACGCCGCCTCATCGGAGCTCGTGGGCGTGATCGAGGCAGATCAGCTCGGGCGCCTGCGCACGGGTGCTGCGAGCGGCGTCGCGGCTCGCCATCTGGCGCGGACGGACGCCCGCACGCTCGGCGTGCTCGGCTGCGGCCACCAGGCGGAGACGCAGGTCGCATGCATTCGAGCGGGCGCGCCGTCGCTCGAGCGCGTGGTCGCCTACTGCCGCACGCCGGAGAAGCTCGCGGCGTTCTGTGCGAAGACGGGAGCGGAGCCCGCGGAGGGCCATCGCGAGGCTGCGGAGCAGGACGTCGTCGTCACCATGACGAGCTCGCGCGATCCCGTCGTGCGCGGCGAGTGGCTCTCTCCCGGCGCGCTGGTGATCGGTGCGGGCGCGAACGTCGTCAGTCGCCGCGAGCTCGACAACGCCGTGCTCGAGCGCGCGCGCTTCGTGTGCTGCGACTGGCGCGAGCAGGCCAAGCTCGAGTCGGGCGACCTCGTCGAGCCCGTACAGGCGGGCGTCCTCGACTGGCTCGAGGTGCACGAGCTGCACGAGGTCGTCTCGGGCGAGATCGCCGGCAGGCAGTCCGACGACGACATCGTCGTCTTCAAGTCGAACGGGCTCGCCGCGTGGGACGTCGCGCTGGGAGCCGAGGCGCTCGCGAGGGCGCGTGAGCGTGGCGTCGGGCTCGAGCCCTAGGACGCCGTGATGGTGGCCTTCGCGTCCTCGATCGTGTCGCCCGAGATCGCGCCGACGATCTCCGGCCGGTCGAGGAGTCGCTTCTGCTGCTCGGGCGAGAGGCGGTTCTGCACGTACTTGTCCTCGAGGATCTCGTTCAGCGAGCGGCCGCGCTCGTGCTCGCGGATCACGTACCTCGCCACGTGCTCTTCCGCGGAGCCTCGCGAGAAGAGAAACGAGAACATGTTCTTGAACACCGCCACGAGACGCGATTGTATCCCGGGTAGATGAGACGGAGCTCGCGTGAAGGCAGGTACGCGGAGCGCGCACTCGCCGGGGTCGACGACGTCGGCGAGGAGGAGCGGATCGCGATCTGGATCGAGCGCCGTCCGGGAGCCGTCTGGGTCGTCGGACGCGCGGTCAACCCGCAGCTGCGCGAGTCCGACGAGACGCGGCCGGAGGACGTGATCTTCGAGGGCTACGAGCTCGGCGACGCGCTCGACCGCGCGAACGAGGCGCTCGAGGACGACGTGAACGTGCTCGAGGACGACGGACTGCCCGCGGACGCGAAGCCGTTCACGCGCAAGGAAGTGCTCCCGCTGCTGGAGCGCTGGTTCTTCAATCGCTGAAGTCGAGGTCGGTGCTAGCGTCCCGCCGCTTTGCGGATCCGCGTCGGCCACAGCCCGGACCCCGACGACGCGTTCATGTACTGGGCGCTGACGACGGATCTCGTCGACACGCGCGGCCACGAGTTCGAGCAAGTCCTCGGCGACATCCAGACGCTGAACCAGTGGGCACGCTGCGGTCGCCTCGAGGTGACCGCGATCTCGCTCGCCGCGTACCCGTTCGTGCAGGAGGACTACGCGCTGCTGCCGCACGGGGCGAGCATCGGGTCCGGCTACGGCCCGATCGTGGTCGCGCGCGAGCCCAAGTCGCTGGACGAGCTGGGCGAGCTCGAGATCGTCGTCCCGGGAACGCTGACGACCTCGTTTCTCGCACTCCGGCTCGTCCTGGACGGCTTCCGCCACCGCGAGCTGGCCTTCGACGAGATCCCGGAGGAGGTCGCCTCCGGCCGCGCCGAGGCGGGGCTCCTCATCCACGAGGGGCAGCTCACCTTCGAGGACTTCGGCCTCGTGAAGGTGCTCGACCTGGGCGAGTGGTGGCTGCTCGAGACCGGCCTGCCGCTGCCGCTGGGCGTGAACGTCGCGCGCCGCGACATCGGCGACGACGTTCTCTGCGATGTGTCCCACGTGCTGCGGGACGCGATTCAGGGCGGCCTCGACAATCGCGCCGACGCGCTCGAGTACGCGTTGCAGTTCGGTCGCGGGATCGACGCTGCGGTCGCGGACCGGTTCGTCTCCATGTACGTGAACGAGCTCACACAGGACTACGGCGACGAAGGCCGCAAGGCCGTGACGGAGCTGCTGCGCAGGGGCGAGGCGCTGGGTGCGTTCCCGGCGCCCGTCCAGATCGACTTCGTCCGCTAACGTCGCGGCCATGCCACGCGCGGTCGTTCTCTCCGCGGTCCGGACGCCGATCGGGCGGTACGGCGGCGCGCTCTCGGGAGTGCGGCCGGACGACCTCGCCGGAGTCGCGATCGCGGCTGCGGTCGAGCGCGCCGGGATCGACGGCGCCGCGATCGAGGACGTCTACTTCGGCTGCGCCAACCAGGCGGGCGAGGACAACCGCAACGTCGCGCGCATGGGTGCTCTGCTCGCGGGGCTGCCGGACTCGGTCGCCGGCGATCACGCTGAACCGGCTCTGCGCATCCGGGCTCTCGGCCGTCGTCTCCGCGTCTCACGCCGTGTTGGCCGGCGATGCCGACGTGGTCGTCGCCGGCGGGGTGGAGTCGATGAGCCGCGCGCCGCTCGTCATGGCCAAGCCGGACGCAGCCTTCCCGCGCGGCAACCAGACCGTGTGGGACACGACGCTCGGCTGGCGCTTCCCGAACCCGCGGCTCGAGGAGCTGTTCCCGCTCGAGTCCATGGGCGAGACCGGCGAGAACGTCGCCGAGCGCTGGAGTGTCTCGCGGGAGGAGCAGGACGCCTTCGCGCTCCGGTCGCAGGAGCGCTGGGCCGCCGCACAGGAGGCGGGCCGTTTCGATGACGAGCTCGTTGCGGTGGGCGAGGTCGCGGTCGACGAGCATCCGCGGCCGCAGACGACTGCCGAGGCGCTCGCGGGGCTGAGACCGGCGTTCCGTTCGGACGGCACCGTTACGGCGGGCAACGCGAGCGGGATCAACGACGGCGCGGCAGCGCTCGTGATCGCGAGCGACGCGAGAGCCGCGGAGCTCGGGATCGAGCCGCTCGGCGCGTTCGTCGGGTCGGCGGTCGCCGGTGTCGACCCTCGCGTCATGGGCGTCGGCCCCGTGCCGGCGGTGCGCAAGCTGCTCGAGCGTTCGGGCGTCGAGCCCGGTGAGCTCGATCTCGTCGAGCTGAACGAGGCGTTCGCCTCACAGAGCCTCGCGGTCGTCCGCGAGCTCGGGCTCGACGAGGAGAAGGTCAACGTGAACGGCGGCGCGATCGCCCTCGGCCACCCGCTGGGGATGAGCGGTGCGCGGCTCGTCGTCTCGCTCCTCCACGAGCTGCGCCGCCGGGACGGTCGCTACGGCCTCGCCACGCTCTGCGTCGGGGTGGGCCAGGGCGTCGCCGCCCTGTTCGAGCGCTAGGCCGTCTCGGCGAAGACGCGCTCGCGCTGCGGGTGCGCCCAGACGGTCTGGCCGCGCCAAAGCCCGGACTCGTCGAACCGGTCGCGCGTCATGAGGACGACGAACTCGGCGCCCGCGGCGTCGTGCAGCTCGACCTTCGCATCCCGTCCGAGGAGCGTGACGCGGACGATCATCGCCTCGACGGCGCTGTCCGTCGGCTCGCTCAGGAGCTCGATGTCGTGGGGGCGAACGAGCGATTCGCCGAGCGGCTGCGCGTCTCCGACGAACGTCATCACGAACTCGCTCGTGGGGTTGTCGTAGAGCTCGCGGGGGCTGCCGACCTGTTCGAGCTTGCCGTGGTTGATGACGGCGATCTCGTCGGAGATCTCCATCGCCTCGTCCTGGTCGTGCGTCACGAACACGGTCGTCACGTGCACGACGTCGTGGAGCTGGCGGAGCCACTCACGGAGCTCCGAGCGGACGCGTGCGTCGAGCGCGCCGAACGGCTCGTCGAGGAGGAGCACTTGCGGCTCGGGCGCGAGCGCGCGGGCGAGTCCCATGCGCTGCCGCTGCCCGCCCGAGAGCTGCGCCGGGTAGCGATGCCCGAAGTTCTGGAGCTGCACGAGGTTGAGGAGCTCGTCGACGCGCTCGGCGATCTCCTTCTTCGGCCGCTTGCGCACCTTCAGGCCGAAGGCGACGTTCTCGCGGACGGTCATGTGCTTGAACGCGGCGTAGTGCTGGAAGACGAAGCCGACGTTGCGCTTCTGCGGCGCGAGGGCGGTCGCGTCCTTGTCACCGAGGAGGATCTCGCCCGCATCGGCGGTCTCGAGCCCGGCGACGATCCGCAGCAGCGTGGACTTTCCCGACCCGCTCGGCCCCAGGAGCGCCATGAGCGCGCCCGACTCGACGTCGAGGGAGATGTCGTCGAGCGCGACGAAGTCGCCGAACCGCTTCGAGACGTTGCGAATGAGAATCGACATCAGGCGGTCCCCTCCTTGGGGCGGATGATCGTCATGGCGACGAGGACGAGGATCGCGATCAGCGCGAGGACGATCGAGATCGCGTAGGCGCCCGCGACGTCGAACGCCTCCCAGCGCTCCTGCACGCGAAGCGTTGCGGTCTCGGTCTGGCCCTGGAGCCGACCGGAGACCACCGCGACGGCGCCGTACTCGCCGAGACAGCGGGCCGTGGTGAGGATCACGCCGTAGATCACCGCCCAGCGGATCGACGGCAGGGTGATCCTCCAGAACGTCTGCCACCCGCCCGCGCCGAGCGTGTACGCGGCCTGCTCCTGCTCGTCGCCGATCTCGCGCAGCGTCGGCACGACCTCGCGCGCGACGAACGGCAGCGAGACGAAGATCGTCGCGATCACCATCGCGGGCAGCGCGAAGAGCACCTCGATGCCGTGGTCGGAGAGCCAGCTCCCGAACCACCCGTCCTGGCCGTAGAGGAGGAAGAGCGAGAGCCCCACGACGACCGGCGACAGGGCGAGCGGGAGGTCGATGAACGCGTTCAGCACGCCCTTGCCCGGGAAGCGCTTCCGGACGATCGCGAGCGCGCAGACGATCCCGAACACCGTGTTCACTGGCACCGCGATGGCGGTGATGATCAGCGTGAGCTTGAAGGCGTTGAGCGTCTCCGGCGTCGTGAGCGCGTCCCACGCCGGCGCGAATCCGTCCTCGAACGTCCGCCAGAAGACGATCGCCAGCGGTCCGACGAGGATCACCGCGAGGTAGAGGAGCGCGATGGCGCGCAGCCCGAGTCTGGAGACGAGACCCCTCATCGGTCGTGCCTCGTCGCGAAGTGCCGGATGACGCCGATCGAGAGCAGGGTCAGGAACGAGATCAGCAGCAGGACGACTGCCACTGCCGCGGCACCCGCCGAGTCGCCGCTCTCGATCCGGCCGTAGATGTGGACCGACGAGACCTCGGTCTCGAACGGGATGTTGCCCGTGATGATCACGAGCGAGCCGAACTCGCCGACCGCCTTCGCGAACGCGAGTGCGACGCCCGAGAGGATGCCGGGAAGGATGTTCGGGAGGATCACCCTCACGAATGTCCGCGGCCTCGAGGCGCCGAGCGAGTGGGCTGCCTCCTCGATCTCCGGGTCGAGCTCCTGCAGGACCGGCTGCACCGTGCGGACGACGAACGGGAGCGTCACGAACATGAGGGCGAGGACGATCGCGGTACGGGAGAACGCGACGTCGATGCCGACCGGCGACGTGGGGCCGTAGAGCGCGAGGAGCGTGAGCCCGGCGACGATCGTCGGGAGCGCGAACGGCAGATCGATGATGGCGTTGACCACGGTCTTCCCGCGGAAGTCGTCGCGGACGAGCACCCAGGCGGTGATCGTCCCGAGCACCGCGTTGAGCAGCGAGACGGCGACCGACGCGACGATGGTCAGCTTCAGCGCGGCGACCGCCTCCGGGCTCGAGACCGCGTCCCGGAACGACTGCGAGCCCTCGCTGGTGGCCTCCCACATGAGCGCGGCGAGCGGGAGGCCGACCATGACCATGAGGAAGGTCGTCACGAAGCCGAGGGACAGGGCCGTGGCGGCCCTGTCCCTCGAAGCGCGGGAGCGCGCTGGCGTGCGGAGTGCGGCTTCGCTCAACCGGTGCTACCGCCCACCAGCCGCTGGAAGCGGGCCATGATGCCGACCTTCGGGTCGAAGAAGCGCTTCTGCACCTTTTCCCACCCGCCCAGGCCGAGCTGGTCGATCGTGAACAGTCCGGGGCGCACCGGGAACTTCTTGCGGTTGGCGTTCTCGATGTTCTTCAGAACCGGCCGGTAGCCGTAGTCGGCGAAGACCTGCTGCGCGGCCGGCGTCCTCAGGAAGCGGAGGAACGCATTCGCCGCCGCCTTGTCCGAGGTGGTCTTGTTCACGGCGATCGGGTTCTCGATGAGGATCGTCGTCTTCGGGATGACCCACTGAAGGTTCAGTCCCTGCATTCGCGAGAAGTACGCCTCGTTCTCGTAGGCGAGGAGGACGTCGCCCTTGCCGCTGTTGAACGTGTTCAGCGACGCGCGCGCGCTCGTGTCCTGGACGGCGACGTTCTTCCAGAGCTTCAGGAGGTTCGCCTGCGCCTGCTTGTCGGTCTTGCCCTGCTTCCGCCACGACCCGTACGCCGCCATGATGTTCCAGCGGGCGCCGCCCGACGTGAACGGGTTCGGCGTGATGACCTCGACGTCCGGCCGGAGCAGGTCGTTCCAGCTCTTGATCTTCTTCGGGTTGCCGTCGCGCACGACGAAGACGACGACCGAGTTGTGGACCATGCCCTTGAAGGACTGCTTCTTCCACTTCGGGTCGACGAGGTTCGCGCTCACGAGCTCGTCCATGTCGGGAGCGAGCGAGAGCGCGGCGATGTCGAAGTCGAGCCCGGCCTTGATCGCGCGCACCTGCTCGCCCGATGCGCCGTAGGACTGGGTGAAGCTGACGTCGTCGCCGGCCGGCGTCTTCTCGAACATCGGGATGAGCTTCCCGTAGGCCTCGCGCGGGGTCGAGTACGCGACGAGGCTGAGCTTCGTGTCCGCCGCTTCGCTCGGGAGCGGCGGAGCCGATTCCTGCCGTGGCGGCGAGCGTCGCGGCGACGAGCCCGAGTGCTCCGGTGAGTGCGATGACGTGGCGGCGCATGCTGGTCTCCCTCTGGTTGAGTATCTTGACAAGTCTTGTCGACTTACTAAATCGGTCATGAAGGTAGAGAATCCCGAGAACGCTTGTCAAGTGGGAACCGGCCGGGAGGGTTGACCGATGTGGGTATCGAGACGAACCGACTACGCGACGCGAGCGATCCTCGCGCTGTCGCTCGAGGGAGGAGGGCCGCTCAAACTCGAGGAGCTCGCTCGCCGCACGGTCGTGCCCGCAGTCCGTGCTCGAGCAGGTGATGCCGACGATGCGCACGGCGGGCATCGTTCGCTCCGAGCGCGGGCCGTCGGGCGGCTATCGGCTGAACAAGAAGCCCGAGGAGATCACGCTCGAGCGGATCGTGCGGCTGTTCCAGGGACCGCTGGCTCCGATCAGCTGCGCGACGAGGCACAACCCCGAGCCGTGCCCGATGACGGTCGGCTGCACCCTCCGTGACGTCTGGGAGGAAGTGCGCGACGCGACGATCCGCCTTCTCGGCAGCGTGACGTTCGCGGACCTCGCGGCTGACGCCGGCGGCCCCTGGATCGATCCGTCGCTGCTCGTGGTCGCGTCGGTGGAGCCCGAGGCCGGGTAGATTCCAGGGCCGATGGCCGTCGCGACCGACCGCGAGTACGGGCTCTTCATCGGCGGGGAGTCGAGCGAGCCCGCAGCGGGCGAAGTGCGGGAGCTCGTCGAGCCCGCCACGGGCGAGCCGCTCGGGTTCGGGCCGCGCTGGCCGGTGAGGCGGACGTGGATCGCGCCGTCGAGGCGGCGCGGGGAGCCCTCGACGGTGATTGGGGCAAGACTCCCGGGACCGAGCGCGCCCGACTCCTGCACGCGCTCGCGGACGCGATCGTCGCGAATCGCGCCGAGCTCGCCGAGCTCGAGGCACGCAACGTCGGCAAGGCGATCTCGTCCGTCAAGGCCGAGCTCCACCAGGCGGCCGAGAACTTCCGCTTCTACGCCTCTGCGATCGCGACCATCGGCGGGCGCTCGAATCCGATCGGCGGCTCGCTGCTCTTCTACTCGCTGAAGGAGCCTGTCGGCGTCGCTGCGCAGATCGTGCCCTGGAACTACCCGCTGATGATGGCCACCTGGAAGCTCGCGCCCGCGCTCGCCGCCGGCTGCTCGGTCGTGCTCAAGCCCGATCCGCAGACCCCGCTGACGGCGATCCGGTATGGCCGAGCTCGCGGCCGAGGTCGGATTCCCGGCGGGGGCGATCAACGTCGTCCCGGGCGACGGGCCGACGACCGGCGCGTACCTCGTGCGGCACCCCGGCGTCGACAAGGTGGCGTTCACGGGATCGACGAAGACGGGCGGCGAGATCATGCGGCTCGCCTCCGACCCGGTGAAGCGCGTGACGCTCGAGCTCGGCGGGAAGAGCCCGAACCTCGTGTTCGCGGACGCGGATCTCGACAGCGCGCTGCCGAGCTCGGCGTGGTCGATCTTCTACGCCGCCGGGCAGAGCTGCGAGGCGCGCTCGCGCCTGCTCGTCGAGAAGCCGCTGTACGACGAGGTCGTCTCCAAGATGGCCGAGTTCGCCGGTGGCGTCCGCGTGGGCGACCCGCTCGATGCCGAGACGCAGATGGGCTCGCTCATCTCGACCGCGCATCGGGAGCGCGTGCACGGGTTCGTCGAGCGGGCCGGCGACGGGACGGAGGTCGTCGCGGGCGGTTCCGTTCCCGACGGGGCGGGCGCGTTCTACCCGCCGACCGTCGTCGCGGCTTCGAACGACTCCGAGATCGCGCAGGAGGAGGTCTTCGGCCCGGTCGTGACGGTGATTCCGTTCGAGGACGAGAAGGACGCGATCCGCATCGCCAACGACGTGCGCTACGGCCTGATGGCCACCGTCTGGACCGGCGATCCCGCACGCGGCCATCGCATCGCCGCGCGCATCAAGTCGGGCACCGTCGGCATCAACATGCCGTACACGGCCTTCCCGGGCATCCCGTTCGGCGGCTACAAGCAGTCGGGCTTCGGGCGGGAGCTCGGGCTCGAGACGCTCGACCTCTACCTCGAGACGAAGAGCGTGATCGTCTCGACGGGCGCACGGCCGATCAACCCCTTCGGGCTGTAGAGCGGCCGCGTTACCGGTGGGCGGTGCTGGCCGGCGGCACGGCCGCGGCAGCCAGCGCTGCAGCGACGTTCGTCACCGGGATCCCGGTTCTGCTGCCCTCGTTGCAGGACGACCTCGGCCTCTCGCTCGGCGAGGTCGGTCTCCTGCTGGCGGCTGCCTGGATCGGCTCGTGTCTGACCCTGCTGCCGTGGGGCCTGGCCGCCGACCGGTTCGGGGAGCGCGTCGTGCTCGGGCTGGGCCTCGTCGCGTGCGGCGGCTTCCTCGTCGGTGCCGCCCACGCCGAGAGCTTCGGCGCGCTCTTCGTCTGGCTCGGCCTTGCAGGGGGCGCGGGGTCGAGCGTCAACTCGGCGAGCGGCCGCGCGGTCATGCACTGGTTCCCGGCCGAGGAACGAGGGCTCGCGCTCGGTATTCGGCAGACCGCGATCCCGGTCGGAGGCCTGATCGGCGCGCTCGCCGTGCCCGCCATCGCGAACGCGGGTGGCACTGACGCGGCCTTCGTCTTTCTCGCGGCGCTCTGCGCAACAGGCGCCCTCGCCGGCGTGCTGCTACTGAGGACACGCGAGCCCGGAGACGGCATCGAGGCCGCGTCCGTCCGCACGCACGCTGGCAGACGCGAGGCTCTGGCGACTGAGTCTCGGAAGCGGTGTCTACCTCTACGCGCAGATGGCCGTCATCGGGTTCACCGTCGTCTTCCTCCACGACGAGCACGGGTTCTCCGAAGGCGAGGCGGCGCTCGTCGTCGCTGCGTCCCAGCTGCTCGGGGCCGCGTTTCGCATCGGGGCAGGGCGATGGTCCGACGTGGTCGGCTCGCGCGTGGGTCCGCTCCGCCTGATCGGGCTCGCCGTGGCCGTGAGCCTCGGAGCGACCGCCGTCCTCGCCGATGGCCCGCTCTGGCTCCTCGTCGCGGCGCTCGCACTCGCAGGCGGGCTGTCGATGGGCTGGAACGGCCTGTCGTTCACTGCTGCCGCCGAGCTCGCAGGTGCGACGCGAAGCGGCGCTGCGATCGGCTTCCAGCAGACGGTGCTGTCGGGCATCGGCGTCGCCGCACCGGTGCTCTTCGCCGCCACGGTGTCGTCGGGGTCGTGGCGTCTCGCCTTCGCGCTCGCCGCGTTCTTCCCCCTCGCCGGCTCGCTCGTGCTGCGGCCGTTGCGTGCCTACTAGGCTCCTGCGATGCGGGTCTTCGAGCGCCTCGACGAGCTGTACGCGATCGGCGGTGGGCCGGGCGCGAATCGGCCGCACCCGTCGCCCGCGGAGGACGAGGCGCACCGGCTCGCGACGACGTGGCTCGAGGAGGCGGGGCTCGAGGTGGAGGTGGACGCGAGCGGAAACCTCTTCGGACATGTCCCGGGGTCTGACCCCGGGGCGCGTCCCGTGTGGACGGGCTCGCATCTCGACTCGGTTCCCATGGGCGGTCGCTTCGACGGGGCGCTCGGTGTCGTCGCGGCGATCGAGGCCGTCGAGCGGGTCGGCGCGGGATCCGTCGTCGTGTTCCGAGGCGAGGAGGTCGGCTGCATCGGCAGCCGCGCTCGCGTGGAGAGTGGTGCGGCGCTCCCACGGGCGTTCCTCGAGCTCCACGTCGAGCAGGGACCGGTGCTGGCCGATCGCGGCGCCCCGCTCGGCGTCGTGACCGGCATCGTCGGGTACGCGCGCGGCGAGCTGGTCGTCGAAGGCCGCGCCGGGCATGCGGGCACCACGCCGATGGCGGGTCGATCCGATGCGCTCGTGGCGCGCAGCGGCAGAGATCCTGCGCGTGCGCGACGCGGCGCTCGCGCTCGACGGAGCCGTCGCCACGATCGGGCAGCTCGAGGTGGAGCCGGGCGGGACGAACGTCATCCCGTCCCGGGTCCGGATGAGCCTGGACGTGCGCGCTCCGGACGCCGAGCGGCTCGATGCGCTCATCGCAGAGATCGGCTTCGCGCCTGGCTACCGCGTCGAGCCAGCGCAGTTCTCGGGCGCCGCACCGGCCGCGCTGCGCGACGAGATCGCGAGCCGCGGCCTCGACGTCGTCGAGTTGCCCTCGGGGGCGGGCCACGACGCCGGCATCCTCGCGGCAGCCGGCGTCGACGCCGCGATGCTGTTCGTGCGGAGCCTGAACGGCGGTGTCAGCCACTCTCCGGACGAGCTCTCGAGCCCGGAGGACGTCGAGCTCGCGGTCGACGTGCTCGCGGCCGCGCTCGGCCGCCTGACTACGTCTCCCTGAACGTGATCTCCTGGGCGCCGTCCCAGAGCATCCGGCGGCCGAGCTCGCGCAGGTTCTCGTTGCCGGAGACGATCGTCGCGAAGTGGTTCCCGGCGAGCGCGCCCGCCTTGCTCGCGAACGCGACGTAGCCGTACGCGAGCAGCAGCTCGGTCTCGCTCACGCCGGCGGGGTAGAAGATCAGCTCGCCGGGGCTCGGGTAGCTCGTCGCGTTCTCCGGCCCGATGCCGACGTCGAGGTCGCCCATCGGGATCCAGCCGCCTTCCCCCGACCAGCGGACGTGGATGATCTGCGAGTCGAGCGGCAGCATCCGGCGAAAGGCGGCGACCGTCTCGGGCGCCGCCTCCTCCTCGAAGCGGGCGGAGAAGGAGAAGCCGGAAGCCGTGATCTCCAGCATCGGGCGACCCTAGCCGCTCGTCGCAATCCAGGCCGCGAGGAGCTCCCTCTCGTCCTCGGTCATCCCGGTCGCGTTCCCCGGTGGCATCGCGCGCGTGAGAACGGCCTGACGCTCGATGTCGTCGACGCGCCCCTCGATCTGCGCTCGTGTCTCGAGCTGGACGCCGAGTGGGGCCGAGACGCCGGCGTGGCACGTGGCGCAGCGCTCCTCGATCACCGGCTGGACCTGCTCGAACTCGACCGGCTCGGCGACGCTCGTCCCCGTGTCGGCGGGCTCCAGCCAGAACGCGAGGGCGACGATGCCCACCGCGGCTGCGGCCGGGATCCACCACACGCGACGGCCCGTATGCCAGCGGTTGAAGAAGACGCGAATGAGAGCGGTCAGGGCCGCGATCGACGAAGAAGACGAGCCAGGCATCGTCGGCGCCGAAGACGAACGCGAAGTGGCCGGCGAGCATGGTGAACACCACCGGCAGCGTGAGGTAGTTGTTGTGGACGGACCGGTTCTTCGCTTCGAGCAGCGGGGCCGGGTCCGGCTCGCGCTTCTCCTCCATCGCGTCGACGAGCTTCCGGTGGGCCGGGATGATGACGAGGAGGACGTTCGCGACCATGATCGTCCCGAGCATCACGCCGACCTGGAGATAGGCCGCTCGCGCGGCGAACAGCTCGCTCGCACCCCAGGCAGCGACGGCGACGAGCGCGGTGCCGATCAGCGCGAACGCGACCTGGCTCCGCGTGCCGACCGTGCGGCAGAGGACGTCGTAGACGACCCAGGCCAGCGCCATCCCACCGATGCTGAGCGCCACCGCCTCCCACTCGTCGAGCGCCGCGACCGCGGGATCGACGAGGCGGACGTCCGCGTCGAAGTAGTAGAGGACGACCATGAGCGCGAAGCCCGAGAGCCACGTCGTGTACGCCTCCCACTTGAACCAGTGCAGCGGCTCGGGCATCTCTGCCGGGGCGAGCCGGTACTTCTGGGAGTGATAGAGACCGCCGCCGTGCACGCCCCAGAACTCACCGGCGACTCCCGCGTCGGCGTCCTCCCGAGCCTTGGGCGGCCGGAGCGCGAGGTCGAGGCGGACGAAGTAGAAGGACGCGCCGATCCAGGCGATCCCGGCGACGACGTGGAGCATGCGCAGGAGGACGTCGAGGACGTCTCTCAGGTACGGGTCCATCGACTCCTCGCGATGGCGACGAGCTCGCGGCAGCCCGTGTCGAGCTCTTCCTCGCGCGTGTTCGCGATCCGCCCGCGGAGCACCTCGAGGATCTCGCGCTTCGGACGACCGTCGACGAAGACGACGAAGCGGAAGCCGAACTTCTCCTCGTAGACCTGGTTCAGGTACGCGAGATCGGAGAGGACAGCGGGATCGGTATCGGTTCCCTGCTCCGCGGCCGACCGCTGCGACAGCCCGTGGCGCTGGCCGATCGCCGGATGCGCTGCCAATGCCTCCACCTTCTCGTCGTCGCTCAACGTCGCGAGCACCTCGTCGGCGCGGCCGAGCGGATCCTCGGTCTCGGCGAGGCGCTCGACGAGCGGGGTCCGACCCTCGAACAGCTCGGCGAGCTCGTCGACGCTCAGCTGCCGCGGTAGCTCGTGCATCCGTACGGCGAGACGAGGAGCGGGACGTGGTGGTGGCCGTCGGCGAGCTCGATCTCGAGCTCCACCTTGGTGAAGAACGGGGATGGAGGCCAGAACACGAGCTCGTAGCGGCCGGGCTCGAGCCCCTCGGCGAGCCGGGCGATCCGGCCGTCCGCGTCGGTCTCGCCCTTCGCGAGCACCTCGCGGTCCTGCGCGAGCTCCACGCGGACACCGGCGGCCGGCCGACCCGCCGCCGTGTCGAGCACGTGGGTCGAGATCGAGATGGTCATGCGGCGAATCTTCGCGCCTGCGCCCGCTGCTCGCGCGCGATCTCCTCCTCGTCGGCCGCGACGAGCGCCCCGCCGCGCACGACGTCCACGCCGCCGACCACGAGCCGGTCGACGCGATGGGGAGCGGAGAAGACGAGCCCCGCGACGCGGTCCTCGGTGCCCGCGAGCTCGAGGCCGTCGGTCCGCCACACGGCGAAGTCCGCGCACTTGCCCGGCTCGAGCGAGCCGATGTCGTCGCGGCCGAGCGTCGCAGCGCCTCCGCGCGTACCGAGCGAGAGCGCCTCCCGAGCGGTCATCGCTCCGGGCCCTCCGCGGCCGCGGGCGACGAGCAGCGCCTGCTTCACCTCGAAGAGGAGGTCGCTGCGCTCGTTCGAGGCCGAGCCGTCGACGCCGAGCCCGACGCGGATTCCTTCTGCGAGGTAGTCGAGCACCGGCGCAACACCCGCGCCGAGCCTGAGGTTCGAGGTGGGGCAGTGCGCAACTCCTGTCTTCGACCCGGCGAAGTCCGCGATGTCGTCGGCGGAGAGGTGGACGCAGTGCGCGCACCACACGTCGCTGCCGAGCCAGCCGAGGTCCGTCAGGTACTCGACGGGCGTGCAGCCGTAGAGCTGCAGGCAGTACGCGTCCTCCTCGACGGTCTCGGCGAGGTGGGTGTGCAGCGTGAGGCCGAGACGACGGGCGAGCCCGGCGGACTCGGACATGAGCCGCCTCGTCACGGAGAACGGGGAGCACGGCGCGACCGCGATCTGCACGCGGGCGCCGGGACCCGGCTCGTGGAGCGCGGAGGCGAGCCGCTCCGTGTCCGCGAGCACCGCGTCGATGTCCTCGACGAGCTCGTCGGGAGGGAGCCCGCCGTCGGACTCGCCGAGATCCATCGAGCCGCGCGAGGCGACGATCCGCACACCGAGCTCGCGTGCCGCCTGCACCTCGGCCTCGATCAGCCCTTCGCGACCGCGCGGGAAGACGTAGTGGTGGTCGAACACCGTCGTGCAGCCGGAGAGCGCGAGCTCGGCGAGGCCGGTTCGCGCGGCCGCGTACTCGGACTCCGCGTCGATTCCCGCCCACACGGGGTAGAGCTCGCGCAGCCAGGAGAAGAGGTCCGCCTGCTGCGCCCGGGCGCGCGTGAGCGTCTGGTACAGGTGGTGGTGCGTGTTGACGAGACCGGGCGTGACGACGGCGCCGCCCAGGTCGACCCGCTCGTCGGCCTCGGGCTCGTCACCGGCACCGACAGCGGAGACGAGACCGTCCTCGACCAGGAGCCACCCGGGCTCGTGCTCGGTTCCGGCGTCGTCGCAGGTCACGATCCAACCGTCGCGGTAGAGCGCGCTCATGCGTGTGTCACGTTCGCGACCGTGTCGCTTCGGGACGTGGCCCGGGGTCTGACCCCGAGTCTGACCCCACGCGCAGCGGGACGAGCTCGAAGCGGTCGACGTCGACGAGGCCGCGGTCCGTGATCTTCAGCTGCGGGATCACGGAGAGGCCGAGGAACGACAGCGTGAGGAACGGCGAGGCGCCCGTCCAACCGAGC
Organism: uncultured Gaiellaceae bacterium; assembly: GCA_963802865.1. Lineage (GTDB taxonomy): Bacteria > Actinomycetota > Thermoleophilia > Gaiellales > Gaiellaceae > GMQP-bins7. The sequence goes on from CAWDKB010000011.1 coordinate 27,030, forward strand.
CCGTGGGCGGCCTCGTTGCAGGCGCGGCTCTGGTCGATCACGTCTGCCAACGGCGCGTCGGAGAGGAGCCCCGCGATGGGGAGCGGGCACTCGGCCAGCACCCTCCCGTCCTCCACGGCGACGATGCCGCCGCCGATCTCGACCAGCCGCCCGACGGCGTAGGCCAGATCGCCGTCGCTCATGCCTACGGCGACGATGTTATGCGCGTCGTGGGCGACGCTCGAGGCGAGCGCCCCTCGCTTGAGGCCCGAGCCGGCGACGAAGCCGAGGCCGACCCGGCCGGTGGCGAGGTGCCGCTCGACGACCGCGATCTTGGCCAGGTCGCGCTCGGGGTCGGCCACGGCGAGCCCGTCCTCGACCGACGGCTCGCGAACGAGTGTCTCCGTGACGACCTGGTCCTCGATCAGCCCGATCGCGCGCGCCTCGCCTCCGCTCCACGGGATCGCGAAGTCGCTCGGGTCGATTGCTCGGACGCGAATCGGACTGTCGGACCCACTCGGGGATCTCCGCGCGCTGGACGTCCTCGAGCGGGCGGCCGCGCTTCAACACCGTGTCCGGCAGGAAGCTGATCAGGTCGGGAAGCACGAGCAGGTCGGCGATGTAGCCGGGCGCGATCGCGCCGTAGCCGTCGAGCCCGTGCCAGGTCGCGGGGTGGAACGTCGCCATGAGCACGGCGTCCTCGGGCGCGATGCCGGCCGCCACTGCCTCGCGCACCATCCCGTTGACGTGGCCCGAGTCGGCGATGTCCTCGGGGTCGCGATCGTCCGTGCAGAACGCGATGCGCCACGGCCCGTACTCCTCGACGAGCGGGAGGAGCGCCCGCAGGTTCCGCGCCATCGTCGCCTCGCGGACGAGCAGCCACATTCCTGCCCGGATGCGCTCGCGGCCTTCCTCGACCGTCAGCGCCTCGTGATCCGAGTAGATGCCCGCGGCCGCGTACGCCTGCAGGTCGCGCCCCACGAGCCCGGGCGCGTGGCCGTCGACGTGTTGCGCACCCTCGACCGCGAGCTTCGCGAGCTCTCCCTCCGAGCCGGCGACGACGCCCGGGAAGTTCATCATCTCGCCGAGACCGAGGACCCGTCGGCGCCTCATCAGCGACTCGAGATCGCCCGGCGTCAGCGCGCGGCGCGGCGACTCGAAGGGCGAGGCGGGCACGCACGACGGCGCCATGAAGTAGACGTCGAGCTGGAGACCCGACGACGCGTCGAGGAGCCAGTGCACGCCGTCGACGCCGAGGACGTTCGCGATCTCGTGCGGGTCGGCGACGACAGCCGTCGTGCCCAGCGGGAGCACCAGGCGCGCGAACTCGTCGACCATGAGCTTCACCGACTCGAGGTGCATGTGCGCGTCGATGAAACCCGGCACGACGTAGCGTCCCGACGCGTCGAGCACATCGCGTCCCTCGTACTCGCCGAGACCCGCCACAACGCCGTCCACCACAGCGACGTCGACCTCGAGCCACTCGCGCGTGAAGACCGAGAGCACGCGTCCGCCGCGCACGACGAGGTCGGCCGGCTCGTCTCCGCGGGCGACTGCCAGACGGCGCTGCAGCCTCTCCATCGGGGGAGCGTAATGCGCGTGCCGCGCTGTCGTATAGTCGCTCGGTCAGTCGGCAGGCGGGACAGGAGGAGCAGATGAGAAGAAGGGCAGTGGCGGCGGGCCTCGCGCTCGCGGTGGCGGCGGTCGGCCTGGTGCTCGCGACCGCAGGATCTGCGAAGTCCGAGCAGGAAGCGATGAAGGCGGCGTGGATCTACGTCGGGCCGCACAACGACGGCGGCTGGTCGCAGGCGCACGACGCGGGTCGGCTCGCGGTGCAGAGGGCGCTCGGGTCGAAGGTGAGGACGACCTACAAGGAGAACGTTCCCGAGGGGCCGCAGGTCGCACAGGTCATCGAGAGCCTGATCCGCGACGGCAACAAGATCATCTTCGCGACGTCGTTCGGCTTCCAGAGCGCGATGGTCGCGGCGGCGAAGAAGCATCCGGACGTCTACTTCGAGATGGCCACGGGCACGGCCACGTCGAAGAACCTCGCCGAGTACTTCGGTGCGAGCGAGGACGCGATCTACCTCTCCGGGATGGCAGCGGGCGCGGCGACGAAGAAGGGCGTCATCGGGTACGTCGTGCCGTTCGCGATCCCCGAGGTCATCCGGCACGCCAACGCCTTCGTCCTGGGTGCGCAGGCCACCCGGCCGAGCGCGAAGGTGCGCCTGATCTGGACGAACTCGTGGTTCGACCCGAAGAAGGAGCGGCAGGCGGCGGAGAGCCTCGTCGCCGCGGGTGCGGACGTGCTCGGCCAGAACGTCGACAGCCCGTCGGCTGGGCAGTACGCGGAGTCGAAGAAGCTCCCGTGGGTCGGCTACAACTCGGACGCGCGGAAGTTCGCGCCGACGTCGTGGCTCACTGCCGCCCTGTACGACTGGGGCGTCTACTACGTCCCGCGCGTGACGGCAGCGATGAACGGCACGTGGAAGACGGGCTTCTACTACGGGACGATGAAGGACGGCTTCATCAAGCTCGCCCCGTACGGCAAGCGCGTCTCGGCGAAGACGCGGGCCGCAAATCAACGCGAAGCGGAGGGCGATCATCTCGGGCTCGTTCAACCCGTTCACTGGCCCGATCTACGACCAGGCGGGGAAGGTCCGCATCAAGAAGGGCAAGACGCCGACGATCAAGGAGCTCTACGCGATGAACTGGCTCGTGAAGGGCACGATCGGCAGCGCGAAGGGCTAGTTCGCGCCACTTGAACGGCAGACGGAACGAGGAGGCGCCGGCTATGGCCGGCGCCTCTCGTGTCCCGGCGGTCTCGATGCGGGGGATCACGAAGCTGTTCCCCGGAGTCGTCGCCAACGAGGGCGTCGACTTCGAGGCCGCGACCGGCGAGGTGCACGCGCTCCTCGGCGAGAACGGAGCCGGCAAGACGACGTTGATGAACGTCCTCACCGGCCTCTACCGGCCGGACGAGGGCGAGATCTCGCTGTACGGGGAGCCTGTTCATTTCGATGCCCCGCGCGACGCGCTCGCGGCCGGGATCGGGATGGTGCACCAGCACTTCCGGCTCGTCGAGCCGCTCACCGTCGCCGAGAACCTCATGCTCGGCTGGCACACGCCGCGCTTCTGGCTCGGAGCGAAGGAGGGCCGGCGCCAGGTCCGCGAGGTCTCCGAGGCGCTGCAGATGTCCGTCGACCCGGACGCCCGCATCTGGCAGCTCTCGGTGGGCGAGCAGCAGCGGGTGGAGATCGTCAAGGCGGTGTTCCGCGGCTCGCGCATCCTCGTCCTCGACGAGCCGACCGCGGTGCTGACCCCGCAGGAGGCGGAACAGCTCTTCGACACGCTCCGGCTCATGGCTCGCGAGGGCCACTCCGTGATCGTGATCACCCACAAGCTGCACGAGGTGATGGCGGTCGCCGACCGCATCACGGTGCTCCGCGGCGGCCGGTCGGTCGCGACCGTCGCGGTGTCCGAGGTGACACAGCGCTCGCTCGCCGCGCTCATGGTCGGCCGGGAGATCGCGGAGGCCAGGCGTGTCGAGGCGCAGCACTCGATCGGGGACGCCGTGCTCGAGGTCGAGGGCCTCAGCGCCGTCGGCGACCGCGGCGGTCTCGCGGTGAACGACGTCTCTCTCGGCGTGCGCGCAGGAGAGATCGTGGGCGTCGCGGGTGTCGCCGGCAACGGCCAGCGGGAGCTGGCCGAGACGATCTACGGCATCCGGCCCGCCAGCGCGGGCGTGGTACGCGTCGGCGGGCTCAGGCTCCGCGATGGCGACCCCCGCGCGGCGATGGCGGCCGGGATCGCCCACGTGCCGGAGGACCGCCTGGGGACCGGGCTCGCTCCCGGGCTCAGCATCGCCTCGAACGTCTCGCTGAAGACCTACCGCGACGCGCGCCTCTCGCGCGGGCCCATCCTGCTCGTCCGGAGGATGCGGGAGCTCGCGCTCGCGCTCATCCGCCGCTACGACGTCAAGGCGCCGGGACCGGACACGCCCGCGCGCAACCTGTCCGGCGGCAACCTGCAGAAGCTCGTGCTCGGGCGGGAGTTCGAGGGCGACCCGCGCGTGCTGATCGCGGCGCAGCCGACGCGCGGGCTCGACGTCGGCGCGATCGAGACCGTCCACGGGTACCTGCGCGACGCGGCCGCGAACGGCGTCGCGGTGCTCCTGATCAGCGAAGACCTCGACGAGCTGCGTGCGTTGGCCGACCGCATCGTCGTCATGTACGAGGGCTCGGTCGCCGGCGAGGTGGACCCGCGCGCGGCGAGCGTCGAGGAGATCGGCCTGCTCATGGCCGGGGGGCGCGAGTGAGGTTCGAGCGCCGGCTCGAGCAGCCGCGCTGGCTGCTCTTCGCGGTGCCGGTCGGGTCGATCGTGGTCGCGTTCGGGCTGATGGCGATCGTCCTCCTGATCACCGGCCACAACCCCGGCGACGACCTACCGGCGCCTCTTCGACTCGGCGTTCTTCGCGGACGGCGCGCTGACCTCCACGCTCGTCTTCTGCACGCCTCTCGTCTTCACGGGCCTCGCGGCCGCGGCCGCGTTCCGCATGCAGCTCTACAACATCGGCGGCGAGGGCCAGTTCCTCCTGGGCGCGGTCGCGGGCGTGGGGATCGCCCTCTACCTCGGCGACCAGGGCGTCACGTCCACGTTCGTCTACGTCGTGGCGATGGTCGCCGCCGGCGCGCTCGCGGGCGCGGCCTGGGCGGCGATTCCCGCCCTCCTCCGCGCCTTCGGGAAGACGAACGAGATCATCACCTCGCTGATGCTCAACTACGTGGCGGGCCTGCTCGTCACGTACCTGATCATCGACTCGAAGTCGTACTGGCGCGACCTCGAGAGCTTCGAAGGTCAGACCTTCCCGCTCGGCAAGAGCATCCCGGAGGAGGCCAAGTGGCCCGCGCTCGACCTCGACGCGTTCGGCGGGCTCCTCGTGCCGCTCGGGTTCGGCCTCGCGATCGCGGTCGCGGTGCTCATGTGGGTCGTGTACTGGCGGACGCGGTTCGGCTTCGAGGTGCAGGTGATCGGCGACTCGCAGCGGGCGGCCCGCTTCGCGGGGATGCGACTGCGGCGCAAGATCCTCGCCGTCATGTGCATCTCCGGCGCGATCGCCGGTCTCGGCGGGGCGGCGTTCGAGGGCGACTTCGCGTACCAGATCGACCCGACCGGCCTGCAGACGTCCTACTTCGGCTACACGGGGATCGTCGTCGCCGCGCTCGCGCGCTACAACCCGCTCGCGGTCGTGCCCGTCGCGTTCCTCATGGGCGGGCTCCAGAACGCCGGCTTCACGCTGCGGGGCGCCGACTTCCCGTCGGGCCTCGTCGGCGTCATGCAGGGGCTCATCCTCTTCTGCGCGCTCGGCGGCGAGGTGCTCGTTCGCTACCGGATCCGGTTCGGCCGGAGCGCTCCGGCCGCGAGCGCAGCGGCGGCGGAGGCCGCGCCGTGATCGCGAGCGTCAACTCGAGCTTCCTCGTGCTGATCCTCGCCTCGGCGGTCCTCTACGGGACGCCGCTCCTGTTCGCCGCGCTCGGCGAGCTCCTGGCCGAGCGCTCGGGAGTCCTCAACCTCGGGGTCGAGGGGATGATGCTCGTCGGCGCGGTGATGGGCTTCTGGGCGGTGCAGCGCCTGGAAGCGGCGGGAGGCGTCTCGCTCACCGTGGCGCTGGCTGTGGCGGCGCTCGCGGGCGCGCTGATGGCGCTCATCCACGCCTTCCTCGTGATCACGTTGCGCGCGAACCAGATCGTCTCCGGCCTCGCGCTGACGATCTTCGCGGGCGCGGCCGGGCTCTCGTCGTACCTCGCGAACGACCTGAGCCTGAGCGGCGTTCCCGCCGACCACGCCTTCACGTCGCTCGACGTGCTCGGGCTCGGCAGCCTGCCCGTCGTCGGCCCGATCCTGTTCGACCAGTCCGCGCTCGTCTACCTGTCGTGGCTGCTCGTCGTCGGGATCGGGCTGTACCTCGCGCGGACGCGGGCCGGCCTGAACGTGCGAGCCGTCGGCGAGTCGCCCGCCGCCGCCGACGCGATGGGCATCGACGTGACTGCGTACCGCTACGTGCACACGCTCGCGGGCGGCGCGCTCGCCGGGATCGGCGGCGCGTCCTTCAGCTTGCAGATCACGCCCGCCTGGGTCGACGGCCTCACCGGCGGTGTGGGTTGGATCGCGGTCGCGCTCGTGATCTTCGCGTTCTGGCGGCCGGATCTCTGTCTCGTCGGCGCGTATCTCTTCGGCGCATTCTCCGCGCTACCGCTGCTCTTGCAGGCTCGCGGGTGGCTCGGCGGCGTTCCTGCCGAGGTCTTCAACTCGCTCCCGTACGTGATGACGGTCGTCGTGCTCGTCGCCGTCTCGTCCGGCGCCGCGAAGCGCCGCCTCGGCGCTCCGGCCGCTCTCGGCATCCCGTACGTGCGCGAGGAGCGGTAGAACAAGGGCGTGGACGTCCTCACGCCGCGCTCGCTCGACGAAGCACTCTCGTTCAAGTCGGAGCTTCCCGGCGCCGTCCCGATCCAGGGCGGCACCGACGTCATGGTGGCCCTGAACTTCGATCGCCTGCGGCCCGACGCGCTGCTCAACCTCAACGAGGTGCCCGAGCTGCGCTCGTGGTCGCGCGACAACGGAGCGCTTCGCCTCGGAGCCGGGCTCACGTACACCGAGGCCATGACCGGGCCGCTCGCGGACGAGCTGCCGGCGCTCGCCGAGGCCTCCCGCACGGTGGGCTCGCCGCAGATCCGCAACCGCGGCACGATCGGCGGCAACCTCGGCACCGCGTCGCCGGCGGGAGACGCCTTGCCGCCGCTCCTCGTCGAGCGCGCGGATGTCGAGGTCGCGAGCGTCCGCGGGTCGCGGACGGTCGCGCTCACCGAGTTCCTCGTCGGCGTCAAGCAGAACGCGCTCGCGGAGGACGAGCTCGTCGTCGCGGTCCTGGTCGAGCCGAGCGGCGCGCGCCAGACCTTCATGAAGATCGGCCCGCGCAACGCGATGGTGATCGCGGTCTGCTCCCTCGCGCTCGCCGTCGATCGCGAGCGTGGCGAGGTGCGGGCGGCGTTCGGATCGTCGGCTCCCGTCGCCCGACTGGTCGAAGCGTCGCTCGACGACACGGGCGACTTCCCCGAGCGGGTCGCCGCGGCAGCCAGCCCGATCGACGACGTCCGCGGCTCCGCCGAGTACCGCCGCCATGCGCTGCGAGTCCTGACCACGCGCGCGCTCGAGAGGTGCGCCGCGTGAGGATCGAGCTGACCGTCAACGGGGAGCGGCTCGAGGCCGACGTCTGGGCGGGCGAGAGCCTGCTCACCGCTCTCCGCGACCGGCTGGGACTGCCGGGGTCGAAGAACGCGTGCGAGCAGGGCGAGTGCGGATCGTGCTCGGTTCTCCTCGACGGAGAGCTCGTGTGCTCGTGTCTCGTCCTCGCCGTGCAGGCCGAGGGCCACGAGGTCGTCACCGTCGAAGGACTTGCCGAAGACAGCGACCTCCATCCCGTGCAGGAGGCGTTCGCCGACACGGGCGCGGTCCAGTGCGGGTTCTGCACGCCCGGCTTCGTCGTCGCCGCGGCCGACCTACTCGCGCCGCATCCCGAATCCGAGCGACGACGAGATCCGCGAGGCGCTCTCGGGCAACCTCTGCCGCTGCACCGGGTACCAGAAGATCCTCGACGCCGTGCACCAGGCGGCGGCCCGATGAGCACGACCACGCCGACCCTCCCTCGGGGGCGCGCGGCGACGAGCAGGCGCCGCGCCGACGCCGTTCCGAAGGTCACCGGCGAGTTCGCGTACTCCAGCGACCTGCAGGCCGCGGGGATGCTCTGGGGCCAGACGGTGCGCAGCCCGCACGCGCACGCCCGCATCCTCGAGATCGACGTCGCGGCGGCCCGCTCGCTTCCGGGAGTCCACGCCGTGCTCACGCACGAGGACGTGCCGGGGCAGAAGACCTACGGGCTCGAGTTCCCGGATCAGCCCGTTCTCGCGAGCGACCGGGTTCGCTACTTCGGCGAGCCCGTCGCGATCGTCGCGGCCGAGGAGCCGGAGCAGGCGCGTCGCGCGGCGGCAGCCGTTCGCGTCGAGTACGAGCCGCTCGAGCCGGTGATCGACCCGGAGCGCGCGACCGAGATGGAGCCGCTGCACCCCGACCGGCCGACCGCGGGCCACGGCTACCGCGACGACCCGCGGCCGAACGTGGTGCGTGCGATGGTCGTCCGACGCGGCGATCCCGAGCTCGCCGGCGACGTCTCCGTCTCCGGCTTCTACGAGGTCGGGCAGCAGGATCAAGCCTTCCTCGGGCCCGAGTCGGGCATCGCGATCCCGGACGGCGAGGGCGGGATCGACATCCACGTCGCGACGCAGTGGCTCCACGTCGATCGCGACCAGGTCGCGCCCTGCCTCGACCTCGCGCCCGAGCAGGTGCGCATCCACCTGGCCGGTGTGGGCGGCGCGTTCGGCGGGCGTGAGGACCTGTCCATGCAGATCCACGCCGCGATGCTCGCGCTGCGCACCGAGCGGCCCGTGAAGATGGTCTACAACCGCGAGGAGTCGTTCGTCGGGCACATCCACCGGCATCCCGCGCGGATCTGGGCGGAGCATCGGGCGACGCAAGTCGGGGCAGCTCGTCTCGGTGCGCATGCGGATCCTCATCGACGGCGGCGCGTACGCGTCGAGCTCGACCGCCGTGATCTCGAACGCCTGCTCGTTCGCCGTCGGCCCGTACGCGGTCGACAACGTCCTCATCGACGGCCTCGCCGTGTACACGAACAACCCGCCGTGCGGCGCGATGCGCGGCTTCGGCGCGGTGCAGACCTGCTTCGCGGCCGAGGCCCAGATGGACGCACTGGCGCGCGAGCTCGACATCGACCCGGTCGAGCTCAGGCTCCTGAACGCGCTCGAGCCGGGCGGCATGCTCGCCACCGGCCAGGTGGTCACGGGATCGCTGCCGACGCGCGAGGTGATTCGCCGCGCGGCCGCCCTCGAGCCGCCCGAGCCCGAGCCGCTTCCGCGCGAGGCGATCCGCCTGCCGGGCGGCGCCGGGAACACCACGCGAGGCGAAGGCGTGAGCGCGAGGCGTCGGCTTCGCGGTCGGGTTCAAGAACATCTGCTACTCCGAGGGCTTCGACGACTACTGCTCGGCGCGCGTGCTCCTGGCCGAGGACGGCTCCGCGGAGGTGCACTGCGCCGCCGCCGAGGTGGGTCAGGGCGTGACCGACGTGATCCTCCAGGTCGCTCGACTCGAGCTCGGGACGGAGGACGTCACCGTGGCCTCCGGCTCGACGGCACGCGTCGGCTCGGCCGGCTCGTCCTCGGCCTCACGCATGACCTGGATGGCGGCGGGGGCGACGCAGACCGCGTGCAGGGCTGCGCTCGAGGAGCGCGATCGCACGGGCGGGGGCGCCGTCGACGTCGAGCGCGTCTACCGGCACCCGCGCACGTTCCCGCTCGATCCGGAGACGGGCCAGATCACGGACGGGCAGGCACACGTCGCGCTCGCGGTCGCGGCGATGCGTGTCGTCGCCGAGGTCGACGTCGAGCTCGGGCTCACGCGGGTCGTCTGGGTCGGGACCGCCCAGGACGTCGGCCACGCGCTGAGCCGAACCGGCGGTCGAGGGCCAGATCGAGGGCGGCACCGCGCAGGGCCTCGGCCTCGCGCTGATGGAGGAGATCCAGACGCGCGACGGCGTGATCGCGAACGCGAGCTTCACCGACTACCTCATCCCGACCTTCCTCGACATGCCGCCGGTCGTCTCGGAGCTCGTCGAGGAAGCCGAGCCGGACGCGCCGTACGGGGTCAAGGGAGTCGGCGAGCCGCCGACGGTGGTCTCGACGGCCGCGATCGTGGCCGCGCTGCGCGATGCGACGGTCGCGAGCTGACGCGCGTCCCGGTTCGCCCTGACGACATTGTCGGTCTCGGAGCCCCGGAGTAGGATTTGGCCCAGGTCTAGAGCGAGGAAGGCGATGGGCCGCGCGATCGTCGTACTGCTGGTCGCCGCCGCGCTGGGGACAGCGCCCGCAGCGGGAACTCCGGTGCAGACGCCGAGGGTCGGCGGCACCGCTCACTTCGGCCTCGGGGCAATCGAGCCGACGTGCCTCAACGTGCTCCTCGCGCGTTGCGTCACGCTTCCGGCGGCACTCTTCGTCGCGGGGGCGGTTCTCGAGCCGGCGTTCGTCGTGGGCGCCGACTCCACCTTTCGGCCAGGGCTCGTGTCGGAGGCGACCTTCACGCGGAAGGCCCCGTTCGTGTTCACCTTCCGGATCGACCCGCGCGCGAGATGGAGCGACGGCGTGCCGATCACGGCACGTGACTTCGTGTTCACGCTGCGGACGCGAATCGCCAGGAAGGCCGAGCTGTACCCCGAGGAACGAGAGCTCGTCGAGCTCGTCCAGAGCGTGAGCGCGGTGAGCGCGAAGACCGTGCGCGTGGTGCTTCGCTCGCGTTCGGCGGCCTGGCGCGCCCTTTTCGGCAACGTCCTCCCGAGGCATGCCCTCGCAGGCGAGAACCTCGACAGCACCTGGATCGACGGCATCGTCAATCCGAAGACGGGCGCACCCATCGGGAGCGGCCCGTTCCTGATCGAGCGCTGGGAGCGGGGCAGCCGGCTGACGCTCGTACGCAACCCGCGCTACTGGCGCTCACACCCCGCGTACCTCGATCGGCTCGTCGTCCGCTTCGGGATGCTCGCGGTGGAGGACCTCGGCGCCGAGTACCGCCGGGGGGACCTCGATGCCACCTGGGGTCTTGGGCGTGCCCTCGCTCTCCGCGACGAGCCGGGCATCCGCCTCCGCGCCAAGCCCATACTCAGCTACCAGCACTTCGCGATCAGGGTGGACCGTGGCGGGCATCCAGCGCTTCGGAACAAGCTCGTCCGCCGGGCGATCGCGTACGGCATCGATCGCGCCGCGATTGCCAAGGTGCAACCCGCGGCGGCCTTCACTGAACGTCGAGGAGCTCGACAGCCTCGTCTACCTGAAGCCGAGCCCGCACTACCGGCCGAACTGGAGGATGTATCGCTTTCGTCCTGCCGAGGCTCGCAGATTGCTCGAGCGCGCAGGGTGTCGCACTGGCGCGGACGGCATCTACGTCTGTTCGGGAGAGCGGATGTCACTCCGCTTCGTGACCAGCGCAGGGCTGGGTATGGAGCGCATCACGCTCGCCCAGGCGCAGCTGAGACAGGTGGGGATCGAGGTCCGGCCGGTGTTTCTCTCACCCGCGGCTTTCACCCTTCAGGTCCTGCCGAGCGGAGACTTCGACGTCGCTCTCTTCGGGTGGGTAATCGACCCGACGTTCGGCGGCGGGGATGTGTACCACTGCCGGGCGGGCAGAACTACACCGGGTACTGCCAGCGGCTCGTGACGCGCGATCTCGACCAGGCCGAGCGAATCCTCGACGAGCGCGAGCGCGCGCGTGCTCTCAATCGAGCCGACGCCCAGATGGCGAAGGACGTCCCCGCGATCCCGCTCTATCAGCCGTCGTTCACCTGGTCGCACAGGACGAGCCTCCGGAACGTCGTCCTCTTCCCCAACAGCCCGCTCGCGGGTACGGAGAACTGGTGGCTCGCGGGCCAGGGCTGACGATCTAGAGGGAGCCGCGCGGAGCGATCCAGCGCGTCGGCTGGCCCGTGATCTCGGCGATCACGTCGAAGTCGGCGTCGTAGTGGAGGACGGGCATCCCGACAGACTCGGCGGCTGCTGCGATCAGGAGGTCGGCCCGCTTGACGCGCCGGTGGTGCAGGCCTCCCTGATGCGCGAGTATCTCGTAGACGCCGAGCGCTCGTCGCCACTCGCGTTGGCCAATCGGGCACTGCGGGAGGTACTCGAGCATCGTACGCGTCTCCGTGAACTCCGTTCCGTTCCGCGTCCCGTGCAGAAGCTCGAAGACGACTGCGTCGCACGTGGCTATCTCACCCGCCGCGACGGATTCGTCGAAGCGTTGTCGCACCTCGGGGTCCCGCGCCGACGTGGTCCACGCGCTGGTGTCGCCGAGCTCCGTCACTCGGGGCTGCGGAACCAGTTACGCCGCAGCTCCATGAGCTCCTCCAGCGTGTAGTCCGGTCGCCACGCCGCAAGCTTGCGCAATGCCTCGCGCCTGACCACCTCGTCGAGCGCGCGATGGATCGTCTCGGTCGTCGTGCGCGTGTCGAGCACGTCGCGGGCCTGCGCGACGAGGTCGAGATCCAGGTTGAGCGAGGTTCGCTTGATTCGAGCCATCGTACGCATCAGAGTGTCACACGAGGCATACGACTCGGTCAAGGCATACGCACAGAGAAGGGGGCCCTTGGCCTGGGCCCCCTTCGCCTCCCCACACGGATCGATGAGTGGGCGATCTAGCGGATCTGGGCGCTAAGGAGCGAGAAGCGCTTCGCCTGCGCGATCTGCACCAGGTGCCGCTGCACCTTGAGCGCCGCCACGTTCGCTCGCTGCACGTTGGCGACCTTGACCTTGGCGACCTGGACCGTCAGCTGCGGCTTCTCCGCAACGTTCGCAGCCGAGGCGACCGACGGTGCGGCCGCAAGTACCGCGATCACGCTCGCGGTGGTGACGATGCGCTTCATGGTGTGCCCCTTTCTCGTCCGATCCGTCATGACCCGAGAGTACGAGGGGGCACTCGTTCTGTCGTTCGTGCGCGCGACGTTGCGAGTGTCACGCTCGCGACACTCGGTGCGGGCTGTTGCAATCGGCACGTGACGTGTCAGAGACTTGGCCGGTGAGCAACCTCGCAGGCTCCGTGCTGGCGCCTGGAACGACGGTCGCCGGCTACCGAATCGAAGCGCTCATCGGCCGTGGCGGGATGGGTGCGGTCTACCGCGCCGAGGAGCAGGGCCTCGGCCGCAAGGTCGCGCTCAAGGTCATCGCCCCCGAGCTCGCCCAGGACGAGCGCTTCCGCGAGCGCTTCCTGCGCGAGTCGCGGATCGCCGCCTCGCTCGACCACCCGCACGTCATCCCCATCTACCAGGCGGGAGACCAGGACGGCCTGCTCTTCCTCGCGATGCGCTACGTCGAGGGCTCGGACCTGGCCAAGGTCGTGGCCGAGGACGGCGCGCTCGAGCCCAAGCGCGCGGTCGATCTCCTCTCGCAGATCGCAGAGGCGCTCGACGCCGCGCACGAGAAGGGGCTCATCCATCGCGACGTCAAGCCCTCGAACGTGCTCATCGCCGAGTCCGCCGGACGCGAGCACTGCTACCTCGGCGACTTCGGGCTGACGAAGCGCACCGGCTCGCTCTCCGGAGTGAGCGTCGCGGGCGAGATCGTCGGCACGCTCGAGTACGTCGCCCCCGAGCAGATCACCGGCAACACGCTCGACGAGCGCGCCGATGTCTACTCGCTCGGATGCGTCCTCTACGAGACCCTGACCGGGCAGTCGCCGTTTCCGCGGGCGACCGACGTCGCGCTGCTGTGGGCGCACGTGCACGAGGAGCCGACGCTCCCGAGCCAGGCGCGTCCCGAGCTGCCCAAGGAGCTCGACACCGTCCTCACCCGCGCGCTCGCCAAGGAGCCCGGGCGGCGCTACCGCTCGGCCGGCGAGCTGCTTGCGGCGACGCGCTCCGCGCTCCGGCTCGGCGATGCGCCACCCGCCGCGGCGAAGCAGACGTCGCGCCGCCGACTGCTCCTGGCCGGTGCGGCTGCGCTCGGGCTCGCGGCGATCGCGGCCGCGCTCGGCTTCGCGCTGCTCGGCGGCTCGAGCGGGCTCTCTTCGGTCTCTCCCAACTCGGTCGGTGTCATCGATCCCGGCCCGAACGAGCTCGTCGGCGAGATCGTGGTCGGCGTCGACCCGGAGGCGATCGCAGTCGGCGAGGGAGCAGTCTGGTCGACCAACGTCGCGAGACGAGACGGTCTCCCGCATCGATCCCGCGAATACGTCGGCCCGATCCGAGGGCACGATTACGGTTGGCGGCTATCCGAGCGACGTTGCGGTCGGTGCCGGCGCCGTCTGGGTCGCCCTCGGGCCGCTGGCCGAGCTCGTTCGTATCAACTCGGACTCGAACGAGGCCGGGTCCCCGAGCTCTGCCCTCGGTGCGGGTACTCCGTGCAGCGGGTCGCCGCGGGCGAGCATCGCCATCGGCGTGGGCGCCGTCTGGTTCGTCTGCGAGTCCCCGGCGCTCGGACGCTTCGACATTCGCACGAATCAGGGCCGGGACGTCGGCCTCGAGGCAGATCTCATCGCCGGCTCGAGCTCGGTCCTCTCCGCCTTCGCCGACATCGCATTCGGGCTCGAGTCGCTGTGGATCGTCGATCGCAACACGAACTCGATCATCGAAGTCGATCCCGTCACGATCCAGAAGCTGCGCCCGATCAGCGTCGGCCAGGCTCCCACCGCGATCGCGGTCGGGACCGACTCGCTCTGGGTCGCCAACGAGGGCGACGACACGGTGACGCGCGTCCAGATCCCCGGACGCGGCCAGACACCCACTCTGACGCAGATCCCGGTCGGGGACGGCCCCGTGGACGTTGCCTTCGGCGAGGGCGCGGTCTGGGTCGCGAACTCGCTCGGCCGCAGCGTTTCTCGCATCGACCCCGAGACGAACGAGGTCGTCGAGACGATCGGCGTCGGCAACGTGCCGCAGCGGCTGGCGGCGGGCGCGGGTCCGTGTGGGTGACGGTGCGGGCTCCGGAGAGGACGAGGGACTTGAGTCCGACACCACGGGGCCGTAGTGTCTCGTGCGGAAGATCACGTAAGGGCGGGCGGTCCATGAAGACGAGGAGGAATTCGTCGTGAGGCGCCCGTTGCTCGTGCTGATAGCAGGACTCGTCTGCGGTGTGGTCGCCGTCGCGCCCGCTGCCGGCGTACCGGAGCAGACGCCGAAGCGCGGCGGCACGGTCGTCGTCGGGGTTGGCGGGAGCCTGCCGTGTCTGAGTCCCGCTCCGAGCCGAGTGCGGCGGACTGCCCTGCCTTCATGGAGAAGGTGCTGGAGCCCGCGTTCGTCCTCACGCCGGACTCCACGCTCCGGCCGCAGCTCGTGACCGGGGCGACCGTACACGAAGAGCGCCGTTCACCGTGACCTTCGAAATCCATCCCGATGCGCGCTGGAGCGACGGGGTTCCCGTCACGGCGTCGGGACTTCGTCTTCACCCACGAGGCGATCGTCGAGCATCTCCCACCCGAGTTGCAGCTCGGCACCGCATCGTCTCGTTCGATCCGTCGCGGGCCGTCGGCGCGAAGACGGTGAAGAGTCGTCCTGCGTCGGCCGACCGCCGACTGGCGCACCCTCTTCTATCGCGTCCTTCCGAGGCACGCGCTCAGAGGCCAGGACCTCGCAGGTATCTGGCGCGACGGGATCGAGAATCCGCCGCACGGGCGCACCGATCGGGAACGGCCCGTTCCTTCTCACGAGCTGGGACCGCGGGGAGCAGATGACCTTCGTTCGGAACCCGCGCTACTGGGGACCCCATACCGCCTACCTCGACCGGATCGTCATGCGCTTCTGCCGATCCTGCGCGCTGCTACCTACCCCGCCGAGGTGCTCGCCGGTCTTCAGGCAGGGCGACGTCGACATGGCGCGTACGCGTGACCCTGCGATCGTCTCGGAGCTGCGGACGCATTCCGGGGGTGAAGGTCATCGCCAGGCCGCGCTCAACGGCGCTCGACTACCTCTCACCTCCGCCTGGGCGCCGGCGGGCATCCGGCGCTCAAGGACAAGCTCGTTCGCCGCGCGCTCGCCTACGGCATCGACCGGGAGGCGATTGCGCGCACGGTCTTCGGCGAGCTCGACCCGAGCTACCCGGCGAGCGACAGCGCCGTCGTTCTGCAACACGCAGTCCCTACTACCGCCCCAACTGGGAGCATGTACCGCTATCGGCCGGCTCTTGCCCGCCGCCTCCTCGAGCAGGCGGGATGCCGGCGCGGAGCCGACCGCATCTACGTGTGCGGCGGGCGAACGGCTCTCGCTGCGGTTCATCGGGCTCTCGGGCGCCGACGTTTCGCGTGCGTACCCTCGAGCTCATCCAGCAGCCACCTTCGGCAGGTCGGTGTCGACGTAGAGCTCAGTTTCGCGCCGGCCGCGATCTCTGTTCGGCCCGATCGTTCGCCAGCGGCGCGTTCGACGCGGTCGAGTTCGCGTATTTCAGCGCGCCTACGGGCTCGGGGCCGAGCGTCTATGGCTGTGGTCGGCGAGCAGAACATCACCGGGTACTGCCAGCGGCTCGTCACGGCCGACCTGAACCAGGCCGACCGGATCCTCGATGACGAGCAGCGTGCCCGCGTGCTCAACCGGGCCGACCGCCGGCTGGCGCAAGGACGTGCCCGTGATCCCGCTGTACCAGACGCCGAACTGTCGCTCGCGTTTCGGAGCGACGATCAGGAACGTCGGCTCGGCCGCCGGTCACGAGCTCTGGAACGCGGAGAACTGGTGGCTCGCGGAGTAGCCCTCGCCGCGGCGATCGCCGTCTCGCTCCTCGCGGTCTCGGGAGCGGGCGGCGCGCCCGCGCAGACGCCGAAGCGCGGCGGCACGCTCGTCATCGCGACGCCGGAGCATCTGGAGCCGGCCTTGTCTCAACCCGTTCGTCGCACTGCGTGCCCGGCCAGCATGGCTACCTCGTGCAGGTGTCCTCGCCAGGCGCCTTCGAGGTCGACGCCCGACGGTTCACGTGCGGCGGACCTCGTCTCGTGGGCCGAGTCACGACGAGGCTGCCATTCACGCTGACCTACACATCCGCCCGGAGGCGCGCTGGAGTGACGGACGTCCCGTCACGGCGCGGGACTTCGTGTTCACCCACCGGCGCGCTCGTCCGGTACCGCCCGGAGCTCGGTGTCGACCATCTCGACAGCGTCCGCAGCGTCCGCGCCGTCGATGCGAAGACCGTGCGAGGTCGTCCTGCGGGCGCCCTGGGCGGACTGGCGCGTTCTCTTCGGCGTCGTCCTGCCGCGGCATGCGCTCGCGCGGCCAGGACATCGCGAAGATCTGGCTCGAACGGATCGACAATCCGAGAACGGGCGTGCCGATCGGAAGCGGCCCGTTCCTCGTCGACCGCTTGGAGCGTGGGCAGGCAGCTCGTCCTGCGACGAAATCCGCGCTACTGGGGGCCGCACCTGGCCTACCTGGATCGCATCGTCTTTCGCTTCACCGAGCCCGCGGGACGTCTGCGGACGCCTGCGCCGGGGGGAGGTCGACATGATCGATCCGGCCCTCGTCTATTTCACGACCGACGGCGCACGAGCGTCCGCGAGGAGCGGGCACGTGGCGTGCGCATCATCACGACGCTCGACAGCACCCAGGAGCATGTCGACATCCAGCTGGGGCCGCGCGGCCACCCTGCGCTCAGAAACACGCTCGTCCGGCAGGCCCTGGCCTACGGGATCGATCGCGAGGAGCATCGTACGAGCGCAGAGAACTCGCGCGGCGATCGGCGCCTCGGCCCGAGCCGCTCGACAGCGTCGTATCTCCTCACGAACAAGCCCGCACTTACGAGCCGAACTGGAGGGGGTACCGCTATCGACCGGACGCACGCGCGGCGGCTGCTCGAACGGGCGGGATGCCGCCGAGGCGCTGACGGCATCTACGTCTGCGCGGGACAGCGGCTGTCGCTGCGCTTCGTGACCACGGCCGGCTCCGAGCCGCGCAAGCGGATCGGCCGAGCTCGCGGCGCGCAGCTCCGGCAGAGTCGGAGTCGAGATCATCCTCGTGCTACGTGCCGCCGACGTCCTCTTCGGGCGATCCATCGTCTCACGCGACTGGCGATCTCTTCCAATTCGGCTGGGGCGTCACTGGAGGACCGCGGGCCCCTGGCCGTCTTCGGCTGCCAGCAAGGCACATAACAACACGGGCTACTGCGAGCGATCGTGACGGGAGATCTCGACCAGGCGACACGGATCCTCGACGACGGCGCGCGAGCGCGGCTCCTGAACAAGACCGACGCGAGGCTGGCGAGGGCCGTGCCGGCGATCCCGCTCTACCAGGGCACCAGCCTCTTCGCCTTCAAGAACACCGTACAGGTGTCGTTCAAAACGGCGTGAGCACGCTACACGGGAACGCGGAGAACTGGTGGCTCGCGGAGTAGCCCTCGCCGCGGCGGTCGCCGTCTCGCTCCTCGCGGTCTCGGGAGCGGGCGGCGCTCCCGCGCAGTCGCCGAAACGCGGCGGCACGCTCGTCATACTGCGGCCGATCCAGTCGCAGCCGGCCTGCCTCAATCCCCTGGCGTGCGGCGGGTTGGGCTTCGACCCGGCGATTACCCAGGTTCTCGAGGGCGCGTTCGAGACCGGCCCAGACCTCGTCGTCCGGCCGAACCTCGTCTCCGCAGTGGACATCGCGACGAAGCCGTTCAGGCTGACGTACCACATCCGGCCGGAAGCGCGCTGGAGCGATGGGGTGCAGGTCAGTGCGTCCGACTTCCAGTTCACCCACGAGAAGCTCTCCTCGCTGCTCGAGGACCCCGACGGCGTCTACGACAAGGTGCAGTCGGTCCGCGTGCTCGGCACGAAGACGTTCCAGGTCGTGCTTCGAGAGCCGTACTGCGGACTGGCGACGCCAGCTTTACAACGTCGTGCTGCCGCGCCACGCGCTCGCGGGACTCGACATCACGAAGGTCTGGAGCGACCGGATCGACAACCCGAAGACGGGCGGTCGGATCGGCAGCGGTCCCTTCCTCGTCGAGAGCTGGGAGCGTGGGAAGCGGCTCACGCTCGTCAGGAACCCTCGGTACTGGGGGCCGCACGTCGCGTACCTCGACCGCTTCGTCACCAGCTTCGCAGCGCAGGACCCGCTCGATCCTCTCGCGCCGCTCAGGCGCGGCGAGTTCGACGTCACCCTGAATCTCGGCGGCAGCTTCGTGAGCGCGGAGATTGCCCGCGAGGCGCGGAAGCTTCCGGGGTGGCGTGTCGCCCGCGTGGCCGACGACGGGGATGGAGCACTTCGCGTTTCGGGTGGGCCCGGGCGGGCATCCCGCGCTCCGGCTCAAGCTCGTGCGTCAAGCGCTCGCCTTCGGCATCGACCGCGTGGCCATCGCCCGTGAGATCCAGGCGGAGGCCCCCAGATCCGCCCGCCGTCCGCTGGACAGCGCGGCGTTCCTCCCCACGGAGACCTCCTACCGCCCCAACTGGAGTGGCTACCGCTACGACGTCGCCCGCGCGCAGCGCTTGCTCGCGCAGGCGGGATGCCGACGTGGCGCCGACCGTGTCTACTCGTGCGCCGGAGAGCGCCTCCGTCTGCGCTTCGTGACGACCGCGGGCGACCCGGTTCGCGCGCGCGTGGTCGAGCTCGCACGAACCCAACTCCAGCGCGTCGGTGTCGAGGTCGAGCCGCAGTTCGCACCCCGTGGGGCTTTCTTCGGCCAGATTGCTCCGAGCGGCGACTTCGACGCCATTCTCTTCGGCTGGGTGGGATTCGGCGGGCTCGTCTGGCCGGAAGGCTGGTGTGGGCACGAGCAGAACTGGGCCGGGTACTGCAGTCGCCTGACGACGAGAGACATCCAGCAGGTGAACAGAATCGTCGACCCGGTGCAGCGGGCGCGCGTCCTCAACGCCGCGGATGCCAAGCTCGCTCGTGCGGTGCCGGCTCTCCCGGTAGTGCAGCCGGTCCTGCGGGCTGTCATTAATGCGTCGCTCCGCGGCTTCCAGCCCGGCGGCTCGCAGCTCGAGTCCTCGCAGAACTCGGAGGACTGGTGGCTCGCGGAGTAGCCCTCGCCGCGGCGATCGCCGTCTCGCTCCTCGCGGTCTCGGGAGCGGGCGGCGCTCCCGCGCAGTCGCCGAAGCGCGGCGGCACCATCGTCCTCGCGGCACCGGCGTCCCCGCTCACTCAGGAGCCTGCCTGTCTGAACGCGTTGGTGGCTCGCTGCTTCCGGGATTGATCGGCACGATCGCCTCGAAGGTTCTGGAGCCGGCGTTCGACGTCGGCCCTGATCTCACCTGGCGCCCGAGGCTCGTCTCGAAGTGGACGTTCACGAGGAAGAGGCCGTTCACGCTCACGTACCACATCCGTCCCAACGCGAGCTGGAGCGACGGCGTCCCGATCACCGCCCGCGACTTCGTCTTCACCCACAACGCACTGCGGAGACTCGGCGCGCCAGAGGACTGGCATCGCACCGAGGTCCGCAGCGTGAGTGCCGTCGACCCGAGAGACGGTCAAGGTCGTCCTGCGCTCCCGCCGGGCGGGTTGGCAGGGAGCGCTCTTCGGGATCATCCTTCCGTCCCACGCCCTTCGCGGTGAGGACCTCACGCAGGTCTGGACCGATCGGATCGACAACCCGACCACGGGCGAGCCGATCGCCAGCGGCCCCTTCCTCGTCGAGGGCTGGTCACGCGGGAGACAGCTTACGCTCGTCCCGAACCGGCGCTACTGGGGACGTCGTCCCCACGTCGATCGCCTCGTCTTTCGCTTCGGGCTCGCCAGCGAGGACCTGCTGCCCTCCTTCAGGGCGCACGAGATCGACCTCGCCTGGGGTCTTCCTCCGGGCTTCGTCGCCGTCGTCCAGCAGGAACGCGACCTCGAGATCGCCACGAGCGCGGGCTCGAATCTCGATCAGATCTGGATCCGCATGGGCCCTGGCGGCCACCCCGCGCTCAAGCACAAGCTCGTCCGTCGCGCCCTCGCCTACTCGATCGACCGCGTCGCCCTCGTCCGGCAGCTCCTCGGCGAGATCGGACCCGAGCCAGCGCGTCGTGGACAGCGTGGTGTTCCCGACTCAGAGCCGGTACTACGAGCCGACCTGGCGCTCGTATCGGCGCGATCCGGTGCGCGCGCGTCGCCTGCTCTCCCAGGCTGGCTGCCAGCGCGGTTCCGACGGCGTCCAGGTCTGTGACGGGGAGCGGCTTCGTCTGCGTCTCTTGACCACGGGGATTCCCGGCGGGTACCGGCTTCGTATGCTCGAGCTGCTGCCGGCGCAGCTGCGGCAGGTGGGCATCGAGGTCCTGCCGACGAACGCGACCAATGCCGC
Source organism: uncultured Gaiellaceae bacterium (assembly GCA_963802865.1). Classification (GTDB taxonomy): domain Bacteria; phylum Actinomycetota; class Thermoleophilia; order Gaiellales; family Gaiellaceae; genus GMQP-bins7. Next base: position 47,852 of record CAWDKB010000011.1, read on the forward strand.
GTTCTTTCAACAGATCCTCCCGAGTGGCGACTTCGACCTTGCGCTGCACTCGATCCCACTCGGGCCGTTCCCCACCACCCGGTTCTTCTTCGGTTGCGGAGCGGAATACAACGTTAGTGGGTACTGCCAGCGGCTCGTCACGCGTGACCTCGAACAGGCCGAGCGCATTCTCGACGAGCAGCAACGAGCGCGTGTTCTAAACCGTGCGGACGCCACGATCGCGCGGGACGTTCCCGTCATCCCGTTCGCGCAGATGCCTCAGTCCGCTGCGTACGTGTCGACCGTGCGGGGGTTCGGGCTGTCCGTCAACGCGCAGGCGAACTTCCTCTGGAACGCGGAGAACTGGTGGCTCGCGGAGTAGCCCTCGCCGCGGCGCTCGCCGTCTCGCTCCTCGCGGTCGCAGGAGCGGGCGGCGCGCCCGCGCAGACGCCGAAGCGCGGCGGCACGGTCGTCGTCGGTGGCGCCGTCGTGCGCGAGCCGGGGTGCCTCAATGCCTACCTCCTGCGATGCGGTTCCGGCACTCCGCAAGGTTTCATGGGCCTCGCTCTTCGGGGCGCGTTCCGCATCGACGTCGCCCCCCATTACGCGTACCGGCCAGACCTCGTCTCGGGCGTCGAGTACACGACTACGCCGCCGTACACGCTCACGTACCACGTCCGTCCGGAAGCGCACTGGAGCGACGGTGTGCCAGTCACGGCGCGAGACTTCGAGTTCACCTACGCCGCGCTTCGCTCAGTCGAGCAGGAGCTGTGGGAGCCGGATGCTGAGTACTACGCGAAGATTCGGAGCGTCACGGCCGTCGACGCGAAGACGGTCAGAGTGGTTCTTCGCTCCCGTTTCGCCGGCTGGCGCGGGCTGTTCCCGCGCATCCTGCCTTCGCATGCGCTCCGTGGAGAGGACTTCTCGACTGTCTGGCTCGACGGAATCAGCAACCCCAAGACGGGCAGAGCGATCGGTAGTGGCCCCTTCCTCGTCGAGCACTGGGAGCACGGGCGCTCCGTCACGTTGGTTCGCAACCCTCGCTACTGGAGGAACCATCCGGCCTTCCTCGACCGGCTCGTGCTCCGCTTCTGCCAGCAGTGCGGCGCAATCGGCGCCGAGCAGGTCGAGTGGTTGCGCACGGGCGAGGTCGACGTCGTCATGAGTCCAGTCCTCACCGACGAGCAGGTTCAGGCGCTCCGCAGCTTTCGCGGGGTCAGAGTGCTGCCGAACCAGGGTGCGAACTGGGAGCACCTCGACGTCCGGATGGACACCGGCGGGCATCCCGCGCTCGAAAGCAAGCTCGTGCGTCAGGCACTCGCTTACGGGATCGACCGCGTCGCTCTGGCGCGGGCGCTCAACGGGCATTTCGAGGCCCGTTACCCGCCGAGCGACAGCGCGATGTTTTTCACCAACAGCGCTCACTATCGGCCGAACTGGCAGCGATATCGGTACAGGCCGACGGAGGCGAGGCGGCTGCTCGAGCGGGCGGGTTGTCGCAGGGAGCCCGACAGAATCTACGCGTGCGACGGACGACGGTTGTCGATACGCCTCGCGACCCTCGCAGGAAGCCCGCGCCGTCAGCAGTCGCTCGAGCTCATTCAGCGCCAGCTTCGGCAAGTCGGGATCGAGATCGTGCCCGTATACGCCCCGCCAAACGTCCTCTTCAACGAGATCCTGCCAGGCGGCAACTTCGACCTCGCTGCCTTCTCGTACCTTCGATACCCGGAGAGCCACGGCGGAGCGGCGGGGCTCTACGGGTGCGGGGGCGTACAGAACTTCGCGGGCTACTGCCAGCGGCTTCTCACGAGTGACCTCGACCAGGCACAGCGAATCCTCAATCCGGCTCGGCAGGCGGCTGTGCTGAACCGAGCCGATGCGAAGTTGGCCAGCGACGTACCGGTTATCCCGCTGTTCGAGAATCCGCAAGTCGTCGCGCACGGGACGAAGGTCCGGAACGTTCGCATCACGGCGCAGTTGGATCCATTCGTCGGCGTGGAGGACTGGTGGCTCGCGGAGTAGCTCTCGCGGCGGCGATCGCCCTCTCGCTCCTCGCGGTGGCGGGAGCGGGTGGTGCACCCGCGCAGACGCCGAAGCGCGGCGGCACGCTCGTCATTCGTCTGCTTGGCCCGGAGCCTGCCTGTCTGAACGTTCTGCCCATGAGCTGCAATCAAGGGGGGCAGGCGTGGGGCGAGAAGGTTCTGCAGAAGCCTTTCGACGTCGGTCCCGACTTCACGTACGAGGAAAGCCTCGTCTCGAGGGTCGACTTCACGAGGAGCGCGACCATTCACGCTGACCTACCACATCCGCCCGGAGGCGCGCTGGAGCGACGGAGTCCCGGTCACGGCGCAGGACTTCATCTTCACGCTCCAGGCCCTACGCCGTCACGCTATCCCCGAGTTCCGTGACCTCCACTCGCCCATCCGGAGTGCGCGCGCTGTCGATCGCAAGACCGTGCGTGTGGTTCTTCGGCCGAGGTCCGCGAGCTGGCCCGACTTCTTCGGCAACATCCTCCCGTCGCACGCGCTCCGCGGTTCGGACCTCACGCAGGTCTGGAGCGACCGGATCGCCGATCCGAGGACGGGTCGACCGATCGGAAGTGGCCCGTTCCTCGTCGAGCGGTTCGAGCGCGGCCGGGAGCTCGTCCTCCGCCGCAACCCCCGCTACTGGGGACCGCACCCAGCCTACGTCGAGCGGCTCGTCCTCAGATACACGGGGCTGCAGGCTACGGATCCCAGCGATGCGCTGACGAGCGGTGAGCTCGATGTCGCGATGGGTGTTCCACCCTCGTTCGTCCCGGCCGTTCGTCGGCAGCCGGGGATGCGCTTGGTCACCGGCGCTGCAACCAATTTCGAGCACCTCGACGTCCAACTCGGACCGAACGCTCACCCGGCGCTTCGCAACAAGCTCGTTCGCCGCGCGCTCGCGTACGGGATCGACCGCCCCGCGCTCGTCCGACAGATATGGGGCGAGGTCGATCCCTCCGCTCGCGCGCTCGACAGCCTCCTGCACCTGGCCCAGAGCCGCTACTACGAGCCGAACTGGCGTGCCTACCGGTATCGACCGGCGGAGGCCCGCCGCCTGCTCGGGCAAGCCGGCTGCCGCAGAGGAGCGGATGGGATCTTCTCGTGCGGTGGGCAGCGGCTCTCGTTGCGCTTCGTGACGAGCCCCGTGGTTTCGATTCGAGCGCAGGTGCTTCCCCTGATCCAGGCGCAGCTTCGGGCTGTCGGGGTCGAGGTCGTGCCGGTGTTCGCAGCCCCCGGGGCGTTCTTCGGCCAGATCCTCCCGCAGGGGACGTTCGACGTCGCGCTCTTCTCGTGGGCCGGCTCACCGGCTGCATCGTGGGCTGGCGTCTACGGCTGCGGCGGGCCGCAGAACTACACCGGGTACTGCCAGCGGATCGTCACCGCCGAGCTCGACCAGGCCGACAGGATCCTCGACGACCGTCGACGCGCCCGTGTCCTCAACCGAGCCGACCGGGGGCTCGCGAGGGACGTGCCGACGATCCCGCTCTTCGAGTTCGTCGCCACGGCCGCGTACGACACCTCTGTCCGGAACCTCGAGTTCCTCCCCTGGAACCCGCTCTGGAATGCGGAGAACTGGTGGCTCGCGGACTAGCCCTCGCGGCGGCGATCGCCGTCTCGCTCCTCGCGGTCTCGGGAGCCGGCGGTGCTCCTGCGCAGACGCCGAAGCCCGGCGGCACGGCACGCTTCGCCTCACCCGTCGCGGAGCCTCCGTGTCTCAACCCACTCCTGGCGACGTGTTTCGGGACTGGGGTCGCAGGGACGACCGTCTTCGCCGAGGAGGTTCTCGCGTCGGCGTTCGAGGTCGGCCGGGACAACGCATACCGGGAGAACCTGGTCTCGGAGGTCGAGTACACAACCGAGCTTCCATTCACGCTCACGTACTCCATCCGGCCCGAGGCAAGGTGGAGCGACGGCGTGCCGATCACCGCCGCAGATTTCGTCTTCACCCACCAGGCCTACGTGTCGCTCGCACGGAAAGGGGCGCTCAGCCCATTCGTGCCACAGATGGTCGAGCACATCCGCCGCGTCACGCCGGTCGACCGGAAGACGGTCGAGGTCGTCCTTCGCTCCCGCTTCGCCGGCTGGCGCGGGCTTTTCCAGCACGTGCTGCCCCGACATGCGCTCGCGGGCAGAGACCTCGAGACGGTCTGGAGCGATCGCATCGACAACCCGAGGACGGGAGCGCCGATCGGAAGCGGACCTTTTCTCGTCGAGCGCTGGGAACGCGGCCAGAAGCTCACGCTTCGCCGAAACCCGAACTACTTCGGATCCCATCGCGCCTACCTCGAACGGCTCGAGGTTCGCTTCATCGTTCCTCCGCCGGAGCGTGTCGCCGCCGTGAGAAGCGGAGCGGCGGACTTCGCGGTAGGGCTCGGAGACCCCGACGTGGCGCGAGAGCTTCGGAGGGAGGCCGGGCTCAGTGTCCTGGCAACGCAGCAACCGGGCGGCGCCGAGCACTTCACGATCAGGGGCGGCCCCGGAGGGCATCCTGCCCTCGAGAACAAGCTCGTTCGCCGGGCGCTCGCCTACGGGATCGACCGCGTCTCGATCTTCCGGCAGCTCTACGGCGACTTCGACCCGAAGTTGCGCCTGCTCGACAACATGCTTATTGCGACGCAGAGCACGCACTACGCGCCGAACTGGCGCCAGTACCGATACAGGCCCGCGCTGGCCCGTCGGCTCCTCGAGCAGGCCGGCTGCCGCCGAGGCTCCGGCGGCATCTACGAGTGCGACGGAAGGCCGCTCTTGCTTCGCTTCGTCACTTCTGCCGGGGTTCCGCCTCGGGCGCGAGTCCTCTCGCTCGTCCAGGCGCAGCTCCGTCAGGTCGGTGTCGCAGTCGAGCAGCGCTTCGCCTCCCGGCAGACGCTCTTCGAACGGATCATCCAGCCCGGCGAGTTCGACGCGGCGCTCTTCAACTGGATCTACTCCCCTGAAGGGAGCGGGGTGAAGGACATCTTCGGCTGCGAGGCCGTCCAGAATTACATGGGCTACTGCCAGCGGCACGTCACGAGGGAGCTCGATCAGGCAGCTCGGATTCTCGACTCGTCCCGACGTGCCGCGGCCTTGAATCGCGCGGATCGCCTGCTGGCCAAGGACGTGCCCGTGATTCCTCTGTACCAGGCCGTCGCGCTCGCCGCGCACAGGACGACCCTGCGCGGCGTCGTCTTCAATCCGGTTTCCCACCTGGACGGCGCGGAGAACTGGTGGCTCGAGCGCTAGCTCTCGCAGCGGCGATCGCCGTCTCGATCCTCGCCGTCTCGGGAGCGGGCGGTGCTCCCGCGCAGACGCCGAAGCGCGGCGGCACGCTCCTCATTGCCGCACCCGGTGGGGCGGGGTGCCTGAGTCTCTTTGCCCCGTGTAGCGCGACGACGGCCAACCCGGCGCTCACCCAGGTGCTCGAGGGCGCATTCGAGGTCGGCCCGGATCTCGTCTTCAGTCCGAACCTCGTCTCCGACGTCGCGCGACAGAAGAACCCGTTCAGGCTGACCTACAGCATCCGGCCGGAGGCGCGCTGGAGCGACGGGGTACCGATCACGGCCTCGGACTTCCTCTTCACGTACCGACTTGTCACCTCGGGCAAGCTCAGCCTCTCCGGCCCGGGTGAGACGGTCCTGTACGACGAGATACGGCGCATTCGGACGCTCGATGCGAAGACGCTGCTCGTCGAGCTCCGGGAGCCGTTCGCCGCCTGGCGCTCCCTCTTCGGAGTCGTCGTGCCGCGGCACGTGCTCGCCGACGCGGACCTGGCAACTATCTGGCAAGACTCGATCGACGATCCGAGGACCGGCCGGCCGATCGGAAGCGGTCCGTTTCTCATCGGGCGTTTCGATCCCGGACGGCAGACGACTCTCGTCCGAAACCCGCGGTACTGGGGACCCCACACCAGCTACCTCGATGCCATCGTCCTTCGCAATCCCGGCTTCGACCCCGGCGACCCGCTCGGGCCGCTTCGGCGGAACGAGGTCCACCTCACCACCGCCCTGCCCGGAGCCTCCGCGCCCTTGAACGAGACCATTGCGCAGGAGATCGCGCGGCTTCCCGGGTGGCGAGTGCAAACCGCCCCGAGCCTGGCGCAGGAGCACCTCACGTTCCGGCTCGGCCCGGGCGGCAACCCGGCGCTCGGGGACAAGCTCGTACGGCGCGCTCTCGCCTACGGCATCGACCGCGAGGAGATCGTCCGCCGGGCTGTCGGCCGGCGTGCGCGAGTGTTGGACAGCACGGTCTTCGTCGCAAGCGAGCCGTTCTACGAGGCCAACTGGAGCGACTACCGCTATCGGCCGGCCGAGGCGCGTCGCCTCCTCGAGCAGGCCGGTTGCCGCCGGGGTGTCGACGCGACCTACGCCTGCGCCGGTGAGAAGCTGTCACTGCGTTTCCTCACCACCGCCGGAGTGCCCTATCGCCAGCGGACGCTCGACCTGATCCAGAACCAACTTCGCCGGGTCGGCGTCGAGGTGATACCGAACTACGTGCCGCCCGGAGTCGTGGCCAACCAGTTGATCAGGAGCGGAGCGTTCGACGCGGTCCTCTTCGCCTGGAACGTCGACCCGGGGGGCGCGCCGATGCCGGAAAGCATCTGCAAAGACCCTAATAACGTCGCCGGGTACTGCAGCCGCCTGGTCATGCGGGACGTGCAGCAAACGGATCGGATCGTCGACCCTCGTCAGCGCGCGCGCGTCCTGAACGCCGCCGACGCGAAGCTCGCCCGCGCCGTACCCGTGCTGCCCCTCTATCAGCCTCCGTTCCGGGTGGCGCACAGAACAGTTCTCAGAGGCGTCGTCGCCCGCGGCGGCATCTTCAACTTCTCGCAGAACAACGAGGACTGGTGGCTCGAGCGCTAGCCGCTCGTCCGTCTAGCTCACTGTTCCGGGGGGAATCCAGAGCGGCGCGCGGCAGGTCTTGTCGCGGTACCAGGAGAAGAGCTCGGTCTGCCGGATGTGCAGCGCGAGCGCGTACGGGTAGAGCTCTTCCGCCTGCGCCTCGCTCGCGCCGAGTCGCATCGCAGCGTCCCTGAAGTACACGATCGTCTGACAGGCGACCTGGGCCTCGTTCTTCCGGTAGCGCCAGTGACGCAGGTGGAAGGACTCGTGCACGAGCACCCACACACCGGCGGCCTGTTGCCAGAGGGGAACGGTCGCGCCTCCGATCTCCGAGCGCGCCCTCGCACATCGCCGGCGACAGGGTGCTGTGGTCCTCGCGCAGGTTCGTCGAGCCCCACGCGAACGCCGAGCCGTAGTAGCCGTCCCACTCGGTCCGCGACGGGCACCGCACCTCGCCCACTCCCAGTGAGTACACGCGCGCCACGTCGTTCAGCTTGGAAGGAGCCTCGAATGTCCGCGCCACCGGTGCGAGCAACAGCGCCGCAAGCACTGCCAGGACGAGACCGCGTGTCGTTCGCTTCAGCATCACGCTCGAGGTTGCACGCGACCGCTTGTCGGGCCCTGAACACCGGCTTGAGGGATGCCGAACCGGCGCGCTAGCCCGCCACGCCGCGGGCGCGCTCCGCGTACTCGAGCGCCCGCGGAAGGTTCCCGGCTTGCGCGTGGTAGTGGGCGAGCCGCTCGACGTGCTCGTCCAGCGACTCCGCGTAGAGCGACTCGAACGCCGACGCGATGTCGGCGTACAGCGCTCGCTTTCGTGTCGAGGTCAGGGTCGACAGCGCCGCCTCGCGCAGGAGACCGTGCGTGAACGCGCACTCGAACTCCGGATAGCGACCGACCTCGCGGACGACCTCGGCGCGAAGCAGGGCCTTCAGCGGCTCGTCGATGCTCTCCGCTGCGACGTGCTCGAGCACTCTGACCGGGAACACTCGCCCGATCGCCGCCGCCATCTGAGCGAGCCGCCGTGGGCCGTCGGCCTGCCGGTCGATCCTCGCGACGAGGAGGTTCTCGAGAGACGGCGGAAGGAGCTCGAGCGCGCCGATCGTCACCGTCCAGGTGCGACCTCGGGGCTCGAGCGCGCCCTCGAGATACGCTCGCGCGAGCTCTTCCAGGTAGAGCGGGTTTCCTTCGGCCTCGCGGATGAGGCCCAGGCGCGCGGCACGGTCGATGTCCTCGCCCACGACGCCGACGAGCAGCTCCTCGGCGGCCTCGTCCGAAAGTGGGCCGACGGCGAGCTCGGAGGTGCGGTGCCCGTAGTTGGCAAGTGCGTGCAGGCGGAGAGCCGCGCCCTCGGACCCCGGGATCGGCTCCTCGGTCAGCACCAGGGCGACGGGCGAGCGATCCGTGAGCTCGAGGACGGCCTCGGCGAGCTCGCGCGTCGGCGCATCCGCCCACTGCGTGTCCTCGACCGAGAGGACGACCGGTCTCGACGCCGCCAGCGTCTCGAGCCAGCGAACGAAGGCCTCCCGCATGCCCTCGGCCGGCGCAGCGTCCGTGTCGAGGCGCAGCCGGAGGAGGCTGGCCAGAGGGACGAGGAGGGCCTCGGTGTCGTCGCCGAAGAGCGCGCCGAGACTGGCTCGCGCCTTCGTGCGAATCGCGATCTCGGGCTCCCCGATGTCGGCGCCGAGCCACCCGAGGAGCGCCTCGACGAACGCCCAACCCGGAAGCCCGCCGTACGAGTGGCAGCGGCCCTCGAGCCAGGTGACTCCGTCTCCGCCGAGCGTCGCGAGCTCCGTCAGGAGCCGCGTCTTCCCGATTCCGGGTGCGCCCGTGAGGAGGATGACGCGCCCACGACCCGACTCGAGGTCGCGAACGACGGTCTGCAATCCCTCGACCTCGCGTTCCCTGCCCACGAGCGGCGTCTCGGGCACGCGGGGCTCGCGCTCCTTCGCGCGAACGAGCCGGGAGGCACGCACGGGCTCCTCCCTTCCCTTCACGGTGATCTCGACAGGAGGACCGAGGTCGAAGCGATGCACGAGCCGGCGGCTCGTCGCCTGGCCCACGAGAATCGTCCCCGGGTCCGCGGCGGACTGCAGCCTGGCGGCGACGTTCGTCGCGTCGCCGAGCGCGACGGCCTGCGGATCCGCGCTACCGACGAGCCCGACTGCCGCCGGTCCGCTGTTGATCCCGACCCGCACGGCGAACCCCGTGATGCCCCACGCAGCCTCGATGTCTCGCGCGTAGCCCTGCACGACCTCGAGGATGCGAAGCCCGGTGCGGGCGGCTCGCTCGGGGTCGTCCTCGTGCGCCGCGGGCACGCCGAAGTACGCGCAGATGCCGTCGCCCTGGTACGCCTGCACCATCCCCCCGTACTCGTCGACGGCGCGGCTCATCATCGTCACGCACTCGCCGACGAGCACCTTGGCCTCGTCGGGCTCCAGCTTCTCGCCGAGCGCGGTCGAGCCGACGATGTCGGCGAAGAGAACGGTGACGGGTCTGCGCTCGTCCTCGATCGCGCGTGGTACGTCAATCGCCGGCGCCGTCGTCGCTGCCTCCGTTGGTTCGCTCGGCGGCGACTGTGGTGGGGGCGAGGCCGTGGGTGCCAGTGACACGTCCTGGCGGAGGATCGCCTGCTCGAGATTGCGCAGCTCGGCACCCGGCTCGAGCCCGAGCTCCTCGTCGAGGAGCGTTCTGAACACCCGGTACGACTCGAGCGCGTCGGCCTGCCTGCCCGAGCGGTAGAGCGCCAGCATGAGCTGCCCCCGGAGCCGCTCGTCGAGCGGGTGCAGGCCGGCGAGCGCCTGTAGCTCTCCGACCGCCTCGGCCTGGCGACCGACGGCGAGCATCGCTTCGAAGCGCGCCTCGAGCGCCTCCAGCCGCAGTCCCTCGAGCCGCGCGATCTCCGGCTGTGCGTACGGCTCGGTTGCGAGGTCGGCGAGCGCAGGCCCGCGCCAGATCGCGAGCGCACGAGCGAGCGTCGCCTCGGCCTCGTCGTACGACTCCGAGCGAAGCGCGGACCGACCTTCCGTCACGAGCTGCTCGAACTCCTCGGCGTCGAGAGCGCCCGGCGATATGCGCAGGACGTAGCCCGGAGGCTCCGTCGCCAGCGTGCTCGTCCCGCCGTCGCCCTCTTCGAGAAGCCGCCGAAGCTTGGAGACGTAGACCTGCACGCTGTTCGCGGCCGAGGCCGGCGGCTCGTCGCCCCAGAGGGCATCGACGAGCCTGTCTCGCGGAACGACCCGGTTGCGCTCGAGGAGCAGCAACGCGAGCACGCCGCGCTGCTTGATCCCGCCCAGCGGAAGCACGCGATTCCCCGTGCTCATCTGGAGCGGTCCTAGGACACGGAACTCGATCAGCGGCTACCTCCGTCGGCCGGGACAACCGTAGACCCCCGCCCGCGCCGCATCAAGCGGCTCTCAAGTGCTCCTTCAACGCGGGCTGCGACAACGGCGGGTACCGACGTCAGAGAGGAGAACACCGTGAAACGGATAGTCGGAGTGATCTGTGTAGTGCTGATGGCGAGTGTCGGAGTCTCGCTCGCCGCGGGCGCGACGTCGCCCGGCAACGCCTGGCTCGCGCCGAAGGCCGAACGGATGCTGAAGAACAATGTGGAGGTCGGCCTTCCGGTGGCCGAGAAGGCCCTTCTGGAGGGCGAGCTTCGCGAGAGAGTGGCGCTGTTCAATGGGCTCCAGATGTGGGCGCTCGACGCAGGGGACGAGAACGCCTGGTGGACGTACGGGGCCTATGCGATTCGGTACGAGCATGCGCTGCGTGTGGTGGACAGCGGACTGAGGATCGAAGTGGCCAACTGTTCGGGCTCGGGACGTTCGCTCCAGCCCGGCAGGTACGGTCGGTTCCACTGCCTCGCAACGTCGGAGGCACTGAGCATCCCCTCGGCCACGCTCGAGTACTCCGCCGGATCGGCGTTGCCGACCGTCATCGAGGGTGAGGCTCGTATCGTGGGTCCGTACTTCACTCAGCTCAAGGTTCGCGTCACCGGCAAGGCGACCTTCGCGTACGAGTAGCGGTTGGCGGGCTTATCGCTCGCTCCGACGTCATCGAGAGAGCCCCGCTACTGCGGGGCTCTCTTCTGTAGTTCGGCGCCACGCGTTCAGCGCAACTCAAGGATCGTTTCAGCGCGCGCTGCGAGAACGGATGGGTCATCTACAGCCCACTCAGAGGAGGGGTTATGGACATCCATCCGTGGACGAAGTACGAGATCGCCCGACTGCGCGACGAGGAGCGGCTGCTGCGGGCACGGGCCGCGATGCACGTGGCCGATGCTCGCGAGGCCCGTGCGGACGAGCAGGCGGAAGCACGATCGCGATCCGCCTTCGCCTGGATCCAGCGCATGCGGCGGCACGAGGCTGCATCCGGCACGGCACCCGCAGGCCCCAGGGTGGTCTGAGGCACCGTGTTCCACGCCCGACAGGACAGGAGCTGCGCCCGGGCCCGCCGGGCGCTCTCCCTCGCGCTCGACGGCGAGGCCGAGCCGGACGAGGTCTCGGCTCTCGCACTGCACATGAGCCGGTGCGAGCACTGCCGGCGATTCACTGCTCAGGTCGGCGCGCTGACACGGGCCCTTCGCTCTCTTCGACTCGACGCAGTACCTGACCACGAAACGACCTGCTCTTTGAAAGGAGCAATCTCGTGAAGCGCACGTTTCTCATCGCAGCGATCGCCGCCCTTGTCGCCGCCTTCGGCGCACCGACGGCGGCCGCCCAGAAGTCGCCGTGCACAGCGAAGCTCTCCCGGCTCACGCCGGCCGTGCCGCACCTCGACACCCAAGGCACGCAGCTCTGGATCCAACGGAGCTGCGGGCGCAGGTCGACGTTCCCGTTCGGCTAGAGCCGAGCAGCACGACGATGGTTCGGAGGCCCGTGCGAGCGGGCCTCCGGCCTGTCGGCGAGCGGTTGCAGCGCCGTCGGCCATGCCCGAGACTCCGTGCCGTGGAGTGGCCGCTGCTCGCCGATCTCCCGCCGGCTGACGTTCGGCAGCTCCTGTCCATCGCCCGGCGCCGCACATTCGGGAGAGGCGAGGTCGTCTTCCACCGCGACGACCCGGCCGAGTCCCTGCACCTCATCGCACGCGGGCGCTTCGGTGTCCGCGTGCAGACCCCCGTCGGAGACAGCGTCCTCCTCGACGTGCTCGGGCCGGGGCAGGCGTTCGGGGAACTCGCGCTCCTGCTCCCCGGGGCCCATCGGTCGGCGACTGTGACCGCGCTCGAGGACGGCGAGACGCGCTCCGTCTATCGCGACGATTTCGCGCTTCTTCAACGTCAGCACCCCGGTGTGAAGGACGTGCTGCTGCGGTTGTTGGCCGAGCAGCTTCGGCGCTCGACGGACAGGATCGTCGAGGCCCACTACGTCGATGTCGAGACGCGAGTGCGACGTCGCCTCGCGGAGCTCGTCGCGACCTACGAGTCGGGAGTCGTCCCGCTCACGCAGGAGGACATCGCAGCGATGGCCGGTACCTCGCGGGCCACGGTCAATCGCGTGTTGCGGGAGGAGGAGCGCGCCGGCGCGGTCGCGCTCGCTCGCGGCCGGACGACGGTGCTCGATGCGGACTCCCTTCGCTCGCGCTGCGGCTACGCGCGGAGGCCTACCGGCGAAGTGTGAGCGCGGCGCCCACCACGAGCAGGCCGATTCCGATCACGCGTGGCCAGGACAGGGCGACCTGCTCGACACCGAACCAGCCGTACCGGTCGATCACGGCGGCGAGTCCGAACTGCGCTGCGATGAGGAACGCGGTGGTCGCGACGATGCCGATGCGCGGGCCGGCGACGGTGATCGAGAAGACGATGAAGACGCCCATGACACCACCCAGGAGCTGCCACCTCGGGCCGTCGAAGGCGTCACCGATGCCACCCAGTGACCTGCGGACGACAAGCAGGGCCGTGAGTGCCAACACGCCGCCGACGACGGCTGCCGTCGTCAGCGCCTCGAGGCTTCCGACCCGCTCTCCGAGCTTGCCCTGAGCCGCGATTTGCACGGCCCCGCCGAGGCCCGCCGCGAAGGCGAGCACGGCGGCGAAGGCGGTCGAGCTCACGCCGAGGACGCTATACGCTCCCCGGCGTCCCCGACGAAGGAGCGCACGTGATCAGAGCGATCATCCAGTACGAGTCCGAGCCCGATCCCGAGCGGTATGCGCAGCACCTCGCGGAGTTCACGGCACCGGTCGAATGCAAGGCGTTCAGGCACGGGAAGGTGTTCGGCTCCCCGTTCGGCGAGCCGTCGATCCGCTACTACGCCGAGTTCGAGTGGGACGACATGGAGTCGTTCAAGGCCGCGGCCAACTCGCCGGAGTTCGCCGCGTCGGGCAAGGACGCGATGGAGATGGGCATTCCCTTCACCGTGCACTTCGCCTCCATCGAGTGACCGAGCCGACGCATCCGCGCCCGGTCGATCCGGCCGAGCTTGGCTTCGAGTCGATCGTCTACGAGAAGGCGCCGCCGCGCGCGACGATCCGGCTCGATCGCCCGGACGTCCTGAACGCCTTCGACTTCCGGATGCTCCGAGAGATCGCGCGCGCGTGCGAGGACGCGTCGTGGGACGACGACATCCGAGCGGTGGTCGTCACCGGCACGGGCCGGGCGTTCTGCGTCGGCGCCGATCTCCGCTCGTGGGAGGAAGACCTGCTCGGGAGCTCGACCGAGTACTGGAAATGGTTCGGAGCCTTCAAGGACATGCACGACCGGATGCGGGAGATCGGCAAGCCGACGATCGCGCGCGTGAACGGGATCGCGGTCGGCGGGGGGAACGAGCTGCAGATGGCGTGCGACCTGTCCGTCATGGTGGACTCGGCGTTCATCCGGCACGTCGGCCTCCAGCACGGCTCGGTGCCTGCAGGTGGAGCCACCCAGTGGCTCCAGCTCATGGTCGGCGATCGCCGGGCGCGCGAGATCGTCTTCCTCTGCGATGAGATCCCGGCGGCGCAGGCGGCGGAGTGGGGCCTCGTGAACCGAGCGGTGCCCGAGTCCGAGCTCGATACGGTCGTCGACGAGTGGGTCGGGAAACTCGCGGCGCGGCTGCCGGAGACGACGCGCTACGCGAAGCAGCAGCTGAACGTCTGGCGCGACCTCGCGTGGCACCAGACCGTCGGACATGCGCGTGACTGGCTCGCCATGTCGATGCTCGGAGCGGAGGCGCAGGACGCGGTGCGCGCGTTCCTCGACTCGCGGAAGAGCGAGTAGTCTCGCTCGATGGCCGACGAAGTCCTCACCGCCCGCGAGGGAGCGGTGCTGCGGATCACGCTCAACCGCCCCGACGTCTACAACGCGATCAACCGTGAGATGCACGCCGGCCTGGCCGCGGCGCTCGAGGAGGCTGCCGACGCGGAGGTGCGAGCCGTCGTTCTGACCGGTGCGGGCCGCGGCTTCTGTGCGGGGCAGGACCTGCGCGAGTTCCAGGAGCTTCCGGGCGGTGTACAGGCGGCGCTCGAGGAGACGTACCACCCGAACGTCCGCGCCATCCGTGCGCTCGAGAAGCCCGTGGTAGCGGCGATCAACGGCGCCTGTGCGGGAGCGGGGCTCTCGCTCGCCTGCGCGTGCGACGTGCGGATTGCGTCCTCGGATGCGAGCTTCGTTCCGGGCTTCATCGGGATCGGGCTCGTCCCCGACGCGGGCGGCACGTGGTTCATCCACCGACTGCTCGGGTTCGCGAGGGCGTTCGAGTGGATGACCTCCAACCGCCGCTTGAGCGCGGACGAGGCTGTTGACTGGGGTCTCGTGTCCGAGGTCGTGCCGGCCGACGGGTTCGAGGCGCGAGTCGCGGAGCTCGGCGCCTGGTACGCGGCGCTTCCGACCCGCGGCGTCGCGGGCACGAAGAAGCTCTTCGAGCACGCATTCGGCTCGGCGCTCGAGGATCAGCTCGAGCTCGAGGCCGAGCTACAGCACGCTGCGACGCAGACCGAGGACTTCCGCGAGGGCGTGCAGGCGTTCCTCGAGAAGCGCGCTCCGGACTTCAGCGGCCGCTAGCTCGCCCGGCCATCCGGGGGCGGCGCTGTAATCCCGCCGTGGAGCGGACCCGTCCGAGTGACGCCTGGCTTCTGACGTACGAGGAGGGCTCGCTCGTGCTGAGCGCGGGCGCCGACCGCGTGTACGCGCTCGACGGTCTCGACGAGGTCGCGGCGCTCGAGCTGCTCGGCGCCTGGGAGGGAGGAGCCGTCGAGCTCGGCACGCTCTCGGAGAGCGCGCGAAGCGCCGCCGAGGAGCTGATCGGGACTGGGGCGCTCGAGGGAGACGGTGTCCCGGAGCCGCAGTCGCTCGAGGTGCGCTGGGTCGGGGAGCGCGACGAACCGCTCGACGCGCACCTCACGGCGGGTTTCTCCGAGAGCAGCGCATTGTGTGAGGCGGACGGCGACGCCCACCTGCTGCTCTTCGTGCGGACGACGGGCCGCCTGCTCGAGGTGTACGAGTCGGCCCGGCCCGAGCCGACGCCGCATCTTCTCCTCGATCTTGCGTACCACCACACCGTGTCGCTCGGACCGCTCGTCCTTGCCGGCGAGACGGCGTGCCTCGCCTGCCTGGCCGGGCGCGTCGGGAGTCTCTGGGGCGATCCCGAGCCGCCGCCGCGGCCGGCGATCCTGGACAGCCCCGCACTTGCCGCCGCACTCGCAGTCCGGGAGCTCGAGCGAGCTGCCGCGGGTGACGTCCGACTCGCGAACGCAACTGCTGCCTACGACCTCGACGCGCACGGAGTCACCGTCGGATCGGTCTACAGGCTCCCCTGGTGCCCGGTGTGCGGAGACGGCGGGGAGACGCCGGGGCGCATCGCGCTTCCCTGGAGCGCCACGGCGTGATCCGGCTCGTTACGCAGTTCGACCACCCGTCTGCCCGGCCGGCTGCGGCGACTCCGAGCTGTTGCGGTTGCTCGTGCTGCTGCTCCTGCGTCGTGACGCTCGCGTCCGCGTCCATCTACTCCGCGATAAGTGCGCAGCGGATCCTGCGCGATGCGCGACGCGAGTCCCCGGAGCGGGTGCACTGGCGATCGCCATGGCCTGGTGTAGTGGGTTTCTTCGCGCTGCCTCTTGCGGTGCTCGCGGTCTGGCTGGGTGCCAACCTCACCGACGCGCTCGTCACCGGGGGGCTGCCTTTGCTCGTCATCGTCTGGCTCGTGCTCGTGGGGCTCGCTTACAGCGGGGCCGGCGCCGCCAGGCCATGGGCGCGGGCGTCGGCAGTCGTCGGAATCGGCATCGTCGCTGCGTTCGTCGAGTTCTTCGTCTGGCTCACCGCCGTCGGGGAGACCCTCGAATGAGCGGGCCCGCCCGACCGGCGAGACTCATGGACGACGCGTGATCCGTCTCGTCACGCAGTTCGACCTGCCGTCCGCCCGGCCGGCTGTGGCCACGCCCACGTGCGGCTGCTGCTCGTGCTGCTGTTGTTGCTGCGTCGTGACGCTGGCCTCTGCATCAACGTACTCGGCCGTCACCGCGCAGCGGATCCTGCGCAAGCCGCGGGTCGAGACACTCGAGCGCGCACGCTGGCGATCGCCATTGCCCGGGCTTCTGGGGTTCTTCGCCCTCCCGACAGCCGCGTTGCTCGTCTCTCTCATGCTCGCGGGCACGGACGCCGCTGCGGGTGTACTCGGGCTCCTCGTCGTGCTCGGGCTTGTCTGGGTCGTGCTCCTCGGGCTCGCGTACACCGGTGCCGGGGCGCAACGGCCATGGGCGCATGCGGCGGCCGTGGTTGCGATCGGACTGGTCGCCATCGTGGTCGAGGCGTTCCTCTGGCTCGCGCTCTTCTTCGGGGTCGGTTGAGGCGATGACAGCGCTCGCTCGAGCGGCGGGATTTCGGCACGGGGTCGTCGATCCGCCTCGCGAGGTGCGACGCACCTTTGCCGAGCCGGCCGGAATCGTGAACATCGCCGTCCCCGACCGGGGGGGCGAGGGCTGGCGCAGCGCGGCCGGTGGAATCGCGCGCAGCGGCCGGTCCGCAGAGGAGAAGGCGCTCGGGGAGGCGCTCGAGCGCTACGCCGCGCACGCATGCTCGCTGACTCGCAGATCACGGGCCGCTCTCCGCGACGCGACGCGTCTCGAGCTCGAGGACTTCTCGCTGTACTCGGAGGAGCAGCGACGACGGCGTGCATTCCCGCACGCGTCGCTCTACTCCGCCGAGCGCACCTATACCAACGTCTTCGACGCGCTCGACAACCGCGAGGTCTGGGTCCCGTTCGAGCTCGTGGGGCTCTCGGGTGAGGGGGCCGGCGTCGCGACGTCCTCCGGTCTCGCGGCGGGGAGGACTCCCTTGCGCGCGCTCCTGCGAGCACTGCAGGAGCTGATCGAGCGCGACGCGCTGATCGTCACGTGGCTGCACGGCGTGCCAGGGCGCCAGGTCGAGCCGCTCGCCCGCCACCGAGCCGAGATCGACGCGCTCGGCGGCGAGATCGTCTGCATCGACGCAACGCCCGCGTACAGCCCGCACCCGGTCGCACTCGTCGCGGGCCGGCTACCGTTGCGAGGGGTCACCCGCCTCTCGCTCGGAGCTGCGTGCCGCGCGACCTGGGCAGACGCGGTCGAGAAGGCGTACCTGGAGTGGCTCCAGGGCGTGGTGTTCGTCGGCTACTACAGGGAGTTCCACCCCGAGCTGGAGCTCCGCTCGCCCCAGGAGGTGCACACCTTCGAGGAACACGCGGTCTACTACTCGCTGCGCCCGGAAGAGTGGGAGCGGATTCCGCTCCTGCACGGCGAGCCGGCGTCGCCTCCGCTCGACGGGGATCCGTCGCCCGAGTCGCTGATCCGTGCGCTCGCCGGCGCGGGAATCCGTGTCTACTACCGAGATCTCACGACCGCAGACGTCCTGCAAGCGGGAATCCGCGTTGTCCGCGTGCTCTCGCCGGACCTCGCCTCGATCCACTGCGTCGAGGCGTGGCCGTTCCTCGGTGGGACGGTGTCCGACGTCGAGCGGCGCTACCCCTGGGTCGAGCGCGATGCGCTCTGCTTCCCGAGTCCCTACCCTCATCCCCTCGGCTGACGTGTCCGCGGATCTGTATCGGCTCTTCTGGGAGAACTCGAAGCTCGGGCCGGTGACGGTGCGGACCTTCCGGCGGCAGCTGGACGAGCACGCGGCCACGGGACGAGAGCGCGACGAGCTGATCTATCCCGCCGCTCCCGTGCCGCTCGGGCGTCGCCGCGACGAGCTCAGCTGGCTGGCGGACGCACGCCGCAGTGCATCCGCGTTCGCGGATCGGCCGCTGTCCCATCGGCGACTCGGTCCGATCTTCTCGGCATTCGGTGCGGCCCGCGACGGGTCGCGAGCCTTCCCTTCTGCGGGCGCGTGCTACCCCTTGGAGATCTTCGCGCTCCTCCCGAACGTCGCCGGCCCGCTCCGCGGCAAGGTCGTTCACTACGAGCCGCACGAGCACGCGCTCACGCCCGTCGCCGACAGTCCCCCGTGGGAGGAGTGTCGCGAGATCGTGAACCTCCAGGACGCGGTCGGCGTGCCCCACGTCGTCGTCGTGTTCGTCCTCCTTCCCGAGCGGACGACGGCGAAGTACGGCGAGCGGGGAGGTCGCTTCGCGCTCATCGAAGTCGGCCACGCGGCGCAGAATCTCGCGCTTCGGCTCGTCCGGGAGCGGTTGTCAGGCTGCGAGATCGGCGGGTTGCTCGACGAGCGGATGCGCTCGCTCCTGGGCCTCGAGGGGACGCCCGCCCAGATCGCCCTCGGCTACGCGTGCGGGCTGCCCCGGCGATGAGAGTCACGGCGATCGACTACCACACGGCCGGCGAGCCCTTCCGGATCGTCACCGCGGGCGCCGACGACCTCCAGGGTGCGACGATTCTCGACAAGCGGCGCGACGCGCACGACCGCCTCGACCACGTGCGCCGCCTCCTCGTGAACGAGCCGCGCGGACATGCGGACATGTACGGCTGCTTCGTCGTGGAGCCGAACGACGACGGAGCGGACCTCGGCGTCGTCTTCTTCCACAACGCCGGGTACTCGACGGCCTGCGGCCATGGAACGATCGCGCTCGTCACCTGGGCGCTCGACGAAGGCATCGTCGAGAAGACCGAAGGCGAGAACCACGTCGTCGTCGACGTGCCCTCCGGTCGCATCGAGACCTGGGCGCACGTCGTGGACCGCCGCGTCCGTTCCGTGCGCTTTCGGAACGTGCCCTCGTTCGTGTGGGCCGAGGGTGTCGAGCTCGACGAGCACGTCGTGGACGTTGCGTTCGGAGGAGCGTTCTATGCCTCGCTCGAGGAGCGCGTGGCGTCCGACGAGCTGCCTCGCCTGATCGAGCTCGGTCGTCGTCTGAAGCGGGAGCTCGAGGCGTGGCAAGACGTCGTCCACCCGCTCGAGCCGGAGCTTCGGGATGTCTACGGGGTCGTCTTCTGGCAGGAGGAGGCCGAGGATCCGCTGACGCAACGCAACGTCACCGTGTTCGCCGATGGCGAGGTCGACCGCTCGCCGTGCGGAAGCGGGACGTCGGCGCGGCTCGCGCTGCTCGATCGGGCAGGTCGCCTCGAGCGGGGTGCGGAGCTCCGCCACTTGAGCATCGTCGGGACCGAGTTCCGCGGGCGCGTGGTGCGCGACACCGAGGTCGCCGGACTCCCTGCGGTCGTCACCGAGGTCGAGGGCAGCGCGTTCCGCACGGGCGAGCACGTCTTCACACTCGATCCGGACGACCCGCTCGGAGACGGCTTCCTGCTCCGCTGACTCGGGCGGCGAGGTGTTGCCGCGGGCGCGCGCGGGTACAACTGTCGTATCGCCAGCGACGTGCTCCCGGGGAGATACGCCTCGCCGGCCCTGCTCGCTCGTGGCGGGATGGGCGAGGTCTACAGGGCGACCGACACCGCTCTCGAGCGGCCGGTCGCCGTCAAGTTGCTGTCGGAGCGGTACACCGAGGAGCCCGAGGCCCGCGCTCGCTTCCAGCGGGAGGCGCACGCCGCCGCCCGACTCTCGAGCAACCGCAACATCGTCACCGTCTTCGACGTCGGCGAGCACCACGGAAGGCCCTTGATCGTCATGGAGTACCTCGACGGTGGCTCGGTGCTCGACCGCCTCCGTAAGGGCGGTCGCGTTCCGCGAGAGCAGGCGCTCGACTGGCTCGAGCAGACCGCCGACGCGCTCGATCGCGCACACGCGAGCGGCATCGTCCATCGTGACGTGAAGCCCGCGAACCTCCTGCTCGACGGGGAGGACAACGTGCACGTCTCCGACTTCGGCATCGCGTCGGCGAGCGGTCTCGAGACCCTGACGCTTCCGGGGACGGTCCTCGGGACAGCGGGCTACCTCTCGCCGGAGCAGGCGCGGGGGGAGTCGGCTACGCCTGCCAGCGACCGCTACTCGCTCGGCGTCGTCGCGTTCGAGTTGCTCACCGGGCGCAGGCCGTTCGCCGCCGACACGCCGACGACGGAGGCGTTCGCGCACCTCAACGCCGAGGTGCCGACCGCGACGTCGTTCGACCCCGCCCTCCCGCCGCGAGTGGACGACGTGCTCCGCCGAGCCCTCGCAAAGGACCCCGACTCGCGGCCGCCAACCGCGCGGGAGCTCGTCGCGGAGCTCCGAGATTCGTTCGAGGACGAACGCGGGCAGGTCCCGCCCGCGCTCGTCGGGGGTTCGGACGCGCCGACCCGCCGCACCGTTCATCGCAGGTCGAGGCGCCTGTCGGGCGCTGTGGTCGCGCTGGTGGCCAGCGGCGTTCTCGCGGCCGGCTTCGCGCTTGCGGTCCTGATCGGGGCGGACGACGATCCCGGCCGGGATCCGACTCGGAGTCTCGCTCAGGCTTCGAGCGCTCCGATCAGGACCGCGACCACGGCCATTGACACGACGACCACCGAGCCCGCGGTCGACGGTGTGGCGCTGAACGACGAGGGGTTCGCGCACGTGCAGGCGGGCGACTTCGCCGGCGCGCTACCGATACTGCGGGAAGCCGTCGTCGCGCTGAACGGGTCGAACTCGATCACCGAGGCCTACGCGAGCTACAACCTCGCGTTCGCCCGCTTCGCCGTCGGCCGCTGTGACGGCGTCGTCGGCCTCCTCGACCGCTCGGAGCGAATTCAGGGTCAGCGGGACGCGATCGACGATCTGCGCAACGAATGGGAGAGCCGCTGTGCTCCGGATGGGAGGGTGAGGGGCGCGGGCAAGGGCAAGGCCAAGGGAAGGCGCAAGAAGGACGAGGAGGACGACTAGCCGGAAGGGCCCGAAGCTACGACTCGGGCCGCAGCAACCGCACGATCTCGTCGTCCTCGGGGAAGCGGCCCACCGACTGCTTCGAGTACACGAGCTCGTCGTCGGCCAGCACGTCGAACTGCGACTTCGCACCTGGTATCGCGGTCGCCTCGATGTCGAACCTCGTTAGCTCGGCTGCGAGACTCGCAGCCCGTGTGTCGTAGCCGCTTCAGGTGGGGCAGTAGAGGATCTCGACCCGCACGGAGGACACTCTAGTCAGATCGTCTTGAACTGCTCGAACGGCTGTCGGCAGTCGTCGCAGTAGCGAATCGAGCGGCACGGGGTGGGACCGAAGAGGTTCTCGAGCTTCGTGCTCGTCGACCCGCAGTACGGGCAGCGGAAGCCGCGCTGGAGCTGCACGAGCTCGAGCTTGCCGGGGCGCGCGGCGCAGGAGGAGCGAATCCCGCGATGCGCAGCTTCTCGCGGCCCTCTGCCGTGATGTCGTCGGTCGACCACGAGTCGTCCAGTCGAACTCGGACGTCGGGCTCGGCTCCGAGCTCGGCGATCGTCGTCTCCATCGCGCGTTGCATCACCTCGAGCGCCGGGCACCCCATGAAGGTCGGCATGAAGTCCACGTGCACGGTTCCGTTCTCGACGACGATGTCCTTGCCACGCCGAGGTCGACCAGCGAGATGACGGTGTCTCCGGGTCTGGGATCTCGGCGAGCGCCGCCCAGACGTCGTCGACGGTCACCACTGCGCGCCCGTGGGGCGGAGCGCGCACCGACGTCATCTCCTCCCACAGCTCGGCGAGCTCGGCTTCGTCGACCCCACGCGGAACCGCCTCGGCGTCGGAAGCGCGCGCTCGAGGCGAGACTCCACGCGCGAGCGGAGCTCCGGCCTCAGCTCGTCGTCGAGTACGCCCAGCGCGTACGGCCACAGCTCGTCGACGGCCTCGTCGAGCCGCGTCCGTCCCTCGTCCGTTGCTCGCAGCGGTCGATCCACATCTCGGCGTGCATGCGGTGGTACGCCTCCTCGCGGTCGATCTTTGCCGCGACGCCGCGATCTCGGCGTCGTCGGAGGACTTGAGAGCCGCGAGGCGGATCTCGTCGGCAGACTCGTAAGCCAGTGGCGCGCGATCGTCCGTGCCCACTCGAGCTTGCGCAGCTCGACGAGGGGCGCGAGCGGAACTCCTCCGGCTTGCGGTCGAAAGCGAGCGCATCCGCGGTGGTCCCAGCTCGGCCGCCGCGAGCTCGTACAGCGCCCCCGCGTGCCCGATCTCGTTCTGGGCGATCGACGAGAAGGCAACGTCCTCCTCGAGGAAGGCCGGTCCCGGTCCACTCCGAGTTCCGCCAGCCGAGGATCAGCTCGTCGTCTGCGAGGGAGAGCAAGAGGTCGGTGCGCTTGCTCACGCTGTTCGCCGGCGCCCGGCGCCATGTCCAGCGTGCCGCGCGCTCGCGGGCCTCGTGCAGTCGGGCTTTGATCGAGTAGCCGTCGACACGGCGGTACTTCATCTCGAACTCGTCGAGGAACTCGTCGATTCGGTCACCGCCTCGCGCGGAACCAGCTACAGCCAGGGACTGACTCCTGGCGCCGGCCGCACTCGCTCGCGCGCATAGATCTCGGCGAACTGCTCGTCCGGCGCCGTGACCGAGCCGGCGTGCTGGAACGGCTGACCCTTCCGCTCTTGCCGGAAGACCTCGTAGACCACCGCTATGCGGCCTCCGCGAGCACCACCCGCTCGACCCAGCTCTACGTCCTCGCGCGAGAGGCGACGGAACGCGAGCCGCTCCTGCGAGGCGGGCCCGTGCCCGGTGACGGCGGCCCCGGAGCTGCTCCCAGTCGGGCTCGGTGTAGAGCCACGTGCCGGTCTCCTCGTCCTTGCGCAGCGCGGGATCCGGGATCTTCGAGGCCGAGCTCGCGGATCTGCGGCACGTACCCGTCGAGGAACTGCTGCCGTGCATCCTCGTTCGCCTGGCTCTTGATCCGCCACACGAACATCGGGTCCTCGTCGGCGGGGATCGGGTTGCCGTGGAACTGCATCAGGGGCGCCCACCAGCGGACGAGCGCCTCCTGGACGAGCTCGAACTGCTGGGGGGTGCCCGTGACCATGAGTGAGGATGACGTCGCGGCCGTGAAGGATGTGGAAGGACTCCTCCCAGCAGATCTTCTTCATGATCCGCGCGTACGGCGCATACGAGCACTTGAGGAGCGCCTTCTGCGAGACGATCGCCGCCGCGTCGACGAGCCACACGATGCGACGTCGCCCCGGTTTGGTCGGGTAGTGGAAGACATTGTGGAACTTCGACTTGCCGGAGACGAGATCGTCGAGACAGGCGCTGCAGGCTTCCCAAGGTCCTCGACGACGCGGTAGATAGCTGGCATGGCCGACCTCGTCCTCGATCTTCGCGGTCAGCGCGAGCTCCGCTGCAGCGTGGGCCGCGGAGGATCCAGTCGCGCTCCGGGAGCACGCCCATCAGCACCGTTCCCGTGCATCTCGATGGACTTGACGAGCTTCGCGCGGTACTCGTCGGCATCCAGTCGGTCGTCTCGACCTGCCCGCCCGACTGCACGTACTCGAGGAACTCCTGTGTTCCGTGTCCACGTGGCCCCCTACCGAACGGTCTGAGCATCGAGTGTAATGGCTCCGAGGCGGGAGGAGCTGACCCGGAGGCTGCGCCTCTTCGCGGAGCGCGGCCACGGACATCGATGGACGCGCTCGCCCGGCGCTCGGCGTGGAAAGAGATCGCTCTATGGCTGACCGGGTTGAAGCAGCGGCTCCTCTTCGAGACCATGCGGGAGGGCGCGCGCGCGTTCCACGCCGCGCTGGACGAGGAGCCGAAGAACGCGTCCGCGATCGAGCGGGTGCGGTTCGCGCTCCGGGGCATCTGCGTGTCGTTCCGAGCGGCTCGACGTCGCAACGGTGTCCCGCGCGAGTGGCGCTATCTCGAGGCAGAGCTCCGCGACGAGATCACGGCGGAACGGCGCCGGTACGAGGAGGCTGGAGAGCGCTCTTCCGCGAGGGAGTCGAGGCGGGCGATCTGCGCCCGACCTCGACGCGGGCTCGGCGACGCTGCTGTTGCTCGCGGCCGCCAACTCGGGCGTCACGTGGCTCGAGCCCGGGCGAGAGACCGACGAGCTCGCGGATCGGTCCACCGCGATCCTCGTGGACGAGTCCGCGGAATGCGACGCCCCGGTGACTGTGGACGACTGGCGCACTCTTTGACGTTCGGGTGCCAGACACTGGGGTGTGCCGATTCGTCGCCTGTTGATAGTCAATCCGTTCGCGTCCAGCGTCGACGAGCACCGGCTCGCTGCCGTGCACGCCGCACTGCCTGCGGCACGGAGACGAAGCTGAGCACGGCCGCCGCCGAGGCGACTGCGATCGCGCGTGCCGCCGGCGACGTCGAGGCGATCTACGTCCTCGGCGGCGACGGCACGTACAACGAGGTGCTGAACGGTGTCGAGGTCGACGTGCGCTCGGCTTCCTGCCGGCGGAGGACAAGTGCCTCCCCCCGCGCTCGGCCTCCGCGTAACCCGGTGCGAGCCGCCGATCGGTCGTGCAGGGCAGAACGCGCCGGATCGGGCTCGGCCGGTGAACGGCGGCCGCTTCGGTTTGACGCCGGGCTCGGCTTCGACACGGAGCTCTTTCGCAAGGTGGACGAGCTCGGTCGGAGCCCTGCCGGGCGTCGTCCGGCAACGTCGCCTTCATGGAGGTCGCCGCCGCGACGCACAGGGAGCGTCACGGGGGCCGAGGAGCGGGTCGAGATCGAGGGGCACGGAGCGCCGCGTTCGTCCTCGTCGCGGATCCACTCCCTACACCTAGTGCAGGCGCCCTCGCGCTCGATCTCGTGCCCGGAACCAACTCGACGGGTCTCGCGTTCTTCGCGCTGGTATCCTGGACGCGCTCGACCTTCCTCGCCTCCTGCTCCACGGTGTTCGCGGGAAAAGACTCAAAAACAGAGGGCCCTTCGGCCCGCGATCTCGACCGCATCGTCGTTCGTTGCGATCGCCCGCTCCCGCTCCGGATCGACGGCGAGGACGCGGCGACATATCAAAGGCGGAGTACCAGGCGGAGCGCGACGCGGTCACGGTGCTCCTATAGTCCATAACGGACTAGTACACTCCGGAGATGAAGCGAGCAACGCTCGCGACGCGGCTCCTGACCACCAGCGAGGCCGCGGTACTCGCCCTCCTCGCGCTGAATAGCGAGGAGTCCGTTACGACCCTCTGAAGCAGAGCGGCAAGGCGATCGGGCAGGGCTGGGCGCCTGCGAAGAGCCAGCTGTACGCCGTCCTTCCGCGGCTCGCCCGCGACGGACTTGCGGAAAGTCGCGCCGTCGTTCAGTGGGCTCGCCCCGAACAAACAGCTGTACCGCATCACGGCAATGGCCGCGCCGCGCTCGATCGTGGCTCGAGAGCCCCGAGCCGGACGCGGCAACGAGTTCCTCCCGAATCTCTTCGTCGGGGGTCTCGAACATCACCCAAGGTAGTGATCGGGCACGTCGAGCTGTTCCGGGGCGAGGCCGAGGCGCGGCTCGAGGAGCTCGTGCGATCGAGGCGACGAACCTTCGCTCCGGCGACGAGAGCTTCCACTGCTTCCTGCTCCACGGCTCGGCATCGGAGCAGGCGCGGAGCGGACGCTCGCCTGGAGCGGCTCGGTCTGGAGCAGCTGGAGCGCGCCGCCGTGAGGGCCCGGCTCCGTCTCCACCCTCGCCGTCCGTGCGTCCTCTGCATCGCCTGCACGTCAAGCTCCACCAGCATGCCGGCGATCTCCAGGCGGGACAGACCAAGCATGCACAAGCTCACCAGCAGAGATGGAGCGCATCCGCCCGGACCTGCTTCCCACTCCCGGCGTCCCGTGAGGACTACCACACACGAGTCGACCGACTACCTGGTCCACCTTTACAAGCTCGAGGCGGACAAGACTGCTCGTCAAGGTGACCGATAGTGGCAATAACAGGAGAGCACGACGGCCACATCGGCCTGTCTCCCGCTCATCGACCACACGCCGCCACTGCACCTGCTCCCCATAACATCTCAGCTGTCCCGGAAAAGATGTGCGTCATAAGTCTACCAGAAGCGGGCCGAGCTCGTCGAGACAGACTGGGGGAGATGGAGGGGAAGACCATGACGACGTTGTCAGCCCTCGTTGCGCCCGCTCATGACACACGACAACAGTCAAGCCTGAAATGAGGCTTGCCCAAGTTTCACTGATCTCACCGGGAGAATCCTCCATTGGCTCGGCGCTCACCACTCCGCTGTACGGGCACGGCCTCGAGAGCGCAACAGCAAACGCTTCGACACGACGCTGTCGACGCTCACCGCCCCGCGTACTGGGACCTAGTCGACGACGTCTGGGCGCCGCCGGCGCCGCCGGGTGTCGCGACTCCACTCTGGCTCCGGAATCAGCACAGGTCGCAGTGGTTCGCGAAGCTCGCGAAGGGCCGTGTCCTGTACGCGGCCTACTCACATGCCACGGAGCCGACGGGACGGTTCGCCGAGGCCCTGCTCACCCGGGCCCGGAAGCCGAAGGTCAAGCGCGTCGTCGTCGACGTCCGGCTGAACGGCGGCGGCGACAACACGTCTTATGGATGGCTTGTCAGCGCGCTCGCCAGCCGCGCGGTCAACCGACCCGGGAAGCTCGTCCTGCTCACGGGGCGGGTCACCTTCTCCGCGGGAGGCAACTTCGTCGCCGAGGTCGACGCGTTCACACGTGCACGGATCGTGGGCGAAGCCGCCGGCGGCAGCCCGCACAACTACGGGGACGCGATGGACGTCACG